>NC_023036.2:2710633-4065950 GCF_000317305.3 Mycolicibacterium neoaurum VKM Ac-1815D | reverse complement strand
GCGGGAGCGTTTGGCGGCGGTGATCCAGGCTCTGAGGAGTTGGCGTGCAGCGCCGGGTTCGTGGTCGTAGCGGTAGAGGTCGCGAGCTTGTTCTTTGAGTGCCCATGCCCGCCCGACGTGCCGGTTCTGTTTGGCGATCTCGTTGACCAGGGCGCGTTTGTCGTCGGGGAGTTTGTCCTCTCCGGTGCGCAGCGCCCAGCGGGTGGTCCGCCATTGCGTTGAGGACATGTGGACTCGGTCTGGCCCAGCGGCAGCCTCGGAGAAGACACGGTCCAGTGCACGGTTGACCCATTGCAGAATGTGGAATCCGTCGTAGCAGATCGTTGCCTGGGGCAGGTGCTCTTGGGTGGCTGCGGTGTAGACGCTGCTGACGTCCATGGTGACCGCTTGGATTCCGGCGAGGGTCGAATCTGGTTGGCTTGTATAGAATTTAGCGAGTGATTCGCGACTCTTTCCGGGTTGGACATCGATGACGGTGCCAGACGTGTGATCGCCGATGATGGTGAGATAGCGGTGCGGGTGGCGGTAACAGATCTCGTCGACACCGATCTGATACAGGGCCCTTAGTCGACGTTGGTCGAGCAGCTCAGCGACTCCGCGTTTGATGATCGAGGTGACCGATTCCCAGGCGCAGCGCATCAGTGTGGACACTGTCGTGCGGTCGGTGCGCTGGGCCAGCCACAGCACCGTGTCTTCGAAGTCTCGGCTGAACCTGGCTCCCGGGCGGGCCCAGGGCACCTCTTCGGTGGTCACACCGCAATCCGGGCAGTGCAGTCGGCGGATGTCGTAGGTCAGCCACAGTCGTTTGGTGCCCAGATCGAGGTGTCGCCATCGCCGCCGGCGGCGGTCATAGACTGACCGGACGCGTTTGCTGCAGGGGCACCTCAGCAGTCGGGCTGTGGGGCGCAGGGTGACTTCGACGTCGCGGTCGCCGATCGACACCTCGACCACGGATGCACCAGGAATCTGAAGAAGACGGTTAAATGCAGTACTGACGCGCACGCGGATCGATCCTCTGGTTGAGGTTGGTGTGGTAACCCCGAAACCTAGAGGCACGCCGCGTGCGCGTCCTTCATTTCACGAACGACCCGCTGAACCTCTTGCACTGCACTGCAAATCAACCCTCAACAGCACAAAGACGCCCACTAAAACACTAGGAGCGCCACATACGTGCTACACCCGACAAATCCGGATGGAATGTGACACCAGGGGTCAAAGAGACAGAAGATTTTTCTGAGCCTGACGATTCCACGGCGCCGCCCGCGCATTCAGACGTTGACGCGCGCGTAACAGAATCGGCATCGAATATTCCTACCGTTGGCCGGTCAAGCACGTGCAGCGATAGGAACTACATTGAGCGGTAACGCAGTCCGGCTTAAGGCCATCAACAACGTCGAGGCCTATGTGCCGCCGGCCATCAGCTTCGACCCCGCCGAGGCCCCCGGAGAGATCTTCGGCGCCAACGTCTTCACCAAGGCCGAGATGCAGCTGCGGCTGCCCAAGTCGGTGTTCAAATCGGTCGTGGCGACCATCGAGAAGGGCGCCACTCTCGACCCGGCCGTCGCCGACGCCGTCGCCTCGGCGATGAAGGACTGGGCACTGTCCAAGGGGGCGACCCACTACGCGCACGTGTTCTACCCGATGACCGGGCTCACCGCCGAGAAGCACGACAGCTTCCTTGAGCCGGTCTCCGACGGTCAGACGCTGGCCGAGTTCGCAGGCAAGACGCTGATCCAGGGCGAACCCGACGCGTCGAGCTTCCCCTCCGGCGGCCTGCGCAGCACCTTCGAAGCGCGCGGTTACACCGGCTGGGATGTCACCAGCCCGGCCTACATCCTGGAGAATCCGAACGGGAACACGCTCTGCATCCCAACGGTTTTCGTCTCGATGACCGGTGAAGCCCTGGACTACAAGACCCCGCTGCTGCGCAGCCAGCAGGCGATGGGTGTGCACGCCGAGCGCATCCTGACGCTGTTCGGGCACAAGAACCTGGAGAAGGTCGTCTCGTTCTGCGGTCCCGAGCAGGAGTACTTCCTTGTCGATCGGCACTTCTTCCTGGCCAGGCCCGACCTGATCAACGCCGGCCGCACGCTTTTCGGCGCCAAGCCGCCGAAGGGTCAGGAGTTCGACGACCACTACTTCGGTGCGGTGCCCGAGCGTGTGTTGGGCTTCATGATGGACACCGAGCGCGAGCTGTTCAAGCTCGGTATCCCGGCCAAGACCCGGCACAACGAGGTGGCGCCCGCGCAGTTCGAGGTGGCGCCGATGTTCGAACGGGCCAATATCGCCTCCGATCATCAGCAGCTGCTGATGACCGTGTTCAAGACCATCGCCCGCAAGCACGGCATGGAATGTCTGTTCCACGAGAAGCCGTTCGCCGGTGTCAACGGTTCCGGTAAGCACGTGAACTTCTCGGTCGGCAATTCCGAACTCGGTTCCCTGCTGGTTCCCGGTGACACCCCGCACGAGAACGCGCAGTTCCTGGTGTTCTGCGCCGCCGTCATCCGTGCCGTCCACCAATTCCCCGGGCTGCTGCGAGTTTCGGTGGCCTCGGCCACCAACGACCACCGCCTCGGCGCCAACGAGGCGCCGCCTGCCATCATCTCGATCTTCCTCGGCGCGCAGCTGGCCGATGTGTTCGAGCAGATCGCCAAGGGCGCGGCGACCTCGTCGAAGGGCAAGGGCGTCATGCACATCGGTGTCGACACCCTGCCCCAGCTGCCGACCGATCCGGGCGACCGCAACCGCACCAGCCCGTTTGCCTTCACCGGCAACCGGTTCGAGTTCCGTGCGCCCGGTTCCGGGCAGACGGTGGCGGTGCCGATGATCGTGCTGAACACCATCATGGCCGACTCGTTGGATTACATGGCGACGGTATTGGAGAAGGCCGTCGCGGACGGTACCGAATTCGACACCGCGGTGCAGCAGCTGCTCACCGACATCATCACCGAGCACGGCGCGGTGGTCTTCAACGGTGACGGCTACTCGGAGAACTGGCAGACCGAGGCGGCCGAGCGTGGTCTGCCGAATCTCAAGACCACGCTGGATGCCATCCCGGAGCTGATCACCCCGGAGGCCGTCGAGGTGTTCGAGAAGTACGGGGTGTTCAACGAGCGCGAGCTGCACAGCCGCTACGAGGTGCGCTTGGAGCAGTACGCGCTGACCATCGCGGTGGAGGCCAAGCTCGCGCTCGAACTCGGCACCACGGTGATCCTGCCCGCTGCCGTCCGCTACCAGACCGAACTGGCGCAGAACGTCGCCACCCTCAAGGCGGCTGGTTTCGATGCCGATACCACGCTGCTGGAGGCGGTTTCGACACCGATTGCCGAGCTGACCGCGGCCGTCGGTGCGCTCAAGGCCGGGTTGTCGGACCACTCCGCGGAGTCCGCGCTCGACGAGGCCGCCCATGCGCAGAAGGTGTTGCTGCCGGCCATGGATGCCGTGCGGGCGGCCGCCGACGCACTCGAAGGTGTGGTGGCCGATGACCTGTGGCCGCTGCCCACCTACCAGGAGATGCTCTACATCCTGTAGACGCAGTTCGGCGACATGAAGCATCGCCGGGTGTGGGGGTCAGGCCCGTCCGGGCCTCTGGTGACCGCAGCCCCCGCACCCGGCGATCAGCCGTCCGACGGCGCGATCAGCGGGCGCTGCACCTTCTTCCATTCCGTGTAGCGCTGGTAGGCCTGCTGTGTCGATTCCAACGCCGACACCTGCGACACCGGCACGTCCCACCACGAGTGGCTGTCGGGCGCGTAGACGCGCGGGTCGGTCTCGACGTGGATGACGGTGATCCGGTCGGCGGCCTTGGCTACCTTGACCGCATCGGTGAACTCGGCGGCCGTGGCGACCTTGATGACATCGGCGCCGAGGCTGGCGGCGTTGGCGGCCAGGTCGACCGGCAGTCGGTCACCGTCGAGGCGGCCGTCGGTGCCGCGGTACCGATAGGCGGTACCGAAGCGCTGCGAGCCCAGTGACTCCGAAAGCCCGCCGATGGAGGCGAACCCGTGATTCTGCACGAGCACCGGGATCACCTTGACGCCTTCCTGCACCGCGGTCGCGATCTCGGTGGCCATCATCAGATACGAACCGTCGCCGACCATCACGAACACGTCGCGATCCGGCGCAGCCATGCGTACCCCGATACCGCCGGCGATCTCATATCCCATGCAGGAGAACCCGTATTCGACGTGGTAGCTCTTGCGGTCACGTGATCGCCACAACTTGTGTAGATCACCGGGCATCGAACCGGCGGCGCACACCACCACGTCGCGCGGGTCCGACAGGGAGTTGACCAGTCCGATCACCTGGTTCTGGTTCAACTGCGCGCCGTCCTCGGTGGCGAACGCAGCCGAGACCGCGGCATCCCACTCTCCGGCCAGCTCGCTTATGTGAGAACGGTATTCGTCGGGTACGCGGTAATCGGCCAGCGCCGGGCCGAGCGCCTCGATGGCCTCGCGCGCATCGGCGACGACACTCACCCCGCCCTGCTTCACCGCGTCGAGGGATGCGACGTTGATGTTGACGAAACGCACCTGTGGATTGTTGAAGGCGGTGCGCGAGGCGGAGGTGAAATCGCTGTACCGAGTGCCTATTCCGATCACCACGTCGGCATCGGTGGCCAGGGCGTTGGCCGCGGTGCTGCCGGTGGAGCCGACCGCACCGACGCTCTGTGGATGATCGTGGCGCAACGACCCCTTACCGGCTTGGCTCTCGGCCACGGGGATGCCGGTCTGCTCGGCCAGGGCGGTCAGCGCCGCCTCCGCGCCGGAATAGTGCACTCCGCCACCGGCGATGATCAACGGCCGGCGCGCCGCGGCGATGAGGGCGGCCGCCCGGGCGACCACCGCGCGTTCGGGCAGCGGACGTGCGATGTGCCAGGTGCGTTCGGCGAAAAGCGATTCCGGCCAGTCATGGGCCTCGGCCTGGACGTCCTGCGGGATGGATACCGTGGCCGCGCCCGTCTCGACGGGGTCGGTGAGCACGCGCATGGCCCCCAGCAGGGCGGCCGGCAGCTGTTCGGGCCGCCAGACCCGGTCGAAGTAGCGGGACAGTGGCTTGAACGCGTCATTGACCGTGACATCACCGGAGGACGGCAGTTCGAGCTCCTGGAGCACCGGCGAGCTGACCCGGGTGGCGAACGTGTCGGCGGGCAACAGCAGGACCGGCAGCCGGTTGATGGTGGCCAACGCGGCGCCGGTGAGCATATTGGTCGATCCGGGTCCGACGCTGGCGGTCACCGCCCAGGTCTGCAGCCGGTCCTTCTGCCGCGCATAGGCGACGGCGCTGTGCACCATCGCCTGTTCGTTGCGGCCCAGCACGTAGGGCATGCGTGGTGCGCGTCCGGCCGCCTGCGCCTCGATCTCGTCCTGCAGCAATGCCTGGCCGAGACCGGCAACGTTGCCGTGGCCGAAGATGCCGAAGCATCCGGCGAAGAACGGCGTGCGATCACCGTCGCGCTCGACATACTGGGCGGCCAGAAACGCGATGGTGGCCTGCGCGACGGTGAGACGGACGGTGGCTTCGGTATCCGCGAGTTTGTCGGCTGCTTTCGGGGCGGTGGACACCACGGTCAAACTCCTCGGTTCGTGCGCATCGGCAGGCGCGGGTCGATCTCTTGGTGATCCCAGCTGGCGCGCAGCCAGGTGTGGTCCGGGTTGTCGCAGATCCGCCACGCCCGCTCGGGCCCGGATCCGGCCATGACATTCAGGTAGTACATGTGGTGACCGGGTGCGGCGATCGACGGGCCGTGATAGCCGTGCGGCACCAGGACCACATCGCCGGTGCGGACCTCTTCGAGTACCTCGATGGGCCGGGCAGGTGTGCCGAACACGCGGTGATAGCCGAATCCCGGAGTGCCGGCCGGGCTGTCGTCGATCTCGAAGTAGTAGATCTCTTCGAGCTGGGACTCGACGTAGCTGTCCTCATCGTGTTTGTGGGCCGGATAGCTCGACCAGTTACCGCCGGGGGTGATGACCTCGCACGCGATCAGTGAATCCGCCTCGAAGGTGTCCGCGGTGCCGAAATTGTGTACCTGCCGGCTGCAGTTGCCCGCCCCGCGTAACTCGACCGGCACATCGGCGGCGGCCCGCCGCCGGTTGGGCAGGGACCGGCTGGCTCGGGCGGCGCAGACGGCGATGCGCCCGTGTCCGGTCACCACATAGGACTGCCCGACACCCAGATAGACCATATCGGCGGGGCCGTCGAAAACCGATGTCCGCGTGCCGAGTTCGAACACGTCGTCAGCGCATTCGACGGAGCCGCCGCCGGCCAGCGGCAGGATCATCACCTCGGTGTCGCCGGTCTGCAGCGCGACCGTACCGTCGGTGCCCAGATCCAGAACGTGCAGCCCACATTCGGACCAGCCTGCTGACTCCGGGGTGACGGCCACCGAGTACGGCGCGTCGGCCGAACCCGCCGGTATGTACCAGGAGCTGTTCATCACCGCACCAATCCGACGGCACCCGAGACCGCGGAAGCCACATCGTCATCGGGCGGGTAGAGCAAGGTGCGCCCGACGATCAGACCGCGCACCGCGGGCAGGGCCAGTGCCGACGCCCAGGTCGCGAAGGCCTCGTCCGGGTCGGTCGGGTCACCGCCGAGCAGCAGGGTGGGCATCGTCGTCGATTCCATCACCCGGTCCATCTCGGGCACAACGGGCAGCTTGAGCCAGGTGTAGGCCGATGTCGAACCCAGGCCCTGGGCGATGTGCACGCTCTTGATCACCGCGTCGGGGGAGAGGTCATTGCGGACCTTGCCGTCGACCCGGGTGGACAAGAACGGTTCGAGCATGGCGATCAATCCGTGGGCGGCCAGCTGGTCGACGGCCTGCGCGCAGCCGGCGAGGGTCGAGACGGTGCCGGGATCGTCGAGATCTATGCGGCACAACATCTTCCCGCCGTTCATGCGGGCATCGGCGGTCGAGGTCGCGGTCGCGCCGGTCATCCTGTCGTCGAGCTCGAAGACCGAACCGGCCAGTCCGCCACGGTTCAGCGACGAGAACACCACCTTGTCCTCCAACGCACCGAGCAACACCAGGTCGTCGAGGATATCCGCGGTCGCCAGCACACCATCGACGCCGGGATCGGCCAACGCGGTCCGCAGCCGGTCGAGCAGGTCGATGCGGCTGTTCATGGCGGTCACCCGGGTGCCTACCGACAGCGCGCCGCGTGCCGGGTGGTCGGCCGCCACGATCATCAGCCTGCCGTCACCACGCACCGTGGGCCGGGTGGTGCGGGCGTGCCAGGCCTTCGTCACCGACGCCGGGTCGGCGGCGCGCAACTCGGTGACCTCGGCGTAGTCACGGCACAGTGCGTCAGACATTGACGGCCTCCACGGCGCTCTGTTCGGCGAGTTCGGCGACCTCGGCGGCGGTGGGCATGGCCGTAGAACATTCCAGCCGGGATGCCACGATGGCGCCGGCGGCGTTGGCGTAGCGAAGGGTCTTCTCCAGTGGCCAGTTCCGCAGCAGACCGTGAATGAGGCTGCCCCCGAACGCGTCTCCGGCACCCAGGCCGTTGACGACGTCGACGTCGTTGGGTGCGACCGTCACCGAACTGTGCCTGGTCTTGCCGAGCACACCGCGCGGGCCTTGTTTGACGATGGCCAGTTCGACCCCCAGGTCGAGCAGCGCATCGGCGGCGCGGTGGGGAACGGTCTCACCCACGGCGATCTCGCACTCCTCGCGGTTGCCCACGGCGACGGTGACCTGGCCCAGCGCACGCACCGCCTGCTCACCTGCTGCGGCGGGGTCGGCCCAGAACATCGGCCGGTAGTCGAGATCGAGCACCGTGAGCGGCGTGCGGGCACGTGCGGCCCAGGCCGCGAAATGCGCGCTGCGGCTGGGCTCTTCGGACAGGCCGGTCAGCGTGGACCAGAACAATCGTGCGGTGCGCACGGCGTCGGCATCGATGTCACCGGCTTCGATCTGCAGATCGGGCGCCGAGGGCTTGCGGTAGAAGTAGAGCGGGAAATCGTCGGGCGGGAAGATCTCGCAGAAGGTGACCGGGGTGGGATAGCGGCCGTGGATGCCCACATAGCGGTTGTCGACCCCGAGGCGGGCCAGTTCATCGCGGACGAACCGTCCGAACGGATCGTCGCCGGTTCCCGAGATCAGGGCGGTGCGGTTGCCCAGTCGCGCGGCGGCCACCGCGACATTGGCCGCGCTGCCGCCGAGGAACTTCCCGAAGGTGTCGACCTCGTCGAGTCCCACACCCGTCTGCAGCGGGTAGATGTCGACACCGCTGCGGCCGATGGCGATGACATCGAACGGATCGGTTGATGGCTGGGGTGGTGACGACACGTGATCTCCCGAAGTGGGTGCAGGGCTCTGTCGCAAGCACTGTGCCCCCGATCACCTACCCCTGTCAACAATTTGTCCTGACATTCGAACTTTCGGTCATAGTGCGCAGGTTCGGTTAGTCTTGCTGATCATCGCCGACGAAATCGGAGTGGACGTGCCCCTAGCGGTCGAACTCGACAGGTCCAGCCCTGTGCCCCTCTACTACCAGCTCGCGCAGGCGATCGAGGCGGCGATCCGCAGTGGCGAACTCGCCCCGGGTGACAGATTCGAGAACGAGCTGTCCTTGGCCGGCCGATTGGCGCTGTCGAGGCCGACGACCCGGCGCGCCATCCAGGAGCTCGTGGACAAGGGGTTGCTGGTCCGCAAGCGCGGCGTCGGCACGCAGGTGGTGCAGAACCCGGTGCACCGGCGCGTCGAATTGACCAGCCTCTTCGACGATCTCGCGAAATCCGGACAGGATCCGACAACACAGCTGTTGGAGTACCGCCGCGGCGTCGCCGATGACGAGATCGCCGCCGAGCTCAACTTGTCCACCGACCACGAGATCGTCACCGTGCAGCGCTTGCGTTATGCCAACGGGGAGCCGCTGGCCATCATGACCAACCACCTGCCGGCCGAGATCGCCCCGGACGCCGGGGAACTCGAGGCAAGCGGGTTGTATCAGGCGCTGCGTGGCAGGGGGGTGCACATCCGGCTGGCGCGCCAGCGGATCGGTGCCAGACCGGCCCAGCGCACCGAGGCTCGGTTGCTCGAAGAGAAGGTCGGGGCCCCGCTGCTGACCATGAGCCGGACGGCCTTCGACGATTCGGGGCGCGCGGTCGAATTCGGAAGTCACTGCTACCGGGCGTCGCGGTACTACTTCGAGACAACCCTCGTCGACCGGTGAGCTGAACGCCCGGCGCCACCGGCTCGCATATGACGTGCAGTCCTAATGTCAGGACAAAGTGTTGACTTTCCGGTGTGAGCCGTATTACATCAACGGTGGCGCGTCGCCGGGATACCGCGACCGCCTGGACGTCGAAGTTCACGAGCCCCGGATGCGGGACGAAGGAGAAGCCAGGGATGACCGCTCGCGCGAACAGTCGAGGAATCCGGTCGTTGCGCCGATGGGCAGCGCTGACCGGGGCGGGTGTGCTGGCGCTGGGAATGGCGGCCTGCTCGTCGACCGGCGGCAACCCGGACACCGCGGGCGGGAACGGCGGTTCGGGCGGCGGAACCGTCGACACCCCGCGGGTCACGATCGCGATGGTCACCCACGAGGCCCCCGGTGACTCCTTCTGGGATCTCATCCGCAAGGGCGCCGAGACGGCGGCCAAGAAGGACAATGTCGAGCTGCGCTACTCCAGCGATCCGGAAGCTCCGAACCAGGCCAACCTGGTCCAGAGCGCCGTCGATGCGAATGTCGACGGTATCGCGGTCACGCTGGCCAAACCCGATGCCATGCGGGCCGCCGTGCAGGCCGCCGCGGCCAAGGGAATCCCCGTCGTGGCGTTCAACGCCGGCATGGACACCTGGCAGGACATGGGTGTGCAGGAGTTCTTCGGTCAGGACGGTTACATCGCCGGCCAGGGCGCGGGCGAGCGCGTCGCCAAAGATGGTGCAAAGAAAGCCATCTGCATCATCCATGAGCAGGGCAACGTCGACCTCGAGGCCCGCTGTGCGGGGATGAAGAACACGTTCGGGGCCACCGAGATCCTCAATGTCAACGGCAAGGACATGCCCTCGGTCGAATCGACCATCACCGCCAAGCTCCAGCAGGATCCCGCCATCGACATGATCGTCGCGCTCGGCGCGCCGTTCGCGCTGACCGCGGTCACCTCGGCCAAGAACGCCAACAGCTCGGCGAAGATCGGCACCTTCGACACCAACGCGGCGCTGGTGGACGCCATCAAGGGTGGCGATATCCAGTGGGCGGTCGACCAGCAGCCCTACCTGCAGGGCTACCTGGCCGTCGACTCGCTGTGGCTCTACCTGAACAACAAGAACGTCATCGGTGGCGGGAAGCCGACCCTGACCGGGCCCGCCTTCATCGACAACACCAACATCGACGCCGTGGCCGAACTGGCCAAGGGCGGAACTCGCTAGCAGTGTCGGAAAGAGCAGAGATGTCCACCCAGACCGAGGTGACCCTCGAAAACCACACGGTCGTCCGTGACGAACGAGTCAAGGAACGAAATCGTCTACAGCGCATACTGATCCGCCCGGAGATGGGTGCCGGTATCGGCGCCATCGGCATCTTCATCGCGTTCCTGGTGGTGGCGGCGCCGTTCCGGGAGGCCTCCTCGCTGGCCACCGTGCTCTACGCCAGCAGCACTATCGGCATCATGGCCTGCGGTGTGGCGCTGCTGATGATCGGCGGCGAGTTCGACCTCTCGGCCGGCGTCGCGGTGACGTTCAGTTCACTGGCGGCATCGATGCTGGCCTACAACCTGCACCTGAATCTCTGGGTCGGTGCCGCGTTGGCGCTGGTGCTGTCGTTGGCGGTGGGTTTCTTCAACGGCTTCCTGGTGATGAAGACCAAGATCCCCAGCTTCCTGATCACGCTGAGCACGTTCTTCATGCTGGCCGGTATCAACCTGGCCGTCACGAAACTGGTTGCCGGACAGGTGGCCACCCAGAGCGTCAACGATATGGCCGGCTGGGAGTCCGCGCAGAAGGTCTTCTCCTCCAGCTTCACCGTGTTCGGTGTCGGTATCCGGGTGACCGTGCTGTGGTGGCTGGTGTTCACCGTCGTCGCGACCTGGGTGCTGTTCAAGACCAGGATCGGCAACTGGATCTTCGCCGTCGGCGGCGATGCCGAAAGCGCCCGTGCCATCGGCATTCCGGTGACGAAGGTCAAGATCGGGCTGTTCATGTTCGTCGGCTTCTGCGCCTGGTTCGTCGGCATGCATCTGCTGTTCGCGTTCAACACCGTGCAGTCCGGGCAGGGCATCGGTAACGAGTTCTTCTACATCATCGCCGCGGTCATCGGTGGCTGTCTGCTCACCGGTGGATACGGCACCGCGGTCGGCGCCGCCATCGGTGCGTTCATCTTCGGCATGACCAATCAGGGCATCGTCTATGCGGGCTGGGATCCGGACTGGTTCAAGTTCTTCCTCGGCGGGATGCTGCTGTTCGCGGTGATCGCCAACAATGCCTTCCGTAACTACGCAGCGAAGAAGTGATCTGATGACCGCAACAGTCGAGACCCCGAGCAACGCATCCTCCGGCGGTAAGAAGGTGCCACTGGTCGAGCTGCGCAATGTCGGCAAGTCCTATGGCAACATCACCGCGCTGGCGGACATCAGCCTGCGCGTGCATGCCGGTGAGGTCACCGGCATTCTCGGCGACAACGGTGCAGGCAAGTCCACGCTGATCAAGATCATCGCCGGCCTGCATCAGCAGACTGAGGGTGAACTGCTGGTCGACGGTGAGGTCACCACGTTCTCCTCACCGGCCGACGCCCTGGACAAGGGCATCGCGACCGTCTACCAGAACCTCGCCGTCGTCCCGCTGATGCCGGTGTGGCGCAACTTCTTCCTCGGCCAGGAGGTGCGCAAGAAGTCGTTCCCGTGGTCGCTGGACGCCAACGCCATGCGGGCGACCACGCTGGCCGAGCTGTCGAAGATGGGCATCGAACTGCCCGATGTCGACGCGCCGATCGGGTCGCTGTCCGGTGGGCAGCGCCAGTGCGTCGCCATCGCGCGGGCGGTCTTCTTCGGTGCGCGGGTGCTGATTCTCGACGAACCGACCGCGGCGCTGGGTGTGAAACAGTCCGGTGTGGTGCTCAAATACATCACCGCGGCCAAGGAGGCCGGCTTCGGTGTCGTCTTCATCACACACAACCCGCACCACGCCCACATGGTGGGCGACCATTTCGTACTGCTCAACCGGGGCCGTCAGAAGCTGGACTGCACCTATGACGACATCACGCTGGAGCATCTGACCCAACAGATGGCCGGCGGTGACGAGCTCGAGGCGCTCAGCCACGAGCTCGGTCGCTGACTCACCCCGCGCCCGGCCTGCCGTCTCGTGTAGGCCACCCGGTGCGCGGGTATAACGGCGACATGACCACGACGACACTGAAGACAGAAGACGCAGGCAAGCAGTCCGTCAGCCGTAGCGTGCAGGTCACCGCACCGGTGGCCACGCTGTTCGAGCAGATCGCCGACCCGCATCGGCACCACGAGATCGACGGATCGGGAACGGTGCGCGATGTCGAGGTCAAGGGTCCGCACCGGGTGTCCGAGGGCGACAAGTTCACGATCGGCATGACCCAATACGGGCTGCCCTACAAGATCACGTCCACGGTGACGAAGGCCAGGGAGAACGAGATCGTCGAGTGGCAGCACCCGCTCGGGCACAAGTGGCGTTGGGAGTTCGCCGAGGTGAGTCCCGGCATCACCAAGGTCACCGAGACCTTCGACTATTCCTCGGCCAAGGTGCCGTTCGTCATCGAGCTCTTGGGCATGAAGAAGCAGAATGCCCAGGGCATCGAGAAGACGTTGACCGGGCTTGCCGACAGGTATCTGACGCACTGACCGCACCAACGACATCGCGACCCGACGGTTGTCGGGTCGCGATGTCGTCTGGGAGTTTTCGGTATCAGGCCATGATGCCGTTGAGGAAGGCGACGCTGGCCCGCACATCGGCCACCGGACCGTCACCGGCGGGCGCGCCGTCGAGAATGGTGTCCTGCTCCATCACGAACCAACCGTCGAACCCGTTGTCGCGCAACACACCGACGATGGCTTCGATATCCACATCGCCGGTGCCCAGCGGGGTGTACATACCCGCCTTGACGGCCGCGGTGTAGCTGAGCTCGCCTGATTGCACCTTGGCGGCCAACGCCGCGTCGACGTCCTTGAGATGGGCGTGCGCGATGCGCTGCGGGACGGCCTTGGCCAGCTCCAGCGGGTCGGTGCCGCCGATGAGGAGGTGCCCGGTGTCCAGGCACAGCGGGATGGACGAACCACCCAGCACCCGGTCGACTTCGGCGCGGGTTTCCACGATGGTGCCGACATGCGGGTGCAGCACCGCCAACAGGCCGCGGTCGGCGACGATGCCGGCCAGCCGATCCAGGTTGGCCAGCAACGTGTTCCACTGCGCTTCGTCGAGCACGGGTCGTGAGTCGTAGCCATCGGCACCGGTGGCGGCGGCCAGCACCACCACGCCGGCGCCGGCGGCGATCAGCGAATCCAGCGGCCCGGCAAGCTCTTCGGCCGGATCATGGTCGACCTGGTGCAGGATCACCGGGACGAAGCCGCCCACGCAGCTGAGCTGGTGCTCGGCCAGGACGGACGTCAGTTCCGTGGGGTCGGCGGGCAGGAAACCCTCCGGGCCCAGTTCGGTGGCCGTCAGGCCGACACCGCGCATCTCGGCGAGGACCCGTGCGGGGGCCAACTGGTGGCCCCATCCCGGCACCTCGCAGACGCCCCAGGAGATGGGTGCTCCGGCAAGTTTGATGCTCATGCGGTGCCTACCTTCGCTTTGACCGACTCGAGTGCCACCGGGGTGCCACGGCGCAGGGACTCGGTGGCGGCCTCTGCCATCCAGGCCACCTCGACGGCGTCGGCGACGGTCGCGCCGCGGACCGGGCCGCCCTTGGCGACCTCAAGGAAACCGGCCAGCTCGGTGCGGAACGCCTCGGTGAAGCGATCCATGAAGAAGTTGTGCGCCGGTCCGGTGGGGAACTCGTTGGCCGGGTCGACATTGCGCAGTGGTGCACCCTGGTCCCAGCCTGCGGCCACCGAATCGTCGAAGCCGTGGATCTCGAGACGGCAGTCGTAACCGCGTGCGTTGTATCGGGCGTTGGAGATGACTCCCAGTGCGCCACCGTCGAATCGCACCACCACCGCGGCGGTGTCGACATCGCCGTACTCGGCGAACAGCGGGTCACCCTGCACCGACCCGGTGGCGTAGACCTCGACGGCCTGCTGGCCGGTGATCCAGCGGACGACGTCGAAATCGTGGACGGCACAGTCCCGGAAGATGCCGCCGGAGCCCTTGATGTAGTCCAGCGGCGGGGGAGCGGGATCCATCGTGGTGCTGCGCACGGTGTGCAGGATGCCGAGGCTGCCGTTGTCGACGGCGGTCTTGGCCGCGGCGAACGCGGCGTCGAACCGGCGCTGATAGCCCACCTGCACCGGTACCCCGGTGCACATGATGGTCTCCGCGACCCGCGCGCTCTCGGCGGCGGTGGAGGCGATCGGCTTCTCGCAGAAGGTGGGGATCCCGCGTTCGACCGCGGCGAGCGTGAGGTCCGCGTGTGCGGGGGTGGCGGCGGCGACCACGACCCCGTCGACGCCGGACGCCAGCAGTTCCTCGACGGATCCGACCGCCGTGGCGCCGTGCTTGGCGGCCACCGCCGCGGTCACGTCGGGACGTTCGTCGGTGATCACCAGCCCGTCGATCCCGTCGAGTCCGGCAAGGGTTTCGGTGTGGAATGCGCCGATGCGGCCCAGTCCGATCACACCGATGGTGGTCATGGGATTCTCCGTTCGTCCGGTGCGTCCAAGGCGCACACCACGGTTAGTCTTGCTGTGACACCGACCGCAATCAACAGCAGAAAGCCATCAAAAAACCATCAACCGCTATATCGGCGAACAGACGCAGAACTGCCGAAATCGGCGCACAGAGCGCAGGTCTACGTCTGCTCGCGGAAGAGGTAGGGGATGCACCGATACAAGGTTCGCGAGATCGCCCAGCAGTGCGGTCTCAGCGAAGCGACGGTCGACCGCGTCCTCAACGACCGTCCGGGGGTCCGGGAGAACACCCGCGCCGAGGTGCTGCAGGCCATCGCCGATCTGGACAAGCAGCGCGCCCAATTGCGGCTCAACGGCCGTCGCTACCTGATCGACGTCGTGATGCAGACGCCGCAGCGGTTCTCCGACGCGTTCCGAGCAGCCGTGGAGGCCGAGCTCCCGGCGTTCGCGCCCGCCGCGGTGCGGGCTCGCTTCCACCTCTGGGAATCCGGTTCGGCGGCCCGCACGGTCGAGGTGCTCGGCCGTATCAAGGGAAGCCACGGCGTCATCCTCAAGGCGCAGGACGAGCCCGAGGTCGCCGAACAGGTCGATCGGCTGGTGGGCGCCGGGGTGCCTGTGGTCACCTACACCTCCGATGTGGCCAACAGCGATCGCACCGCTTACGTCGGTATCGACAATCACGGTGCCGGGCTGACGGCGGCGTACCTCGTCGACCAATGGCTGGGTGACGCGCCCGCCGATGTGCTGATCACCCTGAGCCGCACGGTATTCCGTGGTGAAGGCGAACGGGAGGTGGGGTTCCGGGCAGGTTTGCGGGGATCCCGTCGCGAGATCGTCGAGATCAGCGAGGGGGATGGCATCGACGCCAACACCGAGGCGTTGGTGCTCGACGCGCTGCGCCGCCACCCCGGTATCGAGGCCGTCTACTCGCCGGGGGGCGGTAACGCCGCGACCGTCGCCGCGTTCGAGAAGCTCGGACGCGCGTGCCGGGTATTCGTCGCACACGATCTCGATGTCGACAACCGCAGACTGCTGCGCCAGGGCAAGTTGTCCGTGGTGCTGCACAACGACCTGCGCGCCGATGCCCGCCTTGCCATGCGGGTGATCCTGGCTCGGCAACGCGCGCTGCCCGAGGAGTCCGTGCGTCCGGCGCCGATCCAGGTCGTCACGCCCCACAACGTGCCTGGATAGGACGTTCCGGGGCGGGATCTGCCGGAACGGGGCCGCGCTGCGGAATCGCTGAAAGCGCCCGATGCGGACTACCATTTCACCGCTCGGCCACGTCACCCGTGTGTCGACCACACGACATACCGCAGGCGGGGGATTCGGATTGATGGCGCCACAGCTGGTCCCGGGCGTGACGGTGCTGGGCAACCTCGCCATCGACGTCATCAACGGTGCCGCCCCGAGTCCCGGTGGCTGCGCATCATTTGCCGGGGTGGCACTGCAATCGGCACCGGGCAGCACGCACATCGCGGCCATGGGCGAACGACGTCATCACGAACTCTTCGGCCCGGTGCTCGACCGGTTCGGCGCGCTGGTTCGGCTGCTTCCCGCCGATCGCACCAGCGCATTCAGCCTCGACTATGACGACACCGACCACCGGCACATGAGCGTCTCGGCGATCGGGCCGGTATGGCGTCCCGGCGATATCGATGCCGACGACCCGCGCACCACCTGGATCCACCTGGCACCGCTGCTGCGCACCGATTTCCCGGCCGACACCCTCGCCCATCTGGCGGCGCGCGGTCACCGTATCGCCTATGACGGTCAGGGTCTGGTGCGCGCCGATCGGGTCGGGCCGCTGGTGCTGGACCGTGATTTCTCCCCGGAGCTGCTGCGTCACCTCAGCGTGCTCAAGTTGGCCGAGGACGAGGCCGTGATCGTCGCCGATGGTGCGTTCGACCTCGCGGCCGCGCACCGGCTCGGGGTGCCGGAGATCCTGGTCACCTATGGGTCCGAGGGTTGTGACATCTACCGGGACGGCTCGGTGACTCGGGTTCCTGCCGCATGGCGCGTGATGGACGTGCAGACCACCGGTGCCGGCGATATGTTCACCGCGAGCTACGTGGCGCATCGTGCGGCGGGGGCGAACCCGGTTCGGGCGGTGGAGATCGCCAGCGAACTGGTCGCCCGCGAGCTGCAAAAACGGGCGCAGATGCCGTCGACCAAGGCCTGACCTGCGCAGACTTGACAGGTGTCAACTCCGCCGGGCCTGTACGTCGCTCAGAGCTACTGATCGGTAACCAGATCCTTAGGAAATGACGCGCTCTTTGAGTGACCAAAACCACATGATGTGTGGACCGCCACACCCTGCACGTCGCTGACCAGCGAGTTCTTCGCGTCGCCACCTGCGTGTCGTCACGCGGCGTGGCAATGGACACCCTAAGAGAAGTGCCATACTGGTTACTCGCAGTGACACCAAAAGTTTTTGACGTAACGCCCGCCTGGCCACGCGCCACCGGCCGGGGTGTGAAAGGCAGGAAGTCGTGGGTCAGAACGGCAGCACCGGCGCTCCGCGGCAGAAGCTGGAAAAAGTGGTCATCCGCTTCGCCGGCGACTCCGGTGACGGAATGCAGCTTACCGGCGATCGCTTCACTTCGGAGGCCGCCCTTTTCGGCAACGACCTCGCGACCCAGCCGAACTATCCCGCCGAGATCCGGGCACCACAGGGCACCCTGCCGGGTGTGTCGTCATTCCAGATCCAGATTGCCGACTACGACATCCTGACCGCCGGCGACCGTCCCGACGTCCTCGTCGCGATGAACCCGGCGGCGCTGAAGGCCAACGTCGGCGACCTGCCGCGCGGCGGTCTGATCATCGCCAACTCCGACGAGTTCACCAAGCGCAACCTGGCCAAGGTCGGCTATGACACCAATCCCTTGGAGAACGAGGAACTGTCCGACTACGTCGTGCAGTCGGTGGCCATGACCACCCTGACCCTCGGCGCCGTCGAGGCGATCGGCGCCACCAAGAAGGACGGCCAGCGCGCAAAGAACATGTTCGCGCTCGGGCTGCTCTCGTGGATGTACGGCCGCGAGTTGGAGGCCAGTGAGGCATTCATCCGGGAGAAGTTCGCCCGTAAGCCCGAGATCGCCGAGGCCAACGTGCTGGCGCTCAAGGCGGGTTGGAACTACGGCGAGACCACCGAGGCGTTCGCCACCACCTACGAGGTCGCTCCGGCGAAGCTGAAGTCGGGCGAGTACCGCCAGATCTCGGGTAACACCGCACTGGCATACGGTGTGGTCGCCGCGGGGCACCTGTCCGGTATCCAGGTCGTGCTCGGCACGTACCCCATCACCCCGGCCAGCGACATCCTGCACGAGCTGTCGAAGTACAAGCACTTCAACGTGCTGACCTTCCAGGCCGAGGATGAGATCGCCGGTATCGGTGCCGCCATCGGCGCCTCCTATGGCGGTGCGCTCGGCGTCACCAGCACCTCGGGTCCGGGCGTATCGCTGAAGTCCGAGGCCATCGGCCTGGCCGTGATGACCGAATTGCCGTTGCTCGTCATCGATGTCCAGCGCGGCGGTCCGTCCACCGGCCTGCCCACCAAGACCGAGCAGGCCGACCTGTTGCAGGCGCTCTACGGCCGCAACGGCGAATCGCCGGTCGCGGTACTGGCGCCGTGCTCGCCGTCGGATTGCTTCGACATCGCGGTGGAAGCAGTGCGGATCGCGATCGGTTACCACACCCCGGTGATCATCCTGTCCGACGGCGCGATCGCCAACGGTTCCGAACCGTGGCGTATCCCGGATATCAGCACCTACCCGGCCATTGAGCACAAGTTCGCCAAGTCCGGCGAGCCTTTCGAGCCCTACGCCCGCGATCCCGAGACGCTGGCCCGCCAGTTCGCCGTGCCGGGCACCCCGGGCCTGGAGCACCGCATCGGCGGTCTCGAGGCGGCCAACGGTTCAGGCAACATCTCCTATGAACCCAAGAACCACGATCTGATGGTGCGGTTGCGCCAGCTCAAGATCGACGGCATCACCGTGCCCGATCTCGTGGTCGACGATCCGACCGACGATGCCGAGCTGCTGATGCTCGGATGGGGCAGCTCGTATGGCCCCATCGGCGAGGCGTGCCGGCGGGCGCGACGCAAGGGCATCAAGGTCGCGCATGCCCAGTTGCGTCACCTCAACCCGTTCCCGGCCAACACCGAAGAGGTGCTGCGCAAGTACCCCAAGGTGGTCGTGCCGGAGATGAACCTCGGCCAGCTCGCCCTGCTGCTGCGCGGCAAGTACCTGGTCGATATCCAGTCGGTGACCAAGGTCGAGGGCATGGCCTTCCTGGCCGACGAGGTCGAGGGCATCATCGATTCGGCGCTGGACGGCACGTTGCGCGAGAAGGAAACTGACAAGGCGAAGTTCGCACGGCTGGCCGCGGCCACCGTGGAATCTGTGGGAGCGAACGTATGACCGACCTCATCGGCTCTGACCTGGGCCTGACCGAAGCCCTCAGCAAGACGGCGCTGGTGCCGACCACGGACCAGCCGCAGAAGGGCAAGGACTTCACCAGTGACCAGGAGGTCCGCTGGTGCCCCGGCTGCGGTGACTACGTCATCCTCAACACCATCCGCAACTTCCTGCCCGAGTTGGGCCTGCGACGCGAGAACATCGCGTTCGTCAGCGGTATCGGCTGCTCCAGCCGGTTCCCCTACTACCTGGAGACCTACGGGTTCCACTCGATCCACGGCCGCGCCCCGACCATCGCCACCGGCCTGGCGCTGGCTCGCGAGGACCTCTCGGTGTGGGTCGTCACCGGTGACGGCGACTCGCTGTCCATCGGTGGCAATCACCTGATCCATGCCCTGCGCCGCAACATCAACATCACCATCCTGTTGTTCAACAACCGGATCTACGGTCTGACCAAGGGCCAGTACTCGCCGACCTCCGAGGTCGGCAAGGTCACCAAGTCGACCCCGATGGGCTCGCTGGACTACCCGTTCAACCCGGTGTCGCTGGCGCTGGGTGCGGAGGCCACCTTCGTCGGCCGGGCGCTGGACTCCGACCGCAAGGGTCTGACCGAGGTGTTGCGCGGCGCCGCACAGCACCGGGGTGCCGCCCTGGTCGAGATCATGCAGGACTGCCCGATCTTCAACGACGGCTCCTTCGACGCCCTGCGCAAGGAGGGTGCCGAGGACCGGCTGATCAACATCACCCACGGTGAGCCGATCACGTTCGGTGCCGATGGTGAGTACGCCGTGGTGAAGTCCGGTTTCGGTCTGGAAATCGCCAAGACCGCCGACGTGCCTGCCGATCAGATCGTGGTGCACGACGCCACCATCGACGATCCGGCCTACGCCTTCGCGCTGTCGCGCCTGAGCGAGCAGAACCTGGATCACATGGTCATGGGCATCTTCCGGCAGGTGAACAAGCCCACCTACGACGATGCTGCTCGTCAGCAGGTGGCGGCCGCGCGGGAAGCCAAGGTGCACGACACGGCCGCGCTGCAATCGCTGCTTCGCGGTAAAGACACCTGGTCGGTGGACTAACCTGCTGGTGTGACCCCGCGCACAGCACCGGCCGCCGTTGTGCTGGCCGGTGGCGCGTCGCGACGGATGGGTCGCGACAAGGCAACCCTGGTGTTCGAGGGGCGCACGCTCGTCGAGCGCGTGGTCGACACGGTATCCGCCCGCTGCGATCCGGTCTTCGTGGTGGCGGCACCGGGTCAGGCGTTGCCGACGGTGCCCGCCCAGATCCTGCGCGACGAGGTGCGCGGCCTGGGACCACTGCTCGCGACGGCCAGGGGGTTACGTGCGGCCGCCGATGCGGGCGCTGAATGGGCCTTTCTCTGCGCGGTGGACATGCCGCACCTGACCGCTTCGTTCATCGACGAGCTTTTGGAGCCCGCCGCGACGACCCCGGCCGCGGTGGTGTTGGTCTGGGATGGCCGTGACCACTACCTCGCCGGGCTCTACCGCACCTCGTTGGCAGGCGTCGCCGATGATCTGGTGGCTGGGGGAGAGCGCAGCATGAGGGCACTTGTCGATGCCGTCGACACCCAGCGCATCGTCACCGAACCCCAGCGCGCGCTCACCAATGTCAACACCCCGGACGACCTGCCGGTCTGAGCCACGTGACCGGATCCAGCAAATTCGCAATTAAAGCGACTTTGCGGCCGAATTTGTTTACAAGACTCATTGCGGGCGTTATCAGCGTCAATGTCATGCAACGGAAAGTACGATAATTCGAGCGCGGCGTTTATCTGCATGCCCGTGTATCACCCCCGTGGGGGCGCGAGACCTGATGCAGCGCAGGCACTTCCGCAAATCATGGTGCGTGTGCGAACTGGCTTTCGGCAGACAGAATTTCGCGGTTGCTCGCTATTGCTCCGGTTGCCTGTGCGCAGCAATGGGCTCGAATGCGCTCCTTGCGTCGCCGCGTGGATGCGGCCCCGTTGAAGTCTGATCGCCGTACATTGAAAAGTGCTGTGGTATAGAGATTTTCGGCTTTCACCGTACCAATTATGCTGTGCCTGGCGGTGGTTGGCGGATTCGGTGACTTGTGCGCAAAGCGTTGCATGGCAATGGTTTACGCGGCGTTCCCGATAAACGGGGATAGGGTGATGTGTAGCGAACTGCCCGTGAATCGACCTGTGGGGCGGGTGTCGAAACGCCGATATCGGGTACACAAAACGGTACGCAGGTCGGCAACCAGCGCATGGCACCCACATATATGTGGCCGGGGCCACAAAAATCGTGTGATCTATCCCACCGATAGCGCCTCGACCTGCGGTTTAGTCTTGCGGTACTAATTCCCGGTTGACCTGCGTACTTATCGGCTTTCGGTCGTCGTGATCATCTCGTGATCTGAACGCGACACGTTCGACACCGAAGTGACTTCGTCTGCAGACTTTTGTACGTTCATTTTCAACTCCGCTGGGAGCAAACAATTTCATATCCAAGCATCTGCGTGTGAGTGGGCCGATGCGAGTCGCTGAGCGCTCGTTGGTCGCCGGAGGAGTCATCCGGCAAGACACCGATTTGTCTCCCACTGTCGTGCCCGACCGAGACGGCACGCCCCAAATTCGCCGCCTGACCCTTCAGGCATGCCGCGTTCGCATTCGTTGCGAGCGTGTTCTTTGGCGCGCGTTTCGCGAGAGGATCGACGTTGAAGAATATCCGCAAGACGTTCGGGATGGCCGCCATTGCCGGGGCGCTCAGTGCAGCCCCCCTGATGTTGGCGACCGGAACCGCACATGCGGACTCCGTGAACTGGGATGCCGTCGCGGCCTGCGAGTCGGGCGGCAACTGGGCGATCAACACGGGTAACGGCTACTACGGTGGCCTGCAGTTCACCATGAGCACTTGGCAGTCCAACGGCGGATCGGGTGCGCCGCACTCTGCGAGCCGCGAGGAGCAGATCCGCGTCGCGGAGAACGTCCTGCGCAGCCAGGGCATCGGTGCATGGCCGTCCTGCGGTCGTCGGGGCTGAATTACCTAGCCGACTTTTCACAATGGCGCCGGGCTTTCCGCCCGGCGCCATTGTTTTCTCACAAATACCTGGTGTCACATAAGGAACTGTTAAAACTTCCGCCCCCTGTGTAACGGGTGATATCGGTCACTCGACAAACGAGACAACCGCGGCGCGCAAACGCTCGTCATGTGAATCGCGGTCCGTGTCACCGGTCGGGGAAGGACCGCACAATGATCCGCTTCAGCAGCACCGTCAAGAGCATCGCCCGCAGGGCACTGTGGGTGCTCATCGCAGCCGCCGGCCTGTCGCTGGCGCCGATGGTTCTCACGGCCACCGCGAGCGCCGACACCGTGAATTGGGATGCCATCGCCGAGTGCGAGTCGGGCGGGAACTGGACGGTCAATTCCGGCAACGGTCATTACGGCGGTCTGCAGTTCAAGCAGGCCACCTGGAACGCCAACGGCGGCGTCGGCTCGCCGGCCGGCGCCTCACGCGCCGAGCAGATCCGGGTTGCCGAGAACGTGCTGCGCTCCCAGGGGCTCAAGGCGTGGCCCAAGTGCGGCTCCCGTGGCGCCACACCCGCGGTCTGGGGTACGACGCCGACGCTGCCGCAGGCTCCCGCGCCGGTGACGGCCACCGGATGCCAGGCGATCCGCGGCGGGGCCGTGCTGGGCATCCTCGATTTCCGGCAGATGTGCATGGCGCTGGAGAACGTGGGACGCACGTTCCAGCCGCGCTGACGTCTCGTCGGTGCGCCTACGCCGGCATGACGAACGCCGAGCGCCCCGCGATACCCGCCAAGTGGCGGGTCAGCAGGGCCTCCGGCACCAACGTCGACGCCCTACTGGCCGCCGCGCTCAGCAGTGGGGGCCGCAGGTTCACGATCTGCCCGATGGTGCGCGCCTCGCGGACCAGAGCCAGCACCCGTGGGCTGCGGAATGCGGCGAACCGGGCAAAGGCCGCCGGCAGATCGGCGTCCTCGGCCGTCATGGCCGCGAGGATGGCCGCATCCTCCAGGCCCTGGCAGCCACCCTGTCCCAGGTGAGGGCGCATCGGGTGGGCGGCATCTCCGACGATGACCGCCCGTCCGCTCGACCATCGGCGGGCGCGGGCGCGGTCGTAGAGGTCGTTGCGCAGTACCGCCGCGGGGTCGGTCGCGGCCAACAGCGCGGGGATGGGCTCCGGCCACTCGCCGAACACCTGCTGTAGGTAGGCCAGTTCGCCGTCCGGCGCGGTGGCGCCCTGCGGCGCGCGCTGGGTGGCGAACCAATAGGTGTGGCGGGTGCCCAGCGGAACGTGGCCGACCTCGAGCCCAGGTCCCATCGTCTCGCCGGCAAGGTCCGGTTCCAGCGCGTGCTCGGCGATACCGCGCCAGGCGGTGTACCCGGCGTAGCGCTTCGCCAGGGTCCCGTTGAGGTTGCGAGCGACCATCGAATCGACACCGTCGGCTCCGATGACCGCGTCTGCGTCGAGCACCGCGCCATCGGACAGCACGACGCCGGCGGTCTCGGGTGTCACACGCACCCGTGCCGCCGCGCAGTCATGTGTCACGGTGCCTGCGGGCAGTGCCGCGGCGAGGATGTCTGTCAGCGCTCGGCGGTGGATCACCACCAGCGGTTCGCCGAGTGCTCGCACCATCCGGTCGGTGGCCGGACGTCGCAACCACCGGCCGTCGCGCCAGCGGACCGCGCCGGCGCCGACCCGACCACCGGCCGCGCGGACCTCATCGCCCAGTCCGAGGACATCGAGCGCGGCGAGCGCGTTGGGCCAGATGCTGATGCCCGCACCCGTCCCGACCTCGCTTTCGGCGCGTCCCTCGATGACCCGCACGTCGTGACCGACCCGGCGCAACGCGACGGCGGTGGCCAAGCCGGCGATCCCGGCGCCGACGACGAGGAAGCGTTGTGGCATGGCCCCGAGCGTAGGTGTCAACAAGCCGAGACATTCGGGTCACACCGACGAAACGCAGAACTGGTTTCCTCAAGGGCAACTAAGTCAACTCATGGTGTACCGAAAGGGGCTCATGAAACCCGATCTGGACGTGACCAGTGTGCCCGGCTGGGCCATCGCGCCCACCACACCGCCGGCCGGTACCCGGGGACGATCCTGGACCCTCATCGCCTTCGACTCTGCAGCCATCGCAGTGGCTCACGAGTGGCAGCGTCAGATCGTTTCGGCGGCAGCGGAATCGGCGGTGCGGATGCACCGTGCCGCCGATATCGCCGACGCCGTGACCGCACTGCGCGCCGACCTGGCCGATGCAACGGTCGGCTGGCGGCTGATGGTGGCCGGTCCCGCGTATGCCTGCTTGAGTCTGCGGGCCGACGCGGTGGCTCTCGGCGTCGCCGATGACGAGATGACGTTCGCCAGCACCGAGGTGACCGCGCGATCGGTGCAGTGCGTGCACTGCCCCACCGTCAATCACGTCGTGGTGGACCTGGAGGACGTCACGCCGTGCGCCGGTTGTGGGCGCAATCTGCTTGTCTACTATCATGTTTCGCGACGACGCGGCACCTACCTCGGATTCATGGCCGATGCCGAGGAGATGCCGGCATGAGAACGCTCAAGCTCGTCGTCACCGCCGTCGATGACACCGTCTCCGGCATCCGGACGCTGGCACTGAGTGATCCCGACGGCGCGCCGCTGCCGTCCTTCACCCCGGGCAGTCACATCGTGCTGGAATGTGGCGCGGTCGCCAACGCCTACTCCCTGACCGGGGACGGCACTGCGCCGGATTCCTACGAGATCTCCGTGCTCCGGTGCGACAGCGGATCCGGCGGCTCGCTGTGGCTACATGATCGGGTCACCCTCGGCGACACCGTGATCGCCAGTCCACCGCGCAGTGCCTTCGCGCCGGTACTGCGGGCCCGCAAGCACCTACTGGTCGCCGCGGGCATCGGCATCACGCCGATGGTGTCGCACCTGCGGTCGGCGCGCGTATGGGGCCGTCACACCGAGCTGCTGTATGTCCACCGACCCGGCCGGGCGGTGCACGTCGACACCGTCACCCGGCTCGCCGACGATGTCTCGATCCATACCGGCCGGGCCGGATTCGACTCGGCACTGCGCACCGCCCTCGCCGGCCAGCCGTTCGGTGCGCACCTCTACGTGTGTGGCCCCGCCGCATTCATCGCCGATGTGACCGCCGCGGCCGTCGAACTCGGCTGGCCGGACAGCCGGATACACCTTGAGCACTTCGGTTCCGTTGCGCTGGATCCGGGTGAACCCTTCACCGCGAGAATCGCCTCGACGGGGGAGCAGTTCGTCGTCGAGGCGGGGGTGTCGTTGCTCGAGGCGTTGGAACGCCGCGGATTCGACGTTCCCAACCTGTGCCGCAAGGGAGTATGCGGTGAATGCCGGATACCGGTGGCCGGTGGCGCGATCACCCATCGTGACCTTTTTCTCGGCGACGACGACAGGCGAGCGGGAGACACGCTGATGGCGTGCGTGTCTCGCGGTGACGGCGGAACTCTGGAGGTGGCGTTGTGACAACCGGGATGATCTCGTCGACCGATCTGGTCGAGACCTTTCCCTATCCCTTCTCTGCGGACAGCTACCGCTACACCACGAACGTGGAACCGGCGGGTGCACCGGTCACCACCCCGGTGGGGCGCTGGGGCGAGCGGGTGGTCGATATCGACAGCGAGTACGAGCACGAATTGGCCGAGCGGGCAGCGGTTCTCCTGGCCGACCCGTCCCGGTACGCGGTGCTGCCGCACATGCGACCGGCATGCTGGGATGTCATGCTGACGCTGATGCGCGAGCTGGCGGCCGCGTATCCCGACAGCATGTCGCTGCAACGCGACGGAGATCATTGGCGATGGCGCAACCAGCGACTCGGCATCGACCAGACCTTCGTTCTCGGCGATGACAGTTCGCTTCCGGCCGAGCCGCTGGCCTATATCGCCGGTCAGGTCCAGGAGGACATCGTGTTGCTGGATCAGCGCGAGGGCGATTTGTTCGGTGACGCGGGAGTGGTGACCTTCGCCGCCGACTGGTCGTTCGGCTTCGACGTCGGCATGACCTTCCTGGAGATCCACGGTCCGGTCCCGCGGCTGCGGGCCACCGGGGTCATCACCCGGGCCAGGGAGTTCCTGATGCGGTTGCAGCCCGGCGAAACCTACCGGCGCACCAACTGGACACTGACCATCGGACGTCGACTCGACGTCTCCACCGAGCGTTACCCCGAGTGGGGACCGGACCGGGTGATGATCACCGGGGTCGGGGACGAGGAGTTCGGCAGGCTCGTCCATCTGAGGGTGGAGGTCCAGCATCTGATCCGGCTACCGGAGTCCGGTGCGATCTGTTTCCTGATCCGCACCTACATGCTTCCGCTCGCCGATATCGCCGCGGTCGAGCCGTGGCGGGTGCGCACCGCCGCGGTGCTCGCCGATCTGCCCGATGACATGGCCGACTACAAGGGCATCATCGGCTACCGTGACCGTGCCGTGCGGTGGTTGCGCGACGCAGGCTGATGCACGGAAGAGAATGCCCGGATCGCTTGTGCGATCCGGGCATTCTCTGGGGTCGTGCAGCGGGCTCAGTACGCGGTGGGTTCCCCCTCGGCGGCCGGTCCGGGTTCCACCGGAGTGTGTTCGATGATCGCCTTATAAGCCTTGTTCTCGTGCTGGATCATCCGGACGAAGAATCCGACGAACAGCAACACCGCGAGGATGAAGAACAGCCACACGCCGAACGAGTATCCGCCGAAAGTGAAGACCACACCGGCTTCGTCGTAGTTCTCGATGGGACTGAACATCTACTTCGCCTCCGCGATGAGCAATGCCTTGCCGCCGTTCAGCGGCATGGTGGTGATCGGGATGCCTTCGGGGTACGGCGTCGCGGGCACCTCACTGAGATCGAGGCCCTGTTCCTCGACCGCGGCCGGTATGCGAAGCAATCCGACCTTCTTCAGCAGTAGCGATACGACATAGGTCGGGACGAAGCCGAGCGTGGCGAACACCAGCGCGCCGATCATCTGACCCCACAGCGACACCGACGGGTTGCCGTCGGTGTTCGGGTATCCGGACAGGAACACGCCGGCCATCAGCACCGAGTACAGCCCGATGCCGCCATGCACCGACACCGCACCCACCACATCGTCGATCTTGAAGCGTTCCAACAGTTTCCCGATGAACGGTGCGAGCGCGCCTGCGCCGAAGGCGATGACGAACCCGAGTGCAGGGTGGTACAGATCCATGCCCGATGCCACGCCGATCACACCGCACAGGCCGCCGGAGATGGTCCAGAAGGGCTCGCCGCGGGAGGTCAGATAGGCGCCGATGATCCCACCGGCCAGGCCCATCAGGGTGTTGAAGGCGAAGGCGCTCAACGTGGTCGGGCTGGCGTAGATGGTGGTGAATCCGTCACCGGCGTAGATGACGCAGCCCATCAGGAAGCCGAAGAAGCCGGTGAAGATCAGCATCAGGCCGACCATGGTGAGCGGCAGGTTATGCGGACGGATTGTGACGGGTTTGCCGTCGGGGCCGAACCGTCCGATCCGCGGGCCCAGGTTGATCAGGATGCCCAGTGTCGCGAAGCCGGCGATCATGTGCACACAACCCGCGGCGCCGACGTCGTGGAAGCCGAGTTTGGTGAGCATCCAGCCGGCGCCGTGCCACCCCCAGGCGGCGCCGATGATCCAGGTGACCGAGCCGACCAATACCGTCAGCACCAGGAAGCCACTTGTCCGGATGCGTTCGAGCACAGCGCCGGACATGATCGAGCCGGTGGTCGCCGCGAAAAGGGCGAAGGCGCCCCAGAAGATGCCACTGGCGGAGTCGGCGGTGTTGGGGCCCATGTTGTCGCCCCATGGCAAGGCGGCCTTGGCCGCGTCGTTGAACTCGATGAAGCCACTCGGCATGGCGTTGTAGAGGAACCAGCCGACGAAATAGAACGATGCGACGATGGTCGCGAAGGCGAGCAGGTTCTTCATTGCCGTGGCCAGGACGTTCTTCGACCGGGACGCGCCGACCTCGTAGGCCAGGAAGCCGGCATGGATGAGCATCATCAGCGCGATGGACATCCAGTAGAAGAATTCATTGTTCACTGACGCCATCGTCGCGAGGGCGTCCTCCACTTCGGGTGTCAAAACAACCTCCGCCGTTCGGGTGTGGGGGATGAGGGCGACCGGGGTTTATCCACAGTGGCCGTGAGGTACTGACGGTGTACCGAGATGAAAGTAACCGCGCCGATGTGTCCCGGTGGTCATCGGCTGTTAAATCCCTGTGAAGACCGCGCACGAAGAGTCATACGATGGCGCTATGGCCAGAGTCCGATGTCAGGACATGGCGTTCGGCGCGATCGGTCGGCCCGCTGCGTCACCCGGAGTGCATCGCGCCGAAAATCCCTTCCGGACTGGATGACTAGATATGGATGCCGAGCAGCCGCTGCACCACGGTGACGATGCCCCAACCGGCGAAGATGGCGGGGGGTGATGAGCACGCACACTGGCGTGGGTTTCAGCGTCATCGGAAGTCGTTCGCGCAGAACGAGTTCGGTGGCCACCAGACGGATCAGGTCGCGGCCCTCCCTGGCATTGGGCCTGTAGTCGACCACCGGCTCGATCACACCTCGGTCGGACAGTGCCCAGATCCTTTGCCTGGCGAACCCCAGTATGCGGCCGCCCTGATACTCCATCGTGCCCGCCAGTCGCGGCACGCCGGCAACCCAATCCAACCGGATCTTGCGGTCGTAGATCGTGAACGACGAGCGGCGCTCGGTGACACGCCAACTGAAGCCGGCGGACAGTCCTTGGCGGACGAACAGGGCCCACCAGCGAGCGTCGACGACATCCAGTTGGACGGTGAATCCGTTCTCGCTGTCGACGACCGCGACGGGCTTGACCGTCGGGCAGTGATCGCGGCCGGTGCGGCATGGTTGCGGGAAGCGGCCGCCGCTACCGCCTCGGCCCGCCCACTACGGTGGCACCATGACACCGTTCGACGATCTCGACAGCTATCTCGCCCTGCCAAGGGTTGCGGAGCTGGCCGTCAGCCCGACCGGTGACCGGCTGGTCACCACCGTCAGCGAGCTCAGCTCCGAGGGCACCGAATATCGCACGGCGATCTGGGAATTGGACCCCGCCGGGATCGGCTCCGCCCGCCGGCTCACCCGGGGCGGGAAGGGCGAGTCGGCACCGGTCTTCACCTCCGACGGTGACCTGTTATTTCTTGCCAGCCGGCCCACATCGGGGCAGGAGTCGGCGCCGGCAGCGCTCTGGCGACTGCCCAAAGAGGGCGGCGAGGCCGTCGAGGAGATGTCGCTGCCCGGTGGGGTGTCGGCGGTGCATGTCGCCGGTGACGCGCCGCGAACGGTGGTCACCACCTCGCTGCTGCGCTCGGCCGCCGGGGTCGACGAGGACGAGCGATTGCGGGCGTTGCGCAAGGACAACAAGGTCTCGGCGATTCTGCACCGCGGCTACCCGGTGCGGCATTGGGACCACGATCTGGGCCCCGAACTGCCGCACCTGTTCGACACCGACGGACGGCGCGATCTCACACCCGAGCCCGGTGCGGCACTGCGGGACACCGCGCTCGATATCAGCGGCGACGGCACCTTCCTGGTCAGCAGCTGGTACGGGCCGGTGGCCGGGGTGGCGCTGCGCTCGCAGATCGTGCGGATCGACACCGCGACCCGGCAGCGCACCGTGATCGCCGACGATCCCGGCGCAGACCTCGACGCGCCCGCACTGGCCCCGGACGGTCGGCGCATCGCCTTTCTGCGAGAGACCACCTCGACACCCGAGCAGGCGCCACGGATCACGTTGTGCTGGGGCGAAATCGGCCAGGCCTGGACCGAGCTGACCGAATGGGACCGGTGGCCGGCCTCGGTGACATGGAGCGCCGACGGGAGCAGGCTCATCGTGACCGCGGACGACAATGGCAGGCATCCCATCTTCGCGGTGGACCCGGCGACCCGCACGGTGGCCCGGTTGACCGAGGACGATCAGGCCTACAGCGATGTGTGCACCGCACCGGGTGGGGTGATCTTCGCGCTGCGCAGCTCCTACCTCGCGCCACCGCACCCGGTGCGCATCGACCCCGACGGAACCATCACGATCCTGCCGTGCGTCGAGCTGCCGAAACTGCCGGGCACCGTGGAGGAACTCACCGCTCGGGCACCGGACGGCACCCCCGTGCACTCCTGGCTGGTGTTGCCCGGCGGAACCGAGCCGGCGCCGTTACTGCTGTGGGTGCACGGTGGCCCCCTCGGCAGCTGGAACACCTGGCACTGGCGCTGGAACCCATGGCTCTTGGCTGCCGAGGGGTATGCCGTGCTGCTGCCGGACCCGGCGCTGTCCACCGGCTATGGCCAGGATTTCATCCAGCGCGGGTGGGGCGCCTGGGGTGGGCCGCCCTACACCGATCTGCTGGCCGCCACCGATGCCGCTTGCGAGCATCCGCGCATCGACCGGCAGCGCACCGCCGCGATGGGCGGCTCGTTCGGCGGGTACATGGCCAACTGGATCGCCGGGCACACCGACCGGTTCACCGCGATCGTCAGTCATGCCAGCCTGTGGGCGCTGGATCAGTTCGGACCTACCACCGATGGCGCGTATTGGTGGGAGCGCGAGATGACCGAACATATGACACAACAGAATTCGCCGCACCACCACGTCGGTGAGATCCGCACCCCGATGTTGGTCATCCACGGTGACAAGGATTACCGCGTCCCGATCGGGGAAGGTCTGCGACTGTGGTACGAGCTGCTCAGCCGGTCCGGTCTTCCGGCCGACGAGGACGGCACCAGCCCCCACCAATTCCTGTACTTCCCGTCCGAGGGGCACTGGGTGGCCGCTCCGCAGCACACCAAGATCTGGTACCAGGTGATCTCGGCCTTCCTGGGCAACCACCTGTTCGGGCGGGACATGTTTGTACCCGAGATCCTCGGGTAGCTTCGGGTTCCATGACCTCGCCGACCTCTCCGACCTCGCCGCAGCGCGAATTCGACATCGTCCTGTATGGCGCCACCGGCTTCGCGGGCAAGCTCACCGCGCAGTACCTGGCGCTGGCCGCCTCGGGCGCCCGGATCGCGCTGGCCGGACGCTCGCTGGCCAAGGTGCGCGACGTGCGCGACAGCCTGGGCCCCAAGGCCCAGGACTGGCAGCTCGTCGAGGCCGACGCCGGCTCGCCCTCGACACTGGCCGATATGGCCGCCCGCACCCAGGTGGTCATCACCACCGTCGGCCCCTACACCAAGTACGGGCTCCCGCTGGTGCAGGCGTGCGCCGCAGCGGGCACCGATTACGCCGACCTCACCGGTGAGACGCTGTTCATCAGGGACAGCGCCGAACAGTTCCACAAGCAGGCCGTCGACACCGGCGCGCGGATCGTGCATTCCTGCGGATTCGACTCGGTGCCATCGGATATCAGCGTGTACGCGTTGTACGACCGGGTGACCGCCGACGGCTCAGGCGAGCTGACCGAGACCAATCTGGTGTTGCGCACCTTCGCCGGCGGGGTCTCCGGCGGTACTGCCGCCTCGATGATCGAGTTCATGCGGGCCGCGGCCGAAGACCCGCAGGCCCGCCGTGACCTGGAAGATCCGTACACGCTGACCACCGACCGCGGCGCGGAACCGGAACTGGGCCATCAATCCGACAACCCGTGGCGGCGCGGCCGCGATATCGCACCCGAGCTGGACGGCATCTGGACCGGTGCCTTCGCGATGGCCGCACCGAACTCGCGCATCGTGCGTCGCAGCAACGCGCTGCTCGACTGGGCATACGGGCGTCACTTCCGCTACGCCGAGCAGATGAGCCTGGGCTCCTCGGTATTGGCACCGGCCGCCGCGGCGCTGGAGACCGCCGCAAGTGTGGCGACCTTCAGCCTCGGCAGCCGCTATATCAACAAGGTGCCCGCGGGACTGCTGGAGCGGATCCTGCCCAAGCCGGGCAGCGGACCCAGCGAGCGCACCCGTGACAACGGTCACTACCGCATCGAGACCTACACCACGACCAGCACCGGAGCCCGGTACCGCGCGACCATCGCCCAGCAGGGCGACCCGGGGTACAAGGCCACCGCCGTGCTGCTCGCCGAATGCGGGCTCGCCTTGGCGCTGGACCGCGACCAGCTCTCGGATCTGCGCGGGGTGCTGACCCCGGCCGCCGCGGCGGGTTCGGCACTGCTCACTCGCCTACCGGCGGCCGGGGTCACCCTGGAGACGGCGCGACTCGACTGAGCAGCCGCTCCCGGACCGGGCCAACGGTGGGCCCTCGGCATCTGCCCGACCGGCCTTCCTAGAATGGCCAGGTGACTGCCAGCCCCTCTTCGCGTGCCGATGCCCTGCCCAAATCCTGGGAGCCGGGTGCGGTAGAAAGCGACCTGTATCAGGGTTGGGTCGACGCCGGGTATTTCACCGCCGATCCCGGCAGCGACAAACCGCCGTATTCGATCGTGTTGCCGCCGCCGAATGTGACCGGCAGCCTGCACATGGGACACGCCCTGGACCACACCCTGATGGATGCGCTGACCCGCCGTCGCCGCATGCAGGGCTACGAGGTGCTCTGGCTGCCGGGCATGGACCATGCCGGCATCGCCACCCAGTCGGTGGTGGAGAAGCAGCTCGCCGCCGACGGCAAGACCAAGGAGGACCTCGGACGCGAGCTCTTCATCGAGAGGGTCTGGGACTGGAAGCGTGAGTCCGGCGGCACCATCGGCGGCCAGATGCGCCGCCTCGGCGATGGTGTCGACTGGAGCCGCGACCGGTTCACCATGGACGAGGGTCTCTCCCGGGCCGTGCGCACCATCTTCAAACGGCTCTACGACGCGGGGCTGATCTATCAGGCCGAACGGCTGGTCAACTGGTCGCCGGTGTTGCAGACCGCGATCTCCGATCTCGAGGTCAAGTACGAGGACGTCGAGGGCGAGCTGGTCTCGTTCCGGTACGGCTCGATGAACGATGACGAGCCGCACATCGTGGTGGCCACCACCCGGTTGGAGACGATGCTCGGCGACACCGCGGTGGCGGTGCATCCCGACGACGAGCGCTATCGCGCGCTGGTGGGCACCACGCTGCCCCACCCATATCTGGACCGCGAAATCGTCATCGTGGCCGACGCTCACGTCGACCCCGAGTTCGGCACCGGCGCAGTGAAAGTCACCCCGGCCCACGACCCGAACGACTTCGAGATCGGGTTGCGGCACAACCTGCCGATGCCGTCCATCCTGGACACCACCGGCGCCATCACCGGGACCGGGACGCGCTTCGACGGTATGGACCGCTTCGCAGCGCGGGTGGCGGTGCGCGAGGCATTGGCCGCCGAGGGGCGCATCGTCGCCGAGAAGCGACCGTATCTGCACAGCGTCGGCCACTCCGAGCGCAGCGGCGAACCCATCGAACCCCGGCTGAGCCTGCAGTGGTGGGTCAAGGTCGATGCCCTGGCCAAGGCCGCCGGTGACGCGGTCCGCAAGGGCGACACCGTGATCCATCCCGCCAGCCTTGAGCCTCGCTGGTTCGCCTGGGTCGACAACATGCACGACTGGTGCATCTCACGGCAGCTGTGGTGGGGTCACCGCATCCCGATCTGGCACGGGCCCGACGGTCAGCAGGTCTGCCTCGGCCCCGACGAGACCCCACCGCCGGGGTGGGAACAGGATCCCGATGTCCTGGACACCTGGTTCTCCTCGGCGTTGTGGCCGTTCTCCACGATGGGCTGGCCGGACGCTACTCCCGAGCTGCAGAAGTTCTATCCCACAACGGTTCTGGTGACCGGCTACGACATCCTGTTCTTCTGGGTGGCGCGGATGATGATGTTCGGCACCTTCGTCTCCGGAGATGACGCCGTGCCGGCCCCGGCCACCGGCCGGCCGCAGGTCCCGTTCGAGAATGTGTTCCTGCACGGCCTGATCCGCGATGAGTTCGGCCGCAAGATGAGCAAGTCCAAGGGCAACGGCATCGACCCGCTGGACTGGGTGGAGAAGTTCGGTGCCGATGCGCTGCGGTTCACCCTGGCCCGCGGCGCGAGCCCCGGCGGCGACCTGTCCATCGGTGAGGACCACGCTCGCGCCTCCCGCAATTTCGCCACCAAACTGTTCAACGCCACCAAGTTCGCCCTGATGAACGGCGCCGAGCTGACCGATCTACCCGGCGCCGATCAGCTCACCGATGCCGATCGCTGGATCCTCGGGCGCCTCGAGGAGGTGCGTGCCGAGGCCGATGCCGCACTGGAGGCATACGAGTTCAGCCGGGCCTGCGAGGCGCTGTATCACTTCGCCTGGGACGAGTTCTGCGACTGGTACCTGGAACTGGCCAAGGTCCAGGTAGCACAGGGTCATTCGCACACCGGCGCGGTTCTGGCCGCGGTGCTCGACACCCTGCTGAAGCTGCTGCACCCGGTCATGCCGTTCGTCACCGAGACGCTGTGGAAGGCCCTCACCGGCGGGGAGTCGGTCGTCATCGCCGACTGGCCGACCGTCACCGCGCACGGCGTGGACGCCACCGCGACCCGACGCATCACAGATATGCAGAAGCTGGTTACCGAGGTGCGCCGGTTCCGCAGCGATCAGGGCCTGGCCGATCGGCAGAAGGTGCCGGCCCGGTTGACCGGTCTGGATGCCAGCGATATCGAGTCGCAGCTGCCCGCGGTCACCGCGCTGGCGTGGCTCACCGACCCCACCGAGGATTTCGCCGCCTCGGCAGCGGTCGAGGTGCGGTTGACCAATGGCACGGTGACCGTCGAGGTGGACACCTCGGGCACCGTGGACGTGGCCGCCGAGAAGCGCCGTCTGGAAAAGGATCTTGCCGCCGCGCAGAAGGAACTCGCGCAGACAACGGGCAAGCTCGGCAACGCCGACTTCCTGGCCAAGGCACCCGAGAACGTCGTCGAGAAGATCAAGGGTCGGCAACAGTTGGCGGCCGAGGAGGTCGAACGGATCACCGCGCGACTCGCCGACCTGAAATGAGACCAGCGAGCAGCGGAGCCGATCGCCGATGAGCCAACCCACCCCCGATGAGGTCGCGGCCCTGCTTCAGGTCGAGCATCTGCTCGACCAGCGCTGGCCGGAAACCAAGATCGAGCCGAGCACCACCCGGATCGTCGCGCTGCTGGAACTGCTGGGCGGACCCCAGCGCGCGTACCCCTCGATCCACATCGCCGGCACCAACGGCAAGACCTCGGTGGCCCGCATCGTCGACGCGCTGTTGATCGCACTGCACCGGCGCACCGGTCGCACCACCAGTCCGCACCTGCAGTCCGCGGTCGAGCGCATCTCCATCGACGGAAAGCCGCTTAGCCCAGCCGAATACGTGGCAACGTATCGCGAGATCGAACCGTTCGTCGAGCTCGTCGACCAGCAGTCCGAAGCGGCCGGTGGCCCGAAGATGAGCAAGTTCGAGGTGCTCACCGCGATGGCCTTCGCGGCCTTCGCCGATGCGCCCGTCGACGTCGCCGTCATCGAAACCGGGCTGGGTGGGCGCTGGGACGCGACCAATGTCGTGCAGGCCCCCGTCGCGGTGATCACCCCGATCGGGCTGGACCACACCGACTTTCTCGGTGAGACCATCGCCGAGATCGCGGGGGAGAAGGCCGGGATCATCCACAAGCAGCAGGACGCGCTCATCCCGACCGACACGGTCGCCCTGATCGCGCGCCAGCCTCCCGACGCCATGGAGGTGCTGCTCGCCGAGGCCGTGCGCGCCGATGCCGCTGTGGCACGCGAAGACTCGGAATTCGCGGTATTGGATCGCCAGATCGCGATCGGCGGTCAGCTGCTCACCCTGCAGGGGCTCGGCGGCGTGTACGACGAGATCTTCCTACCGCTGCACGGTGAGCATCAGGCCCACAACGCGGTGCTCGCGCTGGCGGCGGTGGAGGCGTTCTTCGGCGCCGGTGCACAGCGTCAGCTCGATATCGACGCCGTGCGCGCCGGATTCGCGTCGGTGGCCAGTCCGGGCCGGTTGGAACGCGTGCGCAGCGCGCCGACGGTATTCGTCGACGCCGCGCACAATCCAGCCGGTGCCACCGCCTTGACCCAGGCGCTGGACGCCGAGTTCGATTTCCGTTATCTGGTCGGCGTGATCTCGGTGATGGCAGACAAGGATGTCGACGGGATCCTGGCGGCCCTCGAGCCTGCCTTCGACATGCTCGTGGTCACCCACAACGGGTCCCCGAGGGCATTGGATGTCGAGACCCTTGGCGCGCGGGCCGAAGAACGCTTCGGGCCAGACCGGGTGCTCACCGCCGCCACACTGCCCGACGCGATCGAGGCAGCCACCGCGTTGGTCGAGGAGTCCGGCAACGATGGTGAGGGTTTCTCCGGTAGCGGCATGGTCATCACCGGCTCCGTCGTCACCGCCGGTGCGGCCCGCACCCTGTTCGGGAAGGATCCCGCCTGACATGAGCGACGCTTGGGAGCGAATCGACAGTCGGATATGTGACAGCCGAGCCTGGGAGGCAGTCGCATGAGCGACGCCAGCGAACGCCCGGTCACACCCGGCACACCTCCGGATCCGTGGAAGAGCTTCCGCGGCATCATGGCGGGCACCTTGATCCTGGAGGCCATCGTGGCGCTGCTGGCGCTGCCGGTGGTGGCCAACGGCGCGGCCGGGTTGACGGTGGCCAGCGGCGGGTTCCTGATCGGTGCCGCCGTGGTGTTGGTGTTGATGTCGGGCGTGCAGGGCAGGCCCGGCATCATCTGGGTCAACCTCGGGGTGCAGTTCGTGCTGATCGCCGGTGCTCTGATACACGCCGCCATCGGCTTCATCGGCGTCGTGTTCGCCGCGGTATGGGCGCTGATCATCTATCTGCGCGCCGAGGTGAAACGGCGCCAGGATCGCGGTCAGCTGCCGTCACAGCAGGCCGCTCGCCGACCCGACGCCGAGTAGTCGTTACTGCCCGGTAGGCTATGCGCCGTGACTGAGCGGACTCTCGTGTTGATCAAGCCCGACGGCGTACAGCGGAACCTGATCGGTGAGGTCCTCGGCCGGATCGAGCGCAAGGGCTTGACCTTTGCGGCGCTGGAGCTGAAGAACGTCAGCGAGGACGTGGCTCGCCAGCATTACGCCGAGCACGACGGCAAGCCGTTCTTCGGATCGCTGCTGGAATTCATCACCTCCGGGCCGGTTGTGGCCGCAGTCGTCGAGGGTCCGCGGGCCATCGCCGCGTTCCGTCAGATCGCCGGTGGCACCGATCCCGTCGAGAAGGCCACCCCGGGCACCATCCGCGGCGACTTCGCCACGGTGACCCAGGAGAACCTGGTGCACGGCTCCGACTCGCCCGAGTCGGCTGCCCGTGAGATCGCGCTCTGGTTCCCCGGTCTGACCGGCGCTTAGCGCTCGCTTTCGCCGCCTTGGTCAGATTCGGGCGCGCGATATGGGATACTGACCACGGGAGACCGGCGCCACACTGGGGCCGGGAACCCGGATGAAGACTTCGACGAGTGCGACCATCGCGCGAGCGGTGCGGCGCCAGAGCGTCCAGCCATCATTCAGCCAGGCGCCGAACGGGTTCGTCATGGATCCCTCGGGGCGAGACCATAACAAGTTCGGGAGAAGTTCCCCGGACCCATAGCGGAAGCCCTCGCGTGGCCGCGTCATCGGACGCGCCCGGGGGCTTGAGGAGAATTCGTGGCCGAAGATGCCCCTAACAAAGACCTATCTGAAAACACCGCACACAGCGAGGAACTGCCGGCGAAGCTGAGAGTCCACTCGCTGGCCAGGGTGCTCGGCACCACCAGCAAGCGGATCGTGGACGCGCTGGCCCAGCTGGACGGCCGTGCGCGCAGCCCACACTCGACCGTCGCGCGTGAAGAGGCCGAGCGTGTTCGCGAGGTGCTCAACGCCGAGGCGACCGCCACCGCAGTTGAGGGCCCCGCAGCGGAAAGCCCAGCTGTGGGGACCCCGGCCGAGGAGACCCCGGCCGAGGCGCCCCCCGTCGTGGAGACCGCCGCCGTGGAGACCCCAGCCGAGGTCACGACCCCGACCGAGGTGGTCGTCGTCGAAGAGACCATCACCGAGGTGCCGGCGACCGACACCGTGTTCGCCGCACCGGCGATCGAGGAACCCGAGTCCCGGCTGCTCCTCGAGGCGCCGCCCAGTTCTCCACCGGCCGAGGAGCCCGCCGCGTATATGCCGCTGTTCGTGGCCCCGCAGCCGGTCAAACTTGCACCCCGTCCGGCCGCATCCGAACCGGCCGGTGACTCCGAGGACACCGATACCGATACCGACGGCGACGTCGATGATGCCGACGGTGACGGTGACGATTCCGAACGTCCCGCCGCGCGGCGCCGTCGCCGTGGTCGCCGGGGCCGGGGCCGAGGCCGTGGTGAGCAGAGCGCCGAGGACGGCGAAGACGGCGATGCAGACGCCGAGACCGACGCCGAAGGCGAGTCCGCGGAGTCCGCCACCGACGACGCCGAAGATTCCGGTGATGCCGGGGACGGCGAGGATTCCGACGAGGACAACGGCGAGGACGGCACCGGCGAGGCGGGTACCCGTCGCCGCAGGCGTCGCCGTCGCCGCAAGTCCGGCTCGGCCGATTCCGACGACAACGGCGCTCCGGATGATCCGCCCAACACCGTCGTGCACGAGCGTGCGCCGCGGTCCAAGGCGGCCTCGGCACGTGACGGTAAAGATCCCGACGAGATCCAGGGCATCTCGGGCTCGACCCGACTGGAGGCCAAACGACAGCGCCGCCGTGATGGCCGCGATGCCGGCCGCCGCCGCCCGCCGATCCTGAGCGAGGCCGAGTTCCTGGCCCGCCGCGAGGCGGTCGAGCGCACCATGATCGTGCGCGACAAGGTCCGTACCGAACCGCCGCACGAGGGCGCGCGGTACACCCAGATCGCGGTGCTGGAGGACGGTGTCGTCGTCGAGCACTTCGTGACGTCGGCCGCCTCGGCGTCCCTGGTCGGCAACATCTACCTGGGCATCGTCCAGAACGTGCTGCCCTCGATGGAGGCGGCCTTCGTCGACATCGGCCGCGGCCGCAACGGTGTGCTCTACGCCGGCGAGGTCAACTGGGAGGCCGCCGGCCTCGGTGGTGCCCAGCGCAAGATCGAGCAGGCCCTCAAACCCGGCGATTACGTCGTGGTCCAGGTCAGCAAGGACCCCGTCGGGCACAAGGGTGCGCGGCTGACGACCCAGGTCTCGCTGGCCGGTCGCTATCTGGTCTACGTGCCGGGAGCATCCTCGACCGGGATCAGTCGCAAACTGCCCGACACCGAGCGGCAGCGCCTCAAGGAGATCCTCAAGGAGGTGGTCCCGGCCGGAGCCGGGGTCATCATCCGCACCGCGTCGGAGGGCGTGAAGGAATCCGACATCCGCACCGATGTGAACCGGCTGCAGGAGCGGTGGGCGCAGATCGAGGCGAGCGCCGCCGAGGTGACCGCGAAGAAGGCCGGCGCCGCCGTGGCCCTCTACGAGGAGCCCGACGTGCTCGTCAAGGTCATCCGTGACCTGTTCAACGAGGATTTCTCCGGGTTGATCGTCTCGGGTGACGAGGCCTGGAACACCATCAACGACTACGTGAATTCGGTGGCACCGGAACTCGTTCCGCGAATGACGAAGTACGAGCCGAGCTCGCCGGACGGGCCGGACGTGTTCGCGGTGCACCGTATCGACGAACAGCTGGCCAAGGCCATGGACCGCAAGGTGTGGCTGCCCTCGGGCGGCACGCTGGTGATCGACCGCACCGAGGCGATGACCGTCGTCGACGTCAACACCGGCAAGTTCACCGGTTCCGGGGGCAACCTGGAGCAGACCGTGACCCGCAACAACCTGGAGGCGGCCGAGGAGGTCGTCCGCCAGCTGCGGTTGCGCGATATCGGCGGGATCATCGTCATCGACTTCATCGACATGGTGTTGGAGTCCAACCGCGACCTGGTGCTGCGCCGGCTCACCGAGGCCCTGGCCAGGGACCGGACCCGCCATCAGGTGTCCGAGGTGACCTCCCTTGGCCTGGTGCAGCTGACCCGTAAGAAGCTGGGTACCGGGCTGATCGAGGCGTTCTCCACGACCTGCAGTCACTGTGCCGGTCGCGGGATCGTGCTGCATGCCGATCCGGTCGATTCGGGGGCGCCGAACGGTAACGGCCGCAAGTCGGATTCCGGCGGCGGCAATGGCGGTAACGGTGGCAACGGTGGTGGCGGTGGCCGTCGCGGTAAGCGCGGTAAGAAGGCCGGCAAGCCCGAAGAGCCGCAGGAGTCCATCCAGATGGCGAAGGTGCCGTCACACGCCTCGGGTGAACATCCGATGTTCAAGGCGATGGCCGCGGCCGGTCGCGAAGAGGGTGACGAGGACCAGACCGACGAGTCGCTCGAGATCGATGGCACCGAACAGACGGATGAGCACCGCGGCCGCGGTGAGGCGTTCGAGAGCGGGCCCGTCGAGGACGACCTGGACTCGGACGATTCCGACGACGATGACACCGACGACGATGACACCGACGACGATGACGACGCCGTGGTGGGGATCGACGACGATATCGTCGACGTCCTCGACGACGATGACGATGATTCGGACGACGATGACGACGACGATGCGGACGACGACGAGTTCGACGACGACGATGACGATGACGATGCGGATGACTCCGACGACGACTCGGACTCCGACGACGACGAATCAGACTCCGAGGACGACTCAGAAAACGACGTTGAGCCCGTCGTTGCCGGCCCCGTCCGCAGGCCGCGACGCCGCGCGGCAGCACGTCCGGCAGGCCCGCCGGTAGGGGAGGACTGACGGCGAGCAGCCGGTTTGACCCTCTCCACGCTGGTCACGTACCCTTGACCAGTTGTCGCGGGGCTTGCAGCCGCAACTGCTGGCTCGGCCCGCACCCAAGACCCGCACGTGCATGCTCCATAATGCGCGCGCCCAGATGAACGAAGCAGAGGTAGATCCACGATGGCAGCCGATAACGCCACGTACGCAATCGTCAAGACTGGCGGCAAGCAGTACAAGGTCGCCGTCGGTGACATTGTCAAGGTCGAGAAGCTGGAGACCGAGCCCGGCGCCTCCGTGTCGCTGCCGGTCGCCCTGGTCGTCGCCGGTTCCAAGGTGACCACCTCGGCCGACGACCTGGCCAAGGTCGCCGTCGCCGCCGAGGTCCTGGAGCACACCAAGGGCCCGAAGATCCGTATCCACAAGTTCAAGAACAAGACCGGCTACCACAAGCGCCAGGGGCACCGTCAGCAGCTGACCGTGCTCAAGGTCACCGGAATCAAGTAAGGGGTCGTCAGACATGGCACATAAGAAGGGCGCATCCAGCTCACGCAACGGTCGCGACTCAGCCGCCCAGCGGCTCGGCGTCAAGCGCTTCGGCGGCCAGGTCGTCAAGGCCGGCGAGATCCTCGTCCGTCAGCGCGGCACCCATTTCCATCCCGGCGTGAACGTCGGTCGTGGCGGCGACGACACCCTGTTCGCCACCGCCCCCGGTGTGGTCGAATTCGGCGCCAAGCGTGGTCGTCGGACGGTCAACATCGTCCGCCTCGTGCGCTCGGAGGCCTGAGTTATTTAGGACGTCCTCCAGGGACCGTATCAACGAACAGTGAAGCTGCTGCGAGTTCTCTAGAGAACACTCGCAGCAGCTTCACTGTTTTCATCGGAAGGACCCGCAATGCCCCGGTTTGTGGACCGTGTGGTCATCCACGCCCAGGCCGGTAACGGCGGCAACGGCTGTGCCTCGGTACATCGCGAAAAGTTCAAACCGCTCGGCGGGCCCGACGGTGGTAACGGTGGCCGCGGCGGCAGCATCGTGCTGGTCGTCGATCCCCAGGTGCACACCCTGCTCGATTTCCATTTCCATCCGCACGTCGTCGCCCCGTCCGGCAAGCCCGGTGCCGGCAGTAACCGTGACGGCGCCGCGGGTACCGACCTTGAGGTCCACGTGCCCGACGGCACCGTGGTGCTCGATGCCGACGGCAAGCTGATCGCCGATCTCGTCGGGGCAGGCACCCGGTTCGAGGCTGCGGTGGGCGGGCGCGGTGGGCTCGGTAACGCGGCGTTGGCATCGCGTGCGCGCAAGGCCCCCGGTTTCGCGTTGTTGGGGGAGAAGGGGCAGATCCGCGATCTGACCCTCGAACTCAAGACCGTCGCCGATGTCGGCCTCGTCGGGTTCCCCTCGGCCGGTAAGTCATCGCTGGTATCCACCATCTCGGCGGCCAAGCCCAAGATCGCCGACTACCCCTTCACCACCCTCGTCCCCAATCTCGGCGTGGTGTCGGCAGGGGACCACACCTTCACCGTCGCCGACGTGCCCGGGCTCATCCCCGGCGCCTCGGAGGGCCGCGGTCTCGGACTGGACTTCCTGCGCCATATCGAGCGGTGCGCCGTGCTCGTCCACGTCGTGGACTGCGCCACCCTGGAGCCCGGCCGCGACCCGATCTCCGATATCGACGCACTCGAAGCTGAACTCGCCGCCTATCAGCCCACGCTGCAAGGCGATACCACCCTCGGTGATCTCGCCGACCGGCCGCGGGCGGTGGTGCTGAACAAGATCGACGTGCCGGATGCGCGTGAGCTCGCCGAGTTCGTCCGCGAAGATGTGGTGGAGAAGTACGGCTGGCCGGTGTTCGAGATCTCGACGGTCAGTCGAGACGGCTTGCGTCCCTTGATCTTCGGGCTGTGGGAGATGGTCGCGGCGTATCGGGCTGCGCAGCCCGAGGTGGCACCGCGCCGACCGGTGATCCGCCCCGTCGCGATCGACGAGACGGGCTTCACCGTCACCCCGGACGGCCAGGGCGGTTTCGTGGTGCGCGGCACCCGCCCGGAACGCTGGATCGCACAAACCGCTTTCGACAACGACGAGGCCGTCGGGTACCTCGGCGACCGGCTCGCCCGGTTGGGTGTCGAGGACGAACTGGTCAAACAGGGCGCCACCCCCGGGTGCGCGGTCACCATCGGGGATGTCACCTTCGACTGGGAGCCGCAAACCCCGGCCGGTATCGACACCATGATGTCCGGGCGCGGCACCGATGTGCGCCTCGAGCAGACCGAGCGGGTATCGGCCGACGAGCGCAAGGCGGCACGGAAGGCACGTCGGGAGCACCGGGAATGAGTGTGCCCTCGGTGCATCGGGAAGCCATCCGGACCGCCCGTAGCGTCGTCGTCAAGATCGGTACCACGGCGTTGACCACACCCACCGGTGTGTTCGACGCGGGCAGGCTGGCCGTCCTCGTGGAGGCGATCGAGGGCCGGATGCGGGCAGGCTCGGATGTCGTGATCGTCTCTTCCGGTGCCATCGCCGCCGGAATCGAGCCGCTGGGGCTGTCCCGGAGACCCACCGATCTGGCGACCAAACAGGCCGCCGCCAGCGTCGGCCAGGTGGCGCTGGTGAATGCCTGGAGCACGGCATTCGCCCGCTTCGACCGCACGGTCGGTCAGGTGCTGTTGACCGCGCATGATATCGCCATGCGGGTACAGCACAACAACGCCCAGCGCACCCTGGACCGGTTGCGCGCCCTGCACGCGGTGGCGATCGTCAACGAGAACGACACCGTCGCCACCAATGAGATCCGGTTCGGTGACAACGACCGGCTCTCGGCGCTGGTCGCCCAGTTGGTCGGTGCCGACGCACTGGTACTGCTCTCCGATATCGACGGGCTGTACGACGGGGATCCGCGCAAGGCGCCCGCCGACAATCCGGCGCGGTTCATCCCCGAGGTGGCCGCCGACGGCGACCTCGACGGCGTGGTGGCGGGTCGGGGCAGCAGCCTCGGGACCGGTGGGATGGCCTCCAAACTGTCCTCGGCGCTGCTGGCGGCCGACGCCGGTGTCCCGGTGCTGTTGGCGGCGGCCGCCGATGCGGCGGCAGCCCTGTCCGACGCATCGGTGGGCACGGTGTTCGCGCCCCGCCCGGAACGGATGTCGGCGCGCCGGTTCTGGGTGCGTTACGCCGCCGAGGCCACCGGCGCCCTGACCCTCGACGAGGGTGCGGTGCGCGCGGTCATCACGCGGCGGCGTTCCCTGTTGCCTGCCGGGATCACCGCGGTATCCGGTCGTTTTCACGGCGGTGACGTGGTGGAACTGCGCGGACCCGATGGCGCTGTCGCCGGGCGCGGGGTGGTCGCCTATGACGCGGTCGAGCTGGCCGCGATCATCGGGCGCTCGACACCTGACCTGCCTCCGGAGTTGCGCAGGCCAGCGGTGCACGCCGATGACCTGGTTGCGGTGTGAGTCGTCCCGCCCTCAGTGCTGGTGGTCGGGGTCGTCGACTCACCGACGCCGAATTGTTGTCCTCGGCCGGCAGCTAATATCATCCAGCAAATAGTTCACCCGTCAATAAATCCATTTGCTGGCCCTTTTGGTCAAAATTGCCGTTGGGCGCAATCGATCGAATAAACGCCGCAAACGCTTTCCTTCGAGCTAAGTCGGACATTCCGCCGGACGCCGGGGTATGCTCGCACCAATTCGGTGTCAGCAAAGTGGAAGTTGGGGGCATGACACGTCGTTCGGTTCTCGCGGTCGGGGCGCACCCCGACGATATCGAGCTGGGGTGCGGGGGCGCACTGGCCAAACATGTTGCTGCGGGGGATCACGTCACGATGCTCGTCATCACCCGTGGCGAAGAGGGGCCTGGCAAATCGTCGCAGCGGGTCGCCGAACAGCAGGCAGCCGCCGAGGCGCTCGGCATCGACAGGCTGATCTGGGGCGAGGGCTTTCTTGACTGCCGGGTCTCGTTACAGGAATTCGAGTTGGTGCATCTGATCGAGGACGCCATCGACAAGGTTTCGGCCACGGTGGTCTACACCCATATGGCCAATGACAGTCACCAGGATCATCGCGTCGTGTCGCGGTGCACCATGGGGGCCGCGCGGTGGGTGTCGACGATCATGGCCTACGGTGGCCCGTCAGCGGTGGGGTTCAACCCGACCTCGTTCATCGACATCTCCGATTGCCTCGACAAGAAGATCGAGGCGTTGATGTGCCATGTGTCGCAGGCGGAGGCGAGCGAGAAGGTCAGCGCCTCATGGGTGCGTAGCTCGGCCGAGCACTACGGATTCCTGTGCAGGCGCCCGTTCGCCGAGGGATTCGAGCCGATCCGCCAGGTCGTCGATTTCTAGTCTGTGCCAACATTTCTCATCATCGGTGCCGGCAGCACCGGTATCGGCGCCGCGGTCAGGTTGACCGAACTCGGGATCGATCATCTCGTCGTCGACGCCGGACCTCAGGTCGGCGGTATGTCGGCGTCGATCACCGATGACGACGGATTTACCTGGGATCTGGGCGGACACGTGCTGCACAGTCACTTTGCCGATTTCGACCGGGCGGTGGCAGCCAGCGGGATCACGCTGAACCATGTGACGCGCAACGGCTGGGTGTGGCTGCGCGGCGACGGTCCGCACAGCCTGGTCCCGACTCCCATTCAACAGCAACTCGCCGAGCTGCCAACGGATCTGGACCCGCACGGGCCGGTCGATAATCTGGCCGACTACTACCGCAACAACTTCGGTCGGCAGCTGTACGACGAGTTCTTCGAACCGTACAACCGCAAGATGTGGACGCTGCCGCTGGACCTGATCGACGACCAATGGACCTCGCTGCGCAGCGGTAGCGCCGCCCGCAATGTGCCGACGCTGGCGCTGGCCGGCACCACGACCCCCGCCGCGTCGACGTTCCCATATCCCGTCGGCGGAACGGGCGCGCTGTGGCAGGCCGTCCATGACCGCCTGATGACACCGAACTCGGTGCGGCTCAACACGGCGGTGCTCGATGTGGATCCGGCGGCGCGGGTGGCCCGGCTGCACGACGGGTCGACCGTCGATTTCCGGTACTGCGTCAGCACCGCGCCGATCACCAGTGCGCTCGGGTGGATCGGTGGGCTCGATCGCGCGGATTCGCTGCGGGCCAGCCGGTTACATGCGGTCGGGATCGGCTTCACCGGCCGGCCGCCTGCCGCGCTGGCCGACAAGACGTGGCTGTACTGTCCTGACGAGACGGTGCCGTGGTACCGCGCCACGATGCTGAGCAATTACGACCGGTCCAATGCCGGTCCAGGGCGGTGGAACATCCTGTGCGAGGTACCGATTTTCGCGCACTCACCGGCCTCGCCAGAGGCGGCCGTCGACGGTGTGGTGGCATCCTTGCGTAACCTCGGCGCCGATCCGGACCTGATCGCCGGGCGATTCGTCAAGACTCTGAGTTTCGGCTATCCGGTGCCGACGCTGGGCCGCGACGATCTGCTACGTGAGGCCGACAAGTTGCTGCTGGCGCACGGCATCTACAGCCGCGGACGGTTCGGCGGGTGGCGCTACGAGTCGTCGAACCAGGACTACGGATACATGCAGGGCCGCCAGGCCGTCGACCACGCCGTGTCCGGCAAAGCCGAGGATGTCTACTGGCATCCCGAGCGCTTCTGACCGCTCAGCCGTCCAGATACAAGGCGCCCCTGATGATTTCGGTCAGTGCGGTGGCCAACTGAGAATCGTATTCTGGCGGTTGGTTCGGCAGGTTCTGCTGGCAGGCGCGTTCGACCATCCAGACCAGGCTGCTCGCGGTCGGGCCGGGGAGCAGGTTGGTGCGGATGGCACCGTCGGCCTGGCCTTCTTCGATGACGGAGGTGAACTGCGCGGCGATACCGGTCAACAGTTCGCGGTATGTCTCACCGACCTGAGCGTCGTAGGCGGCCATCTCGCCGAGGGCAACGAGAACCGGCTGGTGGGTGCGATAGCTTCCGATCAGGCGTGTCATCGATGCGTGGATATCGGCCGGGTCGCGACGATTCGCCACCGTCCACCACTGCGCCGCGTCGGCGGTCAGGTCGCCGAACACCTGGGTGGCCAGACGGCGCAGCAGGTCGCCCTTGTCCTCGAAGTAGATGTAGAAGCTGGCTCGGGAGATGCCGGCCTCGGTGGCCAGCTTGTCCACGCTGAGCTCGGTGAAGCTCGCCCCCTCGGCCATCAGTCGGTCCGTCGCCTCCAGGAGTTGGCGCTCGATCTGTTCGCGGCGTTCCTGGCGCTTGACCTGGGGCTTGCGACTCGCCCGTGTCACCGATGCCATGGGACCAGCGTATCGGCTGCGGCGCCTCCTTGACTAGACAGTTTGTCTAGACCTATTGTCGCCGTCATGACTGTGTCACCGATCACAACGACTGAGCGCGCTTTCGACCCCATCGACCTCTCCTCCCGGGCGTTCTGGGCCACCACGGCGGCCGACCGCGAGATCGCGTTCGCCGAACTGCGCGCGCACCGCCCGGTGAGCTGGCATCCGCCGGTCGAGGATTCGCTGATGCCCGATCCGGCAGACCGCGGGTACTGGGCGGTGACCCGGCATGCCGACGTCGTCGAGGTCAGCCGCAACAGCGAGGTGTTCCTGTCCGGGCAGGGAGTGCTGTTCGAGAACGTGCCCCAGGAGCTGTTGGAGGCCTCACAGTCCTTCCTGGCGATGGATCCGCCGCGGCACACCCAGATCCGCAAGGTGGTCCATTCGGCGTTCACGCCGCGTCAGGTGCGCCGCATCGAGGACTCCATCAAGGCCAACGCCGCCGATATCGTCTCCGAGCTGCGCGCCGCGGGCAGCGGTGCGGACTTCGTGGACCTGTGCGCCAAGGAATTGCCGATCCGCACCCTGTCGGACATGGTCGGCATCCCCGAGTCCGAGCGCCACCAGGTCGCCGCGGCGGCCGATGCGCTCGTCTCCTGGGGGGATCCGGAGTATCTGGCGGGCCGCAACCCGCTGGAGGTCCTGGTGGCCAACCAGATGTATCTGCACCAGGTGGCGCTCGCGCTGGCCGCCGAGCGGCGGGAGAACCCGGGCGATGACCTGTTCAGCGCCTTGGTCCACGCCGAAGTGGAGGGCTCGCGCCTGACCGATCAGGAGGTCGCGGCGTTCTTCGTGTTGCTGGCTGTCGCCGGCAACGACACCACCCGTCAGACCACCAGCCATGCGATGACGGCGCTGACCCACAACCCCGAACAGCGGGCCTGGCTGATGGCCGATTTCGACGACCGCATCGGCACCGCGGTCGAGGAGTTCGTGCGATGGGCCAGTCCGGTGATGACCTTCCGGCGGACCGCTGCCAGCGATTACGAACTGGGCGGGCGCACCATCACCGCCGGCGACAAGGTCGTCATGTTCTACTCCTCGGCGAACTGGGACAGCGAGGTGTTCGCCGATCCGCACCGGCTCGATCTCGGTCGGCATCCCAACCCGCACGTCGGATTCGGCGGCGGCGGGCGGCACTTCTGCCTCGGCGCCCATGTCGCCAGGGCGCAGCTGCGGGCCATCTTCGGCGAACTGCTGCGCCAGATTCCCGATCTAGAGGTCGGCGAACCGTCCTATGTCGCAGGCAACTTCGTGCACGCGGTCCGCTCGCTGCCCTGTAGTTTCTAGCGGCGACGGCGCGCTGGGGGTGATCCTCAGCGCGCCGTCATCGTCAGCGGCAGCTCACCGGCCAGCAGTACCAGCAGCTCCGAGCAGCCTCCGTCGACCTTCACGGTGGCCAGATCGTCACCGCGGGTCGGCCCCCGGTTGATGATCACGATCGGCAGCTGGGCGGACGCCGCGTGCCGCACGAAGCGGTAACCGGAGAACACCGTCAGCGACGAACCCGCCACCAGTAGCGCGTCGGCGGCATCGACCAACGAGAAAGCTTGTGCAACACGCTCTTTGGGCACGCTTTCGCCGAAGTAGACGATATCCGGTTTGAGCATGCCGCCACAGCGTGGACAGTCCAGGTACCGGAAGCTCGCTGTGTCGCTGACCACCGCGTCGGCGTCGGGCGCCACCGCGATGCCCCCGACCTGTTCGGCGCGGTCGGCGAAACCCGGATTCAGCGCCTCCAATTCATCGGCCAGCTCCGCCCGGCTCATCGTCGATCCGCACTGCAAGCAGATCACCTGCTGATAGGTGCCGTGCAGGTCGACCACGGTGCGGCTGCCCGCCTTGGTGTGCAGCAGGTCCACATTCTGGGTGATCAGCCCCGTCAGCACTCCCGCCGCCTCCAGCGCGGCCAGCGCGCGGTGGCCTGCATTGGGCTGGGTCCGGTCCATGTGCCGCCACCCGATGTGGTTGCGTGCCCAGTAGCGCTGCCGGAAGACCGCGTCCGAGCGGAACTGGGCGATGGTCATCGGGTTGCTCGGCGGGGAGTCCGGCCCGCGGTAGTCGGGGATCCCCGAATCGGTCGACATGCCTGCCCCGGTGAGCACCGCAATCCGACGCCCCGCCAGGGCGGCGACCAATTCCGGCGCTTCCATGAATTCGAGGATAGGCCGCCGTGGCAGGGTGGACCCATGACGGCAGCATCAGCCCCGCGACCGGGGCGCCCGCTCACCGCCGACCAGCTCGCCGAGCGCACCCGCCGCGCCGCCGGCGCCGCGCTGGAGGCCGGCCGCGCGGCGGGGCTGGAGGTCGAGCGCGCCACCATCCTGCACGACGTCTTCTCGGTCGTGGTGCACCTGGAGCCGGCCCCGGTGGTGGCCCGCATCCCGGTGGTGTTGCCGCCCGGGTATACCCCGGCGCTGCAGACGGCGCGCCAACAACGCGAACTCGACGTCGTGGCCTGGCTCGATGCCCACGGTGTGCCGGTGGTGGCGCCCAGCCCGTTGGTGGCCCGCGTCCCGGTGCGTTGCGGTGGGTTCGGGATGACATTCTGGGAACTCGCCGACGTCGCACCCGATCATCAGCCCTATGCCGGTGTGCCGATCGCCAAGAGTGCCGAATTGCATGCCGGGCTCGCCGGTTATCCTGCGCCGCTGCCCTTTCTGGTGCCCTTCACCAAGGCGGCGCCCGATATGTTCGACCGGTTGGAGCCTTCGGACTTCTTGAGCAGCAACGACATCGAACGTGCCCGGGGCCAGTTCGCCGAGTTGTCGGCGGTGTTGGGCAGCGCCGACGCCTTCGCCGCCCGCCACCCCGATGTCGGAGTCCAGACGCTCCAGGGAGATGGACCTTCGCACAACGTCATCCGCACCACCACCGGAGTGAAGTTCGCGGATTTCGAGGATGTCTGTCGTGGTCCGGTCGAGTGGGATCTGGCCATGCTCGGGCCCGAGGCCGTCGCCGAGTACGACGAGGCGGCCGAGGCACTCGGTCTGCGCAGGACCAACCCGGCGGTCCAACACCTGATGGACACCGCGCGCACACTGCAGTTCATCAGCTGTGTGGTGCTGGTGCCGCAACTACCGGTTTTGGCCGACGGTCTCGCCGGCGTCATAGCCGACTGGCGCACGCAGCCCACGATGTGAACTCCGGGTTTGCCGACAATGCCAGAATGACCCGGTGGACTTCTACTCCGCCTACCGGCACGGGTTCGTCCGGGTGGCTGCCTGCACGCACCACACCACGCTCGCCGATCCCGCCGCCAACGCCGAATCGGTACTGCGGCTTGCCGGTGAGTGCCACGACGACGGCGTCGGGTTGGCGGTGTTCCCGGAGCTGACGCTGTGCGGCTACTCGATCGAGGACATCCTGCTGCAGGACACCCTGCTCGATGCCGTCGAAGAGGCCCTGGCCACCGTCGTCGCCGCCTCCGTGGACCTGCTGCCGGTGCTGGTGATCGGTGCACCACTGCGCCACCGCAACCGGGTGTACAACTGCGCTGTCGTCATCCATCGTGGTGCCGTGCTGGGTGTGGTACCCAAGTCCTATCTGCCCAACTACCGGGAGTTCTACGAAAAACGTCAGCTGGCTCCCGGCGACGGACTCGGCGGTCTGATCCGGATGAACGGTGCCATCGTGTCGTTCGGGCCGGACCTGCTGTTCCAGGCGGCGGATCTGCCCGATTTCGTCCTACACGTCGAGATCTGCGAGGACATGTGGGTGCCGGTGCCCCCGAGCGCGCGCGCCGCGCTGGCCGGGGCGACCGTGCTGACCAACCTGTCGGGCAGCCCCATCACCATCGGCCGCGCCGATGACCGCAAACTGCTCGCCAGATCGGCATCCTCGCGGTGCTTGGCAGCCTACGTCTACGCCGCCGCGGGCGAGGGGGAGTCCACCACCGACCTGGCCTGGGACGGGCAGACGATGATCTACGAGAACGGCGTGCTGCTCGCCGAGTCGGAGCGCTTCCCCAAGGGGGAGCGCCGCAGTACCGCCGACGTCGACGTGTCGCTGTTGCGGGCCGAACGGTTGCGGATGGGCAGCTTCGACGACAACGCACAACACGAAGCCCGCCGCGGCGGTGCGGACTTCCGCCGCATCGAGTTCACCCTCGACCCGCCGACCGGTGACATCGGCCTGCTTCGGCGGGTGGAGCGCTTCCCGTTCGTTCCCTCGGATGCCGCACGGCTGCAACAGGATTGCTACGAGGCCTACAACATCCAGGTGTCCGGGTTGGAGCAGCGACTGCGCGCGTTGAACTACCCGAAGGTCGTCATCGGGGTGTCGGGCGGGCTGGATTCCACCCACGCACTGATCGTCGCCGCCCGCGCGATGGACACGCAGGGCCGTCCGCGCAGCGATATCCTCGCCTTCACCATGCCGGGCTTCGCCACCGGCGACCGGACCAAGGGCAATGCCATCGCGCTCAGCGAAGCGCTCGGGGTGACCTTCGCCGAGATCGACATCCGCGATACCGCCCAGCTGATGCTCACCGAGATGGACCACCCCTTCGGCCGCGGGGAGAAGGTCTATGACGTCACCTTCGAGAACGTGCAAGCCGGTCTGCGCACCGACTATCTGTTCCGGCTGGCCAACCAGCGCGGCGGCATCGTGCTCGGTACCGGCGATCTGTCCGAACTCGCCCTGGGGTGGTCGACCTATGGTGTCGGTGACCAGATGTCGCATTACAACGTCAACGGCGGGGTGCCCAAGACCCTGATCCAGCATCTGATCCGCTGGGTCATCTCCTCCGGGGAGTTCGACGACTCCGTGGGGGAGGTGCTGCAGTCGGTGCTGGACACCGAGATCACCCCCGAACTGGTGCCGGCGGGCGAGGACGAAGTGGTCCAGAGCAGCGAGGCCAAGGTCGGTCCCTATGTGCTGCAGGACTTCTCACTGTTCCAGGTGCTGCGCTACGGATTCGGCCCCGCCAAGGTGGCGTTCCTGGCCTGGCATGCCTGGCATGACGCCGAACGGGGACATTGGCCGCTGGGCTATCCGCTGGACAAACGCCCCGAGTACTCCCTCGGTGAGATCCGGCGCTGGTTGACCGTGTTCGCCCAACGGTTCTATTCGTTCTCCCAGTTCAAGCGCTCGGCACTGCCGAACGGGCCGAAGGTCTCGGCGGGCGGTGCGCTGTCCCCGCGTGGGGATTGGCGGGCGCCGTCGGACATGTCGGCGCGGATCTGGCTGACCGCCATCGAACGTGACATCCCGCAGGACTGACAGACCGCGGTATCGGGCAGCGGTCAGTCGAGCGCGTCCCCGATGGCCTCGGCGGTGGGGGCGCAATCACCCGCGCCGGCCACCGTCGTGGCCAGTGCGCCCGCCGCGCACGCCCACCGCAACGCACGTTCTGGGCCGTCCGGCCATGCGGTGGCCAGCACGCCGGCGAACACATCGCCCGCGCCGGTGGTGTCCACCGGCTCCACCGCCGGGGCCGGCACGTGGATCTCGCCCGCCTCGGTGCGCAGTGCCGCACCCCGCGAGCCCAGCGTGGTCACCAGATTCGGGACTGGCCAGTTCCATTGCCGCGCTTCGGTTTCATTGACGATCACGACATCGGTCACCTCGGCGAGGCCGGCAAGCAGGTCCGGGTCGGCACCCGAGGGCGAGGCGTTCAGCAGCACCGTCGCGCCGCCGCCCTTGGCCACCCTGGCGGCCGCCAGCGCTGTCTCCGGCGGAATCTCCAGCTGCACCAGCAGGACCTCGCAGCCTGCCACGAGCTCGCGGACCCGCGCCGAATCCATCGTCAGACGCGCGTTGGCGCCAGGAGCGACGACGATCATGTTCTCCGCACCGGCGTCGACAATGATGCCTGCCGTCCCACTGGGCATCGGCAGGTGGACCACGCCGGTGGTGTCGACCCCGTTGCGCTGCAGATGTGCCAGCAGATCGGTGGCCGCCGCGTCCTCGCCGACCGCGCCGACGAAGCTCACCGTCGCGCCGGCGCGGGCCGCCGCGACCGCCTGATTTCCGCCCTTGCCGCCCGGCGCGTGCGCCAGCGCAGAGGCGAGGACGGTGGCACCGGGTCCGGGGAGGGTGTCGACGGTGAAGACGAGATCCATGTTCACGCTGCCCACCACGCACACCCGGGTCATGAGCTCACCGTAACCCCCACCGCTCCATCTCGGCCGATGCTCGATACGCTGGCTCAATGAGCGCGCAGGTCCTCGATCTCAAGCAGCAGGTCCACGATGCCGCCGCCGCGGCCCGCGCCGCGTCGCGCCGCCTGGCCACCCTGAGTACCGCCGAGAAGAACCGCGCCCTGCACGCGGCGGCCGACAGTGTGCTGGCCCAGGTCGAGGTGATCCTGGCGGCCAACGCCGAGGACCTGGAGGCTGCCCGCGCCGCCGGGACCGCCGAGGCCATGCTGGACCGCCTCGCCCTCAACCCGCAGCGGGTCGACGGTATCGCCGCCGGCCTGCGACAGGTGGCCGGCCTGCCCGATCCCATCGGGGAGGTGTTGCGCGGCAGCACCCTGCCCAACGGGCTGCAGCTGCGTCAGCAGCGGGTACCGCTGGGAGTCGTCGGCATCGTCTACGAGGGGCGGCCCAACGTCACCGTCGACGCCTTCGGTCTGACCCTCAAGTCCGGTAATGCGGTGTTGTTGCGCGGTAGCTCCTCGGCGGCGCGCTCCAACGCCGCACTGGTGGGTGCGCTGCGCGAGGCCCTGCTCGCCGAAGGCCTGCCCGCCGACGCCGTCGCGCTCCTGCCGAGTGCGGATCGCGCGAGCGTCACCCACCTGATCCAGGCGCGCGGTCTGGTCGACGTGGTGATTCCGCGCGGCGGTGCCGGGCTGATCGACGCCGTGGTCCGCGACGCCACCGTGCCGACCATCGAGACCGGCGTCGGAAACTGCCATGTGTTCGTGCACGCGGCGGCCGATCTCGACGTCGCCGAGCGAATCCTGCTCAACGCCAAGACCCGTCGGCCCAGTGTCTGCAATGCCGCCGAGACCCTGCTGGTGGACCGCGCCGTCGCCGATACCGCGCTGCCCCGGTTGGTGACGGCCCTGCAGGACGCCGGGGTGACGGTGCACCTGGACCCCAGCGAGGAGGAACTGCGCGCGGAGTTCCTGTCGATGGACATCGCCGTGCAGATCGTCGACGGTGTGGATGGTGCCATCGACCACGTCAACACCTATGGCACCGGACACACCGAGGCCATCGTCACCACCGAACTGGCTGCCGCCCAACGTTTCACCGGACAGGTCGATGCCGCCGCGGTCATGGTGAACGCCTCGACCGCGTTCACCGACGGTGAGCAGTTCGGGTTCGGCGCCGAGATCGGTATCTCCACCCAGAAACTGCACGCCCGCGGCCCGATGGGGCTGTCCGAACTGACCTCGACCAAATGGATCGTCTGGGGTGACGGCCAGACCCGTCCGGCCTGACCCGCACGGACCAGAGAAGAAATGAGACCATGTTGAGCGTTCCCGCCCGCCCGGCGCCTCTGTTCGCCGATATCGACGATGTCGCCAAGCGGCTCGCCGAGACCGGATACCTGCCCGACAAGGCCACTGCCACAGCGGTGTTCCTTGCCGATCGGCTCGCCAAGCCGCTGCTGGTGGAGGGGCCGGCCGGCGTCGGCAAGACCGAACTGGCCCGCGCGATCGCGCAGACCACCGGCAGCGAACTGGTCCGGCTGCAGTGCTACGAGGGTGTCGACGAATCCCGCGCGCTCTACGAGTGGAACCACGCCAAGCAGATCCTTCGGATCCAGGCGGGCACCGCGGGCGGCACCGCCGCCGGGGACTGGGATCAGACCAAGACCGATGTCTTCGGTGAGGAATTCCTGCTGAGCAGACCGCTGCTGACCGCGATCCGGCGGACCGATCCGACCGTGCTGCTGATCGACGAGACCGACAAGGCTGATATCGAGATCGAGGGTCTGCTGCTGGAGGTGCTCTCCGATTTCGCGGTCACGGTGCCCGAGTTGGGCACCATCAAGGCCGAGCGGGCCCCGCTGGTGGTGCTGACCTCCAACGCCACCCGCGAACTCTCCGAGGCGCTCAAGCGACGCTGCCTGTTCCTGCACATCGACTTCCCCGACGCGGAGTTGGAGCGGCGCATCCTGCTCTCACGCGTCCCGGAGCTGCCCGAAACCATTGCGGCCGAACTGGTTCGCATCATCGGTGTGCTGCGCGGCATGCAGCTCAAGAAGCTGCCCTCGGTGGCCGAGACCATCGACTGGGGCCGCACCGTGCTGGCGCTCGGCATGGACACCATCGACGACGAGATGATCGCCGCCACGCTCGGTGTCATCCTGAAGAACCAGTCCGACCAGATCAAGGCGGCGGGAGAGCTGAGGCTGAACTGATGTCCCGACGCACCCGCCCGCCACAGCCGTTGGCGCCACACGGAATCCCAGGCCACCTGGTGGATTTCGTCGAGGCGCTGCGCGGATCCGGTATTGCGGTGGGGCCGTCGGAGACCGTCGATGCCGGCCGGGTGATGAACGTGCTCGGTCTCGGTGACCGCGGCGCGCTGCGCGAGGGTCTGGCGTGTGCGGTGCTGCGCCGCCCGGACCACCGGGACACCTATGACGCGTTGTTCGATCTGTGGTGGCCCGCGGCGCTGGGCGATCGCACCGTGATCGACGATCCCGACCCCGACGCAAGCGACGCCAAGGACGGCAACGGCCCGCCCGAGGCGGATATCGAGAGCATGCGGCAGGCGCTGGTCGACATGCTGGGCTCGGATGCCGAACTGGAGAACCTCGACGACCGGCTGACGGCGATGATCGCCCGCATCGTGGAGGCCTACGGCCGGTACAACTCCAGTCGTGGACCGTCCTACTCGTCGTATCAGGCGCTCAAGTCGATGGCCCTCGATGATCTGGAAGGGCGACTGCTCGCCGGGCTGTTGGCCCCCTACGGTGAGGAACCGACTCCCACCCAGGAGGAGATCGCCAAGGCGATGGCGGCACAACGTATCTCGCAGCTGCGTCGAATGGTGGAAGCCGAAACCAAGCGCCGTACCGCCGAACAGCTCGGCCGGGACCATGTGCAGATGTACGGGGTGCCGCAACTGTCCGAGAACGTCGAGTTCCTGCGGGCATCCGGCGATCAACTGCGCCAGATGCGCAAGACCGTACAGCCGCTGGCCCGCACGCTGGCCACCAGGCTGGCGGCCAAACGCCGTCGCTCGCGCAGCGGTGAGATCGACCTGCGCAAGACGCTGCGCAAATCGATGTCCACCGGCGGGGTGCCGATCGACGTCGTGCTCAAGAAACCGCACCCGGCCCGGCCCGAGCTGGTGGTGCTCTGCGACGTGTCCGGTTCGGTGGCCGGTTTCAGTCACTTCACCCTGATGCTGGTGTCGGCGTTGCGCCAGCAGTTCTCCCGGGTGCGGGTGTTCGCCTTCATCGACACCACCGACGAGGTCACCCACATGTTCGGCCCGGAGGCCGACCTTGCCGTCGCGGTGCAGCGCATCACCAGGGAGGCCGGCGTCTACACCCGCGACGGGCACTCCGATTACGGGCATGCCTTCGTCTCGTTCACCCAGAACTTCCCGAATGTGCTCTCGCCGCGGTCGTCGTTGCTGATCCTCGGCGACGCCCGCAACAACTACCGCAACCCCGAGACCGACCTGCTGACCCGGATGGTGAACGCCAGCAGGCATGCGCACTGGCTCAATCCGGAGCCCAAGCACCTGTGGGGTAGTGGCGACTCGGCCGTGCCCCGCTACCAAGACCTGATCCCGATGCACGAGTGCCGGTCGGCCAAGCAATTGGCCTCGGTGATCGACGGCCTGCTCCCCGTCTGATCTGCCCCCGTTTTCGGTGAGCGTGCGTGTCTGCTCACCGACACGCCGGTCCGGTGGCGGAGTCCGCGCACGCTCGCCATGTTCGGGCCGCCACGATCACTCCCGTAAGCTGCCTGTTCGTGGCCACGCGACGCAGGTTGGGAGTGATGGGCGGGACGTTCGATCCCGTGCATCACGGCCACCTTGTGGCCGCCAGCGAGGTGGCCGATCAGTTCGACCTCGACGAAGTGGTGTTCGTTCCCACCGGCCGGCCCTGGCAGAAGCGTGACCGTGCCGTCACCGCGCCCGAGGACCGTTATCTGATGACGGTGATCGCGACCGCGGCCAACCCACGGTTTTCGGTCAGCCGCGTCGACATCGACCGCGGCGGGCCCACCTACACAAAGGACACGCTGCGCGATCTGGCGGCGCTCAACCCCGACACCGACCTGTACTTCATCACCGGTGCCGATGCGCTGGCCTCGATCCTGTCCTGGCAGAACTGGGAGGAGCTGTTCTCTCTCGCCCGGTTCGTCGGGGTGAGCAGGCCCGGCTACGAACTCGACGGGGAGCACATCGCCGCGGCGATGAAAGAACTGCCCGACGACGCGCTGTCGCTGGTGGAGATCCCGGCCCTGGCGATTTCGTCGAGTGACTGCCGGCTGCGCGCCCAGCAGTCCCGGCCCATCTGGTACCTGGTGCCCGACGGGGTCGTCCAGTACGTATCCAAACGCAATCTCTACACACCCACCGCCGAGGAGGCCAGGTCGTGACCGCAACGGCAGAAGCAGTACAGATGGCCAGCATCGCGGCCCGTGCCGCGTCGGACAAGCTCGCCGACGATGTCGTCGTGATCGACGTCTCCGAGCAGCTGGTCATCACCGACTGTTTTGTGATCGCTTCGGCGTCCAACGAGCGGCAGGTCAACGCGATCGTCGACGAGATCGAGGACAAGATGCGCGAGGCCGGGCACAAGCCGGCCCGCCGCGAAGGCACCCGCGAGGGCCGCTGGACCCTGTTGGACTATGTGGACATCGTGGTGCACGTCCAGCACACCGAGGAGCGCGAGTTCTACGCCCTCGAGCGGCTGTGGCGGGACTGTCCGACGGTCCCGGTCGATCTCGGGGAGCCGCGGGGCGGCGCGCAGTGACGGTGCGTCGCCTTGTTCTGTTGCGCCACGGGCAGACCGAGTGGAATGCCGGCAGCCGGATGCAGGGTCAGCTCGACACCGACCTGACCGATCTCGGACGCAATCAGGCCGCCGCGGCGGCCGAGGTGCTCGCCAAGCGGCAACCGGTGTCCATCGTGTCCTCGGATCTGCGGCGCGCGTTGGACACCGCCACCGCGCTGGGGGATCGTGCCGGGGTGCCGGTGCGGGTCGATCAGCGGTTGCGGGAGACCCATCTGGGGGATTGGCAGGGTTTGACCCACATCGAGGTTGACGAGCGTGCTCCCGGCGCCCGATTGGCCTGGCGTGACGATGCGCGGTGGGCGCCGCACGGCGGCGAGAGCAGGGTTGATGTCGCCGCCCGCAGCGTGCCGTTGGTCGACGAGCTGCTGGTCGCCGAATCCGACTGGGGCGCCGATGGTTCCGACCGGCCGGTGGTGCTGGTGGCGCACGGTGGCCTGATCGCCGCGCTGACCGGGGCGCTGTTGGACCTGCCGGTGGACCACTGGCCGGTGCTCGGTGGGATGGGCAACGCCAGCTGGGCACAGCTGTCGGGCCATCCCGTCGATGGCAGACTCACCTGGCGCCTGGATGTCTGGAACGCCTCCGCGCAGGTGGCCAACGATGTCCTCTGAGAAATCCGGCCGCAATCTCGATTCCCCGGGTCGCTCCGCTCCCGCCCGCCGGACCCTGCTGGTCTTCTGCGATTCGCTGTCCTACTACGGACCGACCGGTGGGCTGCCCGCCGATGACCCGCGAATATGGCCCAATATCGTTGCCGAGCGGCTGGATTGGGATGTCGAACTGATCGGCAGGATCGGCTGGACCTGCCGCGACGTGTGGTGGGCCGCCACCCAGGACCCGCGTTCATGGGCGGCGCTGCCGCGTGCGGGAGCGGTGATCTTCGCGACGTGCGGGATGGACTCGCTGCCGTCACCGTTGCCGACCGCACTGCGGGAGCTGATCCGCTATGTGCGCCCACCGGTGCTGCGGCGCTGGGCGCGCGACGGCTACGGCTGGCTGCAGCCGCGGCTCTCACCGGTGGCCCGCCCCGCGCTTCCCCCGCATCTGAGCGTCGAATACCTGGAGCAGACACGCTCGGCGATCGACTTCAACCGGCCGGGAATACCGGTGGTGGCGACGGTGCCCTCGGTGCACATCGCAGAGACCTACGGCAAATCGCACCGCTGGCGGGATGCCACCGTCGCGGCGATCAACGGATGGGCCGCGCAGCACCGGGTGCCGGTGGTTGATCTCAAGGCCGCCGTCGGTGAGTACGTGATGAGCGGTCAGGGCAACCCGGACGGTATTCACTGGAACTTCGAGGCACACGCCGCGGTGGCCGAGTCGATGCTCACCGCACTCGCCGAGGCCGGCGCATACGAGCCCGAAACCCGCGCCCTCCCATGACCGTTCAGGTGGTCACCGACTCCTCGTCGCGACTGGAACCCGATGTGCTGACGAGATGGTCGATCCGCCAGGTGCCGCTGCACGTGCTTGTCGACGGCAGCGACCTCTGCGACGGCGTCGACCAGATCCCCAACGATATCCACGAACGTCACCACGTGACCACATCCGGTGCCTCCCCTGCGGAACTGGCGCAGGCCTACCGGCAGGCGCTGGCCGACAGCGATGGTGACGGTGTCGTCGCCGTCCATCTGTCCGCGGCATTGTCGAGCACCTTCTCCACGGCCGTTGCGGCGGCGCGTGAGTTCGGTTCTGCTGTGCGCGTGGTGAATTCGCGGTCGGCGGCGATGGGTGTCGGCTACGTCGCACAGGCCGCGGCCCGAGCGGCGGCCGATGGCGCCCACCTCGACGCGGTGGAGGCCGCCGCGCGGGCGGCCATCTCGCGCGGATATGTGTTCATCGTGGTGGACCGTCTGGACAATCTGCGGCGCAGCGGCCGGATCGGCAAGGGCGCATCGTGGTTGGGTACCGCCCTGTCGCTGAAGCCCCTCTTGCATCTGGACGTCGACGGCCGGCTGGTGCTGGCGCAGCGGGTGCGCACCACGTCCAAGGCGCACGCCGCGATGGTCGACGCGATCGCCGCGGCGGTGGGGGAGCGGCCGGCGACCGTGGCCGTGCATCACGTCGACAACCACGATGCCGCCGCGGCGTTGGGTGCGGCACTGACCGACCGGTTACCGCAATTGCAGGGGCTGACCGTCACCGATATGGGCGCGGTGCTCGCCGTGCATGTCGGGGGTGGCGCGGTCGGGGCCTGCGTCAGCCTCGCGGATTGAACCGGCCCGTGACCGGCGGCAGATCCTTGAGCGTGGCGATACCGGGAGCCGCCGCCACTACCGCGGGCACCGCATTGGTCACCGGCATTGCGGTGTAGATCATCCCGAGTCCCATGAAGCCGGGTTCGGTCCAGTCCCTGGGCGGCAGACAGTGCAGCACCGTCCGCATGTTGGGCATGCCGAAGACCTGGATGACATGGCCGTGCTCCAGCGGTTTGGGTGGGGTGACCTGATCACCCATGGTCCAGTTGAAGCCGACGCTGACCACGTTGCGGTCACCGACCCAACCGCGGTGGTAGCCGTAGACGCTGCCGACGGTGCCCTTGGGGATCGTCATGAAACCCAGGTCCGAGTCGCCGGTCGCGGCGGTGAAGGTGACGTCGAAGGTCATCCGGTCCAGCTGTGCGCCGATGGCGTCGGCCATCATGGCGGCGGACTCGGCGAAGACCTCGCTTTCACGGCGCACGCTCTCGGCCAGGCCGGGGGTGTCGGGGTCCTGCGAGAAGCCCATCGCGGTCTGAGTCTCGGCGGACTCGTAGGTCGAGCAGTCCACCGATTCGGTGATCCGGATCTCGTCGACGCGTTCGCAGGAACCGGAGAGCACCATCCCGACCATATTCGTCATGCCAGGGTGTGCGCCACTGCCGAAAATCGTGGAATTGCCGGTGGTGCAAGCTTTTTTGATCCGTTCGAGGTCGTGCGGGCTCTGTTTGCCGCCGGTGATCCACGCGGCGCTGGAGCATACGTTGATGCCAGACTCGAGCAGGGCCACCAATTCGTCGATATCGGGCCATAGGGGGTTGTAACAGCAGGCGTCGGGCCGCAGGGCGATCAGTTCGCCGATGTCATTGGTGGCCTTGATGCCGGTGAGGGTCGGCCAGCTCGCGAGTTCGGCGGCATCGACTCCCACCTTGTCGGCACCGTGGGCGTAGACGCCCACCAGTTCCATGTCATCGCGGCCGATGATGGCGAGCAGTGAGCGACGGCCGATATTGCCGGTGGTCCATTGGATGACGCGCAGGGGGCCGGCGGCGACGGGCGGGGAGTCTGACATGGGGTGAACACTATTGCCGATGTGTTCAGAGTCGGGCCGGATTGCCCGGGTTGACCCATTCTGTTTATGATACGGAACGTGTCGTTTCGTAACTCGGACGAGGAATCGTCGCGTCCCGGTGGCCGCCCGCGCGATGCTGCGCGGGAGGCGCACATCCTGTCGGTGGTCTACACGCTGTTGACCGAGGTCGGTTATGACGCACTGACGTTCGAAGAGGTGGCCCGGCGCGCCGGCGCCTCCAAAGCCACTCTTTACCGGCGCTGGAAAAACAAGCGTGACATGGTCAGTGCCGCGCTCAGGGCGATGCCGGCGCGGCGCGACGACGCCGATGAGATCGACACCGGCAGTCTGCGCGGTGATCTGCTGGCGCTGTGCCGGCGGTTGCTCACCACCATGCAATCCACCGACGGTCAGACCGCTCTGTTGCTGCTGCAAGCCGGGATCGAGGATCCTGACCTCTGCGATCAGATAGAACGGACCGTCGGGCCGACCGGCGCGCGGCTTCCCGCGAGCGTCATCGATGCCGCCGTACGGCGCGGTGAACTGCCCTGTGAAGTCGATCCGTTTGCCTACGAAGAGGTTGTCGGCGCGGTTGTGCTGTTGCGACGAATGAACGGACTCGACTGTGACGACAGCTACTTGGAGACTCTCGTCGACCATGTCGTCGTGCCTGCGTTGTGCGCCTCGCCGGCCGCGTCCGGGGGATTGCCGGCCGGAATCTTTTCCGGACACCCCGATCGAGTGAAGCAATGAGGAGAACTCCTGTGAAAATTGACGATTTCGACTACGCGACGCTGCCTGGAGCCGACGGTGTCGGCATCAACGTGGCCGTCGGTGGAAGCGGGCAGGCCGTGGTGCTGCTGCACGGCTTTCCGCAGACGCACTACATGTGGCGTCACGTCGCCGGCAGCCTCGTCGACGAGTTCACCGTGATCGTGCCCGACCTTCGTGGCTACGGGCGCAGCGGCAAACCGGCAGTGGCGGGACCCGAGACATACTCCAAGCGGACGATGGCCCGCGATATCGTCGAGGTGACGAAGTCACTGGGCCACAACCGGTTCGGGGTGATCGGTCATGACCGCGGCGCCCTTGTCGCGGTCCGCGCCGGGCTCGACCATCCGCAGGTGGTGCGGTATCTGGGAGTGCTCGATGTCCTTCCGACCCTGGACACCTGGTCGGTATTGCGCGGAGTGGACGCCAAGGTGGCCTGGCATCTCTACCTGATGGCACAACCGGCCGGACTGCCAGAGAAGATGATCGCGGCCGTGGCCGAGGAATTCTTCGCCTCCTTCCTGGACGCCTGGGATCACGGCGGGTCTACCTTCTCCGCCGAGGCACGCCGGCACTACATCGACAGTTCGATCGCCGCGGTGGACTCCATCGTCGCCGACTACCGGGCCAGCGCGGGCGTCGACCTCGACATGGACCGCGCCGATCGCGCGGCCGGTCGCCTGCTGACGATGCCGGTCGGCGTCATCTCCCAGGACTGGGGCGGGCAACTGGGCTTCGACCCCGTCGACATCTGGGGTGCGTGGGCCTCGGATCTGCACTATCAAACGACCGGCGCCGGACATTTCATGGCCGAGGAGAGGCCCGCCGACATCGAGCAGTTCGTGCGCAGGCTCGCGGCGCGCTGTCGATGACGACCTAAACTCTCGGTATGGCAATGGATTCCACGACCGTGCAGGGATGGTTCGACCGCTATGTGGATGTGTTCGCGGCGGTCGTCCGCGGCGAGAAACCGATGGCCGAGCTGGTGGACTGCTATGCCGTGCCGCTGATGCTGACCACCGACGCCGGTGCGATCAGCCTCACCACCGCCGACCAGGTCGTCGCGGTCATGGAAAGCCAGGTCGACGCGCTGCGGTCCCAGCGATATCAGTCCACCACGCTACTCAGCGCGGCCGTCACCGAACTGAACGCGTCCTCGGCCCTCTACCGCGGCGCGTTCGTACGGTGCGATACCGAGGGTGCCGAGTTGGGGCGTCTGGCGGTGACCTACCTGCTGGTCGACGGCCCCGAGCACCCACAGATCGCGGTGCTCGCCTCGCACGGCGGGTGAGGAGCTCATGCCGATCAAATTGGAGAACGTCGCCATCGCCGTCGAGGACCTGGACGCAAGCATCGCGTTCTTCACCGATCTCGGTCTCACCGTGATCGGCCGCGACATCGTCCGCGGCGAGTGGGCCGATACCGCGGTCGATCTGGACGGTAACCACTGCAAGATCGCCATGTTGCAGACGCCGGACGGGCACGGCCGGCTGGAGTTGTTCGAGTACATCCATCCGGCCGCGATCCCGACGCATCCGACCCGTCCGAACGAGATAGGCATGCATCGTGTCGCGTTCTCGGTCGACGATATCGATGAGGCACTGGCGATCGCCGCGCGGCACGGTTGCCATCCGCTGCGCGGTGTCGCGACCTATGCGGACGTCTACAAGCTGACCTATATCCGTGGGCCCAGCGGGATCATCGTGATGCTCGCCCAGGAACTGACACCGGCCTGATCGAGTTATCCACAGTCTCGGATTCGTGCACAGGCACCCGCGACTGAGCTGCTGTCCGCCCGATGAGGTCGGGGTCCGTGCCTACCGTCAGGCGCATGGACACCGAATCGCCGGCGCAGCGCCTCTCCCGACGTATCGGTGCAAGCCAGGATCGCGCCGTGGATCCACCCGAGGCGGAGGACGCCGATCAGCAGTCCGATGTTGCGTTGGCCCGTTGGCTTCCGGACGGACCGGCGCCGCGCACCCTCGGTGATCGGGTGGCCGCGCTGCGTGCGGATCCAGGACGGGCCGGGGTCATGGCGCTCATCGGCGTCGGTGTCATGGCGGTGCTGGTGACGGTGTTCACCGTCGTGCGCAGTCCGGACCATCCGGTGAGTGCGGCCAACCTGCCACCGGTCCAGATGGTGTCGACGGCGAGTTCGCCTCCGGTCGCACCCCCGGGACCGGTGGTGGTCAGTGTCGTCGGCCTGGTGAACAAGCCGGGTCTGGTCACCCTGGAGGGCGGTGGCAGGGTTGCCGATGCGGTGGAACTCGCGGGTGGAGCGCTCGACGGTGCCGATCTTGTCGGACTGAACATGGCCCGGCGGGTGGCCGACGGAGAGCAGATCATCGTCGGTCTTGCGGCACCGCCGGGATCGCCCTCGCCGATGGGCAGTTCGGTGAGATCTGCGGGCGAACCGTCCGGACCGGCCGGTTCGGCGCGAACCGCCGCTACGGCCCCTGCAACCGCCGGCACCGATGGATCCTCGGGACGTGGCGCGGTGAACCTCAACACCGCGACCGCCGAAGAGCTCGACGCTCTGCCCGGCGTCGGACCCGTCACCGCCGCCGCGATCATTGCGTGGCGAGATGCCAACGGTCCGTTCGGCAGTGTCGACCAACTCGGTGAGGTGGACGGGATAGGTCCGGCCCGCCTGGACAAGCTGCGTGATCTGGTGGTCGCGTGAATGGCCGTCGCGATCACCCAGGAGCGTCCGGCCGATATCCGGCTGGTTCCCGCGGCGTTGACGGCCTGGGCCGTGACCGCGGCAGGGATTGTGTGGCCCGGGCTGGTGCCGTGCGCAGTGGTGTTGGTGGCCTGCGCCATCACCGGCGTGCTGACGTGCAGGGGCGCAGTTCGTGTGGGTGCAGCGGGTGTCGCGGCCGTTGCGGTGACGGGTGCCGCCTTCGGCGTCGTGGTCGCGCTGCGCAGTGCCGACGTGCGCCACCATCCGATCACAGAGCGGTATGGGGACCGCGCCGTCGTGACGATCGCCGCCACCGAGTCGCCGCGATCATTGGGCCGCGGCCGGATGATGTTTCGGGCGGGCCTGCGGGAGGTGGACGGCACCCCGTCGTCGGGGATGGTGATGGTCTTCGCGCCGGTGTCGGAATTCGCCGGTCTGGCCGTGGGCCGCCCGGCCACCTTCACCGCTCGGATCGGACGGCCGCTACGTGCCGATCTGACGGTGGCGGTGCTGACCGCAGCGGGTCGGCCGACACTGGGGGAGACGCCCACCGTCCGTCGCCTGGCCGGACACGTCCGGGAGCGGTTTTCCGCCGCGGCTCGCCGGGTCCTGCCCGCCGACCAGGCCGCGATGCTGCCCGCCCTGGTGCTCGGGGACACCTCGGCGGTCACGGCCACCTCGGCCGCGGCGTTCAAGATTTCGGGTCTGACCCATCTGACCGCGGTGTCCGGCGCGAACGTGACGATCGTGTGCGGTGCGGCGCTGCTGTCCGCGGCGCTGGTGGGGCCCCGGCCGGCGGCCGGGTTGGCGCTGGTGGTGCTCATCGCGTTCGTCATCGTCGTGGAACCGTCGGCCAGCGTGTTGCGGGCCGCGGTGATGGGCGGCATCGGCCTGTTCGCGGTGGTGTCACACCGGCGCAGGCAGGCGATCCCGGTGTTGTCCTCGGCCGTGATCGCGCTGATGGTGGTGGCCCCGCAGCTGGCCGTGGATGCCGGGTTCGCGCTCTCGGTGGTGGCGACGGCCGCGCTGGTGGTGATCGCCCCCGGGTGGTCGCGCCGGCTGGTCGGCAGGGGCTGGCCCAAGCCGCTGGCGGATGCGGTGTGCATCGCCGGGGCGGCGCAGGCGGTCACCGCACCACTCGTCGCCGGGATCTCGGGCAATGTGAGCGTCTTCGCTGTTTTGGCCAATGTCCTTGTCGGCGCCGTCATTCCGCCGATCACTCTGATCGGTACCGCGGCCGCCGCACTATCGGCGGTCTGCGCGCCGGTAGCCGAGCTGATGGTCCGGTTCACCGGTCCCGAGCTCTGGTGGCTGCTTGTCGTCGCCGACCGGATCGCCGCGCTGCCCGATGCCACGGTGCCCGTCCCGGCCGGGGCTCCCGGCATGGTCCTGGTGGCCGCGGTCACCATCGCGGTGATCGTCACCTGGCGGTGGCGGTGGGGCCGGAACCTCTCGGTCGCGGGTCTGTGCTGTCTGCTGGCGTGGACCGTTTCCGGCGTTGTCGGGTCGGCGTGAAACGATCACCGGGTGAGCGAGGGACTACATCTGGTGCTCGGAGACGAGGAACTGCTGGTCGAGCGCGCCGTGGCAGATTTGCTGCGCGCGGCACGCAAGCGGGCAGGCACCGTCGACGTCCCGGTGGACCGGCTCCGGGCCGGGGAGGTGAGCACCAGCGAGTTGGCCGAACTGCTCAGTCCCTCGTTGTTCGCCGAAGAACGCGTGGTGGTGCTGGAGGCCGCCGCCGAGGCGGGCAAGGATGCGGTGGCACTGATCGTCAGCGCGGCCGCCGACCTTCCGCCGGGCACCGTACTTGTCGTCCTGCACTCCGGCGGCGGCCGGGCCAAGGCGATGGCAGATCAGCTCAAAAAGCTTGGCGCCGAGGTGCATCCGTGCGCCAAGATCAGCAAGCCTGCCGAGCGTGCCGATTTCGTCCGGCGGGAATTCCGGGTGCTGAAGATGAAGGTCGACGACGCCACCGTCACCGCGATCCTCGATGCCGTCGGCTCGGATATCCGCGAACTGGCCGCGGTCTGCTCGCAGTTGGTCGCCGATACAGACGGGCAGGTCGATGTCGCCGCGGTTCGTCAGTATCACAGCGGCAAGGCCGATGTGAAGGGCTTCGACATCGCCGACAAGGCGGTCGCCGGTGACGTGTCCGGCGCCGCCGAGGCGCTGCGGTGGGCCATGCACAGCGGAGAACCTCATGTCGTGCTCGCCGATGCGCTGGCCGAGGCGGTGCACACCATCGCCCGCGTCGGCCCGATCACCGGCGACCCCTACCGGCTTGCCGGCGAACTGGGCATGCCGCCGTGGCGCATTCAGAAGGCGCAGAAACAGTCCCGGCGCTGGTCGCGAGACCGGGTGGCCGAGGCCATCCGGGTTGTCGCCGCGCTCAACGCCGATGTCAAGGGTGCGGCCGCCGATGCGGATTTCGCCCTGGAGCGGGCCGTGCGCAAGGTCGCCGAGTTGGCTGCCGACGGCTGACCGTTCCGGCGGGGCCGGTCACGGCTACCCGGACACGCAAAAACCCGCGCGTGACGCGTGAGCGTCGACGCGCGGGTCGGCAGAGATCGACTCAGAGCTTGTTGACGGCCAGCGCCAGCGCGGACTTCTTGTTGGCGGCCTGGTTCTTGTGGATGACACCCTTGCTGGCGGCCTTGTCCAGCTGACGGTTGGTCGCCACCAGCAGCTCGCCTGCCTTGTCCTTCTCACCGGCGTCGATGGCCTCGCGGAGACCGCGGACAGCCGTACGCAGGGAGGACTTGACCGACTGGTTGCGCAGACGACGGCGCTCGTTGGTCTTGATGCGCTTTTCCTGCGACTTGATGTTGGCCACGCGTGTAGTTCCTTCTCACCGTCGGTGTGATTGCTAAGTATTTGGCGCCCGGCGCAGCGATGCAGGCTGGGCAGCAGTGGTTCAGGTTACCAGCGGGTGCACCAATCCCCCAAAACCGGCCGGACCAGCCTGCCGAAACGCCCGACTTACGGCAGCATGTGCACGGTGAGCCTACGAACCCTGCCCAACGAGACCGTACGCCCGCCACGTTCGACCTCACGAACGAAAAAACAGCAGGTGGGGATCTTCGACGGTTACACCGAGTTCGCCGGTTACAGCGCGGCCTTCGATGAGATGTTCGACGGCTCCGGCAACGTCCGGCCGCCCTACAAGGGAATCTTCGCTGAACTCTCGCCGTCGGATGCCGACGAGTTGGAGGCCCGCACCGAAGCGCTGGGTCGCGCGTTCGTCGACCAGGGCATCACCTTCTCGCTGTCCGGTCAGGAGCGGCCGTTCCCGCTGGACCTCGTTCCTCGGGTCATCTCGGCGGCGGAATGGACGCGGTTGGAGAAGGGCATTGCCCAGCGGGTCAAGGCGCTGGAGCTCTATCTGGACGACATCTACGGCGAACAGGAGATCCTGCGCGATGGGGTCATCCCGCGGCGGCTGATCACCTCGTGTGAACACTTCCACCGCGAGGCGGTCGGGATCGTCCCGCCGAACGGTGTGCGTATCCATGTCGCCGGGATCGATCTGGTCCGCGATGCCCAGGGCACCTTCCGGGTTCTGGAGGACAACCTGCGTTCGCCGTCGGGGGTGTCCTACGTGATGGAGAACCGCCGGACCATGGCGCGGGTGTTCCCCAACCTGTTCGCCTCGCACCGGGTCCGGGCCGTCGGTGACTACTCGTCACATCTGTTGCGCGCGCTACGCAAGGCGGCGGCGACCAACGAGGCCGATCCGACCGTCGTCGTGCTGACCCCGGGGGTGTACAACTCCGCCTACTTCGAGCACTCGCTGCTCGCCAGACAGATGGGCGTCGAGCTGGTCGAAGGGCGCGACCTGTTCTGCCGCGACAACACCGTCTACATGCGCACCACCGAGGGGGAGCGCCAGGTCGATGTCATCTACCGCAGGATCGATGACGACTTCCTGGACCCCATGCAGTTCAAGCCGGATTCGGTGCTCGGTGTCGCCGGCGTGCTCAACGCCGCGCGCGCGGGCAATGTGGTCATCTCCAGCGCCGTCGGTAACGGCGTGGGTGATGACAAGCTCGTCTACACCTACGTGCCGACCATCATCGAGTACTACCTCGGCGAGAAGCCGCTGCTGGCCAATGTGGACACCTTCCGCTGCTGGCTGGACGAGGAGCGTGATGAGGTGCTCGACCGGGTCGACGAACTGGTGATCAAGCCGGTGGAGGGCTCCGGTGGGTACGGCATCGTGTTCGGACCGGATGCCTCACCCAAGGAACTCGCCACGATCTCGAAGAAGATCCGCTCCGACCCGCGCGGCTGGATCGCCCAACCCGTCGTGCAGTTGTCGACGGTGCCGACCAAGATCGGCGACAAGCTCGCACCCCGCCACGTGGACCTGCGTCCGTTCGCGGTCAACGACGGTGACGAGGTGTGGGTGCTGCCCGGCGGCCTGACCCGGGTGGCCCTGCCCGAGGGGTCGCTGGTGGTGAATTCGAGCCAGGGTGGCGGTTCCAAGGACACCTGGGTGCTGGCGTCGCGGACCTCGGCGGCCGATCGGGAACTGGCCGCCGCCGAAGTGGTGCGCGCGCTGCCTGAGACAGCCAAGAACGGCCAGGCCTCGGTCGCCGAGAAGGCCTCGCGCAGCACCAAGGCGGGCCGGGACGCCAAGGGCGACGGGTCGACTCAGACCCAGCAGCAGCAGGCCCGCGAAATCCGTACCGCCCCGGAACAGCAACAGCAGCAACAGCAGCAGCAACAACAGGCGGTGGTCGACTGATGCTGGCCCGTAACGCGGAATCGCTGTACTGGATCGGCCGCTATGTGGAGCGCGCCGACGACACCGCGCGCATCCTCGATGTGGTGGTTCACCAATTGCTCGAAGACTCCAGCGTCGACCCCGACCATACGTCGCGGGTTCTGCTGCGGGTGCTCGATATCGAACCCCCCGAACAACAGCTCGACGTGTGGTCGTTGACCGACCTCGTCGCGTTCGGCCGGGACACCCAGGGTGGCTGTTCGATCGTCGAATCGATCACCGCCGCCCGCGAGAATGCCCGTGGAGCACGCGAAGTCACCTCGACCGAAATGTGGGAGTGCCTCAACACCACCTACAACGCTTTGGCGGAGCGGGAGCGGGCCGCCCGCAGGCTGGGACCGCACGAGTTCCTCGCCTATGTCGAGGGGCGCGCGGCGATGTTCGCCGGTCTCGCCGATTCGACGCTGTCGCGCGATGACGGCTACCGCTTCATGGTGCTCGGCCGGGCCATCGAACGCGTCGACATGACGGTGCGCATGCTGCTCTCGCGGGTCGGCGACAGCGGTTCGTCGCCGGCCTGGGTGACGGTACTGCGTTCCGCCGGCGCCCACGACACCTACCTGCGCACCTACCGCGGTGTCCTCGACGCCAGCAGGGTGGTCGAATTCCTGTTGCTGGACCGGCTGTTCCCGCGGTCGATCTTCTACTCCCTGCGCCTTGCCGAGCACAGTCTCGACGAGTTGTTGCACCGTAGGCACAATCGGGTCGGGGCGACCGCCGAGGCGCAGCGGCTGCTCGGACGCGCCCGCAGCGAGCTGGAGTTCCTGCCACCCGGTGTGCTCCTGGAATCGCTGGAAGATCAGCTGGCGGCATTGCAGCAGACCTGTGTCAAGGTGGGGGAGGCGTTGGCACTGCAGTACTTTCACTCCGCGCCGTGGGTTGCCTGGACCGATGCCGGTCGGGCCGGCGGCACCGTCATCGAAGAGGGAGAGATCTGATGTGGCGTATGCGGGTAGTCCACGCAACCGGCTACGCCTACAAGTCGCCCGTCACAGCGTCCTTCAACGAGGCGCGCCTGACGCCGCGCTCGGATTCCCGGCAGAACGTCATCCTGAACCGGGTGGAGACCGTGCCGGCGACGCGTCAGTACCGCTATGTCGACTATTGGGGCACGGCGGTCACCACGTTCGATCTGCACGCTCCGCACACCGAACTGGAGGTGACGGCGTCCTCGGTGGTGGAGACAGAGCAACCGGTCATCCCGGAGTCTTCGGTCACGTGGGACGACCTGGAATCGGAGGCGGTGGTCGACCGCTTCGACGAGTTGCTGACCCCGACGGTCTACACACCTGCCAGCAAGCGCATGGAGCGGGTGGGCCGCCAGATCAGGAAGAATCACGACCCTGCGCAGGCGGTCATCGAGGCATCGCGGTGGGTGGCCGGTGAACTCAAGTACGTGCCCGGCACCACCGGCGTGCACTCCTCGGGCCTGGACGCGTTGCGTGAGGGCAAGGGTGTCTGCCAGGATTTCGCGCACCTGACGCTGATCCTGCTGCGGGGCATGGGAATACCAGCCCGTTATGTGTCGGGGTACCTGCATCCCAAACGCACCGCAAAGGTTGGTGACACCGTCGAAGGGCAGAGCCATGCCTGGATCCAGGCCTGGACCGGCGACTGGTGGCATTACGACCCGACCAACGATAAGGACATCAACGAGCAGTACATCAGCGTCGGTGTGGGCCGCGACTATGCCGATGTGACCCCGCTGAAGGGCATCTACTCGGGCGAGGGATCCACCGACCTGGACGTGGTCGTGGAGATCACCCGGCTGGCTTGACGCAGACGCCGGGGTGCACCTGCACCCGGTGCAGATCGTTGCCGAGTTCGATCTGGCGGTCGAACCTGGTGGCTGCCAGCGCCCGCCACTGATCCTCGGTGCCCGGCGCCATGGCGGGCACGTAATGGGTCAGAATCAGGATGCCGACGCCGGCGCGCGCGGCGGTATCGGCGGCCTGTTCCACAGTGGAGTGATAGTCGCAGATGTCGCGCACCCGCTGCAGGGGCACCGCCTCGATCAGATCGCGACGAATCGCGGTGTGCACCAACGCACCTGCCCCGGCGGTCAGTGCGTCCAGCGTGGCGCACGGCACGGTATCTCCGGCGAGCACCACCGAGGCGCCACCGTGATCGACGCGGAAGGCGATGGTCGGCGCGACCGGTCGGTGGTCGGTGGGCGAGACGCGCACGTGCACGCCGGCCTCATCCCACACCGTCCCGTCGGTGTACTCGTGCACCTGCACCCGGGGCGGTTCGGTCAGGTCGGCGTGGTGTTCCAGTCGGTAGGAGATGTCATGGCCGAACGCGGCCAGCATCGCCTTGACCACTTCGGCGGTGCCAGGGGGCCCGATGATGGGCAGCGGCGTGGGGTCGGGGCCGAACGTACCGATCCACCGGGTGATCAGGACATCGCCAAGATCGGCGATATGGTCGCTGTGCAGGTGGGTCAACAACAGCGCGCTGAGTTGGGGTGCGCCCGAGCCGGCAGCGGCGAGTCTCTGCAGAACCCCGCGGCCGCAGTCGACGAGGAATGTCTGGTCGCCTGCGCGGATCAGAGTGGAGGGGCCGGCTCGGTCCGGGTCGGGGATGGGGCTGCCGGTTCCAAGGAGCGTCACCTCGATCATCGCCCACATATACCGCCGCAATCGTCCATACGGGGCCGATCGGACGTAGCCTGAGTATGGCGGAGATCACATATCGCGGGAGGGCGTCATGCGGATAGCCGACGTACTGCGGAACAAGGGGTCGTCGGTGGCCACGATCGCACCGGAGACCTCGGTGGCCGATCTGCTCGCGGGCCTGGTCGGGCGGAACATCGGCGCGATGGTGGTCGTGGGTCCGGAAGGACCGGTCGGCATCGTCTCCGAGCGCGATGTGGTGCGCCGTCTGCATGATCTGGGTGCCGATCTGCTGACCAGACCGGTCGGCGAGATCATGACCACGCATCTGCTGTTCTGTGCGCCCGAGGATTCTGTCGACAGTTTGAGTGCCGCGATGACCCACCACCGGGTACGGCACATCCCGGTGCTGCAGGACGGCCGGTTGTCCGGGATCGTGAGCATCGGCGATCTGGTCAAGAGCCGCATGCAGGAACTCGAGTCCAGCACGGAGTACTTGCAGGCGTACATCACGCAGGGCTGAATGGACGGGTGCATGACCCCCAGGTACGACCCGCCGTCCGTTCCGATGTCGACACCCTGTGCCGGGTGCTGGGCCGGGCGTTTTTCGATGATCCGGTGATGACGTGGATGCTGCCCGACCCGCAGGCGCGTCGGCGCAAACTGCACAAGCTGTTTTCTGGACTGACCCGGTATCACCATCTGGCCGGCGGCGGGGTGGAGGTTGCCTGCGCGGAGTCCGGCATCGCGGCGGCGGCGCTGTGGGACCCGCCGGGTCAGTGGCGGCACACCGCGGCCGAGGAATTGCGCGCGGCGCCGTCGATGCTGCTGACCTTCGGCGGCGCGGTGCGGCGCGGGATGCAGGTGTCGGAGTTGATGAAGCGGTCGCACCCGGACGAGCCGCACTGGTACCTGGCAGTGATCGGCAGTGATCCGCAGGTCCGGGGTAGCGGCTTCGGGCACGCCCTGATGCGCTCGCGGCTGGACCGTTGTGATGCCGAGTTCGCGCCTGCGTACCTGGAGTCCAGCAATCCCGACAACATCGGCTACTACCAGCGGTTCGGCTTCGAGGTCACCGATGAGATCGCCCTCCCCGACGGGGGACCCGTCATGTACCCGATGTGGCGGAACCCGCGGTAAACCCGTCTGCGGTGCCATACCGGTAGAGTGCGGTGCTGACCTGCAGGGGAATCCGGTGCCAATCCGGAGCTGACGCGCAGCGGTGTGAGGCATGGCCTCGAGCCCGAATGCCTGCGGTCGTGCAATCGTCGACGGCTCCGCGTTTGGGCCCTGTACCGAAGGAAGTCACCGCCGTGCGTGTCACCGTCACGCTGCTCTGTCTTGTTCTCACCGTCACCGCCTGCAGTAGAGCGGATGAACCGGCCGCCGAGCTCGCTGCCGCCGCCGCTGAAGCCGGCCACACCAGCTATCCGCTGACGCTGCAGAACTGCGGCGTGCAGGTCACCTTCGAGCAGGCGCCGCGACGCGCGGTGTCGCTGTATCAGGCCTCCACCGAGATCCTGCTCTCCCTCGGCCTGGCGGACCGCATGGTGGGCACCTCCACCTGGTTCGACCCGGTGCTGCCCGCGTTGGCCGCCGACAACGACCGGGTGCCCCGGATCGCCGACAACGACCCGAGCCTGGAGGCGGTGCTCGACCTGGAACCGGACCTCATCACCTCGGCGAGCGCCCACACATTCACCCCTGCCGTCGTCGGTGAGCGCACCCGCCTGGCCGAACTCGGCATCCCCACCTACCAGTCGCCCTCGGTGTGCACCGACGCCATTGTCGACGGCGAGACGGTGACGCGCACCGCACCGCTGGAGATGGACACACTGTTTCGCGAAATCACGGAACTGGCACAGATTTTCGACGTCCAGGACCGTGGCGCGGAACTGGTGAGCCGGCTCAAGAAGAGGCTCGATGACGCACCTCGGACCGAGGCGCGCGACGCCACGGTGGCGTTCTGGTTCTCCGGGTTGCGCACCCCGTACCTGGCCGGCTGCTGTTCGGCGCCCGGGCTCTACGCCCGCGAGGTCGGCGCCACCAATGTATTCGCCGACGCCGCCGAGGACTGGCCCGAGATCAGCTGGGAGGCTCTGGCCGACCGCAACCCCGACGTACTGGTGCTCGCCGATCTGAGCCGCAAACGCATCGACGGGGACGCCCTCGACACCAAGACTGCGTTCCTGGAGTCCAACCCCGTCACGCGGAACATGACGGCCGTCCAGCAGAAGCGCTACGTCGTGCTGACGGGCTCCGAACTCGACCCCGGTATCCGTCAGATCGACGCCGTGGAGAAGCTCGCCGACGGTTTCGCGACGATCGGGGAACCGAAATGATCGTCCGCACCGTGCTCGGCATCGCCGCCGTGTCGGCACTGACCGCCTGCGGACAGTCGGCGGTCCACGTCCCAGAGGACGCGGCAGGCCCGGGTTATCCCATGACGGTCAGCAATTGCGGCCGCGATGTCGTCATTCCCGCGCCGCCGCAGCGCGCGGTCTCGCTGAACCAGGGGTCCACCGAGATCCTGCTGTCACTCGGGCTCGCCGACCGGATGGTCGGCACCGCGACCTGGACAGATCCGGTACGGGAGAACCTCGCCGCGGCCAATGCCACGGTTCCGAAACTGGCGGAGAACAAGCCGTCGCTGGAGACCGTGCTCGACACCGAACCCGACTTCGTATCGGCATCCTTCGCCGGAACGCTCGGACCCGGCGGCGTTGCCGACCGCGATCAGTTCTCCTCCCTCGGTGTGCCCACCTATCTGGCACCCAGCGACTGCGAGGGAAAGGTGTCGGTCAACGAAGACGGTGCCCGCACCGAACCTTTCACCATGGCGGCCATCTACCGCGAGATCCGGGATCTGGCACGAATTTTCGACGTCACCGACCGTGGTGAGGAGCTGGTCGCCGAGTTGGAGCAACGGATGCAGGCCAACCGGTTGCAGGTCGACGCCGATCTCGGGTACTGGTTCTCCGATATCCGGGCCCCTTATTTCGCCGGGTGCTGCGGCTCGCCGGGTGTCATCACCGACGCGGTCGGTGCGCGCAACATCTTCGTCGACACCACCGAGGAGTGGCCGCAGGTCAGCTGGGAGGTGATCGCCGAACGCGATCCCGACGTACTGGTGCTCGCGGACCTGAGCCGGCGCACCATCGACGGTGACGCGCTGGATGCGAAGATCGCCTTCCTGGAGTCCAATCCGGTGACCTCCCGGCTGACCGCCGTCCAGCAGAAGCGCTACATCGTGGTCAACGGCGCCGACCTCAACCCGTCCATCCGCACCGTCGACGGCACCGAGAAGGTCGCCGATGGACTGCGCCGCTTCGGATACGCCGCCGAACGTTGACGCTGCGCACGCCCTCGCTGGCCGTTCTCTGGGTACTGGGACTGGCGCTGCTGGTCGCTTCGGCGGCGGTGGCCATCACCATCGGTCCGGCGGCCCTGTCCGTCCGTGACGTCTATGGGATCGTCGCCGAACATCTGGGTGCCGGTCCCTCGGGCGCGACCAGGATCCAGGACGGCATCGTATGGCAGCTGCGGTTGCCGCGGGTGCTGCTGGCCGCCGTTTGCGGTGCGGGGCTGGCACTGTGTGGTGCGATTCTGCAATCGCTGCTGCGCAATCCGCTGGCCGATCCGTTCGTGCTCGGGGTCTCCTCGGGTGCCTCGACCGGCGCGGTGTTGATCGCGGTGCTCGGGGTCGGCGCGGGCGCGCTCACGCTCTCCGGCGGCGCGTTCGTCGGCGCGGTGCTGTCCTTCGGGGTGGTGCTGCTGTTGGCACATGCCGCGGGCGGCGGCACCGACCGGGTGGTGCTGGCCGGTGTCGCTGCCACACAATTGTTCTCGGCGTTGACCTCGTTCATCGTCTTGTCATCGGCCGACGCCGAGCAGACCCGGGGCGTGCTGTTCTGGTTGCTCGGTTCCCTTGCCGGGGTGTCCTGGAACGATGTCGCGGTCTGCGGTGTGGTGGTGGGCGCCGGACTGGTGTGCTGTCTGGCCTACGCGCGGGCGCTGGACGCGTTCGCCTTCGGTGACGATGCCGCGGCCACCCTCGGAGTGTCGGTCCGGCAGGCCCGCATCGTGCTGCTGGTGATGACCGCGCTGATCACCGCCGCACTGGTCAGTGCTGCCGGGGCGATCGGATTCGTCGGGTTGGTGTTACCGCACGCCGCCCGATTCGTGGTGGGGCCCGCGCATCTGCGCCTGCTGCCGACGGTGGCAATCTTCGGCGCGGTGTTCATGGTGTGGGTCGACACGTTGGCCCGCACCGTGTTCGCACCGCAGGAGCTGCCCACCGGGGTGGTGACCGCACTGTTGGGCGTGCCTGCGTTCGCGTTGATCCTGTTGCGCCGCCGGGGGATACCGGCATGAGCGCAGCTTGTAAGCGAATCGTCGACACATGAGCCTGCGCGCGAACCGGGTCGGCTGGACACGCTCGGGCCGACTGGTGCTCGACGGTGTCACCCTGGAGCCCGCGCCGGGCAGCACCGTGGGACTGCTCGGGCCGAACGGATCCGGTAAGTCCTCGCTGCTCAAGCTGCTCGCCGGGGTCGACCATCCCGACGACGGGACGGTCGAACTCGATGGTCGTCCGATAGCCCGGATGTCGCGGCGCACCCTGGCCCGGCGGGTGGCGATGGTGGCCCAGCACGCCGAGACCGAGTTGCACATCACGGTGCGTGATGTGGTGCGGCTGGGGCGGATCCCGTACACCGGCATGATCGGGACGGACACCGAGGGCACGGCGGTGGTGGACCGCGCGTTGGCAGCGACCGGGCTGACCGATATGACCGAGCGGTTCTGGCACACCCTGTCCGGCGGCGAGCGCCAGCGGGTCCAGATCGCCAGGGCGCTGGCCCAGGACCCGGACCACCTGCTGCTCGACGAGCCGACCAACCACCTCGACATCGCCCACCAGTTGGAGATCCTGGCGCTGGTCCGCCGGCTGGACATCACCACGGTCGTCGCGCTGCACGACCTCAATCTGGCGGCGATGTTCTGCGATCACATCGTGGTGCTGTCCGGCGGGATCGTCGTGGCGACGGGCATTCCCGCCGAGGTGCTGACCGGGGAGCTGATCGAGATGGTGTACGGGGTCCGATGCCGGGTCACCGTCGAGGACGGGCTTCCGCATGTCCGGTTCGCGCTCGACTGATCAGGCGACCGGTTGGGTCTCCCGATCGGCCAGCGAGTTGCCGGCAAAAGCGCCGCGGTAACGCGCGGCCGGATGGCTGTCGGGCAGTCGGTCTCCCTTGCCGAGCAGCTTGTGGCGCAACGTGCCCGACTTGTCGGTGCCGAGCAGGCCGCGCTCACGCAGGGTGGGGAACAGCCGATCGGCCACCTCGCGGAACGATTGTGGAACCGTGGCGTGATAGACGTTGATTCCGTCCACGCCGGCCTCCCGCCATTCTTCCAAGCGGTCCGCGATCTCCTCGGGGGTGCCCACGACCCGGTTGGCGCCCTCCATCACCCAGGCCATGTCGCGGATGGTGGGCTCCTCGTTGCCGGAAACCTCGGCGGCCCAGCGCTTGAAGCTCTGGATGCCGGTGAACTCACCGAGCTCACTTATCGGGGTATCCAGCGGCAGCCCGCCCGCGTCGATACCGGCATCGCCGAGTGCGTGCAAGGCGATGCCCTCCAGGTCGAGGTAGCGCTTGAGTTCGTCGTTGCGTCGGATCGCGTCGGCATGGGTGTCGCCGATGACGAACGACAGACCTTGGGCGAAGGTGATGTCATCGGGATCCCTGCCGTATTCGGCTGCCAGTGATCGGGTTTCGGTGGTCAGCTTGTAGGCATCCGCCGGTGAGGGGCTGCCGATGTAGACGCCCTCGGCGTTACGGGCCGAGAACAGTTGACCCGCGGGGGAGGAACCGGCCTGGAACAGCACCGGTGTGCGTTGCGGAGACGGTGAGGTGAAATGCGGTCCTTCGACGCGGTAGCGCGGTCCGACGTGGTTGATCCGGTGGATCTTGTCCGGGTCGGAATGCACGCTGCGCTGCTTGTCCTGCACCAGCGCGTCCTCGTCCCAGGAACCCTCCCAGAGTTTGTAGGCGACGTCGACGTATTCGTGGGCCCACTCGTAGCGCTCGTCGTGGGCGAGGGTGCCCTCGTGGCCGAAACTACGGAACATGTTGGCGTTGAAGCTGGTCACGATGTTCCAGCCCAGCCGGCCCTCGGTGTAATGATCGAGTGAGGACATCCGCCTGGCGAAATTGAACGGGTGATCCTGGATGATGGAGCTGGTGAACACGATGCCGAGGTTCTCCGTCGCCGCCGCGAGCGCGGAGGCCAGCACCGAGGGATCGTTGACCGGGATCTGGATGCCCGCCTCGACGGATTTGCGCCAGTTGCCGTTCCACGGCGCGCGCAACCCGAAGACATCGGCGAAGAACAGCAGATCGTAGCCCGCCTTGTCGACCTCGGCGGCCAGTGAAGTCCAATGCCGCAGCGAATTGAACTTGTGGTTCTGCGCCTCCGGTGCCCGCCACAACCCGTGCAGCACATGGGATGCGGTGTTCATCACGAATGCCGAGTAGTACAGCGGCTTACGGCGTCGGTCGGTCACGAGCTGGTGCCTTGTCCCGCGGAGTCCGACTCGCCGATCGGGCCGAGGGTGTCGCGAATGAGGGCGTTGTCGGTGGTCTGCAGGAACTCGGCGATCTTCGGGTCGGAGAAGGTGGCGATCAGCTTCTCGACGTTCGGGTCGTCGAGATGTTTGTTGCTGACCACCAGGCCGCCCTCGCTGCCGGCGGGCGCGGGATGGCGGTCCAGGATCTGGTCTTCGCGCAGTCCCGCCGCATACACATCGGAGATGTGCACCACCACGGCGTCGACATCGGCCAGACTGCGGGCCAGTTGGCCGATCGGTACCTGGACGAACTCGTAGTCCTTCGGGTTGGCGGCCACATCGCTGAGCTGGGGCAGCCCCTCGACGGTGTCCTTGCCCGGCGCCAAGGTGATCTGGCCGGCCTCGGCGAGATCCAGCAGGGCAATGGCCTGACGGGCGGGATCGTCGCGCAGGGCGATCTTGGCACCGGCGGGCAGTTGGTCCCAGCTGTCGTATTTGTCTGAGTAGGTGGCCTGATCCCAGGTGAATGTCGGTGCGGCCAGCGTCAGTTCGAAACCGTTCGCGGCGATGGCATCGTTCAGGAACGGCTGGTGCTCGAAGAAGTTGCCGGCCACGGTACCGGCGTCGACCGCGCGGTTGATCTCGATCAGGTTGTCGATCTGCACGGGTTTGATGGTGATTCCGTGCTCGGGCGCGATGTTCTCGCTGATGTAGGCCAGTAGGTTCTCGGCCGCGATATCGGTACTCCAGGTGGCCACCTCGAGCTCGGTGCCGAAGGGCTGGTCTCGATTGGCGGTCTGACTGTAGACGATACCGCCGATGACGACGGCAACCAGACCGGCGGCCGAGGCGATCCACGGCCAGCGCTTGCGCTGTCTGATCTCGATGTCTGCCGTCGGGTTGTGCTGGTCTGTCATGTGTTCCTCTGTTCTGGTCGGGTCAGCGGGTGAGTGCTTTGACGACACGGTCGCCGGTGAACTGCACCAACTGGATGGTGAGGATCAGCGCGATCACCGTGGCGATCATGATGTTGTCGTCGAATCGGTTGTAGCCGTATGTGATCGCGAGGTGTCCGACGCCGCCGGCGCCGATGGACCCGGCGATCGCCGAGTACTCGATCATCGCGATGGTGTTGACGGTGAGGGCACCGGCCAGCGCGGGGAGCGCCTCGGACATCTGCACGGACCGGATGACCTGGACGTGCGAGCCGCCCGAGACCAGTCCCATATCGGCGACGTCGATGCGGACCTCGCGCAGCGCGTTCTGGACGAGGCGGGCGAAGAAGGGTATCCCGGCCACCGTCATCGGCACGATCGCAGCGGCGATGCCGATGGTGGTGCCGACGATGAATCGGGTGATCGGGATGATCGCGGCCATCAGGATCAGGAACGGCAGCGATCGGCCGATGTTCACGATAGTGTTCAGCGCGTTGAACACTCGCGGGTCCGGGAACAGCCCGAACGAGGACGTGTTGTGTAGCACGATGCCCACCGGTGTGCCGATCAACACCACGAGCGCCATCGTCACCCCGACCATCACCCAGGTTTCACCGTAGGCGGGCAGCAACAGATCGGGGACCCGCGCCCATGGGGTGCTGAAGTCTTCGGCGGCGACCAGGGTCATGCCGCTTCCTCGCCGCCGACGGTGTCGACGGCACGCACGTGCAGGCCGCGGGCACGCAGGTGATCGGCGAAACCGGCTGGTGCGCCGGGGGAGATGGCGAGCACGGCGCGGCCCACCGCGACGCCGCGGATCGCTTCCACGCTGGCGCTGAGCACATGGACCTGTGCGCCGGCCAGTCCCGGGGTGGATCGGATGGAGGTCAACCAATCCGGCGGGACATCGCGGGAGGCGTACGAGATCTCCCACACGTCACCGGGTGCGCGCAAGGGTGCATTGGGACGATCGGGCAACAGCTCGTGTGCCAGAGCGGAATTCGGATCGAGGATGATGTCTTCGACCGAGCCGCTCTCGATGATGCGGCCGTTGTCGATGCGGGCCACCGAATCGGCGATCTCGCGGACCACCTCCATCTCGTGGGTGATCAGGATGATCGACAGGCCGAACTCGTTGCGCAATTCGGCGAGCAATCCAAGGATCGACTGGGTCGTGGCCGGGTCCAGCCCGGACGTTGCCTCGTCGGAGAGCAGGTTGGACGGGCCGAGCGCGAGTGCGCGGGCAATGCCGACCCGCTGCTTCTGGCCCCCGGAGAGCTGGGCCGGGTAGAACTCGCGACGATCGCCGAGCCCGACCCGTCCCAATAGCTCGTCGACACGTTTGGTCACCGAGTCGTCGGTGGCGTGCAGGTATTGCAATGGCAGTGCGACGTTCTGGGCCACAGTGCGGCGGCGCAGCAGCGGAGCGGTCTGGAAGATCACGCCGACGCTGCGGCGCGCGGCCAGCAGCTGGGCGCGGTCGAGGCGGGTGAAGTCCTTACCGTCGACGCGCACCGTGCCGCTGGTGGGCCGTTCCAGGAAGCTCACGCAGCGCGACAATGTGCTCTTTCCGGCGCCGCTTGGTCCGACGACGGCCAGGATCTCACCGCTGCCGACCGATAGCGAGATATCGTCGAGGACAGTGCGGTCGCCGAACCTCTTGGTCAGATTCTCGATCTCGATCACGTTGACTCTCTTGGTTGATCCGGCCCCAGGGTCGGACGGCACGGAGCGCTGGCATAGCTCTGCGCGAATCCGCTCAAGATACGTACTGGGCCCCCGCCGCGGAACGGTAGCGATCTGATTGATTCGAACTGCGCCATGATTGTCGAAAGTCGCTGTCGCTGAGTAGATTTGTCAGGATGCGAGTTGAAGACTGCCTGTTATCGGCGAAGCGGATCGTCGGCGAGGGGTCGACTCCGTGACGGTGAAATTCCACTGGTATCTGCCCACGCACGGCGATACCACCACCATCGCCGATAACCGGGGTGATGCGGCGAGCCGTGCGCACTCGCATCTGCAGCCGACGCTGGAGAACCTGACCGCGCTGGTGCGCACTGCCGAAGATCTGGGATTCGAGGCAGCCCTCACGCCGACGGGATCCCATTGCGAGGATTCGTGGTTGGCCACCGCGGCATTGGCCCAACACACCCAACGGCTCACGTTCCTGGTGGCGTTCCGGCCCGGCGTGCTCTCACCGACGCTGGCCGTCCAGCAGGTCAGCACCTACCAGCGCTTCACCGGAAACCGGTTGGCCCTCAACATCGTCACCGGTGGAGACGATGCCGAGATGCGCCGCTATGGCGATGCGATCGACAAGTCCGCGCGGTACCGGCGCACCGCCGAGTTCTTGACCGTGGTCCGTGGCGCATGGAGCAATCCGGAGTTCACCTTCCATGGCGAGTTCTACGACGTGGAGAACGCCAGGACGGCCTATCCGGTGCAGACCGTGCCCACCGTCTACTTCGGCGGTTCCTCACCCGAGGCGATCGAGGTGGCTGCCGAACATGCCGACGTCTACCTGACATGGGGTGAGCCGCCGGATCAGGTCGCGGAGAAGATCGACCGGGTGCGCGTCGCCGCGGCGCGACACGGACGGGAAATGAGGTTCGGCCTGCGCCTGCACACCGTGGCGCGGCCCACCGGGGAGCAGGCCTGGCAGCGCGCCGACGAGCTCATCGCCGGCCTGGACCCCGACGCCGTGCGCCGTGCTCACGATCGCTACCTGTCCAGCGGTTCGGAGGGACAGCGCCGGATGGCGGCGCTGACCACCGGTCAACTGACCGACGCGCGCAGCCTGGAGGTCCATCCCGGGCTGTGGGCCGGACCGAGCCTGTTACGCGACGGAGCGGGTACCGCCGCGATCGGCAGCTATGAGCAGGTTGCCGCGGTGTTCGCCGAGTACGCGGGTCTGGGCATCAGCGAGTTCGTGCTCTCGGGCTACCCGCAGGCCGACGAGATCCGCCATGTCGGCCACGGCGTGCTGCCGCTGGTGCGCGCGGGCCTACTGGTCTGAGTCGGGACGTCTTCGCGGCAGCGAAAATCAGCTCCACGAGAACTCGGCGCGCAGCCGGGTCGCGACCAGTTCGAACTTCTCGCGTTCCAGGATTGCGCCCTCGCGCCGAATCCCGTCTTCGGGCACGTCGAGCACCCGGTCCAGCCGCACCCAGCTGGGCCGGCCTTCGTAGTCCCAGCTGCCGGTGCCGATGCCGACCCAGTCACCGTCGGCGGCGTGCCGGTCCTGGCTGGACAGCATGAGTCCCAGCAGCACGCGCTGGTCGCGTCCGACGACGAGGACCGGGCGGTCCTTGCCGCGGGTGGGGTCGTCTTCGTAGACCACCCAGGTCCACACGATCTCGCCGGGGTCGGCTCGGCCGTCCAGGTCGGGGGAGTACTCGATGCGCCTGGCCCGGTGCGCGGTCGGGACGCTCGCGCTGGTCACCGGGCGTCCGGCGGGGATCGCCGTCGGTGGGCGCTGGACGGTCTGAGCTCCGGCCAGCGCGTCCAGCCCGATTTTCAGCCCCTGTTGCAGGACCCGTTCGGGCTTGGGCAGCTGCCGGATGAGCTTGGGTGCTTCGTTGAAGACAAGGTGCTCCGCGAAGCGTTGGAAGGTCTTCCACTGCGACGCCATGTGACGAGCATAGGTCGCGATTGTGAGGCGACGGCCTGCTGTCGATACGCTGGACTCGACTATCGCGCCTCGACCAGGAGATTCCCATCAGTAGTTTCGCCGACAAGACGTTCACTGCGCCGGCGCAGATCAGGAACTTCTGCATCATCGCCCATATCGACCACGGTAAATCGACCCTGGCCGACCGGATGCTGGGCATCACCGGCGTCGTCGCGGACCGCGACATGCGGGCCCAGTACCTGGACCGGATGGACATCGAACGCGAGCGCGGGATCACCATCAAGGCCCAGAACGTGCGGCTGCCGTGGTCGGTCACCGGCGAGGACGGCACCGAAGAGAACTACGTCCTGCATCTGATCGACACCCCGGGCCACGTCGACTTCACCTACGAGGTCTCGCGCGCCTTGGAGGCCTGCGAGGGGGCGGTCCTGCTGGTCGACGCCGCGCAGGGCATCGAGGCGCAGACGCTGGCCAATCTCTATCTGGCGCTGGACCGGGACCTCACCATCATCCCGGTGCTCAACAAGATCGACCTGCCCGCCGCCGATCCGGACCGGTACGCCGGGGAGATCGCGCACATCATCGGCTGTGAGCCCGAGGACGTGCTGCGGGTGTCCGGCAAGACCGGTGTGGGTGTGCGCGAACTGCTCGACGAGGTCGTCCGGCTGATCCCGGCGCCGGTCGGGGATGCCGACGCCCCCGCGCGGGCGATGATCTTCGACTCGGTCTACGACATCTACCGCGGCGTGGTCACCTACGTGCGCGTCGTGGATGGCAAGCTCAATCCCCGCGAAAAGATCAAGATGATGTCCACCGGCGCGACGCACGAGTTGCTCGAGGTCGGCATCGTCTCACCCGAACCGAAGGCCTCCGACGGCCTCGGGGTCGGCGAGGTCGGCTACCTCATCACCGGCGTGAAGGATGTCCGTCAGTCCAAGGTCGGCGACACCGTCACCACGGCGCGCCACGGTGCGACCGAAGCGTTGACCGGGTACCGCGAGCCCCGCCCGATGGTCTACTCCGGCCTGTACCCGGTGGATGGCTCGGACTACCCGGTGCTGCGTGAGGCGCTGGACAAGCTGCAGCTCAACGATGCCGCGCTGACCTATGAGCCCGAGACATCGGTGGCACTGGGGTTCGGCTTCCGGTGCGGATTCCTCGGCCTGCTGCACATGGAGATCACCCGCGAACGCCTGGAGCGCGAGTTCAATCTCGACCTGATCTCGACCGCCCCCAACGTGGTCTACCGGGTGGTCAAAGAGGACAACACCGAGATGGTGGTGACCAACCCGTCGGACTGGCCCGAGGGCAAGGTTCGCGCCGTCTTCGAACCGGTGGTCAAGACGACGGTCATCGCGCCCAGTGAGTTCATCGGCACCATCATGGAGCTGTGCCAGACCCGCCGCGGTGAGCTCGGCGGGATGGACTACCTGTCCCCGGAGCGCGTCGAGTTGCGCTACACGATGCCGCTGGGCGAGATCATCTTCGACTTCTTCGATTCGTTGAAGTCCCGCACCCGCGGTTACGCCAGCCTGGACTACGAGGAGGCCGGCGAGCAGGAGGCCGACCTGGTGAAGGTCGACATCCTGCTGCAGGGCGAGGCCGTCGACGCGTTCAGCGCCATCGTGCACAAGGACGGCGCCGCGGCTTACGGCAACAAGATGACGACGAAACTCAAGGAACTCATCCCGCGCCAGCAGTTCGAGGTGCCGATCCAGGCCGCGATCGGCTCACGGATCATTGCCCGCGAGAACATCCGGGCCATCCGCAAGGACGTGTTGTCCAAGTGCTACGGCGGTGACATCACCCGTAAGCGCAAACTGCTGGAGAAGCAGAAGGAGGGCAAGAAGCGGATGAAGACCATCGGCCGCGTCGATGTCCCGCAGGAGGCCTTTGTCGCGGCGCTGTCCACCGAGGCCGTCGCGGACAAAGCCAAGAAGTGACTCGCAGGCGCGTCATCGGTCACAATGGCGCGGTGAACACAGCAGCCGCGTCACGCGTGCGATACGCCCGTCATGCCGTCCTGGCCGCTGCCGTCGGCTGCGCGCTGCTGACCGGCTGCACCAGCACCGTGAGCGGTCAGGCGGTCCGCGACCCGAACGCCGTGCCCGCCGATGTGCCACTGCTTCGCGAGCGCCAACTCGATGATGTGTTGCTGCCCATCGGCGAGATCAACTCCATCATGGGGTCGGACACCATGGAGGTGACCGGTGAGCTCGATCAGATGGTCGACCATTCCCGCGACGTTTCCAATCCGGAGTGCCTCGGTGCGATCTTCGGTGCCGAGCAGCCGGTCTACGGCGACAGCGGTTACACGGCGGTGCGCGATCAGGTCTCGCGCGAACCCGATGAGGACAATGCGCACTGGGTCGAGCAGACCGCGGTGCTCTATCCCTCGGCCGACGACGCAAAGCAGTTCTTCGACGACTCCCAGGCGATGTGGAAGAAGTGTGCGGGCTCCTCGATCGACATCGACGACGGCACCGACAGCTACACCTGGCAGATCGAGGATCTGACCGACAGTGGCACCGTGCTCACCCAGGTGACCGCGCAGGAGGACGCCGACGGTTGGGAATGCCAGCACGCGTTGTCCTTCGCGTCCAACCTCACCGTTGAGGCCTGGGCATGTAGTTACGGTGCGGGCGACGAAGCGGCGGAGATCGCCGCGCAGATGCTGGAGAACGCCGCCAAATAGGTCTTCGTCCTATGGTTCGTGGGGGTGTGGTGTGAGCGCTGAGGACCGTGCCCGCTGGGCCGCGATGTACGTCGAGGGTGCCGACATGCCCGTGGCCGCGTTGCCCGCTGTGTTCGGCGGTGTGGAGGATGTCTTCCCGCGCACCGGTACGGCTCTCGACATCGCCTGCGGCACAGGCGGTGCCGCGGTGTGGCTGGCGCAGCGCGGGCTGCGGGTGCATGCCGTCGACATCTCCGCGGTGGCCATTGCCCAGGCGCGTCGGCTCGCCGAACAGACCGCCGTCCCGGTTGCCTTCGACGTGGCCGATCTCGATGCAGGTCTGCCGTCGGGTGAACCGGCCGATGTGCTGCTGTGCCACAAGTTTCGCGATACCGCCCTATACCGTTCGATGACGGCGCGGCTGAAGCCGGGCGGGCTGTTGGCGATCTGCGTGCTCAGCGAGGTGGGCTCCGCACCCGGCCGATTCAGGGCTGTTGCCGGTGAATTGCGTTCGGCTTTCGGTGATCTCGATGTGATCGCCGACGGTGAGGGCGGGGGACAGGCCTGGTTGGTCGGACGTCGCTGACGTTTGCGTGAGTTGTCGTACCCCGGTGGGATGATCAGGTGTATCTGATCAAGACATTTCACTGCGGGCCCGGCGGCTGGACCGACCAGCAGCATCTCGATGGCACCCTCACCCTCACCGCCCCCAACGGCAGCATCTACACGACCACACCCGACGGCGCGCTGCTCTTCCCTCGGCTAGCGGTGCCCACGGCAGAACTGGGTCCGATCACCGCGCCACCACCGGTGCCGGGCCGAGAACGGGCCGCCCCCACACGATCCCGCACCCGCGCACAAAACCGGCCCTACCGAATAGCCCACGAACGCGCACACAACCGCACCCACATCGACACCCACCCACCACCGTATTGAGCGGGACGGCACGATTCAGAAGATGAACCCCGCATACGGCGCCTGCGGCACCGCGAACAACTCGTCGGCTGCGGCCAGCGCCACCGGGTCGTGCACTCCCACCAGACCCGCCGATGCGAGGTCACGCCACGACGTGCCGCCGAGCAATGCGGCCCCGAGGCCGGCAACGTCGGCGACGAGTTGCGCCGGCGCGGATGTGGTCTGAACACCGTCCGCAGAGATCGCATACGTCGCACAGTTCTCGGTCAGCAGCGGATCCTCGACACGCAATGTCACGGGCCGGGTTCCGGCATAGGTGCGTCGACTCAGCGCCTGCGCCACATCGACCACCCGCAACCAGGTTTCGTCATGCACGCCGGTGATCCGAGCGGCACGTCGGTCACGCAGCAGCCATGGCAACGGACTGTCCACGGGGGCTTGGGTGAAGACCAGCCGGTCGACGAGATCGAGATCCAGCAGGAAGCGCACCAGGCCCACATAGGCCTGCTCGGTCGGGGCGAACAGATCGTCGACGACGACGGTCCGCTGATCGCTGGTGAACCAGGTGTCGGTGCCCACCGGGTGGTAGCGGACGAACCCGGTCTCCTCGCCGGCCGGGCCGTGCACGGCGACGAAACGTGCGCCGGCAGTACCCTCGGCGCGCAGCTGCTGATTGAGCCACCAGTGCGGGTCGCGGTCGATCGACCCCGGGCGCACGCCGCGATGGGCGGCATAGATCCGGGGCAGGATGTCCCACTCCCTGCCCGGCTCGACCAGTCGCACCGGTCCGCCCACCGTGACCCCGGGACGCAGTGCGGCCCGGGCGGTGCGCACCTCGATGGTGGCCGTCGTGGTCGCCACCGAGTAGCCGAAGCGTTCGTAGATCGTCGCCTCCGATGCCCGCAACGAGGCCAACACCTCACCGCGGTCGGCGATATCGCGCAACTGATGCCGCAATAGCGCCGTCGCGATACCGCGGCGGGTGTACGACGGCAGCACGCCGACATGCGTGACCGCGGCATGACCCACCCGCGCACCACCGGGCAGGGTCAGCGTGCTGGTGGTGGAATCGGCGGTGGCGGCCAGCCTGCCCTCGACGAAGACACCGAGCGTGCGGCCCGGCTCCAACAGCTTTCCGATCAGAACACGTTGTTGCTCGTTGAGCGGCGGGAACCCGATCATCGCGGTGCGGAAGATGTTGCCCGCCTCGATCAACTCGTCCTCGGCGGTCAACACCCGGATGTCATGGCTCACCCGTCGATCATCCCAGGTCCGGTCTGCTCGCCGGCTGTCTAGGCGGAGCCCTCCGCGATGCGGCGGACCGCATCGATGAACACATCGATCTCGTCGAAGGTGTTGTAGAACGCGAACGACGGCCGCACGGTGGCCTCCAGACCCAGTCGACGCAGGATGGGTTGCGCACAGTGGTGCCCGGCCCGCACCGCGATGCCCTCGGCATTGAGCGCCTTGCCGACCTCCAGGGGCTCGTGACCGGCCAGCACGAACGACAGCACGCTGGCCTTCTCCTCGGCGGTACCGACCAACCGCACCCCGGCGATATCGGCCAGTCGCGGTGTCGCGTAGTCGAGCAGTGCGTGCTCATAGGCCGCGATCCGCTCGATACCGACCCGTTCCACGTAGCGCAACGCCTCGCCCAGTCCGACGGCGTCGGCGATGTTTCCGGTGCCCGCCTCGAACTTGTTCGGAATGTCTTGGAAGATGGCACGTTCCAAGGTGACATCGGCGATCATGTTGCCGCCGCCCTGCCAGGGCGGGGTCTCCGCGAGCGCCTCCTCGGTGCCGTACAGCACCCCGATCCCGGTGGGCCCGAAGATCTTGTGCCCGGAGAACACCACGAAGTCCGCCCCGAGCGCCTGCACGTCGATGGGGATGTGCGGGACCGATTGGGCGGCATCGATCAGCACCCTGGCACCGTAACGGTGCCCGAGTTCGACGATCGTCTGCACCGGTGTCACGGTGCCCAACGCGTTGGAGACCTGGGTGGCTGCAACCAGTTTGGTCTTCGGCCCGAGCAGCCGCTCGAACTCATCCAGCAGCAGATTGCCCGCATCATCGACCGGGGCCACCTTCAGCACCGCGCCGGTCCGTTGCGCAAGTAGTTGCCAGGGAACGATATTGGCGTGATGCTCCAGATGCGTGATGACGATCTCGTCACCGGCGCCCAGGTGCTTGCCGCCCCACGACTGGGCCACCAGGTTGATGGCCTCGGTGGTGCCGCGCACGAAGATGATCTGTTCGCTCTTACCGGCGTTGAGGAAACGCCGCACCGTGTCGCGGGCGTCCTCGTAGGCGTCGGTGGCCCGTGCCGCCAACTCGTGCGCCGCCCGGTGGATGTTCGAGTTCTCGTGCGTGTAGAAGTACGCCAGCCGGTCGATGACCGCCTGTGGCTTCTGTGTGGTCGCCGCGTTGTCGAACCAGATCAGCGGTTTGCCGTTGACGGTCTCCCGCAGGATCGGGAAGTCGGCCCGGATCGCGGTGACATCGAAGATCTCGTGATCGTCGCGGATCGCCGGAACAGGCTCGCCGGCAACAATATCGGAGTCGGGACGCTGCAGGAAATAGTAGCCGTCGGCGTCCTGGGACGCCGGCGCCGCACCCGTCCACCCCAGATGCGGGACGTCCGGGACGGTGCCCGGCCAGGAGGGTGCTGAACCGCGCTGGGGCGAGCGAAGCGACGGGGAAGGGTTCGGCGCGACCGGTGCGGATGGGGGAGCCGCGAGCACACCCGGTGCCGTCGGGACCAGCCCGGACGGCACCGCGAACGCGTCGAACCCACCGAACGGCACGACGGGGCTCGCCACGTTGCCGCGCGGCGCCACCGGCGCCACACCGGGCGGGCTCGCCTCCGGCCCAGGCGACGTCGGTGCGGGCACGACGCCCTGCGGCACCGAAACCAACTCCGCAGGCGTGCCCGGATGCGCCGCTCCGAGGGCGGTGGCGCCGGCCGAGGTCGCGGTGGTGACATCCGGGGCCACTCCACGCGGGGACGCTGCCGTCACCGACGGCGGGCTGTCCGGACCGGGCCGCAGGCTGGTGGCGAACAACTGGCTTGCCAGCGCCGACAGCTCGGCCTCGCTTATCGGGAGGTCACTTGTACTCATGGAAGTGGTCCACTCCGACGTCCTCCAGGACCGCCAGCGCATCGTCGGTGAGCACCGCCAGCGACGAGTACAGCGTGACCAGGTACGACGCGATCGCCGAGCGGTTGATACCGGTGAAGCGCACCGACAACCCCGGGGCCTGCTCGCCGACCAGGCCCGGCTGGAACAAGCCCACCACGCCCTGGCGCTCCTCACCGGTGCGGACCAGGATGAACTTCGTCTTCCCGTCGGTCACCGGCACCTTGTCGCTCGGCACGATCGGGATGCCGCGCCACGTGATGAACTGCGCGCCGAACAGGCTGACCACTGGCGGCGGAACCCCGCGCCGGGTGGCCTCGCGGCCGAACGCGGCGACTCCCAGCGGGTTGGTCAGGAAGAAGGCGGGCGTCTTCCACACCTTCGTGATCAGCGAGTCCAGGTCATCAGGGGTGGGGGTGCCGTGCAGGGTCTGGATGGTCTGCTCCGGGGTGACCTGCGACAGCAGGCCGTACTCCGGGTTGTTCACCAGCTCGTACTCCTGGCGTTCCTTGATGGTCTCGATGGTCAGCCGCAACTGCTGGGCGACCTGGTCATGCGGGCTGGAGTACAGGTCGGACACGCGGGTGTGCACGTCGAGCAGCGTCGAGATGGACCGCAGCGTGTACTCACGCGGGCTGGTTTCGTAATCGACGTAGGTCTCGGGCAGCGGATCGTCGGTGCCGACGCCCTCGTCGGCATGGATGGCGACGCGGTCGGGGTTGACGACGCGATTCACGCGGTAGATGCCCGCTTCCACCGGCACCCAGGACAGCAGGTGCAGCAGGAAACGCGGCGTGATGGTGGACAGCTGGGGAACGGTCTTCGTGGCGTTGGCGAGTTGCCGCGCGGCGAGATCGCCGAGTGCCTGCGATTCGTTCTGGGCAGACGTCATGGGGTGCTACCTCCGACGGGTTCTGTTGTGATCATGCGGCGGCCACGATACGGCCCGAAAACGAATCCGACAGCCTTGGCGCGCACGGTGAAGTTAAACCCACCACTGGCATTTCCGCCCGTTTGGCGTATCGTTGCGGTCATGTCCCACGACGATTCGTTGCGTGCCGCCATGGTGCGCTGTGTCGTCGTGTCGTGTTGTTGTTGTTGATTTTCTGACGTCGGCCCCCGCGTCCGTGCCCGCCCACTCTCCGCGGTGTGTGGATTCGCGCAGTTCACAGCCTTCAGAAAGCTCACAGCAATGCCCGCTCTCGCTCTGCATCCCGTCGGCACCGCACCGGTGTCGGTGCGTCGTACCGTGCGCCGCACCGCCGATATCCCACGGATGACCCGCTATCGCGGCGGAACCTATTCGCCGACCGTGGACACCGTCGTCTTTACCGACGGCAGCGCCGCGCGCACCGACCTGATCCGGCTCAATCCCGGGATCGACGCCTACTCAGTGGATTTCATGGGCGTCGCGCCGACACGCCCGTCGCGGTACCAACCGGCGAACTGGTCGGCGGTGCGCAACTCGTCGGCGCGCGCGTACGAGGCCGAGGTGGACTGGATCATCAGGAATTCGTTCCCCACGCTGGGTACGGTCGAACTGAGCCGTCGGGTGTTCGCGTCCGGAAATGCCAGCGCGACAGCGCATCTGGCCGAGCATGAGGCCATCGCGGCCACCCAGGCCGCGATCTGGCATTTCACCAACGGGTTGCGGCTGGACAATCGGCCGCTCAATGTGCCCGTCGCGATGACCGAGGAGCCGGGCGCCCTGGTCTTCGAGTTCGACGGTGCACCGCAGCTGTCCGGTTACACCGTGGACCTGACGGCTGATCGCGCGGTGTCGATGCAGCTGCAGAAGTCTTCCGATGGCATCACCTGGCGCGATGTGGCGGCCTCCGGCCTGAACGTGCCCGCCGGCCGCGGCACGCACCGGCGCCGGCTCGGGGTGGGCACGACCACCTCGGACGCCGTGGCAGGGCATGCGCACCAAGGCTACCGGTTCTACCGGTTGCAGGTGGTGACCGAGGTCGGATCGTCGGGGGAATCGGTGACGATCGATGATGTGACCTTCACGCTGCACGGTTCGGGGAAGTACCGCAATGCCGACCGCGTCGTCGCGCTCTACGACTACCTGATCGCCGGGGCGGAATCCGCGCGCCGGGCCACGGTGGCACCGCGGCTGACCGCTGACCGGGTGACGGTGCGGTCAGATCTACTGGGACCGTTCGGATTTCACGCGACCGACGCGGCAGCGCTGAGCTCGTCGGCAGGGGAGATCGTCGATGCCGCCGGCCTGCCGCTCGCGGGCCCGGTGGCACCGGGCACCGACATCTACCTTCGTCGCACGGGGAACGCGAGCGTCACGATCACCGCAAGTGTGCCCGCCACCCGGGACGGTTTCGGCGGCCGGGTGCTGACCGGTATCGCCTACGAGGACGAACGGCTGACCCCGGTGGCGCTGGCCATCCCCACCCCGACCGTCATCGAGTTCGAGATCACCGTATTGGCATGAACGGGCGCGCTACATCGGCGCGTTGGCCGGCTGGAAGGTTCCGGTGCTGTCGGCTTCCTCCTCGGCGCGAATCACATGCACCACCGCGTTGATCAGCGCCAGATGGGTGAACGCCTGCGGGAAGTTACCCAGGTGCCTGCCGGTGCGGGGTTCGATCTCCTCGGCGTAGAGATGCAGTGAGCTGGCGAAGGACAACAGCCGCTCGCACAATCTCTTCGCCCGGCGCACCTCGCCGATCTCGACCAGTGCGGACACCAGCCAGAACGAACAGATGGTGAAGGTGCCCTCCTCGCCGGACAGCCCGTCGTCGGTCTCCTCGGTGCGGTACCGCAGTACCAGTCCGTCCTCGGTGAGCTCCTCGGCGATCGCCATCACGGTGGCCCGGATCCGCGGGTCGTCGGGAGGCAGGAAGCGGGTCAGCACCGCCAGCAACAACGACGCGTCCAGTGCATCGTCACCGTAGCGCTGGGTGAGCACCCCGCGGGAATCCACACCGTGGGCCAGGATGTCGGCCTTGATCTCCTCGGCGATCTCGCGCCACTGCTGGGCATAGGACTTCTCGCCCTGCAACTCGGCCAGCTTGGATCCGCGGTCCATGGCCACCCAGCACATGATCTTGCTGGAGGTGAAGTGCTTGGGTTCCCCACGCACCTCCCAGATCCCACGGTCGGGTTCCTTCCAGTGTTTGATGGTCTCCTCGACCTGGTTCTTCAGCACCGGCCACAGCGCCTCCGGAATCTGCTCACGCGATTTGGCGTGCAGATACACCGAGTCGAGCATGGTGCCCCAGATGTCGTGCTGCATCTGGTTATAGGCGCCATTGCCGATCCGTACCGGCCGGGAATAGTCGTACCCGGAAAGGTGATTGAGTTCCTCCTCGACAAGGCTGCGCTCCCCGCCGACGCCGTACATCACCTGCAGTGGGTGCCGTTCGCCGTTGGTGGCCCCGGAGACATCGGCGATGAAGGAGAAGAAATCGTCGGCCTCCCGGTCGAGGCCGAGGGTGTAGAGCCCCCACAGCGCGAATGTCGAGTCCCGGATCCACGAGTAGCGATAGTCCCAGTTCCGCTCGCCCTGAGGAGTTTCCGGCAACGAGGTGGTGCTGGCGGCCAACAGGGCGCCGGTCGGTGAGTAGACGAGTCCTTTGAGGGTCAACGCGCTGCGCTGCAGATAGGCCCGCCACGGGTGGTCGGGGAAGTCGCCGATGTTGATCCACTGCCGCCAGGACTCACTGGTCTTCCACATCTTGTCCGCGGCTTCCTCGAAGTTCTGCGGGGCGGGATGCTTGGACCAGCTCAGCGCGACGAACACCTTGTCACCCTCGGTCAGCCGGGTGCGGGCGCGCGCCTCGTGTCCCTCCAGCCCGATACGCAGGTTCGTCGTCAACCGCAGGGTCGGATTGGCCTCGGGATCCTTGCTGGCCCGCGCGATCGCCTCACCGTAGGCCGACGAGGAGTACTCCCAGGTGGCCGGGCTGCGCCCGTAGTCGAAGTTGGGCTCGCAGTTCATCACCAGTTCGACGACGCCGCTGACGCAGCGCACCGTGCGCAGCAGGATGTGCTCGGCATCCCAGTCGGTGGGGGTGCGGCGGTGGGTACGCGACCGGGTCTCGGTGTCATGCCACGGTCCCATCACCAGGGCGTCGCGCACGATCATCCAGCCGGTGTGGGTCTGCCAGGTGGTCTCCATGATGAGGCTGCCGGGCAGATAGCGCCGCGCCGAGGGTACCGAGACGCCGTAGGGGCTCAGCCGGAAGTGGCCTGCACCACGATCCAGGATGGCGCCGAACACGCTGGGGGAGTCGGGGCGCGGGACGCACAGCCATTCCACCGAACCGGCGGAGGACACCAGGCAGGTGTTCTCACAGTCGGAGAGGAAGCCGTAATCCGCGATGGGCGGGAACGGGTTTCGCAGGGCTCCGGTGGGTGCGTAGGCGATGGGAGCCGTCGCCGTGAACGGCGTCGGCATCGAATCGTGCTCGGTGTGTTCCAGAACCATGCCGCCCATCATCGGTCCAGATCGCGCACACGTCTAGTCGCGCGGGCCCGGGCGTCAGCGCCGTGCGAAGTCGGGTATGTGCTCGGGAAGGGGCCCGATGGCCACCCCGTAACCGATGACCCTGCGCAGCATCGGAACCCGGCTGACCAGCCGAACGGCGGCCGGCGGCCGGGCGGGGCCGGTTCCGGAGACGGCCACGGCGATCACCCGGTTGTGCACCATCCGCTGCACGCTCTGCACGATGACCGTCGGCAGCCACCGGCGGATCTGCACGCGCCGGAGCGCCTTGGTGGGGACCGAGCCGGCGCGCAGCGGGTCGGCGAGCAGGCGGGCGGCCGCCACCGCGTCGGCGACCGCCAGGTTGATTCCGACGCCACCCACCGGGGACATCGCGTGGGCGGCATCACCGATGATCAGTGCGCCGTCGGTGTACCAGCGCGTCAGCCGATCCAGCTGCACGTCGAGCAATTTCACGTCGTCGAACGAGGTGACCGTCCGGATGCGGTCGGCGACCCACGGCACCACCTCGGTCATCCGACGGTGCAGCGACTCGATACCCTGCGCCCGCAACGACGCGTCGGATCCCTTGGGGATGACGAAGGCGCACTGGTAGTAGTCACCGCGGTCGATCATCGCCACCATATGGCCGCTGCCCATCGCCCCGGCCAGCCCGGCCGGATCCTCATCGTGGCGCGGGACACGGAACCACCACACATCCATCGGCGCCCCAAAGCGCTTGGGCGTCAATCCGATTGCGTCGCGCAACGTCGAGCCGCGGCCGTCACAGGCCACCGTCAGCGGTGCGCGCAGTTCGCGGACCGCTCCGGCAGCGTCCCGGTAGCGCACCCCGGCCACTGCGGTGCCGGCCCACAGCGGGCCGAGCACCTCGCAACTGCGTAGCAGGGTGAAGGTCGGCTCCTGCGCGGCGGCAGCGGCCAGCAATTCCAGGAAATCCCATTGCGGCACCAGGGCGATGTGCCGGTGTGTTCCCGGTAGGTGGCGCAGATCGACCTGGACCGGGACGCCCTGCACCTTGAGCTCGAGGGACTCGATCAGTCGGTGCGGCACCGCCGCGAAGCGCGCACCGAGACCGAGTTCGTCGAGCATGCGCAGAGTGCTGGCGTGCACCGTGTCGCCGCGGAAGTCACGCAGGAAGTCCTCGTGTTTCTCCAGCACCGTGACCTGCACGCCGGCCCTGGCCAGCAGCAGGCCGAGCATCATGCCCGCGGGCCCGCCGCCGACGATCACGCATCCGGTGGTGGGGGCATCCTGCGGGGCCTTCGGCACCGTTTCATCCTGGCACTACTGTGGGACAGATGGGCGATTTCCTGAGTTGGTGGGACGGTGTCGAACTGTGGCTGTCGGGCCTCGGGTTCGTCGCGCAGACCGCCATCGTGATGCCGGTGGTCTTGCTCCTGGCACTGGGGACCGCCGTCGTGCTCGACGGCGCCCTCGGCAACGGCATCAAGGTGCTGCGCAAGGCCCGCCACGAGGAGCAGGAGCCGTCGTGAATCAGATGCCCCGCTCGCGAGTGACCCTGGCGCTGGTCGCCCTGGTGATCCTGGTCATCGTCATGTGGTTCATAGCTCGATAGCTGGTCGTTAGCTGCTCGGTGGCTGCTCGGGGGGCGACACCGCGCGATTCTGATACTCTTCCGCCCATGCGTGCAGCGACCGGCAACAAGAGCGGCCATGTCTTGGCCCTCATTGCCGTGGGGTTTTCCGCTGTCGCCGATGTGTGTTGTTGTCGCTGAAACCACACCCGTCTGCGGTTCGGCGTTGGTAGCGGCATGAGGTCCCCGTCGCGCACCCTTCCATCACCTTTCCGTGTAGACGGCAGCCCTGCCCCAATCCCGCCCTGGAAAGGTCCTCGATGCGCAACCCCGTAAGAACCGCCAAACGTCTGAGTGCCCTCACCGCGCTCGCCCTGTCCACCACCCTGCTCGCCGCCTGCGGCGGTGGTGCCAGCGATGTCGCCGGCGGCGGCAACAGCCCCGATGCCGACACCACCCTGACCCTGGTGGCCTACGCGGTGCCCGAGCCGGGCTGGTCCAAGGTCGCCCCGGTCTTCGCCGGGACCGAGGAAGGTAAAGGTGTCGGGGTCACGGCGTCCTACGGCGCATCCGGTGACCAGTCCCGTGGTGTCGAGTCCGGCAAGCCCGCCGATGTCGTGAACTTCTCCGTCGAGCCCGATATCACCCGGCTGGTGAAGGCCGGCCTGGTCGACGAGGACTGGAACGCGGGCGCCCAGAAGGGTGTGCCCTTCGGATCGCTGGTCACCTTCGCCGTCCGTCCGGGCAACCCGAAGAACATCCGCGACTGGGACGATCTGCTCAAGCCCGGTGTCGAGGTCATCACGCCGAGCCCGTTGAGCTCCGGTTCGGCCAAGTGGAATCTGTTGGCCCCATACGCGGCCAAGAGCAACGGCGGCACGGATCATGCCGCCGGTATCGCCTACGTCCAGGAACTGGTGACCCAGCACGTCAAGTTGCGTCCCGGCTCGGGGCGTGAGGCCACCGATGTGTTCCGCCAGGGCACCGGCGACGTACTGCTGGCCTATGAGAACGAGGCGCTGCACTACGACCTCGAACACGTGAACCCGCCGCAGACCTTCAAGATCGAGAACCCGGTCGCTGTCGTCAACACCAGCAAGCACCTGGACAAGGCCACCGACTTCGTCAACTTCCAGTACACCCCGGAGGCGCAGAAGGTCTGGGCCGAGGCGGGCTTCCGCCCGGTCGATCCGGCCGTCGCCGCCGACTTCGCCGACAAGTTCCCGGCACCGGAGAAGCTGTGGACCATCGCCGATCTCGGTGGTTGGTCGAAGGTCGATCCGCAGCTGTTCGACAAGGACAACGGCGAGATCACCAAGATCTACAAGCAGGCCACCGGTTAGGCGACGCCGGCGAGAGACGAAGCGGATCGCATATGACGATTCAGTCGAATCCTGAGGCGAGTCGCCCGGAGCTTGCTCCGGGCGGCGCGCCAGTCCGGCGGAGATTGTCGCCGCGCCCCAGTGGCGCCACGCTGCAGGTCGGGGTGGCGGTGCTGTGGTTGTCGCTGATCGTGCTGTTGCCGCTGGCGGCGATCGTGGTGACATCGGCAGAGGGCGGCTGGACGGCGTTCTGGTCGGCGGTGTCCTCACCGTCGGCGCTGGCCTCGTTCCGGGTGACGTTGACCATCTCGATCGGGGTCACCCTGCTCAATGTGGTCTTCGGACTGCTGATCGCGTTCGTCCTGGTGCGCGACGACTTCCCACTGAAACGTGTGGTCGACGCGATCATCGACCTGCCGTTCGCGCTGCCGACGATCGTGGCAAGCCTGGTGCTGCTGTCCCTCTACGGCCCGGGCAGCCCGGTGGGCATCCACATCCAACACACCTCCTGGGGCGTGGCGCTGGCCCTGGCGTTCGTGACGTTGCCGTTCGTGGTCCGCGCCGTGCAGCCGGTGCTGCTGGAACTCGACCAGGAGGTCGAGGAGGCCGCGGCCTCGCTGGGCGCCAACAACGTCACGATCTTCGTCAGGGTGATCCTGCCCGCGTTGGCCCCGGCGCTGCTCTCGGGTGCGGGACTGGCGTTCTCCCGCGCCATCGGCGAGTTCGGGTCCATCGTGTTGATCGGTGGGGCGATCCCCGGTGAGACCGAGGTGTCCTCACAGTGGATCCGCACGCTCATCGAGAACGACGACCGGGTGGGCGCGGCGGCGATCTCGATCGTGTTGCTGCTGATCTCGTTCGTGGTGCTGTTCATCCTGCGTTACTTCGGTGCACGCGCGGCGAAACGGGAGGAGTCGGCGCGATGAAGCTGTCGCGGACCACCCAGCTGATCCTGCGGATCATCGCCGCGCTGTACATCGTCGCGCTGCTGGTGGTGCCGCTGGGCGCCATTCTGTGGCGCGCGCTGGCGCCCGGGATCGGCGAGTTCGTCGCATCCATCTCGACACCCGCCGCGCAGTCGGCGTTGTCGTTGTCGCTGCTGGTGGTCGCCATCGTGGTGCCGTTGAACGTGCTCTTCGGCGTGCCGACGGCCATCGTGTTGGCCCGGCGCAAGTTCCGGGGGAAGAACGCCCTGCAGGCGGCGATCGATCTGCCGTTCGCGGTATCACCGGTGGTGATCGGCGTCGCGCTGATCGTGCTGTGGGGCAGCGCCGGCCTGTTCGGGTTCGTGGAGAACAGCTGGGGACTGAAGATCATCTTCGGGTTCCCCGGCATCGTGTTGGCCAGCCTGTTCGTCACCATCCCGTTCGTGATCCGGGAGGTCGAGCCGGTGTTGCACGAGGTGGGCACCGATCAGGAGGAGGCCGCGGCCACCCTGGGCGCCAACTGGTGGCAGACGTTCTGGCGCATCACCTTGCCGTCCATCCGGTGGGGCCTGACCTACGGGGTGGTGCTCACCGTGGCCCGCACCCTCGGTGAGTTCGGGGCGGTGCTGATGGTGTCGTCCAATCTGCCCGGGCAGTCGCAGACGCTGACCCTGCTGGTGCACGACCGCTACACCCTGGGTAATCCCTACGGTGCCTACACCATCTCGGTGGTGCTGATGGCCGTCGCACTGATCGTCTTGGTGGCACAGATTTTGTTTGACGCCCAACGTTCGCGCGTCAAGACTGAGGACTGAAGGAGACCGACCGATGAGCGAAACCGCTATCACGGTGACGGGCGCGAACAAGCATTACGGCGACTTCGCGGCCCTGGACAATATCGACTTCGTGGTGCCCAAGGGCTCGTTGACCGCGCTGCTGGGGCCCAGCGGCTCGGGCAAGTCGACCCTGTTGCGTGCCATCGCCGGTCTCGATCAGCCTGATACCGGGTCGATCACCATCAACGGCCGCGATGTCACGGGCGTGCCCCCGCAGAAGCGCGGTATCGGCTTCGTGTTCCAGCACTATGCGGCGTTCAAGCACCTCACCGTGCGCGATAACGTGGCATTCGGGTTGTCCATCCGAAAGAAGCCCAAGAACGAGATCAAGGAGAAGGTCGACAACCTGCTCGAGGTCGTCGGTCTGGCCGGGTTCCAGAATCGCTATCCCGCACAGCTGTCCGGCGGGCAGCGCCAGCGCATGGCGCTGGCGCGGGCACTGGCCGTCGATCCCGAGGTCCTGCTGCTCGACGAGCCCTTCGGTGCGCTGGATGCCAAGGTCCGCGAGGACCTGCGGTCGTGGCTGCGCCGCCTGCACGACGACGTGCACGTGACCACGGTGTTGGTCACCCACGATCAAGCCGAGGCGCTCGATGTCGCCGACCGCATCGCCGTGCTGAACAAGGGACGCATCGAACAGGTGGGTTCGCCCACCGAGGTATACGACGCGCCGGCCAACCCCTTCGTGATGTCCTTCCTGGGCACCGTCTCGCTGCTCAACGGAATTCTGGTTCGCCCGCACGATATTCGCGTCGGCCGCAACCCGGATATGGCGATCGCGGCCGGTGACGGTACCGCCGAGTCGACCGGGGTGACCAAGGCGACCATCGACCGGATCGTCACGCTGGGCTTCGAGGTGCGGGTCGAGCTGACCAGCGCGGTCACCGGCACACCCTTCACGGCGCAGATCACCCGCGGTGACGCCGAGGCTCTGGGTCTGCGTTCCGGTGACACCGTCTACGTGCGCGCCACCCGTGTCCCGGAGATTGCCGGCGAGCTCCAAAGTGTAGAGGTCCGCGCCGACGCGTTGGCTTAGATCGGGGCCACCCGATCGGCCCAGGGCAGCGCCTGTTCCAGCTGAGCGGCCAGCGTCAGCAGCAACGACTCGCCGGTCAGCGGCGCGACGAACTGCACACCGAGTGGCAGCCCGTCGGCGGTCCAGTGCAGCGGCAGCGTGATCGCGGGCCGGCCGGTGATGTTGGCCAGCTGCGTGTACGGCACCCAACCGAGGTTGTTGTCGACCATGTCGTCCACGATCTTGGTGTAGCGCAGCAGTTTTGCGGTACGGGTCTTGAGCAGCAGATCGGCGCCGCGCTGGAGCGCTACCGGCAGATCGAATTCGCCGATGCGCGGCGGCGGGGTCGCCAGCGTCGGCGTCAGCAGCAGGTCGTAGCTCTCGAAGAAGGTACTCAACCTGCGGGTGTGCTCATGTCGGCGCTGCACGGCGTCGACGTAGGCGACGCTGCTGGTGGCCCTGCCGAGTGCAGCCATGATAAGCGTGTCGCGCTCGAAGGCGTCATCGCCGGCACCGGAGACGCGTTTGGCCTCGTCGACCTCCCAGGCCAGGTAGACGAACCAGGTCAGCAGGAAATCGCGGGCCAGGGCGGCATCGTCGAACGGCGCCTGCGGCAGCTCCTCGACATGGTGGCCGAGTTCGGTGAGCATCGCCACGGTTTTCTCCACCGCGGCGTACGCCTCCCGGTGCGGATGAGGGGTGATGGCGGCGGGGACGCGCACGCCGATACGCAGGCTGCCGGGGTCGCGTCCGATGGCCGATGCGTACGGAGCGGCGGCCGGGGCCGGCGAGTAGGGACCGAACGGTTCGCCGCCGGCGATGACGTCGAGCATGGCCGCGGTATCGCGCACGCTGCGTGACACCACACCCTGCACGGCCGACCCGTGCATCGATTCGCCACTCGTCGGGCCCATCGGGGTGAGGCCGCGGCCCGGTTTGAGGCCGACGAGGCCGCAACAGGCGGCCGGGATGCGGATAGATCCGCCACCATCATTGGCTCCCGCACACGGAACGATGCCTGCAGCAACGGCGGCCGCCGACCCACCCGACGAGCCGCCCGGGGTCCGGTCGAGGTCCCATGGGTTGCGGGCGGGACCCCACAGTTGCGGTTCGGAGATGCCCTTGGCGCCGAACTCGGGCAGATTGGTCTTGCCGAAGATGACCAGCCCGGCGTCGAGCCAGCGCGACACGATGGTGGAGTGCTCGGCGACCGGTACATGTTGCAGCGAGCGGGAACCGTTGGAGCTGGGCAACCCGGCGTAATCCTGGGCGAGGTCCTTGATCAGGAACGGCACGCCGGCGAACGGACCGCTCAGGTCGTCGGTGGGCCGTGCGGGCACGTCCCGCACGATCGCGTTGATTCGCGGGTTCACCGCCGCCGCCCGCTCGGTGGCCAGCTCCAGTAGTTCGGCCGCGGTGACCTGCTTGGCTGCCACCAGTTCGGCCAGCCCGGTGGCGTCGAGGCTGCGGTACTCGTCGAATCTCATGTGTTCACCCTATGTCTGCCGAATTCAGCTCCGGTGTCGTTCACGCTGTTGTCTGCGTCTGCGTAGTTCCAGGCGGGCGAGCCCGAAGGCGATGAGGACCGGGACGACGAACTTCATTACGTCGATGACGCCGCCGAGCCAGTCCGGGAAAGACCAATCCGGAAGCTGCACATTGGGCCAGGGGATGGCCGGGAGGTGCTGCCAGGGAACGTTGTTGACGAACCAGGAGACGACGGGACCGACAGCCAACGCCACGGCGAGCGTCGCGATCGCCAGGGTGATGCGGTAGCCCGTGTAGGCGCGGGGGTGGGCCGCGATGAACGCGTCGCGACGGTCGGCGCGTGAGCCGGCCTCGGCGGTGAAGTCCCGGCCGCCCAGGCCCACCGCGGCCGAGGGGTCATTGCGCGGGTGCCAGGACACCCGGCGGGCCGGACCGAACGAGCCGAACCTCAGTCGGACCGATCCTGCGATACCGGTATCGGTTGCGGGGGTGAGGGTGATCCGGCCGGCGGCGCTCCGGCGCTCGGCGACTGTCGTGCCGTCGATGGACCAGGTTGCCCGCCGCCCGAGGCTCGCGGGTTCGACCTCGACGACATGTCGGTGTCCGTCGGCGTGGAGATACCAGCGTTCCGGTGTCGGCATGGCATCAGATTATCGGAGTGGGTACTCTATTAATAGTGCTCAGGAGGTGTCCGATGGCCCGCAGGGTCGACCCCGTCAAACACGCGGCCCGCCGCGCGCACATCATGGATGCCGCGATGACCTGTTTCGCCACCACCGGTGTGGCCGCAACGACCACCGCCGCGATCTGTGCGGAGGCGGGCGTCGGATCCGGGACGTTCTTCCACTACTTCCCGACGAAAACCGATGTGCTGCTGGCGATTCTGGCGATGGGTACCGAACAGACCCGGGAATGGTTCGCGGTCCGCGACGCTCGCGCTGATGCCCGCGCGGTGGTGCTGGACTGGGTTCGGCACACCGCGGATACCGCCGCGGACGCGCGGGTCCCCGGCTTCATCCGCGCGGTCGGTGCGGTGATGGCCGAACCTGCCGTCGCCGAGGCGCTGGCGGCCGACGACCTGGCCCAACACACGGGCCTGCACGGCTGGGTGCGCCGAGCACAGCAACGGGGCCGCATGCGTTGCGATCTGCCGGCGCCGGAACTGACCACCTGGGTCATGGTGCTGTTGGACGGCTTCCTGTGCAGGCTCGCCGCAGACCCCGCGTTCCTCGCCGATGTCGAACGCGACAGGCTTGTCGACGCGGTGACCCGGCTGATCGATTAGGTGCGGCTATGCGGCTATTGGCAGTGCGATGGCTGCGTCGAACCGGTCCAGCACGGTCTCGGCGACCAGGCGGTGTGCACCCAGCGGAGCGGACATCGAAATGCCCTGTGAAGCAGCGAATTCCGCCACTCGATCGGTGATCTTCCCGGGCGCCAGGAACCACGGGGCGATGAGGATGCGCTGCGCGCCGCGCAGTCGCAACACGCGGACGGCATCGGGCAGCGAACGCTGTGATCCGGTCGCGAAGGCGGTCGTCACCCCGGCCCACTTGCTGTTGAGTGCGACGGAGGCGGCCACCGTTGCGGTGCGCGCGTTCGCGTCCTGTCGCGACGAACCCACCGCGGTCACGATCACGCCGACATCGCTATCGTGCACGGACACACCGGCTTCGGCGATCCGCCTACCCAACACCGCCAACAGTTGGTCGTCCTCGCCGAGGGTGTCGGCCTGCCGCGCTGCGGTACCGCTCTCGGCGATCATGGCCGGGATGTCCACCCGAGCGTGATAGGCGCTGGCCAACAGCAGCGGCGTCACCACCGCACGATCGCCGACCGCGCGCAACACATCGGCCAAGCCGGGAGCGTTCTGCTCGCAGAAAGCGGGCACGACCTCCAGCCCGGGACGGAGCCGCCGGATCGTCTCGGCGACCGCGTGCGTGTTGGCGGCCGAGCGCGGGTCGGCGCTACCGTGCGCGGTCAGCACGAGAACCGGTGCGGGCACCGACGCGGTCATGACGCGTGCAGACCGCACTCGGTCTTGGACTGGCCCGCCCACCGCCCGCTGCGCGGATCGGCACCCTCGACGGGCTTGCTCGTGCACGGCGCGCAGCCGATGGAGGGATAACCCTCGTACACCAGCGGGTTGACCAGGATGCCGTTGGCGTCGATATAGGCCTGCATGTCCTCGTCGGTCCAGGCGGCGATGGGATTGATCTTCACCAACCCGAACGCGGCATCCCAGCTGATCAGCGGGGCATTGGCCCGGGTGGGCGCCTCGACCCGGCGGATACCGGTCACCCAGGCCGAGTAACCGCTCAGCGCCTTGCCCAACGGTTCGACCTTGCGCATCCGGCAGCACGCTCCCGCGTCACGGGCGAAAAGATCCTTGCCGAACAACTCGTCCTGACGGGCCACCGAGTTCTCCGGGGACACATTCACCACGCGCACGTCGTATACGGCCTCCACGGCATCACGGGTGCCGATGGTCTCCACGAAGTGGTAGCCGGTGTCCAGGAACAGCACGTCCACGCCGGGTCTGACCTTCGCGGCCATCTCCACCAGCACCGCGTCCTGCATGTTCGACGCGACGATGTAACCGTTGCCGAAGTTCTCATCGGTCCAGCGCAGCAACTCCTCGGCGCCGGCACCGGCCAGCTCGGCCGCGCCGCGCTCGGCCAACTCCTGCAGTTCGGTGTCCGAACGTGTCACCGCTGTCATGTCACATCACCTCAAGTCTGCTTCGTCGGCGCGCACCGCCCACTGAGCGAAACGCTCATCGGGCTCGCGTTGTTTCACGAAGTTGCGAACGACCCGCTCGATGTAGTCGCCGAGCTCGGTGGCCAGCACCTTGTGCTGGCGCAGCTTGCGGCCGAAGGCGCTGTCCAGGCCCAGGCTGCCGCCCAGGTGCACCTGGAATCCCTCCTCGGGGCCGTTGCCCTCGTCGACCATCTGGCCCTTGAAGCCGATATCGGCGATCTGGATGCGGGCGCACGAGTTCGGGCACCCGTTGATGTTGATGGTCACCGGCACATCGAGCTGGGCATTGAGGTCCTCAAGACGCTTCTCCAGCTCGGGCACCAGGGTCTGGGACCGGCTGCGGGTCTCGGCGAAGCTGAGCTTGCAGAATTCGATACCGGTGCAGGCCATCAGGTTGCGTCGCCAATGCGACGGGCTCGACGGCAGGCCCAGGGCGTCCAGGCCATCCCTGAGCTCGGCCAGGTTCTCGTCGGGGACGTTGAGGATGATCAGCTTCTGATACGGCGTGAAGCGGACCCGGTCCGAACCCGCGGCCTCGGCCAGATCGGCGACCTTGGTCAGGATGGTGCCGGTGACGCGCCCGGCGATGGGGGACACCCCGACGGCGTTCAGACCGTTCTTGAGCTTGGTCACACCGACATGGTCGATGGGCCGGGTCACCGGCGTCGGCGCCGGTCCGTCGATCAGCGGGCGCTTGAGGTACTCGGTCTCCAGCACTTCCCTGAATTTTTCGACGCCCCAGTCCTTGATCAGGAACTTCAGCCGCGCCTTGGCGCGCAGCCTGCGGTATCCGTAATCCCGGAAGGTCGAGACGACGGCTTCCCAGACATCGGGCACCTCGTCCAGGGGCACCCACACCCCGACGCGTTTGGCGAGCATCGGGTTGGTGGACAGTCCGCCGCCGACCCACAGGTCGAAGCCGGGCCCGTGCTCGGGATGCACGACCCCGACGAACGCGACGTCGTTGATCTCGTGCACGACATCCTGCAGGCCCGAGATCGCGGTCTTGAACTTGCGCGGGAGGTTGGAGTACTCGGGCTTGCCGATATAGCGCTTGACGATCTCGTTGACCGCGGGTGTTCCGTCGATCACCTCGTCGGGGTGCTGGCCGGCCAGCGGCGAACCCAGCACGACGCGCGGGCAGTCACCGCAGGCCTCGGTGGTCTGCAGCCCCACCTCGTCGAGACGGCGCCAGATCTCGGGCATATCGCGCACGTCGATCCAGTGGTACTGGACGTTCTGCCGGTCGGAGAGGTCGGCGGTGTCGCGCGCGAACTCGGTGGAGATGCCACCGAGGGTGCGCAGCGCGGCCAGGCTCAGGTCACCGGCATCGCTGCGCACGCGCAGCATGAAGTACTCGTCTTCGAGCATGTCGGTGTTCTCGTCACCGGTCCAGGTGCCGTCGAAACCGGGCTTGCGCTGGGTGTAGAGGCCCCACCAGCGGAAACGGCCGCGCAGGTCGCCCTTGTCGATCGACTCGAACCCGTTCGGGGCATAGATGCTCTCGATGCGCTGACGCACGTTGAGCGGGTTGTCGTCCTTCTTGGCCTGCTCGTTGGCGTTCAGCGGCTCGCGGTAGCCGAGGGCCCACTGGCCCTCGCCGCGGGGCCGCTTCACGGGCTTGGGTGTGTTGGAGACCGTTTCGGTCATGTTGTCGAGGCTCCTTGTCGTGGAGCGGCTCACCGATCGCGCGAAATCGCCGGGGGCTGGCCGGCGGCGCAGATCCGGCGGCCGGCTCATGGGTTGGGCAGGCTGATTCCGATATCGACGCGGGTCAGGGCAGACAACAACAGCTACAGATGCGCTTCAGGTCGACATGCCGCCGGACCACCAGCGCAATGCGGGTGGTGCTGTCAACGGCGGCGGTCACGTGCGACATTCTGCCACGACGGCCGCAGACACCCTAACCGGGCCAGATTTGGACTCGGGGTGAGCAAAACGGGTTCTGGGACAATTCCGGGTATGAGCAGCCCCCAGCCGGACACCGCCGGACCCTTCGGCATCTATGTCCACGTGCCGTTCTGCGCCACGCGCTGCGGGTACTGCGATTTCAACACCTACACCCCGGCCGAGCTCGGGGATGCCACGCCGGACGGCTGGCTGGCCGCCGTGCAGGTCGAACTGGAACTCGCCGCCCGACGCGTCGGAGCGCGGCCGGTCGACACCGTCTTCGTCGGTGGTGGCACACCGACGCTGCTCGGCGGGGACGGGCTCGCGGCCGTGCTTGCCGCCGTCCGGACGAACTTCACCCTCGCGCCGGGGGCCGAGGTGACCACCGAGGCGAATCCGGAGTCCAGCTCACCGGCGCTGTTCGCCCGACTGCGCGAGGCCGGTTACACCAGGGTGTCGCTGGGCATGCAATCCGCGGCGACGCATGTGCTCAAGGTGCTCGACCGGGTGCACTCGGCCGGGCGTGCGCCGGCGGCCGCCCGCGAGGCGCGCGCCGAGGGTTTCGAGCACGTCAACCTCGACCTGATCTACGGCACGCCGGGGGAGAGCGACGACGATCTGAAGCTGTCGGTGGAGACGGCGTTGGACGCCGGGATCGACCACCTGTCGGCGTACGCGCTGATCGTCGAGGACGGCACGGCGCTGGCGCGGCGGGTGCGCCGCGGCGAGTTGCCCGCCCCGGACGACGATGTGCTGGCCGACCGCTACGAACTGCTCGACGCCGCCCTGTCGGCGGCGGGGTTGTACTGGTACGAGGTGTCCAACTGGAGCACCCCCGGCGGGGAGTGCCGGCACAATCTCGGTTATTGGGACGGCGGGCACTGGTGGGGGGCCGGCCCCGGCGCGCACGGATTCCTCGGATCAACCCGATGGTGGAACGTCAAGCACCCCAAGGCATATGCGCAGGCACTGGCCGACGGCCGGTTGCCGGTCGCCGATTCCGAGGAACTCGATGACACCGCACGGCACATCGAGGACGTGATGCTGAGGCTGCGATTGCGCAGCGGGGTGCCGCGATCGGTGCTCGCCGATGCGGAGTCACTGCGTGCCGGGGTCGCCGTGGCCGACGGGCTACTGGAGGACACCGGTGACCGGTTGGTCCTCACCGACCGTGGCAGATTGCTGGCCGACGCGGTGATCCGCGATGTGCTCGCCGACTGATCAGGGGCAGGCGCCGATCTGCGCGTCGATTTCTTCGCGGATCTCCTGATCGGTCGAATCCTCCTGCCCGGAAAGCAGTTCCACGATCCGTGCGGTGACGGCCGCGGCGGTGGGATGCTCCCACAACAGGGTGGGCGGCAGCGTGAGGCCGGTCGCACGTTCCAACTGTTTGCGCAACGCCACGGTCATGATCGAATCGACCCCGATCTCGGCCAGCGGCAAGCGTGGATCCACGGCATCCTCGGAAAGGCCGAGTTCGGCGGCCACTGTGGCGGTGACCAGCTCGGCAACCCACACCGGGATGGGGACCCCGTCACGGCCGGGCCGGACCGCCACCGCACCGGTGTCCTCGGCGTCGACAGGGGCGATATCGGCCAGCATCGGCACCGAGGCGGCATCGGCGTCGACCGGGAGGACCACCACATGCGGCTGGTCGGCGCGCATCGCGAGATCCAGTGCGCGCATGGCATCGTCAGGGCCGACGACACCCATGCCGAGCGCCCGCAGTTGCGCGGAAACGAAGTCCGACGCCGAGCCCATGCCCAGTCCGCGCCACGCGGTCCAGGCCACCGCGGTGGTGCGGTCACCCAGGCTGCGACGGTGCTGGGCGAAGGCATCCAGAAAAGCGTTGGCGCAGGCGTACGCCCCCTGGCCCGGGAAACCGGCCAGGTACCCGCAGGACGAGAACAGCACTAACCAGTCCAGCTCACCCGGTGCGAACACCTCGTGCAGGGTCAACGTGCCGTCGACCTTGGGCCGCATGGCGGCGGCGAAATCCTCGGCCGTGGTGGTTGCCAGCAGGGCACCGGCCTCCACGCCGGCCGCATGCACGACCCCGCGCACCGGTGGCAGATCGCGCAGCACAGCGCGTAACTCGTCGGCGGCACCGGGCGCGGCGACGTCGACCGCGGCCACTCGCACCGACACCCCGCGCTCCTCCAGAGCCACGATGGTGCGGGCAGGTTCGGTGCCGGTATCCCATGCCGCGCGATCGGCGATCCCACGCCGCGACAGCAGCACGATGCGCCGGGCGCCCAGATCGGCCAACCGGGTCGCCACCCGGGCGCCCAGCGCGCCGGTGCCACCGGTCACCAGATAGCTGCCCGCCGGTGAACAGCTCAGCGGCAGGCCACGATTGGGCTCGGCGCGTGTCAGCCGTGCCGTCAGCGCGATATCGTCGCGGACGACCACCACGCCGTTGCCTGCCAGTTCGGCCAGGGCACCGAGCGGCAGGCTGTCGTCGGCCACGTCGATGACCCCGCCCCACAGTCCGGGGTGTTCGGCCGCGGCGATCCGGGAGAACCCCCACAGCGGTGCACCGCCGATATCGCTGCCCTCGTAGACGCCTCGGGTCAGCGCCCACAGCCGTGCCGCGGTGCCCCGCTCCAACAGCGTGGTCAGCGTGCGGTGTACGGCGGTGACGGCGTCCAGCGGCGCGTCGCCGGCCCGCGGCAACACCAGCACCACCGCACCGGGGGTCAGCGTCGCCGGAATCTCCTCGGGTGTCGTGCAGAGCCGGTGCACCACGTCGGCGGCCGCCAGATCGCGCATACACCAGGCCAGCGTCGGCGCATCGCCGCCGACCAGGATCACCTGCGGCGGGCGGTCGCCGGTCTGCCATGGTGTGGGATGCCAGGCCAGCTGCTGCATCATCCGGGTGACATCGTTGCCGCCCGGGTTCTCCAGTTCGTCGAAGTACATGCCGGTGATGGCGCCGAGCACCGTGCCGGTCTCATCGGCGATGCTGACGTCGGCCGTGGTGCCGCCGACGCGCCGGATGTGCAGCACTGCGGTACCGATCGGGCCGGCGCGCAACGCAACCCGATCGATACGGGCGGGCATCCGCAGGCGCAGTGGGGCGTCGAAGATGATCGAGGCCGCCGAGGTGGCGGCGTCCAGCAGGCCGGCCCAGGTGGCGGGCGTGCGGCCATCGGGCTCGGCGCGCACGACGGCCAGGAACTCGTGGTCCCGCTCACTGCCGCGGCGCAATTCGGTGACCTCCCAACCGAAACCCATCGCCGCGACACCGAGACCGGCAAGTGTGTCCACCACGTGACCGGCGGGCAGCGGCTCGGTACACCGGGCGCGCACCGCGGCCAGATCGAGATCACCGGGTAGCGGTGCCGCATCGGCGATGCCCGCGGTGCAGTGGGTCAGCCATCCGTCGGCGGTCTCCTCACCGTCGGTCCGGATGCTCGATGCCAGCGTCAGCGTCCCGTCCTGGCGGACCACCTGGATGTTTCGGGTCCGCCCGGGCGCCACCGGTGTGCGTAACCGGACGTCGACGATATCGCCCGCGGCGGTGCCTGATTCGCCGCCCGCGGCGGTGAGCAGCGTGTTCAGCAGCACCGCGGCCGGGACGATCTCGGTGCCCCGCACGGGATGATCACCAGGGTAGGGGCGGGTGGACATGTCCAGCTGGGTCTGCCACACGGTGGCGGGCACACCCGCGGACACCTCGAGGCGTCCGCCCAGCAGGGTGTTGGTGTCACGATCGTGAACCCCGCCGCCATTGGGCGGCGTCGCCGGGGTCCGCCAGAAACGCCGGTGCTGCCATTGGTTTCCGGGTAGGCCGGGTGCCCAGCGCGAATGGCCGGGCGCCAGCGCCACGGGTGCGCCATGACAGTGCAGTGCGGCGATCGCCGTGGTCACCGACCGCACCTCGGGCATGTTGCGCCGGTGCAGCGGAAGAACCCCGTACTCGTCGATGCCATTGTGGGTCAGCGTGTCCACGATCGAGTGCGAGACCACTGGATGCGCGGCGACCTCCAGGAACAGTCGGTGCCCGTCCTCGGCGGCGGCGGTGACGGCCTCGGCGAAGCGGACCCGTCCGCGCAGATTGGCCACCCAGTAGTCCGATCCGCGCCGGGCCGTCGACCTCGGATCGGCCAACGCCGTCGTGTACAACGGCACCACCGGGTCCTGCGGATCCAACTGTGCTGTGAGCCTGCCCAATTCGGTGGTGAGCCCATCCATGGCCGGGCTGTGGAATGCCACATCGGTGTTCACCGTCCGCATCACGATGCCCAGCGCGGACCACTGTTCGACCACCCTGTGCACCGCGTCGGCGGTGCCGGAGATGACGGTGGATTCGGGGGCCGCACTGATGGCGGCGACCACGCCGGGATGGTCGTGCAACCGGAACTCGGCGTCGGCGAAGGACACCGCGGCCAATGCCATCGCACCGTGACCCTGCACGGTGCGGAACCCGCGGGCCCGGTAACAGGCGACCTTGGCGCCGCTGACCAGATCGAACACCCCGGAGATGACGCAGGCCGCCACCTCGCCGACGGAATGCCCGATGACGGCGGCAGGCGCCGCGCCGCGTGACCGCAGCACCGCGGCAAGACCGACCTGCATGGCGAAGGTCAGCGCCTGGACCTGGTCGGTGCCGCCGTGCTCGCCGGAGGCCAGGGCCTCGCGCGCGGAGAATCCGAGTTCGGCGGCGAACACCGGTTCGATCTGGTCGATGATCGCGGCGAAAGCCGGCTCCTCGCGCAGCAACTCAGCACCCATGCCGGCCCAGTGCGAGCCGTGCCCGGAGCACACCCACACTGCTCCGCGCTCGGCACCCGGTACCACCGATCCCGTTGCCACCGAGCTGTGCCTGCCGCCGGCGGCCAATGCGTCCAGTCCCAGCACCGCCTCTCTGTGGTCCTCGGCGATGATCGCCGCACGCACCGGCTCGGGGGAGCGGCGATTCCACAGGGTGCCCGCGATATCGGTCACCGCGTCGTGACTGGAACGCAGATGGTCGGCCAGTGCTCCGGCATTGGCCGACAGGCGTTTCGCCGACCGCCCCGAGACAGGGATGACTTGCAGTGCAGGAGTTTCCCATTCCGGTCCGGGGGCGCTCGGCGGTGCCTCCTCCAGCAGCACGTGGGCGATGGTGCCGCCGTAGCCGTAACTGCAGACCGCGGCTCGGCGCGGGGTCTCGGTGTGTGGCCACGGCTCGGCATCGGTGTTGACCCGCAGGCCGTTGGTGTTCCAGTCGACCGCGGTGGTCGGGGTGCGCACACCGGCGGTAGGGGGAATCACCCTGTGCTGCAATGCCAGTGCCGCCTTGACCAATCCCACCACACCTGCGCCACCCTCGAGGTGTCCGGTGTTGGGTTTGACCGATCCCACCAGACACGGTGCGCCGGCGGGGCGGCCGTGGCCGTACACCCGCGACAACGCGGTCAGCTCCACCGGGTCGCCGGTCGGCGTGCCCGTGCCGTGGGCCTCCACATAGTCGATGGTTGCCGGGTCGATGCCCGCGGTGCGGCAGGTGCGGCGGAACATGTCCTCCTGGGCAACGCCATTGGGAGACATGATGCCGACGGTCTTGCCGTCTTGGGCCACGGCGCCGCCGCGTATCACCGCGATCACCCGGTCGTTATCCCGGCGCGCGTCGGCGAGCCGTTTGAGCACCACGACCGCAGCGCCCTCACCGCGGCCGTACCCGTCGGCGGAGTCGTCGAACGATTTGCACCGGCCGTCGGGAGCGGTGGCCCCGGCCACGTCGAGCACCCTGGTCAAACCGGGGCCGATCAGTGCGCTGACACCGCCCGCGAGAGCCAACGAGGTCTCACCCGCGCGCAGCAGCTGACAGCCCTGGTGCACCGCCACCAAGGACGCCGCGCAGGCCGCGTCGAGCGCCACGCTGGGGCCCCGCAGGTCGAGCAGATGCGATACCCGGTTGGCGATGCCGCACAGGGCGGTGCCGATACCGGTCCAGGCCTCGATGCCGGGCAGATCCTCCATGACGAGCTTGCCGTAGTCATCGGAGTTGACGCCCATCAGCACCGCGGTATCGCTGCCGGCCAGCGCACGCGGCGGGACACCGGCATCCTCCAGGGCCTCCCAGCTGACCTCGAGGGCCAACCGCTGCTGCGGGTCCATCAGTTCGGCCTCGCGCGGTGACACACCGAAGAACTCGGCGTCGAAACCGGCGAGGTCGGACAGGAAGCTGCCGCTGTGCGTGGTGGACTTCAGGATGGCGGCATTGCGCGGATCGCGGCGCAGGTACGGTTCCCAGCGTTCGGCCGGGACCTCGCCGACCGCGTCGGCCCCGTCGAGCAGGAACCGCCAGAACTGGCCGGGTGTGTTGACATCGCCGGCCAGCCGGCACCCGATCCCGATGATGGCGACCGGCTCCGGGGCGGGTTGCTGGTCAAGCGTCACGGCTGTAGATCCTTCACCTGGTGTGCGTTTGGACCGATCGTGGCACGCATCGCGGCCCCGCGGCGGGCTACCCTGTGTGCCGCTCGGCACATCACCCTTCGGAACCTCAAGTGCGCCAGTATATTGCCGGTCACGAGGCGCTCAATTGCGCGATGATCTGCTTCTTGTCCACTTTGCCGACCGCAGTCTTGGGCAGCGTCGGCAACGCGGCAAGCATGTCCGGCTTGGTGTGGGCAGACACCCCGCGGGAATCCAGAAAGCTGTTCAGTTCGGTCAGAGTGATGGGCGCTCCGGAGAAAACCACAGCGGCGCAGATCTTTTCACCGAGGTACTCGTCGGGCATCGCCACCGCGGCCGCGGCGTAGATCCCGGGATGGGCGAACAGGTGCTCTTCCAGATCGGATGCGGAGACCGTCTCACCGCCACGGTGGATGACATCCTTGATGCGGCCGGTCACCTCGACGTAACCGGCCTTCGGTCCGTCGGTGAAGATGCGGACCCGGTCCCCGGAGCGGTAGAACCCGTCGGGACTGAACGAGCGTGCGTTGGCCTCCTCGGCGCGGTAGTAGCCGTTGATGGTGTACGGACCGCGCACCAATAGCTCGCCCTCCGCACCGGGCGCGACATCGACACCGAACTCGTCCACGACGCGCATCTCGTCATGCGGCGACATGGGCCGGCCCTGGGTGTGCAGCAGCACCTCGACCGGGTCACCGGGCCTGGTGAAGTTCAGCATGCCCTCGGCCATACCGAAGATCTGGCTCAGTCCGGGTGTCAGGTTGTCCAGGATGAACTTCGCCTCCTCGGCCGTCATCCGCGAACCGCCGACCTGGACGACCCGCAGCGAGGTGGGCAGCACCGGTTCCCAGTCGCAGGCCTGCGCCCACACCTTGGCCAGCGCGTTGACCAGCCCGGTGACGGTGACCCCGTGCTCGTCGATCAGGGCGAAGGCGTTCTCCGGGCTGGGATCGGTGGTGAAGACGGTGAGCGCGCCCACCGTCATCGCGCCGAGGAGGCCCGGGCAGGCGAGCGGGAAGTTGTGCCCGGCGGGCAGCGCGACCAGATAGGTGTCCGCACTGGTCATGCCGTAGGCCTGCGCCGAGGCGATGGCGGTGTAGACGTAATCGTCGTGGGTCCGCGCGATCAGCTTCGGTAGCCCGGTGGTGCCGCCGGAGACCAGCAGCAGGGCGGGCCCGGCCGGGTCGACCTCCACCCGGGGTGCGGTGGTCGGCGCCGGGCCGGGCTCGGTCAGGGTGTCGAAGGCCAGGTACCGGCCGGGTTCCCCGTCGACGATCACGTGCGCAAGCGCGGGATGCTCGGTCTGCAATGCAGCGGCCATCTCGCGGAAGTCGAAACCGCCTGCGGTATCCGGGATTATCAGTCCGACCGCACCGCTGACCTCGGCGAAGTGCCCCAGTTCGGCCGCGCGGTGGCCGGACAGGCACATGACCGGTACGACACCGGCGCGCAGCAGGCCGAACAGCGCGACCGCGAACCGGGTGGTGTTGAGCAGCTGCAGCAGCACCCGGTCACCGGGTTGCAGTCCCAGCTCGAGCAGCCGGGCCGCCACCACATCGGCGAGGGTGTCCAGTTCGGCGAAGGTGTAGCTGCGCTGCGCATCGACGACCGCTCGGGCGGCCGGCCAACGGGTGGCGGCGTTGGCCAGGATGGAATCCAGGCGCGAGCCGGTCCAGTAGCCGGCGTCCCGATAAACGGCGGCGCGATCGGCCGGAAACGCCACGAAGCCATCGGTGAGATCGTCGCGTTCCTTGGGAAAAACCGTGCTCATGCTGGATAAACCCTGCCTCTGGGTAGGTGCGATGCCGATACGAATATAGGGTAGCCTCACTGCAGTTAGGGAAGCCTGTACTAAATCTTCGGAGGCACGGCGTGGCGGTCGCTGGGACCACAGCAGAAACGGTTCGGGTCGAGGTCGCCGAACTACTCGGAATCGCTACCGAATCGCTGGACCCGGACGCCGATCTCATCGCCGCCGGGCTCGACTCCATCCGGATGATGTCGCTCTCCGGGCGCTGGCGTAAACAGGGTATCGATGTGGGGTTCGCCGCGCTGGCGGCCAATCCCACGGTGGCCGCCTGGCAGGACCTCGTCGCCGAGCATGCTCCTGCGGCACCTGTGGCCATGCCCGCCGAGGGAGATGGTGGCGACGAACCCGACGCGCCCTTTTCGCTGGCGCCGATCGCCCACGCGATGTGGGTGGGCCGCCACGGTGAACAGGAACTCGGCGGGGTGGCCGCGCACCTGTACGTCGAGTTCGACGGCACTGGTGTGGACCCCGAGCGGCTGCAGCACGCTGCGACGAAACTCGTTGTCCGCCATCCCATGTTGCGTCAAGAGATCTTGCCCGACGGCACCCAGCGGATCGGTGATCGTGGTCTTCCGGTCACCGTCTACGACCTGCGCGAGGTGGCCGATGCGGACGAGCGCCTGGAGCGCATCCGCGACGACAAGTCCCATCAGCTGCTCGACGACGAGGTGCTGCAGATCGCGTTGTCGCTACTGCCCGGGGGAAGGACCCGGTTGCACGTGGACATGGACATGCAGGCCGCCGATGCGGTGAGCTACCGCAACTTCATGGCCGACCTGGCCGCGTTATACCGCGGTGCCGACCTGCCCGAGCTCGGGTACACCTACCGCGAGTACCGCAACCGGTTGGTCGCATCCACCCCGCCGCCCTCGGAGGCCGACCGGCAGTGGTGGGCAGAACGCATCCCGGATCTCCCGGAACCGCCTGCGCTGCCGTTGGTTCCGCGCGATCAGCAGGAGAACCCGTTGCGCAGCATCAGGTTGTGGCACATCTTCGACGTGCCGACCCGGGACGCGCTGTACGCCAACGCACACAAACGCGGCATTACCCCGGCGATGGCTGTCGCCGCGGCCTATTCGAATGCCCTGGCCCGCTGGTCCACGGACTCACGCTTCCTGCTGAACCTGCCGATGTTCGGCCGTGAGCCCTACCACCCGGATGTCGACAAGCTGGTCGGCTGTTTCACCTCGTCGCTGATGCTCGACATCGACCTCGGGGCGGCGTCGACCCCGGCGGCCCGCGCCCGTGCCGTGCAGGAGGTGCTGCACACCACCGCCGCGCATTCTTCGGTGTCGGGGCTCGACGTATTGCGCGATATGAGCCGCCATCGCGGCACCCAGACACTGGCGACCATCGTCTACACCAGCGCGCTCGGACTCGGCGACTTGTTCGCCGGTGACGTCACCGAGCAGTTCGGCGAGCCCGTCTGGACCATCTCGCAGGGTCCGCAGGTGCTCATCGACGCGCAGGCCACCCCGCTGGCCGATGGACTGATGATCAACTGGGATGTCCGCGTCGAGGCGTTCCCGCCCGGTGTGCCGGAGGCGATGTTCGCCTACGAGGTGGCCGAGTTGGCGCGACTGGCCGCCGACGACGCGGCTTGGGACGAGCCCGACCCACCCGCGCTGAGCGAGCAGTCGCGTGCGGTGCGCGCGGCGGTCAACTCCCGCACCGCGGCCCCAGGCGGCGACAACCTGGTCGACGGATTCTTCCGCAACGCCGCGGCGACACCGGACGCCACGGCGCTGATCGCCTCGGGCGGAACGCTGACCTACGGCCAACTCCGGGATCAGGTTGTTGCGGTGGCCGGATCGCTGCAGGGCCGCGGTGTCGGTCGTGGCGATATCGTCGCGGTGCTGGGACCCAAGGGGGCCGAACAGATCCCGGCCCTGCTGGGCATCCTGGCCGCCGGCGCGGCCTACCTGCCGATCGGGGTCGACCAGCCGGCCGACCGCGCCACCCGCATCCTGGACACCGCCGGAGTCGCCTGCGCACTGGTCTGCGGCACCGACGTGCCCCCGGTGCTGGCGAAGACCGGTTTGCCCCACCTTTCGGTCGCGCAGGCCTGCACCGCCACGGCGACATACGAGACCGTCGAGGGCTCGCTCGATGATCTCGCCTACGTGTTGTTCACGTCCGGGTCGACCGGTGAACCCAAGGGTGTCGAGCTGACCCACGATGCGGTGATGAACACGCTGGAGTTTCTGTACCGGCACTTCGACATCGGTGCCGATGCCCGCGCGCTCGCGCTGTCACACCTGGAATCGGACATGTCGATCCCCGATATCTTCGGCACCCTGCGCGTCGGCGGCGCCATCGTGATGGTCGACGAGGAACACCGCCGCGATCCGGACACCTGGGCACGGTTGATCGCCCAACACAAGGTGTCGGTGGTGAACTTCCTGCCCGGGTGGCTGCAGATGCTCACCGAGGTTCCCGGTGACCTGTCCTCCCTGCGGGTGGTACTCGCCGGCGGTGACTGGGTGCGCCCGGACATGGTGCGCGCACTGCGCGCGCGGGCACCGCGGATGCGCTTCGCCGGCCTGGGCGGTGCCACCGAGACCGCCGTGCACGGCACCATCTTCGAGATCGGGCCGGATGCGGGAGACGACCTGGGGATTCCGGCGAACGCTGCCGCGGTGCCCTACGGTGTGCCGTTCGACAACAACGCATGCCGGGTGGTCAGCCCGTCCGGTGCCGACTGCCCCGACTGGGTACCCGGCGAACTCTGGTTCACCGGCCGCGGCATCGCGCGAGGCTACCGCGGCCGCCCCGACCTGACCGCCGAGAAGTTCGTCGAATACGACGGCCGGACCTGGTATCGCACCGGCGATCTGGCCCGCTACCGGCCCGACGGCACGCTGGAGTTCATCGGTCGCACCGATCACCGGGTCAAGCTCAGCGGCTATCGCATCGAACTCGGCGAGGTCGAGGCCGCCCTGACCCGCGTTCCCGGTGTCGCCGCGGCGGTCGCTGCGGTGGTTGCTCCACCGGGCGGCACGGACCGACGCACAGGCGATGTGCTCGGGGCTCTGGTTCGCCTTGACGATCCGGCGCTCGATCCCGAGGCCATCTCCTCGGCGCTGGCCGATCTGGTTCCCGCGCACATGGTTCCGCAGTTGATCGTCACCTGCGACCGGATCCCGTACACGGTCGGGGGCAAGATCGACCGCAAGGCCGTCGCGCTGCGGCTGGCCGAGGCCGAACTACCTGCCGAGCGCGGCTACCGGGCACCCACCGGTGCGTTGGAGACCGCGGTGGCCCGGATCATGGGCGAGCTCCTGGGCCGCGACACCATCGGCGTCGATGACGACTTCTTCGGTCTCGGTGGAGATTCGGTGATGGCAACCCAGGTGGTGGGGCAGGTGCGCGACTGGCTGGACACGCCCACGATCATGGTGCCGGACATCTTCGCCACCCGGACCGTCGCCGCGCTGGCGCGCCGGCTGACCGAACGCGAGCCCGACGGTGACCGCCTCGAACAGGTGGCCCAGCTGTACCTGGAAGTCGCCGAAATGGACGACGCCGCCGTGCAGTCCGAATTGCACAGCGCGGGAATCGCGTGACCGCCCCCGACCTGACCTTCGCGCCCTGGATCAAGCGTTATCCGGCCGCGGCGCCCGGTGCTGGCGCCACGCTGGTGTTCCCGCATGCCGGTGGCGCCGCACTGGCCTACCGCTCCTTCGGTACCGCGCTGGCTGCTGCCGGATCGGATGCCTATGTGCTGCAGTACCCCCAACGCGGTGACCGGCTGACCCACCCTGCGCACGCGACGGTGGGGGAGCTGGCCGCAGACCTCTTCGGTGCGGGCGACTGGGCGTGCATCGGTCCGCTGCGGTTGTTCGGGCACTGTATGGGCGCGGTGGTGGCCTTCGAGTTCGCCCGGGTGGCCGAACAGCGTGGCGTCACCATCGATGCGCTGTGGGCGTCGGCCAGTGAGGCGCCGTCGACGGTGGCGGGCGCACCCGACCTGCCGATGGCCGAGAGCGAGATCCTGGCCGAGATGGTCGATCTCGGCGGTACCGACCCGCAACTGCTCGCCGACGACGATTTCGTCGAACTGTTGTTGATGGCGGTGCGCGCCGACTATGCCGCCTTCAACCGGTATGAGTGCGCCGCCGATATCCGCATCGCCGCCGATATCCACACCCTCGGCGGCGAGCGCGACCACCGCATCGACGAAGACATGTTGCGGCGCTGGCAGGCCCACACCGGCGGGGCGTTCACGGTCTCGATGTTCGACGGCGGTCATTTCTACCTCAACGAGCACACCGGCGAGGTGGCCGAGCTCGTGAATGCGCTGTGAGATGGGTCGATGCGATGAGCGCTGAGAACACCGATCCGGTGGTGATCATCGGAATGGCCGTGGAGGCCCCCGGTGGGGTCGACTCGTGCGACAGCTACTGGGATCTGCTGGCCGAAGGTCGGGAGGCCCTGACGCCGTTCCCCGACGACCGGGGCTGGTCCATCGCCCAAGTGTTGGACGGGTCGCGCCGCGACGGTTTCAAGAAGATCCACGATCTGGGTGGATTCCTCACCAGCGCGGCATTTTTCGATCCCGCGTTCTTCGGCATCTCGCCGCGCGAGGCCACCGCCATGGATCCGCAGCAGCGGGTGGCGCTGCGACTGGCCTGGCGCGCGCTCGAACACAGTGGGATCAATCCCGACGATCTTTCCGGTCGGGAGGTGGGCTGCTACATCGGCGCCTCCGCACTGGAATACGGACCACACTTGGGCGAGTACTCCCAGCACAGTGGGCATCTCATCACCGGCACCTCACTCGGTGTCATCTCCGGTCGGATCGCCTACACCCTGGATCTGGCCGGACCCGCGCTGACCGTGGACACCTCCTGCTCGTCGGCCTTGGCGGCCCTGCACACCGCCGCGGCAGCCATCCGCAACGGCGATTGCGAGATGGCGCTCACCGGCGGGGTCTGCGTGATGGGAAGCCCTGGCTACTTCGTCGAATTCTCCAAACAACATGCGCTGTCCGATGACGGGCACTGCCGGCCCTACAGCAGTGCGGCCAGCGGAACGGTGTGGGCCGAGGGGGCGGGAATATTCGTGCTGGCGCGCAGGTCGGCCGCACTGCGCGACGGCCGCCGCATACTGGCCGAAGTGCTGGCCACCGGTGTCAACTCCGATGGCCGTACCGTCGGGCTGACCGCACCGAGCGGTATCGCGCAACAGCGGCTGTTCGCCCGCACGCTGCAACGCGCCGGTGTGCGCCCCGACGAGGTCGGCATGGTCGAAGGGCACGGCACCGCAACCCGGCTCGGTGACCGCACGGAATTGCGTGCACTGGGCGACACCTACGGCGACACCCCCCGCCCCGGTGCCGGAGCCCTGCTCGGTTCGGTGAAATCAAATATCGGGCACGCCCAGGCTGCGGCGGGCGCGCTCGGGCTGGCCAAGGTGATCATCGCCGCCCAGCGCGGTGCGGTTCCGCCCAGCCTGCACACCGAGCAGGCCAGCCGGGAGATCGACTGGGATGCCCAGGGCCTGCGACTGGCCACCACGATCACCGAATGGCCTGCGCGCCAAGGGCGGCGGGTCGCCGCGGTATCGGCGTTCGGCATGAGTGGCACCAACACCCACACCATCGTGGCCATACCCGATGATGGCGAGGCCGCCTGATGGCCATTCCACACACACCTGCCGGGACCGCATTGCCCGACGGCCGGGTCCCGGTGCTGCTGAGTGCGCATGCCGAGGATCTGATCGGCGCCGACGCGGCCGCCATCGCCGGTTACCTGCGCCGCAGACCGGCGATGACCGATGTCTCCCGGGTGGCTGCGACGCTGCTGCGCACCCGCCGGGTCCGCAGGCACCGCATGCTGATCCGTGCCGCCGATATCGGTGAACTCACCGATGCGCTGCAGGCCGTGTCGGCAGGGTGCGAGCATCCGCTCGCGACCCACGCCGACCGCAATGACACCGGCCGCATCGCCTTCGTCTTCCCGGGCCAGGGCAGCCAGTGGCCGTCGATGGGTGTGCAGGCATACGCCGAACTACCGGGCTACGCCGCCGAAGTCGACCGCTGCGCGGCCGCGTTCGGTGCCGCCGGCCACGCCTCGCCGCTGGACTATCTGATGGCCGACGCCGGGGCTCGCACCAACGATTTCAGCCAGGTGCAGATCCAGGGCGCCCAGTTCGTACACGGTGTCGCATTGGCAAGGGTGTGGCAATCGGTCGGTGTCACCGCCGATCTCACCGTCGGCCACAGCCTCGGTGAGATCGGCGCCGCCTATATCGCCGGAACCGTCACGCTCGCCGACGCGGTGGCCATCGTGTATGCCCGTGCGACCCTGCTGGACCGGTTGACCGGCCCCTATCGGGTAGCGGTGCTCGGGGTCGGCCCGGACCGGGCGCAGGCCGAGATCGATGCGACATCGGGATGGCTGGAACTGTCGGTCGTCAACTCGGCCTCCTCGGTCGCCGTGTCCGGCGACACCGACGCGGTGGCCGCGGTGGTCGGTCGCCTCACCGCCGACGGTGTGTTCGCCCGCGAGATCGAGATGTGGTTCCCCGCGCACACCACCAAGCTCGACCCGTTGCGCAGCGATCTCGAAGGCCTGCTCCCGACAGGAAAATTCGATGAAGGGGTAATTCCCTTCATCGGATCGGCCACGGCACGGACCGTCGAGGCCGGCACCGACTTCGCCGAGTACTGGTACACCAACCTGCGCAGCACTGTCCGGTTCGACGAGGCGATCCGGTCCGCCGCGCAGGCCGGTGTCGGCACGTTCATCGAGATGTCGGCCCATCCGGCGCTGCTCTTCGCCATCGGCGACACGCTGGACGGACTCGGGGCCGGGGATGCGCTGGTGCTGGGTACCGGACGCCGCGACGAACCACTCGTCGACCGGCTGGCCGCCAACCTCGGTGCGGTGGCGATTGCCGATCCCGAGTATCGCTGGCCTGATCTGCTGCCCGGAAACCCGGCCCTGCTGCCGGATTTCCCGTTCGCGCCCATGCAGGCCCGACATCACTGGTCCACCCCGGATCCGTTGCCACCGATACCGGGGCTCACGGTGCTCTCCGAGACCTGGGAACAGCAGACGCCCCGGTCGGGGGAGGTCCGGCAAGCGATGGTGCTCGACCTCGGGGATGCTCCCGAACTTGCCGCCGCACTGCGAAGGCGCTTGCCACCGGCCGACGCCGAGGACGCCGATCTGCTGATCGTGCTGGCCCCGTCCAGTGATCGGCTCGACGCCGCCGCAGCCGGAAGCGAACTGGCCGACCGCGTCGACGACGGCCTGCTGCGTTACGCCGATGACGCCGGGCCGCGGATACGCGATATCTGGCTCGTCACCGTCGGCGGCGAGCAGGCGCGCGAGGGCGAACCGGGCCCGCTGCCCGCCCAGGCCGCGCTGGCCGCCATGCACCGCAGCATCGGATGGGAGCACCCCGATCACGAGTTCGGGCACCTGGACCTGCCATCATGGCAACCCGATGCGGCGACCGCCGCACTTGCCGTCGACGCGCTGTCGGGCGCCCCGGCCGAACTTGCGATACGTGGCACGGCCGACGGGCCGATACTGCTGCGGCGCAGCATGATCGCGCCCGCACCGGCCACCCGGCCTACCTCCCGCCGCGATACCCTTTCGGCACCGAGCAGTTCCATCGGGCTCGATGAGGTCGTCATCACCGGGGGCTCGGGCTCGGTCGGCACGCAGTTCCTGCGTCACGTCGCTGCCCGCGGGGCACGTCGCATCGTGCTGCTCGGTCGCGCCCCGATCGACGTGCCGCGCATCGACGGGGTCGAGGTGCTGGCCCCGCGCTGCGATATCGCCGATCCCGCCGCGCTCACCTCGGTCGCGGCCGAGTTCGGCGGCGGCGGAGCCACATTGCTGATCCATGCCGCCGGAGCGGCACGCATCGCCGACCACCGCGATCTCACCGGCACCGATATCGAGGCGACGATGGCGGCGAAGGTCACCGGACTGGCCAACATCGCCAGGATCTGGCCGCTGCGCACCGACGCCCGCATCATCGTGTGCTCGTCGGTATCGGGGCTGTGGGGCGGCGCCGGACACGCCGCCTACGCCGCCGCCAACCGGCTCACCGATGTGCTGACCGCGCAGCTGCGGGCCGAGGGCAGGCAGGCCACCGCGGTGCGGTGGGGCCTGTGGCCGGGCCGCGGGATCATCGACGCAGCGGAGATCGCCCGCGTGCAGCGATCCGGACTGCTTCCGATGGACGCCGACCGGGCCATCGAAACGGTGTTGCGCGATATCGCCGACGACCCACTGGTGTTCACCGCCGACACCGAGCGACTGCACCGGTTCCTCGGCGCGCCTGACCCGGCACCGGCGACGGCGAGCGCGGTGGACAACGTCGATGTCGATGTCGATGTCGATGTCGAGCAGTCGGTGGCCGGCCTGGACGCGGCCGGTGTGCTGCGGGTGGCACTCACCGCGGTGCTCAAACTGCCCGACGAGATCACCCCCGACCCCGCGGCCTCCCTGCTCGACCTGGGCGTCGACTCCCTGTTGGCGCTCGACCTACGGAAGAAGCTCAAGAACGCCGCCGGCGCGAACGTCCCGCTGGCCGCGATCCTCGGCGGCGCAACCGTCGCAGAGGTCATCGAGCACATGCAACGAACGACAGAAGGCACGCCTCAGTGACTGACACCACGACCACACCGGCGACGACCACATCGCTGCGCTCGCCCCGGGAAACCCGCGATCCACGCCTGGAACTGATGCGGCGCAAGCTCGCCGAACGCGGACTTGCCAGCGCGCCGGACCAACCGGTGCAGACCGGACTGTCCGACGGGCAGCGTCGCATGTGGTTCGTGCAGGCCTTCGACCCGACCGGAGTGCTGCTGAACATCAGCCTGTCCTACCGGCTGACCGGCGCCCTGGACGCCGACCGGTTGCACACCGCCCTGCAGGCCGTCGCGCGGCGGCATCCGCTGCTGCGCACCACCTACAGCGCCGACGCGAACGGTGAACCGCACGAGACCCTGCACGAGGATCTGCGCCCGGGGTGGGCATTCCACGACCTGTCCGAGATGTCCGAGCGTGCCCGCGGCCTGCGGCTGGAGGTGTTGGCCCAGCGCGAGTTCGGCACCGCCTTCGACCTGTCCACGGACTCACCGCTGCGCATCACGCTGGTGCGCTTGCGTGCCGACGAGCACGTGATGCTGCTGGTCGCCCACCACATCGCCTGGGACGACGGCTGCTGGCGGATCTTCTTCGCCGACCTCACCCGCGCCTACGAAGGCGCCGCGCTCGATCCCGCCCCGGCAGTGGCGGCGGTCCCCGCAGGCAGCGATGCCGAGGATCTGGATTACTGGCGTCAGGTGATGGCGGAACCACCCGAGCCGCTGGAGCTTCCGGGACCGACGGGCTCCGCGGTGCCGACGGCGTTCCGGTCCCAGCGCGCCACCATCACCCTCACCCCGTCGACCGTCGCGAAGGTCACCGAGCTGGCCCGCGAAACCGGGTCGACCCCGTACATGGTGCTGCTGGCGGCGTTCGGTGCGCTGATCCATCGCTACACCCATACCGATGACTTCCTGGTCGCCACACCGGTGCTCAACCGCGGCTCCCAGGATGTGCTCGGCTACTACGGCAACACCGTCGTCATGCGCCTGCGGCCGCAGGGCCGCAACGGGTTCCGGGAGCTACTGGCGGCAACCCGGGACACCGCCCTCGGGGCCTTCGCCCACCAGCGCATCAACCTCGACCGCGTCGTCGCGGAGATCAATCCCGACCGCCGGCACGGCGCCGAGCGGATGACCAGGATCAGCTTCGGGTTCCGCGAACCCGACGGCGGTGGCTTCCGCCCCCACGGTGTGCACTGCGTGCGCGGTGAGCTGCGCGGCCACGTGACCCAGTTGCCGCTGGGCTTCATGGTCGAATGGGACGGTCGTGAAAACGGGACAGTCACCGTGGAAGCCGAGCACCTCACCGAGGTCATCGGCGCCGACCTCGCAGCGAGGATGCTCGATTCCTTCGCCGTGCTGCTCGACGACGCGCTGACCGATCCCGACCGCGCGCTGGCGCGACTCGACCTGCTCTCACCCGCCGACGCCGAATGGTTGCGCGCGGTGTCGACCGGCGAGGACTTCCGCACGCCGCCGCTGACCCTCAGCCAAGCGGTGGAGAACCAGGCGGCCGCGACACCGGACAACATCGCCGTCGTCTACGAGGGACGGCACTACACCTACCGGGAGATCAACGAGACCTCGAACCGGTTGGCGCACTGGCTGATCGCCCAGGGCATCGGCGCCGAGGACCGGGTGGCGGTGCTCATGGACAAGTCCCCGGAACTGGTCATCAGCGCGCTCGGCATCATCAAATCGGGTGCGGTCTATCTGCCCGTCGACCCCGGCTATCCCGAGGATCGGCTGACCTACATCCTTGCCGACTCCGATCCCAAGGTGATCCTGCGTGAACTCCCCGCCGAGCTGACCGGCTGTCGGGACGACAACCCCACCGACACCGACCGGGTGCGCCCGCTGCACCTGGCGAACACCGCCTACCTGATCTACACCTCGGGGTCGACCGGCCTGCCCAAGGGCGTACCGGTGCCACACCGCCCCGTCGCCGAATACTTCGCCTGGTTCGGTGCGGAATACCAGGTGACCGAGGCCGACCGGCTGCTACAGGTGGCCTCGCAGGGTTTCGACGTGTCGATCGGAGAGATCTTCGGCATGCTCGCCGGCGGCGCCCGACTGGTCATCCCCAAACCGGACGGCCTCACCGATATCGGCTACCTGACCGACCTGCTGCGCGACGAGGGCGTCACCTCCATGCACTTCGTGCCCTCGCTGCTGGGACTGTTCCTGTCCCTGCCCGGCGTGAACGAATGGCGCACCCTGCAACGGGTCCCGATCGGCGGTGAGGCGTTGCCCGGTGAGGTCGCCGACAAGTTCCACGCCATGTTCGACGCACTGCTGCACAATTTCTACGGTCCCACCGAGACCGTGATCAACTGCTCCCGCTACAAGGTCGACGGCAAACAGGGATCACGGATCGTGCCGATCGGCACCCCGAAGATCAATACCACCATCCACCTGCTCGACGATCACCTGCAACCGGTTCCGGTCGGGGTGATCGGTGAGATCTACATCGGTGGTACACATGTCGCGCACGGATACCATCAGCGCTTCGGCCTGACGGCAGAACGGTTCGTGGCCGACCCGTTCAGTCCCGGTCGACGGATGTACCGCTCGGGTGACCTGGCCCGCCGAAACGCCGACGGGGACATCGAATTCGTCGGTCGCGCCGATGAGCAGGTCAAGATTCGCGGATTCCGCATCGAGCTCGGTGAGGTGTCCGCCGCCATCTCGGTCGACCCGTCGGTCGGGCAAGCCGTCGTCATCGCCACCGACGTTCCCGGCCTCGGCAAGAGTCTGGTCGCCTATGTCACCCCGGCAGCCGACGGCGCCACCGTGGAGATCGATCGTATCCGCAGCCGCGTCGCGGCTGCCCTGCCGGAGTACATGATCCCGGCCGCCTATGTGGAGATCGGCGAGATCCCGATCACCGCGCACGGCAAGATCGATCGCAGAGCGCTTCCCGAGCCGGAGATCTCGGTGGCCACCGCCTACCGCGAGCCCACCACCGATACCGAGCGGCAGGTCGCCGGCCTGTTCGGTGAGCTACTCGGTCGCGAGCAGGTCGGCGCCGACGACTCGTTCTTCGAATTGGGCGGGCATTCGCTACTGGCCACCAAGTTGGTCGCCGCCGTGCGGTCACGGTGCCGGATCGATATTGGTGTGCAGGAGATCTTCGAGCTGGCCACCGTCGGCGCCATCGCCGGGCACATCGACACCGTGATCGCCGCGGGCGGCGGCTCGGATCGCCCACCGATGGTGACGGTGCCGCGCGGTGGACCGCTGCAGATGTCGGCCGCCCAGCTGCGCCAATGGTTCCAGTTCCGTATCGACGGACCCAACCCGGTCAACAACATCCCGTTCGCCGCCAGGCTCACGGGCCCCGCCGACCCGGCCGCTTTCGTCGCGGCCATCAACGATGTGGTCGCCAGGCACGAAATCCTGCGCACCACCTATCGCGAGATCGACGGTGCCCCTTACCAGGTCGTGAATCCGGTCGCTGACGTCCCGGTGCGCCGGGCGCGCGGTGAGGGTGAGGCGTGGCTGCAGGCCGAGCTGACCGCCGAGCGCCGGTACTGCTTCGACCTGGAGAACGACCGGCCCCTGCGCGCCGCCGTGCTCAGCACCGGCGATGCTCATGTGCTGTCGCTGGTGGTGCATCACATCGCCGCCGACCACTGGTCGGCGGGCGTGTTGTTCACCGACGTGTTGACTGCCTACCGGGCTCGCAGCGCCGGGCAGGCACCGGATTTCGCGCCGCTGCCGATCCAGTACGCCGATTACGCGGCCTGGCAGGCGCAGCTGCTGGGTGGTCAGACCCCCAGCATCGAGGCTCAGCGCGACTACTGGGTGGAGCAGCTTGCCGGGCTGCCGGAGGAGAACGGGCTGCGCCCGGACTTCCCGAGGCCACCGGTACCCGATGGTGAGGGTGCTGCGCTGCCGTTCACCATCGACACCGACACCCGCGCCAAGCTGACCGAACTCACCAGGGAATTGGGCATCACCGAGTTCATGCTGTTACAGGCCGCCGTCGCCGTCGCGTTGCACAAGGCCGGTGAGGGCACGGACATCGCGCTGGGCACCCCGGTCGCCGGCCGGACCGAGCCCGAACTCGAGGGCCTGATCGGCTTTTTCATCAACATCCTCGTGTTGCGCAACAACCTGGACGGCAACCCGACCGTGCGGGAGGTGTTGCGCCGGACCAGGGAGATGGCCCTCAGCGCCTACGCACATCAGGACCTGCCATTCGACCGGGTGGTCGACGCGGTGGCGCCGGTGCGCTCGCTGTCGCGCAACCCGCTGTTCGGTGTCGTCGTGCATGTCCGTGAGGAACTGCCCGCCGACCGGGTCATCGCCACCGGATCCGATGGTGCCGGTGAAACCCGTTTCACCGCGCTGGAACCGACCTTCGACGTCGCGCACGCGGACCTGTCGCTGAACTTCTTCGCCGAGACCGCCGCAGACGGCGGCCCCGCCGGATACCAGGGCACCGTCATCTACCGCACCGAGCTCTACCGGCCGGACACCGCGGCGCGCCTGATCAGCTGGCTGGCGCGGGTCATCGAGGCGTTCGCCGACAACCCCGATGCCACCCTGCGCGATATCACAATCGCCGGTGGAGATCAGGTCGTGACACGGTTCGCCGGCACGACCGCGCCGCGGACCGGGCTACCCCAGACCGCAGGTGCCGACCGGGTTTTCGTGCTCGACGAATGGCTGAGCCCGGTGGCGGTCGGTGTCACCGGTGATCTCTACTACTCCGGTGGAGCCATCGACACCGCGGCCGCGGCCGCGTCGCCCGCCGCGGCGTCCCGCTACCCGGCGAACCCGTTCGGCAGCGGGTTCCTGTATCGCACCGGCGATCGGGCACGCTGGACCGCCGATGGTGAGCTGCAGTACCTGGAGAGCGGCGATCCCGAGGTTCAGGCCGCCCTGGAGGCGGTGCCCGGGGTGGCCGCCGCGCTGACCAGGACCTGGGAGACCCGCAGTGGCGCGGTGCTCGGCGGGTACGTGGTGCTGTCGGATGCCGGCGCCGAGTTCGACCGCAGCGCACTGCCCGAACACCTTGCCGCGCTACCGGTCACCGTGCTGGCGGCGCTGACCGACCCGTTGCCGCGCCCCGTCGTCACCACCACCGCACCGAGCGAGCCCGCCCGCACCGATACCGAGCGCGTGCTGGCGGACATGCTGACCGACCTGCTGGCCGCGGCCGAGGTCGGCCGACACGACGACTTCTTCACTCTCGGCGGCGACAGCATCCTGGCCGTGCAACTGGCCGCGCGGGCCCGCGACGCCGGTGTGCCGTTGACCGCGCGGATGGTGTTCGAGCATCCGGTCCTTGCCGAGCTGGCCGCCACCGTCGACGAGAAGTCACGGCTGGCCACCGCCTCCGGGATGAACAACGACACCCACCATGCACCGATGGCCGTCTCCGGGCTGTCTCCGGAGGAGCTGGCCGCCCTGACCGCGGGGTGGGGAAACGAAAAGCCATGAGTGACAAGCCACGAGTGACAAGACATGGGTGACGCACCGGCCATCATCGACGTGATGGCACTGAGTCCGCTGCAACAGGGGTTGTACTCGCTTGCCGGACTGACCGACAGCGAGGCCGGAGCTGACCCGTACATCATCGCGATGGCCGCCGACGTGTCCGGTGCCCTGGACGCCGATCTGCTGCGGTCGTGTGCCGAGGCGATGTTGGAGCGCCATCCCAACATCCGGGTCAGCTTCTTCCAGGGCAACCTCAGCAGACCGGTCGCGGTGGTCCCCGCGACCTTCGACCTGCCCTGGCAGCACGTGGTGGTCGCCGATGCCGACGAGGCCGCCGCGGTGGAACTGCAGGCCCGCGCGCGGCCTTTCGATCTGGCGCACGGACCGGCGATCCGGTTCGTATTGGCCGAACTGCCGGACGCGCAGTGGCGATTCGTGGTCGTCGCCCATCACATCGTGATCGACGGCTGGTCGCTGCCGGTGTTCGTCAGCGAGCTCATGGCGCTCTACGGTGCCGGCGGCGACACCGCCGTCCTGCCGCCGGCCCGGCCCTACCGCGACTACATCGGCTGGCTGGCCGCCAGGGACCCGGGGGCCAGCAGGCAACGCTGGCACACCCACCTGCACGGCCTGGACGGGCCGACGATGCTGACACCGGCGCTGTCCGGGGACACCTCGGGCGGGTTGCCCGAGCGTACCGAGGCCGATCTCGACGAGCAGACCACCGAGCGCCTGGTCGAGGCCGCCCGCGCCCGTGGCGTCACCGTCAGCACGTTGTTCCAGATGGCCTGGGCGACGATCCTTTCCGCGTTCACCGACCGCGACGATGTGGTGTTCGGGGTGACGGTGTCGGGGCGACCCGACGAATTGTCCGGTGTCGAGTCGATGGTGGGGCTGTTCATCAACACCGTCCCGCTGCGGATCCGGTTGAACCCGGCTGAGCGAGCGGGCCGGCAGTGCCTTGCGGTGCAGCGCGAAGCCGCCGAACTGCGCGAGCACAGCTTCCTCAGCCACGCCGAGCTACGCGCCGCGGGCGGCGTCGGCGAGCTGTACGACACCCTGCTGGTCTACGAGAACTTCCCGCCCGGCGGCCTGGTCGGTGGCGGCGATGTCACGATGGGCGATGCGGTGATCCGGCCCGCGGCGTTGGAGAGCCTGTCGCATTTCCCGGTGACGATCGCCGCGCACCCGACCGATGGCCGGCTGACGGTGCTTGTCGAAACCCTCGACGGCGCACTCGGTCTGCTCGACCCGGCCACGCTCGCCGAGCGGGTACTGGTGGTGGTGCAGCGGTTGCTCGCCGGCTGGGACCGTCCGCTGCGCGATATCGCCGTCACCCTCGACGGCGAGCTCGACGTGACGCAATCCCAACCCCGATCCGTGCCCGCCGGCGGCGGTATCCACGCCGCGATCACCGCGGTTGCCCTTACGCGTCCTGATGCGCCCGCGCTCAGCTGGGATTCCGGCAGTCTGACCTACCGTGAACTCGACACCGCCGCAGACCGATTGGCCGCGGGACTGCAGCGCAGGGGAGTGGGGGCCGAGACGCCCGTACCGATCCTGTTGGCCCGCGGACCCGATTACGTGGTGGCGATGCTCGCCGTGCTCAAGGCCGGTGGGTTGATCGTGCCACTGGACCCGGCGATGCCCTCGCAGCGCGTGCAGGAGATCATCTCCCAGACCGGTGCCGAACTCGTCGTCGACGATGCGCTGCTGGCCGGTCTCGGCGATACCGCCGCCGACTCCACGACCGTGGCGGTCCGCCCAGGCCAGGGCGCCTACGTCGTCTTCACCTCGGGCACCACCGGAAAACCCAAGGGTGTCATCGGAACCCACCAGGCCGTGCTCGCCTACGGCGCCGACCACGCGGCCCGGATGTTGCGACCGGCGCGGGACCGGCTCGGTCGGGACTTGCGGATCGCGCACGCCTGGTCGTTCACCTTCGACGCGGCGTGGCAGCCACTGGTGGCCCTTTTCGAGGGCCATTGCGTCCACATCGTCAGCGATGCGGTGCAACGGGACGCCGAGGCGCTGGTCGCCGAGATCGGCCGGTTCGGCGTCGACATGATCGACACCACCCCGTCGATGTTCAGCCAGTTGCGCGCCGCCGGCCTGCTGTCGACCGTGCCGTTGGCCGTGCTGGCCCTCGGTGGGGAGAACATCGACACCGCGGCGTGGCAGGGCATCCGCACCGAATGTGAACGCAGCGGGATGCGCGCGCACAACTGCTACGGGCCGACCGAGACCACCGTCGAGGCGGTGGTCGCCGCAATCGCCGACCACCCGCAACCGTGCATCGGCGACCCGACGGCGACGAGCGCCGCCCATGTGCTGGACTCGTGGTTGCGTGCGGTTCCCGACGGCGTGGCCGGCGAGTTGTACCTCAGCGGTGGGCAGCTCACTCGCGGCTATCTCGGCAGGCCGGGGGAGACCGCGGCCCGGTTCGTCGCCGATCCGACCCATCCGGGCCGCCGGATGTACCGCACCGGGGACGTCGTGCGGCGGCTACCGGGGTCGGGTGCGTTGCACTACCTCGGGCGCAGCGATGACCAGGTCAAGATCCGGGGCTTCCGGGTGGAGCCCGGTGAGGTGACCGCCGCGCTGTACCGGCACCCCGAGGTGCGACACGCCCATGTCGCGGTGCGCAGGCACCGCAGCGGTCCGCGGCTGACGGCGTATGTGGTGTCCGAGGTGGCCACCTCGGAACTGCGCAGGATGCTCACCGCGACGCTGCCCAAGTACCTTGTCCCGCACCACATCATCGATGTGAATGAGATCCCGCTGACCGCCCACGGGAAGGTCGACGACCGGGCACTGGCCGCACTCGACGCCGATCGCGGTGTCGGGGTGGCCGCGGAGTTCGCCGCGCCGAGCACCGAGACCGAGATCGCGATCGCCGAGGTGCTCGGGGATCTGCTCGATGCCCGAGTGGTCGACGTCAACGCCGATTTCCTGGATCTGGGACTGGACAGCATCGTGGCGTTGTCGGTGGTGCAGGCGGTGCGCCGGCGCGGAATTCCGCTGCGGGCCAGGCTGATGCTGGAATGTGCGACCGTGCGCGAGCTGGCGAGCGCCATCGACGGCGATATCGTCGGCGATCCGGTGGACACCGACGACACCGGAGTGATCCCGCTGCTGCCCGCGGCACACTGGCTACTGGCCCACGGGGATGCCCGCCGACTGGCCCAGACCGAGGCGATCCGGCTGCCCGCCGATGTCACCCGGGAGCGCCTGGAGCTGTTGCTGGGCAACGTGATCGACGGTCACGAGGTGCTCCGATGCCGACTCGACCGGGCCGCGATGAACCTGGTCGAGCAGTCGCGCGAGAGGGATCTGCTCACCGAGGCGCGGGCGACCGGTGATCTGGCGGCCGCCGTCGCCGAGCACACCGACTCCTCGATCCAACGGCTCGATCCCGAACGCGGCGTGCTGTTCGACGCGGTCTGGCTGCACCATGACAGCGGTGCCGAGGTCCTGGTGTTGACCGCGCATGTGTTGGCGATGGATCCCGCGTCCTGGCAGATCGTGCTCGGTGAACTCGAAACCGGCTGGCACGCACTGGCTGCCGACCACAATCCGATGCCGGTCCGCGAGCACACCTCGCTACGGCGTTGGTCGAGACTGCTCGCCGAGCGCGCGTTGAAACTGGACACCTGCGATTTCTGGGAACGTCAACTCGCGGGCCCCGATCCCGATCTGGGTGCCCGGCGGGTCCGTCCGGATACGGACCGGGCCGCCGATGCCGAGATCAGCATGGCGTTCGTCGGCAGAGCGCTCACCGCCCGGGTGCTGGCGGCTCCGGTCGGGGTGACCGAGGTGCTGGCGGCGGCGACCGCGCGCACGATCACCGCGTGGCGACATCGGCACGGACATGTCGTGGGCACACCGCTATTGGCCATCGAGACCCACGGCCGGGCCGATATCGCGGTCTCGGAAGGGGTGGCCGACGACAACCGGCAGATCGACACCGGCGATACCGTCGGACTGCTCAGTGCCATCTACCCGGTGCGGTTGGCCTCCGAGGATGCTCTCGGGGTGGCCGCCGAGCTGGCCGCCATACCCGGTGACGGCATCGACTACGCCCTGCTGCGATACCTGCGCGGTGACACCGCCGAACGTCTCGGCGGCCACCGCGACCCGCAGGTGCTGCTGAACTATCTCGGCCGGCTCCGCCAGGTCCCCGGGCGGTCGGCGCTCACGGTTGACCGGGCGCTGCTCAACGATGTGTCGCGGATCCCGGAGCCGAATCTGGCCATTCGCCACGAGATCACACTCAACGTGCTGATCGTCGAGAAGGACGGAGCTCCCGTGCTCGGAACCCAGTGGCGCACACTGCCTGACATCTTCACCGCCGAGGATGTCGCGACCTGGCAGGCGCTGTGGCAGGAAGCACTGAACGAGGTGATCTCATGACCAAGACGCTTGCCGTCATCGGTGCCGGGGTGAAGGCCATCGCGGTGGCGGCCAAGGCCGCCGAGCTGCGGGCGATGGGGGTTCCCGCCCCCGAGGTGGTGGCGATCGAGCGCACCGCGGTGGCGGCCAACTGGCAGGCCGCCGGCGGCTGGACCGACGGCCAGCACCGCCTGGGCACCGGACCGGAGAAGGATATCGGTTTCCCGTACCAGTCCGCACTCGTCGCGCGGCGCAACGCCGAGCTCGACGAGCGGATGATGCGGCACAGCTGGCAGTCCTATCTCGTCTCGTCGGGGCAGTTCGCGGAGTGGATCGACCGCGGCAGGCCCGCGCCGACGCACAAACGATGGAGCCAGTACCTGAACTGGGTGGCGAGCAATATCGGGATGCAGGTGCGCACCGGCGATGTCACCGAGATCGGGTTGCAATACACCGACGACGCGACCCGTTGGGAGCTGGGCACCCGCGAGGGCGTCGTGCATGCCGACGCGTTGATGATCACCGGGCCGGGGCAGGCCGAGCGGTCCCTGCTGCCCGGCAACCCACGGGTGCTCTCGATCGCGCAATTCTGGCATCGGGCCGCCCAGAACGAGCTGATCTCGGCGGACCGCGTCGCCGTCATCGGTGGCGGCGAGACGGCCGGCACCATGCTCGACGAGCTTTTCCGCCACCGGGTTTCGACCATCACGGTGATCTCACCGCAGGTCACCCTGTTCACCCGCGGCGAGGGATTCTTCGAGAACTCGCTGTACTCCGATCCCATCCACTGGGCAGGGCTGACACCCGCGGAGAAACGCGACGCGATGAACCGCACCGACCGCGGCGTGTTCTCGGTGCGGGTGCAGGACGCGCTGCTGGCCGATGACCGGATCCGGCACCTGCGCGGCCGGGTGGCGCACGCGGTGGCCCGCGACGAGCGGATCCGGCTCACCTTGCAGACCGAGCGCGGCGGCGAACGGCTGGAGACGGTGCACGGTTTCGACCTGGTGATCGACGGGTCCGGCGCCAACGCCATGTGGTTCGTCCCGCTGCTGCGGCAGGAGGCGCTCGATGTGCTGGAGCTCGGACTGGGCGGACCGCTGACCGCCGACAGCATCACCGAATCCATCGGCTATGACCTGTCGGTCGACGATGTCGACCCGAAGTTGTTCCTGCCCGGACTCGCCGGGTTGACCCAGGGACCCGGTTTCCCCAACCTCAGCTGCCTGGGCCGGTTGTCCGACCGGGTGCTGGGATCCGATGTTTTCGCCACCCCCGCAGTGCAGACCGACAACAGGAGGAAAGCCCATGAGCAACAATCCATTCGATGACGAGGACGGCGCCTTCTTCGTGCTGATCAACGACGAGGAGCAGTACAGCCTCTGGCCGACGTTCGCCGATGTGCCCGCCGGCTGGCGGGTGGTGTTCGGGGAGAGCACCCGCGCCGACTGCCTGGCCTATGTCGAGGAGAACTGGAACGACCTGCGACCCAAGAGCCTGCGCGACGCCATGTCCTGACGGTCGCCATTCTCCCGCGAGGAGACGCATGTACCCCCGCAAAGGTGGGCATTGAGGGGTATATGAGACTGCTCGCCGGTGAGGGGGTGGGGCCTGCCGCGGCGCTGTGGATCCTCGGGGCCGTCGGATACTTCGCCGCCGAGGCGCTGGCCGCCGCGGCGCTGCCGGGATACCGCTACGGCGACGACTACATCAGCGCCCTGGGCAACCCGGCCGTCTCACCGCACGCAACGTGGATGAACGTGGCGTTCGCCCTGCAGGGTCTCTGTTTCGCCGCGGCCGCCCTGCTCGCCACACGCGCATCGCGGCGACGCCGCTGGTTCTCGGCGTTCGCGGTGGCCAACGGTCTCGGCAACATCCTGATCGCGGTGGTGCACAGCGGGCAGGGCAACAGCTGGCATGTCATCGGGGCGGGGTTGGCGATCATCGGCGGTAATGCCGCGGCCCTGGGCGGCGCCGGGTGGCCCGCCCCGTGGTGGTACCGCGGCGCCTCGGCGCTGCTCGGCCTCACCGGGCTGGTATGCCTGGCGGTCACCGTCGTCGGACCGGCTGCGATCGGGGCGTGGGAACGCGCGGCCGTGTATCCGATCTTCGCCTGGCAGTTGATGACCGCCGGCTACCTGCTGAGCGGACGGAGTCACGCCGGCAGCGGGTCGTCCATGTTGTAGACGCGTGCATGCAGGACCGTCCGGTTGCGCAGGGCGGCGCGCACGGCACGGTGCAGCCCGTCCTCCAGATAGATGATTCCCTGCCAGCGCACGGCGTGCGGGAAAAGGTCGCCGTAGAACGTGGAGTCCTCCGACAGCAACCGATCCAGGGCCAGCACGGTGGTCGTGGTCACCAACTCGTCGAGCCGGATCTGGCGGGGCGGGATCTGCGCCCACTGCCGGTAGGACAGGCCGTGTTCGGGATACGGCTTCCCGTCGCGGACACCTTTGAAGATCACCGGCCGTCTCCCATGAAGGTGAGGTTAATCGCAAACGACCGGCGATGTCGGCAATGTCTTTGCCTTGTCAACCACGCACCGGCGACTCGATCCGGCGTTACGCGCCGTCGCTGCGAATCCGCCCTGCTGATGCCCGTAAAATAACGGCATAACCTGCCCACATCGAGGGTAAGTACAGGTGAACTTCCGGAGGTGAATGCATGGGTAGTGCCGATGACCGTCGCTTCGAGGTGTTGCGAGCCATCGTCGCCGACTTCGTCGCCACCAAGGAACCGATCGGGTCCAAGACGCTCGTGGAACGGCACAACCTCGGCGTATCGAGCGCCACGGTGCGCAACGACATGGCCGTACTGGAAGCCGAGGGGTACATCACCCAGCCGCACACCAGTTCGGGCCGGGTGCCCACCGAGAAGGGTTACCGCGAGTTCGTCGACCGTCTCGACAATGTGAAACCCATGTCGTCCGCCGAGCGCCGGGCGATCCTGGGCTTCCTGGAATCCGGGGTGGACCTCGACGATGTGCTGCGCCGCGCCGTGCGCCTGCTGGCCCAGCTGACCCGGCAGGTCGCCATCATCCAGTACCCGACGCTGTCGGCGTCGACCGTCCGCCATCTCGAGGTCGTGGCGCTGACACCGGCCAAGCTGCTGCTGGTGGTCATCACCGACAGCGGCCGCGTCGACCAGCGGGTGGTGGAACTGGGCGATGCCATCGACGATCATCAACTGTCCCAGTTGCGTGAGCGCCTCGGCGCGGCATTGGAGGGCAAGCCGCTGTCGGCGGCCTCGGTGGCGGTCGCCGATCTGGCGAGCACCCTCGACGGTCACGGTGGCCTGGGTGATGCAGTGGGCCGAGCCGCGACCGTGCTGGTGGAAACCCTCGTCGAACACACCGAGGAGCGCCTGGTGCTGGGCGGCACCGCCAACCTCACCCGCAACACCGCGGACTTCGGTGGCTCGCTGCGGTCGGTGCTCGAGGCACTGGAAGAGCAGGTGGTGGTGCTGCGGCTGCTCGCGGCGCAGCAGGAGGCCGGTAAGGTCACCGTGCGTATCGGGCACGAGACCGAGGCCGAGCAGATGCTGGGGACGTCGGTGGTCAGCACCACCTACGGCAGCTCGGGCAAGGTGTTCGGCGGCATGGGTGTGGTCGGTCCCACACGGATGGACTATCCGGGAACGATCGCCAACGTCGCCGCAGTTGCTCTCTACATAGGTGAAGTTCTGGGCACCCGATAGTCGGGGCGTCAACAGCAGTGGCATGCCGCCGATGGCGGTACGAGAGAGGTTTCAAGCGTGGCACGCGATTATTACGGCCTGCTCGGTGTGAGCAAGGGCGCCAGTGATTCGGAGCTCAAGCGCGCCTACCGCAAGCTGGCCCGTGAACTGCATCCCGATGTCAATCCCGATGAGGCGGCACAGGCGCGGTTCACCGAGATCCAGGTCGCCTACGAGGTGCTCTCCGATCCGGAGAAGCGGCGCATCGTCGACCTCGGCGGCGATCCGATGGAGAACGCGGCCGCCGGCGGTGGCGGATTCGCCGGTGGATTCGGCGGCCTCGGCGATGTCTTCGAGGCCTTCTTCGGCGGCGGCGCCGGCTCACGCGGCCCGATCGGCCGGGTCCGCCCCGGCTCGGACTCGCTGCTGCGGATGCGCCTGACGCTGGCCGAATGCGCGACCGGGGTGACCAAGCAGGTCACCGTCGACACCGCGGTGTTGTGCGATCTGTGCCAAGGCAAGGGCACCCACGGCAACTCCAAGCCCCAGACCTGTGGCACCTGCCATGGTCAGGGCGAGGTGCAGACCGTGCAGCGCTCACTTCTGGGTCAGGTCATGACCTCGCGTCCCTGCCCGGTCTGCGGCGGGGTCGGCGAGACCATCCCGGATCCGTGCCATCGCTGCGGTGGTGACGGCCGCGTACAGGCCCGCCGCGAGATCAGCGTGAAGATCCCGGCAGGCGTCGGCGATGGGATGCGAGTGCGGCTGGCCGCCCAGGGTGAGGTCGGCCCCGGCGGTGGCCCCGCCGGCGACCTCTATGTCGAGGTGCACGAACAGCAGCACGAGGTGTTCGTCCGTGACGGCGACGATCTGCACTGCACCGTCACCGTGCCGATGTTCGACGCGGCACTGGGCACCACGGTCACGGTCGACGCCATCCTCGACGGCCCGATCGAAATGGAGATTCCGGCGGGCACCCAGCCCGGCGCGGTGACGACCCTGCGCGGGCACGGGATGCCGCATCTGCGCTCCGGGGTGCGCGGCAATCTGCACGCCCATATCGAGGTGCTGATCCCGACCAGGCTCGACCACACCGATACCGAACTGCTGACCAAGCTCAAGGAACACCGCCCGCGTGATGTGGCGGAGGTGAGGTCGGCCAACGGCTCGGCGGCAGGAGCGGCCGGCGGGCTGTTCAGCCGGCTGCGCGAGACCTTCTCCGGTCGGTGATCGCGCCGAACCAGGCGGCCTGAGCTGCGATGCGGAGCCTGTTCTACGTCGACGCGCTGCCCGATGTCGGGACAGTCGTGGTGGTCGACGGTGACGAGGGTCATCACGCCGCCACCGTGCGCCGCACCCGCGTCGGGGAGGAACTCGACCTCGGCGACGGTGCCGGCACCGTCGCCCACGTCATCGTCGAAGAGGCGGCCAAGGGCCGGCTCGCGGCTCGGGTGCTGGCCGTCACCGAGGTCGCACCCGCACGGCCGGCGGTGACCGTCGTGCAGGCGCTGCCCAAGTCCGAGCGTTCCGAGCTGGCCGTCGAACTCGCCACCGAGGCCGGCGCGGACACCTTCCTGGCCTGGCAGGCCGGCCGCTGCGTGGCCCGCTGGGAATCACCGGCCAAGATCGACAAGGGACTCGCCCGCTGGGCGGCGGTCGCCCGCGCGGCCGCCCGACAGTCGCGGCGCCCACACATCCCGGCCGTCGAGGCGATGGTGTCCACCAAGGACCTGCTCGCCAGGGTCGCAGGCACCCCGACCCTGGTCCTGCACGAGTCGGCGACCGTGGGCATCGCCGAGGCACTGTCGGCCGGTGTCGAGGAGTTGATGCTGGTGATCGGGCCAGAAGGTGGGATCGCCCCGGAAGAGTTGGCCGCGTTGACCGAGGCCGGTGCGCAGCCGGTGCGGCTGGGGCCGTCGGTGCTGCGTACCTCCACGGCCGCGGCCGTCGCGCTCGGTGCCATCGGTGTGCTCAGCGGCCGCTGGGACCTGCAGAACTGACCGTTGGGCCACGTCGGTACCCGGCGGTAAACTCGGTGAGCACCATTCGAGAAACCAGAAAGCAGGCACGAAACTCCACGTGACGCCCCGCGAGACGACCGCTGGCCCGATCACCGGACCGGTACGAAGCAGCATCACAGTTCCGCCCGACACCATCGTGGGCCTGCTCGGCTCGGCCGACGAGAATCTGCGTGCGCTGGAAGGACTGCTCACCGCCGATATCCATGTCCGCGGTAATGCCATCACCTTCAGCGGTGAGCCCGCCGACGTGGCGCTGGCCGAGCGTGTCGTCGGCGAGTTGGTCGCGGTGGTGACACGCGGCCAGCCGCTGACCCCGGATGCGATCAGGCAGAGCGTGTCGATGCTCACCGGTGGATCCGATGCCTCCCCGGCCGAGGTGTTGACGCTGGACATCCTGTCCCGACGCGGGAAGACGATCAGGCCCAAGACGCTCAACCAGAAGCACTATGTCGATGCGATCGATTCGCACACCATCGTGTTCGGCATCGGGCCCGCCGGCACCGGGAAGACCTATCTCGCGATGGCCAAGGCGGTCGCCGCGCTGCAGGCCAAGGATGTCAACCGGATCATCCTGACCCGGCCCGCGGTCGAGGCCGGTGAACGGCTGGGCTTCCTGCCCGGCACGTTGACCGAGAAGATCGACCCCTACCTGCGTCCGCTGTACGACGCGCTGCACGACATGATGGACCCGGCGGCGATCCCGAACCTGTTGGCGGCCGGGGTCATCGAGGTCGCGCCGCTGGCGTTCATGCGCGGCCGCAGCCTCAACGATGCGTTCATCATCCTCGACGAGGCGCAGAACACCACGCCCGAGCAGATGAAGATGTTTCTGACCCGGCTGGGCTTCGGCTCCAAGATGGTGGTCACCGGTGACGTCACCCAGGTCGACCTGCCCGGTGGTGCGCAGTCCGGATTGCGGGCCGCCTCGGACATCCTCGCCGGTATCGACGATATCCACTTCTCCCGCCTCACCAGCGCCGATGTGGTGCGGCACCGGCTGGTGTCGGAGATCGTGGACGCCTATTCGCGCCACGAGGGGCAACCCGATCTGGTCAACCGTGCGCAGCGGCGCTCCTCGGCCGGTCGGCCGCGACGATGAATGACGGAAAACTACTGACATGAGCATCGAAGTCTCCAACGAGTCGGGCATCGACGTCTCCGAACAGGAACTCATCAGCGTCGCGAAATTCGTGATCGCCCAGATGGATGTCAATCCGGCCGCCGAGTTGTCCATGGTGTTGCTCGACGAGACCGCGATGGCCGACCTGCACATGCGCTGGATGGACCTGCCCGGGCCCACCGACGTGATGAGTTTCCCGATGGACGAGCTGGAACCCGGCGGTCGTCCCGACGCCGCCGAGCCCGGACCGTCGATGCTCGGCGATATCGTGCTGTGCCCGGAGTTCGCCGCCAAGCAGGCCGAGAAGGCGGGGCACTCCCTGGGTCAGGAGCTGGCGCTGCTGACCGTGCACGGTGTGCTGCACCTGCTCGGCTACGACCATGCCGAACCCGACGAGGAGAAGGAGATGTTCGCCTTGCAGCGTCGCCTCCTCGAGGAATGGGTGGCCGCCCAGGTCGAGGCATATCGCCAGGATCTGCAGAACGCGAAGGATCGCCGGCTGCTGGACGGGTCGCGATACTTCGATCAGCCGTGACCGGGATAGCACCGTTGATCGGTGCCGTGCTGCTGATCGGGCTCGGCGGACTCTTCGCCGCCGTCGACGCGGCGATCAGCACCGCCTCGCTGGCCAGGGTCGAGGAGATGGTGCGCGATGAGCGCCCCGGTGCGATGCGGCTGGCCCGGGTGTTGGCCGACCGGCCCCGCTACATCAATCTCGTTGTGCTGCTGCGCATCACCTGCGAGGTGAGCGCCACCGTGCTGTTGGTGTCCTATCTGGACGGTCCGCTCGGTGTCGAATGGGGCCTGTTCACCGCCGCGGCCACCATGGTGGTGGTCAGCTTCGTGGTCATCGGTGTCGGCCCGCGCACCGTCGGCAGGCAGAATGCCTACACCATCGCGCTCGCCTCGGCGTTGCCGTTGCACGCGATCTCGGTGCTGCTCACCCCGGTCAGCCGGCTCCTGGTGCTGATCGGTAACGCACTCACCCCGGGGCGCGGATTCCGCAACGGCCCGTTCGCCTCCGAGATCGAGCTGCGCGAGGTGGTCGATCTGGCCCAGCAGCGTGGCGTGGTGGCCGATGACGAGCGCCGGATGATCCAGTCGGTGTTCGAACTCGGTGACACCCCGGCACGCGAGGTGATGGTGCCGCGCACCGAGATGGTGTGGATCGAGAGCGACAAGACCGTTGCCCAGGCGACGTCGCTGGCGGTGCGCAGCGGGCATTCCCGTCTTCCGGTCATCGGGGAGAACGTCGACGATGTCGTCGGTGTCATCTACCTCAAGGACCTTGTGCAGCAGACCCGGCTGGAACGCGCCAGGATGGACATCCGGGTCGGCGACCTGATGCGCCCCGCGGTGTTCGTGCCCGACTCCAAACCGTTGGACACCCTGCTGCGGGAAATGCAGCGCGACCGAAATCACATGGCCCTGCTGGTCGACGAGTACGGCGCCATCGCCGGGCTGGTCACCATCGAGGACGTGCTTGAGGAGATCGTCGGGGAGATCAACGACGAGTATGACGCCGGTGAGGTGGCGCCGTGGGAGGAACTGGGGGACAGCACCTTCCGGGTGTCGGCGCGGGTGCCCATCGAAGATCTCACTGAGCTCTACGACGATCTGCGGATCGACGAGGACCTGGAGGTCGACACCGTCGGCGGCCTGCTGGCCCACGAGTTGGGCCGGGTTCCGTTGCCCGGCGCGCAGGTCAGCTGGAACGGGCTGCGGTTGCGTGCCGAGGGCGGACCGGACCATCGCGGGCGGGTGCGCGTCGGCACCGTGTTGATCAGCCCTGAAGAACCCAGCCCCAGCGAGGAGAGCGGTACATGACTGTGCAGGACGAGGACGCCAAGCTGGTGACGCTGGCGCGCGGGGCGATGGGCCGCGCCGAGGCGCCCGAGGGCGCGGCGGTGCGTGATCTCGACGGCCGCACCTACGCCGGTGCGCCGGTCCGGTTGGCGGCGCTGCAGCTGACCGCCCTGCAGGCCGCGGTGGCGGCCGCGGTGTCCAGCGGTGCCGCGGGCCTGGAGGCCGCGGTGCTGGTCGGCGGATCGGCAGACGACGCCGGGATCGCCGCGGTGACCGAGCTGTCGCCAGGGGCGGCGGTCATCGTCACCGACCGCGCGGGAACCCCACTGGAGTCCCGGTGAGTGTCGAGTTCCGGTCCGGTTTCGTCTGTTTCGTCGGCCGCCCCAACACCGGCAAGTCCACCCTGACCAACGCGCTGGTGGGGCAGAAGGTCGCCATCACCTCCAACCGGCCGCAGACCACCCGGCACACTATCCGCGGCATCGTGCACCGGGAGAATTTCCAGATCGTCCTCGTCGACACCCCCGGCCTGCACCGGCCGCGCACCCTGCTCGGGAAGCGACTCAACGAGCTGGTGAAGGACACCTACTCGGAGGTCGACGTGATCGGCTTCTGCATCCCCGCCGACGAGGGCATCGGTCCCGGCGACCGCTGGATCTTCGAACAGATCTGCGCCGTCGCACCGCGCACCACGCTGATCGTCGTGGTCACCAAGACCGACAAGGTGTCCCGTGAGAAGGTGGCCGAGCAACTGGTCGCCGTCCAGGAGGAGTTCGGCGCCAAGGCTGCCGATATCGTCCCGGTCTCGGCGACCGCCGGGCAGCAGATCGACGTCCTCACCGATGTGCTGGTCTCCCACCTCGAACCGGGGCCCGCGTTCTATCCCGACGGCGAGCTGACCGACGAGCCCGAGGAAGTCCTGATGGCCGAGCTGATCCGCGAGGCCGCACTCGAGGGCGTGCGCGACGAGCTACCGCACTCACTGGCCGTCGTCATCGACGAGGTCGAAGAACGCGAGGGACGCCCCGACGACGACCCGCTGTTGGACGTGCGTGCCATTCTCTACGTCGAACGGGACAGTCAGAAGGGCATCGTGATCGGCAAGGGCGGGGCGCGGTTGCGCGAGGTCGGTACCGCGGCCCGTCACCAGATCGAGAAGCTGTTGGGCACCAAGGTGTTCCTGGAGCTGCGGGTCAAGGTCGCCAAGAACTGGCAGCGTGATCCCAAACAGCTCGGCCGCCTCGGGTTCTGAGCCCTACGGCGTCCAGCCGGGAACCTGCCCGAAGTCACGGATGTTCGAGGGCACCGGCGGTGCGCCGTCACCCTTGCCGTACACCGCGACCACGACGGTGCGGTCCAGCACGCTCTCCGACCACACGCCGATGTCGACGTTGGTGCAATCGGCCATGATCGCGTAGTAGTCGGGCCGGTGATACCACTGGTTGATCAGCTCGATACCGCTGATCGCCAGCGCCGGGTTGATCGCCACCGTCTCGGCCACCGCACCGGCGTACCCGGCATTGCGGGCGCGGTCGGCGACGGTCGTGCCGTCGGAACCGATATCGGCGTTCAGCGCTCGGTTGTTCAGCACATCGTTGGTGTGCCACTGGGCGGCCAGCCGCAGCTTCGGGTTGATCTTCACATCGTTGTTGCAGCCGGCCTGGTGCTGGACGGTGTAGACATTGGCGACCACACCGTCGTTGAGGCGACGGTTGTCGGCATGGGCGGCCGGTGCGGTCAGCACCGTCCCGGCAGCCAGCGCCACCACCGGCAGGGCGGTCACCCAGCGGCGGGACGACATCGAGGGCGACAGCAGCAACGACGACATGAACGAGCACATTACGTGAGCGTCGGCTCCTGCCACCAGGGTTCGGGCTGCTGGGCCATCCACCCGTTGACCGCCTCCAGCTGACCGGCCAGCGAGATCAGCAACGGTTCGCTGTCGGCAGGCCCCATCAGCTGGACCCCGATGGGCAGGCCGTCGGCGGTGAATCCGGCGGGGATGTTGATCGAGGGCCAGCCGAGCAGATTCCACGGCCAGGTCACCGGACAGGCGCGGATCATCGCCCGATCGGTGGCCAGCGGACCGCGATCGTCGTACTCGTCGACCAGCGGCGGGGGCTGGGCCGTGGTCGGTGCGAGCACGACATCGGCGATATTGAAGATCCAGCCGATCCGGCGCTGGGCGTCGGCCTCGGCCGCGCGCGCCTTGCGCAGGGTGTTCTGGGAGAGCGCCCAGCCGGTGCGGATGTTGCCGATGGTGCGCTTGTCGAGGTCGACATCGGAGCCCAACCGCTGCGACCACTCCACCAGGCCTGCGGTGGAGCGGGACAGGAAGTTCCAGGACATCTTGAGGTGGTAGTCCGGGTCCGCCCGGACGGTGTGGTGGCCGAGCTGTTCGAGTTGGCCTGCGACGCGCTGCAGGGCCGTGGTGATCTCCGGGTGCAGTGTGGACCGGAAGAAGGTGAACGGCAGGGCGGTGGACACCGCCACCCGCAGCGCCCCCGGCGCCCGGCCGACATGGTCGGACACCCGCACCGGAGCCGGTTTGTGCAGATCGCCGTCGGCGTTGCCGGACGCGGCGTCCAGCACGATGGCGGCATCGGTGACGGTGCGGGCCAGCACGCCGTTGACGGTGATCCCGTTGAACGCCTCGGGCAGCGGCCAGGTGGATATCCGGCCACGCTGGGGTTTGATGCCCACCAGATGGGTCCAGGCCGCCGGGATGCGCACGCTGCCGGCCCCGTCGGAACCGATGGCCGCGGTGACTAGTCCGGCGGCCACGGCCGCGGCGCTGCCGCCGGAGGACCCGCCCGGGCTGTGCCGTGGTGACCACGGGTTGTAGGTGTGTCCGAAGCCGGGTCCGCTGGTGAACGGCCACTGGCCCAGTTCGCAGGTGTTGGTCTTGCCGACGATGACCGCCCCGGCCGCACGCAGCCGGCGCACCACCTCGGCGTCGGCGGTGGCGGGCGGCGGGTTGCCGACGGTCCCGAAACGGGTGGGCACGCCGGCGACGTCCACGTCATCCTTGACCGCAATGGGGATGCCGAGTAATGGAAGGTGTTGTCCGGCAGCGCGTTTGCGGTCGGCTTCGGCGGCGTCGGCGAGGGCCTGCTCGGTGAGCACGACGCGGAACGCGTTCAGGCGGGATTGGCTGGCCTCGATGGCGGTCAGGGACTGGCGTACCAGTTCCTCGGAGGTCGTGGCGCCGCTGGCGAGCCGGTACAGCTGTTGGGTGAGGGTGGGAAAGACGCGCATACGAACGGGATTCTTCTGGGTGACAGACATACGATGTCCGAGGATATCCGGCGTTGCGATGGCGCCGATGTCACCGTGCGGTGCGACACTGGGCGGATGCGGTTGTACCGGGATCGAGCGGTCGTGCTGCGCCAGCACAAGCTCGGCGAGGCCGACCGGATCGTGACGCTGCTCACTCGTGAGAACGGTGTGGTGCGCGCGGTGGCCAAGGGGGTGCGCCGTACCCGCAGCAAGTTCGGGGCGCGGCTGGAGCCGTTTGCGCACATCGATGTTCAGCTGCATCCCGGCCGTAACCTCGACATCGTCACCCAGGTGCAGTCCATCGACGCCTTCGCCGTCGACATCGTCAGTGATTACGGCCGCTACACCTGCGCCTGCGCGGTGCTGGAGACCGCCGAACGGCTCGCCGGCGAGGAACGCGCCCCCGTCCCGCAACTGCACGGTCTCACCGTGGCGGCGCTGCGGGCGGTCGCCGAGGGCCGCCGTCCCCGTGAGCTGGTGCTCGACGCGTACCTGCTGCGGGCGATGGGGATCGCCGGCTGGGCGCCTGCACTGACCGAATGTGCCCGCTGTGCCGCGCCGGGCCCACACCGGGCCTTCAATGTGGCCGCAGGTGGCAGCGTGTGCGTGCATTGCCGACCGTCTGGATCGGCAACCCCCGCTCAGGCTGTGCTGGAGCTCATGTCCGCGCTGCACGATGGGGATTGGGAGTTTGCGCAAGCCTCCACCACCTCGCACCGCAGCCAGGCCAGCGGTCTGGTGGCCGCGCACCTGCAATGGCATCTTGAACGTCAGCTGCGGACATTGCCGCTGGTGGAGCGGGTCTACCGGGTCGATAGTGCGGCCGTTGAACGCCGGACGGCGGTGTTCGGGCAGGATATGGCGCATGGCAATCAAACGGGGCAAGGTCACCTACCCGCAGCTGCCCCCGGCGCCTGAGGACTATCCGGAATTCCCGGACACCTCGACGTGGCCGGTGGTGTTCCCCGACCTGCCACCCAAGACCAACGGCCGGTTCTCCCGGCCGCCGCAGCACCCTTCCAAGGCGGTTCCCCCGCAGATCCCCGCCGACCAGGTCCCCAACCACGTCGCGGTGGTGATGGACGGTAACGGCCGCTGGGCCACCCAGCGTGGGTTGGGCCGCACCGAGGGACACAAGATGGGTGAGGCGGTGCTGATCGACATCACCTGCGGAGCCATCGAACTGGGTATCAAGCACCTGTCGGTGTACGCGTTCTCCACCGAGAACTGGAAGCGCAGCACCGAGGAGGTGCGCTTCCTGATGGGCTTCAACCGCGAGGTGGTGCGCCGACGCCGGGAGAACCTGGACGCGATGGGCGTCAACATGCGCTGGGTCGGATCGCGCCCGCGGATGTGGAGCAGCGTCATCAAGGAGTTCGACATCGCCGAGCAGATGACGGTCGGCAACGACGTCATCACCGTCAACTACTGCGTCAACTACGGCGGGCGCACCGAGATCGTCGAGGCCGCACGGCAACTCGCCGAGGAGGCGGCGGAGGGCAAGATCAACCCCGGCCGGATCAGCGAAGCGTCGTTCGCCAGGCATCTGCACCGTCCCGACATCCCCGATGTCGACCTGTTCATCCGGACCTCCGGTGAGCAACGTGCCAGCAACTTCCTGCTCTGGCAGGCCGCGTATGCCGAGTATGTCTTCCAGGACAAGCTCTGGCCGGACTACGATCGCCGGGATCTGTGGGCGGCGTGCGAGGAGTACGTGCACCGTAATCGTCGCTTCGGGCGGGCCGAATGATGAGCCTGAGCGGGAGGGCCTGATGAATCTGCAGGAGCGGCTGGCGGCCGTCGTGGAGGCCTTGCTGCCTGCCACCCGCGAAGAGGACGGCGCGCTGACGGTGCACCATGACGGCACGTTCGCCTCGCTGCGGGTCGTCAGTGTGGGCGAGGGGCTGGACATGGTGTCGTTGAACCAGATCCTGGCCTGGGATAAGCCGCTCGATGACGCGCTGCGCGGGACCGTCGCCGGGCACACCCGGAACACCCTGTTGGGCACCGTCTCACTGGTCGAAAAGGATGGGTCGGCAGATGTGCTGCTGCGCTACAACTTTCCCGCGTCGGGACTGACCGATGAGGCGCTCAGCACGTTGATCATGATGGTGCTGGCGACCGGCGCCGATGTGCGTCGCACGTTGGTGGCATGAGCGCCGTCATCCGGGTGGTCGCCGCCGTCGTGCTCGACGCGCGTGCGCACGTACTGGTGGTGCGCAAGCGCGGGACGACGGCGTTCATGCAGCCCGGCGGCAAGATCGAACCGGGGGAGACGCCACTGCAGGCCCTGCATCGGGAGATCGCCGAGGAGCTCGGGGCGGGTATCGTCGCCGACTCGGTGCGCGACCTTGGCCACCACGACGCGGCCGCGGCCAACGAGCCCGGTCACCGGGTGGCCGCCGATCTCTTCCTCGTCGAACTCGATGGTCCGCCGAGCGCGGCGGCCGAGATCGCCGAGATGGCGTGGATCGATCCGCACGCGCCCGGCGATATCGAACTCGCCCCGTTGACCAGGGACACGGTGCTGGAGTTCGTGCGGGTCAGCTGACCGCGCAGGGGCCGCACAGTCCGAAGATCTCGATGGTGTGGCTCACCTCGGTGAATCCGTGTTCGGCGGCCACCTCGTCGGCCCAGACTTCGGCGGCACCGCCGTCGACCTCCACGGTGCTGCCGCACACCCGGCACACCAGGTGATGGTGGTGATGGGCCGAGCAGCGGCGGTAGACCGACTCGCCGGTGTCGGTGCGCAGGGTGTCGACCTGGCCTGCGGCGGCCATCGACTGCAGGGTGCGATACACGGTCGTCAGCCCGATGCCCTCACCCTGCTTGCGCAGCTCATCGTGTAACTCCTGCGCGGACCGGAAGTCGTCGATGTTCTCCAGCAAGGTGGAGATGGCCGCGCGTTGCTTGGTCGATCGCACCGGTGTGCTCATCGGTCGTCCTCCGAGGCGTGTGTGACGGCGGCGATGACGATCTCGGCCAGGTGATGGTCGACCAGGCGGTACATCACCTCGCGGCCGCTGCGCTCCCCGGCCACCACGCCGGCGGATTTCAGGATCCGCAGGTGCTGGCTGACCAGCGGTTGGGGCACGTCGAGCGCGTCCACCAGCTCGTGCACGCAGCGTATCGACTCGCGCAGCTGCAGCACGATCGCGATGCGGAGCGGTGCGGCGAGCGCACGCAGCAGGTCGCCGGCGTTGTCCAGAACCGCGCGCGGGGGCAACTCGGGGAACGGCGCGCTCTCATGGGAGTGCGCGGAATGGTCCTCGGCCGTGGCAGAATTGGAAATGATTTTCATTACGAGTCAGAATACATGCAGATCCATGCATGTCAACGTCTGTCGGTCACCGGCCCGGGCGCAACCCGCGGCAGGTCCTCGCTACGCTATTGACCCGTGGCTTCGTCTCCTTCGATCATCGACACCGTTGCAAACCTGGCGAAACGCCGTGGGCTCGTCTATCAATCGGGCGAGATCTACGGCGGTACCAAGTCCGCCTGGGACTACGGGCCACTCGGCGTGGAACTCAAGGAGAACATCAAGAAGCAATGGTGGCGCTCGGTGGTCACCGGTCGCGATGATGTCGTGGGCCTGGACTCGGCGATCATCCTGCCGCGGCAGGTGTGGGTGGCCTCCGGGCATGTCGCGGTGTTCAACGACCCCCTGGTGGAGTGCCTCAACTGCCACAAGCGGCACCGACAGGATCACCTGCAGGAGGCCTACTTCGAGAAGCGGGGCGCCAAGGACGGTCTGGCCGACCCGGACGCCGTGCCGATGGCCGATATCGTCTGCCCGGACTGCGGGACCAAGGGGCAGTGGACCGAGCCCCGTGACTTCAACATGATGCTGAAGACCTACCTCGGGCCGATCGAGTCCGAGGAAGGCCTGCACTACCTGCGTCCGGAGACCGCGCAGGGCATCTTCGTCAACTTCGCCAACGTGGTCACCACCTCGCGCAAGAAGCCGCCGTTCGGCATCGGCCAGATCGGCAAGAGCTTCCGCAACGAGATCACGCCGGGCAACTTCATCTTCCGGACCCGCGAGTTCGAGCAGATGGAGATGGAGTTCTTCGTCGAACCGTCGACCGCGCCGGAGTGGCACAAGTACTGGATCGAGACGCGCCTGCAGTGGTACATCGACCTCGGGATCCGGCCGGAGAACCTGCGGCTCTACGAGCACCCGCTGGAGAAGCTGTCGCACTACAGCGCGGGCACCACCGATATCGAGTACAAGTTCGGTTTCACCGGAAACCCGTGGGGTGAGCTGGAAGGTATCGCCAACCGGACCGATCACGATTTGTCCAGTCACGCAAAGTCATCCGGGGTGGATCTGACCTATTACGACCAGGCGTCCGACACGCGGTATACGCCGTATGTGATCGAGCCGGCGGCCGGCCTGACCCGGTCGTTGATGGCGTTCCTGGTGGACTCCTACCGCGAAGACGAGGCCCCCAACGCCAAGGGTGGGGTGGACAAGCGCACCGTGCTCAAGCTCGACCCGCGACTGGCCCCGGTCAAGGCGGCGGTGTTGCCGTTGTCGCGGCATGCCGACTTGTCGCCCAAGGCAAAGGATCTCGCCGCCGAGCTGCGCCAGAGCTGGAATGTCGAGTTCGACGATGCCGGCGCCATCGGCCGCCGGTACCGCAGGCAGGACGAGATCGGCACCCCGTTCTGCGTCACGCTGGACTTCGACTCGCTTGAGGACCACGCCGTGACCGTGCGCGAGCGTGATGCCATGACCCAGGAGCGGGTGGCGATCTCTGAGGTGTCGAACTACCTCGCGGTGCGCCTCAAGGGCTGCTGACGACCTCCGTCGCCCGCGAGCGGGCGAACGTGGCCCTGGGTAGCCCTGAACTCGCTCCGCCCTGAATTGCCGCGTCGTAGGTGTGCTGGGCTCACCTAGGATTTGAGTGCAGGGATTCAGAGGGGGCGGCGATCAGCGTTCTTGCGGCATTTCTTTCGACGTGGGACAACGCCCGCGCGACGCTCGGCGAGGGCACACCGGTCGGTGGCACCGAGTTCGACCAGAGCCGCCCGCTCGATGGGCTGCGGGAGGTGGTTGCCTCTGCCGCGCCCGGGTCGGACTGGACGGGTGCCGCCGCCGACGCCTACGCCGGTCGCAACGAGCGGTTGGCCGGCAGCATAAGGGGGCTCGCCGAACTCGATCGGCGACTCGGCTCCGAGGTCGATCGCTCCGCTCAGGTGGTCGCTGCCGGTCGTCGGGACCTGGAGGAGATCAAGCAGTGGGTGCTGAGCGCGGCCGCCAGCGTGCCACCCAACGCGGCCGGTGAGCGTGTGTTGATCCCCGTCGTGTCACGCGGTGTGGGCGAGGTCGCAGACATCCTGCGCCGCTCCAATACCGATATGAACGGCATCGCGGCCCGCATCCGCGCCATCGGGGAGGGATATCAGGCGCTGGGGGACCGCGAGGGTCGCGACGGCGACACCGATGACCCCGACGGTCAGCCGACCGATCAGCCGCCTGCTGAGCCGGGCGAGAACGGCATCCCCGAACCACCGCCGTGGAGCAAGCACGATGAAGGGTCCGGTGAATGGGGCTCGCAGCCCTGGTATTCACGGGGCGACGACCTGGCGTTCAAGGCGGCGATCGAAGGCGGTCTGCCGCTGATCGAGCAGAAATGGCCGCACGCTGCGGAGCTCCTTGACCACTACTTGGACAACACGGGCAAACCGTACAACCTGGACGTGAACTCGATGATGAACGATATCCCGCAGATGCAGGCCCGCGGGGATGCGATGGTCAACGACGAGGTGAATCGAATCGTGGCCGAGGCCGCCGCGACCGGCCAGTACGGTCAGCCCGTCTCGTTCCGCACCCCGTGGCAGGGTTACTACATGGATCCTGACGCCAATCCCGACTGGTACCGCGCGGTCGGCGGGGTGGACATGTCGGCCGGTGGCGTGGTGACCGTCTACCCGCCGGACACACCGGGCGGTGAGCCCCGGGTTCACGTCGAGTCGCAGGTGAATGTCGCCGATCGATACAACTGGGACGCTGGAAAGGAAACCAAGATCGGCCCCATCACCATCACCGACGCTCAGATGGCAGGCCTGCAAACCGCCGGGCTGGCACGTGAATTCGACATCAGGGGTGCGTCGTCGGTCTCGACCTATGACGGAGCGCCCCGATGAGGCTGACTGTGGTCCTGGCGGTTGCGCTGCTGATGCTGTGTGCTTGCTCGAAGCCAGAAACCCCGCGCGACGGAGGAGACCAGAACATGCCGGTACCGGCGCAGACCGCAGCGCAATTCGGCGATGTGATCCTTCCGCCGGATGTCCAGGTTCTCGGCACCGACACCGATTCCGGTCGAGACACCCGCTACCGGTTGGCGTTACGGATGACCGAGGCGCAGCTGGGCGAGTTTCTCGCGCAGTTCTCCGAGGCGCCCCGGCCTTCCGATATCCCGAAGTCCACGAAAGTGATAGCCGGACCCGAGCTGAGCACGGCACCCGACCCCCGCTACGCGCAGGACCAGGTGGACACGGCCGCGCACGGCACGGTCACCCGCGAGATCATCGTCGACGAACGCGCACCCGATGAGGTGTACGTTCACCTTTCGCTGTACACGACCTAGAAGCGGCCACCGCCACCACCGAAGCTGCCACCACCGAAGCCGCCGCCCCCTGATCCACCGAAGGACGTCGAACGCCAGCTACCGCCGCCGACGCTGCCACCGATACCGCCGCGCAGCGCCCCGGACAGGATGTTGCCGATAATGATGCCGCCAAGCACCGCACCGGAATTCGACCCGCCACCGTAGTGCTGGGAGTTGTAGGCCTGACTGGCGTAGCTGACATCGTTGTTCGCCAGCTGCTGGGCCTGCATGGCCAGCGACGTCGCGCTGTTGGCGTGCGCGATGGCCGTCGGAAGGCTCTCGGTCGAGTTGTCGGCGGCCTTGTCCTGTGCGGCCTGCAGCTGCCGCACCGCCTCGGCCAGCCGGGTACGCGCCTCGGGACCGACGCTGCCGCGCCGGGTGTCGATGAAATCGCTGACCCCGCGCACCCGGGACTGCGCCGCGGCCAGCGCCTGCTCGTAGGACCGACGCAACCGCTCCTGGGCCTGCCGTTCCTCGGCGACGGCCGCCAGCAGCCGGTCCAGATCGGCGTCGGCCTGCGTCAGCGCGCTGAAGGCGCCCAGCGGGTCGGTGTTCCCGGACTCCTGCGCCGTCGCGACCGCCTGCGCGGCGGCATCGCGGGCCGCCTTCAGCTCGGCGGCCTCGTCGACACCGCCGCGGCTCAGTTGCGTATCGGCGGCCGCGATACCGGCCTGCACATCGGCGATCTCCTCGGGCAGCGTCGCGATCGCCCGGCTGATGTCACCGGCCGCGCTGTCGATCGCGTCGAGCATCGTGCGGGCCTGCCCCAGTGCGGATTCGGCGGCCCGCACGGAATCGACCAGCCCGGCCTGCTGCCCGGCCGGCCTGGCCACCAGCGCCCGGGCATTGGTGATGTTCTGGTCGGCGAAGGCCAGCCGCTGTTTGGCGGTGTCGATGTTGTCGGCCACCGAATGCAGCGCGGTCGGGGCGAATTGCCGGCTCAACTCGGCCAGCGCCTGCTCGGCCGGCGCGATGCGGGTGGTCAGGTCGACCATCTGCTGGGTCAGCACGTCGAGGCGGGCCGGCGCGTTGATCACCAGATCACGCAGTTGGCCGAATGCCTCGCGCTGCGTATCGAGTTCGCGATCGGCCCTGGCCGCCGCGACGATCACCCGGGTGAGCAGGTCGCGACGCTGGGCCGGGGTCTCGGGCACCGTGTCGTCGAGGATCTGCCGCGCGTTGAAGGCCTGCGTCAGCGCGGTCCGCGCCGCGGTGACGGCGGCACTGAACGGCGCGGTGCGCTGTTCGCCGAATTCCTCGACGGCCAGTGTCAATTCGTTGTCGCTGGTGCGCACCGCGTTGTCGACCTCGACGACGATCGACCGGGACAACTCGTCCAGCGTTTCCAGCGGCACCGCGGCCAGCGCACTCGGATCGGTCGGATCGACCCGCTGTGCGGCGGCCAGATCGGCCTCGCGGCGTTTGCGTGCGCGCCGCCGCGACCACAGCAGCAGGCCGAGCACGCCAATCCCGAGGATGGCCAGCATCACCAGCACGCCGAACCAGTTCAGCCCCGGCGATGAGCTGGTGGTCTTGGCGTCGAGTCCGTCGGCGGCGGCGACGGCCGCGGCGGCCCAGTTCCCGTCGCGCAGCGCGGGCTCGATCTCGGTGCGCCGCAGCGTATTGGCCTCGGAGTTGCTGGCCGCCGCGGAACCGGTGAGGAAGGCATAGGCGCGGTCGGCGGTCGCGACGGCGAGCAGCGCGTCGTACTCGCCGAGATCGCTGGCTCGCAGGGTGGCCTGCGCCCACGGCTCGGCGTTCTGCCCGGAGAAGCTGTCCACGTAGACGACCCACAGCCGCACCTGGCGATTCTGGTAGAGCCGGTCGATGGCCTGACCGACCTGTTCCTCACCTGTGGCGCCGAGGACGTTGGACTCGTCGACGATCTGGCTGGGCAGCCGCAGTGGAGGTCGCGCCGCCGCCTCGGGCGCCGTGAGTAGCGCCGCGGGTGCGATCGACAGGGCCGCGGTGAGGGCCACGAGCAGCATGCTGAGCAATCGGGCTAGGCGCATGCCCGTCAATCTAGTGACTCGCCGAGCGAAGTGGCGGCAGTCATGTCCGAACCCCGGTTGTGGTGCTGGCAGACTGTCGGACGGTGGCCACGCAACGCACTACCTCCGATTACCACGACTTCGACCGGCAGCGGCTGGTACCGGAGTCGCCAAAGGGTGTCGGCCTGGGATCGTCGAAGTTCGCCGACAGTGTCATCGGGGCCACCGAGCACCGTACCGACTTCGCGCGCGACCGGGCCAGGGTGTTGCACTCGGCGGCGCTGCGCAGGCTGGCCGACAAGACCCAGGTGGTGGGGCCCCGCCATGGTGACACCCCGCGCACCCGGCTCACCCACTCGCTGGAGGTCGCGCAGATAGGCCGGGGGATGGCCGTCGGCCTCGGCTGTGATCCGGATCTGGTCGATCTGGCCGGCCTGGCCCACGATATCGGTCACCCGCCGTACGGGCACAACGGTGAGCGCGCGCTCAACGAGATCGCGGCCCCGTTCGGCGGTTTCGAGGGCAACGCGCAGAACCTGCGGATCCTGACCCGGTTGGAGCCGAAAGTCCTTGCCGAAGACGGTCGTTCGGCCGGGCTCAACCTCACCCGCGCGGCCCTGGATGCCGTCACCAAGTATCCGTGGGCGCGCTCGCAGAACCCGAAGAAGTTCGGTTTCTACGACGACGACATGGCCGCCGCCAACTGGTTGCGCGACGGCGCACCGGCCAACCGCCCGTGCCTGGAGGCGCAGGTGATGGACTGGGCCGACGATGTCGCCTACTCGGTGCACGACGTCGAGGACGGTGTCATCTCCGGGCGCATCGACCTGCGGGTGCTGGCCGACCGCGACGCCGCCGACGCGCTGGCCCGCCTCGGCGCCGGGGCATATCCGGCCGTCTCACATGACGATCTGCTCGCCGCGGCGCAGCGCCTCTCGCAGATGCCGGTGGTCGCCGCCGTCGGCAAGTACGACGGCACCCTGGCGGCCTCGGTGGCGCTGAAAAACCTGACCAGCGAGCTCGTCGGCCGGTTCGCCAACGCCGCGATATCCCAGACCCGCGCGGTGGTGGGCGGCGCACCGGTGCTCAAGCGCTTCGACACCGACCTGCACGTGCCCGCCGAGGTGCGTGCCGAGGTCGCGGTGCTCAAGATGCTGGCGCTGCAGTTCATCATGTCCGACCACCAGCACCTGCAGATCCAGACCGATCAGCGGACCCTCATCCAGGAGGTGGCACTGGCGCTCTGGGCGCAGGCTCCCAGCAGCCTGGACCCCCAGTTCGCCGCGGAGTTCACCCTCGCCGCCGACGACGGCGCCCGGCTGCGGGTCGTCGTCGACCAGATCGCCTCCTACACCGAGTCGCGGCTGGAAAGAGTGCACGAGGTGCGCTCGCCCCGGCCCCTGTGACGGGCCGATAGACTGCGCCGATGGCCAATGATGCGATGCGGGGCGGCCGGGGCCGCATCCCCGATCGTGACATCGCGGCCATCCGGGAACGGGTCCGCATCGAGGACATCGTCGGTGACTACGTGCAGTTGCGGCGCGCCGGGGTGGACTCGCTCAAGGGGCTGTGCCCCTTCCACGACGAGAAGTCCCCGTCGTTCCATGTCCGGCCCAACCATGGGCACTTCCACTGCTTCGGTTGCGGTGAGGGCGGTGACGTCTATGCGTTCCTGCAGAAGATCGAGCACGTCAGCTTCGTCGAGGCCGTCGAGCTGCTCGCCGACAAGGTCGGCTACACCGTCACCTATACCGGCGGCGCGGCGACCAATGTGCAGCGCGACCGCGGTAGTCGCAGCAGGCTGATCGCGGCGAATGCCGCCGCCGGCGAGTTCTATGCCGAACAGTTGCGCTCCGAGGAGGCCGCACCGGCCCGGCAATATCTGATCGACCGGAACTTCGACGCCGACGCCGCCGCCCGGTTCGGCTGCGGATTCGCCCCGTCGGGTTGGGACAAGCTGACAAAGCACTTGTTGCGCAAGGGGTTCGAGTTCAAGGAGCTCGAAGCGGCCGGGCTCAGCAAGGAGGGCAAGCGTGGGCCGATGGACCGCTTCCATCGCCGCCTGCTGTGGCCCATCCGAGTCTCCTCCGGTGAGACCATCGGGTTCGGTGCGCGTCGGCTCTTCGACGACGACCATATGGAAGCCAAGTACGTCAACACCCCGGAAACCGTGCTGTACAAGAAGTCTCACGTGCTGTTCGGGCTGGACCTGGCCAAGCGTGATATCGCCAAGGGCCACCAGGCCGTCGTCGTCGAGGGGTACACCGACGTGATGGCGATGCATCTGGCCGGCGTGACCACTGCGGTGGCCGCCTGCGGCACCGCCTTCGGTGACGAGCACCTGTCGATGCTGCGTCGACTCATGATGGACGACAACTTCTTTCGCGGTGAGCTGATCTACGTTTTCGACGGTGATGCTGCGGGCCGCGCCGCGGCGGTGAAGGCCTTCGAGGGCGAACAGAACCTGGCCGGACAGTCCTTCGTGGCAGTGGCGGCCGACGGTATGGACCCCTGCGATCTGCGGCTGCGCTCCGGTGACGGTGCGCTGCGCGACCTGGTGGCCCGCCGCGCCCCGCTGTTCGAGTTCGCCATCCGCACCGCGCTGACCGATCATGACCTCGACAGCGCCGAGGGCAGGGTCGCCGCGCTGCGTCGGTGCGTGCCGATGGTGTCGCGGATCAAGGATCCGACGCTGCGCGACGAGTACGCCCGACAGTTGGCCGGCTGGGTCGGTTGGGAGGACGTCGGGCAGGTGCTGGGCCGGGTGCGCGAGGAGGCAGGCCGCAAGGGCCCCCGGACGGGCCGTTCGGGTCAGCAGACCAACCGGCGCGCCGCCAACCCGCCGGGGGCCAACGGCCAGACGTCGATCGCCCGGCCCAACCCGATGGACCCGACGCTGCGTCCGCAGCGCGAGGCGTTGAAGTCGGCGCTGCAATACCCGGGTCTGGCGGGACCGGTGTTCGACAGCCTGGGCGCGGAGAGCTTCACCCATCCGGCCTATGTGACGGTGCGGACGGCGATCGCGGCGGCCGGCGGTGTTTCGGCCGGGCTCTCCGGTGCGCAGTGGATCGAGACGGTGCGCGATCTGGCGGGCGAGGCCGCGGCGCTGGTCAACGAGCTCAGCGTGGACGCCATCAAGATCGACGACGACGAACGGCTCGCCCGCTACATCGGCGGTGTGCTGGCCAGGCTGCAGGAGGTGTCCATCGGGCGGCAGATCGCCGAGGTCAAGTCCAAGTTGCAGCGCATGTCGCCGGTGGACAACAGCGACGAGTACCACGCCCTGTTCGGCGACCTGGTGGCCATGGAGACCTACCGGCGTAGCCTGCTCGAACAGGCCAGTGGCGACGACTTGACTGCATGATCGCGACGCAACCGTTATGGTGGGGGCGCAGCTAACTGTCCAGAAAGGTCCCACCGTGCCATTCCTGAGCAATCGGACACGCACGATCCTCGTCGCCGGCGCCTTCGCGGCCGCCGTCGCCGCGGCACCCGTGGTGGCCTTCTCGACGACGCCTGCCCCGACGGCCGAGGCGGCCCCGGCCTGCCTGGCCTGGTTCGGCAACAAGGACGACGGCAACTGCCTGTCCTACTCGAACGGTAACGGCGTCGGAGTCGGCACGCCGAGCATCGGGATCGGCCCCGGCGGCCTCTACTCCGGTCCGGTGCTGCCGGGTACCAGCTGGAACACCAGCATCCCTATCGGCTGATTCAGCCCCTGCGTTTTCGCCTGGCCGGGTTCCGGAAGTCACTTCCGGAACTCGGCCAGCCTATTTCTCGGCGTCCGCGCACCGTATGCGAATGGTCATCGTGTCGCGTCCCTTTCGTTATCTGGCAACGCGAGACTCAAGACTCGATCTGCACCAGGGTGCGCGACAGGAAGGCGTCGATGTGAGCGCTGAGGACGGCTACCGTGCGATCCCCGCGACCAAGGGGGTCGGCGTCCTGGCAACGGCGGTGGTCACCACGCTCGGTATCGCGCTCTATGGCGGCACCCTGGACAACGACGAGTGGCGGGCGCCACGGGCGGCGCTGGAGCTCACACCCAGCGAGACACCGTTCGGTGGCCCGCCGGCCCCTGTGGACGGGGCACCGGCCGATATCGCCGCCCTGCGATCCGAGGGCGGCACTCCCTAGCCGGAATCAGTCCTTGGCGCCGTTGCGCGGCCGGACGCCGGTCTCCTCGGGCGCCAGCACCGAGGTCTCGGCGTCGATGGCGGTCAGCCTGACCAACTGGGGGTCCGGGGACACCCGATCGGCGACCTTGCGACGCCCGGCGTCCAGGACAGCCTTGGTGGCCGGGTTCTCGGTGACCGCCTTGTACGTCGCGGTGATCTGTTCGTAGCGGCGGCGGCCGGCTTTCGCGCCGAGCACGTAGCCGACACCCAGTACGAAGACGATCCGGAACACGAGGCTCCCTCCACGGTGACAGCAGGACTCTCACCATCCTGCCTCACGCGCCGGAGGAGGTGGTGACGGGGCTTCTGACCAGTCGATTCTTCGACCGCGGGGTACATGCGCTAAAGTCTGTCCTCGGTTCAATCCCCTGTAGCTCAATTGGCAGAGCTCCCGACTGTTAATCGGGCGGTTATTGGTTCGAGTCCAATCGGGGGAGCTTTTCATCTCGGTCGTAAGCTCGTCTCATGTCACTGACGAGCACGCATCCGCCGACAGCGACGCAATGGTCGCGATCGCGCCGAATCCACCGCCGTAGCGTCGCTTTCGCGGCGGCATCGTTGGCCGCGCTGGCCGTCCCGTCGTTGGCCTCGTGCGGCTGGAGCCCGAAGAACTCCGCGCCGCAGACGACCGCGGAGTGCTCGGCCGAGGACACTCCGACCGCCGAGACCCTGCGTACGGCGATCGAAGGCGTGGGGCAGCGCTGGACCGAAACCGCACGCGGCCACACCGGCGATTGCCGACTGCACTGGGTCGTCATCGGCACGGGCGACAAGGCCCCCGATGCGGCCGTGCAGGTGCTCTTCTTCGACCGCAACGAGCCGCTGGGCCCGCCGACGCCGCGGCCCCGGCCGTACACCACGGTGGTGGCGATGGGCGACAGTACGGCCGCGGTGCAGTATCAGTGGCTGCAGGGCGAGGACAAGCCCTGTTGTCCGACCGGAATCGGTCAGGTGCGCTTCCAGATCGGCGACGACGGCTCGCTCAAGGCGCTGGATCCGATCCCCGGCCCGTGAGACGCTCGCCGTGCCGGGGATCGGGTACCTGCGCTATTTGGGTTCGATCGTGCCGGAGCTGACGGCGTCTTTCTCCTGGTGCTCGTCGGCGTCCGGGATGTGCTCGGGATGCAGCATTTCGGCGTAGCGCAACTGCTCGGGGATGCCGAACCCGTCCACCAGGAGCTCCGCGTGCGGGCGCAACCGGCGGCACCGGTCGTTGATACCGCGGGTGACGGCCTTGGCCCGCTCGGTGGACAGGAAACGGTGTTCGACGAACCACGCCTTGTCCTCTTCGATCACCGACAGCGCGTACAGGTCACAGACCAGGCCGAGGATCTCGCGGGCCTTCTCATCCTCGCAAGCGTCGATACCGGCGACGAAGGCCTCCAGGATGATGCGGTCGATATGCGCCTGCGCGGTGTGCAGCACGTGATCCTGCACCGAGTTGAACGCCTCGAAGGGTGACATCTCCTTGGCCTTGCTCTGCAGCCGGCGGGCCACCGAGGCGAGCATGTACTCCTCGCGGTCCTCGAACATCTTGACCTGCGTGCCGCGGTTGAACAGCGAGCCCTCTTCCTCGTTGTCCTCGCGGGTGTCGATGATGGTCTGCATGATGGTCTGGGCCGCGGTGCGTTTCAGCACCCGCTCGCCGGCGAAGTTGGCGGCGAACCGCACCCACTCCACCGGGCTCATACCCTTGATGTCGTCGGCGTAGGAGGTCAACAGTTCCTTGGCCACCAGCTGGGTCAGCACGTGGTTGTCACCCTCGAAGGTGGTGAACACATCGGTGTCGGCCTTCAGGGCGATCAACCGGTTCTCGGCGAGATAGCCTGCGCCACCGCATGCTTCACGCGCCTCCTGGATGGCCCGGGTGGCATGCCAGGTGTTGGCCGCCTTCAGCCCGGCCGCGCGGGACTCCAGCTCGCGCTGCTCCTCGGCGTCGGGATTCTCCGCGGTCTGCAATTCGTGGCATTTGGCGACCAACTCGTTCTGCGCGAACTGCAGCGCATAGGACTTCGCGATCAGCGGGAACAACCGGCGCTGGTGGACCAGGTAGTCCATGATCAGCACCTCGTTCTCCGAGCCGGGTGCCTCGAACTGCCTGCGCTCCAGCGCATATCGGGTGGCGATGTCGAGCGCCACCCGCGCGGCGGCACCGGCGCTGCCGCCGACGGTCACGCGGCCGCGGATCAGGGTGCCCAGCATGGTGAAGAAGCGGCGGCCCTTGTTCTCGATGGGCGAGGTGTAGGTGCCGTCCTCGGCGACGTCGGCATATTTGTTGAGCAGGTTCTCCCGCGGAATCCGCACCTGGTCGAATTGGATGCGCCCGTTGTCGACGCCGGGCAGGCCGCCCTTGTAGTGGCAGTCAGAGGTGGTGACGCCCGGCAGGTCGTTGCCGGCATCATCGCGGATGGGCACCACGAAACAGTGCACACCGTGGCCCTCGCCCTTGGTGATCAGTTGCGCGAACACCGCTGCCACCCGCGCCGTCTGCGCCGCGCCACCGATGTAGTCCTTGCGGGAGGACGGGGTGGGGGAGTCGATGACGAATTCCTGGGTCTGAGGGTCGTAGGTGGCCGTCGTCTCCAGGGATTGCACATCGCTGCCGTGGCCGGTCTCGGTCATCGCGAAGCAGCCGAGCAGTTCGAGATCGATGAGCTTGCGCACGTAGGCGTTGTGGTGGCGCTCGGTGCCCAGATTCTCGATGGCCCCGCCGAACAGGCCCCACTGCACACCGGCTTTCACCATCAGCGACAGATCGCTCATCGCGAGCATCTCGATCTGGGTGACGGCGGCGCCGACGTCACCGTTGCCGCCGTGCTCCTTCTTGAACCCGTCCTCGGCGGCACCGCGCGCTGCCATGATCTTCAGCTGCTCGGCGACCTTGGTCCGGGCGATGACAGTGTTCGGGGTGTAGTGCGGACGGAACACTTCGCCCGAGAGCTCCGTGCGGACCTGGTTCTTCACGTCTCGCCAGCGGCCGTCGAGGGCGTTGCGGAGGTGATCAGCGGTAGTGGTCATAGCAGACGGTAACGTGCCCGTTCTCCCGGCAAGGCAAACCTGAGTAAGACCTCAGGAAATGCCAAGCGTTCAATGGCGTCATGTCCGATCCTCAGTCGCCGACGGGTCTGCCTCATGTGCCCGACCACAAGCATGCCGACGTCACGGGTGGTTGGCTGCGCGCGGCCACCTTCGGAGCGATGGACGGTCTGGTCAGCAACACCGCCCTGATAGCCGGTGTGGCGGCCAGCGCCAGCCCGCAGACCGTGGTGCTCGCGGGTGTCGCCGGCCTGTTGGCCGGTGCGTTCTCCATGGCGCTGGGGGAGTTCACCTCGGTGACGACGGCGAACGAGCAGATCGACTCCGAGGTGAAGGTGGAACGTCGCTCGTTCCGCAACCAGCCTGATGCCGAGCGCGATGAGCTCGCCGCGATGCTCGTCGAGATGGGTATGACCCCGCAGACCGCGGCCACCGCCACCGAAGAGATCCACCGCGACGAGAACCGCGCGCTGAACTTTCACCTCGTCCAGGAACTGGGCGTGGACCCGCGCGAGAAGCCCTCCCCGTGGGTGGCGGCGATCTCGTCGTTCGTGATGTTCACCATCGGCGCCATCGTGCCGGTGATCCCGTACTTGCTCGGATTCGCCTCGTTGTGGGCCGGGTTGGCTTGCGGCGGATTGGGTTTGGCGATCACCGGGGCGCTGGCGTCGAAGTTCACCCGCACCCCGCCGCTGTTCTCGTCACTGCGCCTGCTGCTGTTGGGCGGCGCCGCGATCGCGGCCACCTATCTGGTGGGTTCCGTGGTGGGGGTCGCCGTAGGTTAGAGCGCTGGTCGGCTGACTCAGTTGCCGACGGTGACGGCGGTGGCCTCGTCGGTCAGTTCGTCGATCTCATCCTCTGGCGCGTCGACCTCGCTGAGGTGTCCGCGCGCGGCGAACAGCAGCGCGGCACCGACGGCCACCGCACCCGCGCCCACCCAGTAGGGCAGATGGATGCTGACGTGCTCGCCGAGCGTGCCCGCCAGCCACGGGGCCACCGCCGCGCCGCCGAAACGCAGGAAGCTGTAGGCCGCCGATGCGACACCGCGCTCGACGGGTGCGGCCTTCATCACGGTCTCGGTGATCAGCGTGTTGTTGATACCGATGAACAAGCCGGCCACCACCACGCATGTTGCCAACACCGCCTTGTCGGCGGTCCCGATGGCCATCACGGCCAGCGTGACCGTCAATGCCAGCAGATTGACCACCAGCGTCGGGATGGTGCCGAACCGATGCTGTAGCCGCGGTGCCACCACCACCGAGGTGAAGGCCAGTGCCACCCCCCAGCCGAAGAAGATCAGCCCGATCTGCTGGGCGTTCATGTCCAGCGGGAACGGGGTGAACGCGAGCAGCGTGAAGAAGCCGAAGTTGTAGAACAGGGCGGTTACCGAGACGGCCAGCAGGCCGCGGTGCCGCAACGCCCGGAACGGGTCGACGATGCTGGTGGCGCGCGTCGGGCGCGGGGTGGACGGCAGCAGGAACACCGTCACCACCAGTGCCACGGCCATCAGCGCCGACACCCCGAAGAACGGTCCGCGCCAGGAGATGGAGCCGAGCACGCCGCCGACCAGTGGGCCGATCGCGATGCCGAGGCCGAGGGCGGCCTCGTAGAGGATGATCGCCTGTGCCACCGATCCGCGGGCGGCGTTGACGATGGTGGCCAGTGCGGTCGCGATGAACAGTGCGTTGCCCAGCCCCCACAGCGCCCGCCAGCCGACGATCTCCATCACCGTTTCGCTCATCCCAGCCAGCCCCGCGCCGGCGATGATGATCACCAGGCCGATCAGCAGGGTGTTCTTCGGGCCGATCCGGCTGGACACCACGCCGGTGATCAGCATGGCGACACCCATCACAGCCATGTAGCTGGTGAACAGCAGGGAGACCTGCGACGGGGTGGCGTTCAGATTGTCGGCGATGGGCTTGAGGATGGGATCGACGAGGCCGATGCCCATGAAGGCGACGACGGAGGCGAAGGCAACGGCCCAGACGGCTTTCGGTTGACGCCACATGGCGTGGAACTCCTTACTTCGGTCGGCGGTCCTGCTGGGCGTCGTCGAGCAGCCCACGCAGCACCTGTATCGCGTCGACGAGCGCGCCGCGCTGCGCGTCGTCGAGGTGGTCCAGATACGGATTGATCGCGGCACTGCGATCGGCGCGCACCCGGTTCAACATGGCCCGGCCCGCGTCGGTGATCTCGATCAGCACGACTCGTGCGTCGGCGGCGTCCTCGGTGCGCGAGACCAACCCGGCGTCTTCGAGCCTGCGCACCTGGGTGGTCATGGTCGGTTGCGAGCAGTGGTCGATGGCGGCCAGATCGGAGATCCTGGCTCGGCCCTGGTCCTCGATCGTGGCGAGCAACCTCGCCTGAGCGAACGGCAACGGCAACTCGATCCGTTGGTTTGCCAGTCGGTTGATCCGCGCGACGACGGCCAACAGGTCGGCGCCGAGTGCGGCGGGGTCTTGGCGATCCACTCGACCGAGGTTACATAGATTTACTATGCATCTGCAAATCTGCGGGCGTGGTCACCGTCACAGTCGGCGAATCCAGAGTGCCGTCGCCACCTGGCAGAATCGGGTGATGCCCCCAGGTCCGCCGCACCCTCGCCGGGCCGGCTCATTGCTTCCGGGGGAGTTGGCCCAAGCCTCCGTCATGGCCGCGCTGTCCGCGGCCATCGCGATCATCGCCGTCGTCGTCCCGTTCGCCGCGGGGTTGTCCCTGCTGGCCACCGTGCCCATGGGGCTGCTCGCCTACCGCTACCGGCTGCGGGTACTGCTGGCCGCGACCGTCGCCGGGGCGCTGGTCGCCTTCATCATCGCCGGTACCGGCGGCCTGATGACGGTGCTCAACTGCGCGTATGTCGGCGGACTCGTCGGCTTCGTCAAACGTCGCGGGCGCGGTCTGCCCACCGTGGTCGTGGTGTCCGCGGCCGCCGGCGCGGTGTTCGGCGCGGCCGTCGTGCTGGTGCTGTTGGTGGCCAGCCGCATGCGTGAACTGGTCTTCGCCGCCATGACCGCCAACGTGGACGGCACCGTCGCGATCCTGAGTTACGTCCCCAACCTGCAACCGCTCGCCGAAAAGGTGCGCGAGATCTTCGGTGTCCTGCTGGATCACTGGCCGATCCTCATCTTCTCCTACGGTCTGATCGCCATCGTCTTCGTCGGGCTGGTCGGCTGGTGGGCGTTGTCGCGGGTGCTCAGCCGGCTGGCAGGCGTCCCCGATGTGCACAAGCTGGAATCCCTCGACGAGACCGATCCGGTCGCCCCGACACCGCTGCAGCTGCGCGATGTCGTCTTCCGCTACCCGGGCACCGACCGCGACGCGCTCGGCCCGGTCTCGATGAGCGTGCAGTCCGGCGAACACATCGCCGTCACCGGTGCCAACGGCTCCGGGAAGACCACCCTGATGCTGGTGCTCTGCGGCCGTCCGCCGACCGAGGGGGTCGTCGAACGCCCCGGCGCGGTCGGCCTCGGGGCACCCGGCGGGACCGCGGTGATCATGCAGCATCCGGAGAGTCAGATCCTGGGCACCCGGGTGGCCGACGATGTCGTCTGGGGCCTGCCCGCCGGGGCGACCGTGGACGTGCCGGCCCTGCTGGCCGAGGTCGGCCTCGACGGGCTCGACGAGCGCGACACCGGCAGTCTGTCCGGCGGTGAGTTGCAGCGTCTGGCCGTCGCCGCCGCGCTGGCGCGCAAACCCGCGCTGTTGATCGCCGATGAGGTGACCAGCATGGTCGACCAGCAAGGCCGCGACGGGTTGATGTCGATGCTGGCCGAGCTGACGCGGCGCCGGAACATGGCCCTGGTGCACATCACCCACTACAACGGCGAGGCCGAAGCCGCCGAACGGGTGGTCAACCTCACCGGCGGGTCGGCCATGGTGGAGTCCGCCGAACCACCGGAGCCGACCGGTGAGCGGCGCAGCGATGTCCCGGTCCTCGAACTGTCCGGGGTGGGGCACAGCTACGGCGACGGAACCCCGTGGGCCACCACGGCGCTGCACGATATCGACCTGACCGTCTACGAGGGCGACGGCGTGCTGATCCACGGTCTCAACGGCTCGGGCAAGTCGACGCTGGCATGGATCCTCGCGGGTCTGACCGAACCCACCACCGGCACCTGCCTGCTCGACGGGCGGCCGGTGGCCGACCAGGTGGGCGCGGTGGCGCTGTCGTTCCAGGCCGCCCGGTTGCAGCTGATGCGCAGCCACGTGTTCCGCGAGATCGCCTCGGCCGCGGGGTTCTCCGCGCGCGACCGGGCCAAGGTCAATGCCGCGCTGGCCACCGTCGGCCTGGAACCCGAACTGGCCGACCGGCGCATCGATCAACTCTCGGGCGGGCAGATGCGCCGGGTGGTGCTGGCCGGTCTGCTGGCCCGGGCGCCGCGGGCCATCGTGCTCGACGAACCGCTGGCCGGACTCGACGCCACCAGTGCCCGCGGATTGTTGCGGCTGCTGGAGGAACTGCGCCGGGGCGGGCTGACGATCATCGTGATCTCCCACGATTTCGCGGGTCTGGAAGAGCTGTGCCCGCGCACCCTGCACCTGCGCGACCGGGTGTTGGTCCCGGTGCCGGCAAGCACATCGGGGGCGCCGTCATGAGCGAAGCTTGCGAGCGAATCATCGTTACCGGATGCGGGACCCGAGCCTGCGAGGGAATCGCATGAGTGAACAGAAACGGCCGCTGGTCCTGCTGCGCCCGGTGCCCGGCGACACCGTCATCCACCGGCTCTGGGCCGGGACGAAACTCATCGGCGTCGTCGCGCTGGCCGTATTGATGGTGCTGTACCCGGGCTGGATCCCCATCGCGATGATCACGGCCCTGCTGGCCGTCGCGATCGGGCTGGCGCGGGTGCCGCGCGGTGCGCTGCCGAGCATCCCCGGCTGGATCTGGCTGCTCATCCTGCTCGGTGGGGTGACCGCCGCGTTCGCCGGTGGCACCCCGATCGTCACGCTGGGCGGGTTGGAGCTCGAGCTGGGCGGGCTGCTGAAGTTCCTGCGGGTGACGGCGGTGTCGATCGTCCTGCTGGGCATGGGTCTGCTGGTCTCGTGGACCACCAACGTCGCCGAGATCGCCCCGGCGGTGTCGACGCTCGGCCGACCGTTGCGCTGGCTGCGGCTACCGGTCGACGACTGGGCGGCCACCGTGGCGCTGTCGCTTCGTGCCTTCCCGATGCTCATCGACGAATTCCGCATCCTCTACGCGGCGCGGCGGCTGCGTCCGCGCGAACTGCCCGAAGGCCGCCGCGAACGCATGAAGGCACAGGTGTCCGACCTGATCGACCTGCTGGCCGCCACGGTGACGGTGTCACTGCGGCGTGCCGACGAGATGGGTGATGCCATCACCGCGCGTGGGGGCGCCGGTCAGCTCTCGGCGCACCCGTCGCGGCTGCACACCGCCGATGTGGTCGCCCTGATCGTGTTGGCGCTGGTGTGCGGGGTCGCGGGTTATATCGAGGGGTTCACCTTCCTGGCCACCACCTAGGCTGCGAATCGTGATCACCTTGGATCGCCTGGTCAATGTGCTGGGCGGGTATGGCGTGGTGACGCGGCTGTGCGCGGTGCCGCGCAGCACCGAACTGCGCAGTGTGGTGCTGCCCGAGACCGCCAGCGGTGAGCCGGTGCTCGGTGACGTGCTGCTGGCCATCGGTGCCGACTCGGTGCATCAGGCGTTGGCCTGGGCGATCTCGGCGCACGCGGCGGTGGTCCTTGTCCGCGGCGCCGATGACGAGGTTCCCGCGCAGCTTCCCGACGGTGTCGCGGTGCTGTTGGTGGACGCCGCGTTGCCGTGGAGCGAGCTGGCGGCCGTGGCCTACGGGCTGGTGCTGGAGGGCCGGGAGACCGAATCGGGCCGCGGTCCCACCGATCTGTTCGCGCTGGCGGACAGCCTGGCGGCGGCCATCGGCGGCGCGGTCATCATCGAGGATCGGCACGCGCAGATGCTGGCCTATTCGCGATTGCAGCAGACGGCCGATGCGGCACGCGTGGAGACCATCCTGCGGCGCGAACAACCCGCGCAGGTTCGTGATGAGCTGGCCCGCCGCGGTGTCTTCGCGCATCTGGGCTCCTCCGACGAGCCGATCTTTGTCGATCCGGACCCGCGGCTCGGGCTGACCGGCCGGATGGTGGTCGCCGCCCGCGTCGGCCGCGAGCTGTTGGGCTCGGTGTGGGTGGCCTGTTCCGAGCCGCTGCAGGGGGCGGGGCTGACCGCGCTGCGCACCGGGGTGCGCACCGTCGCGTTGCATCTGCTGCGCTCGCGCGCCAGTGCCGACCTGGAGCGCCAGGTGGAGTCGGAGTCGGTGCAGCGTCTGCTCGAGGGTGCCGCCGATGCGGTCGCGGTGGCCAGCCGGGTGGGGCTGCCGCTGGGACCGCTGCGGGTCATCGCGCTGCGCGCCCGGCTGGAACCCGACCGGCACACCGCGTTGCTGGTGACCTTCGAGAAGGCCACGGCCGGCTTCGGGTGGTCGCGTCCCGGGCGCAGCGCGCTGGCGGAGAACACCGTGTACACGGTGCTGCCGGGCGAGAGCGCCGACACCGCCCGGGCGTGGCTGGACGAACTGCGCGCGGTACTGCCGGGGCAGGCGACGCTGATGGCCGGTATCAGCGGCGCCGCCGAGGCGGGCGAGCTGGCCGCCGCCCGCTGGGAGGCCGACGAATGTCTGGCGCTACACGAGACCGGGGCGCCGGATCTGCCCCCGCCGGCCTATGACGAATCGTGGGACGACCTGGTCCTGCAGCGGCTGCGCACCGCGGTGGACAACGGCCGCGGCCCGAGCCGGGGACCGGTCATCGATCTGCACCGGCACGACCGCGAACACGGCACTCCCTATGTGCGGACCCTGCGGGTGTGGCTGGAATGCCAGGGTGATCCGGTGCGCACCGGCGCGGTTCTCGGCGTGCACGAGAACACCGTGCGCTACCGGTTGCGCAAGATGGCCGAGGTGGCCGCGGTGCAGGTCGACGATCCGCGCAAGCGGCTGGCCATGATGATCGAATTGGCAACCCTCGACCGGGGCTGATTGTCGGATCGCCACAATCGGCTGGTGCTCAACTGTCGGATACCGCAACACCACGCCCTCAGATCGGCCGCATGATGGCCCTGTACGGCGTCGGACGACGACGCCGTTCCGAAGCATCGGAGTCAGGAGGGCGCGCCATGGGCGAGGGGATGGCCGGGGTCGATCGCATCGACGGCGGACCGCGGCAGGTCGTGGTGGTGGGTGCCGGCATCGTCGGACTGTCCACCGCGTGGTTCCTGCAGGAACGTGGTGTGCAGGTCACCGTCATCGACCGGACCGGGGTGGCGGCCGGCGCGTCGTGGGGTAACGCCGGCTGGCTCTCGCCTGCACTGACCATTCCGCTGAACCAGCCCGCCGTGCTGCGATACGGGCTGAAATCGCTGTTCAATCCGTCTGCGCCACTGCATATTCCGCTGCGCGCCGATCTCGGCCTCGCGCGTTTCCTCGCCACCTTCGCCCGGCACTGCACCACGGCCGCGGCCGAGCGTGCGGTGCGCGCCAACCAGCCCTTCAACGCCGAATGCCTGGAGGCCTTCGACGTACTTTCGGGCAACGGGGTGGACGTACCGGTCACCGAATCGGCGATCACCGCGCTGTTCGAGACCGATGCCCAAGCCGGTGAACTACGGCACGAGATCGCGATGCTGGAGCGGGCGGGCCTGGCGGTCGAGGTGAACGAGCTGCGCGGTGCCGGTCTGCGCGAGGCCGTGCCGCTGACTTCGGGCGTGGCCACCGTGGCCGTCGCCGTCGATAGGCAGCGCTATATCGACCCGGGCCGGTTCGTGACCGCCCTCGGACAGGCAGTGGCCGAACGCGGCGCGGCAATGCCGGTCGACCAGGTCATCGGGGTGAGCCCGCAGGGCAGCCGCGTCATCGTGCGCGGTGCCGGGGGCACCGACTACACCGCCGATGCCGTCGTCGTCGCCACCGGGGCATGGCTGAACGAACTGACCCGGCCATGGGTGCGGGTCCCGGTCCGGGCCGGCCGCGGGTACTCGTTCACGGTGCCCATCGACCGGGCGATGCCGGGGCCGATCTACCTGCCCACCGAACGGGTGGCCTGCACGCCCTACCAGGGTGCGATGCGCGTGGCGGGCACCATGGAATTCCGGGAACCACAGGCACCCATCGCGCCTGCTCGGGTCCGCTCGATCGTCAGGTCGGCCGCACGCCTGCTCGACGGGGTGCGATGGGACGAGGCGCGCGATGTGTGGGTCGGTCCGCGACCCGTCAGCGCCGACGGGCTGCCGGTCATCGGTCAGGTCAGTCCCAGCGTCTACGTGGCGGGCGGGCACGGAATGTGGGGACTGGCCCACGGCCCGGTGACCGGCCGGTTGCTGACCGAGCAGATCACCACCGGCAAGCAACCCGAGGCGTTGCGTGCGTTCGACCCGCTGCGCTGACCCGACTTTCACCCTGTCGTCAGGGGCGGAGGGATACCCCCGCCCCTGACGGCCAACCATCGATACGAGGAGTTTCCATGACCACCGCGACGCCTGTCTGGCTCACCCCGGACGCCCATGCCCGATTGCTCGAGGAGCTGGAGGTGCTGCGCACCTGGTCGATCACCGGCGTCGACGGTGACGACAGCGACGCGGCCGACAGCAACGCCGTGGCGGTGCGGCGGGCGCAGCAGGGCCGCATCCAGCAGATCCACGACATGCTGGCCGCCGCGATCGTCGGCGAGGACCCGCCCAACGACGGTGTCGCCGAACTCGGCATGGTGCTGACCGTGCGCTTCGAGGACGGGTCGGCCAACCCGGAAACCGAGACGTTCCTACTCGGGGTGCGCGGCGCGGACTACGGCGATATTGAGGTCTACTCGGTGAATTCTCCTCTGGGCGAGGCGATCTGCGGTGCACGCTCCGGTGAGAGGCGGGAGTATCGACTGCCGACGGGTCAGCTCCAGGCGGTGACGCTGGTCTCGGCCGTGCCCTACGGGATGCACACACGCTGACCGACGGCCCGCTACGGTGGGGGCCGTGACTGCCCACTCGGTCGATGCCGATTTTCTCGCGTTACCTCGCCGGGCACTGGCCGACGCCGCCCTCTCGGCGGCGTTGGCGGCCGGCGCCAGCTATGCCGACCTGCGTATCCACCGACTGACCACCGAGGTCGTCGCGCTGCGTGACGGCAGCCTGGAAACCGCCGATATCAACCACGAGGTCGGGTTGGCGGTGCGGGTCATCGTCGACGGCACCTGGGGTTTCGCCGCGCATGCCGAGTTGGCCTCCGAGGTGGCCGCCGAGACGGCCCGCCGTGCCGTCCGGGTGGCCACCACGCTGGCACCGCTGAACGCCGAGCGCATCGAATTGGCCGAGGAACCGGTCTATGACGACCTTCGCTGGGTGTCGAGTTACCGGATCGACCCGTTCACGATCCCGACGGCCGACAAGATCGCGGTGCTCGGGGACTATTCGGAGCGGCTGCTCGCCGCGGACGGTGTCGATCACGTATCGGCCAGTCTGCAGGCGGTCAAGGAACAGACCTATTACGCCGACAGTTTCGGCACCTCCACCACCCAGCAGCGGGTGCGGGTGCAGCCACAGCTGGACGCCGTGAGCGTCGACGCGGCGGCGGGTTCGTTCGAGACGATGCGGACCCTGGCACCGCCGATGGGGCGTGGCTGGGAAGCCGTCGTCTCCGACGATGTGTGGAACTGGAGCGCCGAACTGGCGGAGTTGCCCGCGCTGCTCGCCGAGAAGGTGAAGGCGCCCAGCGTCACCGCCGGGGCATGCGACCTGGTGATCGACCCGACCAATCTATGGCTGACCATCCACGAATCCATCGGGCACGCCACCGAATACGACCGGGCGATCGGTTACGAGGCGGCCTATGCCGGCACGTCCTTCGCGACACCGGACAAGCTGAACACCATGCGGTACGGATCGCCGGTGATGAACGTGACCGCCGACCGCACTGTCGAACACGGCCTGGCCACTGTCGGTTTCGACGACGAAGGGGTGCGCGCCCAGAGCTGGGACCTGGTGCGCGACGGCCTTTTCGTCGGCTATCAGCTGGACCGGGTGTTCGCCCCGCGGCTCGGGGTGCGCCGGTCCAACGGATGCTCCTACGCCGATTCGGCGCAGCACGTGCCGATCCAGCGGATGGCCAATGTGTCGCTGCAGCCCGCAACCGAGGACCTCACGACGGCCGACCTGATCTCCCGGGTGTCCGACGGCATCTACATCGTCGGCGACAAATCGTGGTCGATCGACATGCAGCGCTACAACTTTCAGTTCACCGGGCAGCGGTTCTTCCGGATCCGCGACGGTCGGCTGGACGGTCAGCTGCGTGATGTCGCCTACCAGGCCACCACCACCGATTTCTGGGGTTCGATGGAGGCCGTCGGCGGACCGTCGACATGGCGCCTCGGTGGCGCGTTCAACTGCGGCAAGGCCCAGCCCGGTCAGGTCGCCCCGGTCAGCCACGGCTGCCCGTCGGCGCTGTTCCGCGGTATCAACGTCTTGAACACCCAAGCAGAATCGGGTCGCTCATGATCGCGCCACAGCAGGTCGTCGACCAGGCCCTCGCCGAGGCCGCCCGGCTCGGGCGTGCCGAGGAGACCATCGTCATCGTGACCGACCGCGCGGACGCGTCGCTGCGCTGGGCCGGTAACTCGATGACCACCAACGGCGAGACCGTCGGGCGCAGCACCACGGTCATCTCGGTGATCCGGCGCGGCGAGCAGGCCCATGTCGGATCGGTGAGCAGCACCGAGGTCGATCCTGCGGCGATCACCGCGCTGGTCGCGGCCTCCCAGGATGCGGCCGCCGCGGCCCCTGCCGCCGGTGATGCCGCGCCGGCCCTGCCCGCCGACGCGGGTCCCGCCGACTGGGATGCCGTGGTGCCCAGCACCGGCGCCGATGTGTTCACCGATGTGGCAACGGGTTTGGTGCACGGCTTCCGTGCGGCCCGGGGCGTCGGCGACCAGCTCTACGGGTATACCCGCCACGTGCTGGAGACCACGTTCGTGGCCACCTCGACCGGCCTGCGGCGGCGTTACACGCAGCCGACCGGTTCGGTGGAGATCAATGCCAAACGCGGCGGAGCCAGCGCGTGGGCGGGTGTCGGCACACCCGATTTCGCCGATGTGTCCACCGACGTGATGTTGGCCGACCTGTCACTGCGACTGGGTTGGGCCGAGCGCACCGTCGAGCTGCCCGCCGGCCGCTACGAGACCCTGATGCCACCGTCGACCGTCGCCGACATGCTGATCTATCTGGCCTGGAGCATGGACGGGCGCGGTGCGCAGGAGGGCCGGTCGGCGTTGTCGGCGCCGGGTGGGACCAGAGTGGGGGAGAAGCTCACCGACCTCGGGTTGACCATGTATTCCGATCCGGCGGCGCCGGGGCAGGAATGCCGGCCGTTCGTCGCGGTGCCGACGTCCTCGGACCAGGCCGCGGTGTTCGACAACGGGATGGATATCGGCCGGGTGGATTGGATTCGCGACGGTGTCATCAACGCGCTGGCCTACCCGCGCGCGGCCGCCGCGGAATTCTCTGCGCCGGTGGCGGTTCCGGCCGACAACCTGTTGGTCACCGGTGGTAGCGCGGAGCTGGCGGACATGATCGCCTCGACCGAGCGCGGGCTGCTGCTGACCACGCTGTGGTACATCCGCACCGTCGACCCGACGGTGCTGTTGTTGACCGGGCTGACCCGCGACGGGGTCTATCTGATCGAAGACGGGGAAGTGACCGCCGCGGTGAACAACTTCCGGTTCAACGAGAGCCCGCTGGATCTGTTGCGTCGGGCCTCCGAGGCCGGTGTGAGTGAACCGACGTTGCCCAGGGAATGGGGTGATTGGGCCACCCGGGCGACCATGCCGTCATTGCGGATCCCCGATTTCCACATGTCCTCGGTCAGTCAGGCGCAATAGGTCCCTGGCCCGCCTTCCCGGCGAGCGTGCGTGTTTGCGGCCCGACACGCCGTAATTAGGGCGAAGTCTGCGCACCCTCGCGCGAGGCCAGATTGGTTGACCGCGGGTTGCGCCGCCGCGATGGGCGGACGCGGGTGGCCGAGGGAACCGAGGTCTACCGGCTGGGCGAAGACGGGATCCCGGTGTTCAGCTCGTCAGACGTCATCGACTGACCGGATCGACGGCACTGCGTTGCCGCTGCGCCAGATCCGCACGGGTGGGGTTGGCCTCCCAGTCACCGCGGGCGGTACAAGCCAGTGCGCCGCAGGCGACCGCGGTAGCCAGTCGCACGCGCAGGCCGGCGCCGCGGGCCTGTTCGGCCAACCATCCGGCGACGAATGCGTCACCGGCACCGACGGTGTCGACCACCGGTACCTCGATGGCCGGCACCGAGTCGTAGCCACCATCACGGGTTGCCGCGACTGCGCCCCGCTGACCGCGTTTCACGACGGCCTGGTGGGCGCCCCACTCCAGCAGGGTGTCCAGTTGCGCTCGTAGATCGCGGCTTTCGGTGACCAATGCCGCCTCATCGTCGCCGGCGAACACGATATCGGCGCGGCGGGCAAGGGCCCGGTATGTCTTCGTCGCGAGTTCCACGTCAGCCCAGAGAGACCCACGATGGTTGACATCGAAGGACACGAGCGTGCCAGAGTCCTTGGCGTCATCGATCGCGCGATGGACCGCCGCCAAGGGGCCGGCGCCGAGCGCCGCCGAGATACCGGTGACATGAAGGATCTTCGCCGACGCGACCGCACCCTGGGGCACATCATCCGTCGTCAGCCGACTGCCGGCCTGCGATTGCCGGTAGTAGCGCACACGACTGGACCCGGGCACCGGCAGCTCTTTGAGCATGATCGCCGTCGCGGCCACCGGGTCGATCGTGGCGTGTGTCTGTACGGATTCGGCGCGAAGCTCCCGCAGGATCAACGCGCCGACGGCGTCGGCACCGAGGCGGCCGATCCAGCCCGCCGCGCCACCGAGTCTGGCGACACCGATGGCGACGTTGCTCTCTGCGCCCCCGAACGTCAGTCGCATCCGGCTTCCGTGCCGCAATGCGCCTGTTTCCTCGCTGCTGAGCAGTCCGAGACTCTCGCCGACGGTGACGACGTCGAGTGTGCGGGGCTCGGTCACCGCGGCAGACCCACGGCCCGGCACGCGGTGACGGCTGCGCGGGCGGCCTCGGCCACGGCCGCCGCACCCGCGGGGGCCGAGGCCGTGATCCAACTGCCGCTGACCGCGAATACCGATGGCAAGCAGGAGAACTCGCCGACATTGTGTTGATTCACGCCCGACGACGGCATGAATCGGGTGTTCGGGAAGACGTCGGCATAGGCGCCGAGCATCAGGCGGGCGTCCACGGCCGATGCGGGAAACAGTTTGAGGTGCGTGAGTCCGAGCCGCGCGGCGGCCACCACTTCGGTGGGGGTGAGCACACCGGGTATCACCGGGTGGCCTGCGGCGGTCACGCGCTCGACGACCTCGGCATCCAGACCCGGCGCCACGATGAAACCGGCGCCCGCATCCATCGCCTCGGCCGCCTGCCGGGTGGTCAGGACGGTTCCGGCCCCGACCCGCAGATCACCGCGCGCCGCGAGGCGCCGAATGGCCAGCAGGCCATGCGGTCCGCGCAACGCCACCTCGACCACCGGCAGGCCCGCGGCGACGAGACCGTCACCGATGGCGTCGATATGCTCCTCGGCGCGCACCGTCGCCAGGGGGATGACGGGATGATCGAGCAGTGGATGCCCGGCCAGCGCTGACATCACGCGGCCGCCGCGAATGTCGGGTTGGTCCCGTAGCGGTTCAGCGCTTCGGGGCACAGCGCGGTGCCGAGCCCCGGTCGGTCCGGCACCGTGAGCAGGCCGTCGGTGTCCAGTTCCCAGCCACCGACGACGAGTTCGTCGATATAGGCCGCTCCGGTCTTGTACTCCACCAGATCGGTGCCTGACAGTGCCGATGCCAGGTGCAGGTCGGCGGCCAGTCCCACGGCGGTGTTCCAGCCGTGCGGCACCAGACGGATCCCGCGATCCTGTGCAGCCCAGCCGATTCGTCGCGATTCGCTGAGCCCGCCGCCCTTGGTCGTATCGGGCTGGACGATATCGAAGGCGCCGGCGTCGAGATAGGGCGCGAAGGACTGTCGACGGGTGAGTACCTCGCCGCCGCTGATGGGTACGCGGGAGTGTGCACGTAGCGCCACGAATCCGTCGATGTCATCAGGATCGAGAGCTTCCTCGAACCAGGCGACCTCGTAGTCGGCGAGCATATCGGCGGTGCGTTTCGCCCAGGACAGCGTCCCGGGGAAGAACGCCTCGGAACCACCGGCGTCCACTGCCAGTAAGCGATCGCCTACTGCGGCCCTGGCGGCGGCGACCGTGCGTTCGTCGGTGGAGAAATCCACCCGGCCGAACTTCCACCAGCCGATCTTGAACGCCGAAAAGCCCTGTTCCACAAGATCGGTGAGGTTCTCCGACATCACCGGTGCCTCGTCCATCAACACCGATGCGTAGGGACGTACTCGTTCACGGTAACGCCCGCCGAGCAGGCGGCCGACAGGCTGACCGAGTGCCTGGCCGGCGAGATCCCACAACGCGATGTCGATGGCGCTCGTGGCGTGGGTCAGGGTGCCGCCGCGGCCCATCCAGAATGCGCTCTGGTGCAGCGTTTCGGTCAGCCGTTCGACCTCCAGCGCACTCTGTCCGACGATCTGTGGGGCCAACAGGTCCAACGCCGCCCGGATCAACCCCTCCGAGGTGAATGCGCTGCCGATCCCGACGTGTCCGGTGTCGGTGTGAACGGCGACCAGCGTGTGGACCACGTCATCGGGCCGCAATTCGTTGGACCATCCGCCCTCCGGGGTGGCGCCACGCAGGCCGCAGGTGTCGATTCGGGTGATTTTCATGGTGAACGTGCTCCTCTTTGTCGTCCGTTGCGGTGGACGTCGTGTGATGGTGCGGGGGATCAGGTACGTGACAACAGTTGTCCGGGACGACGGCCGGTGTGCACGGCATCGGTGACCACAGGGACTCCGTTGACCCAGACGTGGCGCGCCGCATCGGCGTAGCCGTCGGGCAGAGACCAGGTGTCGGTGCGGGCCAGAACATCGGGATCGATCAGCACCAGGTCGGCGTAGTGGCCCTCGGTGATGCGACCGCGTCCGGTGATGCCGAAGTGGTCGGCGACCTTACCGGTCATCCGGTGAACGGCATCCTCCAACTTCAGCGTTCCGGCCGGGACATGGTGGGCCAGATAGTGGGTGTGGCCGTAGTAGAACAGTGGATGCCGGGTGCGGGCGCCCAGCGGTCCGGTGCATCGTGCGCTGAACGCGTCGACGCCCAGCAGGAAATGGTCATGCCCGATCGCCTGGGCAAGGTGATCCTCGGTGAAGAGCTCACCGAGGAGTTGGACGGATCCGATATCCGGTCCGGCTGCCGACAGGATGTCGAAAAGGCAATCCCATTCATCCTTTCCGTGCAGTTCGGCGATGCGCGGGAAGCTCAGGCCCTCCCATTGGGGGTGCGTCGCACTGACCCCCAACCGAACCCGGTCCCACTGGCCGCGGTGGATGAAACGCCAGTAGCGATCGGAATCCTCGCGCACCCGTCGGCGGATGTGGGAATCGCGCAGCAACTCGGCGATATCGGCGGACGGTCGATCCGCCAGCCACGGTGGCAACAGGCCTGTCGCCATGCCGATACCGTCGGGGTAGGGCGTCATGTCCGCCAGCACCGCGCATCCGCGTTCACGCTCGGTGACCACGCGCTGTACGGCGTCGTGCCAGGCTCCCTCGGATGCACCGGTACCGTGCCGCACGTTCAGATGTGAGATCTGCGCTCGCACTCCGCCGCGGTGGACGACGTCGAAGAACTCGTCCACCGCCGCAGCCAGCCCGGTATCGCGATTGCGAATATGGCTGCTGTACATGCCGTCCCGCCTACCGCAGACCGATGCCAGCTCGGCCAGCTCGTCGGTGTCGGCGAAGCGCCCGGATCCGTACTCCAAACCACTGGAGAAGCCGATGGCGCCGGCTTCCAGGGCCTCTTCCAGCAGGCGGATCAGTTCGGCGCGGCGGTCGACACCGTCGTGGGCGGCACGGGATGCCGCCGCGGTGCGTAATGCGGTATGGCCGACGAACCACATGAGGTTCTGGGTGGTGCCCCCGCCGTGCACGGTGTCGAGTAGTTCGCCGAAGCTACGCCAGGTGATCTGTTCGGTGTACCCAAGGGAGGCAAGTGCGCTCTGTGCCGCGTGCACGTCGGCATCATGCAATGGTGCGTAGGTGACGCCACAGTTGCCGACCACCTCGGTGGTGACGCCCTGCCGGATGGTGCTGTGCGCCTCCGGATTACCGAGCACCGACCAGTCGGTGTGGCTGTGCGGATCGATGAAGCCCGGTGTCAGGAGCAGGCCACCGGCATCGACGGTGACGGTGGCCTCGTAGTTTGAGGACGTCCCGACATGGACGATGCGGTCGTCGAGAATGCCGACGTCGCACGGTCGGCCGGGTGCTCCGGTGCCGTCGATGACCCGTGCTCCCGTGATGAGGGTGTCGAGCATCGATATCAGAGCACCTTGCTCAGGAACTCGCGGGTGCGTGTCATCTGGGGCATTCCGAAAAGATCTTTGGGAGAGCCGGTTTCGACGACTCTGCCGTCGTCCATGTAGATCACGCGATCGGCCACCTCGCGGGCGAACCCCATCTCGTGGGTCACGACGACCATCGTCATTCCGTCCTGTGCGAGGCCCTTCATCACCGCGAGTACCTCGCCCACGATCTCCGGGTCGAGTGCCGAGGTGGGCTCGTCGAACAGCATCACCTTCGGTTGCATCGCCAGGGCCCGCGCGATGGCAACCCGCTGCGCCTGCCCGCCGGACAGCGAGTCGGGATACGAGTCGGCCTTGCCCGCCAATCCGACGCGCTCCAGCAGAGTGTGCGCGCGCTGGGTTGCCTCTTTGCGGTCACAGCCCAGGACACGTTGGGGCGCCAACGCGATGTTCTGCGCGGCGGTCATGTGCGGAAAGAGGTTGAAATGCTGGAAGACCATCCCGACATCGCGGCGGACGACCGCGAGGTCGGTCCGTTTGTCCTGCGGACCCAGCGCGTGTCCGTTGACGACCACACTGCCGTGAGTCGGGCGTTCCAGCCCGTTCATGCAGCGCAGCAGGGTGCTCTTGCCGGAACCGGAGGCGCCGATGATGCAGACCACCTCACGAGGCGCGACGCGGCAGGACACTCCGTGCAGGACCTCGTGATCACCGAAACTCAGTCGTAGGTCGCTGATCTCGATCATGTCGGCGGTCATGAGTGTGCTCCTGTCGGGGTGAGGGCGTCGGTGACTCCGGGGGGTTGCACCCGTACGCCGAGGCGTCGTTCGTAGCGGCGGCCGGCGGCCGAGAGGGCGTAGCAGATGACGAAATAGCAGGCGCCGACGATCAGGTAGGTCGCGATGGGCTCTGCCGTCAGTGAGCTCACGATGTTGCCGGCACGAGTGAGCTCCACCAGACCGATCACCGCGACAAGGGAGCTGTCCTTGATGAGGATGACCAGGAATCCGACACCCGGTGGCACCATGATGCGGGCCGCCTGGGGAAGGATGACCCACCGCATCCGGGCCGGGTAGGACAGTCCGAGTGCGTGCGCCGCCTCGAACTGACCGCGCGGGATCGCCTGGATGCTGCCGCGGACCAGTTCGGCGATGTAGGCCGAGGCAAAGACCGACAGGGCGATGACGCCCGCCCAGTAGTCGGGCAGGCTGGTGCCCGGAACAAGCAGGGGAACGCCGAAGTAGACGAAGAAGATGATCAGCAGCACGGGAATGCCTCGGATCAGCGCCACGTACACGGTGCTGACAATGCGCAAGACCTTGATGCTGCCGGTCGCCATCAAGCCTAAGAGTAAGCCCAGGATCGATCCGAAAAGCAGTGACAATACGCAGATCTGGATGGTGACGACAGCGCCGTTGAGGATCAACGACAGATGTTGCAGGCCGAGTCCTTCGAACATCACGCCACCTTCCACTTGATGAATCGGGTCTCGATGAGCCGAGAGGAACTCGCGATCAGCAGCGCGACGGCGAAGTACATCAAGCCACCGACGGTGAACGTCTCGATGGTGCGGAACGTCGTCGAGGTGATGCCCAGCATGGTGTGCATGAGGTCGGGAAGGGCCACCACTGAGGTGATCGACGAGGCGAGGAACAACAGGATCGTCTGATTGGTGATGGCGGGCAACACGTTTCGCATGGCCGGTGCCAGCTGCACCCGCCAGAAGATGTCCCGCCGGCCCAGTCCCAGCGCGGCGCCGGCCTCTGCAAGGCCCGCGGGCACGGATTCGAATCCCGCCCGGTAGATCTCGGCCATGTAGGCGGCATTGTTCAGGGAGAGCGCCAAGACTCCGGCCGCCACCGGGTCGAGGTTGACGCCCGCTTGGGGGAGGGCGAAGTAGATGAGGTACAGCTGCAACAGCAACGGGGTGTTGCGGATGATCTCGATATAGCCGGCCGCCACGGCGCGGATGACGCGGATCGTCGACGACCGGCCCGCGTAGAGCACCAGCGCGAGGCTGCCGCCGCCGACCACCGCGGCCGCGCTGACCGCGATGCTGATCAGCAGGCCGAGTAACAGGGGATGCAGATAGGGGATGAGGTCGCCGTAGTAGAGCTGCATGGCGGTCGGTTACTTGATCAGGTCCGGGACATCGACCCCGAGCCAACGGTTGTAGGAGTCGTTGGCGGACTTGCTGATGTTGTAGTTCATGATGAAGTTGTTGAGGTAGTTCAGCCACAGCTGATCACCCATCTTCGCTCCGAACGACACCAGCGAGGGCGACAGCGCCGGGGCGTCGAGGACGCGGACGGCGTCGCCCTGGCTGCGGCGGATATCGGCGACGACGGCGGTGCTCTCCATGAGCGCGTCGACCTTGTTGCTCCGCAGCGCCTGGATGGAGTCGGCCACTGCTTCGAAGAGGCTTGCGCGCGCCTGCGGGAACTGGGTTTCCAGAATGGTGGCCGGGACGCTTCCGCGGGTGGCGGCGACGGCGCGGCCGTCGAGATCGTCGTAGGTGCGGATATCGCTGTCGGCCGGCACGACGACCAGTTGACCCTCGGATGCGTAGGGGCGGGTGAGCGCGATGACCTGCGCGCGCTCGTCGAGGTTGGTCAGGGCGGCGATGATCACGTCGACCTTTTGCGTCTCCAGCATGGGGATGCGACTGGCGTTGGTGGTGCTGACGTATTCGATCTCGGCACCGAGTGATTCCGCCAGTGCGGTGGCCTTGTCGATATCGAATCCTTCGTACTGGCCCGAGCTGTTGAGCACCGAGTACGGGGGAGCGTCGGCGAATACTCCGATCGAGATCTTCTTGGAGGTAAGGACTTTTGTCAGTGTGCTCTCACCGGCCTGCAGCGGTCCGTTCTGACCGGATGAGGTGCATCCCGCGGCGGTCAGCGTGAGGGTGGTGGCGAGAACGGTGATCGCGACCCGAATGCGACGACGCATGGCTCTCCTCTGATGGGTGTCGGATGGGAAGGCGACGGCCTGTGATCGGCAGCACGTCTTGGAACAGATTGGAGATTATCTATAATCTGTGATCGCCGCAACCCTGCGGTGAGCGGATTAGGATCTGAGTGCGCGGGACGACTGCCCGCGGAGCGGAGTGACATCTAGTGATCGAGGCTGTGCAATCGTTGGCCGTGGCGGCCCCGGTGGTGTCATCGCGCCGTCACCAGGTGGCCGACTGGCTGCGTGAACAGATCGTCAAGGGTGCGCTCGCGCCGGGAGCCCAGCTCAAGCAGGATGTGTTGGCTGCCCACCTGGGGGCCAGCCCCGGCCCTGTGCGAGAAGCGTTGCGGCAGTTGGAGAGCGAAGGGCTGGTCCATCACATCCCGAATCGGGGAGCCTTCGTTGCGTCGGTGAGCCCCGCGGAGTTGCTCGGCGTGCTGCTGCCGGTGCGGCTGGCGATCGAGTCGTTCGCGGTCGAGGCCGCCAGCGCGGATCCCACTGTCGTGGCCGAGCTGGAGCGTGTAGTCGCCGCCATGGCCGAGGCGGCCGAGGCGGACGATCTCGATGCGCTCAACGAATTGGACGTGGCCTTCCACGAGGCGATCGTGCGAAGCGCTCGGTCAGAGCATGCGATGCAGCTCTGGGCCAGCGTGCAACCGCGAATCAGGATGCAGATTCACCGATTGGCCAAACGGCACACCACGCCCTTTGCGATCTTGGAGGAGCATCGGGTGCTACTGGATGCCATCACCAGCGCGGACGCGGCGGGACGTGTCGCGGCGTTGGACACCCATATCGTGGCCAGCGCCCGTGATCTGTTGGCTCGGGAGGAGTCCGACGGTGTCAGCTCGGCGTCGTCGTCTTCTTGAGAAAAAGGGCCGGTAGGACGACCGTCGCCACCGCGGTGACCAGCCAGACGACCACGGTGGCCGCGATCCACGAGCCGATGCCGGCGATGCTGATGCCGCTGGAGAACAGCGAGGCCAGGAACAGGGCGGCGAAGGTGGAGACCAGCCCGATTCCGCCGAGGAAGGCCGAGGCGTAGCGGTTGGCCATCTTGAGAAAGAACGGGGACAGGATCGCCTGGGCGACGGTGAAGATCACCACGGCAGTGACGAATCCGAGTGGACGCAGTGTCACCCCCGAGACCAGCCAGGATGCGACCAGCAACCCGATGGCCGACGAGCCCAGGAAGATGGCGATGCGCAGCAGGAATCTGACCACGCGCTGAGCCTAACCGCGGTGGGAGCGTTCCGCGGGCGCTGTGCGAACATAGGTGCCGCGCAGTGCGCCGGGGCGGTAGCTCAGTTGGTTAGAGCCGGGGACTCATAATCCCTTGGTCGCGGGTTCGAGCCCCGCCCGCCCCACTTCAGTGGGTGTATTACCTCGGTTGATGGGTGACTTTTCTATTCCGGCTGATGGTTGACGTTGTTTCGGCTGATGCTTGTCAGTTGCTTCGGTTGATCCTTGACACTCTCTAGACGAGGGAGTTGAGCGTGGCTGAGCAGCGGTATCAGGCTGTGTTGGCGGTGATCAGCGATGGGTTGTCGATCTCGCAGGTTGCCTCGAAGTTGGGGGTGTCGCGGCAGACGCTGCACTCGTGGTTGGCCCGGTATGAGGCGCATGGTCTTGAAGGACTCGTGGATCGGTCGCATGGGTCTGCTGCACGATCAGGTGACAGTTTCGATCACGCGACCTGACTGGCCGGTGTGGTCATGATTGCTTCGAATTCGATCGGGGTCAACCGTCCGAGCCCGGCCTGACGTCGGCGCCGATGGTAGGTCCGTTCGATCCACGTGACGATCGCGATGCGCAGCTCTTCGCGGGTATCCCAGCGGCGGCGGTTGAGGACGTTCTTCTGCAGCAGGCTGAAGAAACTCTCCATCGCGGCATTGTCGCCCGCCGCCCCGACGCGACCCATGGAGCCGACCATCTCATAGCGGCTCAGTGCATGCACGAATCGTCTTGACCTGAACTGAGATCCGCGATCGCTGTGCACAATGCATCCGGCCACGGCACCCCGGCGTGCCACCGCGTTACCGAGGGCGGCGGTGGCCAACCGGGACTTCATCCTTGAGTCGATCGAATATCCGACGATGCGGTTGGAGAACACGTCCTTGATCGCACACAGATAGAGTTTCCCTTCGCCGGTGTGGTGCTCGGTGATGTCGCTGAGCCACAACCGATTTGGCCGGTTAGCGGTGAAGTCACGCTCGACGAGATCATCGTGCACCGGCGGGCCCGCTTTGCCGTTCTTGCCTCGCTTCTTCCCGCACACACTCCACCACCGATTGCGGGTGCAGATCCGCCACGCGGTGCGCTCGGCCATCGGCTCGCCGGCCTCGCGGGCCTCCTCGACCAGGTAGCGGTAGCCGAACTCCGGATCGTCTTTGTGAGCGTCGAACAGGGCGTTGGCGCGGTAGGCCTCCGTGATCTCGCCGGCGGTGATCGGATTAGCCCGCCAGCGGTAATAGGGCTGGCGGGCGAGCTTGAGCACCCGGCACGTCACCGCGACGGGGATCCCGTCGGCGGCGAGCTCACTTACGAGCGGGTAGAGCCTTTTCCCGGCAGATTGGCCTGCGACAAGTACGCGGTCGCCCGGCGCAGGACCTCGTTTTCCTGCTCCAACAGCTTGATCCGACGCCGCGCATCCCGTAGCTCCGCGGACTCGCCGGTGCTCTTGCCGGGCTTGGTGCCCGCGTCGATATCGGCCTGGCGAATCCACTTGTGCAGCGTCATCGGATGCACCCCGAAATCGGAGGCGATCTGCTCGATCGTCACACCGTCGTCGCGATTGCGAGCGACCCGCACAACATCGTCGCGGAACTCGCGGGGGTAGGGCTTAGGCACAATGACATCCTTCCAGCCTGCCCACGATGGGCAAGCCAACTCAGATGTCACCTGATCGTGCAGCAGACCCCTTTAGAGGTGTATTACCCCGGTTGACGGGTGGCTTTCTGCTCCGGCTGATGGTTCCTGGGATGGCCACACCATCACGAGCTGGGGGAGCGGCTCTTCAGGATCAGGCAAAGATCACTCCGGCGCGGCGCCACTGTTTCAATTTTAGATGTGCAGAATCGCACGCAGGCTATCGGCAACAGCTAGGGGAGAGGTTAGTTGCGGCCGGTGGCCCCGCGCGGCCAGCAACAGTGGGCAAGGGGGAGTCGGCATGTCGTTCTATGAACCAGATTGGGCCACCGGTGAGCCGTCGAGGAGGCGGCCAGTCACCGCGGTCGTGGGCGGCTGGCTGAGGGAAGAGTCCTTCTACCGCGACGTCGTCACCCGATCCCTGTCGATCCTGATCACTGGTGGGTTCGGCTATCTTGCCGCTGTGGCGCTCGGGTACGTCGGACGGCCGCCAGGGCAGGCTGTGGTCCTGATCGTCACTGCGCTCTCCCTCTTCGTCACTTCTGCTGTGGCGATCGAGTGCATGAATCGCGAGCGTTTGGTGATCGGCTACAGCATCATGTTTGGCTGGTCTGCGGCCGTCATGCTCATCGCTACGTGGCTGGATGACTGGATGCAAGCTCCGGAAGTGTCCATCGGCAGCAAATGGTTCTGGATCATCATGATCCCGACATACGTCGGAGCTTGCAGCATCGTGCTCATCATGCGGCGCCGCAGGTTAGCGCAATCAATGCGCGAATGACGAAGGCCTGTTCCGGTGCCCGTCGAGGGCTTGCGGGTTTGACCGGGGTCGATGGCCGGTTGTCCAAGCAATCCCGCCCTCATTCATCCTGTGGATTCCCTGCTAAATCGCTGTGAGCGTGGCTCTTTCGGGCGCGGCGATATCTGTTGTGGAGTCCGATCCCATACCGTAGTGTCAACTAAGTTTATTAGCGTTCCTAACGGGATTGCCGCTGCCGGCATCGGTCAACGCTGATGAAAGGGTAACGGATGCAACGGGTTTCCCTCGGGAGCCATTTGATGCGGCGGTGGACGCTCGTCACGGCGGTCGTGGTCATCGCGATCGCCGGATTCGCCGTCTACCGCCTACACGGTGTCTTCGCATCGCAGGATGTCGTCTCCACGCCCAACGGTGCGGCGGATCAGATCGTCCCGTTCAATCCCAAGCATGTGGTGCTGGAGGTATACGGCCCGCCCGGGGCGGCGGCGACCATCACCTACCTCGACGTCGACGCCCAGCCGCAGCGCGCCGATAACGTCGGTCTGCCGTGGGCCTACGACGCGACGACCACCCAACCCGCCGTCTTCGTCAACATCACCGCGCAGGGCACCGGTGACTGGATCGGCTGCCGGATCACCATCGACGACGCCGTCAAGGACGAGCGCACCACCGACAACGTCAACGCCTTCACCTATTGCTTGGACAAGTCCGGATGAGCAGTAATCGCATTCCTGATTTCATCCGCCGGTACTCGGTGCTCATCGCGCTGTTCTGGCTGGCACTGGCGGTCGTCACCAACGTCTTCGTCCCACAGCTGGAGACCGTCGCCGAACAACACAACGTCTCGCTGAGCCCACAGGATGCACCCTCCCTGCAAGCCAGCAAGCAGATCGGCAAGGTCTTCCAAGAGTTCGACTCCGACAGCTCGGCGATGATCGTCCTGGAAGGCGATCAACCGCTGGGCGCCGAGGCGCACCACTACTACGACGACCTGGTCGCCAAGCTCTCGGCCGACACCACGCACGTCCAGCACATCGACAACTTCTGGGGTGACCCGCTGACCGCGGCCGGCTCCCAGAGCTCCGACGGTAAAGCGGCGCTGGTCCAGCTCTACCTGGCCGGCAACCAGGGGGAGTCGCTGGCCAACGAATCCGTCGACGCGGTGCGCGATATCGTCGCCGACAGCCCGCCGCCCGAGGGCCTGCGGGTGTACGTCACCGGCGCGGCACCCCTGGTCACCGACCAGTTCGAGGTCGGCCGCCACGGCACGCTGAAGACCACCATCATCACGCTCCTGGTCATCGCGGTCATGCTGTTCTGGCTCTATCGTCGCCTCACGACGGTGTTCCTGGTGATCTTCACGGTGATGATCGAACTGACCGCCTCACGCGGCGTGGTCGCCGTGCTCGCCAACGCCGGGATCATCGAGCTGTCGACCTATTCGACCAACCTGCTCACGCTGTTGGTGATCGCCGCCGGCACCGACTACGCGATCTTCCTGCTCGGCCGATTTCACGAGGCGCGCTACGCCGGCCAGGATCGTGTCAACGCGTTCAACACCATGTACCACGGCACCGCACACATCATCCTGGGCTCGGGCCTGACGATCGCCGGAGCCGTGCTGTGTCTGACCTTCACCCGGCTGCCGTACTTCCAGAGCCTGGGCGTCCCGGCCGGCACCGGCGTGCTCGTCGCGGTCATCGCCGCGTTGACCCTGGCGCCCGCACTTATCTCCATCGGCAGGCATTTCGGGCTTTTCGAACCGGCCCGCCCCATGCAAACCCGCGGTTGGCGACGGATCGGCACGGCGATCGTCCGATGGCCCGGGCCGATCCTGGCGGCCACCATCGCCATCGCGCTCATCGGTCTGCTCGCCCTCCCGCAGTACAAGACGAGCTACGACGCCAAGCCCTACCTGCCGGCGAGCGCTCCCGCCAACGTCGGCTACACGGCGGCGGCACAGCACTTTTCGCAAGCCAGACTCAATCCCGAACTGCTGATGATCGAAACCGACCACGATCTGCGTAATCCCACCGACATGATCCTGCTGGAACGGGTGGCCAAGGCGGTCTTCCATACCGACGGCATCGCCCAAGTCCAATCGATCACCCGTCCGCTGGGCACGCCGCTGGATCACACATCGATCCCGTTCCAGATCAGCGCGAGCAGCGCATCACAGATCAACAACCTGCCCTTCCAACAGGCCCGCGGCCAAGACCTGCTCAAACAGGTTGACGTGATCAACAATTCGATCGACATCCTGCGCCAGCAGTATGCGCTGCAACAGCAGTCCAGCGCCGTCACCGACGCCCAGTCCAAAGCCTTCGAGCAGACCGTCCAGACCGCCGAGGACCTACGCGACAAGATCGCCAACTTCGACGATCAGTTCCGGCCGCTGCGCAACTACTTCTACTGGGAACCACACTGTTTCGACATCCCGATGTGTGCGGCCATCCGGTCGCTGTTCGATGCGCTGGACGGTGTCGACGCCCTCACCGACCAGCTGAACAATGTCTCGGGCAGTATCGCCCAGCTCGACGCGCTACAACCCAAGCTGTTGGCCCTCATCCCGCCGCAGATCCAGAGCCAGGAAACCAACCGCGACCTGACGATGACCAATTACGCCACCACCTCGGGGCTGAACGACCAGGCGGCAGCAGCCCTGGAGAATGCCACCGCGCTGGGCAAGGCGTATGACGCATCCAAGACCGACGACTCGTTCTATTTGCCGCCGGAAGCCTTCACCAACCCCGAATTCGTCCGCGGCATGAAGCTGTTCATGTCACCGGACGGCAAAGCGGCCCGCATGATCATCACCCACGACGGCGATCCCGCCACCCCGGAAGGGATCTCGCATATCGACGCGATCCGGCACGCCGCGCAGGAGGCCGTCAAGGGCACCCCGCTGGCCGGTTCGAAGATCTACCTGGCCGGTACCGCCGCCACGTACAAGGACATTCAGGACGGCGCCAAGTACGACCTGATGATCGCGGCGATCGCCGCACTCTGCCTGATCCTGCTGGTGATGGTGTTCATCACCAGGAGCATCGTCGCCGCACTGGTGATCGTCGGCACCGTGGCGCTGTCGCTGGGCGCGTCGTTCGGTCTCTCGGTGCTGATCTGGCAGGACATCCTGGGCACCGAGTTGTTCTGGATCGTGTTGGCACTGGCCATCATCCTGTTGCTCGCGGTCGGCTCGGACTACAACCTACTGCTGATATCGCGGTTCAAGGAGGAGATCGACGCCGGCTTGAACACCGGCATCATCCGCGCCATGGGCGGGTCGGGCGCGGTGGTCACGGCCGCCGGTCTGGTGTTCGCGGCGACCATGGCGTCCTTCGTGTTCGCCGATCTGAAGATCCTCGGACAGATCGGCACGACGATCGCACTGGGATTGTTGTTCGACACGCTGATCGTGCGGTCGTTCATGACGCCCGCCATCGCCGCGCTGCTCGGCAGGTGGTTCTGGTGGCCGTTGCGGGTACGGCAGCGACCGGCCAGCGCGACGATGCGGCCGCGCGCGACGAACCAGCAGTTGCGGCTGTGGGAGGACGACGACCCGGTGGTGGCTAGGACGTGACGGCGATGCCGTCGAGCTTGCCCCCCATGCGCGCGACGCGGCGCAACTGGGCCGCCATGTTCATCGACGTGAGCATGGGGATACCGCCGATGAAGGTGCGGAACGACGGGTTGCCACCGTGCACATGCAGCTCGTACAGGCAGCCGACGACGTAGAAGAGGCCCATGCAGAACAGCGTGGCCGGGATGGCCAGCGCCAGGGGAGAGCGCGCGTCGGCGACCAGTTCGCGGGCGTAGTCGTACTCGTCCTGGGTGATCGGCTCGCGCTTGCGCACCTTGGCCAACACCGCTTTGTGCGCACCGACCTGTTCGCCCATCGGGTGCGGCGTCCGGTTCTCCAGTCGGGTGATGTAGACGAAGACGCAGGTGGCGAAGACCGCCGCCATGATGCCGTCGAGGATTGTCAGCTCGCCCCAGATCATCGGTAGCCCCTCCTACAGTCCGAGGTGTAGAAGGTTACCTTAGCTAACTGTGTAATCGCTGCGAGTGGGAGCACCCCGCCCCATCACCCAGCCCACACGTCCTCGACGTAATGGTCGGAGGCGACCATGACCTCCAGCCACTCGCGCGCCCCGTCGTCATCGGCACCGGTGCGGGCCCGGTAGATATCCCGAAACGCCTCGCGCACAGCCGGTGCCATCTTCGCCCCGTCACCGCAGACGAACACATGGGTGTCCTTGGCGGGATCACCGATGAGGGCCCAGACATCGTCGGCATCGGCGGCGATCCGGTCCTGCACATAACGCACCCCGGCCTGGGGCGCTCGCGAGAACGCCGGCCGCATCGAGACGATGCCCTGCCGTTCGGCATCCTCGAACAGATCGCGGAAGATGTAGTCGACGTCGGGATCCCGCACGCCGAAGAAGCACAGTGCTGGTGCGAAGGGGGCGCCACTCTGCTTGGCCGCCAGCCGATCCCCGAGAAAACCGCAGAACGGTGCCACCCCGGTCCCCGCGCTCACCAGAATCACATTCTTCTCCGGGTCGGCCCCCGCGCGGAACGCCTGTCGGGCCGGGTCGACGCGAGCCCGCACACACGCGCCGGGGGCGATGTCGGCCAGGTGATTGGACGCCACCCCCTTGAAGAGTCCGCGACCGGATCGTGCCGGGGCATCCAGCACGCTGACGATCAGCGCCACCTCCTTGGGCGACAGCCGTGACGATGATGCGATGGAGTAGTGGCGCGGGGTCATGGGTTCCAGCATCTCGAGCAGCTCGGCACCGGTCAGAGCGCACGCGGGGAACTCCTGCAGACACTCGATGGGGCTGAGCGGGCACGGATCGTCGGACTCGGCCAGTGCTTGAAGGCGTTCCTGTTCGGGGCGGCATGGGTTGGCGGCGGCCAGTTTTCGCAGTTGGCTACGGGTGGCCGGCTTACGTAACTCGACGAAGTGGGTGAGCAGTTCACTGACGCTGACTTCGCGGTCGAGTGCGATCAGTCGTCGCGACGTGCGGCGCGGGTTGATCGACAACCGTAGCTGCGGGTCGATGCCCAGCAGGTTCACCGCTGCCTCCACCGCCTCGGGTGGATTATCGGCCAGGACGGTCAGATGATCGCCGGTGGAGTAGTCGACGTCGTCGGGAAGTGTCACTCGGACATATCGTTTGCCCTGGCCCAGCGAGTTGTCATTACCGACCAGCTCGTCGTTGAGGACCACGGTCATCGGGGTCACCGCAAAACGGGCGTCGATCGCGGCGGTGATCGGTCCGGTGATGAGCGTCAGGTCGTACAACGGTTCGTCGCTGTCGGTCAGTGGCGCGGCATCCGGATCGCCGAACAGCTCCGACATCGCCGACCAGAGTGCCGATGTGAACTCCTCCAGCGCACCGGTCATGTCACCCGAGGTGTCAGCTGCGCCGCGGGGCACCAGCGCCTGGGCGCCGAGCGCGGTCAGCCTGTCGTCGATCGCGATCGGCACCGCCTGATAGGTCTCGGCCCAGTTGTGATCCCCGACGCCGAGGACGGCGAAGCGGGTGTCGGCAGACATCGCCGCCTGGTCGCCGAACAGCCATGTGGTGAATTGCTTGGCGTCGTCGGTGGGTTGCCCGTTGTAGGAGGACGCGACGATGAGGATCACATCGGCGTCGGGCAGCCCGTGTGCGGCATCATCGAGCGGTCCGACCGTTGTGGTGCAACCGATGTCGGCCGCCTCCTCGGCAAGTTGGGTGGCCAGAGCCCGACACGTGCCGAGGTTGGACCCGTGCAGTACCGCCAGGGTGGTGCCGGCCCGAACCGGTGAGGACGCCGACGTGCCGTCCGATACCGTCGGTGCCGCAACCGCCGACGCGGTCGAGGTGCGCTCCGTGGCGGTGCGCCGCACCAGATCGACCTCGAAACCGATCGGTCGTCGACTCAGCGAGCTTTCCCATTGCAGGACATAGTGTTGCGAGTCCACCAGGCGATACCGGTGCACCAACCGTGCGATCAGCATGGTCGCTTCGTGGAGGGCGAACTGCCGCCCGATACAGGACCGTTCTCCGGTGCCGAACGGTTTGAACAACGCCGACGAGCGGCCGGCTACCTGATCCGGATCGAACCGGTCGGGGTCGAACAGTTCGACGTTGTCACCCCACTGTGGCTGCCGATGTAGCGCGCCGACCAGAACGGTGACCGCCTCTCCGGCTTTGATCGGGTACTTCCCACCGATGACGGTGTCGGCCAGGGCCATCCGGTCGAAGGTCAGCACGGGTGGGGACAACCGCAGCGTCTCGCTGATGGCCTGGCGTAGATAGCCGAGCTTGCCGATATCGTCGTAGCTGGGCAGGTAGTCGTCATCGGTGCCGAACACCGCATCGACCTCGCGGCGCACGCGATCCAGCGCCGCCGGGTGGTGGATCAGGTTGTAGACGGTATTGGGCATGAGCTCGGACGTGGTGAGTTGCCCCGCGATCAGGAATGTCATGATCTGATTGCGAATGTTCGCGGTGTCAAGCGCAGAGCTACCATCCTGGCCCAGCATGACGTAGAGCAGATCCGCACCGGTTCCGGCGGCGCGGTGCCCGGTGATCAGCTCGTCGAAGTAATTGTGTAGCTCCGTCCGGCCCGCGATGAATTCCGCTGTCTCACCGTGGGTTACCGCCTCGGTCAGCGCGGACATGAAGCATTGCGGGATCGGCGCCAGCTCGTCGTGGTCGAATGACGCGAACCGGGCGCCGAAACCGGCCAGCGCCACGGTGTCCATCGCCAGCTTCTGCAGATCGTCGGAGACGTTCACCCGGCGCTGACCCACCCGAGCGTCCCACCGGCTGATCAGCTCGGCATTGATGTCCAGCATCGCCTCGTGGTAACTGCGTAATCCGGCATAGCTGAACCCCGGTAACAGGACATCGTGTGCCTTCTGCCAGTTTGGTTCCCCGCGATACGCCGTGAACAGGCCGTCGCCGGCCAGTGGCCGCACGCGGTCGAGAGTCTGGGTGATGTTCTTGGCGAATCTCGCCTCGTCGCAGAGCTCGTCGACAAGGTCCATCGAGCAGACGTAAAGCTTGCGGAACCCGTTGAAGTCGGCGTAGAAGATCGGCCCGTAACGCTCACCGAGCAGGTCGATCGGCAGCGCGTATGGACGGCCGGCCAGCTCCGCCCCGGCGGGAAACGCATGCCCCTCGGCGGAAACGATGTCATCGAGCGTCGGGGGCAGCGACGGCGCGAACTCGGTCATGCACGCAGCGTAAGGCGTTCACCTGACCCGACCGTCAATAATCGACAATCAGCTCAGTCCTCCTTGCCCAACCCCTTCGCCATGAAGTCCCCGATCGAGAGGACGGCCCGGCGGCGCGACATCAACCGGGTCTGGACCAGCAGGAACAACCGGTTGGGCAGGCTCGGCACCACCATGTGCTTGCGGCCCACCGCAGCGAACACTCGACGGACCACATCACGCGGCTCGGAGATGAGCCACTGCGGATACCGATCGAACATGTCACCCTGGGTGTTCATCAGCCCGCCGACCATGACAAGGACATCGACACCGGTGCCGCGCAGCTCGTACCACAGCGCCTCGCCGAGACCGATCTGGAAGGCCTTGTTTGCGCCGTAGGCGCCGGTGAACGGACTCGATGTGAGGCCCACCCCCGATGCCACCATGATGATCGATCCGCTTCCGCGACCGCGCATCTGATTGCCGAAGACATGTACCAGGTCGGTATAACCGCGGGAGTTGATATCGATCATCCGGCGGTGGGTGTCCAACGGCATGTCCAGGATCCTGGGTGTCTCCGGCGGGGTGAACATGTGATTGCACACCAGCACGTCGACATCGATACCGGCGGCCGCGCGCTCGATCCGATCGATGGCCGTCGGATCGGCCATATCGCATGCCACGACCACCACGTCGATGCCGAACTCGCCGCGTAACTCCGCGGCGCGTGCGGACAGCTCGTCGGCGAGGAGGTCTACCAGGATCAGATTGAGCCCCTCTGCGGCCAATTGTCGCGAAAAGGCATATCCCAGGCCCACGTCGCGGGCCGCGCCGGTCACCAGTGCCCAGCCGCCGCGGTAGGCGCTGATGCGTGACCGGCGCAGCGGTGTCAGGCGCCTCCGGTGTGCGGGTGTGCGTACCATCGAACTCTCCTCGCATGCCGATACCGTCGCAGGCGACGTGTGCCCGATTTCGTGAATGCTACGTGTCGGACCCTGTCTTTAGAATCGTGGTATGCCGCCTCCGACAACGCCTTACGCCGCTGATGTGGTGAATTCGGTGTCTGATCGGTTGTCGGCGCTCTATGACGAGGCTGCTGAGTTGGTGGGGCAGCGGAATGCTCTTGATGGTCGGTTGGTGGAGATCGTCGCCGAGATCGATGGTGGCGATGGGCCGTCGTTGTGGGGTCATACGGGGTGTCGGTCGCTGTCGGAGTTGGTGGCGTGGCGGTTGGGGATGTCACCGCGTAACGCTCAGGTGATGGTGGCCATTGCCCAACGCTTGGAGGTGTTTCCGCGGTTGGCGGCGAACCTGCGTCAGGGGCAGATGTCGCTGGATCAGTTCGGGGTGATCGCCGAGCATGCCGCTGATGGTTCTGATGATCATTACGCCGAGCTGGCCACGATGGCGACGGTGACGCAGTTGCGTACGGCGGTCAAGCAGGAGCCTCGCCCGCAGCCGGAGCGGCGGGATGGTTCGGTGCGGTCGTTCAGCAGGTGTGAACAGGATGGGTGTACGACGTATCGGATTCGGTTGCCGAGGTTGGAGGCGGCGAAGTTCGATGCGGCGTTGGGTGCGCACAGGGAGGGGTTGGTCGCGGACTGGCGACGCGACCACGACAACCCTGACGCTGATGGCAGGGATGGCCGGGATGGTGTGGAGGTGCCGCCGTTCCCGGACACCGTGGATGCGTTGATGAGTATGGTCGAGTCCGGCTGGGACGCCGAAGCGGCCGCGCGTCCACATGGGGCGCGCACGACGGTGGTGGTGCATTACGACGTCGAGAAGGGTTCGGCGGCGCTGCATCTGGGGCCGGTGCTGGCGGAGTGGGAGCGCCAGTTCTTGTTGTGTGATGCCAGTTGTGAGGTGTGGTTGGAGCGTCATGGCACGCCGATGGGTGCGGGGCGTAGTACGCGCACGATCAGTCGTCGGTTGCGGCGGGCGTTGGAGCATCGCGATGGGACGTGTGCGGTGCCTGGGTGTGGGGCGACGCGGGGTTTGCATGCCCATCATCTGGTCCATTGGGAGCATGGCGGGGCCACCGAACTAGAGAATCTCGTGTTGTTGTGCCCGTTTCATCATCGGTTGCATCACAAGGGGGAGATCACGATCGTCGGGCCGGCGGATCGGCTGGTGGTCACCGACTGTGAGGGTCGCCGGTTGACCGGGGCGTCGCTGGCCCGCCCGCCGACCGGGCCGCCGCCGGATGTGCCCCCGTGCCGCGGTCCGAAGGGGGAGCGCGCCCAATGGATGTGGTACACCCCCTTCGAACCCGAACCGCCACCGGGCACAAAAGAACTAGCCGGAGACCCCGGTCGATAAGCCGCGGTCAGTCCAGCCCGGCCAGTGCGGCCCGGGCGGCCTCCAATTCGGCCTCCAGCGCCGCGACGCGGGCCGCCTGCTGCGTGCGGGCCTCCTCGATGACGGCGTCGATGGGTGTCGACAGGTCCTCGTGCAGCTCGCGTGCCGCTCGCGATACCGCGGCCGCGGCGACGGCCAGGCCGCGAGTCAGGTAGGTGCTGCCCTGTTTGAGTTCGGCGTGCCACTCGCCGTCAGCGGTGCCGGTGACGGTCAACGTCAACTCCAGCGTCTTGGTTTTCTTGCCTGCCCGCTTGACCGGTGCCTTCTTGGGTGCCTCGGTGCTCACCTCGACGGGGTGCGTCAGGTCGGACGGCAGATCGGTGGTCGCGGTATCGAAAGTCATTGCTACGGTGAATCCCTCCCGGTTGTCGCCCGCGGACGGCGGGCCGGTTGCGACACCGATTAGAACACACGTTCGACGTTGGCGCGGGATGTGCCACGCCGGGGAGGGGTGATTCAGGCGGTTCGTGCCCGCTTCTCGGCGTACATGAGTTCGTCGGCGGAGGCCAGCAGTTCGTCGAGGGAGCTGTTGACGCCGGCGGGAACCCGGATCAGGCCGATGCTCGCCGAGACGAGATACGACCGATCGGCGGAACCGTTGAACTTCGCTATCGCCGCCGCCAGGCGGGCCTTCAGCGCCACCGGATCACTCTCGGAACCGGTTGTCAGAACGCAGAATTCGTCGCCACCTATCCGCGCCAGGATGTCGGATTCGCCCAGCGTCGCACGCAACACGGTGGCGAGATCGGCGAGTAGCGCATCGCCGGCGACATGGCCCAGGCTGTCATTCACGAGCTTGAGTCCGTCGGCATCGATGAACCCGAGTGTGCAATCGAGCCCGTCGCGCCGCGCCGCCCGCAACGCCGGTTCGGCCACCAGGTAGAACCCGCGCCGATTGGTCACGCCGGTCAGGTCGTCGGTGTGCGACAGATGCAGGATCGCGTCGTTGGCGCGCTCCAGGTCCGCGGTCCGGTCCCGTACGCGCTGTTCCAGCTGCTCGTACATCTGTACGTTCTCCATGGCCACCGAGGTGGCATCGGCGAGCGACTGCAGCAGCGACACTTCCTGCTCGGTCGGGAGACGCTCCGCCGCCCAGTAATTTCCGATCGCGCCGACCGGGTTGAGCCTGCGTATAGGCACCATGGCCAGACTCTTGACAAAGGTCGGTAGGTACGCGGCGTGCGGGATGCGGTCATCGGAGTAGATGTTCTGGATGACCGCTGCCTCCCGGTTGGCCATCACCCACCCGCTGATGCAGTTCTCCAGCGGGAACCGGCCACCCTTCCACAGCGGCGTGATGGCATCCTCGTCGGCGTAATGACACATGTCCCCGTCCTTGAGGACGAAGGTGGCGCCGTCGCAACCCGTCAGTTCGCGGGCGGCGGCCCGCACGATCCGCTGGATATCGGTCAGACTTCGCGCCAACGACAGTTCCTGCACGGCCTGCAGCAATCGCTGCACGGCATGCGTGTCACCGAGACGGTGATCGTCGGGTGCGCTCATCCTGCCTCCGTCCGGACCCCTGGGTGAAGTAGCGCACATCAGCGGGTCGTTTCAAGATCGTACTCCGGGCGGCCCATTTTCCGTCATTTGCTGGACACTTCGCTGAACCAGCGTCGATCGGCTGATGCTGCCACGAACCCACAGCGCAACGCGAAGATCGGACTTGGGTTGCCCGCGAATAAATATTTGCTGACCGAAGTTTTCGCGCGGAGGCGACGCGCCGGGCTCAGACTGAGGCGGTTTCCTGCGGTGTCGGCGGGGGAGAAGCCGGCGCAGGACGCCGGATCACCTGGGGCCACCAGAACCACTTGCCCAGCAGCGCGGCGATCGCCGGCGTCATGAACGAGCGAATCACCAGGGTGTCGAACAACAGGCCCAGGCCGATCGTCGTGCCGACCTGAGCCGCCACCACCATCTCGCTGACGAACATCGACATCATCGTGAACGCGAACACCAACCCGGCCGCGGTCACCACCGATCCGGTGCCGCCCATCGCCCGGATGATCCCGGTGTTCAGCCCGGCGTGCACCTCTTCCTTCATCCGCGCGACCAACAACAGGTTGTAATCCGCGCCGACGGCAAGGAGCACGATCACCGCCATCGCCATCACCATGAAGTACAGCTCGATGCCCAGGATGTGCTGCCAGATAAGGATCGACAGGCCGAACGATGCGCCCAACGAGATCACCACGGTGCCGACGATCACCGCCGAGGCCACCAGGCTGCGGGTGATCAGCAGCATGATGATGAAGATCAGGCTCAGCGCCGCGACCCCGGCGATGATGAGGTCGTAGTTGTTGCCCTCCTGCATGTCCTTGAACGCCGAGGCAGTGCCGGCCATGTAGATCTTGGAACCCTCCAGCGGAGTGCCCTTGATCGACTCCTTGGCCGCGGTCTTGATCTGGTCGATCAGCTTGATGCCGTCGGGGGTCAGCGGGTCATCGGCGTGAGAGATGATGAACCGCACCGATTTTCCGTCGGGGGAGATGAAGCTCTTCATACCGCGCTTGAAGTCTTCGTTGTTGAAGATGTCCGGCGGCAGGTAGAACGTGTCGTCGTTCTTGGCGTCGTTGAACGCCTCACCCATGGCGCTCTGGTTCTCCGACATCTCCATGCCCTGATCCTGGATGCCCTTCTGGGTCTGATACATCCGCAGGATCATGTCCCGCGAGGACTCCATCGCCTCGATCTGCGCGGGCATGACCTCCAGCATCTGCGGCATCAGTGCGGCCATCTGGTTCAGGTCGGGCAGGACCTCCTCGAACTGCGTCGTCAGTCGGTCGGTGCCGTCCAGGGCGTCGAACACCGACCGCATCGACCAACAGATCGGGATGTCGTAACAGTGCGGTTCCCAGTAGAAGTAATTGCGGATCGGCCGGAAGAAGTCGTCGAAATTGGAGATGTCGTCCCGCAGTTCGGCGATGTCGACAGCCATTTCGTTGGACTTGGTCACGATGCTCTGCGTGGTGGCGCTCATCTCCGTCATCAGCGCCATCATGTTTCTCATCGTGTCGACGCTGGACTGCATATCGTCGGCCTGGGCCAGCATGTTGGCGAACATGTCCTCCATGTACGCCTTGTTCATCTGCTGGCTTGCCCCGCTCATGCTCATCTGCGCCGGAATGGTGCTGAATTCCAGCGGCTCACCCTGCGGTCGGGTGATGGCCTGGACGTTGCCCACCCCCGGCACCTTGAAGATGCCCTTGGCGATCTTGTCGATCACCAGGAAGTCCGCCGGATTGCGGAGGTCGCGGTCGGTCTCGACGAGCAGCACCTCGGGGTTCATCCTGGCCACCGAGAAGTGCCGTTCGGCCGCGGCGAAACCCTCCTGGGCGGGCAGGTTCTCGGGCAGGTAGTTGCGGTCGTTGTAGTTGGTGCGGTAGCCCGGCAGCGCCACCAGGCCGATGAGACACAGTGCGATGGTCGCGAACAGGACCGCGCCCGGCCACCGCACGACGCCGGCGGCGATGCGTCGCCAGGTGCGGATGCGCATGGCGCGCTTGGGTTCGAGCAGGTTGCGGAAGCGGCTGGCGACGCTGATGATCGCGGGCCCCAGCGTCAGCGCCGTGAGCACCACGGTCGCCATGCCGAACGCCATCGGGATACCCAACGTCTGGAAGTAGGGCAGTCGGGTGAAATGCAGGCACAGCATGGCGCCGGCGATCGTCATGCCCGAACCGAGCACCACATGCGCGGTGCCGTGGAACATCGTGTAGTAGGCCGATTCTCGGTCCTCTCCGACCGATCGGGCCTCCTGATATCGGCCTATCAGGAAGATGGCGTAGTCGGTCGCCGATGCCACCGCCAGTGTCACCAGCATCTGGGTGGCGAACGTCGAGAGACCGATCAGTTCGTGGTAACCGAGGACAGCGACCACGCCGCGGGCCGAGGACAGGCTGAGCACCACCATCACCAGCACCAGCAGGGTGGTCAGGATGGACCGGTAGACCAGCAGCAGCATCGTGATGATGACGATGAAGATGACGCTCTCGATCACCTTGACGCTGCGGTCACCGGCGATCTGTTGGTCGGCCACCAGAGCCGACCCGCCGGTGACGTAAACCTTGATCCCGGCAGGCGGCGGCACCTCGGCGACGATCTGTTTCGCCGCCTCGACCGATTCGTTCGACAGCGCCTCACCCATGTTGCCGGCCAGGAACACCTGCACGTAGGCGGCCTTGCCGTCGGCGCTCTGCGCGCCGGCCTCGGTGAGCGGATCACCCCAGAAGTCCTGGACGTGCTCGATATGGCGGGTGTCGGCCTCGAGGCGGTCGACCAGATCGTTGTAGAAGTAGTGCGCGTCGGCGCCGAGCTTTTCCTCGCCCTCCAACACGATCATGATCTGGCTGTCCGAGCGGTACTCGTCGAAGACCTGACCGATGCGCTTGCTCGCGATCACCGAGGGTGCGTAGTCGGGGCTCATCGAGACCGAGCGCATCTGACCCACGGTCTCCAACGGCGGCACGGTGGCGCTGATGATGCCGACCACGGCGATCCAGCCGATGATGACCAGCACCGCATATCTGCGGATGAACTTGGCGATCCCGCCGCGGTGTTGCTGGGAAGTGACGACCGTCGCCGCCGAAGAGTCGGGCACGTCCGGTCTCTCCTCCTGACATGTTAGAGGTGCTTCGTTCTTACCAGATTTGGCAGCGATTCGGCAGGACAGGCTGCCCTAACCGGCGGTGCTGTGACGGCAATCTCGTCTGCGCTCCCGCGGCGAAAACAAGTACCTCGCTACTCACCGCCGGGAACCGCGACGGCGGCAGAGTCGATGCCGTGGCGCCCCTGCAGCGCCACCGTAGGCCGGAAGGGGTTCCATGTACAGCCGTTCCATGTACAGCGTCGTCACCAGCATCCCGGTCGGCAGTCATCCCCGCGATCTGGTGATCGCCCCCGACGGGAACACCATCTACGTGGCCAACGTCAACAGCTCGGATGTATCGGTGGTCTCCAGGGCCGAGGACACCATGCTGCGCACGGTCACCTTGGACTCGGATCCGGTGTCGATCGTCGTACACCCCGATGGCGACCGGGCCTACCTGGCACGCCCCGGCGACGGGTTCATCTCGGTGATCGACACCGTCTCCGGCGCGGTCGTGGCCGATATCGCTCAGGACCCGCAACCGGTGTCGCTGGCGATCGCCCCCGGCGGGGAGCGGCTCTACGCGGTCTGTGACACCGCCGGCGCGGTCAAGGTGTACCGGACCGATTCGATGACCGTCTCGGCGACGATCGCCGTGGGGGCCGCGCCGCGCAAGGCGGTCGTGAGCCCGGCCGGTGACAGCCTCTGGGTGGCCAACAGCGGGTACTCGCACCGCTGCAACGGCACGGTGTCGGTGATCGACGTGCGCGCGGGTGCGGTGACCGCGACCATCCCGGTCGGCAACGAGCCCGCAGCGGTCGCCATCAGCCCGGACGGAGCGACCGTCTACGCCGGTGCGGGCTCGCCGGGTAAGGCGACCGTGGCCGTCATCGACGCGCGCTCACGCACCGTCACCGATGTGGTCGCGGTCGGTTCGGGGCCCACCGAGATCGCTGTCGGTCCGGACGGTGCGACGGTGTTCGTCGCCAACCGCGGCGATGGCACGGTATCGCTGCTCGACGCGGCCACCAGGACCGTCGTCCGTACCGCGAAGGTGGGTGGAAACCCGTCGGCCATCGCCGCGCATCCCGACGGTGATGTGGTCTACGTGGCGACGGGAAGCGGCAACAGCATTGCGGTGCTGGCCGAACTGAGCGCCGAAACCTATGGCGTCGAGCACTTCTGGCGTCAGCGCAGGGTGGCCAGCTGATCGATCTGATCGGTCGGCAGCACCCCGTCGGTGATGGCGCGCACCGAGAGCAGGCTCAGGTTGATGGCACCGCTGTGGTTGTCCAGGAACGCGGTGTCGGCGGCGTCGCGACCGGTGGCGATGCGGACCAGACTCTCGCGCGGGGCCAACAGGGTGGCATCGACCACCCGCCACTGATTGTCGACGAACGCCTCGGCAACGGCGTGGAAGTCCATGGGATACAAGCCCGGCGCGTACACCGAGACCAGCCTCGCCGGCACCTTCACCGCGCGCAGCAGCGCCACCACCAGATGCGCGTAGTCGCGGCAGACTCCGGCACCGGCCAGCATGGTGTCCACCGCACCGTCGATCGGGTCGCTGGAGCCGGGGACGTACTGCAGGCGGCGGCCGACCCAGCCGGCAATGCGCTCCAGGAGCTCGGCCGGCTCGGCCTGGTCGCCGAATTCGGTACCGGCGAAACCGAACAGTTTGTCGGCCTCGGCGTATCGGCTGGGGCGCAGATACACCGAAAGGTCGTGGTCGGTGACCGGAGGCGGATCGGCATAGCCGATGACCGTGGCCGAGTAATCGACCCGGAGATGGCCGGTGCCCGCGTCGAATTTGTGGATGCGGTTGCCGTGGGTTCCGGAGATCTCCTGGGCCTGGATCGGTTGTCCATCCAGCACGAAGCTCAACGACTCGTAGACCTCGGCACCCGGGTGCGGCGCCACCGCGATCTGGAATTCCAGCGTGGTGGGGGCGGTGATGTCGACCTCGAGCTCGGCACCGACATCGCGCTTCATGGACCGATCATGCGGTAGAAGCGGCCATTGTGCGAATCGAGGACCGAATCATTCGTTTTCGGGGTGTTCGCCGCGCGTACGCGACGCCCGCCAGCCGCGCAGACCGCGATGTGCGGCGAAAGCGCCGATCACCGCGGTGACACACCACACCCCGATCGCGGCGTAGACCAGCGGCGAGGACAGATCACCGACGGACGCCCCGAGCGCGGTGTAGACGAAGGCGCGCGGCGCCGAGCCGATGAACGAGCCGATCACCATCTGCCACAACGGGACTCCGAAGGCGCCGAAGGTGTAGGAGGCGGCGGCATCGGAGATGCCGGGGACGAAGCGTTGGCCCACCACGGCCCACAGGCCACCACGGGAGATCAGCGCGTCCATCCGGTCGGCCCGTTCGGCGCCCAGTAGCGCCCGCGTGCTGTCCCGGCCCGCCCGCCGGCCGCCGATGCTGGCGATGGTCGCGGTGCCGACGGTGGCGCCGAGGGTGACGAACACGCCGACCACGGGGCCGAACAGCAACCCACTACCCGCCGCCAGCAACGGACCGGGCACGAACAGGCTACCGAGCACCGCGGACACCGGGATGTAGACCAAGGGGGCGATGGGCCCGGTGGCCGCGACCGCGGCGCGGATCTGCTCCAGATCGATGACCCGTTCGATGCCGATCAGGTACCACAGGCCCAGCAGGAACGCCGCCAGCAAACCCAGTCGGATGAGATGCGTTCGCCGGGTCGATCTTTCGACGTCGACGGTCATACCCCGATCAGCGAATCGATCCACCCACGCGCGAAGTACAGCAGGAACCCGGCGGCCACGACCCACAGCAGCGGGCTGATCTCGCGACCCTTGCCCGCCGCGGTCCGCACGACCACCCAGGAGATGAAACCGACGCCGATACCGTTGGCGATCGAGTAGCTCAGCGGCATCACCGCCACCGTCAGCACGACCGGCAGCGCGATGGAGAAATCGGCGAGGTCGATATCGCGCAGGTGTGAGGCCATCATCGCGCCCACGATCACCAGCGCCGCCGCGGCCACCTCGGTGGGCACGATCGCGGCCAGCGGTGTCAGGAACATCGCGGCCAAGAACAGGGCGCCGGTGACGAGGCTGGCCAACCCGGTGCGGGCGCCCTCGCCGATACCGGCCCCGGACTCGATGAACACCGTGTTCGACGAGGCCGATGCCGCGCCGCCGACGACCGCGCCGGCACCCTCGACGACGAGCGCGGACTGCAGGCGGGGGAAGTTGCCCTTGTCATCGGCGACGCCGGCCTGTTTGGACAACCCGGTGAAAGTGCCCATGGCGTCGAAGAAGTTGGTGAAGACCAGCGTGAACACCAGCATGACGGCTGCCAGGATGCCGATCCGGCCGACGCTGTCGAGGCTGAACTCGCCCACCAGCGACAGATCGGGCACCGCGAACGGGGAGCCGCTCAACGTCGGCACCGAAAGGCCCCAGCCGCCGGGCTTCTCGGTGGCCGATCCCAGATGCCAGATCGCTTCTACGGCGACCGCCACGATGGTGCCGGTGATGAGGCCGATGAGGATGCCGCCGCGGATCTTGCGGGCCACCAGGATGCCGGTCAGCAGCAGGGTGAACACGAAGACGACGGTGGGGATGCTGCTGATCGACCCCGCACCACCGCTTCCGAGCCCGACCGGTGGTGACGGGCCACCGGTGGAGGCGACGAAGCCCGCGTCGACGAGCCCGATGAACAGGATGAACAGCCCGATGCCCGCGGTGATGGCCAGCTTCAGCTGGATGGGCACCGCATCGAAGATCAGCCTGCGCAACCCGGTGACCGCCAGCAGCACGATGATGATGCCGTTGATGACCACCAGGCCCATCGCCTCGGGCCAGGTCAGCTCGCCGACCACCGAGGAGGCCAAGAACGAGTTGATGCCCAGGCCTGCAGCGAATGCGAACGGCAATCGCGCGATGACGCCGAACAGGATGGTCATCACCCCGGCGGCCAGCGAGGTCACCGCCGACACCTGGGTGAAGCCCAGCTGGTTGCCGGTGACGTCGGGCGTCCCGGACAGGATGATCGGGTTCAGCACGATGATGTAGGCCATCGCGATGAAGGTGACGACACCGCCGCGCAGCTCCGAGGAGATCGTCGAGCCGCGGGCGGTGATTTCGAAGAAGCGGTCCAGCCGGTTCACGGGTTCGACCTTAAGGTGTGCGCGGCGATGACGAGCGGCGACGGGCCCATCGCAGGAAGTCCTGCGCGGTGAACACGGGTTTGCCGAGTTCGTGCGCCTTGCGGGCCTTGCCGGACTGACTGCCGGGTTCGGCGGTCACCACCACCTCGCAGCGGGTCTTGGTGACGGTCTTCACCGGGGTCAGGCCGGCCTCCTCGGCGATGCGCATCATCTCCTCCCGCGACATCTCCCGGCCGGTGTCGTCGAGCGCGGTTCCGGTGAAGCACACCCGGGCTCCCGGTTCCAGGACCGTCTCGATATCGGGGCTCGCTGCCGTTGATTGCAGTGCCGGGTCGAGGATCTCGACGCCGAGGAGTTCTTCGACGTCGTGCAGGCGGCGCCACACCTGCTCGGTCAGCTGGACCCGGCCGGCCGCCGCGCGCAACTGAGCGGCCACCGAATGACGGGCCGCGTGGGTCCACGGGGTATCCGGCGGAGGTGCCGCGGCCGGGGGCAGGCCGAGCAGCGCGGGCCCGATGTGCCTGCTGACATCGAGCAGCGCCGAGAGCGCGGGCAGCCGGGCCGACATCGGGGTGGCGGCCGGATCACGGGTCAGCAGATGGCCGGTCAGCGATTCCGGTGGATCGCCGAACGGCGTGGAACCGGTTGCCGCCAGACCGGATTCGGTGAAGGCGGTCAGGTCGTCGGTGGCACGCCGCAGTGCGGTGCTGCCGGTGGGGTGGGCCCGGGGCATGTCGACCCCGAGTGGCATCACCACCGTCTGCCCGAGCCGTTTGAGCTCGAAGTCGATCAATCCGAGCGTCTCGTCGATGCGCGGACCGACGGGGGTGCAACCGGTGAGCATCGGGGCGATCACACCCCACGCCTCGGCCAGGGTCGGGGCCAGCAGGATGTCGGCGACGCTGATCCCGTAGGCCGATCGCGCGTCGGCGAGATCGCGCTGGGGATTGATCAGCGTGCTCACCGCGGTGCCATCGTCGAAGGCCACGGCGAGCTCGACGGGCCTCGGCCGCGACATCCTGCCCTCCTCGCCGACGGTGACGATCCCGATACCGCAGTAGCGCCGGGCACTTCCGTCATCGGCCTCGGCGCTGCGCAGGAACCGGGCGATCCGACGGTCGGTTTTCAGGTCCTTGGGCAGCACCGGACGTTTGAGCACCAGTCCGTTCATCGAGGTGCATCGGCTGAGCGCGACGTAGAGCTGGCCGTAGGAGAACATCCCGCCGGTGAGGTCGACGACCAACCGGTCCAGCGTCTGGCCCTGGCTCTTGTGGATGGTGATCGCCCACGCCAGCGCGAACGGCAGCTGGGTGAAGGTGCCGCACACCTCGTGCCGCAGCGATCCGCCGTCGACGACGGGCCGCGTCGCCTCCCAGGTGAACGGGGTGACCTCGGCGCGGCTGCGGTCGGTGAATTCGACGACGACTCCCGTTCCGTCGCTGACCCGCGCGATGATCCTGCCGAGGGTTCCGTTGACCCAACGGTCGGCGGGATCGTTGGTCAGCATCATGATCTGCGCGCCGACCTTGAAGCGCAGGATCTCCTCGGCGGGCGGGTCGAACATGCTCAGGTCGCCGGTATGGCGCGCGTGGTGGGTGATCTCGTCACCGGCCAGCAGCTCCAGCTGCCGCCGGTTGCGGGCCGACACCAGCCGGTTCGTCGGCGCCAGGGTCAACCAGAACTCGTCGGCGGGCGGCACGAACTCCGGGTCGGTGCGGGTGTTCAGCTCGGCCAGCGCGTGCCCGAGCAGCACGCCCTCGCGGATCTCGTTGAGGATGGCCGTCATTCGGTCGTCGCCGAGCTGACGGAACACCGTGGTCAGTGAGACCATCGGGAACGCGTCACGGTCGAAGCTGTCCGCGGAGAAGAAGTACGGGGTGGGGTAGCGGTCGGTGAAGAAATCGGTTTCGGCCTCGGTGACCACCGGTGGCAGCTGATACAGATCACCGACGAGGACCAGCTGGACGCCGCCGAACGGGGTACCGGGATCGGGGCCGTACCGCTGAAGTGCGGCCGCCATCTTGTCGAACAGGTCGGCGCGGACCATCGAGGCCTCGTCGATGATCAGGGTGTCCAGGCCCTTGACCGTCCGGGCGAACCGGCCCGGGTAGTACCCGCCGGTCCGGATATCGGCCAGGCTGGTGGTGGGCGTGAAGCCGAACAGCCGATGGATGGTGTAGCCGCCGACGTTGAGCGCGGCGATCCCGGTCGGGGCGGCCACCACGACGGTGCGGTCGGTCTGCGCCATGAACCGGCGGATCAGCGTCGACTTGCCGGTGCCCGCCTTGCCGGTCAGGAACAGATGCCTGCCGCCGGCGAGCAGCTCCATGGCATCGCGGAACTCGTCGGTGAGGACGAATTCGCGGGGCGGCACCCGACGATGGTGTCAGACGCCGCTCCGGCGAGATTCACATCAGGTACGTCATCCGGTGCCACGACGTACGTGATGTGAATCTCGGGATCCAGGTAGCTCCGGATGTAACGCTGGGGCGCCCACAGCGATGAACCATGCGAGACAGCTGCTGGGCCGTACGGCCGGTGTCGGGGGAGATGACTGCGAACCGCAGTAGTGGCTGAGAATTGCCCTGCTCCTGATCTTCGAGGAGTCGATGCACCATGAGTGCCGCACGTGACGAGTTCCTGCGACGCAGCCTGGTGGCAGGCGTGGCGTCCACCGTGGTGATGTCCTTGACCGCGCTGACCGTCGGGATCGCTCCCGCGCTGGCCGAGCCCGGTTCCGGCGAGACCGGTGTCGTGGAGACGACCGTCGTCGAGGAACCCTCGCCCTCCGCCGGCGGCGGTGGTGCCGTTTCGGGCGGCCGCTCCGAGGCCGAGCCCGCCGTCACCGCCGAGGCTCCCGCCCAGGCCGCCACGACCGCGGTCGCTCCCGCGCCGACGCAGGCCCCGGCGGTGACGCAAGCTCCTGCGCCGACGCCGGTGCCTACCGAGGCCGTCGAGCCGACCCGGGCGCCGGAACCTGTGCCCGCCGCGCCGGAAACGGTTGCCCCGCAGCCCACCCGCGCACGCGAGACGACCACCACCCGGTCGAGCACGCAGGTGACGACCACCTCCGTCGCCCCGCCGGAGACCAGCGCCGCGCCAGTCACCCAAGAGCCCGCCACCCAGCAGCCGCGCACCGAGGAGGCCCGCACCGAGACCCCGACCCCGTCGAGCGAGGCGCCGAGCGACTCGACAAGCACCGCGCCCGCGGCCACTTCGTCGGTCGAGGCGCCGGCCACCTCGACAACCGGGGCACCTGCCGAGGCGACCGGGGAGACCGAGCAGCCCACCGAGACCGAGCAGGTCGAGCCGATGGCCCGCGTCATCGAGACGGTGAAGCCCGCGGTGTTGGAGGCTCCCGCCGATGATGTCGTGCTGGCCAGCAAGGCCGCCCCGGTGGAGGTCAAACCGGAACCCGCCAAGGTCGAGGACCTCGCTGCGCTGTCGTCGCTGGTCGGTCTCGCCGACGAGCGCGACCGGCTGGCACAGGAGCGCCGCGAGCTGCGCGAGGATCAGCGCGACCTTCTTGAGGGCCAGCGCCAGCTGCGTGAGGATCAGCGTGAGCTGCGCGCCGACCAGCGCGACTGGGACAACCGGGTTCGGCAGTGGAGCCCGGACTGGGTGCAGTACGACGAGTTCTACCGGCCGATGATCGTCAACCCCTATCGCGATCCGGTGCGCATCGTCTACGAGTACCAGAACGAACCGCGCGTGGTGACGATCCCGCCGCTGCAGCGGATGGTCATGTACGTGGCCGACCTGGCGGCCTACAGCTTCACCGCGGTGGTGCTCAACACGGTCAACACCGTGGTCAGTACCGCGGTCGGGGTGGCCGTCGGCAGCTTCTTCGGCGGCGGGTTCATCCCGACCATCGCCAACATCGGGGCGATCGCGCCGCCGCCTCCGCCGCCGCTGTTCCGCTACGACAATGTGCCGGTGCAGGTGCGCTACTCCGACGCGGTCTACGAGCCGTTCCGCGTCCAGCGCATCGTCGATATCGGCGATGACACGCGCTACGGCGAGCGCCGCGTGCTGCTCGACGGGGCGACGCCGGCCTGGGGCGTGTGGAAGCAGAGCGCCGGCGGCGAGCGGATGTTCGAGGTGCACCGGACCCAGCAGTACCCGGGCCTCGACGAACCGCGGGAAGGTCCGCTGCCCGGTGACTACCGGCTGCGGCTGGCCGCGGAGGAGGCTCCGGCCACCGGGGGGAGCAGCCAGACGGCGCTGATCACCGCGGCGGTCGCGTGCGCGGTGCTGAGCCTCGGCGCCGTCGGCGGGGCCGCGCTGTTGGGGCGTCGGCGGAGGATCTAGCCGCCGGGGTCAGTCGGCCACTCGGCGTCTCAGGCGTGCACGTCGCGCAGACCGACCGCGCCGCGCAGGCCCGAGCAGTTCACGCAGCCGACACAGCCGACGCAGTCGACGCAGCCCGCGCAGGCCACACACGCCGCGCACTTGCGACAGGCCACGCACGCTATGCAGGCCACGCAGCCCACCAGCGCCGCGCACAACACCGAGAAGGCGGTCCCGACGACGGCGAATCCGCCGGCCACCCCGGCACTTCCACCGGTCGCGATGGAACCCGCGACGCCCGCACTGTTGACCGTGGCGATGGACCCGGCGACCCCGGCGCTGCCGACGGTGCCGATCGAGCCGACCACCGCGGTGCTCCCGACCGTGCCGATGGAGCCCTCCACCTCGGTGCTGCCGACGGTGCCGACCGACTGTGTGCCGGTATCGATCTCACTCATCAGTCGGCGCCCTTTCCGTTGTCGACCCGGTAGACCGCGCCATGGATGGCGGCGGCGTCGTCACTGGCCAGGAAGGCGATGGTCTTGGCGACGTCGACCGGATCCATCATTCCGCGCGGTGCGGCGATCCGCATGATCAGATCCCAGTCGGCATCCTCGGGCGCCGAGAAGTCGGTGACCTGCGCGGTGAGCATCCCACCGGGACAGACCGCATTGACGCGCAGCGTCTCCCTGGTGAACTCCACGGCCATCGCCCGGGTCAACCCGATGAGCCCATGCTTGGCCGCGCAGTACCCCGCCGAGTACACCTCGCCCTCGACCCCGGCCACCGACGCGACATTGACGATGTTGCCGCCGGAACTCAGCAGGTGCGGCAGGGCCGCACGGCTGAGATAGAACGGCCCGTTGAGATTGACCGCGAGATCGGTTGCCCAGTCGGCATCGGTCACCCCGGCGGTGCGCCGCATCTGGTGAAACCCCGCCACATTGGCCAGCACGTCGATGCGCCCGAACGCCTCGACGCAGTCGGCCACCGCCTGTGCGCAGGCCTCGGCGGAGGCGATGTCATACGAGCCGAACCGGCCGCCGGGCACGTTGCCGAACACCTCGGCCATCCGGTCGGTGTCTCGTGCCACGCCGTACACCGTGGCCCCGCGTTCGGCGAACAGCGTGGCCGTGGCGGCGCCGAGTCCGGCCGACGCCCCGGTGATCAATGCGACTTTTCCGTCCAATGAGGTCATACCCGGCACCCTCTCACGGGGCAAACGCCGGACGGGTCAGAAGCGCCCTGCAATACTGCGACGTGTGAACATACTTCGCGGATTGTTCAGTGCCGTGTTGCTGGCCGCCGGCGTGGCGATGATCGGTCCGGCCGCACCGGCCGGGGCGAACCCGCAACAGCAGGTGCTGGAGGGGGTCTACACCTTCAAACAGGAGGGCCTGCCCGACGCGGCATGGTCGATCTACCCGGTCTGCGTGCCCGTCGTGGGCGACCTGCGCGCCGAGATCCGCGACCCGGTCGCCTGCCAGCTGACCGTGAGTTCCACACCGAATTCCGTCGCCAAGGGTGGCATCGCGAAACTGGTGGGCGGGCAGTGGAGTTACAACATCAACTCGGTGGACGGGTTGACCTGTCCGGACGGCAGCAATGCCGCGCTGTTCGAGACGTTCGCGTTCAACACCATCACCATGACCGGCGTGCGCACCGTGTCGCACAATCAGGTGTGTGGGCTGAACGCCACGCTGGAGAAGTTCCCGTTCACCCTGACCTACGTGCGGCCGCTGCCCATCCCGATCACCCAGTACCCGCTGATCTGCGAGCCGGGCGGCCTGCGCCGGTGCTTCTAGGGCTGCCGCGATGAGCGCGTCACCCAAGCGGGTGGTGGTGTGGGGTACCGGTTTCGTCGGGTCGATGGTGATCGGCGAGATCGTCACCCACCCGAACTTCGAACTCGTCGGTGTCGGGGTGAGCAATCCGGCGAAGGTCGGGCGCGATGTCGGTGACATCTGCGCGCTGGGCAGCCAGCTCGGCATCATCGCCACCGACGATGTCGACGCCCTGATCGCGTTGCGGCCCGATGCGCTGGTGCATTACGGGCCGACCGCCGTACAGGCCGATGCCAACATCGACGTGATCGGTCGCTTCCTGCGCGCGGGAATCGATGTCGTCTCCACGGCCATGACCCCGTGGGTCTGGCCCACGATGCATCTCAACCCGCCGAATTGGATCCAGCCCATCACCGACGCCTGCGTGGCCGGGGGAGCGTCCTGTTTCACCACCGGGATCGACCCCGGTTTCGCCAACGACCTGTTCCCGCTGACCCTGATGGGACTGTGCTCGGAGGTCAGGACGGTGCGGGCCTCGGAGCTGCTCGACTACACCAACTACACCGGCGATTACGAGTTCGAGATGGGCATCGGGCGCCCGCCGCAGTACCGTCCGCTGCTGGAGAGCCCGGATATCCTGATCATGGCCTGGGGCGCAACGGTTCCGATGATCGCCCACGCCGCAGGCATCACCCTCGACGAGATCACCACGACCTGGGACAAATGGGTGACCCCGACCGACCGGCCCTCGGCCAAGGGTGTCATCGAGGCAGGCAACGTCGCGGCCGTCCGGTTCACCATCAACGGCCGCTACCGGGGCGCGACCCGCATCCAGCTCGAGCATGTCAACCGGATCGGCCTGGACGCCGCCCCGCACTGGCCGACCGGTAACGACAACGACGTCTACCGCGTCGATATCGAAGGCACACCGAGCATCTCCCAGGAGACCGCGTTCCGGTTCACCGACGGTTCCGGCCGGGACGCCGCCGCGGCGGGGTGCTTGGCGACGGGCCTGCGGGCGCTGAACGCCGTCCCGGCCGTCAACGATCTCCCGCCGGGCTGGGTGACCGCACTGGATCTTCCCCTCATCCCCGGCGCCGGTACCATTCGCTGATGGCCTCCGGTGCGGATACCGTCCTGCAACGACTGCTGGACGGCGGGGTGGACGTGTGCTTCGCCAACCCGGGCACCTCGGAGATGCATTTCGTTGCCGCACTGGACAACACACCGCGGATGCGGGCCGTGCTCTGTCTGTTCGAAGGGGTGGCCACCGGCGCTGCGGACGGGTACGCGCGCATCGCCGGGCACCCGGCCGCCACGCTGTTGCACCTCGGACCGGGACTGGCCAACGGGCTGGCCAACCTGCACAACGCGCGCCGCGCCCACACCCCGGTGGTCAACATCGTCGGCGACCACGCCACCCACCATGTCGAATTCGACGCACCGCTGCAGTCCGATATCGAGGCGTTGGCCGGCTGGCCGGACGGGGTGGTGTTCCGCCCGGAATCGGCCGCGCAGTTGGCCCCGGCCGTCGACGCCGCCATTGCCGCCGCGGCCGGACCACCCGGGCGCGTCGCGACGGTCATTCTGCCCGCCGACTACTCGTGGAGCACCGCCCAGACCCCCGGCGAACTCGTCACGCCGACCGCCGCGACGGGCAACGACGCGCGCTCCGGTGCCGAGGCGGCCCTGGAGGCGTTGCGCGCGCACGGCCCCGAGACCGTGCTGCTGCTCGGCGGTGCGGCGACGACGGAGGCCGGGCTGGCCGCCGCGGCCCGCATCGCCGCCGCGACCGGCGCGCGCATGTTGGTGGAAACCTTCCCGGCCCGCCTGCGCCGCGGCCAGGGGATACCTGCGGTCGAACGGCTCGGTTATCTGGCCGAGCAGGCCGAACAGCAACTCGCCGGTGCCTCGCACCTCGTGCTGGTCGGGGCGCGGGCGCCGGTGGCGTTCTTCGCCTATCCCGGCAAGCCCAGCGGTCTGGTCCCCATCGGCGTGCAGACCCACGTGATGGCACCCGACGAACTGGCAGACCTGGCCGATCAACTCGGTGCCGGGCCACTGGCGCTGCCCGATATACCTCGGCCGGAACTCCCGGAAGGGCCGCTGACGGTGGCGAATTGGGCGCAGGTCATTGGTGCGCTGTTACCGCCGGACGCCATCATCTCCGATGAGGCCAATACCAGCGGGATGCTGTTGCCGGCGTCCACCGCCGGTGCGCCGGCCCACGATGTGCTGACGCTGACCGGCGGCGCGATAGGGCAAGGACTGCCGGTGGCCGTCGGCGCTGCGGTGGCGGCCCCGGACCGGCCGGTGATCGCGTTACAGGCCGATGGCAGTGCGCTGTACACGATTTCGGCGCTGTGGACGATGGCACGGGAGAACCTCGACATCACCGTGGTCATCCTCAACAACCATGCCTACGCGATTCTGCAGATGGAGCTGGCGAGGGTGGGGGCGAACGCCGGCGAGGGCAGTGGCGGCGAAAAGGCTCGATCCCTGCTGAACATCGGCAACCCCGATATCGACTTCGTCGCGATCGCGCAGGGTTTCGGGGTGCCGGCCACCCGTGCCACCACCGCCGAGGAGCTGGCGGCCCAGTTCAGCGCGGCCCTGGCCGAGCCGGGACCGCACCTGATCGACGCGGCGGTCCCCGCCTTCATGTGATCTGGCCGGGCTAGCCGCGCGGCTTCTTGTGCAGGACGATCTGGGCCATCGGGATCTGGGTCTCCTGAGGTTCGGCCGCCATCCTGGCAGCCACCCCGGACTGCAGCGCCGCGCCGAACACCGATCGGCGTTGCTCGGCGACGAAACCGGTCAACACCGGGATCACCGCGGCCTGTAGGAAATCACCCCACTGCGCCCCGAAAGCCGCTGCATCCCCGTCCTTCTGGTACTGACGCCAGAACCTGTCCTCGGCGTCGAACACCTCGAGGTGCTCGATCGTCAGCTGTTCCAGCCGCCCGGAGGGGGCGAACGGGGTGGTGAAATCGGCCGTGCGGCGACCGGCGATCGGCAGTGACATCCGGGTCAGTTCGTCGGCCGTGATCACCTCCCGTGCCGCCAGTTCGGCGAGCTCGGCCATCAGTGCCCCGAACAGTGCCCGGTATCCGAACTCGCCGTCCTCGGAGATCGCCATCGTCATCACCACGACGCGCCCACCCGGACACAGCTCCCGGCCGCGGTAGGCGACGAACTCATGCCAGTCCCGCGCGGCCAGCCGGTCATGCGCCAGTCGTGCGGTGCCGTCGGTGCTGAACGAGGCCTGGATGTGGTCGGACACCACGGCGGGAATGCTGCTCAGCCACAGGATCGACCAGGCCGACCAGCCGAGGTTGACGGTGTTGGACGGCAGGATCTGGCTGTAGAACGACCGTCCCACCGCAGAGGTGAAGGTCGCCGGATCGCGGCGCAGGTAACTGTCCGGGTCCTCCCGCAGCACCCGGAACAACGCGCTGAAATCATTCTCCGGTACATCGGTGTGGGTCACCAGGATCGAGTGCTCTGGCCGGGTGCGCCCGCGCAGCGTGGTGATCGCGGCGTTGAGCGGCAGCAGCGAATTGTGGCCGTTGGCCGCACCGTAGTCGGCGATGACGATGGGCAGCGGTGGCTGTGGAATCGGCACCGCCGCGGCGGCCTCCTCGAAGAGCCCTATCGCCCGCTTGAGCCCGGCGGCCTGCAACCGAGAACTGGCACTGTAGTCACCGCTGCCGACCGGGATCGGCCGCACCACGACACTGGACTCGGGCATTCTCGTGAGGTTAGTACCGTCGGCCGTTGTGCGCCGCCGATGTCCGGCAGTGGTGACGCCGGGCGTGCCACACTTCCTGCCATGCGTCCCGCCACCGCGCCCCGGCTGCTCACGGTTGTCGCCGTGCTGGTCATGGTGGCCGCCGGGATCGGTTTCATCACCACCCTGATCCTCAACGCCTTCGTGCTGGACCGGTACGACGCCTACGGTGAGGTGCCGATCCCCGGCCGGGCCGAGCTGCAGCTGCCGGCAGGCGAGGTGAACATCAGCTTCCACACCCAGATCATCGGCAGTGCCGGCGGCGCGGGCCTGCCGATCCCGGACATGCGGATGGCCATCGATCCGCCGGCCGGGGTTCCCGAGCCGGAGGTCGTCGAGAATATCGGCGGCACAACGAGTGTCAACAGCGATGCCCGGGTCCGGGTCTGGGTGGCCAAGGTTGCCGAGGCGGGTACCTACACCGTGCGCACCGACGGTGACGTCACCGCCTTCGTCAGCCCGCGGTTGGCGTTCGGGCACGGTAGTCCGCTGGGGCACGCGCCGTGGTGGTGTGCCGCGGTGTTCGGTCTCGGACTGATCGATCTGGTCATCGCCAGGGTCTGGGCCGCGCGGTCGCGCGCGCGGTCACGGTCGATCTCGCCGACGTTCACCCTCGGCGAGGTCCCGGCCGCCCATATCTCCACCGAAAATTTCCCCACCGTCACAATCCCCACCGAGGACGGGATCCGCCTGGAAAATCTCAAGACGCTGGCGGCACTGCGCGACTCCGGCGCGCTCACCGAGGCCGAGTTCGAATCCGAGAAACGCAGGCTGTTAGGCGGCTGACCGCACCAGCTGCGACCGCTCGAACCGGCCCGCCGGCCGGAACCTGGACAACACGTCGTCGGCGGGCTCGCCGGCGAATTCGGTGATGAGCGCCTTGGCGGCGTCCTCGGAGGTCACCGGCTCGAAGGGCGCCGGGTCGTCGAGCAGGCCGACCAGCTTCCCGGCGAAGCGCGGGCTGGCGCTCGCGGCGGCGAAGAACAGGCTGCCGTAGTCGGCGAAGGCAGGGTCGGACAGGAACAATCGGGTGACACGCTGGGCGGCGCGGCCGCGCTGTCGGTAGAAATCCTCGAATGCCGCTGTCAGCCACTCGGTGTCGAACGGCCCGTCGTGCGACGCGGCGCTGCGCACCAGGTCGGCGGTTTGGATGAGGCCGCCCTGGGCGCCCTGTCCAGCGATCGGGTCATAGGAGATCGCGGTGTCACCGAGGGCCAGCACCGGATGCCCGGAGGCCGTGGTGCCCACCGGCTTACGGACCACCTGGGTGACGGCCCCGGTCAGCCAGGAGTGCGGATCCTCGTCGATGACCCGCAGTCGGCTGACCTCCGGGAGGTCCCAGTCGATGTAATCGCGGTGTAGGCCGGTGGCGATTCGCAGTGCAGCTGCCGCGTCGGTCACGGTGGAAAAGCGTCGATCCCAGTCGCTGCCGGGATGCGCCCAGCCCAGGAAGGCCCAGCTCGGGCCGGCGTCCTTGTGCAGGTAAGGGCCCCAGAATGATTCGCCCTGGCCGGCGACGACGGTGAACGCGTGGTGACTGCCGCCGCCGGAACCCCGGTGCGCGAAGACGTCGGGGCCGTATCCGAGACCGGTGACCGAGAATGCCAGCAGCGAGCGCTGGGGCGTGTCGTAGGCGCTGCGGTCCGCATCGACGGGAAACAGTGCCGAGAGCCCGCCGCGGCCGGTGGCGACCAACGTCAGGTCGGCTCGGGCGGCGATGGCGTCGAGTCGTTGTGGGTCCACCGACTCGACCACGAAATGGCCGCCGCGGCGACCGAAGAGGGTCAACCGGTCGTCGGCTTTGAGCCGGGTGTCGACCGCGACACCGCGGGCCCCGTCGAACCAACCGTCGAAGGCGATCGCCTCGGCGCCGTCGGCGACGACGCGGACGCTCTGCCCGGTCGAGGTGGGCGCGGTCGCCAGATAGGTGTTCAGTCCCAGGCTCTCCTCGGCCCGCTGGGCCTTGCCGAAGATGAGCGCGGTTCCGGTGGCGGGCACATCGTTGCGCAGGGCGTGCTGGTCTCGGTCGCTGTAGAGGGTGACGTCGAATCCGTTGTCCAGCAGTCCGAGTGCGGCCGTCACACCGGTCTGGCCGGCACCGATGATGGCGGCGGAGCGTCCGTTCGAAGTCGTCATGGCAACCACTATCGGTGCCGCGGCGCGGGACAGAAAGCGACAGGCTCAGCCTGATCGCAAAAGCAGGGCCTATGCGGTGTGCGCTACGTGGTGGTGCCGACGAGCCGCATCAGCGGATCGGCGGGTCCGATGTCCAGCGTGCACTCGCCGGGCCGCGGGTCGGGGACGTAGGACCAGAACATGACCCCGGCGGCGCCCTGATCGCGCATCTCGCCGAAGGCCTCCCGCAGGACCTGCTCACGATCGCCGACCGAACCGCACGATCCGGCCTCCATGCCGACCTCGGTGATCACCAGTGGCTTGTCGAGCGCCCGGGCCTGCTGGACCCGGCGGGCCAGCCCGTCGTACTCGTTGCCGGGCAGCGAGTCGGTCGACTCGTAGAAGTGGTACTCCAGGACGTCGATCCCTGGTGAGGCGCTCACGTATTCGAACGAGTCGCCGGCCGAACCGCATTGGCCGCCGCCGGCGTGCCCGCTGAACACGGTGGTGCCCGGGTCGAGTTCGTGGATGCGGGCACCGGTCGCGTCGTAGAACTGGCGCAACACCTGCGCCGCATCGGGCGGGCAGGACCGTGCCTGCCAGGTGCACCCGTCGTCGGTGCACAACGACGGTTCCGGCTCGCCGACGGCGGTCCAACCGGCCACCGCGGGTGAGGCCGCCCACCGCTTGACTGCGGTGTCCAGCCACTGCGCGAAGGTCAGCGTCGTGCCCGGGGGCCGATCGGTGTCCCAGCCGTCGGTGTACCAGCCGTATTCCTTGAACGTGTCGTCCTCGCAGCTGCCCTCGTTGCTGGAGAGCACGGCGATCAGCATCTGACCGTGCCGCTCGGCGGCACGCACGACGGCATCCAACGCGGTGAAGTCGAGCATCCCGGTGTACTTGTTGACGGCAAGGCTGGAGAAGGCGTTGAACCGGGTGAGCGAATGCGGTGGGAGCCGGCTGAAATAGGTGTCGAGGTCGACCTGCGCACCGCAGCCGGCGTTGATGGACCAGTCGGTGCCCAGCTGATAGGCGTTCAGGCCGATCGGCCACCACGGCTTCCCATCGAGGGTGAGGGTGGTTCCCTCGACGCCCAGGGTGGCCGTTGTCGAGGTCGTGGCGGCCAACGGTTGGGGTGCGCCCGAGCTGGTGGGGATCGACCCTTGGGGTGACTGGACCGAGCACGCAGCGGTCAGCGCCACGGTGATACACGCCGTGAGGGTACGCAACCACGGGCGGGCCATGAGCTGACTTTAACCCCGCCGAACACCCGCTCCGGACAACAATTCAGCTACTGCAGTTTTAGCAACTCGGCACCAGGGAAAATGCGCGTCAATTTGGCGAAATGTCGCATGGACATGCAATCTCAGCAAACAAAAATTCGTCCGCCCGCAAATCCCGTCCGGCGGGTCGCCGGGACCTTAATGGCCCCGCTTGACCCACTCGTCATAGTGCACGAGCTCACCCCCGATGGTGGTGGTGTCACCATGGCCGGTGTATACGACGGTCTCGTCGGGCAGGGTGCCCAGCCGCGTGGAAATCGATTCCAGGATGGTCGGGAAGTCCGAATAGGACCGCCCGGTGGCGCCCGGGCCACCCTGGAAGAGCGTGTCTCCGGAGACGACGGCATTCAGTGCCGGTGCCGACCAGCACACCGATCCAGGGGAGTGCCCGGGTGTGTGCAGGGCGTGCAGCTCGATCCCACCGGCGGTCAGCACCAGCCCGTCGTCGACGGTGCGGAACGCCGCCTCGGGGTGCACGACGCGCCACAGCATCTCATCGGCCGGGTGCAGGAACACCGGGGCGTCGAGGGCCTTGGCCAGTTCCGGCGCGACGGTGATGTGGTCGTTGTGGCCGTGGGTGCACACCACCGCGACGACATTGCGTCCGGCGACGGCCTCGATGATCGGCTCGGCGGTGTGGGCGGCGTCGAAGACGATCACATCGGAGTCATCGCCGACGAGCCAGATGTTGTTGTCGACATCCCAGCTACCGCCGTCGAGTTCGAAGGTGCCGCTGGTGACCACGCGCTCTACGTTGCCCACTAGAAGACCACCACCGAGCGCAGGACCTCACCGGCATGCATCTTGTGGAAGGCGTCTTCGACCTGATCGAGGCCGATGCGCTCGGAGACGAACTTCTCCAGCGGCAGGCGCCCCTGCAGGTACAGGCTGACCAGGGTGGGGAAATCACGCTCGGGCAGGCAGTCGCCATACCAACTCGATTTCAGCGATCCGCCGCGGGAGAAGAAGTCGACCAGCGGCATCTCCAGCTTCATGTCCGGGGTGGGCACACCGACCAGGACCACGGTGCCGGCCAGGTCGCGGGCGTAGAAGGCCTGCTTCCAGGTCTCTGGGCGGCCGACGGCGTCGATGACGACATCGGCGCCGAACCCGTCGGTGAGGTCCTGAATCGTCGCCACGGCATCGAGATCCTTGGCGTTGATGGTGTGGGTGGCGCCGAAGTCGCGGGCGGTGTGCAGCTTGCGATCGTCGACGTCGACGGCGATGATCCGCCGCGCACCGACCAGGGCGGCGCCGGCGATGGCGGCATCACCCACGCCGCCGCAACCGATGACGGCCACGGTGTCGTCGCGGTTGATCGCCCCGGTGTTGATCGCCGCACCGATACCGGCCATGACGCCACAACCCAGCAGGCCGGCCACGGCCGGGTCGGCGGTGGAATCGACCTTGGTGCACTGGCCCTGGTGGACCAGGGTCTTGTCGGCGAAGGCGCCGATGCCCAGCGCGGGGGACAGCTCCGTGCCGTCGGTCAGCGTCATCTTCTGGGTGGCGTTGAAGGTGTCGAAGCACAGGTGCGGGCGGCCACGCTTGCACGCCCGGCACTCACCGCAGACGGCACGCCAGTTCAGGACGACGAAATCGCCGACCTCGACATGGGTGACGCCCTCGCCGATGCTCTCGACGATCCCGGCGGCCTCGTGGCCGAGCAGGAACGGGTAGTCGTCGTTGATACCGCCCTCGCGGTAGGTCAGATCGGTATGGCAGACACCGCAGGCCTGGATCGCGACCACGACCTCACCCGGACCGGGATCGGGGATGACGATGTCGACCAACTCGACGGGCTGACCTTTGGACCGGGAAATCACACCGCGCACTGTCTGACTCATGCCTATAACCTAATACGCGACACCCGCCCTCGCCGGACAGGTGTCCAGTTTGTGCGTGGGTAGCATCCTGCGCGTGGGTGCCCTCGAACTTCTCGACGATTGGCCGGTCCCGACGGTCGCTGCCGCGGTGGTCGGCCCGGATGGTGTGCTCGCCCGCCGCGGGGACACCGCTCAGCGCTTCCGGTTGGCCTCGGTCACCAAACCCCTTGTCGCCCGTGCAGCCCAGGTTGCCGTCGAAGAGGGTGCGTTCGACCTGGACACCCCGGCCGGTCCGCCCGGTGCGACGGTGCGCCACCTGCTGGCGCACGCCTCGGGGGTCAGCATGCAGGGGCCCGATCAACTGGCCGCACCCGGCAGCCGGCGGATCTACTCCAACTACGGCTTCGCCCTGCTGGCCGATGCGCTGCAGGACGCGACCGAGATCGAGTTCTCCGATTACCTACGCGAGGCGGTGTTCGAACCGCTGGGTATGGCCGGTTCGTCGTCGGCGGGCGGGGCCGATGCCGCCGGTCATGGTGGCCGATCCTGCGTCGACGATCTGGTGCGCTTCGCCGGTGATCTGCTGCGGCCGGTGCTCGTCACACCGGAACTGCACGCCGAGGCGACGACGGTGCAGTTTCCCGGTCTGGACGGCGTGCTGCCTGGATTCGGCTCGCAGCGTCCCAACGACTGGGGGCTGGGGTTCGAACTGCGCTCGCACAAGTCGCCGCACTGGACCGGCGCCGCGAACTCACCATCGACGTTCGGGCATTTCGGCCAGTCAGGGACGTTTCTGTGGGTCGACCCCGTCGCCGAGCTGGCCCTGGTGGTGCTCACCGACCGCGACTTCGGGGACTGGGCATACGAGCTGTGGCCGGCGATCTCTGATGGAGTCCTGAGAGAATTCGGCGCACACTAGCGCAACACGCGTCTCACAAGGCACAATAGACACGCACGAAACAACTGCACATTTCGGTAACGCCAGGTCGTTGGGGAAGACGTCCCTCGTGGAGCCGAAGGAGCAAAAGTATGCGTGCGTCGAACCAGTTCGCCGAGGCGACAACTGGCGTGGTTTACGTTCACGCCTCGCCCGCGGCGGTATGCCCACACGTGGAGTGGGCTCTTTCGTCGACCCTGTCGGCGCGGGCGAACCTCAAGTGGACGCCCCAACCCGCCATGCCCGGACAGCTGCGTGCCGTCACCAACTGGGTGGGCCCGGTGGGTACCGGTGCTCAGTTGGCGAACGCACTGCGGTCGTGGTCGGTGCTGCGCTTCGAGGTCACCGAGGATCCCAGCGAGGGCGTCGACGGGCACCGCTGGTGCCACACGCCTCAGCTCGGGCTGTGGAGCGGAGCGATGAGTGCCAACGGTGACGTCATGGTCGGCGAACAGCGGTTGCGCGCCCTGATGGCCTCCGGTGCCGACGCACTGGCCGCCGATCTGGATTCGGTCCTGGGCACCGCGTGGGACGAGTCGCTGGAGCCCTACCGCGGTGGCGGCGACACCGGCGAGGTCACCTGGCTCAACCGCGGAGTGGGCTGAGTCACACCAAGAAGCCGGCTGTCCGGTTGATTTTGGTTGCCCGGAAACGCTTTTCACGGCTTACAGGAGAGTCACGCCTGGGATCCAGCTTCCTTGCAGAAACGCTGGCTACTCTTCGCGCTATGAAGTCGAAGACAGCGTTCGCCGCGGCCGGTGCCGCACTGGTTGTTCTGTCCGCTGCCGGAATGCCCACTGCGGCAGCAGAACCCACCTGGACCATGCCCTCGCTGCAGGGGATGAACCTGGAGAAGGCTCAGGCTCTGTACACCGAGGCGGTCGGCGGCAACGGGCCCACCCTCAAGTACGTCAACAAGCAGGTCGCGTCGTGGAAGATCGTGGCGCCGGCGATGTGGGATGTCTGCTCCCAGTCGCCCGACCCGGGAAGCGAGATCGCCCCGCACACGGTCCCGCGGGTGTCGGTCAACGAACACGGCGAGTGCTGATCGGCTGATCCCCGGGGTCTTCTTCGGGTCCGCGGGGTCCGCGTCAGGGTCTCAGCACCGTCAGCGCACCCGGTACCGCGGACACCTCGACGGGTAACGGGCAGACGAACTCTCCGTCGGCGTAGGCGTTGATTCCCGGGCAGTCGACCGTGATCACCCGGGCCCGCCGGGTCTGCACCTCGTCGAGATCGACATGGGTGCCCCGGAAGACGGTGGGGAACAGGCGGATCAGCCGGGTTCGTGATGCCGACGCCACCATGGTGACATCGAGCAGCCCGTCGGTCGGATCAGCGCCAGGACAGATCCGCATCCCTCCGCCGTAGCTGCGGGTGTTGCCGAACGCCGCCAGCGTGAGGTCGGTCTGCACCTCGACACCGTCGAATATCAGTCGGAACGGTAACAGCCGCAGGGCAGAGATCTCGGCGACCATTGCGAGGTTGTAGCGCATCCGGCCGTGCGGCCACCGCATCCGGTTGGTCCGGTCGGTCACCAGCGAGTCGAAACCGGCGGCCATGACGGTGCCGAACCAGCGCTGGGTCCCGTCGGCACCGACGATGCGTCCCAGATCCACCGTCGCCGCCCGGCCGTCGACGACGATATCGGCCGCGGCCTCGGGATCCTTTGTCGGAATGCCGAACTCGCGGGCGTGGTCGTTACCGGTGCCCGCCGGGATGATGCCGAGCGGGATACCGGTCGTGGCCAGAACCTGTAATGCCAGCGAGATGATCCCGTCACCGCCCACCACGACCAGCGCGTCCATCCCGCGTTCGAGGGCGCCCTCGACGAGCTGACGGGCATGAGCGGGATCTCGGCCCGCGACGGCCACCACGTCGACCCCGCGCCGGTGCAACTGTGCGACGGCGCGTTCGGCGGCATGCGGAGCGCTGCCGTGTCCCGACGCCGGGTTGGTCAGGACGGTGACCCGCTTGATCACGGGATCAGCTTGCCCGGGTTCATGATTCCGGCCGGATCGAGCACGGACTTGACCGCCCGCAGGACCTCGACACCGAGGTCACCCACCTCGGCCCGCATCCACGGCCGGTGATCGGCGCCCACGGCGTGATGATGGGTGATGGTCGCCCCGGTCCGCACCATCGCCTCCGACGCGGCGGTCTTGGCCCGCCGCCACTGTTCGATCGGGTCGCCCTGCTGGGCGGCGACCACCGTGAAGTACAGCGACGCTCCGGTGGGGTACACGTGCGAAATATGGCACATCACCAGGGCCTGGCCCAGCGTTTCGGTGAGCGCCTCGGTGACCGCGGCCTTGAGCGCGGCGATATTCGACCAGTTCGTCGCGGTCTCCAGGGTCTCGCACAACGCGCCGGCCGAGAGTAGGGAATCGCGCAGATACGGCGCGTTGAACCGGCCGTGCTCCCAGGCCCGGGCCGCGCCGTCGCCGAGTGAGGTGCCACCGTGTGCACGCAGAACGGCCGCGGTTTCGTCGTGGCGGCTCTCGGTGTGCGCCGCGGACCCCTCGAACGCGGTGATGGCCAGGCATCCGCCGGTGATGGTCTGCTCGCCGATGCTCTCGGTGGTCGCCAGATTCACTCCGGTCTCGGCCTCGTCGGACAGGCGGATCACCGTGGGCCCGGTGCCGGTCTGCACCACCGCGCGCAGCGCCGCGGCGCCGGTGCCGAAATCGGGGAACGACCATGCCTCGTAGCGGGTGGTCTCGGGGACCGGATGCACCCTTACCCGGACCCGGGTGATGATGCCGAACACCCCCTCCGAGCCCACGATCAGCTGCCGCAGATCGGGGCCGGCCGCCGAGGCCGGGGCTCGCCCGAGGTCGAGTACGCCGGCCGGGGTGGCCACGGTCAGCCCGCGCACCATATCGTCGAATCGGCCGTAGCCTGCGGAATCCTGACCCGAGGACCGGGTGGCGGCGAAGCCGCCGATGGTGGCGAACTGGAAGCTCTGCGGGAAGTGCCCGAGTGAGAAGCCCTGTGTGCCAAGCATTTCCTCGGCTTGGGGGCCGGTGACGCCGGCACCGAGTTCGGCCTCTCCGGAGATCGGGTCGAGATGGTGCAGCGCATCGAGTCGACGCAGGTCCACCGACACCACGGCGGCGAACTCGCCGCGCAGCGGGTCGAGACCGCCGACCACACTGGTACCACCGCCGAACGGGACGACGGCGATACCCCGTTCGCCACAGACCTTGAGCACCTCGATCACGGCGGCCTCATCGGCGGGCAGCAGCACGGCATCGGGCGCATCTTGTTCGCCGGTGCGCTTGCGGCGCAGCAGATCTGGTGTCGACTTACCGCCCGCGCGCAACAACCGGCTGTGTTGGTCGGTGCGGACGTATTCGGTGCCGATGACGGCCTGCAGGGCCTCGCGGTCGGCATCGCGCAGCGCCGACGGCCGCAGTCGCACGTCTTCGGCCGCGAGTTCTGGATCGGCAGGCCCGTCGATGCCGAGGGCCTGCTTGAGCAGGCCGCGAATACCGTCGGACAGCGGCTTGGCCGCCTGCGGATCGCCCCAGGCGTTCCACTTCATCGGGGGCTGCAGGTCGGTGCGGGCTTGCGTCATGCGTTACAGTATTACATATGGTGTCAATCAGTAACGACGATTCGGTCGGCGACCGGATTCTCGACGCGGCCGCCGACTGCGTGCTCGCCTTCGGGGTGGAGCGGGTGACACTCGCCGAGATCGCCCGGCGCGCCGGTGTCAGCCGCCCGACGGTGTATCGCCGGTTCCCGGACACCCAGTCGATCCTGGCGGCGCTGCTGACCGCGCGAGTGGTGCGGGTACTCGACGACGCGGGGGACACCGAGACCGGCCGCCGCGCCCTGGTGGCCCGCATCGTCGGGGTGGCACGCCGGCTGCGCGACGATCAGATCGTGATGTCGGTGCTGCACGACGCGCCCGAACTGGCCATGGTCTACATCGCCGAGCGGCTCGGCACCAGCCAGCAGATCCTCATCGACGCCGTGGCCGGGCAGCTCAAGCTGGCCCAGGAAGACGGCAGTGTCCGCGCCGGCGACCCCCGCCGGCTGGCCGCCATGTGCCTGCTCATCACCCAGTCCACCGTGCAGTCCGCCCAGATGGTCGAACCGATCCTGGGTGCCGACGCGCTCGCCGAGGAACTCACCCACGCACTGAACGGATACCTGACCCCATGAGCCCAGTGCGCGACAGCGCCCTCAACCGGACCCGCCGCAGCGCCGAACTGAGCGCGCTCGGTGACGGTGGCGTCGTGGACCTGGTGGTCATCGGTGGCGGGATCACCGGTACCGGAATCGCCCTCGACGCCGCATCGCGTGGCCTGCGTGTGGTGCTGGCCGAAAAGCACGACCTCGCCTTCGGGACCAGCCGCTGGAGCTCCAAACTGGTGCACGGCGGATTGCGCTACCTGGCCTCGGGCAATATCGGTATCGCCCGCCGCAGTGCCGTCGAACGCGGAATCCTGATGATGCGCACGGCACCTCACTTGGTGAACGCCATGCCGCAGCTGGTGCCCCTGCTGCCGGCGATGGGCCGCCCGGCGCGCGCGCTGGTCCGCACGGGATTCCTCGCCGGTGACGGGCTGCGCAGGCTGGCGGGTACGCCGGCATCGGTACTGCCGCGCTCTCGACGGGTCGGTGCGGGCGAGGCCGTCGATCTGGCTCCGACCGTGCGCCGCGACGGTCTGGACGGGGCATTTCTGGCCTATGACGGTCAGCTCATCGACGACGCCCGGCTGGTCACGGCGGTGGCGCGCACCGCGGCCCAACACGGTGCGATCATTTTGACCCAGGCGAATGCCGCAGGTGTACAGGGTGATTCGGTGACGTTGACCGATGCGCTCACCGGGCAGGCTATGACGTTGCGGTCGCGTGCCGTCGTCAACGCCACCGGGGTGTGGGCGGGGGAGGTCGACCCGACCATCCGCCTGCGACCCAGCCGCGGCACGCATCTGGTGTTCGACGCGGCCGCGTTCGGCAATCCCACCGCCGCTCTGACCATCCCGATCCCCGGTGCGCTGAACCGGTTCGTCTTCGCGATGCCCGAACAGCTCGGCAGGGTGTACCTGGGCCTCACCGACGAGGATGCCCCCGGGCCGATACCCGATGTACCAGAACCGACCCCGGCCGAGGTGCGCTTCCTGCTCGAAACCGTCAACACCGCGCTGGACACCGCACTGACCGAAGGCGATGTGCGCGGCGCCTACGCCGGGCTGCGCCCGCTGATCGAGAGTGCGGGTGAGACCGCCGACCTGTCGCGTGATCACGCCGTCACCGAGTCGCCCGACGGCGTCATCAGTGTGGTCGGTGGCAAGCTGACCGAATACCGTTACATGGCAGAGGATGTGGTGAACCAGGCGATCGCCCGGCGCGGGCTGTCTGCGGGGCCCTGCCGAACTCGTGACCTGCCGCTGGTCGGCGCACCCGCCAACCCGATCGCCGCTCCAGCCGCATCCATCGCGATGCCCGCGTCCCTGACGGCCCGCTACGGCGCCGAGGCGGCCAATGTCCTCGCCGTGGCGAGCTGTGATCGACCCACTGAGCGGGTGGCCGACGGAATAGACGTGCTGCGTGCCGAATTCGAGTATGCGGTGACCCATGAGGGGGCACTGAGCGTCGAGGACATCTTGGACCGGCGAACCCGGATCGGCCTGGTCGCCGCCGACCGGGAGCGCGCCGAGGCCGCGGCGGCCGAGTTCGTCTGACTCAGCGGGCCGCGAGAACGGAGTCGCGGAATGCCGACCGGGTGTGCCGCTGCCACAGTGCCTGCACGCCGACGAGGAGATCGGGTTCGAGTTCGATGACCCGTACCCGGCCACCCATCGCCGGCCCGGCCTGGGTGGTGACGAACGCCGGCGCCCCGGTGGTCAGCGGCGCGGCGACCGTCGCGGAGCCCTGGACGCGGCTGACGACGAAGTCGGGCTCGAAACCCGCTCGCCGGCATGCGCCCATCAGGAAGTCGCTGTAGTACGACGCGCCCGGCGGTGCCCACAGGGCGATCTGCTCGCCGGCCAGTTCGCGGATGTCGATCACCGTGGCGTCGGCCAACCGGTGCTCACGAGGTACGGCGACCCGGACCCGGTCGTAACCGATGGTGGCTGAAGACAATTCGGCGGTGGGCGCGATGCCGCGGCGTAGCCCCAGGTGCACGGTGCCGTCGAGGATCTCGCGCAGCAGCTCGCCGGGATACATCTGGCGGCAGGTGACCGACAGGTGGGTGAAGCTGTCGATCGCGGGTTCGAGCCTGGTGTACACCTCGGCCGAGCTCAGTGCGGGGGTGTGTCCCACCACGAACACCTCGGGGCTGTCCTCGGCGGTCCGCGACACCCGGTTGGCCACGGTATCGGCGGCGGCCAGCAGTACCCGTCCTTCGATCAGCAGTTGTGCGCCGGCCGCGGTCGGGGTGATGCGGCGCCCGGACCGGGTGAAAAGCTCGGCACCGAGCTCTTTTTCGAGCAGTTGGACCGATTGGCTCAGCGCCTGCTGGGTGATGTGCAGGGTGGTCGCTGCGGCGGTGAAGCTACCGGCCTCGGCCACGGCGACGAAGTGGCCCAGTCGCCGAAGGTCGAGAGTCATCCGATCAATCTACAAGCTCCACTTGTGGATATTAAGCTTATAACTGTTTTTCATTTGTTTGAGCGATGGATAGCGTGCGATACATGAGCGAAATCACGGGAAAGTCAGCAGTCGTCGCCGCCGGTGCCAAGAACCTCGGGGGCCTTATCAGCCGGAGTCTGGCCCAGCGCGGTGTCAATGTCGCGGTGCACTACAACAGTTCGGCGACCGAGTCCGATGCCGATGCGACGGTCGCCGAGGCCGAGCGGGCCGGCGTCAAGGCCATCAAGGTGCAGGGCGATCTGACCGTGCCCGCCAACGTCGAGAGGTTGTTCGACACCGCCGTCGATGCGTTCGGGGGAGTCGATATCGCGATCAACACCGTGGGCAAGGTGCTGCGCAAGCCCATCGTGGAGACCACCGAGGCCGAATACGACTCCATGTTCGACATCAATGCCAAGGCGGCCTACTTCTTCCTGCAGCAGGCGGGGCGTCGCCTCGCCGACAACGGCTCGGTCATCACCATCGTCACCGCCCTGTTGGCCGCATTCACCGACGGCTATTCCACCTATGCCGGCGCCAAGAGCCCGGTCGAGCACTTCACCCGCGCGGCCGCCAAGGAGTTCGCGGCGCGCGGGATCAACGTCAACAACATCGGCCCCGGACCGATGGACACACCGTTCTTCTACGGTCAGGAGACTCCTGAGCGGGTGGAGTTCCACAAATCCCAGGGCATGGGCGGGCGTCTGACGCGCATCGAGGACATTGCCCCACTGGTGTTGTTCCTTGCCGGCGAGGGACATTGGATCACCGGGCAGACCGTCTTCGCCAACGGCGGCTACACCACCCGCTGAACCACCGGCTGAAACGGCGAATGGCCGGTTATGACACGGCTTTCCGGGGAGAGCGTGTCATAACCGGCCATTCGGCTCAGCTGAAGGTTACAGCGGGATGTTCTTGTGTCGTCCGCGCCGGGCGGGCGCCTCGGCCAGCGCCTGGGTGATCACACTGCGGGTGTGCGCGGGATCGATCTTGGCGTCCACCACACCGATCTCGATGGCACTGTCCACGCCACCGGCGATCCGCTCGTGCTCGGCGGCCAACTCCTCGTGCAGCGCGTCGCGCTCGTGGTCCGCCGCGGCGGCGAGCTTGCGCTTGTGCAGGATGCCGACGGCGGCCTTGGCGCCCATGACGGCGACCTCGGCGTCCGGCCAGGCGAAGACCTTGGTGGCGCCCAGCGAGCGGGAGTTCATCGCGATATAGGCGCCGCCGTAGATCTTTCGGGTCACCAGTGTGACGCGCGGGACGGTGGCCTCACCGAAGGCGTGCAGCAGCTTGGCGCCACGGCGGACCACGCCGCCCCACTCCTGATCGACGCCGGGCAGGTAACCCGGGACGTCCACCACGACCACCAGCGGGATGCCGAACGCATCGCACAACCGCACGAACCGCGCCGACTTCTCGGCACTCTCGGAGTTCAGGCAGCCGCCGAGGCGCAGCGGGTTGTTGGCGATCACGCCGACCGAGCGCCCGGCGAGCCTGCCGAGGCCGACCACGATCGACGGAGCCCAGCGGGACTGGAACTCCTCGAACGGCGCGTCCGCGTCCAACAGCGCCTCGACGATCGGGTGCACATCGTAGGCACGGCGGGCCGACTCGGGCATCAGGGCCTTGAGGTCGACATCACCGGACTCGGCCTTGCTGCGGTCGAAATGGCCCTGCTGGCAGAACAATCCGACCAGGCGACGGCCGCGCTCGTAGGCGTCGAGCTCATCATCGGCCACGATGTGGCACACGCCGGACTTCTTGTGATGGGCCTCCGGGCCGCCGAGGGACACCATGTCGACGTCCTCGCCGGTCACGCTGCGCACCACGTCGGGGCCGGTCACGAAGACCTTGCTGTCCGGGGCCATGATGATGACGTCGGTCAGCGCGGGTCCGTAGGCGGCACCGCCGGCGGCGAAGCCGACGACCACCGAGATCTGCGGGATGTAGCCCGAGGCGCGGATCATCGCCTCGAAGACCAGGCCGACCGCGTGCAGCGCCTTGACGCCCTCGGCCAGCCGCGCACCACCGGAATGCCAGATGCCCACGATCGGGCTCTGCTCCTCGATGGCGGTGTCGTAGGCGTTGACGATGTGCGCGCATCCCTCGATGCCCATCGCGCCGCCCATCACGGTGCCGTCGGTGCAGAACGCGATGGTCTTCACGCCGTTGACCGTGCCGGAGGCGGCGAGCACACCGGACTTGTCGCGCTCGTGCAGCAGCGCGACGCTGCCGTCGTCGAAGAATGTGCTCAGCCGCAGCAGCGGATCACGCGGGTCGAGCGACTCGGCGGCCGCTTCGGGAGCCATGATGGTCATCCAGTCCTCCTCTTACGCGTCGGATGGTGACCGGCGCCCTCGGGTCTTACTTTGGTTCAGTACTTTCCGAAGGTGAGCGCCACATTGTGCCCACCGAATCCGAACGAATTGTTGATCGCGTATTGGTAGTTGCCGGTGCGCGGCTCGCCAGCCACCACGTCCAGGTCGATCTCGGGATCCAGATTCTTCAGGTTCAGCGTGGGCGGGATGACCCCGTCACGCAAGGCGAGCACGGTGAGAATCGACTCCACCGCACCCACCGCCCCGACCGAATGGCCCAGCGCGGACTTGGGCGCGTACACCGCGGGCTGGTGGCCCTTCATGGCGTTGTTGATCGCCACCCCCTCGGCGACGTCACCGACGGATGTGCCGGTGGCGTGCGCGTTGACATGGTCGATATCGGAGGGCTGCAGCCCTGCCAGCTCGATGGACCGGCTCATCGCGTGGCCGGCCTGCTCTCCGTTGGGATCGGGAGCCACGATGTGGAAACCGTCGGAGGTGACACTGGCGCCCATGATGCGCGCCAGGATGTTGGCGCCGCGCGCCTTGGCGTGCTCCTCGGTCTCGATGACCATCATCGCGCCGCCCTCACCGAAGACGAACCCGTTGCGGTCGACGTCGAACGGCCGGCAGGCGCCGGGCGGGTCGTCGTTGGTGTTGGACAGCACGATGCGCATCTGGGCGAACCCGGCGATCGGCACCGCCTCGATCTTGGTCTCCACACCACCACAGATGGCGATATCGGCCTCACCGAAGACGATGTTGCGCCACGCGTTGGCGATACCTTCCGATCCCGATGCACAGGCCGAGATGACGGTGTTCACACCGGCTTTGGCCTTGCGCTCCAGGCCGACGGCCGCGGCGGCACCGTTGGGCATGTACATCTGGACGACCAGCGGGGAGACGGCACGCAGACCCTTGGCCCGCATACCGTCGTAGGCGAAGATGAGTTCCTCCGCCGAGCCGAGGCCGGTCCCGATCGAGACCATCAACCGCTTGGGGTCGACGTCGGGGGAGCCGGCGTTCTCCCATACCCGGCGGCCGATGACGGTCGCCATCTTCTGCAGGTAGGACAGCCGCCGCTTCTCGACGCGGTTGAGCTCGTCCTCGAAATCCTCCAGCAGGTGACCACCGATGCGGACCGGCAGGTCGTATTCCTCGACGAACGGGTCGTCGAGCCGACGGATGCCGCTCTCACCGGCGAGCAGTTTCTTCCACGTTGTTTCGGCATCGGTGGCCAACGCGGTCGTCATGGCGATGCCAGTGACGACCACGTTGGGCAAACCGTTCCCCGTTGACAGCTTGTTCAAGCCGTTCCCCACCTCATGTACTGCGATCTTCCAAAGGCCTGTCTTCTGAAGCCTCAGTAACGCTCGTTCTCAGTACCGGCCGAAGGCCAGAGCCACATTGTGGCCACCGAAACCGAACGAGTTGTTGATGGCGTACTGGTAGTCGCCATAACGAGGCTCACCCGCGACAACATCGAGATCGATCTCAGGATCGGGGGTCTCGTAGTTGAGCGTGGGCGGAATGACACCGTCGCGCAGGGCCAGCACCGTCAGGATCGACTCGAGGGCACCGACGGCACCGATCGAGTGGCCCAGCGCCGACTTCGGCGCGTACACCGCGGCGTGCTCCACACCGGCGACCCGGATGGCGTTCGCCTCGGCGACGTCGCCGATCGAGGTGGACGTCGCGTGCGCATTGACATGCGAGATGTCCTTGGGCGACAACCCCGCGGTCTCCATGGCGCGCTTCATGGCCTGGCCGGCGCGAGCGCCGTCCGCGGCCGGTGCCACCATGTGGAACGCATCCGAGGTGATACCGGCACCCATCAGGCGGGCCAGCGGCTTGGCGCCACGGGCCAGGGCGTGCTCCTCGGTCTCGATGATCATGAGCGCACCCGCCTCGCCGAAGACGAAGCCGTCACGGTCCTTGTCGAACGGACGCGAGGCAGCCTCGGGATCGTCGTTGCGGGTCGACATCGCACGCATCATCGAGAACGCCGCGATGGGCAGCGCTTCGATGGCACCCTCGACGCCACCGCAGACCGCGAAGTCCGCGTCACCCATGACGATCTGACGCCACGCGTGGGCAATGCCCTCCGAGCCCGACGAACACGCCGAGACGGGGGTGATGACGCCGGCACGGGCCCCGAGTTCGAGGCCGACGACGGCGGCGGCACCGTTGGGCATGATCATCTGAACGGCCAGCGGGGACACCTTGCGGGGCCCGCCCTCGTTCATCGCGTCATAGGTTTCGACGATCTTCTCGCCGCCACCGAGCCCGGTGCCGATCACGACCGAGAAACGGTCGGGATCGACCTCCGGCTTGCCCGCGGTCTCCCAGAGCTGGTTGCCGAGATACTTGGCCATCCGCTGCACGTAGGACATCCGTCGCATTTCCAGACGTGACATCAGCGGATCGAGCGGCTCCGCGAGGTGCCCACCGATCTTGGCTGCCAGGTCCCACTTCTCGACGAAGTCGTCCTCGAGCTTGCGGATGCCGCTCTCGCCGGCCAGCAAGCCCTTCCACGTGCTCTCGATGTCCGGTGCCAGCGACGTGGTCGCCGTGACGGCGGTTACCACGACATTCGGGAACCCGCCGTTAGCAGTGGAAGGTTTGGTCATTCCGAGCCAAACTTCTCGCGCAGGGCGGCAGCGGCCTCGGGGTTCTCGGCCTCGAGCTTCTGGATGTAGCCGACGACGTCACCCACGGTGCGCAGACCGGCGAGGTCCTCGTCGGGGATCTTCACGCCGTACTTGTCCTCGGTCTGGACGGCGATCTCGACCATCGACAGCGAGTCGATGTCCAGGTCGTCGACGAAGCTCTTCTCCGGGGTGACCTCGGAAGGCTCGATGCCGGTGACCTCTTCGATGATCTCGGCGAGACCGGCGATGATTTCTTCTTGACTGGCGGCCACGATGGCTCCTTCTTTGTTTGGCCATCCCGGCTGTCGGGATGGTTCGAGTCTGTATTCGTTCCTACTCCGGGTCAGAGCTCGGCGAGCCCGTCCAGGTCTTCGGGGGCCTTGATGGCCTTGGTCGGCGTGCCCTTGAGCTCGCGCTTGGCGATGCCGACCAGTGTTCCGGCCGGCGGGAACTCGACCAGCGCCGACACCGCCATACCGCGCAGCGTCTCGTTGATCAGGTCCCAGCGCACCGGGCGGGTCATCTGGGCGACCAGCTTGGTCATGGCGTCGGCGGCATCGGCCACCGGCTTGCCGTCAGCATTGGACAGCAGGGTCCTGGTCGGTTCGGCGGTCGTAACCTGGGCCGCGGCGGCGGCATAACCCTCGGCGGCCGGTGCCATGTAGTGGGTGTGGAACGCGCCTGCGGTGGCCAGCACCCGCACCCGCGCCTTGGCCGGGGGATCCTCGGCCAGCTTCTCCAGCGCGGCGACGGCGCCGGCGGCGACGATCTGGCCGGCGGCATTGCGGTTCGCGGGGATCAGATCGAGGGATTCCAGCCGCGCCAGTACCTCGGCCTCGTCGCCGCCGAGCACGGCGGCCATACCGGTGGGCTCCAGCGCGCAGGCCTTGGCCATCTCGGCGCCACGGGTGGCCGCGAGCTTGACCGCGTCATCGGCGGAGATGACGCCTGCGATGGCGTACGCGGCGATCTCGCCGACCGAATGCCCGGCGACGACCGCATCCTTACCGGCGAGGCCGTCGCGCTTGATGAGCTCTTCGTAGGCGAGCAGGGTGGCGGCCACGACCAGCGGCTGCGTCACCGCGGTATCGGTGATCTCCTCGGCGGTGGCGGTGGTGCCCAGGCGGACGAGGTCCAGTCCGCTGATGTCCGACCATGTGGTCAGACGGTCGACGGAGCCGGGCAGCTCGACCCACGGGGTCAGCATGCCGGGCGTCTGGGATCCCTGGCCGGGAGCAAGCAAAGCAAGCACGGGATTAAGAAAACACTGTGAGTCGCTCATAGCGCCGTGTAAGAGATTATGAACCTTGTCTTATTCTTTTGTGGAGTTTCCACAAAACAGCACGTGAAGCGACCTGCGCGTTACCTCGGCGCGATATCCACTTACCGCAGAGGTCCCAACCATCGGGTCCCCAGCGGCCCCACGGGCCCCGTTGTACTGCTATTTGTCGTGTTGAAGTGGCCCAGGTCACGTTGTAGTCGTCCGACCGTGGTGGCGACGCGCAGGACGTACGCATCGCGGGGGACGGTGGGATCACGCCCGGTGAAATCGGCGATACGTTTGAGTCGGTAGCGCACGGTGTTTGGATGAACGAACAATTTGCGGGCGCACGCTTCTATGGCACCACCCGAATCGAGATAGGTGTCCAGCGTTTCGGTCAGCGCCGGGCCGGCATCGGCGAGGGGATGCATCACCTCGGATTCCAGCGCGGCAAGCGCGTTCTCGTCACCCAGCAGCGCTCGTTCGGGGAGCAGTTCGCGGGCCGATACCGGCCGCGGGGCGCCGCTCCAGCCCGCGACGGCATGCATGCCGGCGATCGCCTCCGCGGCACTGCGGTGCAGGCCGGACAGGCTTGCCGCGGTCGGACCCACGACGACAGGTCCGTCGTCGAAGACGGTGAGCAGGTCGGCCAGGAAGCGGTCGGTCAGCGACAGCGATCCGGCCACGATGGCCACCAGCCAGGTGCCGTGTACATCGGAGAGGGTGGCCCGGTTGTGCCGGTTGCCTGCGGCATGCACGTCACCGATGGCCAGGTCGATGCGGTCCGGACGCGGCGTGCCGACGATGACGGTGGCCGGAGCGGTCGCGTCCCAGTTCAGGGCGGCCGCCTGCGACTGCAGCCCGCTGCCCGCGTCGCCGCGCACGATGGCGTCGACGATATTGGCCTCCATCCGGGTGTCCCAGGCCCCGCGCGCCTCGGCCGCGTCGGCGTAGCTCGCGGCGGCGGCGAACGCCAGATCGCGGCTGTAGCGCAGGATGCCGACGGTCAGGGCCTTGGTCTGCTCCTCGTTGCGGCCGAGCATCGGCAGCAGTTCCTCGAGGAACTCGGTGGTCACCCGCACCATGTCCACGGTCTGACGCAGTGCGACGTGGCGGGTCAGGTCCTGCGGCACCAGGGCGAAGGCCTCAGCGGTGTAGCCGAGATCGCTGCTCGGGTCGTGCAGCCACTCGGCGAAGTTGACGACGGCGGTCTGCACCACCAGCTGCACGCTCGCGCGCTGCGAGGCCTCCAGGTCGGCGAAGAACGGCAGCCGCTCCTGCATGGCCTGCACCGTCTCGGTGGCGAGCCGGCCCGAGTACTGCTTCAGTCGACGGCGCAGCGACTCCGGAACGCCCTCCAGGATGGTGAGCGGAGAACGCGGCTCGGGGAAAGAATTGTCGGGCACCTCTAAAATTTTACCGTCGCGTTTGTGGAGCCCCGCCCTTTTTCGCTGCGGGCGGGGCTCCACACGCCACAACTAAGCGCTGCCGGTGTCCGCGTAGGAGACCTCGGCGGCCTGGACATCGTCGATGCGGTACTCCTTCGCCGCGGCGATCGCCACCGACGGGTCGATCTCACCGTCGCGGGCCAGCGCCTCCAACACGGCGACCACCACCGACTCGGCGTCGGTGTTGAAGTAGCGCCGCGCCGCCGGTCGGGTGTCGGAGAAACCGAACCCGTCGGTGCCCAGTGTCAGATAGGTGCCGGGCACCCACGGACGGATCTGCTCGGGCACCGCCCGCATCCAGTCCGATACCGCCACCACCGGTCCGGTGGCATCGGCGAGCACCTTGGTGACATAGGCCGTCGGTGCCTCGCGGTCGGGATGGCGCAGTCGCTGCTTCTCGGTCTGCACACCATCGCGGTTGAGCTCGCCCCAGCTGGTCACCGACCACACGTCGGCGGCCACATCCCACTTGTCGGCCAGCATGTCCGCGGCCCTGATCGCCTCGGGCATCGACACACCCGAGGCCAGGATCTGCGCGGTGCTGGTGCGCTTCTCCGGCGCGCGCCGGAAGCGGTACATCCCGCGCAGCACCCCCTCGGGATCGAAGTTCTCCGGTTCTGCGGGCTGCACGTAGGGCTCGTTGTAGATGGTGATGTAGAAGAAGACGTTGTCCGGGTTCTCCCCGTACATCCGCTTCAGGCCGCTTTCCACGATGTAGGCGATCTCGTAGGCGAACGCCGGGTCGTAGGTGACCGCCGCAGGATTGGTCGACGCCAGCAGCAGCGAATGCCCGTCGGCGTGCTGCAGCCCCTCACCGGTCAGCGTGGTACGCCCCGCGGTGGCGCCGAGGACGAACCCGCGCGCCATCTGGTCGGCGGCGGCCCACAGCCCGTCACCGGTGCGCTGGAACCCGAACATCGAATAGAAGATGTAGATCGGGATCATCGGTTCGTTCTGGGTGGAGTACGAGGTACCCACCGCGGTGAAGCTGGACGTCGAACCGGCCTCGTTGATGCCCTCATGCAGGATCTGGCCGACTTCGCTCTCCTTGTAGGCCAGCATCAGCTCGGAGTCCACGGCCGTGTAGAGCTGGCCGTTGCGGTTGTAGATCTTCAGGCTGGGGAACCAGGAGTCCATCCCGAAGGTGCGGGCCTCGTCCGGGATGATCGGCACGATGCGGGGCCCGATGTTCTTGTCGCGCAACAGTTCCTTGAAGGTGCGCACGGTCGCCATGGTGGTGGCCACCGGCTGCTTTCCGGAGCCCTTCTTCAGCGCCTTGTAGGTGTCGGTGCCCGGCAGCGTCAGCGGCTTGGCCTTGGTGCGCCGTTCGGGCAGGAAGCCACCGAGGGTGCGCCGGCGGTCCAGCAGGTAGCGGATCTCCGGGGCGTTCGGTCCGGGGTGGTAGTACGGCGGCAGGTAGGGATCCTTCTCCAGCTGCGCGTCGGTGATCGGCACCCTGGTGACATCGCGGAAGGTCTTGAGGTCTTCCAGCGCAAGCTTTTTCATCTGGTGGGTGGCGTTGCGGCCCTCGAAATGCTGCCCCAGCGTGTAGCCCTTGATGGTCTTGGCCAGGATGATGGTGGGCTGACCCTTGTGCTCCATGGCCGCCCGGTAGGCCGCATACACCTTGCGGTAATCGTGGCCGCCGCGCTTGAGGTTCCAGATCTCCTGGTCGCTCATCGGCTCGACGAGCGCCTTGGTGCGCGGGTCGCGGCCGAAGAAGTGATCACGCACGTAGGCGCCGTCATTGGCCTTGTAGGTCTGGTAGTCGCCATCGGGCGTCGTGTTCATCAGGTTCACCAGCGCGCCGTCGCGGTCGGCATGCAGCAGGGCATCCCATTCGCGGCCCCACACCACCTTGATGACGTTCCAGCCGGCGCCCCGGAAGAAGGACTCCAGCTCCTGGATGATCTTGCCGTTACCGCGGACCGGGCCGTCCAGGCGCTGCAGGTTGCAGTTCACCACGAAGGTCAGATTGTCCAGGCCCTCGTTGGCGGCGACCTGGATCAGGCCGCGGGACTCGGGCTCGTCCATCTCGCCGTCGCCGAGGAACGCCCACACATGCTGATCCGAGGTGTCCTTGATGCCGCGGTCGTGCAGGTAGTGGTTGAACCGGGCCTGGTATATGGCGTTCATCGGGCCCAGGCCCATCGACACCGTCGGGAATTCCCAGAAGTCGGGCATCAACCGCGGATGCGGGTAGGACGGCAGCCCGCCGCCGGAATGCGAGTGCTCCTGCCGGAAACCGTCCAGTTGGTCGGTGGTGAGGCGGCCCTCGAGGAAGGCGCGGGCGTAGACACCGGGGGAGGCGTGGCCCTGGATGAAGATCTGGTCGCCACCGCCGGGGTGGGCCTTGCCGCGGAAGAAGTGGTTGAAGCCGACCTCGTAGAGCGAGGCCGACGAGGCATAGGTCGAAATATGGCCGCCCACACCGACTCCCGGGCGCTGCGCGCGGTGCACCATGATGGCCGCGTTCCACCGGATCCAGGCTCGATAACGTCGTTCGACGTCCTCGTCGCCGGGGAACCAGGGCTCCAGTTCGGTCGGGATGGTGTTGACGTAATCGGTGGAGGTCAACGCCGGGATGGCGACACGCTGCTCGCTCGCGCGTTCCAGCAGACGCAACATCAGATAGCGCGCACGGGCCGGGCCGGACCGCTCGACCAACTGGTCGAACGACTCCAGCCATTCGGCGGTTTCGTCGGAATCGATATCGGGCAGATAGGAGGCGACGCCCTCACGGATCACGCGGACCCGATCGGTTTCGCCTGCAGTGCCAGAGTTTTGGGCCAGGTCTTGGCGCGCGAACTCGGTGGTCAACTACGGCTCCTCGGTAGAAGGTGCTTTCACAGGGTGGATCTGTTGCTTGTGGCATCTCATATCCTCCCCCTATCGTGCCCGACATCACCGTGCGGGGTGGCCTCGTGCAATGATCCGGCGCTCCGTTGAGCGACGCGGTAGGTTCGATGGCGATGCTGATGAGTTGGCGGGGTGGCCTCGCGACAATCTGCGCGCTGGGAGCCGCGGTCGGCATGGTGGGCTGCAGCAGCACCGTCGGTGGTACCGCCACCGTCGATACCGCGGATGCGCCGGTCTACCAGGCCTCGGTATCGGCGTCGGCCGCCGAGTCATCCTCGGTGTCCAGTTCCAAGGAAGCGTCGCGGCAGTCGTCGATCACCCGCGAGGCCGTGCACACCTCGTGCGAGGCGGTCAGTTCCAGCAGTGCCGATGCCATCACGTCGGTCAATGCCTATGTCGACGCCCGTAATGCCAATGCCGATGTCGCGGGCTCGGCCCGGCCGGCGATCGCCGCGCTGAACACCAGCGCCGACGTGGTGGAGGGCAGCATCTCCGACCCGCTGCGCCCGGACCTGCGCGACGCGCTGCTGGGCTGGGCCGATGCCGCGCGTGCGGTGTCCGCGGCGATCGCCGACGATATCGGTCCCAGTTCGTTCAACGACGCGATCAACCGGCTGAACGACTCCCGAACGCTGGCCCTGGACCTCTGCGATGCCGCATATTGACGGGCATTCAGACGGGTCTTGTAACGGGTATCGGAACGAAGTTGATCAAAAGTTGACCCGAAGTTGCGCCCAGGAGGGCGGTTGACGGGACACGACGTGCGACGATAGGCGTCACGCGCTTGTGCGGAAGAACAAACATCAGGAGGAGGACAAAGGTGGTCGCGGCGGGGAAGGAATCTGACCCCAATTACGCCCGCAGTCTGGGCATCGAGAAGGGCCAGGTTGTCCAGGAGTTGGGGTGGGACGAGGACACCGACGACGACATCCGGGCCGATATCGAGGACGCCAGCGGGGGTGAACTGCTCGACGAGGACGCCGACGAGGTGGTCGACGTGGTGCTGCTGTGGTGGCGCGACGACGACGGGGACCTCGTCGACCGGCTGATGGACGCCATCGCGCCGCTGGCCGACGACGGAGTCATCTGGGTGGTGACGCCCAAGACCGGTAAGCCCGGTCATGTGCAGCCCGCCGAGATCGCGGAGTCCGCGCCCACCGCGGGTCTGATGCAGACCTCGTCGGCGAACCTGGGCGGCTGGATCGCCAGCCGGCTGGTGCAGCCCAAGTCCAAGGCCGCCGGCAGGCGGTAATCGTGCTCCAGGTCGGGACTCCCGCACCGGACTTCACGCTCAAGGACCACAACGGCCGTCCTGTCACGTTGTCCGCGCTGCGTCCCCGTGCCGTCCTGCTGGTCTTCTTCCCGCTGGCCTTCACCCCGATCTGTCAGGGTGAACTCGGTGAGATCCAGCAGCGGCTGGCCGATTACCAGAACGACGACCGCGCTGTGCTCACCGTCTCGGTCGGGCCGCCCCCGACGCACAAGACCTGGGCGAACGAGAACGGGTTCACCTTCCCGGTGCTGGCCGATTTCTGGCCGCACGGTGCCGTAACGCAGGCCTACGGGGTGTTCAATCCCGACACCGGCTATCCCAACCGGGGTACTTTCGCCGTCGACTCGGCAGGGGTGATCCGGTTCGCCGAGTGCAAGGAGCCGGGCGTCGCGCGCGATCAGGCCGATTGGCGGCGGGCGCTGGCCGCGCTGGGTTAGGCGTTCTGGGTCAGGACTGCTGGTTAGGACCTCGGCAAGCCGGGATTTCTCCGCATGCGGGCACGGCGTGTAAGTTGCCTGCGACGGGGCGCGTAGCTCAGTGGTAGAGCTCTGGTTTTACACACCAGCGGTCGGCGGTTCGATACCGTCCGCGCCCACCATCGACACCAGCAGGTGCTGATCACCCCTCGCGGAGGGCCTGCAACGCCGCGGTGCGCTCGTCCAGCCACTGCCGCATGGATGCGGTTGCCGTGTTCAGCTCGTCCTGGCTCAGTCCGTCGGTCACTGGAACCGATGCGGCGATGTCATCGAGCAGTGCGTGGGCCTGCCCGCCGCCGTACATCTGATCGTAGAGATCCCAGTACGCCGCCAAGTACGTCTCGGCCATGGCGTCGGATTCGAGAAACCTTGTCTTGAGCGGATTTCCGAACTGGGGGCCGCCGCCCTGGCCTCCCGGCGGCATCATGTCGGCGAACATGGCGGCCATTTGCGCTGGGGGAGGACCAATCTGCACCTCGTCGGTGGGCCCGACGCCGGCATCACCCTGCATGGCAAGGTTGAGGTCCCACGACACGACCGTGATCTTTTTCGTATCCAGGCTGTACCAGAGGTAATAGTTCTGGCCAGGTCCACCCATGTCATCGGCATTGGCCAGAAGGTTCTGGGTGGCCAGATACCGCGCGAGCGAATCGACGTCCACCCAGTCGGCGAGGTGCTCGTCGAATTCGGTGTCATCGGCCCGATCCAGCCATCTCAGGAAGTTGATGATGGGTGCGAGATTGCCGTTGTCCACGGAGTTGATCGCCTTGAACTGATCGGCATACTCGGACTGGTCGGTACCGCGGTACTCCAGCCGGGAGTTGGCATCAGCCTTGTAGAGGTACCCGTCCGAGCCGAACAACGTGTTGGCGTAGGTATCGTCCGGATGTTCCAGCAGTAGCCGCGTCGTGGTCTCGCCGTTGATGGTGTACGTGGCATAGGCGTACCGCTGAGTGGGCTGCCCGGTCTGCGCAGTCAACGACAGCGCGAGCGCCTCGTTGAGCACCGGTGTTCCCGGCCGAACCGAAAGCTCGGTGAGTCCCTGGTATCCGCGGCCATCGGCATTTCTGTCGAAACTGATGAGCAGCGGCAGGGAGGTGGGATCATCGGCGGAGGCCACGGCCAGCGCGGCCATCGCGCCGGCGTCGGCAGCCGGCTGAGCTCCGTTGTCGGCGGCGGGCTGGGCAGGCCCACCGGCGGCGGGCGGCATTCCGCCCGGGCGCGCATCCGCGGGCCGCAGACCCATCAGGGTTGAGTTGCCCTTCAGCCGCACCGCCACGTCGCTGATCGGGGTCTCGTCGATCGTGATATCGGCGGTCACCCACTTCTTGGCACCGTCCTTCTCGTAAGCGGTGATCATGTCGTTGTACTCGGCAGGACTGAGTTCGATGGTCAACGAGTGGGGGACGTCGGCGTCGAACAGGTCGACGGTGCCTGTGATGTTGTCGGTGATCTCTGCCGACAAGATGCCGGTATCACCGGTGATGTACGGATGCACGCGGTTGGGCCCGAACAGAATCACCATGGCGACCATCGCAGTCACGAACAGTGCGAGCAGTTTCCAATACTGTCGCAACCGGGTGGGAATCCGATGGGCGAATCGGGCAGGGGGCGCCGCGCTGTGCTGGTCCGGCATCAGATGTCGGTCTGGTCGTACCCGGTCAGGACCGTCACGCGCTGGCCGGTGTTGACCTCCGCCAAAGCGGCGACGAGATCTCCGGATTTACGGTTCTTCTTCAACTGGGCGGTGTAATACAGCTCGTTGAGAGCGCCGGCTCGGGCTGACTCGGTGGACACCAACTCGAATTCGGAGCAGTAGTCGATCAGCACGTCCTCCACACGCTTGGCGTACTCGGGCTCGGGCGGAACCTGAACCTTGACCACCTGACGCTGGACGTCGAGCTTGAACCAGTTGAAGCGGTACATGATGACCAGAACCAGGCAGATCACCACGGTGGCGGCGACGGCAAGCGTGTAAAAGCGTGTACCGGTGGTCATTCCGACGGCCATGGCCAGGAAGATGAACCCGACATCGCGAGTCTCCTTGATGGCATTGCGGAATCGGATCACCGACAGCGCACCCACGAGCGCGAACGCCCGCGCGATGTTCGACCCGACCACCAGCATGATGACCGAGATCACCATGCAGACCATGACCAACGTCTGTACGTAGGACTGACTGTAGGAGACGTTCTTGTGGGTGTAGCGGTAGACCCAGCCGATGATCGACGCCAGCACGAAGGACAGCGCCAGCGACACGCAGACGTCGAACACGGTGAAGGTACCGCTCAGGTCTTGAAAATCTATTGTCACGGTTTTCCTTTTTCTTGTAAATCTATGAATGTTGTTGCGTTCAATTGTTTTTCGTCGTGAGCGCACCGACAGGTGATGCATCGGCAGCCCGAAACCCGTTGAGTTCCGGGGCGCCCACGGTGGAACGCGGAGCCAGCTCGAAGGCCTGCACCGACTGGCAATATTTGGAGACGCGTACCACCGACATCTCGCTGCGTGCCGCGAGATCGGTGACCCAGTAGGGCACGCGCTCGTTGGCCTTGATCTCGACGATGGCGAGCTTGGGCGGGATGATGAAGCGGTTCTCCGCGCCCGAGGCGAAGTGGAAATCGCGGTCACGGCCGTGCACCTTGTGATCTATGGTCACCCGCAGGCCCAGATCGGCGTCGCGCCCGACGAACGCTTCACGCAGGTATCCGGTGGTGACGATCGGCCGCAGATCGAGGTTGCCGATCAGCGCCGTCACCTCATGCACGAACGCACGCTGGTGGGGTTCGCAGTCGATCTCCTGGCGGCTGTCGAGCCATCGAAGCGCGGTATCGTAGGGCAAAGGGACACGGCGTTTCTGCGTCACCCGGTTGACGCGCTGCTTGATTTCGACCTGAACCGGGGTCTCACCTGTGCACTCGGCGGGATTGCCGTACAGGCGCATGCGAAGTTTGCGCCGAAAGCGCAGGCCTTCGATCTTCTCCCAATAGAACCGGAGATCGGCGGTGTCGTAGTACAGCGATGTCACGGGGTAACCGCCGTGCGGCGAGAAAGGGTCGGTGTTCATGCGGGCCGTGAGTGCGTCGCGCAACACGGGGATGTGCATCTCGTCGAGCAGGTACTTGATCTCGTAGCGGTTGAAAGCGTGCAGCCGGCTCGCGGTCTGCTGGTAGCCCGTTGGGCGGGTTGGTACATCCTGGTGCAGGTCCTGGGGTCCCGGAGCTGACTTGGCCAGCCGCGTGAAAAAACCCATGTAGGTTCGCCGTTCCTTTCCGTTCGGTTCACTCGCTGTTCAGATGCAAACAGGCGTGGCTATGGAACAGCTGTGACTGAGCTGTCAGCGCGATATCGACCGCGCCTTCGGCCGGAAGATGCCGATGCAACGGCGCCCTGTGCACCGATGTCGGTGCACAGGGCGCCGCGGCGAGGCGACTCAGCGCGGCGGTAGCCCCATGGGTCCCATCGGTCCGGCGCCGGGACCCGGCCCAGGGCCTATGCCGGGGCCGGGTCCCGGCGCAGGTGGTGGACCGAGGCATGGAAGTAACGGCAGGCAGAGGCCCGGACCACCGGGCGGCGGTGGCGGGGGCTCGGCGGCCGCCATGCCTGCACCCAATCCGAGGGTCACGGCGCCGCAGACAGCGGCAGCACCAACGACTGTTCCCGCCTTCAGCATCGCAGATTTCATTGCTCCTCCTTCGATCATGTTCTCTGGCAACGGTTGTGAACCTAGGTCCAAACCATGAGCGTTCGATGTCATGACCATGGGAACGAAATGTGTAGGAAGGCACATCTGTAGCAAAAGTTGTTCACAGTGTCCGCAAAGGTGCGACGGCCAGCATCAAAGCTGCTGTGCCGGAGACGAATCGGCACCAGTGCGTCCGATTCGACCGTGAAGTCCGGTTGTGCCAGGGAGAAGAGCAATCACCACCTCATACGTGCGGGCCGTGTTTTCCGCCACCATTGCTGCCGGCCTGGTGGTCACTGCGGGCACGGCGCTCGCGCAGGCCGAAAGGCTTCTGCTACCGGACGTCACGCAGTTCACCGAGACGGTCGACGGCTGGCGTTTTACGTTGACGATGACCGAGTTGCGGGTGGACGCGGTGCCAAATCTGGCCACCTCCCGATTCGCCAGGGAGGGCTTCGTCACCGCGAAGGCCACCGCCACCATCGAAGGCGACGGCGAGGTGTCGGTCGACTCCGGCTATCTCGTGTTGGGTGTGCAGCTGGGCTGCCAGACCGATGTGAGCGAAGGGCTGGAGCTCGGTTTCGATCCCGATCTCGACTCTTTCGACTTCAATTCGAGCGACATCATCGATTTCAACGTCTTCCCCGAGATAGCAACCAAGTTGAAGGCGGGCAGCATCACGGTGGTCGGGCTCGGAGCAAAGTCGATGAGGTCGACAACCGCGACCATCGCCGTGCATGATGCTCATGTGCAGATCGCCGAATGTGCGGGTCCGGTGACGATGCGGACGTTTGCTTCCGCCAAGATCAGCACGAATTCCTCGGATGACAGCCTCAATGCCTACGGGGCGGCGTCCGCACTGTGAGCGATGACGGTGCTTCCCGATGCGTGCAGGGTCTGCGCGGGCTGTTGCCGGTGCTCGGCGCGGTCGCGCTGTGGGTGGGTGTGAGCTGCGGTGCCGCGCATGCCGCCGACGATGACGACGACGGTTCGGCCAAGAGTTCCAGTACGACCGATTCAAGTACGAGGGCGGGCAGCGATATCGAGATGTGGCCGCCGACGACGATCGGATGGCCGCCCTTCTTGCCCGACGGTGAGCCCCCAGCCGGGCCGATCGTGCCGGTGGGCTCGCCTCCCTGAGTCGTCCTCACGCCACAAGCCGCACAGCGACCTCGTTGCGCCGCAGGAACGGCACCGTCCACGGCGGGTCGTAGAACCACGCGATGGGCTCGCCGTCGGGGCTGACCTCGCTGCCGTCGAGATCGGCCAGCAGCTCGGCGGATTTGGCGGCGACGGCCGCTGGGCTGCGATCACCGGTGAAGCTCAGCACGGCATAACGTTCGCCGGGGATCTCGACGACGGTGACCGATCCGTCCTCGGGTTCGGGCAAGGTGTCCAGCGACCATTTGGACGGCATGTAGAAGCGGATCATGGAGCCGCCCTCGGCGGCGGACTGGGCGACCGGGGCGGTCATGGCGATCTTGTCGGATCGGTCGTTGCCGCCGAAGATGTAGCCGGCCAGCCGCCGGAATCCGGTGCTGCGGGCGTCCTGCCCAGCGCCGGACACGGCGGTTTGAGCAGCGATGCGCGGCCCGTAGCGCCGGATCTCGGCGCGGCCGACACGACCTTCGACCAGGTAGAAAGGCTCCTCGGTGCCCGATCTGATGCCGACGATGCCGCCGACACCCTCGGCGAGCTGGATGATCCTGTTGAGCATGTCGGGGGGATACCCACTCAGCGGTTGTCGTATCCCAGCGGGCAGTTGACGTGGACGTACACGGATTTCACCGAGGCGCCGAGGCTCTTGCGCTCACGGATCGAACTGACCGAGCAATTGGCCAGCGATCCGCCGCGGCCTGCGCCGTTGACCTGGACGCTGTAGCCCTGAGCGCGCAGTTCGTCGACCGTCTGCGCGACGCTCGATCCGGTCGGGCCGGCGGCGGCTGCGCCGGCCGCCAGGGGTATTGCCGGGGTCAGTGCGACAGCGATGGTGGCGGCGGTGAAGGCGAACGTGTTCATGACTTCTCCTGTAGTGGTGGGGAACTGGCTTACGACTCTCACCGTATGGCCGCTGCCGCCGCCGGAACATGGACGCATATAATTCTCAAATACGTTGGTGTCGAACCGATTTAGTCGATCTATGCGTCGGATATGAAAGTCGTGACAGCGTCACGGCGTGAGCGTTAACCTGTGTGCGGAAGCCCGTTCGTGCCGCGGGCACCGGCCCGTGTGCACGGGCACACCGGCGGTGTGAGACGCTGCCGACGTGTGTGCGCACCGAGGTCCCGCCCGTGCCGCTGGTCTGGCCGTCGGATACCTGGCCGACCTGATCTTCACCGATCCGCAACGCGGCCACCCGGTCGCCCTGTTCGGCACGGCCGCCGCGGCACTCGAGCGACGCAGCTATGCGGACAACCGCGCCGCGGGCGCCGTGCACACCGCCACCTTGCTCGCAGCGCTGGGCGCCCTCGGTGCCGTCATCGAGCGGGCCGCCGCGCGTCGCGGTCCGATATGGACGGCGACGGCCACCGCCGCCGCGACCTACGTCGTGCTCGGTGGCACCTCATTGGCGCGCACCGGTGGTCGGCTCGCGGATCTGCTCGACGCCGACGATATCGACGGTGCCCGCGGCCTGTTGCCGTCGCTGTGTGGCCGTGACCCGGCCGCGCTGGACGCCGACGGGCTGGCCCGCGCCGCACTGGAATCGGTGGCGGAGAACACCTCCGACGCCCAGGTTGCCCCCATCCTGTGGGGTGCGGTGGCCGGGGTGCCCGGCCTGCTGGTGTACCGCGGCGCCAACACCCTCGATGCGATGATCGGGCACAAGTCACCGCGATATCTGCGCTTCGGTTGGGCGGCAGCCCGATTCGACGATGCGGTGAACTATCTGGGGGCGCGGGCGACCGGACTGATCACCGTCGCGGTGTCTGGAGCGCCCACCCGAGCGTGGCGGGCGTGGCAGCGCGACGCCGGCAAGCATCCCAGCCCCAACGCCGGTGTCGCGGAGGCATCCTTCGCCGGTGCGCTCGGGGTGACTCTCGGTGGGCCGACCCAGTACGCACACCGCCTCGAGATGCGCCCGGCACTCGGTGACGGGCCGCCGCCGGGTGCGGCGGACCTGCGCCGGGCGGGCAGGTTGTCCAAGAGAGTGCAGGCCGGCGCGACGGCGCTGGCGGTCAGCGTCGCTTACCGTACCGGTCGGCGAGTTTCTGCTCGGTGGTCAGCGGCGGTGCCTCGGTAGGTTTCCCGGCGTCCTCGGCGGTGCCCGCTGGCTCGGATGTCGTGGTCGCCGCCGGGGCTTCCCTGGCGGCGGCGGCCGCCTTCTCCTGGCGCCGGATACGCACCTCGGACATCACGAAGTAGCCCACCCCGATCGGGGCGATGATGCCGAACGCGATCCACTGGATCCCGTAGGACAGAAACGGGCCGGAATCCAGGATCGGTAGCGGGATCGCCCCGAGACCTCCTGGCTGGTTCTCCACCAACTGGAGATACGAGCCTGCCAGCGGTACCCCGGTCAGTTCGGAGATCTGCCCCGGGTTGATGGTGTAGACCTGCCGGGCACCCTCGGCGAAAAGCGGATCCTTACCCGGCACCACACCTTCGGGATCGCGCAGCCGGGCGGTGATGTCGACCCGACCGGTCGGCGCGTCGGCGATCGGCGGCACCGCCGTGCCCTGCTCCGGTTTCACATAGCCGCGGTTCACCAGCACGGTGGGACCGCCGTCGACGACGAACGGGACCAGCACCTCGTAGGCCGGTGCGCCGTCCACCGAACGCAACCTGGCCAGCACCTGCGCCTCGGGCAGATAGTGACCGCTCGCCGTCACCCGCTGCCACTGGTGCTCGTGGGCGGATGAATCCTGCTGCGGCAGAAACGAGGTCACCGGCACCGGGTCGGTGTTCAGCGAGGCGGCGATCTGCGCGTTCTCCCGCGAGGTGGTGGTGTTCTTGCCGAGCTGCCAGGGCGCCAGCACCGTGAAACACAACCAGGCGAAGGCGGCGACCACGACGTAGAGCGCCAGCCACTGCGGCCGGAACAGGAAGGCCCACCGCCTCATCGCGCCGCCAGCCGCTCGTCGACCCATTGGTGCAACCCGGGCAATGCGGACTCGATGACGGTGAAGACGGCCTCGAAATCCTCCGGGCCGCCGTAGTAGGGATCCTCGACATCGAGCGGATGCGCGCCCGACCGCGGATCGAAGGCCCGCATCATGCGCAGCCGATCCGGCGGGACGCCCATATCGGCGAGGAATCGTGCGTGGTTGCGACCCATCGCCACCACCATATCCGCGGCCAGATGGTCGTCGGCGAGCTGCGCGGCGCGGTGGGTGGTCGGGTAACCGTGCGCACGCAACACCGCATTCGTGCGCCGATCGGCACCGTCGCCGGCATGCCAGCCGCCGGTCCCGGCGCTGGTGACGCGCACCCGGTCGGCCAGCCCGCGTCCCTCGATCTGGTGGGCGAACATCTTCTCGGCCATCGGGGAGCGGCAGATGTTGCCCGAACAGACGAACGTCACATGCAGCGGCGCAGTCTCAGACACCCAACACCTCCCGCAGCTCGGCCATCGTCGCCACCCGGCGCAGCGGGGCAGGCGCGTCCGGACCGTCGAAGTCGCCGCCGCCGTAACCCCAGTCGACCACCACGGTGTCGATACCGTGCACCGCGGCGCCCTCCACGTCATGGGACCTGTCGCCGACCATCAGCACCCGCTCGGGCAGTGGGCTCAGCCGTTCAAGGGCATAGGCGACGACCTCGTGCTTGGCGGCCCGGCTGCCGTCCGGGCTCGCCCCGGCGATGATCTCGAAGCTCTCGTCGAGGCCGAAATGGGCGAGGATGCGCGTGGCGGTCGGCTGTGCCTTCGAGGTGGCCACCGCCAGTCGGATCCCGGCCCGCTGCAGGTCGGCGAGCAGCTCGGGGATGCCGTCGAACACCCGGTTCATCGACCAGCCGCGGGTCGTGTAGTCGGCCCGGTAGGCGGCCATCGCCTCCTCGGCACGCGCCCCGAGCCCCATCGCGTTCAGCGTGTGATGCATCGGTGGGCCGACGATGCGGCCCGCCAGGTCACCCTCGGGAACGGTCGCCCCGACCGTGGTCAGCGCGTGCCGGAAACTGGCGACGATGCCTTCGGCGGAGTCGGTCAGGGTGCCGTCGAGATCGAACAGCACCAGCTGCGGACTGCTGGTCACGGTTTCTGGCACGGTCTCGGTCACGCATCCCATTGTCGCCGATGTACCTGTGCACCTGGGCGGCGCACTAGGGTCGTGCTGTGGCAGACGAGGTCCGGCAGGCGGCGCGGTACCACGGCGATGAGGCCGTGGCCCCCGGGATGCTGGACTTCGCGGTCAACGTGCGGGCCGGCGGGCCGCCGCCGTGGCTGGTCGAGCGGCTGGCCTCCCGGTTGACCGACCTGGGCCGCTATCCGAGGGCAACCGATATGCGCCGCGCCGTGGACGCCGTCGCGGCCCGGCACGGCAGGCCGCGCGACGAGGTGCTGCTGCTGGCCGGCGGGGCGGAGGGGTTCGCACTGCTGCCGAACCTGCAACCCCGGTTGGCCGCGCTGATCGCGCCGTCGTTCACCGAGCCGGAGGCCGTGCTGGCCGCGGCCGGGGTGCCGTTCACCCATGTCGTGCTGGACCCGCCCTTCGCGTTGGGCACCGTGCCCGATGATGCCGATCTGGTGGTGGTGGGTAATCCGACCAACCCGACATCGGTGCTGCACCCGGCCGACGCCATTCTCGGGTTGCGCCGCCCGGGTCGCATCATCGTCGTCGACGAGGCTTTCGCCGATGCCGTGCCCGGTGAGCCCGAGTCGCTGGCGGGCCGGTCGCTGCCCGACGTGCTGGTGCTGCGCAGCCTGACCAAGACGTGGTCGCTGGCCGGCCTGCGGGTGGGCTACGCACTCGGCGCCCCGGATGTGCTCGCCCGGCTGTCCTCGCGCCGCGCGCACTGGCCGCTGGGCACGCTGCAGTTGGAGGCGGTGACGGCCTGCTGTGCCCCGGCCGCGGTCGCCGAAGCCGATGCCGGCGCGGTGCGGCTCGCGCAGATGCGCAGCGAGATGGTGCACGGACTGTGCGCGGCCGGTATCGACGTTCTCGACGGCCGGGCGCCCTTCGTGTTGCTGCGCGTCGCGGATGCCGAGCTGGTGCGAAAGCACCTCGATGAGAAGGGGATTGCGGTGCGCCGCTGCGATACGTTCGTCGGCCTCGAGAGCGGCTACCTGCGCGTGGCCGTGCGCCCGGAGTGGCCCCGGCTGGTGCGGGAACTGCAGGAGGTACTCGGATGAGTGTGCCGCTGTCCGAGGTGATGGGCGTTCTGGACGCCGCGTATCCGCCCGAACTGGCTCACGATTGGGATTCGGTCGGGCTGGTGTGCGGTGATCCCGACGAGCCGGTGACCTCGGTGACGATCGCCGTCGACGCCACCGATGCGGTGGCCGCCGAGGTTCCCGGGGGCGGACTCCTGCTGGCGCACCACCCGCTGCTGTTGCGCGGGGTGGACACCGTCGCCGCGTCCACGGCGAAGGGAGCGTTGCTCCATCGGCTGATCCGGACCGGGCGGTCGCTGTTCACCGCGCACACCAATGCCGATTCGGCCACCCCCGGGGTGTCCGACGCGCTGGCCGACACGCTGGGTCTGGTGGTCGAGGAAGTGCTCTCGCCGGCGCCGTCGGGTCCCGACCTGGACAAGTGGGTGGTGTTCGTCCCCGCCGATCACGCTGCGGCGCTGCGCGATTCGCTGTTCGCCGCCGGTGCCGGTCAGATCGGTGACTACTCCTGCTGCAGCTGGAGTGTCTCCGGAACGGGCCAGTTCCTGCCCCACGAGGGTGCGACACCGACGATAGGCGCGGTGGGCACCGTCGAGCAGGTGACCGAGGATCGCGTCGAGGTGATCGCACCCGCGCGGCTGCGGGCCCGCGTGCTCGCCGCGCTGCGGGCCGGGCATCCCTACGAGGAGCCCGCCTTCGACGTGTTCGCCCTGGCGCCGTTGCCCGCCGATGTGGGTATCGGCCGGATCTGCTCGCTGCCGGAGCCGGAAACGTTGTCGGCCTTCGTTGCCCGGGTATCCGGCACGCTGCCGTCGACCACCTGGGGTGTGCGCGCCGCCGGGGATGCCGACGCCGTGGTGTCCCGGGTGGCCGTCTGCGGAGGCGCCGGGGACTCGCTGCTGAGCACCGTGGCCCGCGCCGGCGTGCAGGCCTACGTGACCGCCGATCTGCGTCATCACCCCGCCGATGAGCACGGCCGGGTCTCCGATGTGGCATTGGTCGACGTCGCCCACTGGGCCAGTGAATACCCGTGGTGCCACCAGGCCGCGGCCCTGTTGAGCGGGCATTTCGGAACAGATCTACCGGTGCGGGTGAGTTCCGTGCGCACCGATCCATGGAATATCGATGGAGGACGTCAATCATGAAAGCCGCAGTCACCCAGCAGCGTTCGCTGCTGGATCTGGTGGAGCTCGACGCCGAGATGCGTCGCGTGGAGCATCGCGCGAAGAATCTCGCCGAGCAACAGGAGTTCGACCGGATTCACGCCGAACACCAGACCGCCAATGACCAACTGGCCGTGGTGGCCATCGCATTGGAGGATCTCGAAGGCCAGATCGGCAAGCTGGAGAGCGAGATCGACTCGGTGCGTCAGCGTGAGGACCGCGACCGCGAGCTGCTGGCGGGCGGCACGGTGAACGCCAAGCAGCTCAGCGAGCTGCAGCACGAGCTGGAGACCCTGGAGCGCAGGCAATCCTCGTTGGAGGAGTCGCTGCTGGAGATCATGGAGCGTCGGGAGGATTTGCAGCGCAAGCAATCCGAGGAGCTGGCCCGCATCGACACCCTGCAGAATGCGCTGGCGGCCGCGCAGCTGGCCAGGGATGCGGCATTGGTCGATCTCGACAACATTCGCCAGGTCTCGGGAACGCGCCGCGCGGAACTGGTGTCCCAATTGGATCCCGACCTGGTGGCGCTGTATGAGAAGGTGCGCGCGGGCGGCGGCGCCGGCGCCGGATTGTTACAGGGCAGGCGGTGCGGGGCATGCCGTATCGAGATCGATCGCGGTGAGATCGCCCGGATCACCGCGGCCGCGGACGACGATGTCCTGCGCTGCCCGGAATGCGGGGCGATCCTGCTGCGGTTCCGTCCGTGAGGGTTGTCGTCGAGGCCGACGGTGGGTCCCGCGGTAACCCGGGTCCGGCCGGCTACGGTGCGGTGGTCTTCAACGCCGACCGCTCGGCGGTGCTGGCCGAGCGGCGGCAGTCGATCGGCCGTGCCACCAACAATGTCGCCGAGTACCGCGGATTGATCGCCGGTCTGGAAGCGGCCGCGGAACTCGACGCCACCGAGGTCGCGGTGTACATGGACTCCAAGCTCGTCGTCGAGCAGATGTCGGGTCGCTGGCGTGTCAAACACCCGGATCTGCTGGAACTTCATCGCGAAGCAACCCAGGCGGCACGACGCTTCGCCGATGTGCAGTACGCGTGGATCCCGCGGGCGCAGAACGCGCACGCCGACCGATTGGCCAACGAGGCGATGGACGGTGCGGATTCGGCGCCGGTGCCGAACTCCTCGCCGGGCTGGAGCGGTGCGCGCGGTGAGCCGACGCAGATGCTGCTCTTACGCCACGGGCAGACCGAATTGTCGGTCGAGCGACGGTATTCGGGGCGGGGCAATCCGGCGCTGACCGAGCTGGGCCGAACCCAGGCCGACGCCGCGGCACGGTATCTGGGCACCCTGGGCCCGGTGTCGGCAGTGCTGTCCTCGCCGCTGCAACGCGCGCAGGAGACCGCCGCGGCGGCGGCGAAGGTGCTGGATCTGGATGTGACGGTCGACGACGGACTGATCGAAACCGACTTCGGCTCGTGGGAGGGTCTGACCTTCAGCGAAGCCGCGCAACAGGATCCGGATCTGCACCGCCAATGGTTGCGCGACACCAGCGTGGCCCCGCCCGGGGGTGAGAGCTTCGATTCTGTCGCCGAGCGGGTGCGGGACGCGCGCAATCGCATCATCGCCGAGTACGCCGGTTCCACCGTGCTGGTGGTGTCGCATGTGACGCCCATCAAGACCCTGCTGCGCCTGGCGCTCGATGGCGGCTCGGGAATCCTGTACCGGCTGCATCTGGATCTGGCGTCGTTGAGCATCGCCGAGTTCTATCCCGACGGTCTGGCTTCGGTGCGGCTGGTGAACCAGACGTCGTATCTCTAGACGTTCAATCCGAGTGCAGGTGCAGGCGTTCACCGTGGACGTCGAAGATCATGATCGCCTCCACGGGACCGTCCACGGTCCCGAACCAGTGTGGCGTCCAGGTAGAGAACTGTACGGCCTCACCGGGTTTGATGATGAAGTCCCGTTCGCCCAGTACCAGCCGCAGGCGGCCGGAGAGGATGTACATCCATTCCTGGCCCTCGTGGGTCGGCAGCTCGGTGGGTGGTGTGCTGCGTCTGGTGCTGATCCGCACCTTGAAGGTGTGCCTGCCGCCGACGGCACCCTCGCGGGTCAGTGGCCAATACGTGACGCCGTGGCGGGTGTGTGAGCTGCCGCGGACGCGCGGGTCTTCCGATTCTGGTTCGCGCAGCAGTTCGTCGGTGCTGACGGCCAGTGCAGTGGCCAGCCGCGGCAGGTGATCCAGCGCGAGGCGGCGCTTGCCGGATTCCAGCCGGCTCAAGGTAGATACGTCGATGTTCGCGCGACCGGCGACGTCCTGCAGGGTCAACCCCTGTCGGGTGCGCAGGTCCTTCAGCCGACGGCGGACCGTCTCATCGACGCTGTTTGCCTCCATGGCAAACCAGCTTGGCATTTTGCGGTGATGTCGGCAAGCTCGATGCCATGGACAACGTGTGGGATTGTGTGGTCGTCGGCGGGGGAGCGGCGGGGCTGAGTGGGGCACTGGTGCTCGGCCGGGCTCGCCGCGCCGCCCTGGTGGTCGACGAGGGTGAGCAGAGCAACCTGGCCGCCCACGGTATCGGCGGTCTGCTGGGCCATGACGGGCGCCCGCCCGCCGAGCTCTACGCCGACGGTCGTCGAGAGCTGGAGAAGTATTCGAGCGTGCAGTTCCGGTCGTCACGTGTCGTCGGCGCCACCGCTCACGACGGGCACTTCGTCGTCGAGTTGGCCGACGGTGGCCGGGAACGTGCGCGTCGCATTCTGTTGGCGACCGGTATGGAATACCGGCCGCCCAAGATCCCCGGACTGGACGCGCTGTGGAGTGGCTCGGCCTTCCACTGCCCGTTCTGTCACGGCTGGGAGATGCGAGACCAGCCGCTGGCCGTGCTCGCCGATGGTGATCGGGCGGTGCACATGGCGCTGATGCTGCGCGGCTGGAGCGAAGACATCGTCCTGCTGACCAATGGCGGGGCGGCGCCCGCCGCCGACGGGATCGTGGTGGACGACCGGGTGGTGACCGAATTCCGTTCGGATAACGGTGAACTGACCGAAATCGTGTTCGCCGACGGCGCGCCGCTGGCTCGCCGAGGCGTGTTGGTGGCGGCGACGCTGCACCAGCGCTCGTCGCTGGCGACACACCTGGGAGTGGCGTTTGCACCGCCCACGCCGGTGTCCGCCGATGCCATCGTGGTGGACCAGTTCCAACGCACCACCGTGCCCGGAGTATTCGCGGCGGGCGATGTCAGTGTGCAGATGCCCCAGGTGGCCGCGGCCGTGGCGAGCGGGTCCATGGCGGCAACGGCCGTCGTGCAGAGCCTGCTTGCCGATGACGTCGGGCTGCCCGTGCCGCCGTGGCCGGTTCCGGATCCCCAGCAGCATTGGGATCAGCATTACGGTCAGCGGGACCGGGTCTGGAGCGGCCGGGTGAACGTCCGGATGTCCGAGATCGTCGCCGAGCTGGCGCCGGGACGGGCGTTGGATCTGGGGTGTGGCGAGGGTGCCGATGCCATGTGGCTGGCCTCGCGCGGCTGGTCGGTGGTGGCCACCGATGTCTCGGAGGTCGCGCTGGAGCGGGCGCAGCAGGATGCGGGGGAGCTGTTGAGCCACATCGACTTTCAGCATCACGATCTGGAGGTCAGCTTCCCCGAGGGGCAGTTCGATCTGGTGTCGGCCCAGTTCCTGCATTCGAAGCTGCCGATGGATCGGGTGCGGGTGTTGCGGCGGGCGGCCGAGGCGGTGGCGCCGGGTGGGGTGCTGCTGATCGTCGATCACGGCGATGCGCCACCGTGGTCGAACCATCAGCATGTCCAGTTCCCGTCGGCCGAGGAGGTGGTGGCCGGCCTGGAGCTCGGCGAGGACTGGGAGCGGGTGCGCATCGAGGCGGTGGCCCGCGACGCCGTGGGACCGGACGGGCAACCGGGGCATTTGACCGACAATGTGATGGTGTTGCGCCGGCGCTGACGCGCGCACTTTCGGTGAGTCAACGACTCATCGCACAGACCGCCGATCCCATGCCGATCAACGCCCATTCCGCACCTTGAGCAGGCGTTACAGGGTTATCCACAGGCGCCTCGATCGGCCTTGCCCCGCCGGGGTGCGCGGGTAGTATAGAACATATGTTCGAACTGTCGGGGCTGTCGGAGTTGAGCGATGAGGCGCTCATCGCCGAGGTCACCGATGCCACCCGCGCCGAGGCGGCCGCGGCGGCCCGGCGGCTGGCCGCGATCGCCGAAGTCACCGCACGGCACTGCGAGGACGAAGACGAATCGTCGGCGTTGAAGCTGATCGACGGATGGGCACTCGCCAAAGCCGAGATCACTGCGGCCTGCACTCTCGGACCCCGGGCCGCCAGTGCCCAGATGCGCATCGCGATGGCCCTGCGTGACCGGCTGCCCCGCACCGCCGAGGTGTTCGCGCAAGGGTCGGTGTCGGCGAAGGTGATCGCCGCGATCACCTGGCGCACCCAGCTGGTCTGCGATGAGGAGGCGTTGGCGTTGATCGATGCCGGGATCGCCGGCACCGCCCACCAATACGGCACGCTCTCTGAGACCGCGTTGATCCGGGCGGTCGACTACTGGGTGCACACATTCGACCCGGTCGCGGTCATCCGGTCCAAGGTCGCGGCCAAAGACCGCTATATCGACTTCGGTGACCGTGACGATCCCGACGGGGTGGTGTCGTTCTGGGGACGGATGCGTGCCACCGACGCCGCGATCAGCGACACCCGCCTCAACGACCTCGCCCATGGTGTTTGTTCTGAGGATCCGCGGACCGTGGCCGAACGCCGCGCCGACGCCCTGGCCGCGGTCCTGGCCGGAGCCGACCGACTCACCTGCCTCTGCAGCAACCCTGACTGCGCAGGATCAGGGAAAGACCCTCGCGCCGGTGCGGTCACCATCTACGTCCTCACCGGACAAGACCCCGAAAGCGGGCACGGGGCAAAGCCAGATACTGGGCCCACGCCCGATGGCAGCGGTAGTCAGGACCCGAGGACCGGATCGGCAGCGCCCGAGAAACCCGCGGCCACGCCGTCCGAGGCCGAGCCACAGCCACCCTCGGCGCCCTCGACACCTACTGCCCCGGCCGCCAAAACGGGCCTGAGTGCCGGGATCACCCTCGACGGCGCGATCATCCCCGCCCACCTACTCGCCGACCTCATCGCAGGCGGCGCCAAAGTCCGGCCCCTGAGCAGCGCAACAGTCCTGGGCTCCGAACCCCGCTACCGCCCCTCGGCCAAGCTAGCGGCCTACGTCCGGATGACCGCGATGACCTGCTGTTTCCCCGGCTGCGGAAAACCCGCCCAACGCTGCGATCTGGACCATGTCGTCGCGTGGCCGGCCGGGGCGACCCATCCGGGCAATCTGCGACCGCTCTGCCGCGAACACCACCTGCTCAAAACACTGAAAACTGGCTGGACCCCGAAAGCTCACCCCGACGGCACCACCGAATGGGCCTCACCGTCCGGGCACCGATACGCGACGATGCCACTGGCGCCAGTCCTGTTCCCACGCAGAACATCTGACGTCGAGATCCCACGAGCGCGACACATCACCCTCATCGATGAGCGCAACTGCGAACCGGCCATCCCGCGACGCCAACGCACCCGCCAACACGACCGCGACTACCGCATCAACGCCGAACGCACCCGCAACGCAGCCGCTATCGCTCTCGACGGCGACCCGCCGTTCTGACGCGGAAAGCTCTGGCGTCCGCTCACCGCCGCCGCCCGACGATGCTGGGCCAGCGGCGATGTGGTGCTACCGTTGCGCGCGCGGACGAGTTGGCCGGGCGGCCGCGGGCCACGGGGCGACCCGGGGTTCGAGGAAAGTCCGGACTTCACAGAGCAGGGTGATTGCTAACGGCAATCCGGGGCAACCCGCGGGAAAGTGCCACAGAAAACAGACCGCCGCCCGCAAGGGCGGTAAGGGTGAAACGGTGCGGTAAGAGCGCACCAGCATCCCGGGTGACCGGGATGGCTAGGCAAACCCCACCCGAAGCAAGGCCAAGAAGGCCGCAACCTGGTTGCGGTCGCGCGAGCGTTCGAGGGCTGCTCGCCCGAGCTTGCGGGTAGGCCGCTTGAGGCACCCGGCGACGGTGTGTCCAGATGGATGGTCGCCTATCGGTCCTCCGTCAGGAGGCCGGTACAGAATCCGGCTTACAGGCCAGCTCGTCCGCCCGCTACTTCTTGACGGCCTTCTTCAGCGACGCCAACGCCTCGTCGATCCCGGCCTCGGCCTCAAGGGCCACCTCGACCTCCTTCTGGTACAGCACGCCGTAGGTGAAGGTGTCCTCGCCGGCGGCATGCGCGGCGTCGGCCTCGTGCAGCAGATGGGTCCGGCTCACCACGCTGTCCTGGTGGTCGCCGAGCAGGCTCTGGATCGTCTTGGCCTTGGCCTCCACCGCGGTGTCACCGATCGCCGAGGCGGTATAACGAAGTCGCTTGGCACGCTTGCGGATCCGGTGCAGAGACTCGTCGGTGCCATCGTCGGCGGCAGCCTTCGCCGCCTTCTGCACCTTCTTGTAGGCCGCCGCCATGCTCGCCGCGGCCGACTCCGACCCGGACTTCTCGGTGGTCTCCGACGGCGCGGCCACCAACTCGTCGAGACCGTCGAGCAGCCGGAAGTACCGCTCCGAGCGCATCGCCATCAACGACCGGCGCCACCCACCCGCATAGCGAGCCTTGGCACCGTCGACCAGCCGAGCCCGCACCGGACCGCGCACCAACTCCGGGGCCAGCGAGTCCAGTGCCTTCTCGTACTTCTCGGCGAGCACCTCGGCGTCACGGGCCACCCCGAGGATGCCCGCCAGTAGCTTCAGCTCGTCGAGGATCCAGGAATCCTCGGGCAACCCGAACGACTCGTCGGCCAGCAGGCTCCGGATCTTGCGGGTGGTGACGCGCATCTGGTGCACCGAATCCCACGCGTCGGCGCGCACCGCCCGATCCCACACCAACAGCTCGGCGACGTTCTCGGCCACCGCCCGGCGCACCGGATCGGAGGTCTCGACTCCGGCCGTCGACGGCTCACCGGTAGCCAACACGCGCGCCAGCTTCGACCCGTGCCCGGCCGGTACCGCGCCCGCGTCCAACAGCCGGTTGGACAGTCGGTCCAACAGATCGGCGGCTTTGCGCGGCTGGCCGATCAGCTCCAGCTCCCACTCCCGCCAGGTCTGCGGCTCGCTGTCGGGCCGCAACGCCGCCGCGTCGACCTGGTCATCGCAGAACTCGGCCAGCGGCGTGCCGTCGGCGCCGAACAACAGCGACACCGTCCGGTTGGTGGTGATGCGCGCAACGGCCGACAGCGAACGGTCCCGCACGATCGCGGCGACCACATCGCGGATGTCCTCGGGCACCGAGTCTGCCAACGGGGCCCGCACCTCGGTCCGCGCATCCGGCCCGGCGGGCAACTTCACATGCCAGCCCTCGTCGGTGCCCCCGGTGCGGCGGCGCAGGGTGATCTTGTGGGCGGCCAGGTCATGGGACGGTGTGTCGTAGTACACCGCCTCCAGCAGTTGGGTCGGCTGGTGCTGAACCCTGGACACCAGAGCGAGCCCCTCGAACGACGGCGAGACCGTGCTCTCGACGACGTCGAACTTGCGCTCAACCTCGGTGTGGCGCGACGTCTTTGGTTTGTCGGCAGGCATGTTCACCCTTGTTCGATGTGGCACCCGGTGCTTGTTGTGAACAGCGTGCCACATTCGGGCGAACAACCCACCGGGCGCGGGAGCGGGCCGAAACCGGGGCGGGTGGGACGTCTGGCGGTGGCCAGGTAATACGGTGTGCGCCATGACCGCTTTCGAGACGCTGAAGTTCACCAGGGACGGGTCCGTCGTCACCATCGTCCTGGACCGGCCCGACGCCGCCAACGGCATGAACGCGGAGATGACGCGCGACTTGGCCGCCGCCGCCACGCTCTGCGACACCCCGGACACCAAGGTGGTCACCCTGACCGGCGCCGGCCGGTTCTTCTGCGCGGGCGGTGATCTGAAGGCCATGGCCGCCGCCGATGACCCGGGCGTCTTCGTCAAATCCATGGCCAACGACCTGCACCGGGCCATGTCCACCTTCGCCCGGATGGACGCCGTCCTGATCACCGCGGTCAACGGTGTCGCCGCCGGAGCCGGTTTCTCCCTCGGCGTCTCCGGTGATCTGGTGCTGGCCGCCGAATCGGCATCGTTCACGATGGCCTACACCAAGGCCGGGTTGAGCCCGGACGGTGGAGCCAGCTACGTGCTGCCGCGGCTCATCGGCCTGCGCCGCACCCAGGAACTGATGATCACCAACCGGGTGGTCAAGGCCGCCGAGGCGCTGGACTGGGGTCTGGTCACCACCGTCGTTCCCGACGCCGAACTGCCCGACACGTTGGCCGAGCTGGCCGAGCAGATCGCTACGGGCGCCCGTGGTTCCAACTCGGCGGTCAAACAGCTGTTGCTGTCCAGCTACGCGAACGGATACGAGGCACAGCTGGAGAACGAGGCGCGCCATATCGCCACGAACGCCTCCTCCGCCGATGGCAGAGAAGGCGTCGCGGCATTCGTGGGTAAACGGGCGCCTGCCTTCGGCTGAGCCGGAGAACAGGCCGAGGGCTAGTAGGAGTGTTCGTCGGCGGGGAACACCCCGCCGGCGACCTCATCGGCGTACTGCCGAGCCGCACGTCCCAGCTCGGTGCCGATCTCGGCGAACCGCTTCACGAACTTCGCTGTCTTACCCGAGGTGAGCCCGGCCATGTCCTGCCACACCAGCACCTGCGCGTCGCAGTTGGGACCGGCGCCGATGCCGATGGTCGGGATGGTCAGCTTGCCGGTGATCTGGGTGGCGAGCTCGGCGGGGACCATCTCCAGCACCACGGCCACCGCACCGGCCTCGGCCACCGCGATCGCATCGTGGATGGTCTGGTCACCGTTGTCGCCGCGCCCCTGCACCCGGTAACCACCGAGGCCGTTGACGCTCTGCGGGGTGAACCCGATATGGGCGATCACCGGGATGCCCGCCTGGGTCAATGCGGCGATCTGCGCTGCGACCCGCTCGCCGCCCTCCAGCTTCACCGCGTGCGCCCCGGTCTCCTTCATGAACCTGGTCGCGGTCTCCAGCGCCTGGTCGACGCTGCGCTCGTAGCTGCCGAAGGGCAGGTCGGCGACCACCAGCGCGTGCTGGGCGCCGCGAACGACCGCACTGACCAACGGGATCAGTTCGTCGATGGTGACGCGGACGGTGGTGTCGTAGCCGTACACCACGTTGGCAGCGGAATCGCCGACCAGGAGCACCGGGATGCCGGCCTCATCGAAGATCCGGGCGGTGGAGTAGTCGTAGGCGGTCAGCATGGACCACTTGTGGCCTTCGGCCTTCCACTTCTGCAGGTGGTGCGTGCGCACCTTCACGGGGGTATTGCCGGCACCATAAACGGACTGTTCAGACATCTTTGTCCTTCGATGTGGGTTGTCGGGTAGTCCTCGAGGCCCATTCGGGTCCCCGGGTCTTCTGACGCCGACAAGTCTGCCACCTTCGGGCGCATCGGGAGAACAGCGTGGTCGAGTGGATTTGCTCACACCGATCACCGGCAGCCCTACCATCGGCATCATGCAACGACTCAGTGGGCTCGACGCCAGCTTCCTCTATCTGGAGACGGCAGCCCAGCCGTTGCACGTCTGTTCCATCCTCGAGCTGGACACCTCCACGATGCCCGGCGGCTACACCTTCGACCGGTTGCGCGACGAGCTGGCCATGCGGGTCAAGGCGATGCCCGAGTTCCGGGAGAAGCTCGCCGACAGCCGTCTCAACCTCGACCATCCGGTGTGGGTCGATGACCCCGATTTCGACGTGCTGCGCCACCTGCACCGGATCGGACTGCCCGCACCCGGCGGCCGCGCCGAGCTGTCGGAGATCTGCGGTCACATTGCCTCTCTGCCGCTGGACCGCAGCCGTCCGCTGTGGGAGATGTGGGTCATCGAGAACGTCGCGGGCACCGACGCGCACTCCGGCGGGCGGCTGGCACTGTTGACCAAGGTGCACCACGCCGCGGTCGACGGTGTCACCGGCGCCAACCTGATGTCGACGTTGTGCACCACCGAGCCCGACGCCCCGCCGCCGGACCCGGTGGACGGCCCCGGCTCGGCGACCGAGCTGGAGATCGCGATCAATGGTGCATTTCGGTTCGTCACCCGGCCGTTGAAGCTGATGAACGTGCTGCCTTCGACGGTGTCCACCGTCGTCGACACCGCGCGCCGGGCCACCAAGGGGTTGACCATGGCGGCCCCGTTCGCCGCGCCCAAGACCCCGTTCAACGCGAATGTCACCGGACACCGCAACATTTCGTTCGCCGAGTTGGACCTCGCAGATATCAAGACCGTCAAGGACCGCTTCGGGGTGAAGGTCAACGACGTGGTGATGGCCCTGGTCGCCGGGGTCCTGCGCCGGTACCTGCTCGACCGTGACGAGCTGCCGGAGTCCTCGCTGGTGGCCATGATCCCGGTATCGGTGCATGACAAGTCCGATCGGCCCGGCCGTAATCAGGTCTCGGGCATGTTCTCCTCGCTGCACACCAACATCGCCGATCCGGTCGAGCGCCTCAGGGTCATCGCCGAGGCGAATTCGGTGGCCAAGCAACACAGCTCGGCCATCGGGGCCACCCTGCTGCAGGACTGGACGCAGTTCGCGGCCCCGGCGGTGTTCGGCATCGCCATGCGCGTGTACGCCCGCAGCAAGCTCTCGGCCGCCGCGCCGGTGCACAACCTGGTGGTCTCCAATGTGCCGGGACCGCAGGTCCCGCTCTACCTGCTGGGCTGCGAGGTGAACGCGATGTATCCGCTGGGCCCGATCTTCCACGGCTCGGGCCTCAACATCACCGTGATGTCGCTGCGCGGCAAGCTCGACGTCGGCATCGTCTCCTGCCCCGAACTGCTGCCCGACCTGTGGGAGATGGCCGACGATTTCACCGTCGAATTGGGGGACCTGCTCACCGCGGCGCGCGCCTGACCTCGCCCTCACCTGCTGTGATGTCGGCGCATGGCAGCATGGTCAGCCATGAACCTCACGCGCGGGATCCTCGCGGCCTCGATGACACTGCTGCTGGTATCCGGATGCAGCAACGCCGTCGAGGGTCGCGCCGTGCTGTCCGCGCCGCGGCCCGGCACCCCCGTGCAGTGGGCGCCGTGCGAGGCGGGTGCGGGGGAGTCGCAGATCCCCACCGGTGCCGAATGCGGGCTGCTGTCCGTGCCGGTCGACTACGACAAGCCCGATGGTGACGTCGCCCAGATCGCGATGATGCGCATCAAGGCCACCGGCACCAAGATCGGCACCCTGTTCATCAATCCCGGCGGCCCCGGCGAATCCGGCGTCAAGGCGGCCGCCTCGCTGGTGAGCAGCCTGCCCCAGCCGGTGCGGGAACGCTTCGACCTGGTCGGCTTCGACCCGCGCGGGGTGGGCGCCTCCAGGCCGGCGCTGTGGTGCAACTCAGATGAGGACAATGATCGCCAACGTGCGGACCCCACGGTCGAGTACGACGACGAGGGTGTGGCCCATATCGAGGCCGAGACCAAGGCCTTCGTGGACCGCTGCGTGGACAAGATGGGCGAAGAGTTCCTCGCCAACATCGGAACCCAAAGTGTGGCAAAGGATCTCGACGCCATGCGACAGGCTGTCGGTGACGAGAAGCTGACCTACCTCGGGTACTCCTACGGCACCAGGATCGGCGCCACCTACGCCGAGCTGTTCGGTGGAGACAAGGTGCGCGCGATGATCCTCGACGGCGCGGTCGATCCCAACGCCGATCAGCTGGAAGCCGATCTGCGTCAGGCCAAGGCCTTCCAGACCGCATTCGACGACTACGCCGCCGACTGTGCCAAGGATCCGGACTGCCCGCTGGGCACCGATCCGGCCAAGGCCACCGAGGTGTACAAATCGTTGGTCGATCCACTCGTCGACACACCGGCTCGGACCCGCGACCCGCGCGGGCTCGGTTACAGCGATGCGGTGGTCGGCACCATCCTGCCGCTGTACTCGCCGAGCCTGTGGCGCCATCTGACCGATGCGTTGACCGAGCTGCGCGCCGGCCGCGGAGACACCATGCTCGCGCTCTCCGACCTCTACATGGGTCGAGACGCCGACGGCCACTACAACAATTCGACCGACGTGCGGGTCGCCGTCAACTGCGTCGACGAACCCCCCATCACGGATCGCGATGTCGTCATCGAACAGGACCGCAAGTCCCGCGAGGTCGCCCCGTTCCTGAGCTACGGCGAGTTCACCGGTAACGCGCCGATGGGAACCTGCGCGTTCTGGCCGGTGCCGCCCACCTCGGAGCAGCACGAACTGCGGGTGCAGAACATGCCGCCCACCCTGGTGGTGTCGACCACCAACGACCCGGCGACGCCGTACCAGGCCGGCGTCGACCTGGCCCGCCAGCTCGGCGGAACGCTGTTGACCTACGAGGGCACCCAGCACACCGTGGTGTTCCAGGGCGACCGGTGCGTCGACGACATCTCCAGCAAGTACCTTGTCGACCTCCAGGTTCCGCCTCCGGGCACCCGCTGCTGACCGGCGGCCGACAGGTCACGGCTACGTCACCGTCTGATCTCCGCGGCGGTGCGCGGGCGAGCGGGCGCGCCGACCCGTGCGAGCATGGCCCGCATGTGGCTGGCGGGCAGGCTTTTCGCGATGCTGCTGGCCCCACTGTTGCTGGCCGGCGTGCTGGTTGTGCCGGCGCAGGCCGCCGTCTCGTGGGGCGGCTGCGCACAGCTGCTGGGTGACCGGCCGGTCATCGCCACCGCGCAGTGCGGCACCGTCGCCGTCGACGGGGCGCAGCTGGCGGTCATCCGGGTACCCGCATCGGGGGAGCGGATCGGGATATTGATGGTCAATCCCGGCGGTCCTGGCGCCTCGGCGGTGGACACCGTCGCCGATATGGGGACGGCCCTGGCCGACACCGAGATCGGCAGGCGCTTCGATCTCGTAGGCTTCGACCCGCGTGGAATCGGTTATTCCACACCGCAGCTGCGCTGCCGCTCCGACGCCGATATCGACGCCTACCGGCGCGAGCCGATGGTCGATTACAGCCCGACCGGGATCGCGCACACCGAAGAGGTCTACCGCTGGTTCGGTCAACGCTGTCTCGACCAGCTGGGGGCGCCGTTCCTCGCCGGTCTGGGCACCGATACCGCCGCCGACGACATGGACACCGTCCGCGCCGCCCTCGGTGAGGAGCAACTGAGCTACCTCGGCTTCTCCTATGGCACCGCGCTCGGTACCGCCTACGCCGAGCGCTACCCGGATCGGGTGCGCGCCATGGTGCTCGACGGTGCGCTGGACCCGGCGGTGGGGCCGATCGAGCGGAACATCGCCCAGCTCGCCGGTTTCCAGGGTGTCTTCGACGAGTACGCCGCCGACTGCGCCCGCTCGCCGGCCTGCCCGCTGGGCACCGACCCCGCCGCCTTCGTCAGCCGCTACCACGCGCTGATCGACCCGCTGGTCCAGCGGCCGGGCGCCACCTCCGACCCGCGCGGGCTGAGTTACTCCGATGCGATCACCGGCACCGCCAACGCGCTCTACTCGAAGCGGTACTGGCCCTATCTGACCAGCGGTCTGCTGGGGCTGGCCCATGGCACCGATGCCGGCGACCTGCTGATGCTCGCCGACAACTACCTGGGTCGCGATGCGAATGGCCGCTACAGCAGCCAGCAGGATGCCTTCACCGCGATCCGTTGTGCCGATTCCCGCTTCTCGCCGGACCCCGCGGTGTGGGTGGACGCCGACCGACGCACCCGCGCGGCCGCACCCTTCCTGGAGTACGGCAGCTTCACCGGGTACGCGCCGCGCGATATCTGCGCGCTGTGGCCGGTGTCCTCCACCCGCGAGCCGCACCCGGCCGTCTCACCGGGGCCGGGCAAGGTCATCGTCGTGTCCACCACGCGTGATCCGGCGACCCCGTACCAGGCCGGGGTGAACCTGGCCGCGCAGCTGCAGGCGCCGTTGGTGACCTTCGAGGGCAGCCAACACACGGTGGTGTTCAACGGCGACGCCTGCGTCGACACCTCGGTGCTGGCCTTCCTGACCGATCTGACCCCGCCCCCGGCCGGGTTGCGGTGCTGAATCGGCCGATTCGTCGCCACCGGACTCGGCCGCGTAACACAGATTTAACAGCCGGTACCTAGGCTTCGCCTATGGACCGCCAGAAGGAATTCGTGCTGCGCACGCTGGAGGAACGCGATATCCGTTTCGTCCGGTTGTGGTTCACCGACGTGCTCGGCTACCTCAAGTCGGTGGCGATCGCGCCCGCCGAACTCGAGGGCGCCTTCGAGGAGGGCATCGGCTTCGACGGCTCCTCGATCGAGGGCTTCGCCCGGGTGTCGGAGGCCGATATGGTCGCCCGCCCCGATCCGTCCACCTTCCAGGTGCTGCCGTGGTCGGACAGCGCGGGCAGGCATCACTCGGCGCGGATGTTCTGCGATATCACCATGCCCGACGGTTCCCCGTCGTGGGCGGATTCGCGGCACGTGCTGCGCCGCCAGCTCGCCAAGGCCAGCGATCTCGGCTTTTCCTGCTATGTGCACCCGGAGATCGAGTTCTTCCTGCTCAAGCCGGGCAACGACGAAGACCCGCCGGTACCGGCCGACAACGGCGGCTATTTCGATCAGGCCGTGCACGACTCGGCCCCCAACTTCCGCCGCCACGCCATCGACGCCCTCGAGCAGATGGGCATCTCGGTCGAATTCAGCCATCACGAGGGTGCGCCCGGCCAGCAGGAGATCGACCTGCGTTACGCCGATGCGCTTTCCATGGCCGATAACGTGATGACGTTCCGCTATCTGGTCAAAGAGGTCGCCCTCAGCGATGGCGTGCGGGCCTCCTTCATGCCCAAGCCGTTCTCCGAGCATCCCGGTTCGGCGATGCACACCCATATGAGCCTGTTCGAGGGTGACACCAACGCTTTCCACGGCCCCGACGATCCGCTGCAGCTCTCCGATGTCGCGAAGTCGTTCATCGCAGGCATCCTTGAGCACGCCAGCGAGATCAGTGCCGTCACCAACCAGTGGGTGAACTCCTACAAGCGGCTGGTGCACGGCGGCGAGGCACCGACCGCGGCGTCGTGGGGTGCGGCCAACCGCTCGGCGCTGGTGCGGGTGCCGATGTACACCCCGCGCAAGGCGTCGTCGCGGCGCATCGAGGTGCGTAGCCCGGACTCGGCCTGCAACCCGTACCTGACGTACGCGGTGCTGCTGGCCGCCGGCCTGCGTGGTGTCGAGAAGAACTACGTGCTCGGTCCGCAGGCCGAGGACAATGTGTGGAGCCTGACGCCCGAGGAACGGCGCGCCATGGGCTACAAGGAGCTGCCGGGCAGCCTCGGCGTGGCGCTGCAGGAGATGGAGAGCTCCGAGCTGGTGGCGGAAGCCTTGGGGGAGCACGTGTTCGACTACTTCCTGCGCAACAAGCGCACGGAGTGGGAGAACTACCGCAGCACCGTCACCCCGTTCGAGTTGAAGAACTACCTGTCGCTGTAGCTTGGGGGGGTGTCCAAACCCGTCACACAGCGTCCCAAGCTGCCCGGTGTCGGGCGCCTGGGCCTGGTCGAGCTGACCGCCCGGGCGGACCTGGACCGGCTCGGCTGGAACACCGACGACCATGTCGAGTTGTTGTGGTCGCTCTCGCGCGCGCCCGATGCCGATGCCGCGCTGCGCACGATGGTGCGTCTCGCCGACGCCCTTGAGAGCGACTGGGACGAGCTGAACGCCGCGCTGCTGAAGGACAAGTCGCTGCGCGGGCGGTTGTTCGCGGTGCTCGGCGGTTCGCTCGCCCTCGGTGATCACCTCGTCGCGCGCCCGCAGTCCTGGCGGCTGTTGGCGGGCGCGGTGCGGCTGCCGGACCGGGATGCGTTGGCCGAGCAGTTCGTCGCCGCCGCGCACGAGGTCACCGACACCCGACTGGCCAGCCTGCCGCTGCAGACGCTCTACCGTGACCGGCTGATGGTGCTGGCCGGTCTGGACCTGGCCCCGACCGTCGAGAACGAGCCGGTGCTGCAGTTCAGCACGGTCGGCGAGCACCTGTCCGATCTCGCCGACGCCGCGCTGGCCGCGGCGCTGGTGATCGCCGTCAGGACCGTGTGCGACGACCCCGGGAAGGCGCCGGTCATCTCGGTCATCGCGATGGGCAAATGCGGTGCGCGCGAACTGAACTACGTCAGCGACGTGGACGTCATCTTCGTCGCGGAGAATGCCGACGCGATCACCACCCGGGTCGCCGGTGAGATGATGCGGTTCGCCGGGGACACCTTCTTCGAGGTCGACGCGGCGCTGCGTCCGGAGGGCAAACAGGGCCAGCTGGTGCGGACCCTGGAATCACATGTCGCCTACTACGAACGGTGGGCCAAGACCTGGGAATTCCAGGCGTTGCTCAAGGCGCGTCCGGCCGCCGGGGACCCCGAGCTGGGCGCGCGCTATATCGAGGCGCTGATGCCGATGGTCTGGACCGCCTGCGAGCGTGAGGATTTCGTCCCCGATGTGCAGGCCATGCGTCGCCGCGTCGTCGAGCTGGTACCGGCCGGCGTGCGTGATCGTGAACTCAAACTGGGCACCGGCGGCCTGCGCGATGTCGAATTCGCGGTGCAGCTGCTGCAACTGGTGCACGGCCGCACCGATGACACGCTGCACGTCGCGTCCACCGTCGATGCGCTGGCCGCACTGGGTAGCGGTGGGTACGTCGGCCGCGACGATGCCGCCAATCTGACGGCCTCCTATGAGTTCCTGCGGTTGCTCGAGCATCGGCTGCAGTTGCAGCGCCTCAAGCGCACGCACATGTTGCCCGAGCCCGATGACGAGGAGGCGCTGCGCTGGCTGGCGCGCGCGGCTCATGTCCGGCCCGACGGCCGGCATGACGCCCTCGGCGTGCTGCGCAACGAGCTCAAACGGCAGAGTCACCGCGTGTCGCGGTTGCACGCCAAGCTGTTCTATCAGCCGCTGCTGGAGTCGGTCGGCAAGCCCGGCATCCAAGACGTGATGTCCACCGAGTCGGCCGAACGACAGCTGGCCGCACTGGGTTACGAGGGTCCGAGCAGTGCGTTGACCCACCTTGCCGCGCTGACCGGTGAGGGCGGCCGCCGCGGGCGGGTGCAGCAGGTGTTGTTGCCCACGCTGCTGGACTGGTTGTCCGACACCCCCGACCCCGACGCGGGGCTGTTGGCCTACCGGCGCATCAGCGAGGAACTCGGTGACCTGCGCTGGTATCTGTCCACGCTGCGTGACGAGGGGGCGGTCGCCAAACGCCTGATGCGGGTGCTGGGCACCTCGGCGTATGTCCCTGATCTGTTGATGCGCGCCCCGGAGGTGATCCAGCTCTACGCCGACGGGCCGTCGGGTCCCAAACTCCTTGATGCCGACCCCGATACGGTCGGTCGGGCGCTGGTCGCCTCGGCCGCACGACATCAGGATCCGGCCCGCGCGATCGCCGCGGCGCGCACCCTGCGCCGTCGTGAGCTGGCGCGGGTCGCCTCGGCTGATCTGTTGGGCATGCTCGAGGTCACCGATGTGTGCCGGGCGCTGACCTCCATCTGGGTGGCGGTGCTGCAAGCCGCGCTGGATGTGGTGATCCGGGACAAGACCCCCGCCGCGGGAGCGCCCGCGCGCATCGCGGTGATCGGGATGGGTCGCCTCGGTGGCGGCGAACTCGGGTACGGCTCCGATGCCGATGTCATGTTCGTCTGCGAGCCCGACAACGGCGCCGAGGAGTCGGTCGCGGTCAAGTGGTCGGTGACGATCGCCGAACAGGTGCGCGCCCTGCTCGGAACCCCCAGTGCCGACCCACCGTTGGAGGTCGACACCGGTCTGCGGCCGGAGGGCCGCAACGGTCCGCTGGTGCGCACGCTGGCCTCCTACGAGGCGTACTACTCCCAGTGGGCGCAGCCGTGGGAGATCCAGGCGCTGTTGCGGGCGCACCGGGTGGCCGGTGACCTGGAGTTGGGGGAGCGGTTCCTTCATCTCGTCGACAAGACCCGATATCCGGCGGGCGGGGTGTCGGCCGAGGCGGTCCAGGAGATCCGCCGGGTCAAGGCACGCGTGGATGCCGAGCGGTTGCCGCGCGGTGCCGATCCCAACACCCACACCAAGTTGGGCCGTGGTGGATTGGCCGATATCGAATGGACCGTCCAGCTGCTGCAGCTGCGCTACGCCCACGAGATACCGGCGCTGCACAACACCTCGACATTGGCGACGCTGGATGCCATCGGCGCTGCGGAGTTGCTCGCCGAGGGTGATATCGCGCAACTGCGGGAGGCGTGGCTGACGGCCACCCGGGCCCGTAACGCGCTGGTGTTGGTGCGCGGCAAGGCGACCGATCAGTTGCCTGGCCCGGGCCGGCAACTGAACGCGGTGGCGGCGGCGGCGGGATGGCCCGGTGGCGACGGCGGCGAGTTCCTCGACAACTACCTGCGCGTCACCCGACGTGCGAAAAACGTGGTGCGCAACGTGTTCGGAGCCTGAGATGCAGCCCTTCCCCGAGATCACCGCCGCCGAGCATGACCGTCAGCGGGCCCTCTACGGTCCGCTCACGGCGGCGATCCGTCGGCTCGTCGCCGCCGGCATCCGCACCGGTGCCGACGCCGAGACCGTGCACGCCGCGCAATCGGCCATCGAGGCGGCGGCCGAGGCGCTGGAGGGCAGGCAACACGATGCGCCGCGCACCATGCGCCATGCCGAGACGGGGCGACCGGTCACCTGGGCCGACCCGGCGATCGGTCTTCGCAATGCCATTGCACCGCCGCTGCACATCGAGCACGGTGACGACGGCCGGTGCTGGTCGGAGTTCAGCCTCGGGTCGCCGTATGAGGGCCCGCCGGGGCGGGTGCACGGCGGGATCTGTGCGCTGGTGCTCGATCACATCCTGGGAGAGGTGGCCAGCGAAGGTCTGGTGAAACCGAGGTTCACCGGGACCCTGACACTGCGATACCGACGCGGCACACCGCTGGGCCGGCTGCGGGCGGAGGCCTGGGTGGAACGCATCGACGGCGTGAAAGCCTTTGCCCGCGGCCACATTTTGGATGACGAGGGGCCCACGGTGGAAGCCGAGGGCATCTTCGTCATGCCGGCCTGGGCGCGCCCGGCGGTCTAGCTCGCGACCCTGCCGCGCTTTTTGCCGACGACGCTGTCCAGCGCGATGGCGCCGCCGCCGATGAACACCAGCAGCAGGAATGCAAAGCAGTACAGGACGGTGACCTCGCCGCCGTTGTCGATCGGCCACAGTGCCGTGGGCTGGTGGGCGGTGAAGTAGGCGTAGGCCATTTCGCCGGAGGCGATGAAGGCCGCGATCCGGGTGAAGAGTCCGGTCAGGATCAGCAGGCCGAGGACGAGCTCGATCACACCGGCATACCAGTAGGGCCAGGTGCCCACGGGCACGGTGCCGCTCTCCATGGCGGTGGGGAAGCCGAAGAGCTTCTGGGTGCCGTGCACGGTGAACAGCAGTCCGAACACGATTCGGAATGCCGACAGTGCCAGCGGGGTGAACGAGGCGAGCTTGGAGTCCAGACCTGTAGATGACATGGACCCGATAATAGGACCGTGGTCCGTTTTGGATCTAGTCCGCCGGCGTGCGACTTCTCACTCGGTCGAGGGAATAAGCGCCGCCCCCGGTGAACACGAACAGCAGGAAGACGAAACAGAACAGGATGGCGTCCAGGCCGCCGTTACCGCCGTATTCGGGGCTGACGATCGGCCACAGCGCCAGCGGCTGGTGCTGCCAGAAGTAGGCCACCGCCATCGATCCCGACGCGATGAACGCCGCGGCGCGGGTGAACAGACCGGCCATGATCAGCACACCGGCGATCAGCTCGATCAGCCCGGCGTACCAGACCGGCCACGACCAGACCGGCATCTCCATCGCGATGGGCCACCCGAAGATCTTCGAGGTGCCGAACAGGGTGAACAGGAACCCGAAGACGACCCGGACCAGACTCAGCACCGCCGGGGCCGCCGAATTGAGACGATCGGACAGATTGATCATGTCGTCCGACCCTACCCACCGGCGGCGAGGATCTGCGTGAGCCGCTTCTTCTTCAGGTTCTGCTGGATCACCCAGGACACGTCCGGATCGGTGTCGTCCAGGGACGAAAACACCGGCAAACCGGACTCCGGTGCCGCGGCCACCGCGACACTCCAGCAGTAGCCCAGGGTCTGACGCAGGGTGCGCAGCGCTTGGTCCCGGCGCGCGTCGGCGGGCCACCTCGCCACGACGGCTGTTGCGACGGTGCAGGTGTCGATGGCACACGCCGCCGCGGGCTCGGTGCCCAGCAGCCTTGGCTCGCAGATCGCGGCCACCGCGGCGCGCACCACCAGTGGGTCCCTGTCGCGGGCCCACCGCGTGACCAGCTTCTGCACGGTGCCGATATCGCTGTCCGCCAACAACTGCAGGCCGAGGACCACCCCCTCGCGGACCCGCCAGCGCGGATCGGAGGCCGCGGTGTGCGCCCGCGCCCGAGCGGCGGTGTCGGTCGCGCGGGTGCCGAGGGCGACGGCCCCGCACATGGCGCGGTACTCGTCGGCGCTGTCGACGACGCGGTCGATATCCCCCTGATCGGCCAGCGCGCCGAACGCCAGCGCCAGCTCGGTGTTGGCGCGGGGGCCGGGCAGCCCGGAATGCTCGTCCAGATAGCGTGGCCAGCTGGTCCGCGGGAGGGCGTGGAGTTCGGCGGTCCAGTGCGTCCGCGGAGTCATGGACCAGAGCTTAGGGGTACCGGGGAACTTCCCCGCGAAAGCAGAAGTGCCCCAGGTCATAGGACCTGGGGCACTTCTGTCGACTGCCCTGCTTCAGACGGCTGGTCAGACGCCGCAGAATTTAGACGCAGCAGAAATTAGACGTCGTAGTACAGGCTGAACTCGTACGGGTGAGGACGGATCTGGATCGGCATGATCTCGTTCTCCCGCTTGTAGGAGATCCAGGTCTCGATCAGATCCTCGGTGAACACGCCACCCTCGGTGAGGTACTCGTGGTCCTCTTCCAGGCGGTCGATCACCGCGGCCAGCGAGGTCGGGGCCTGCGGGATGTTGGCGGCCTCGTCCGGGGGCAGCTCGTAGAGATCCTTGTCGACCGGTGCCAGTGGCTCGATCTTCTTCTTGATGCCGTCGATACCGGCCATCAGCATGGCGGCGAACGCCAGGTACGGGTTACCCGAGCTGTCCGGGCAACGGAACTCAAGACGCTTGGCCTTGGGGTTGTTGCCGGTGATCGGGATACGGACACAGGCCGAGCGGTTGCGCTGGCTGTAGACCAGGTTGATCGGGGCCTCGTAGCCCGGCACCAGACGCTTGTAGGAGTTCACCGTCGGGTTGGTGAACGCCAGCAGCGACGGCGCGTGGTGCAGGATGCCGCCGATGTAGTGGCGCGCGATATCCGACAGGCCGGCATAACCGGACTCGTCGTGGAACAACGGCTTGCCGTCCTTCCACAGCGACTGGTGGGCGTGCATACCCGAACCGTTGTCACCGAAGAGAGGCTTGGGCATGAAGGTGACGGTCTTGCCGTTCTGCCACGCGGTGTTCTTGATGATGTACTTGAACAGCAGCACATCGTCGGCTGCGGCCAGCAGCGTGTCGAACTTGTAGTTGATCTCGGCCTGGCCCGCGGTGCCCACCTCGTGGTGACCGCGCTCGAGCACGAAGCCGGCGTTGGTCAGGTTGGTGGCCATCTCATCGCGCAGATCCACGTAGTGGTCGTACGGCGCGACGGGGAAGTAGCCGCCCTTGGGGCGCACCTTGTAGCCGCGGTTGGGGGAGCCGTCGGCCTCGTAGGGCTCGCCGCTGTTCCACCAGCCGGACTCGGAGTCCACCTCGTAGAAGGTGCCGTTCATCTTCGAGTCGAAGCTCACCGAGTCGAAGATGTAGAACTCGGCCTCGGCACCGAAGTAACAGGTATCGGCGATACCGGTGCTGACGAGGTAGTTCTCCGCCTTGCGGGCGACGTTGCGTGGGTCGCGCGAGTAGGCCTCACGGGTGAAGGGATCGTGCACGAAGAAGCTCAGGTTCAGCGTCTTGGCTGCCCGGAACGGATCGATGCGCGCGGTGTTGGGGTCGGGCAGCAGCATCATGTCCGACTCGTGGATCGACTGGAAGCCGCGCACCGACGAGCCGTCGAAGGCCAGTCCGTCCTCGAAGACGCTCTCGTCGAACGCCGAGGCCGGGATAGAGAAGTGCTGGACGACACCGGGCAGATCGCAGAACCGAATGTCGACGTATTCGACGTTCTCGTCCTTGATCAGCTTGAAGATGTCATCGGAGGTCTTTTCTGCCACTACGAATTCTCCTTTTCTGGTGACCCGCGCGTTGACGCTATGGACACCATGTTGCACGGTCATCAACCGTATGTTGCGTAGACGTTACGCAATGGCCCGTCGGGGCCCGGAACCTATGCTTGGGGCATGGCCCGTGAGATCTCATCCTGGTTGTCCGGACCGGAGCCCTTCGATTCGGCCGCAGGCGCCCCCGGGCAGGACCGCGGCGACTATCCCGGGCACCGGCTGGGATTACCGCAGCACGGATCGGGCTCGATAGCCGGTTTCGGCAGGCGCGCGGCCGCACTGCTGATCGACTGGCTGATCGCCTACGGTCTCACCGCACTGGGCATGTCCTTCGGGCTGGTCTCGCTGACGATGATGTCCACGGTGGTCCTGCTGGTGTGGTTCGTCCTGGGTGCGGTGTCGGTGCGCCTTTTCGGTTTCACCCCTGGTCAGCTCGCGCTCGGCCTGATGGTGGTGTCGGTGGACAACCGTCAGCACGTGGGACTGGGCCGGGCGGCGGTGCGCGGCCTGCTGGCCGCACTGGTGATCCCGGCCCTGTTCACCGACTCCGACCAGCGCAGCCTGCACGATCTGGCCACCAAGACCGCCGTCGTCCGGCGGTAGGCCCCGACTTCGGTTGACTCTGCGCACAGGGCGCGAAAGGTCGAGTGGCGCGCACCTTCACCGCAGAGTCAGCGACTAACTTTCGTGGCGGACCTGACCGTTCATCATCGTCATCGTCACCTCTGCGGCATGGATGTCGTGCGGGTCGATATCGAAGATGTTGCGGTCCAGCACGATCAGGTCGGCCAGCTTGCCGACCTCCACCGAGCCCACCTTGTCCTCCAGCCGGATCTGATACGCCGCACCGAGGGTGTTGGCGTGTACGGCCTGCTCGACGGTCAGCTTCTGGTCGGCCGGGGCGAGGACCTCGGCATCCGGCTTGCCCACGAGTTGACGGGTGACGCCGATCTGGATGGAGTCCAACGGCTTGTAGGTGGAGAAGTAGCCCGCCGCGGGCCAGTCGGTGCCCAGCGAGATGCGCCCGCCTGAACCGAGCACCGCCTGCGGCCGGTAGAGCAGATCCTTGCGCGGTGCGCCATAGCGGGCACCCATGTTCTCGATGGTGTCGGGATCGGCCGACATCCAGTTCGCCGAGAACTGCGCGGTGACGCCCAACTGGGCGAAACGCGGCGCGTCGGAGTCCTCGACGTAGACCAGGTGCGCGATGGTGTGGCGCCGGTCCCGCGGCGGGTTGGCCGCGATGGCGCGTTCCACGGCGTCCAGACCCACCCGCGCCGTGCGTTCACCGCAGGCGTGGATGTGTACGTCGTAGCCCGCCGCGTCGACATCGTTGACCAGCCGATGCCACTGCTCCTCGGTGAACGGGGAGGCACCGGTGGAGTCGGGTTTGTCGGCGTAGGGCTCGATGAGCCAGGCGGTGTACCCGCCCTGGGTGCCGTCGCCGACGATCTTGACCACACCGACGGTCACCAGCTCGCTGGAGACCGCATCGCGCACCGCGGTGAACTTCTCGACGGTGCCCTCGATCGGGGCGCCCCGCACCGAGTACGAGGCCGCCACCCGGATCGGCAGTTCGTTGCGTTGCTCGATATCGGTGTAGATCCGCAGGATCGCGGCCTGATCGTCACCGATGGGCGGCACCCCGGCATCGAAGACCGACGTGATACCGGCCGCCGAGGCCTTGGGCAGCCAGCCCTGTACGAGGGTGGCCATGGTGTCCGGGGAGATCGGTTCGACGGCGTCGACGAGGCCGAGCACCGCGTTGACCTCGAGGACATACCCGGTCGGCTCACCGTTCTCGTCGCGCGCGTAGTAGCTGAAGCCCGGGATCGGGTCCGGGGTGTCGCGGCTGACGCCGGCCAGCTCCAGGGCCTTGCTGTTGGCCCACAGGCTGTGCCCGTCGATGGCGAAGAAGAAGCCGGGCCGGTCGGGTAGCACCCGGTCCAGATCGGCGCGGGTGGGTCCCTGCGGGCCGAACATGTCGACACGCCAACCGAATCCACGCACCGGGCCGGTCGGATTGGCCTTGGCATAGGCGGCGATGGCATCCAGGGCCTCGGCCAGCGTGGGCACCTGCAGGTCGACACCGGAGGTCAGGAATGCGCCGAGGAACGGATGGGTGTGCCCCTCGACGAAACCGGGCATCAGCAGCTTGCCGCCCAGGTCGATCACCGTGGTGTCCGGGCCGGCGAGTGCCATCGCGCCGGCGTCGTCGCCGACGTAGCTGATGGTGTTCCCGGTGACCGCGACCGCCTGGGCCCACGGCGCCGGGCCTGCCACGGTGTAGACCCGTCCGTTGCGGAAAACGGTGGTCGCCGAGCCACCCGGTCCGGGGCTGGGATCAGCGCCAGGGGTGGGCGCCGGCGAGGAATCCGGGGCGCAGGCGGCGAGCGTGCCCACGGCGGCGGTCGCTGCGACGATGGTTGCCGCGCGCAACACGGTGCGCCGGTCGGTCAGTGCGGAGAAGTGCGGTGCCCATTCACATGCGGTGCACATGCACCCGCCCGGCTGTCATGGGTGTATCTAAGCAACCGGGGTGTACCGGTGGCGGCAACTCGCCGAAAATGGCGGCCGCGCCCTATTGCCCTACTTGCGGCGGACGGTGCGCCCGACGCCGCGCATCTTGGCCTGGTTGGGCAGCGGGCCCTTGGGCATGGCGGCCGGACCGATCTTGGAGCCCAGTGCCACCAACTTCGATTCGAGCGAATCCATCTGCTTGGTCGTGATGTTGGCGGGCAGTTTGCCGAGGTGACGCTCCAACTTGGCCAGCGGCACCTCGCCCTCGCCGTTGCCCACCACGATGTCGTAGATCGGAACGTCGCCGACCAGCCGTGCGGTCTTCTTCTTCTCTTGCGCCAGAAGCGGTTTCACTCGGCTGGCCGAACCCTCGCCGACCAGGATGACACCCGGGCGGCCGATCACCCGGTGCACGGCGTCGAAGTGCCCGGTCGCCGCGACGCCGGGGGTGACGCGCCAGCGGCCACGAAGGTTGTCCAGCGCCCAGGCGGCCGCGCCGGTCTGTCCCTCGGCCTTGCGGTACACCGATTTCTGGGCGCGGCGGCCGAAGATGATGAAGGCCACCAGCGCACCGAGGATGATGCCCAGCGGGATCATCATGTACAAGGTGAAACCGCCGGCCAGCACGCCGAGCGCGATCGAGACACCCACGATCAGCACGAACGCGCCGATCATGTACGGCAGCAGCCGGGTGTCCTCTTTGCGTTGGATCTGGAAGGCCTGCCACAGCTGGCTGCGGCGCTGCTTGGACGCAGCCTTACGGGCGGCCTTCGCCTCGGCCTTGGCGGCCTTGGTCTGGGCGGGATTACGCGATTTCGCCATTCGACAAGTTTACGATGCGCCGGAGGCTGCTCTGACCCGCGCAGCCTCGGCGTACAACTTGCCCGCCCGGTAGGACGACCGGACCAGCGGTCCGGCCAGCACACCGGTGAAACCGACGCTCTTGGCGTAGTCGGAATGCTCGACGAATTCCTCGGGCCGCACCCAGCGCTCGACCGGATGGTGGCGCGGTGAGGGCCGCAGGTACTGGGTGATGGTGACGATATCGCAGCCCGCTTCGTGAAGATCGACCAGCGCGGTGCGCACCTCCTCGGGGGTCTCGCCCATGCCGAGGATGAGGTTGCTCTTGGTCACCAACCCGAAATCACGGGCGGCGGTGATGACGTCGAGGCTGCGCTGGTACCGGAAGGCGGGGCGGATGCGCTTGAAGATGCGCGGCACCGTCTCGACATTGTGGGCGAACACCTCGGGGCGGGACTCGAACACCTCGGCGAGTTGTTCGGGTATCGCGTTGAAATCCGGGGCGAGCAGCTCGACACCGGTGTTCGGGTTGAGCTGGTGGATCTGGCGGACGGTCTCGGCATACAGCCAGGCACCGCCGTCGGGCAGATCGTCGCGCGCCACCCCGGTAACCGTCGAATAACGCAGACCCATGGCTTGCACGCTCTCGGCGACGCGGCGCGGTTCATCACGGTCGAGCTCGGCGGGCTTGCCGGTGTCGATCTGGCAGAAATCGCAGCGCCGGGTGCACTGTTCGCCACCGATCAGGAAGGTGGCCTCGCGGTCCTCCCAGCATTCGTAGATGTTGGGGCAGCCGGCCTCTTCACACACGGTGTGCAGACCCTCGCGCTTCACCAGGCTCTTGAGTTCGGTGTACTCCGGGCCGGTGCGCAGCGTGGTCTTGATCCACGGCGGTTTGCGTTCGATGGGGGTCTCGGCGTTGCGCACCTCAAGGCGCAGTAACTTACGGCCTTCAGGGACGACACTCACGACGTCGATGCTACGCGGATCTGTCCGTCCAAAGCACCCGAGACGGCCTCTGCCACCGCGTCGGTGACATCTTTCACTCGCACATGCCTGCCCAGTTCGGCGGTCAGTGAGGTGACCCCGGCATCGGCGATGCCGCAGGGGATGATCCCACCGAACGCGCCGAGGTCACAGTCGCAGTTGAGCGCGAAGCCGTGCAGGGTGACCCCGCGGGCCACCCGGATGCCGATGGCGCCGATCTTGCGCGCGGGACCCGCAGGCCCGGCGGGCACCCAGACCCCCGACCGCCCGTCGACCCGCGTCGTGTGTAGACCGAGATCGGTGCACACCGTGATGAGCGCCTCCTCAAGGCGCCGAACGAAATTCACCACATCGAGTGGTTCGGCCAGTCCGATGATCGGATATCCGACGAGCTGGCCGGGTCCATGCCAGGTGATCTTGCCGCCGCGGTCGGTGTCGACCACGGGGGTGCCGTCCAACGGCCGCTCGTGATCCTCGGTGCGCTTGCCCGCGGTGTAGACCGGCGGGTGTTCGAGCAGCAACATGGTGTCCGGGCCACCGGCCACCCGCGCGTCGGCGATCTCCCGCTGCAGCTGCCAGGCCTGCACGTAGTCCACGCTGCCCAGCACGCGCACCTGCAGCGGTTCGGCGGAGGAACGGATGGAGGTCACCCGAGAGACGTTACGCCGGTGGGACACCGGCCAGACACCTACGCCGGTGGGACACCGGCGGTCACATAGCTCAGCGCGGCACCGACGGTGTTGTGGTGAAAGACGAAACCGGCCCGCTCCAATGCAGCCGGGATGGCCCGCTGGCCGGCCAGCAGACCCTCGTCGGCGAACTCGCCGAGGGCCGCGCGCAGCGCGAACCCGGGGACGATCATCGGGGTGGGGCGGTTGAGGGCCCTGCCGAGCGCGGCGGTGAACTCGCCGTTGGTCACCGGCGCCGGGCCGGTGAGGTTGACCGGACCCGCCAGCTGCTCATCGGTGAGCGCGAACCGGATCGCACGGATCTCGTCCTCCAGGCTGATCCACGGGAAGTACTGCCGCCCGTTGCCCAGGCGGGCGCCGAGGCCGAGACCGAAGATGGGGCGCAACCGGTTGAGCATGCCACCGGCGGGGGAGAGCACAAGCCCCGTGCGCAGCAGCACCACCCTGGCACCGGCGTCCTCGGCAACCGCGGTCGAGGCCTCCCAGTCCGCGCAGAGCTGGGCCAGGAACCCCGTGCCACACGGTGCGGTCTCGTCGACCACCCGGTCCCGGGTGTCCCCGTAGTAGCCGACCGCGCTGGCGTTGACCAGCAGCGGGACGCCCGCGTCGGCCACGGCCGCGGCGAGCACCTCGGTCGGGCCGATCCGGCTGTCCCGCAGGCTCTGCTTGAACGAGCCCGACCAGCGTTTGTCACCGACACCGACACCGCACAGGTTGACCACCGCATCGACGCCGGCCAAGGCGTCGATGTCGAGCTGGCCGGTGGCCGGATTCCAGAACACCTCGTCGGGACCCGCCGGCGAGGTGCGCACCAGGCGCAGCACCCGGTGATCGGAGGTGCGCAGCGCGGTCGTCAGGGCTGAACCGATCAGCCCCGACGACCCCGCGACAGCGATGACCTGCCCGGCCATCGGTTACAGCCCCAGATCGGCCTCGAACGCGCCTTCTTCGAGCCGGCGCTTGACCGTGGTCAGGAAGCGGCCGGCGTCGGCACCGTCGATGAGGCGGTGATCGTAGGTGAGCGGCAGGTAGGCCACCGACCGCACCCCGATCGACTCGTTGCCGAACTCGTCGGAGATGACGCGCGGGCGCTTGACGATCGCACCGGTGCCCAGCATCGCCGCCTGCGGCGGGACCAGGATCGGGGTGTCGAACAGCGCGCCCTGGCTGCCGATGTTGGTGATGGTGAAGGTGCCGCCGGACAGCTCGTCGGGCTTGAGGTTGCCCGACCTGGCGCGCGCGGCGATATCGGCGATGGCCCTGGCCAGGCCACCGAGGGAGAGATCACCGGCGTTGTGGACGACGGGGGAGAGCAGACCCTGTTCGGTGTCCACCGCGAAGCCGAGGTGCTCGGCGTCGTAGTAGGTGATCTCCTTGGTGTCCTCGTTGTAGCTGGCGTTGATGTTCGGGTGCGCCTTGAGGGCGTCGACGACGGCGACCGCGAAGAACGGCAGGAACGTCAGGTTGACGCCCTCACGCTCGGAGAAGCTCTTCTTCGCCTTGGCGCGCAGCGCCACGATCTTGGTCAGGTCGACCTCGTGCACCTGGGTCAGCTGCGCGGTGGTCTGCAGGGACTCGCGGGTCTTCTTCGCGGTGATCTGCCGGATGCGGTTCGCCTTCTGCGTGCTTCCCCGCAGATGCGCCAGGGATGGGGCCGGGGCGGCCTCCTTCTTCTGGCCGGCCGCCGGGGCGACAGCTTCCTTCTCCTGGCCGGCCGCTGGTGCCTTTGCCGCCTCCGCGGCCGCGAGCACATCCTGCTTGCGGATGCGCCCGCCCACGCCGGTGCCCTTCACCGAGGACAGGTCGACGTTGTTCTCGGCGGCCAACTTGCGCACCAGCGGTGTGACGTACGGATTGGCGTCGGTCTCGCTGCCCGCCGCCGCCGGGGCGGGTTCGGCCTTGGGCTCCGGCTTCGGTTCGGGCTTGGCCTCTTGCTTGGGCTCAGCCTTGGGTTCGGGCTTGGCCTCTTGCTTGGGCTCAGCCTTGGGTTCGGGCGTGGCCTCCTGCTTGGGCTCTTCCTTCGGCTCGGGCTCGGCAGCAGCACCCTCGGCGCCGGCGTCACCGATCTTGGCCAGCTCGCCGCCCACGGCGACCACATCGTCCTCTTCGGCACTGATCGACAGCAGGGTGCCCGCGACCGGTGACGGGATCTCGGTGTCGACCTTGTCGGTGGACACCTCGACCAGCGCCTCGTCGACGGCGACCTCGTCGCCGACCTTCTTCAGCCAGCGGGTGACGGTGCCCTCGGTGACCGACTCGCCCAGCTCGGGCATCTTCACCGACGTCGCGTCACCGCCGCCGGACGCCGCCGGTTTGGCGGGCTTGGCTTGTTCCGGTGCGGACTCTTCGGCCTCGGGCTCGGGCTCGGCTTCCTCGGCGGCGGCGGCGGCGGCGGGCTCGGGCTCGGCTTCGGGCTCGGCTTCCTCGGCGGGGGTCGAGTCACCGGTCGGGGCGGACTCGCCCTCCTCGCCGATCAGGGCGAGGTCGCCACCGACCTCGACGACATCGTCCTCGGCCGCGATGATCTTGGTGAGCACGCCGGCGGCCGGTGACGGGATCTCGGTGTCGACCTTGTCGGTGGATACCTCGAGCAGTGGCTCGTCGACGGCGACGGTGTCACCCTCTTGCTTGAGCCATCGTGTGACGGTCCCCTCTGTGACGCTCTCACCGAGTGCGGGCATCTGGACTGAGATTGCCATGGGTTTTGACTCCTCGAAAGTCATCGTCACGTGTCGAATGCGGTGCCCTTCCATCCTGTCATGTCCGCCGTTCGCGGTCGTCGCGGACCGCCGACTCGATGCTCTGGCACCATCGAATCAAGGGTCGGAGAGGAGAATCCGCAGTTGGGACTGTTGGACAAGTGGCGGCGGCCGCGCGGTGGCTCGCGGGGCCTGGCCCGTAAACAGGCATCGGCCGACCTGGAGTACCTGCGTCACTGGGTCGCGACGCACACCGGAGTCGAGGCATTCGTCGAACCTCAGACCACGGTCACCGAGGTCACCGTGGTGCTGGTGGCCGTCGACGGCGAATGGACGCGCAGGCGCACCGGTGGGGAGGCCGGCGCCAAACGGCTCAGCAGGCAACTCGACATCCCGGTATACGACGTCCAGAAGGTCGGCTATCCGCAGCGGATGCGCGACTACGATGCCCGACGCCGGATCGAACGCGACCGGGAACGCCGCCGTGAACTAGAGGGGTAGCCATGTCAGCAGTCGCCGAACGGTTCGTCACCAGCGCCGACGGGACACGCATCGCCGTCTACGAGGAAAACGGCACCGCCGGGCAGGCCGCCCCCACCATCGTGCTGGTGCACGGTTGGCCCGACTCACACGTGCTGTGGGACGGTGTGGCGCCGCTGCTGACCGGACGATTCCGGGTGGTGCGCTACGACAACCGCGGTGTCGGTAATTCCGACGTGCCCAGCGACACCGCCGCCTACACCATGGCCCGCTTCGCCGACGATTTCGCCGCGGTGGCCGCCTCCGTCAGCCCGCAACACCCGGTGCACGTGCTGGCCCACGATTGGGGCTCGGTCGGGGTGTGGGAGTACCTGGGCAGGCCCGACGCGCCATCGGTGGTGGCGTCGTTCACCTCGGTGTCCGGACCCAGCGCGCGGCATCTGAACCGCTATATCAAGGACGGGCTGCGCAGGCCCTACCTGCCGCGCCGGTTCGCCCGCGGGGCCGCCCAGCTGGCCCGGTTGTCGTATATGGGCGCGTTCTCCGTGCCGGTGCTGGCCCCGGCGGCCGTGCGGTGGGCGTTCTCCCGCGGTGCCATGGACCGCCGCCTGCGGCGCGACGGCGTCGACCCGCAGAACATCCATCACTCCCCGGCGCTGGCCGCCGACGCCGCCCGCAGCATGAAGGTCTACCGGGCCAACTACTTCCGCACGCTGCGTCAGCCGCGCGCCGAGCACGGCGTGACCGTGCCGGTCCAGGTGATCGTCAACCGGCGCGACCCCTATGTGCGGCCCTATGCCTACGACGACATCGCGAAATGGGTGCCGCGGCTGTGGCGCCGCGATCTGCACGCCGGTCACTGGGCGCCGATGTCGCATCCGGCCCAGCTGGCCGCCGCCGTCGGTGAGTTGGTCGACCATCTGCAGGGCGCCCCGGCGGCGCGCACGCTGGCCAGGGCGAGGGTCGGTGTCTCCCGGCCGCCGTTCGGTGACCAGCTGGTGTCGATCACCGGCGCCGGCAGCGGTATCGGGCGCGCCACCGCGCTGGCCTTCGCCGAACGCGGCGCCGAGATCGTCGTCAGCGATATCGACGAGGACGCGGCCGCCGAGACCGCCGCGCAGATCAGTGCCGCGGGCGGGACCGCGCACGCCTACCGGTTGGATGTCGCCGACGCCGACGCCGTGGAACGCTTCGCCGAGCAGGTGTGTGACACCCACGGTGTGCCCGACATCCTGGTCAACAACGCCGGAGTCGGGCACGCCGGGTTCTTCCTGGACACCCCGGCCGCGAACTTCGACCGCGTCATGGACATCAACTTCGGCGGCGTCGTCAACTGCTGCCGGGCCTTTGCCGCGCGGATGGTCGATCGCGGCCTGGGCGGTCACGTGGTCAACGTCGCCTCGATGGCCGCCTACGCCCCGACCCAGTCGATGAACGCCTACGCCACCAGCAAGGCCGCGGTGTTCATGTTCTCCGACTGTCTACGCGCAGAACTGGATTCGGCGGGCATCGGCCTGACCACGGTGTGCCCCGGCGTGATCGACACCAACATCGTGAGCACCACGCAGTTCGATATGCCCTCGGCCGGCGATTCCGCGGTGGAGGCGATGCGGGCCCAGATCGTCAAGGGATTCAAACTGCGTCGCTACGGACCGGAGAAGGTCGCCAAGGCCATCGTCGCGGCGGTGCAGAACAACACCCCGGTGCGGCCGGTGACCCCCGAGGCCTATCTGGTCTACGGCGCGGCGCACGCGTTACCGCAGGTGATGCGCAGTACCGCGCGCGTCAAGCTCGGCTGAGCCGGCGGCGGCAGGCCCGCGAGTGGCCACTTGTGACACGGCTTCTCGTGAAAAGCGTGCGATAACCGGCCACTCGGCGGCGGACACTACCCGTTGGCCGCAATGTCCTCCAGGACCGCGAACATGGTCCTCGTGGGGACCCCGGTGCCGCCCTTGGGGGTGTAACCCCACGGCCCGCCGGTGTTGTACGCCGGCGCGGCGATATCGATATGCGCCCACTCGACACCCTCGGCGACGAACTCCCGCAGGTACACCCCGGCCACCAGCATCCCGGCGTACCGGGACGAGCTGACATTGGCCAGGTCGGCCACCTGGGACTTCAGGTCGTCCTTGAGCTCCTCGGGCAACGGCATCGCCCAGCCGTTCTCGCCGACGGCCTGCGACAGCTCGGCGACCCGGTCACGGAAGTCCTCGCTACCCATCACCCCCGGGGTGCGCGCACCCAGCGCCACCGTCTGGGCGCCGGTCAGGGTGGACGTCTCGATCAGGTAGTCGGGGTCGTCCTCACAGGCCCGCACGATCGCGTCGGCGAGCACCAGTCGTCCCTCGGCGTCGGTGTTGAGCACCTCGACGGTGGTCCCGCCGTACTGGGTCAGCACATCGCCGGGGCGCTGCGCGGTCGCCGAGGGCATGTTCTCGGCCATCGGGACGTAGGCGATGACGTCGATGGGCAGCTTCTGCTTGGCTGCCAGCACGACGGTGGCGACCACGGCCGCCGCCCCGCCCATATCGGAGGTCATGTGGTGCATGTTGGCCGCCGGCTTGATCGAGATGCCGCCGGTGTCGAAGGTGATGCCCTTGCCGACCAGCGCGACCTTCTTGGCGCGCCGACCGCCACCGGAGTGGGCCAGGCGCACCAGCCGCGGTGGCCGCGAGGATCCCTTGCCGACACCGATGATGCCGCCGTAGCCGCCCTTGGTCAGCGCCTTGTCGTCGAGCACCTCCACCGTCAAACCGACGGCCTCACCCAAAGCCTTTGCCTGCTTGGCGAATTCGTCGGGGTAGAGGTGGCTGGGCGGGGTGTTCACGAAATCGCGGGCGGTGGCCACCGAGGTGGCGATGTCGACCGCGCGCTGCACCGCCGCCTTGGTGGCTGCCTTGGTATCGGTCGTCAGCGCGATGATCTTCTTCAGTCCGGCGTCCTTGGGTGCGGTCTTGGGGCTGCGGAAATCGGTGAACCGGTAGGAACCGAGGATCAACCCCTCGACGGTGGCGCCCAGATCCAGCGCGGCGGGCGCGGCGACCACGGTGCCGACCTTGTCCAGCGAGCGGGCGGCCGCCCCGGCGGCCCGGCGGATGGTGTCGGATGCCCATTCCTCGCGCGCATCGCCGAGACCGACGGTCAGCACACTGGCCACCGGCAGCTCCGCGATGACGAGCCGGTGCAGCTGGCCCTCGGCGCCGGTCGCATTGAGCGCCGCCAGCGCCGACTCGATGGCGGCCACCGCATCGGCGCCGAGGTGGGTCTGGTCCTCGGCCACCGTGGGACCGTCCTCGCCGGCGACCACAGCGACCAGCAGGACGGCGTCGGAGACACCCCTGCCGGGCAGGGACGAGCTGACGGTGACGGTGGGGGCCTGGTATCCGGGTGCGCTGCTCACCCGGACAACCCTAATCAGGAATCAGCATGTACGCGGTGACCGGCTCGGCGAAGCCCTTCAGGGTCAGCGCGGCCGGCGCGCTCACCGCGACACCGGGCAGCAGCTCGTGCAGCGTCGCCGACACCAGGATCTGCCCGGGTTCGGCGGCGGCCACCAGCCGGGCCGCCCGGTTCACCGGACTGCCGAAGTAATCGCCACCGATGGCCAGCACGGTGCCGAAATCCAGCCCGGCACGGATCGGCAGTCCGGCCTCGGCGGCCCTGGGGTGACCGACCAAACCGACGGCAACCGCGACGAGCTGGGTGGGGCTCGGGGCCACCCACATGACCTCGTCGCCGATGAACTTGACCAACCGGGCACCCGCAGCATGGATGAGATCGGCTGCGGCACCGCTGAATTCATTGAGCAGTGCGGCCAGCTCCAGCGTTTCCAGGGTCTGGGTCAACGCGGTGAACCCGGAAAGGTCGGCGAATCCCACACCGCACACCACGGTCGCAGAGTCCTCGTGTGCCACCAGTTCCAGGTAGCGGCGGGTGTTCTGCAGGTGATGCCGGTGCACGGCATCGATCAATGCACCCAGGCGCGGCACGAACGCCGAGGCCTCGCGGTAGGCGCGGGCGGTGACGAGTTCATCATGGGATTGCTCGATCTGGATGTCGGGGCTGGCATGGCGGATCGTGGACGCGACCGCCTCCGACAGCCGGGCCAGCACCGAGCCGACGACCCGCAGCAGCCCGGTGGCCGGCTCGTCACCCAACGCCCGCCGCATCTCCGCCCACAGCGCCAGGCCATCCACATCGGGCCCGCTCAGCACGATCTCGTCGGGCCCGGCGACGGTGAGCCCGAGCGCGGCCCAGGCGTGTTCGACCTCGGCGACCGTCATGCCCAGCGCCGCGGCGGCGGTGCGCACGCTGTGTACCGGCGGGCCCGACAGTTGCACGGCATCCCCGGCCAGGCCGAACAACCGTCCGCGCCGCTCGGCGTCGATCATCTCTTCGGCGGTGAAGCCGAGACCGTCGAGGTATTCGATGAGCGGCGCCCGCTCACGCGCATCGGGAATCCCGCCGGCGACCAGCGCGTCGAAATCCACCACCGGGCAAGTGTGCCAGCAGGTGGTGTCGCACTAGGGTGAGTTCGTGAGTGATGACCTGCTGCACGGCCCGCTGGAAGAACAACACCGCGCCCTGGGCGCCAGCTTCGCCGAGTTCGGCGGCTGGCTGATGCCGGTGGCCTACGCCGGCACCGTCGCCGAACACACCGCCACCCGGGAGACCGTCGGCCTGTTCGACGTCAGCCACCTCGGCAAGGCCCTGGTGAAGGGTCCGGGCGCGGCCGCCTACGTCAACAGCGTATTCACCAACGACCTGGAGCGGATCGGCCCCGGCAAGGCCCAGTACACGTTGTGCTGCAACGACTCCGGGGGAGTGATCGACGATCTGATCGCCTACTACGTCGCCGACGACGAGATCTTCCTGGTGCCCAATGCCGCCAACACCGCGGCGGTGGTCGCCGAGTTGCAGCGTCACGCACCCGACGGACTGACCATCACCGATGAGCACCGTTCATACGCGGTGCTCGCGGTGCAGGGGCCGAAATCGGCCGAGATCGTCGGCGGGTTGGGGCTGCCCACCTCGATGGACTACATGGGTTACGCCGACGCCGACTATGACGGTGTGCCGGTTCGGGTGTGCCGCACCGGCTACACCGGTGAACAGGGTTTCGAGCTGCTGCCCGAATGGGAGCGCGCTCACATCGTCTTCGACGCACTCGCCACGGCCGTGCAGGCCGCCGGCGGGCAACCGGCCGGACTGGGTGCCCGCGACACCCTGCGCACCGAGATGGGCTACCCGCTGCACGGCCACGAACTGTCGCTGGACATATCGCCGCTGCAGGCCCGCACCGGTTGGGCCGTCGGGTGGAAGAAGGAATCGTTCTGGGGCCGCGATGCGCTGCTGGCCGAGAAGCAGGCCGGGCCCACCCGCACCCTGCGCGGTCTGAAGGCGTTGGGGCGCGGCGTGCTGCGCGCGGATCTGACCGTCCTCGACGGTGAGACGGTGGTGGGCACGACGACATCGGGGACGTTCTCGCCGTCGCTGAAGGTCGGTATCGCGCTGGCGCTCATCGACACCGCGGCCGGTATCGAGGACGGCCAGACCGTCACCGTCGACGTCCGCGGCCGGGCGCTGGAGTGTGAGGTCGTCAAGCCGCCGTTCGTTTCCGCGCGCACCAGATAGCAGCCGCTGGCACACGCAAAACCGCTAGCCAACGGGTTATACAATCGGGTCATGACTGACGGCCCCCTCGAATTCTCGCTTGCCCGCAACACCTCACCGGCAAGTGACGAGGTAAGGGACGCCATCCTGGCCGACCCCGGTTTCGGCCGTTTCCACACCGACCACATGGTCTCGCTGAGCTACACCCGCGCCGACGGTTGGCACGACGCGCAGGTGCTGCCCTACGGGCCGATCGAGCTGGATCCGTCGGCCATCGTGCTGCACTACGCACAGGAGATCTTCGAGGGGCTCAAGGCCTATCGCTGGGCCGACGGTTCGATCGTGTCATTCCGTCCCGAGGCCAACGCCGCCCGACTGCAGGCCTCGGCCAACCGGCTGGCCATCCCGGAGCTGCCCACCGAGGTGTTCCTGGAATCGTTGCGACAGCTGATCGCCGTCGATGAGAAATGGGTGCCCGCCGCCGGTGGTGAGGCCTCGTTGTATCTGCGGCCGTTCGTCATCGCGACCGAACCCGGACTCGGGGTGCGCCCATCCGACGAGTACCGCTACCTGGTGATCGGGTCGCCGGCCGGCGCCTACTTCAAGGGTGGGATCAAGCCGGTCAGCGTGTGGCTGTCCAACGAGTACGTGCGTGCCTCGCCCGGCGGTACCGGTGCGGCCAAGTTCGGCGGCAACTACGCCGCGTCGCTGTTGGCCCAGGCCCAGGCCGCCGAGCACGGTTGCGATCAGGTGGTCTGGCTGGACGCGCTGGAACGCCGCTATGTCGAAGAGATGGGCGGGATGAACCTGTTCTTCGTGTTCGGCAGCGGCGGGTCGGCACGCTTGGTCACCCCGGAACTGTCCGGTTCTCTGCTGCCGGGGATCACCCGGGATTCGTTGTTGCAGTTGGCAACAGACGCCGGGTTCGCCATCGAGGAACGCAAGATCGATGTCGACGAGTGGCAGAAGAAGGCGACCGCGGGGGAGATCACCGAGGTGTTCGCCTGCGGCACCGCCGCCGTCATCACCCCGGTGTCGCATGTCAAGCATCGCGACGGTGAGTTCACCATCGCCGACGGCCAGCCCGGTGAGATCACCATGGCGCTGCGTGACACGCTGACCGGCATCCAGCGCGGCACCTTCGCCGATACGCACGGCTGGATGTCGCGGCTCAACTGATCTGATTGTGACAAGGGCGGGTGCGCCGGCGGTGGCCGGCACACCCGCCCTTGTCACATCTGCGGTCGTTCGCTAGGCGGCCAACTCCCAGACCAGCTGCTGGGCAACCGGATTCGGGTTGGTGGCCGTGATCAGCTCATAGCCGCTCGCCGCCCACGCCCACATGAACGTGGCCAGTGGGACCGCCATGCCCTGTCCCACGGGTTCCGGCAATCCGCTGTCGTTGACGTACACGACGGCGTAGGTGTCGCCGGGCCTGTTCGGGTTGGGCACCTTGAGGTTGATGCCGATGACCGAGAGCGCGTGATTGGCGTTGACCATCGTGCTGTCGAAACCGAGGCCGAGTGCACTCCACATGCTGTTCGCGTTGATCATGGCGATGGTGCCCTTGCCCTCCACCAACGCCTCCTTGAGCTGGCCGAGCGCATCCTGACCGTCGCGGAAGTTGGCGTCACCTTCGGTGTACTCGCTCATGCGATACGTCTCGACCTCCAGACCCTTGACCCGCAGCAGCTGGGCGGTGTCCTCGGTGGTCAGGCCGTTGGTGCCCTCGTCGATCCACATCATGCCGGGGTGCGAGACGCTGGGGGTTTGCTTCGCCAGGTCCAGGAACTCCTGCTCGGTGGTGGCCGTCGGCCGCGTGCCGGTGAGCTGTCCCCACACCGAGGCGACCGCCATCACGGCGCAATCGTCGTCGTTCTGGTGCACGTAGAACTCCCGGCCGCCCAGCGGGTCGCCGTACTGTCCGGTGCCGCCGAACTCGATCAGGATTTCCAGCCGGGTGGTGCTCGGCCGGGACAGGCCGAACGCGACGGCCAGCGAGTGCAGGACGTGCTGGGCCAGGCCCGCGAGGCCGGGCAGACGGGCCGCGGTGCCGTTATCGGCTTCGATGACGAAGTAGTCGACGGTTCCCGGCGCCTGCAGGATGGGCTTGGCGGTGTAGGTGTACTTGCCGGTGACGGGGTCGACGGTGACGGTCCCGTAGGTGGCCTGCTCGGCGACGCGGTAGGTCAGGTCGAACCCGTTGTTGCTGTGCCCGACCACGGTGCCGACCACGCCGGTGCCGGGCACCTGCTCGGCCTTGCCGTTCTCCAAGGTCGGGGCGGCATTGTTGAAGATGAACCGCAGGTGCCGGACGATGTTGTCCCACAGCGAGTTCGACTCGATGGCCGGTTCGGCCGCCGGTGTCGGTTGGGCGTTCTGGGTGGCCGTGTTCGGCGAGCCCGAGGACGGTCCGGCCCGCGGGGTCGCCGCCGACTCCTCGGCGCCCGGGGCGCCGTTCTGGCCCTCGGGGGTGGTGATCTCGGTTTCGTCGATGATGACCTCACCCGCGGCCGGTTCACCGGTGGTGACCGGTGGCGCAGACGATTCGGCCGTTGTGGTCGTGTCATCGGCGGTATCGGCCAAGGTATCGGCGGTGGTATCGGCGAAGGCCGCCGTCAACGCGGTGTCGCGCTGTTCGGTCAGCGCGGCGCGAAGTTCGGCCCGGTGCAACGCCGCGGTCGCGGCATCGGAACCGGTGTCCTCGGTGCGGGTGTCGGTACGGTCGGTGCCCGAGGTGTCGTCATCGGACCGGTTGTCCCCGGCTCCGGTGCCACCGGCTCCGGTGGAGGTGGTGTCGCTGAGGCTGGTGCTGCTGTCGGCGGTGTCCGTGCTGGTCGCCGAACCCGAGCGTGTGTCGGTGCTCGCCGCGCTGCTGGAACTGGACTCCGAACCGGAGGAATCCGTATCGGCCGCAGCGGCCGCGGCGCCGGTGACCATGGCCGCGCCCAGTCCCATCGCGAGCGCGCCGGCGGCGACCCAGGCCGTGAACCGGCGGGTGATCGGCGCGGCCGGGGGATCGTATCGACGGGTGGGCGGTTCGGTGGGTATGCGGCGGCGCCGTCGGCGGCTTGGATCCACGAGGTTTGTTCCTTTCCCGACCGGCGCGATCCCTGCTGGATCCTGTCCCGGTGAAACGGCACGTTAGGTGCTGCACCGGTGACGCACAGCAACTTCGCAGAAATTATCAGAGGCGTTAATTGGATGTGCGTTTGCAACGACTTTTGTGCGGGTACTGCACTAGTTCGGTGCGTTTCGCGGCATCCGTGATGGGCCGGTGCGCACCCAGCTGTGAGCAAAAATTGCAGTTCAAAGGTGATCCTGGCAAAAGCACCACTCGTTGCTGAAAATGTCCGCGCGCGTCTATCGCGTCGCGGCGGAATTATTCGGTCGGCGCCGTATCCGAGACTGGGGTGACTGGCCAGCTAATGCACTCGGCCGCGGTCAGGTGCCGCAGAAGGTGCGGTAACCGGCCGTGAATTCCTGATCGGCCGGCGCCGCGTAGCGCTCCAGGCCCGGTCGTTCGGTGAAGGGGTCGCCGATCGCATCCAACAGTCGGTGCGCCGGGGCCAGGTCCCCGCCGGTGGCCGCCGCCAGCGCCTCCTCGACCAGGTGATTGCGCGGGATGTAGACGGGATTGACACGGTTCATCGCGGCGGTGTCCGGAGCGAGCGCGCGCCAGCGTGTCACCCAGTCCAAGAGTCCCAACGGCACATCGCCACGGGCCAGACCGCGGAAGAAGGAGGTGTGGTCGACGGCGTGCTCGGTCAACAGCCCAGGCAGTTCGTCGACCAATGCGTCATCCGAATGCTCTTGTCCGAGGCCGAGTTTGGCGCGCATGCCGGACCGCCATGCGGCCTGGTATCGCGGCGCGAACTCACCGAGGGTGGCGGTGGCGAGCTCGATCGCCGCGTCGGTGCCACCACCGGACTGCGCCAACAGGGGCAACAACGTCTCGGCGAAACGCGCCAGATTCCAGCCGGTGATCGCCGGCTGATTGCCATAGGCATAGCGGCCCCAGCTGTCGATCGAGCTGTACACCGTCGCCGGATCGAACACCTCGAGGAAGGCGCACGGCCCGAAATCGATGGTCTCGCCGGAGACCAGCACGTTGTCGGTGTTCATCACCCCGTGGATGAAGCCCACCAGCATCCACCGCGCGATCAGTTCGGCCTGCACCGTGATGACGGCATCGAACAACGCCAGGTACGGGTCGGGCGCATCGGCGCATTCCGGGTGGTGTCTGGCGATGGCGTGATCGGCCAATCGGCGCAGCAGTCCGGCGTCCCCGGTGCTCGCGGCGTAGACGAAGCTGCCCACCCGCAGATGGCTGGCGGCAACGCGAGCCAACACCGCGCCGGGCAGCACCGTCTCCCGGTGGACCGGTGCACCGGTGGCCACCACCGACAGCGACCGCGTGGTGGGGACCCCGAGCGCGTGCATCCCCTCACTGACGATGTATTCGCGCAACATCGGCCCGAGCGCGGCCAGCCCGTCCCCGCCGCGGGACAGCGGCGTCGGCCCGGAACCCTTCAGGTGGAGATCGCGACCGTCGGGGAATTCGCCGAGCAGCAATGCGCGGCCGTCGCCCAGGCGCGGTTGCAACCCGCCGAATTGGTGTCCGGCGTAGACCTGTGCGACGGGCGACGCGGTGGACGGCAACCGCGTACCGGTGAGCAAACCGATGCCCTCGTCGGATCGCAACCACTGCGGGTCCAGGCCCAGCTCGCTGGCCAGTGGCTCGTTGAGGACGGCCAGGGTGGGCTGCGGCGGAGTAACGGCCTGCCAGCTGACGGCCAGCTCGGGAAGTTCTCTGGCAAAGCGGTTGTCCAGCGCGACGGTCGACGCGGTCATCCCTCCGACGCTAGCCGACCGCCAGGCCCAGTGCCGTCAGCGTCGTCGTGACCTCCACCGAAGCCCCGAGCACGTCGCCGGTGACACCGCCGAAGCGGCGCACGCAATGACCCACCAGCAGCGCGCAGACCACCAACGCCACCAGCACCACCAGGGGGCCCTGCCACGGCCGCGGCGTCACGAAGGCGGCGGCCACGGCGAGGACGACCGCCCACGCCGCCACGATCCACCGCGGCTGGGAGCCCGCGACCAGACTGCCCAGCGTGCTGCCCGGCGCGGCCGGTACCGCACGGCGGCAGGTCGCCACCACCGCGACCCGGCCCGCGGCGACGGCGACGATGATCGCCGCCGGTCCCAGCGCGCCGAACGCAAGTCCCTGCACCACGATCGCCACGACGATGGCGGCCACCCCGAACGGGCCTGCGGTCCCGTCGCGCATCACCGCCAGCGCCCGTTCGGGCGCGCCGTAACACCCCAGCCCGTCCACCGTGTCCGACAGCCCGTCGATATGCAGTCCGCGGGTGCACAACAACACCGTGACGACCGCGAGCACACCGGCCAGCGGACCCGGACCCCACAGCGCCGTGGCGCCGACGCCGACCAGCGCTGCCACCGCCCCCAGCGCCGCGCCGACCACCGGCAACGCAGTCAACGCGCCGCGCCCGAACGGGTGCTCCGTCCTGACCGGTAGCACCGTGCCGAAGGCGAAAGCCGAGGCCAGCGGGCCGATCACGAGGTCGTATCGGGTGCGCCGGTGACCGCGGCCTCGGCGAAGGTGGCCATCGAGGCCAACGTGGCGACCGCGGCGCGCAGCACCGGAAGCGCCACCGCGGCGCCGCTGCCCTCACCCAGTCGCATGCCCAGGTCGATGATCGGTTCGAGCTCCAGGCGCTGCAGCGCCAGGGTGTGGGCCGGTTCGGTGGACCGGTGTCCGGCCTGCCACCAGGCGCGTGCTCCCGGCGCCAGCTCCTCGGCCACCAGCGCCGCGGCGGTAACGACCACGCCATCCAGCAGCACCGGCGTCCGGCGGATCGCGGCCTGGGCCAGGAACCCGGCCATGGCCGCCAGGTCGGCACCGCCGCACACCCGCAGCAGCCCGATCGGATCGGCCACCACGGCGCGGGCCCGATAGAGCGCATCGCGAATGGCCGAGGCCTTGCGCGCCCAGCCCGCATCATCGATCCCGGTGCCGCGCCCGATCACCGCCACCGGCTCCGAGCGGGTCAGGGCGGCGATCAATGTGGTTGCCGGCGTGGTGTTTCCGATCCCCATATCGCCGGCGATCAGCAGATCCGCACCGCCGTCGACCTCCTCGTCGGCGATCGCGCGCCCGGCGGTGATCGCCGCTTCGGTCTGCTCGGCGGTCAGCGCATCCTCGACGGCGATATTGCCGCTGGCGCGCCGGATCCGGTGGCTGCCGACGGCGTCGGTCGTCTCCTCGGCGTCCACCGCGATATCGGCGACCCGGACCCCGGCCCCGGCGAGTTCGGCGAGCACATTGATGGCGGCACCGCCCGCGGCGAAGTTGGCGACCATCTGCGCGGTCACCTCCGGGGGAAACGCGGACACACCGGCCTGGGCCACCCCGTGATCCCCGGCGAACACCACCACCCGGGCCCGCTCGAACTGCCGCGGCGGACACAGGCCCTGGCAGGCCGAGACCCACACCGAGAGCGCCTCCAGCCGCCCCAGCGAGCCGGGGGGTTTGGTCAGCGTGAGCTGGCGGAGCAATGCGGCCTGCCCGGCGTCGACGTCGGGCGTGAGCACAGTGGGGAACACGTTGGGGAACCCAGCGGGGACCTCGGTGGGGAATTCTGCGGTCATGACAACTCCTTCACGGCCAGCGGTTGGCCGGCGACGACGAGCACCACCCGGTCGCACACCGCGGCAAGCCGCTGGTTGAGCGTGCCGAGCTCATCGGTGAACAACCGGCCGGCCGGCGTCGCCGAGACCACCGTCAGCCCGACCTCCGGACTGACCAGCACCAACGGCCCGGTGACGGTGTCGATCGCGGCGCACAGGTCATCGATATCGGCGCGGACCGACCCGCCGGTCCATGCGTCGCGGCGGTCCATCACCGCGGTGAGCCAGCCGCCGATATCGTCCACCAGCGTCGGCGTCACCGGGTCGTCGCGCAAATGCGTTGCCACATCGGCGGATTCGACGGTGTGCCAATGCGCTGGCCGGCGGTCGCGGTGGGCGGCCACCCGCACCGACCAACTGTCCGCACCCGCGGGCACCGGCCCGGTGGCCAGATAACGCACGGTCGAGGACGCGGCGAGCAGGCCCTCGGCATGGCCCGATTTACCCGACCGGATACCGCCGAGGACGAGCGCACGCACCCCGGACCGGGCCGGGCGAGTGGGCATGGGCCCGGCTCAGACGTCGTCGCCGCGGTTGACCTGCGGGCGCGGGGCGCGCATCCGGCGCAACTGCGAGGCGCGGCTGGCGGCATAGAAACCCAGCTTGAACCCGGTTTCGGTGTTGTCGGGGAACTTCTCGTCGACCTTGCGGTTGACGTAGCGGCCCACGATCACCCCGTCGATGACCATCACGACCAGCAGCACCGGCATCGCGAACGACAGCGGCTGCTGCACGGCGGGCGAGGGGACCGACAGGGTCACCAGGATCAGGCCGAGCGCGATCGGCATGAACAACCCGAGCAGATTGCGGCGGGCATCGACCAGGTCGCGCACGTAGCGGCGCACCGGGCCCTTGTCGCGGGGCAGCAGGTAGGCGTCGTCACCGGCCATCATGCGCTCCCGGCGGTCGGCCATATCGGCGCGCCGGGTCAGCTTCTGGGCCTTGCGCTCCTCCTTGGACAACTTCGGCCCCGCGACGGCCTTACGGCGCTTGCGGGCCTCGGCCGTCGTCATGGGCGCCGGAGCCACCGGACCGCGCTTACGGGCCGCCTCGCTGCGCTTGGGGGTCGGTCGGCCCTTCGGCGCGGTCCCCGTGTTCCTGGCCTCGGCAACATCGGCCGCCGAGCCCGACTGCCCGGCGGATTCCGCATCCTCCGGTTCGGGGTTGTCCTTGTTTCGGCCGAGCAGCTTCACGCCCGCAAGGTTACTTGCCCCGACCCCGAGGCCCGGCATGCACCTGCCAAAGCCACCCTCTACGCTGCTGGCATGACTGGCCTGGCGGTACTGATAGCGCCGGACTGCTTCGGCGACACCCTCACCGCGGTGCAGGCCGCCCGGGCAATCGCCGCGGGATGGGCCGAGGCCCGCCCGGCCGACACCCTGACCTTTGCCCCGCAATCGGATGGCGGCCCGGGGTTCGTCGAGGTCCTGGCCAGCAGGCTCGGTGGGCTGCGGCCGGTCACGGTGCACGGACCGCTGGGCGGCTGGGTGGACGCGCACTGGGTGCACCACGGCGAGACCGCCTATATCGAGTGTGCGCAGGCGTGTGGTCTGACCCTGCTCGGCAGGCGCCCCGATCCGGAGACCGCCGTCACCGCCGACACCCGCGGGGTCGGCGAACTCGTCGCGGCGGCCGTCGGGGCGGGTGCCCAGCGGATCGTCGTCGGCCTCGGCGGCAGCGCGACCACCGACGGCGGCCGGGGTCTGGTCGAGGCACTGGGCGGACTGTCCGCCGCCCGTCGGCGGCTGGCCGGGATCGAACTGATCGCTGCCAGCGACGTCGAACACCCGCTGCTGGGACCGATGGGCGCGGCAGCGGTGTTCGGTCCGCAGAAGGGTGCCGACGCCGCGACCGTCGCGCTGCTGGAAGAGCGGCTCACCGAGTGGGCGTCCCAGCTCGGGCCGGGTATCGCAGAACAGGCCGGGGCGGGCGCGGCCGGTGGGCTCGGCGCCGCGCTGCTGGCCCTCGGCGGCCGTCGCGAATCCGGGGCCGCCGTCATCGCCGAGCACACCGGGCTGACCGACGATCTGGCCGCCGCCGAACTCGTCATCACCGGTGAGGGCCGTTTCGACGACCAGTCGCTGCACGGCAAGGTGGTCAGTGCGCTGGCCGGCGGTGTGCGCGAACGCGATGTCCCGGTGCTGGTGCTGGCGGGCCAGGTCACCCTTGATACGGCGGCACTGGCCGACGCGGGGATCGCGGCCGCCCATTCGGTGACCGATTTCGCGGGTTCGGTACAGCTGGCCATGGACGATGCGCAGGCCCAGCTGACCGGACTGGCCCGGCGCACCGCGGCCGACTGGCCCGCACGGCTCGGGAATAGTGACCGAGCAAGGTACCGTTGAAGACATCGCGATTGCACCAGCACTTCTTCAGGAGATGCAATGACTGTTCAGGACGACACCACCACCGAAACCCATGGTGCGGTGCTGACCGACGCCGCGGCGGCCAAGGCCAAGGCGCTGCTTGACCAGGAAGGCCGCGACGACCTGGCGCTGCGCATCGCGGTGCAGCCGGGCGGATGCGCCGGACTGCGCTACAACCTGTTCTTCGACGACCGCACCCTCGACGGTGACCTGACCACCGAGTTCGGTGGGGTGGCGCTGACCGTGGACCGGATGAGCGCACCGTATATCCAAGGCGCCACCATCGACTTCGTCGACACCATCGAGAAGCAGGGCTTCACGATCGACAACCCCAACGCCACCGGGTCCTGCGCCTGCGGCGACTCGTTCAACTGATCCGACCGACCAGGCCGCGCGCCGGCAGGTCGATCACGCTCACCCGGACCGGCTGACTCGTTCAGCCGGTCCGTTGCGCTTTGTCAGCCCGTGCGCTGCACGCGGTCAGCCCGTGCGCTGCACGTAAGAACACACGAGGATCTCGTCGTCGAACGCCAACAGCTGGCCGACGGCCTGCATATCGGTACCTACCGGCACCGCACCGCGACCCCGCCCGGATTCGGTGACCCGCATGGTGAACAACGCCTGGGCCTGATTGGTCGACCACGGCACCAGCTTGTCGATCGAGGTGACCTGGACGCGGCCGTACTGCTTCTCGAAACCGTCGGCGTTCAGCTCGGCCAGCGCCAGATCGGACTTACGGTCGGCGACCTCGTCATACAACCCGCACAGGGTGTGCCGGGCGATCACCTCGACATCCCCGTCGGCCAGAGCGTCCAGAAAACCCTGGATGGCCGGTTGCACGGTCTGGGCCGTCATCGGCTCGGGGCCCGGGTCCCGTCCGGTGAGCACCACCGCGGCCCCGGCGACCACCACGACCGCCGCGACGGCGACCGCGCCGATCACCAGGTATCGCCGCCGGTTGTTCCTGGGGTACGGCACCGGCGGGGGCAGGGCGCCCGGATACCCGAACTGCCCGGCTCCCGGTGGCCCGCTCGGCGGTGGAAAACCTTGCGGGGGAGGAGAATCGGGATAGGGCACGGGGCCGGACATGTGGTGCTTTCCGCAGTCTGGGATGAAGATCGGACTGATAAGCAGGCTAGCGCACCCCGGGCCTACGGCATCGGTGCCGAAGCGCCGTCGTCCATGCGTCTGTAAGGTGCGCCTAGCTAACTTGATGACTTTCGAAGGGCGTTTTTTCGTGACCATTGCGGTGACCGGATCCATTGCGACTGACCATCTGATGAAGTTCCCCGGCAAGTTCTCCGAGCAGCTGCTGCCGGACCACCTGCAGAAGGTGTCGCTGAGTTTCCTGGTCGACGACCTGGTGATGCACCGCGGCGGCGTCGCGGGCAACATGGCCTTCGCGATCGGCGTGCTCGGCGGTGATGTCGCCCTCGTCGGCGCGGCGGGCCAGGATTTCGGTGACTACCGCCAATGGCTCGACGACCACGGCGTCAACACCGAGAACGTGCTGATCTCCGACAGCGCGTACACCGCGCGGTTCGTCTGCACCACCGACGAGGCGATGGCCCAGATCGCGTCGTTCTACCCGGGCGCGATGTCCGAGGCCCGCAACATCGACCTCGCCGAACTCGTGAAGCGCAGCGGTGCACCGGAACTGGTGATCATCGGTGCCAACGACCCGGACGCCATGTTCCGCCACACCGACCAGTGCCGCGAACTGGGCCTGGCATTCGCCGCCGACCCCTCCCAGCAGCTGGCCCGCCTCGACGGTGAGCAGATCCGCCGCCTTATCGACGGTGCGACCTACCTGTTCACCAACGACTACGAGTGGGATCTGCTGCTGCAGAAGTCGGGACTCTCCGAGGCCCAGGTCATGGGCCAGATCAAGATGCGCGTCACGACGCTGGGGGAGAAGGGCGTCGACATCGTCGGAAGCGATGGCACCTTCGTGCACGTCGGCATCGTCCCGGAGCGCCATCAGGCCGACCCGACCGGCATCGGCGACGCGTTCCGTGCCGGGTTCCTGACCGGCCGGTCCGCCGGGCTCAGCCTGGAACGGTCGGCTCAGCTGGCCTCGCTGGTGGCCACCCTGGTGCTGGAAGCCACCGGTCCGCAGGAGTGGACCTGGGACCGCGACTCCGCGGTGGCGCGCATCTCCGAGGCCTTCGGCGCCGAGGCCGGCGCCGAGATCGGTGCGGCGATCGGCGCCGCCGGATAGTTACAGCTGCACCGGGTAGGTCGGTTCGCTGATCTGCGGTGACACCGTGCCCTCGACGAAGATGGCATGCCACAGCATGAAGATCAGCACCGTCCACAACCGGCGGCTGTGATCGCCGGATCCGGCGCGGTGATCGTCGAGCATGGTGCGCACCGCGGCCAGATCGACCAGATCGCCTGCCTGCGACGTCTCGATGGTGTGCTGGGCCCAGTCCAGCAGCGGCCCGGTCTTGAGCCAGTGTCGGATCGGCACCGGGAAGCCCAGCTTGGGCCGGTTGAGCACATGCGCGGGGACGATCGGCTCCAGCGCGCGGCGCAGCGCGTACTTGGTGGTGGTGCGGGTGATCTTCTGGTCGAAGGGCAGCCGGGAGGCCACCTCGAACACCTCGGGGTCCAGGAACGGCACCCGCAGTTCCAGCGAGTTGGCCATGGTCATCTTGTCGGCCTTGACCAGGATGTCGCCACGCAACCAGGTGAACAGGTCGATGTGCTGCATGCGTGCCACCGGATCCCAGCCCGCCGATTCGGCGTACAGCTGCGCGGTCACGTCGGTGTGGGTCCAGTCCGGCCGGAACCCGGGCAGGGTGGCGCGCAACTGCTCGTCGGAGAAGCTGCGGGCGTTGCCGTAGTAGCGCTGCTCCAGCGTCATCGAACCGCGGTGCAGCAGGCTCTTGCCCCGCATGCCCTCGGGCAGCGGGCGCGACGCCTTGCCAAGCGACCGCCGCAGTGGTCGCGGAATGTAATCGAACGCCTTGAGCGACAACGGCTCCCGGTAGATGGTGTAGCCGCCGAAGAGCTCGTCGGCGCCCTCGCCGGAGAGCACCACCTTGACGTGCTTGCGCGCCTCGCGGGCGATGAAGAACAGCGGTATCAGCGCGGGGTCGGCCACCGGCTCGTCGAGGTACCAGACGATCTCGGGCAGTGCGCTGACGAACTCCTCGGCGCTGACCACCTTCGTCACATGGCGCGCCCCGATCGCCTTCGCCGATTCGACGGCGACATCGACCTCGGAGAACCCCTCCCGCTCGAAACCGGTGGTGAAGGTGATCAAGCGTGGATTGTGCCGCATCGCCAGCGCCGCGATGGCCGTCGAATCGATACCGCCGGACAGGAATGCGCCGACCGTCACATCGGCGCGCATGTGCTTGGCGACGGAGTCCTCGAGCACCGCGGTGATCTCGTCGTAGCGGGCCTGCTCGGCGCCGTCGACGAAGGGCACCGCGGCGAACCGCGGGCGGAAGTAGCGGCTGACCACCGGCGCCCGGCCGGGCCGGATGACGGCGTAGCTGCCCGACTCGAGCCGACGGATCCCGCGATGCAGCGTCTCGGGCTCGGGGACGTACTGCAGCACGGTGTAGTGCTGCACGGCGCGATCGTCGATATCGAGATCCAGCCCGGCCGTCGGGGCGAGGTCGATAAGGCACTTCTTCTCGCTGCCGACGACCGTCCCGCCCGGCCCGGTGGACATGTAGAGGGGTTTGATGCCGAACGGATCACGGGCGCACAGCAGCTCGGCGGTCTGGGTGTCCCAGAGCGCGAAGGCGAACATGCCGCGCAGCCGATTCAGCACATCGGTGCCCCAGTAATGGAAGCCCGCGACGATCGCCTCACCGTCACCGTCGGTGTGGAAGACCGCGCCGAACTCCTCGCGCAGCGCCTCCCGCAACTCCAGGTAGTTGTAGATCTCGCCGTTGAACACCAGCGCGTAGCGATCGGGGGCCTCGGCGGGCCCCCAGCGCAGCGGCTGATGACTGTGCGCGATATCGATGATCGACAGTCGGTTGAAACCCAACACGACATCCTCGTCGGACCATGTTCCCGGTTCGTCGGGGCCACGGTGACGCATCAGATGCGAGGCCCCCGAAACCGCTTCGACCAGCATCGGAGTGGTCTGAACGGTCGGGTCGGTCAGATACGCCAGCAGTCCGCACACCGCGCCAGTATGCCGAATCGTGCGGTCGCTTCGCTCGACCCGGCGGGCGTGGTCTACGCTGCGTAGTATTCGCCAAGTTTGACCGACCGCACTGCGGTTCACCGACTTCATCTAGGAGGCGCCAACGTGACCGCTCGCGGGGTTCGTTTGGTGGCGTTGTCATTGGTTTTGGGTGGTACGGCCATCCTGCTGAGCGGCTGCAGCTACCAGGAGATCTTCGGACTCGGCTGGCCGCAGGGCATCACCCCGGAGGCGCGGTTGAACCGCGACCTGTGGGTGTGGTCGGTCATCGCCTCGTTCGTCGTGGGCGGCATCGTGTGGGCGCTGATCTTCTGGACCAGCGTCTTCCACCGCAAGAAGGCGACCGATACCGAACTGCCCCGTCAGTTCGGCTACAACATGCCCCTTGAGCTCGTGCTCACCGTCGTGCCGTTCCTGATCATCTCGGTGCTCTTCTACTTCACCGTGGTGGTGCAGGAGCGGATGCTGCACAAGGATCCCAATCCCGAGGTCGTCGTCGACGTCACCGCCTTCCAGTGGAACTGGAAGTTCGGCTACCAGAAGGTCGACTTCGCCGACGGCACGCTGGCCTACGACGGCGTCGACAACGAGCGCAAGGAAGCCATGCGTTCGGTGCCCGAGGGCGTCGACGAGCACGGTATCGAGCGGGTCGGACCGCTGGCGGGCAAGAACAGCGAAGATCGCAGCTACCTGAACTTCAACAAGATCGAGACGCTCGGTACCAGCAACGAGATCCCGGTCCTGGTGTTGCCCAAGGGCAAGCGCATCGAGTTCGTCATCGCTTCGGCCGACGTGATCCACGGTTTCTGGGTGCCGGAGTTCCTGTTCAAGAGGGACGTGCTGCCCAACCCCAAGGAGAACAACTCCGACAACGTGTTCCAGGTCAGCGAGATCGAGCAGACCGGTGCCTTCGTCGGGCGCTGCACCGAGATGTGCGGCACCTACCACGCGATGATGAACTTCGAGGTTCGTGTCGTGGAGCCCAACGACTTCAAGGCCTACCTTGAGTATCGCGAGGCCAACCCGGAGGCCACCAACGCCCAGGCGTTGCAGGCCATCGGTCAGGACCCGCTGGCCACCACCACCTTCCCGTTCGACACCCGCCGCGGTGAGCAGGTCGGCGCCCCCGCGCAGGCGAGCAAGTAAGGACCACGCATGCATATCGAAGCCAGGCTGTTCGAGTTCCTGACCGGATTCTTTGTGCTGGCCGCAGTGGTGTACGCAGTGCTGACCGCGCTGTTCGCCACCGGTGGCATCGAGTGGGCGGGTACCACCGCGCTGGTGCTGTCCACCGGTCTGACACTCATCACCGGCACCTTCTTCCGCTTCGTGGCACGGCGCCTGGACACCCGGCCCGAGGACTACGAAGACGCCGAGATAAGTGACGGCGCCGGCGAGTTGGGCTTCTACAGCCCGCACAGCTGGTGGCCCATCCTGATCGCGCTGTCCTTCTCGACCGCCGCCGTCGGTGCGGCGCTGTGGCTGCCGTGGCTGATCGTCGCGGGCATCTGCTTCGTGCTGGCGTCTGCCGCCGGCCTGGTCTTCGAGTACTACACCGGCCCCGAGAAGCACTGACCCCACCTTCGGCCAGGTCACAACCGTGCGTCAGTTCGTCGGCGTACCGTGTCGGCCCGGTCCGGATGGTCGCGGTGTTGGGTAATCTTGCCGAGGCAGCAGTCGAGATGGATAGGCCGAGGTTTAGTTGCAGATGAGCGGGCCGTCAGGACCGGAGTCTTCGGGCGGGGACAGGGATAAGAAGTCCCGGTCCGACGAGACCGATATCCATTCGCGGGCATACTCCGCCCCAGAATCCGAACAGTTCGTCAGCGCCCCGTACGTGCCGCCGGATCCGGCGCTCTACGACTACGACAACTATGCGCCGCTGGAACCCGAGGACGACCGGCCGCCGCGCTGGCCGTGGGTGGTCGGTGTCGTGGCCATCGTCGCCGCGATCTCCCTGGTCGCCTCCGTCGCCCTGCTGGTAACGCGTACCGACAGCGACAACATGGCTAATCCCACGACGTCCACCACGACGGCGCCGCCGGTGCAGGACGCGATCACCACGACCACGCCTCCGCCGCCACCCCCGCCGCCTCCGACCACCGAGGCACCGCCGCCTCCGCCGCCGGAAACGGTGACGGTGACCCAGGAGCCGCCGCCCCCGCCTCCGCCGCCGCCGGCCGAGGAGCCCGCGCCGCCGCCGGCCACCAGCGAGGCCCCGCCCCCGCCACCACCGACGACGACGCGGCCCGCGGGACCGCGGCAGGTCACCTACACGGTGACCGGCACCAAGGCTCCCGGTGACATCATCACCGTGACCTATATCGACGCGTCGGGCCGCAGCCGCACCCAGCGCAATGTCTACATTCCCTGGTCACTGACGGTGACCCCGATATCGCAGTCGGAGGTGGGCTCGGTGCAAGCGTCCAGTCTGTTCCTGGTGAGCCGGCTGAATTGCTCCATCACCACCAGCGACGGGACAGTCCTGTCGTCCAACACCGGCAACGCCGCGCAGACGAGCTGCTGATGCCGGATATCACGACACCAAGGACATCGCGGACGCTTTCGGGCCCGCCCGACCTCGACCGCATCCTGCTCGGCGTGTGCGCCGCGGTGTGGCTGGCCGCCCTCGGTGTGTCCGTCGCGGCGGTGGTGCGCCTCGTCGACCTGGGCAGTGGGCGCGGCACGGTGCGCGCCGAGCTCGCCGAGGCCTCCGGTTCGCAGACACCCTGGGTCCTCTACACCGTCATCGGGGTGTCCGCCGTGGTCATCGCGGTGGCGATCCCCCTGCTGGTCCGGGCCCGTAAGCAGAGCAGCGAGCGGCCGGTGCGCAGCTTCACCCCGGCCGGGGGGTCGGTGTCCGAGGACATCGCCGCGATCACGCCCCGTCCCGGTCGCCGACGCGCCGCCGAGACGCCGGTCGTCGGTAGCGAGCCCGCCGTGCGTGCCGGTGCACTGCCCGCGGTCGTGGAACAGGTCTATCTGCGCTGCACAGCGGGCGTGCTCGCCGCCGTCGGCGCGGGCACCCTCGCGGTGGCCGTGGCGACCTATCTACTGGCCGGCGACAACGAGACGGGTGCGATCGCGCTCTTCATCATCGCCGGGCTGGTCACCCTCGCCATGCCTGTGCTGCCGTGGTTCTTCCTGCGCGAGCTGCGCGCGGTGCTGGGGCTGGGCACACCCGCCGCCTGAGGTTTGTTTCGGGAGCCGACGGGCGTCTCCCTGGCGTCAGTCGTAACGGTGGGTTGGCCGCCGAAGCTGAACTGGGGTAGGGGATTGGGGCCGGCGGACCTACGTGAATGCCGTGTCGACGCGGACGGTGCTGTTCTGACTGAACACACGTAGGCCGATACAGGTAGGCAGGGCTAACCGGTGCTCGGGCGCCAATCCTGCGGTGGATCCTCGCCGACCAGGCCGTCGACCGCCTCCCGCAGCAGATCGGCATGCCCGGTATGCCTGCCGTACTCCTCGATCAGATCGCACACGCTGCGGCGCAGGCTCGCCCGGCGACCGTCGGACCAGACGATGTTCACCGGTTGGTCAAGGCCGCCGTCGGCCAGCGCCGCCGCGAGCCTGGTCCTCGACCGCGCGACGGTGTCGTCCCACAGCGCGTACAGCCGGGCGGGGGAGTCTTGGGCGGCGGAGGTGAAATCCCAGTCCGGGTCGGCATCCCAGTCGGCTTCGTCCTGATAAACGCTGTCCCAGGGCTCGCCCATGGCGGAATCGTCCAGACCGGGGCCGAATCGCTGCGCCTCGGCACGTGCCAGGTGTTTGAGCAATCCGCCGAGAGTGAGTGTGGAGGCCCCGATCCGGGTGGCCAGCCCCGCGGCGTCCAGGCCGTCGGCCTTCCACCGGAACGTGGACCGCAGCCGGTCCAGAGCGCCCAGCAGATGTTGTTCCTCGGAGCCGGACAGGGGTGGCTCCCATGGCGGGTCGACGGACATGAGCCTCAGACTAACCACCGGGGTAGGGGAGTGGAGCACGAAAAAGGCCCGCGCAGCCAAGACTGCGCGGGCCTCTGTCGGTCGATCTCTAGTGGTGCCCGTTGGAGCCGTTTCCGTTGGAGCCATGGCCGTTCGAGCCATTGGTGCCCTGGCTCTTGCTGAGCACCGCCAGCGCCTTGTGCTCGGCGGCGTGAGCCGCCTCGGTCAGCGCCTCGTGCTCTTCGATCGGATCGGCCTTGAGGAAGCTACCGGTACCCGGCGAACCGGCGGACCCGAGCTTGTTCATCCGCTTCGGCAGCGCGGCACCCTGGTATTCCAGCGGAATCGGGTGTCCATGCTCGTCGACCGGGCCGAGCGGCTGGTGCAGCTCGATGTAGGCGCCGTGCGGCAGACGGGTGATGATGCCCGTCTCGATACCGTGCTCAAGCACCGCACGGTCACTGCGCTGCAGGCTGATCGCCCACCGGTAGGTGATGTAGTAGACGATCATCGGCAGCACGACCATGCCGATACGGCCGATCCACGTGGTCGCGTTCAGCGAGATGTGGAACTTCAGCGCGATGATGTCGTTCATGCACATGAAGGTCAGCAGGATGTAGAACGAGATCGCCGCGGCGCCCACTGCGGTCCGTGTCGGAGCGTCACGCGGACGCTGCAACAGATTGTGGTGCGCATCGTCGCCGGTGAGCTTCTTCTCGATGAAGGGGTAGGCCATCAGCAGCACGAAGACCAGGCCCATGCCCATGGCGACCCACACCGACTGCGGGATGGTGTAGTTGCCGATGTAGAACTCCCACGCCGGCCAGGTACGGGCCAGACCGTCGGTCCACATCATGTAGAAGTCCGGCTGGCTACCCGCCGAGATCTGCGAGGGCTTGTACGGGCCGAGCACCCAGATCGGGTTGATCTGCAGCAGACCGCCCATCAGGCCCAGCAGACCGGTGATCATGGCGAAGAAGGCGCCCGACTTGACCGCGAACACCGGCATGACGCGCACGCCGACGACATTCTTCTCGGTACGGCCGGGGCCGGGGAACTGGGTGTGCTTCTGGAACCACACCAGCGCCATGTGCACGCCGATGAGCGCGAGCATGATGCCCGGGATCAGCAGGATGTGCAGTGCGTACAGGCGCGGGATGATGATCTCGCCGGGGAAGTCGCCGCCGAAGAGCGCCCAGTGCAGCCAGGTTCCGATGACCGGCATACCGAGGGTGATCGAGGAGAACGCGGCGCGCAGGCCGGTGCCGGAGAGCAGGTCGTCGGGCAGCGAGTAGCCGAAGTAACCCTCGAACATCGCCAGGATCAGCAGCAGCGAGCCGATGACCCAGTTGGCCTCGCGTGGCCTACGGAAGGCACCGGTGAAGAAGATGCGCGCCAGGTGCACCATGATCGACGCCGCGAACAGCAGGGCCGCCCAGTGGTGGACCTGTCGCACGAACAGGCCGCCGCGGACCTCGAAGCTGATCTCCAGGGCCGATTCGTAGGCCCGTGACATCTGGATACCGCGCAGCGGCTGGTAGACGCCGTCATAGGTGACGTGTGCCATCGACGGATCGAAGAACAGCGTCAACCACACACCGGTGATCAACAGGATGATGAAGCTGTACAGCGCGATCTCACCCAGCAGGAACGACCAGTGGGTGGGGAAGACCTTGTTCAGGACTCCGCGCCGCACCGCCTCCGAGGGGTGATAGCGGGAATCGATCGCATCACCTTGTGCGGCTGCGATATCAGCGAGCTTGGGACTCATGATTTCCGCTCCCAGAATGCCGGTCCGACGGGTTCGATGAAGTCGCCGTTGGCGACCAGATAGCCGTCCTTGTCGATGGTAATGGGCAGCTGCGCCAAGGCTCGGGCAGCGGGGCCGAAGATCGGGCGCGCGAAGTGCAGCGCGTCGAACTGCGACTGGTGGCACGGGCACAGGATCCGGTAGGTCTGCTGCTCGTACAGCGATGACGGGCAGCCCAGGTGCGAGCAGACCTTCGTGTAGGCGAACAGCTCACCGAAGTTGAAGCTCTCCTGGCCCTGACGCTTGACCACGCGCGGCATGTCCTGGGGCTTGATGCGGATGAGCATCACCGGGTTGCGCACGCCCATGGCGATCTCGAACAGGTGGTGCGACGACTCGACGGTGGTGCCGTCGCCGTCGGACTCACGCCACGGGAACACGGTCTCCATGCCGCCGGCGTCGATGTCCTCGGGACGCATCTTGACGAACGCCGACTCGCCGGGCAGACCGGTCGCGCGGGCCACGTAGATCGTCTCGCCCTCGTAGCGCGGGGTCCAGCCGGAGGTCCACAGCACGGCCTTCTTGCCCTCGGCGGTCGGCACGACCGGCTTCCACGGGTTCTTGATCAGGCCGCCCATGAAGGCCACCAGGGTGCCCAGGCCGAAGGCGCCCAGGCCGATACCGGCCGACAGGCCGATCAGCTTGCGACGCTTGATCGTCGAACCCTCGAGCGCATCGGTCAGGTTCGCGACGATGGTCTTGCGGTGGATTTCCGCCGACGCGCCGTCATGGCGGTCCTGGATGGTGATCTCTTCGGGGATGAACTTCTTCTGGAAGAGCACCGCGCCGACACCGATGGCCAGGATCGACAGACCGAAGGTCAGGCCGTAGAGCGGGGTGGCCAGCGTGTAGAGGCGTTCGCCCTCGCCACCGTAGGGGACGTACTCCCACGGCCAGAAGAGGAAGACCAGCAGCAGGGCCAGCCCGGAGAAACCGCCGAGCAACAACCAGTAGGCGACGGTGCGCGAGGCGCGCTTCTCGGCCTTGGTTCCCTCGACCGGCCAGCGCGGCTCCTTGTAGACGATCTCGACACCGTCGAGTTTGCCGCCCAGTTCGAGCAGCTCCTCGCGGGACATCTTCGCCAGTTCCTCGTCACTGGGCTGACCGGGGACCGGCCCGCCCGAGGTGTCGCTACCCTTGATGTTCGCGCTCATGCACGAGCTCCGATCCACATCGTGATGCCGACTGCGGCCACGATCCCGATGATCCAGATGGCCATGCCTTCAGTGGTGGGGCCGAAGCCGCCGAGACCGTAGCCGCCGGGATCCGGGGTGTTGGCCGCCTCGACCACATAGGTGACGATGTCGGCCTTTTCCTCGGGGGTGAGCTGACGATCCGAGAACTTCGGCATGTTCTGGGGTCCGGTGAGCATCGCGGTGTACACCTGCGCGGGGACCTTCGCGGCCTCACCGAGGTCCGGGGCGTACTTACCGGAGGACAGGGCTCCGCCCTTGCCGGTGAAGTTGTGGCAGGAGGCGCAGTTCAACCGGAACAGGTCGCCGCCGCGGGCGACGTCGCCGGCCAGCAGGGACTCATCGGCGATCTGGCCGTTGGCCTCCCGCGGGACGATCGGCCCGCCACCGTTGGCCTGGACGTAGGCGCCCAGTGCGTCGATCTGATGCTCGTCGAAGACCGGATCCTTGCGCGGGGCCTGCGCCTCGCCGCGCATCGCGGGCATCCGGCCGGTGGAGACCTGGAAGTACACGGCCGCCTCACCGGTGCCGATCAGGCTGGGACCGCGGTCGGTGACACCCTGCAGGTTCGCGCCGTGGCAGCTGATGCACGAGGTGTCGAACAGCTGCTTACCGGTGCGCAGCAGCGCCGACTGCGATTCGTCGGCCACCGCCACCTGAGGTGTCGGCGTCAGCGTTGCGGCGACTACACCGGCTGCCGACAACCCGAGCAGCAGCAGCAGCGCTGCCGACACACGGCGTCGAAACCGACGGCGGGACTTGGTGGACGACATCGATCCCCTTCTCATCTTTGAGGTCAACGGACGCATCGGCGAGCCGGTCACCGTACGAAGTAGATGACTGCGAACAGCGCGATCCACACGATGTCGACGAAGTGCCAGTAGTACGACACGACGATCGCGGCGGTGGCCTGTGCGGGAGTGAACTTGCTCATCCGGGTACGGATCAGCAGGAAGATGAAGGCGACCAGACCGCCGATCACGTGCAGGCCGTGGAAGCCGGTGGCCAGATAGAACACCGACCCGTACGCACTGCCCGGGATCGTGGTGCCGTGCTCGACGAGGTGGATGTATTCGTAGCCCTGGCCGAGTACGAAGAACGTGCCCATCAGGAGCGTGATCACGTACCAGCGGCGCAGCCCGAAGACGTCACCCCGCTCGGCGGCGAAGACACCCATCTGGCAGGTGAAGGAGGAGGCGACCAGCACCGCGGTGACCGGTACGGCCAACCACAGGTTCAGCTCGGTCGGCTCGGGCGGCCATACACCCTGTGCCTGAGCCCGCGCGGTGAAGTACATCGCGAACAGACCAGCGAAGAACATCAGCTCACTGGAAAGCCACACGATGGTGCCGACACTGACCATATTCGGCCTGTTCAGCGAATGTACGCGGGAGGTAATCGCGGTCCCCGAGGTCCCAACAGCGCTCGTCACAGGTGCAAGTATGACGCTTTGTAGTTGACGAACACCAGCCGGGTTCAGAATTGGGCAGAAACCCGAGGCGGTGCACCACTGGTGACGGCCGGATAACGGTGCGCGCACGGGCGATAACATCACGGCGTGTCATCCGCTGAGAACGTCTCCGAGAACATCACCTGGCCCCTGATCCTGGGTCGGCTCACCACGCATCAGGATCTGTTGCGCGGCCAGTCGGCATGGGCCATGGACCAGATCATGACCGGCTCGGCGACCCCGGCGCAGATCTCCGGGTTCGCGGTGGCGATGCGGATGAAGCGACCGACGTCGGCGGAAGTGACCGAACTGGCCGACACCATGCTCAAGCATGCCCGCCGAATCCCGGCCGCACTGATCGGTGACCGGGCGGCCGAGGCCGTGGACATCGTCGGCACCGGCGGCGACGGCGCCAACACCGTGAACCTGTCGACCATGGCCTCCATCGTCACCGCGGCGTCCGGTATCCCGGTGGTCAAACACGGCAACCGCGCCGCCTCGTCGCTGTCCGGTGGCGCCGACACCCTCGAGGCGCTGGGCGTGCGCATCGACCTGGGACCCGACGAGGTGGCCCGCAGCGTCGCCGAGGTCGGTATCGCCTTCGCCTTCGCGCCGCAGTTCCATCCGTCCTACCGGCATGCCTCGGTGGTGCGCCGCGAGATCGGCGTGCCCACGGTCTTCAACCTGCTCGGTCCGCTGACCAACCCGGCCGCGCCGCGCGCCGGGCTGTTCGGTTGCGCCTGGGGCGATCTGGCCGAGGTGATGGCCGGGGTCTTCGCCGCCCGCGGTGCCAGCGCGCTGGTGGTGCACGGCGATGACGGTCTCGACGAACTCACCACGACGACCACCAGCACCATCTGGCGGGTGCAGGCAGGCACGGTGGACCGGCTGACGCTGGACCCCGCCGCGTTCGGTTTCCGGCGGGCCGATCTCAGCGAGCTCGTCGGCGGCGATGCCGAGGCCAACGCGGCCTCGGTGCGTGCGGTGCTGGGCGGGGCCCAGGGCCCGGTGCGCGATGCGGTGATCCTCAACGCCGCCGGCGCGATGGTGGCCCACGCCGGACTGACCAGTGATGCGCAATGGACACCGTCCTGGGAGTCCGCGCTGGCCCGGGCCGCCGAGTCGATCGACTCGGGCGCAGCGGAGCGGCTGCTGGCCAACTGGGTGCGCTTCACCCAGAAGGCCGCAAGCTAGCGCGGTCCGCCCGGCGCGGCGGATGCACGCCGTAGCGGTCGTCGAGCAGATCGGTCTCGGGTCTGCTGGCCAGCTGCGCGGTGCGCGCACGGGCCGCCCAGCCGGCCCAGTGCATCACCGATCCGATCGGTGACGCGTAGCCGGGCTCGGCGGTCACGATGCGCACCCCGGGAGTGGTCAGCCACCGGGCGATCAGCCCCGTCTCCTCGACCAACGCACCGCCCAGCGGCGCGTCCTCGCCCAGGATCGTCTGTGCCGCAGCGGTGATGGCGTCCACCACCGGCATCGGCGGAACACCCCGGCGGGCGCACCCGGCCGAGGCGAGCTGCCCGTGCCGGATGACCGCGAGGTGCCAGCCGCCCTGGCCGTCCGGCTGGGCCGCCACGATCTGATCGACGTCGGCCAGGGCGCGCAACTGTTGGCCACGGGCGATCTTCTCGACCGCGGTCGCGGTGTGATCGCGTAAGCGGGCCGCGGTCTCATAGCGGTGTTGGCCGGCCAATTCCTCGATCTGTCCGACGACGTGGGCGATGACGCTGTGGTCGGCGCCGTCGATCAGATCGGCCGCCCGGCGCGCGGCCGAGGCGTACCCGGCCAAATCCGCACCGGGCGGGGCAGGGCAGGGGGAGAGCTCGCGTTCGGCGCAGCGGTGCTGTGCGCTGCGGGACAGCCGGGCGGTGCAGGTGCGCAGACCGGCGCCGCGGGCCAGCACCTCGGCGGTGTCGACGGCGTCGGCTCGCGCCGTGAACGGCCCCAGCGCGCGCGGGCTGCGCGGGCGGCGGACCACCGACAACCGGGGGAACGCCTCCTCGGTCAGGGTGATCCACCACCACTTGCGCGGGAATTTCGACCGCCGGTTGTAGGGCGGCGCGTGGGCCGCCAGCAGCCGCAGCTCGCGCACCCCGGCCTCCAACTGGTGCGCGCACTCCACATGGTCGACGCGGGTGGCCAGCGCGACCATCTCCTTCATCCGGGTGCGCGGATCGGCTCCGGTGAAGTACTGGCCGACCCGGCGGCGCAGGTTGACCGCCGTGCCCACGTAGAGCACCTCGTCGGCCGGCCCGCGGAACAGGTAGACCCCCGGACTGCTCGGAACGTCTTGGGCCAGATGGCGTTTGCGACGTTGTGGCGCACTCTTGTCGGGTAGGTAGCCGCGCAGTTCGGAGTAGGTGTGCACGCCCTGGTTGCCGACCCGTTCGATCAGGCCGTGCAGGACGTCGACGGTGGCGCGGGCGTCATCGAGGGCCCGGTGGGTCGGCGTGGTCGAGGCGCCGAACAGCCGGGCCAGCGCGGAGAGCTTGACCGAGGGCGCCTCGTCGCGGGTCAGCACCCGGCGGGCGAGTTTGACCGTGCACAGCACCTGTGGCTGCGGCCAGGGCAGTCCCTGTCGTTGCGCGGCGGCCCGCAGGAACCCGATGTCGAAACCGGCGTTGTGGGCGACCAGGACCGCGCCGCGGGAGAACTCCAGGAAGGCCGGGAGCACCGTGTGGATCTTCGGCGCGTCGCGCACCATCGCCGTGGTGATTCCGGTCAGCTCGACGATCTGCGGCGGGATGACGCAATCGGGGTCGACCAGGGTGGCCAGCTCCCCGAGTACCGCGCCGCCGCGAATCTTGACCGCACCGATCTCGGTGATGGCGTCGTGCTCACGGCTGCCGCCGGTGGTCTCCAGATCGACCACCACGAAGGTCGTGTCGGCCAGTGCGATACCGGCTTCCGGATCGGCAAGCGGGTCGGCCCAAACGTCGGCCGGACCGTCGAGGTCGGCGAAGCTCAGCTGCGGCACATCGGCGACGGTAGCCGTGGGCGGTGACATCCCCAGCCGCGTGCGCGGGCTGGACCGGCGGGGCGTGTCGGTGCCCGCCGTTACGGTGCGGGGGAATCGCCGGACGACCCGGCGCAGGGAAGGACGGACGGCCATGACACACCCGATGGGTGAGGATTTCGAGGAGTTCAGCGGTGCGGCACAGGTACCCGGGCACGGCTCGGTGACCATCGACTGCGATGACTGCGCCGTGCGCGGTCCGGGCTGCCAGGACTGCGTGGTCAGCGTGTTGCTCGGAGTTCCGGCAACTTTGCTGGATGACGAGCGTCAGGCGCTGGAGGTGTTGGCCGATGTCGGTTTGGCGCCGCGGCTGCGGCTGGTTCCGATCCGTCGGCAAGGGCCTCCGGATGGTAGAACTGGTGTGGCGTGATGACACGTGATCAACCACGGGAAGCAAAAATTTAATCCCGGACGCCTGTCGAATTCACGCCCTCCGTTGGACAAGCCCGATGCCGTTTCGTAACCTGTTCGAGACCTAACAGTAGTTCGTCGCGGCTGACTCGCAGTTGTAAGGACGCAATACCTTGAGGCCTGATTTGTCGGACCGGCGTAAGCGTGGCGTTAAGCGAGCCCTCATCGGTGCGTTGGCGGGCCTGACCATCCTGGGTGGATCGCTGGCCACCGGCGTCAACGCCGACCCGGCCGAGGATGCGCTGGCAAAGCTCAATGAGCTGTCCCATCAGGCCGAGATCGCCACCGAGAACATGCACGCCGCCCAGCTCGATCTCGACGAGAAGCTGGCTGCGCAGGCCGCCGCCGAGGACAAGCACAACGCCGACCTCGCCGCCGCCGACGCGGCGAAGGCCGACCTGGCAAAGTTCCAGACCTCGGTCAACAACATCGCCGCCGCGCAGTACATGGGTGGTCGCACCGACGGGCTGGACGCCATGCTGACGGCGAGCTCGCCGCAGGTGCTCATCGACCAGCTTGCCGTGCAGCGGGTGATGGCCACCGAGATGTCGGCCCAGATGCACAACTTCAAGCAGACCAGCGCCTTGGCCGCGCAGGCCGAATCCGCCTCGGCGCGCTCGGCCGCCGATGCCAAGACCGCCGCAGAGCAGGCCGCCGCAGTGCGCGCTGATCTGCAATCCAAGCAAAGCAAGCTGCAGGTCGAGATCGCCATCGTCAAGTCGCAGTACGAGCGGCTGACCCCGGCCCAGCGCGAGACGCTTGCCGCGATCCCGCCGGTGCCCGAGGGCGTCGTCCCGCCCCCGCCCGCACCGTTGCCCGCAGACGATCCCGGTGTGCTGGCAGCACCGCCCGCGGGTATCCCGCCCGGTGATATCGCCCCGCCGGCCGCCGCGCCGGGATCCGGCGGAGGCTCGGCCGCCGTGCAGGCCGCGTTGACGCGCCTCGGTTCGCCGTACTCGTGGGGAGCTGAGGGCCCCGGGGCCTTCGACTGCTCCGGTCTGGTGAAGTGGGCCTTCGGGCAGGCCGGTATCTCGCTGCCGCATTCCAGCTACGCCCTGGCCGCCGGTGGCCAACCGGTCTCGACCGACCAGATGCAGCCCGGTGATGTCGTGTCCTACTACTCCGATGCCTCGCATGTCGGGATCTACATCGGCAACGGCATGATGGTGCATGCCTCGACCTTCGGTCAGCCCGTGGTGGTGGCCCCGGTCAACAACGCACCCATCCACAACGTGCGCCGGTACTGATCCGCTGAAGGTCGCCCTGAGCGGCAGCGACGTGGCCATAGCCGCCATAGCCGCCATTGTCGGCATAGCCGCCGCGGTACTGCTCACCGGTTGCCAGACCACCTCGACGACGGCCGTGTCCGGTTCCGATGCGACGATGGCGACCACCGCGACGCCCGCCACGAACACGCCGGCAGGCACGGCCGTCACCACCACCGTCGCCCTGCCCGGTGGCCGCACCGGCGCTCTGCGCGGGCTCGGCGGTGCGCGCAGTCAGCCCTTGATCGACCGGATCGCCGCCGAGCTTCCCGGCGCGGTGGATGCCGTCTCCGCATTCTGGGGGACGGACTGGCCTGGCCAGATCGTGGTCGTGGTGACCGAATCCGACGAGCAGTTCCGGGTGCTCGCCCACGGCAGTGCCGATATCGCGGCCGCCACCACCGCCGACGGCATGGTGTTTGCTCCAGGCGCCGCCGACATGGGCGCGACCGCCCTGGGCATCGTGGTCCGCCACGAACTGTTCCACTACGCGGCCCGCGCGCAGACCGTGGCCGACGCTCCGCTCTGGCTGACCGAGGGGGTGGCCGACTACGTCGGGCGCCCGGCTCAACCGCCCCCGCCGGACGGCGCGCGACTGGCGCAGCTGCCGACGGACGCCGACCTGCAGACCGCCGGCCCGGCGCGTTCGGACGCCTATGACCGGGCCTGGTGGTTCAGCCGGTTCGTCGCCGAGCGGTACGGTGCCCCGGCGCTCAAAGCGCTCTACCTGCGGGCCTGCGGGGCCGGGCATCCCGACCCCGCCACCGCCGTGCGGGAGACCCTGGGAACCGATCTGGACGAGGTGGTGGCGCAATGGCGTGCCTGGATGACCCGATAGCGTGGGCCGGATGACCCGGGTCCTGTTGCTGACCAACGACTTTCCGCCGCGCCGCGGCGGGATCCAGTCCTACCTGGAGGCGTTCGTTGGCGAACTGCTGCACGCGGGCACCCATGACCTCACGGTGTATGCGCCGACATGGAAGGACTGCGACGAGTACGACCGGCGGGCGGCAGACGCCGGGTATCGCGTGGTGCGTCACCGCAGCACCCTGATGCTGCCCGAGCCGACGGTCGCCAACCGGATGCGCGACCTGATCGACGAACACGCCATCGACACGGTGTGGTTCGGTGCGGCGGCCCCGCTGGCACTGCTGGGACCGCTGGCCCGCCGGGCCGGCGCCGGGCGCATCGTGGCCAGCACACATGGCCACGAGGTGGGGTGGTCGATGCTCCCGGTGGCGCGTTCGGCGCTGCGCCGCATCGGGGAAGACGCCGACGTGATCACCTACGTCAGCGACTACACCCGTGGCCGGTTCGCCGCCGCGTTCGGTCGCGGTGCGTGTCTGGAGCGGTTGTCCCCAGGGGTGGACATCGACCGGTTCACCCCCGACAGCGTCGCCCGCGCCGAGCTTCGGGTGCGCTACGGATTGGGCGATCGACCGGTGGTGCTGTGCCTGTCGCGGCTGGTACCGCGCAAGGGCCAGGACATGCTGATCCGCGCGTTCGACCGGATCCGCCGCCGGGTGCCGGGTGCGGCGCTGGTGATCGTCGGCGGCGGGCCGTACCGGGCGGACCTGGAGAAGCTGGCGCACCGCACCGGCGTCGCCGAGGACGTCGTGTTCACCGGCGGTGTGCCCGCCGGCGAGCTGGCGGCCCATCACGCGATGGCCGATGTGTTCGCCATGCCGTGCCGCACCCGCGGGGCCGGGCTGGATGTCGAGGGTCTCGGCATCGTCTTCCTGGAGGCGTCGGCCAGCGGGGTGCCGGTGGTGGCGGGGCGGTCCGGCGGCGCACCCGAGACGGTGCGCGACGGGGAGACCGGCTGGGTGGTCGACGGCACCGATGTGGACGCCATCGCCACCGCGGTCGGCGACCTGCTGGCCGACCCGCGGACCGCGGCCCGGATGGGCGCGGCCGGGCGCGACTGGGTGGTGGCCAACTGGCAGTGGCGCACCCAGGGCGCCCGGCTCACTCGCTTCCTGGGCTGAACTACTGGCTGTAGATCGCCGCGATCTGCGCGGCGAACTTCTCGACGACCACCTTGCGCTTGACCTTCAGCGTGGGCGTCAGCTCACCGGTGTCCTCGGTGAAATCGACCGGAAGGATGCGGAAGGTCCGGATCGCCTCCGCCTTGGAGACCACCTGGTTGGCATCCTTGACGGCCGACTCCACCTCGGCGACCAGGTCCGGGTCCTCGACAAGGTCGGCGACGGTGACCGACCCGCCCTTGCCGTTGCGCTCCTTCCACCCCTCGAAGGCCTCGGGATCGATGGTGATCAGCGCGGCGATGAACGGTTGGGCATCGCCGACCGCCATGGCCTGGCTGATCAGCGGATGGGCCCGCAGCCGGTCCTCCAACACCGCGGGTGCCACGTTCTTGCCACCCGCGGTGACGATGATCTCCTTCTTGCGGCCGATGATCGTCAGGAACCCGTTGGCGTCGATGGCGCCCAGGTCGCCGGTGTGGAACCAGCCATCGGTGAAGGCGTCCGCGGTGGCCTGTTCGTTGTTCCAGTAACCGCTGAAGACGACCCCGCCCTTCAGCAGCAGCTCGTCATCGTCGGCCAGGCGCATGCTGTTGCCGGGCAACAGCTTTCCGACCGACCCGACCAACATGTCGCCCACCTGGTTGGCGGTGACGGCGGCGCTGCTCTCGGTGAGGCCGTATCCCTCGTAGATGGTCAATCCGACGCCGCGGTAGAAATGCCCGAGCCGGGCGCCAAGCGGTGCCCCGCCGGAGATGGCGGCATGGCAGTCGCCGCCGAGCGCGGCGCGCAGCTTGCCGTAGACCAGCTTGTCGAACACCGCGTGCTTGAGTCGCAACAGCAACCCGGGACCGCCGCTGCTGTCCTGGGCCTTGCTGAATTCGATGGCGGTGTCGGCGGCGATCTCGAAGATGCGGCCCTTGCCGTCGTTGCGCGCGTTCTGCTCGGCGGTGTTGTAGACCTTCTCGAACACCCGCGGGACCGACACCACCAGCGTCGGTTTGAACACCCCGAACATCGGCACCAGATTCTTGATATCGCTGGTGAAGCCGAGGGTCACCTTGTTGGCGAACGCGGCGATGGTGATGGCGCGGGCCAATACGTGCGCCAGCGGCAGGAACACCAACAGCCGTTCGCCCTTGCGCAGCAGCGTGGGAAAGGCGGCCTTGGCGCCGCGGATCTCGTAGAGCAGATTGGAATGCGTCAGCTGGCAACCCTTGGGCAGACCGGTGGTGCCCGAGGTGTAGATCAGGGTGGCGGGATCGCTGGACTTGATGGCGGCGACGCGGGCGTCCAGTAGACCGGGGTCGACATCCTTGCCCACCTCGGCGAGGACCTGCAGGGCAGGGGCAGCCGGATTGTCGATGCGCAGCACCGCGCGCACCCCGGGCAGTTCGTCGGCCTGGTGTTCCACGCGCTCGGCGTGCGCCGCCGTCTCGGCGATCACCAGCACCGCGCCCGAATCCTTGAGCACGTGCTTGATCTGTTCGGGTGAGGAGGTCTCATAGATCGGGACGGTGACCGCGCCAACGGACAGGATCGCGAAATCGATGATCGCCCACTCGTACCGGGTGGCGGACAGGATGGCCACCCGATCACCCGGGGCGACATCGTTGGCGAGCAGTCCCAGCGCTACCGACCGGATCTGCTGCGCGGCCTGGGCACAGGTGACGTCGGTCCAGACACCGTCGACCTGTCGTTGCAGGATGACGTGGTCGGGATCGTCGCGTTCATGGGTGTACACCGAGCTGACGACGCTGTCGTATTCGGCGATCTCGAACGAAGCCGGAACGGAGAACTCACGCACGATTCTGGGCACCTCGGGTCCTGGGAGGGGTGGTTACTAGCCGGTAAGCCTAGTCGCCTGTGTCACACCTGCGGCAGGGCGTATGTGAAGCTAGGTGGCCATGAACAGCGTGCAGATCGCCGATGAGACCTTTGTGTGTGCCGATCCCGCCGAGGTCGGCCGCGCCGTCGCCGACGTGTCCAGTTGGCGGCGGTGGTGGCCGGATCTGGCGCTCACCGTGGTCGAGGATCGCGGGCCCGCAGGTCAACGCTGGACGGTGGCGGGCGCACTGACCGGCACCATGGAGGTCTGGCTGGAGCCCATGATGGACGGCGTTCTGCTGCACTATTTCCTGCACGCCGAGCCGACCGGGGTCAGCGGCCATGAGCTGGCCGGGATGAATCTCGCTGCGCTCAACCATGCTCGCCGGGTGGCGGGAAAGAAGATGTCCTTCGAGGTCAAGGCTCGGCTGGAGGCCAACCGGCCGGTGGGAGTGTCGCGGCTGGCCTGAGGAGTGAGCCGCCCCTGTGTGGGTGAGGGTAGATTTCTGGTCGTGGCGGAGAAGACGGCGCAGACCATCCATATCGCGGCCGATCCCTCGACGGTGATGGACGTCATCGCAGATATCGGCTCCTACCCGGAGTGGGTTGCCGAGTACAAGGAAGCCGAGGTGCTCGAGCGCGACGACGCCGGCAACCCCAAGACGGCCCGGCTGGTGCTCGACGCCGCGGTGCTCAAGGACACCATGGTGCTCACCTATCAGTGGCCCGCCGATCGCACATCCGTCACCTGGACGCTGGTGTCGAGCTCGTTGTTGCGCGCGCTGGAAGGCGCATACCGACTGTCTCCCAAGGATTCTGGTACCGATGTGACCTATGAGTTGTCCGTCGACCTGATGATCCCGATGATCGGTCTGCTCAAGCGCAAGGCCGAGCGGCGCCTCACCGACACCGCGCTCAAGGACCTCAAGAAGCGAGTAGAGGTGGCAGTGAGCTGAGTGCAGATGGCACAGCCGAGCCCGCCCGGATCTGCCTTTTCGTCGGCAAGGGAGGGGTAGGCAAGTCGACGTTGGCCACGGCCACCGCGGTGCGTGCTGCCCGAAGCGGGGCGCGGGTGCTGATCGTGTCCACCGATCAGGCGCACTCCACCGGAGATGTGCTGGGTGTTGCCGTCGAACCGACCGGCTCGCGCACACCCACGCGCGTCCTGACCGATCTGGACGCCGGGCCCGCCGATGTGGGCGGCTCTCTCGACGCGCTGGCGTTGGACACCCTGTCGCTGCTGGAGACGCGGTGGCGGGAGATCGTCGGCGTGCTGGCCGGCAGATTCCCACATTCCGATCTGGGAAGCCTTGCCCCGGAAGAGCTTTCGGCTCTGCCGGGGATTCAGGAGGTGCTCGGCCTGCACGAGGTCGCCGAATTGGCCGACTCCGGGCAGTGGGACGAGGTGGTGGTCGACTGCGCCTCCACCGCCGATGCGTTGCGCATGCTGACCCTGCCCGCGACGTTCAATCTCTATCTGGAGCGCAGCTGGCCCCGGCACCGCAGGCTGTCGCTCTCGCCGGCGGACCTGGGCTCGGCGGCGACGCTGATGCTGGTGGAGCGGATCGCCGAGGGGACCGAGCGCCTGTCCACACTGCTCGCCGACAATGCCCGCGTCGGCGCACACCTGGTGCTGACCGCCGAGCGGGTGGTCGCCGCCGAGGCGGCCCGAACGCTCGGCTCGCTGGCGTTGATGGGGGTGAAGGTCACCGAACTGCTGGTGAATCAAGTTCTGCTGCAGGATGATTCCTACGAGTATCGGAATCTGCCCGCGCACCCGGCCTTCGACTGGTACACCGAGCGGATCGCCGAGCAACGTGGTGTGCTCGACGACCTGGAACGCTCGATCGGCGATGTCGCACTGGTGCTGGTCCCGCATCTGGCCGGTGAGCCGATCGGGCCCAAGGCACTCGGCGAGCTGCTCGACGCGGCGCGTCGCCGCGATGGCTCGGCACCGCCGGGACCGCTGCGGCCGGTGGTCGACCGCGAGTCGGGGTCCGGCCTGGAGGCCGTCTATCGAATGCGGTTAGAGTTGCCGCAGGTCGATCCCGGCGCGCTGCGGCTGGGCCGGGTCGATGATGACCTTGTGATCGGCTCCGGGGGTATGCGGCGTCGGGTGCGACTGGCTTCCGTGTTGCGGCGCTGCGTCGTGATCGATGCGAATCTGCGGGCCGGCGTGCTGACCGTGCGTTTTCGACCCAATCCGGAGGTGTGGCCGACGTGAGCCCCACCCATTCGGATATCCCGCCCGAACTGCGCCAGCTGGCCCAGGTGATCCTGGACAAGCTCGATCCCGCAGTGCGGATCATGGCCGCCAGGGCCGCCGCCGAGGGCGCCGGCGCGGGTGCCTGTCAGCAGGTGTGGTGTCCGGTGTGCGCGTTGGCGGCGCTGATCAACGGCGAGCAGCATCCGCTGCTGTCGGTGATCGCCGATCACAGCGTGGCCCTGCTGACGGTGATCCGCGCGATGGTCGCCGAAACCGGGCCGACCACCGATGTGCCCCCACCGCCGCCCGAGCCGGGGGACCGGCCGAGCGGGCGTTACGAGCAGATCCCGGTGACGCTCGACGACTGACGGGTGGCGCTGCGACTGTGGTGTGGTCGCACTCACTTCGGCTGGGTAGAGTTGGTCCGATCCGGCCCCGTCCTGGTGGGGCGCCGCTGCAGGAGGGCTCATGTGGTTCTGGTTGTACAAGTACATCTTGATGGGCCCGTTGCTGTCCTTTTTGGGACGTCCCAAAGTGCAAGGGCTGGAGTACGTTCCGGACTCCGGCGCGGTGATCCTGGCCAGTAACCACCTGGCCGTCGCAGACAGCTTCTATCTGCCGCTGGTGGTCAAGCGACGCATCACCTTCCTGGCGAAGGCCGAGTACTTCACCGGCACCGGGCTCAAGGGCAAGCTGACCAAATTCTTCTACTCCTCGACCGGCCAAGTACCCATCGACCGCACCGATGCCGACTCCGCGCAGGCCGCGCTGACGACCGCACAGCGAATCCTCGGTGAAGGCAAGCTGCTGGGCATGTATCCCGAGGGCACCCGCTCTCCGGACGGCCGGCTCTACAAGGGCAAGACCGGACTGGCCCGGGTCGCGCTCGAAAGCGGCATCCCCGTCATCCCGGTGGCCATGGTCGGCACCGATGTCGTCAACCCGCCCGGATCCAAGATGTGGCATTTCGGCCGCGTCGAGATCCGGTTCGGCAAGCCGATGGATTTCAGCCGATTCGAGGGATTGGCCGGTAATCGCTTCATCGAGCGGGCCGTCATCGACGAGGTGATGTACGAGCTCATGCGTCTCGGCGGTCAGGAGTACGTCGACCTCTACGCCGCGGATGTCAAGGAGCAGGCCGAGTCTGTCGACGTGCAGACCAAACCCGCGGTGACCGCGAAGGCCGGATAGCCGATCGTCAGCTCGCCGCGGCGATCTCGGTGTCGGCGGGTGCGGCGGACGTCTCGTCGCGCCGGGACAGCCGCGGGGCCACCGCGCCGACCACCACGATCACCGCCAGCGCCCACCACAGGTAGGACCCGCCGACGACCCGCAGCCAGGGCGAGACCGATGTCTCGTTGTGTGCCGGCATCAGCGTGATCGGGGTCCACACCGTCAGCGCGATGCCGATCGCCGCGACCACGAGCAGTGCGACGGTGCGGGTGCGATAGCCGACGACGGCGGTCACCAGCACCGTGGGCAACACCCAGACCCAGTGGTGCGACCAGGACACCGGCGAGACCGCCAGCCCGAACATCGCCACGCAGATGAGTCCCAGCACCGCGGCATCTCCGTGCGCGTCGGCCCGCACCGCGCGGTGGGTCGCCCAGACCGTCAGGCCCAGCACCACGAAGCACAGCCCGACCCACAGCAGGAAACGGGTGTCCTCGCCGACGCCGAACCGGGCCAGCATCCCGGAGATGTTCTGGTTGGTGTTCAGCGTCGCCGAGCCGATCCGGTCGGTATCGCCCAGCGTCTGGAACCAGTACACCCAGGAATCTCGCCAGGCCAGCGCGAATCCCAGCAGCGTCGCCCCCACCGCGGAGGCCGTCGTCACCAGCACCGCCCGCATATCGCGGCGTAACAGGAAGTACAGCAGGAAGACCGCCGGGGTGAGCTTCACCGCGATGGCGATCCCCAGCAGCAGCCCACGCGGCCACGGTGTGCGCCGCGGTACGCAATCGGCGATCACCAGCGTCATGAGCACCACGTTGATCTGACCGAATTCCAGATTTGCCCGCAACGGTTCGGCGAACACCACCGCGGGCGCCACCAGCGCACCGGCCAGCCAGGCCCGGCGATGCCAGCTGTCACCCACCCGCAGCCGGGTCAGCACGATCGTCGTGGAGACCACCAGCAACACCATGGTGGTCGCGGTGATGGCGGCGCTGGCCGCAGGCAGTGACAACCACGCGAACGGCGCGAAGGCGACAGCCGACAGCGGTGGGTAGGTGAACGGCAGGTCGATCCCGGCCTGGGTCTGGAATTCGGTGCTGTCGGCATAGAGCGGCACGCCGTCCAGCCAGGCCCGCCCGCCGAGGCGATAGACATCGATATCGATGCGGTAGCTGGATTCGCCGAGCAGGCGCCAGCCCACCCAGCCCAGCGCGGCCAGCGTCACCAGCTGGAACAGCCGCCACGCCCACACGCTGCCGAGGGCCCGAACGACCCCGGTCCGCCCGAGCACACTGCCCCCATCGGGCGACCGCTGAATCCTCATGTCGCCGTCAAGCCTATCGGTGCGCGGCGACGCGCTGGACGTGACAGGTCCGCCGATACCCCGCGAATTCGCTGGACCGGCGTAAATTCGAACGCCGTGTCCCCGAATCTGCAGCTGGACTTCGTCCCGGCTGACCGTCTTCCGCTGCTCTGCTGCCTGATCGCCTTCATCCTGACGTTCGTCGTGACCCGTCTGGTGGTGCGATACATCAGGAGTCATCCGAGCACCGACGGGCCGCGCAAATGGTGGCAACCGCGCAATCTTTCGGTCGGCGGGGGTGTGCATCTGCATCACGTGGTGATCGGCATCATCCTGGTGATGGTCTCCGGAGTGGCGATGGTGACCCTTGCCGTCAACGGGGGAGTGGTGGAGTTCACCGTCGCGGCAGTCTTTTTCGGTATCGGCGCGGCGCTGGTGCTCGACGAGTTCGCACTGATCCTGCACCTGCAGGACGTGTACTGGTCCGAGGACGGCCGGACCTCGGTGGACGCGGTGTTCGTGGCCATCGCGGTGGCCGGGCTGCTGGTGCTCGGGTTCAGCCCGCTGTCCTTCTTCGATATCGACATCTGGGAGTCCGACGACTCCATCGAGGCGCGAATCGCGGTGATCGTGTCCGCGGTGCTCACCCTGGCGCTGGCGGTGGTGGTGCTGCTCAAGGGCAAGGTGTGGACCGGTCTGGTCGGCATGTTCATCACCCCGCTGCTGTTCGTCGGGGCGATCCGGCTGTCGCGACCGCACGCGCCGTGGGCCCGGTGGCGCTACACGAGCAGGCCGCGCAAGATGCACAAGGCGCTGGAACGGGAGCGGCGCCTGCGCAGGCCCGTGGTGCAGGCCAAATTGTGGGTCCAGCACGTGGTGGCCGGGGAGCCGCATTTCCCCGACGACACGCTGGTCAACGAAGAATTGGACCGCGAGATCCACGCCGCTCCGGCGCCCAGCCAGGGAGCGGCCTGAGATGCGCTATTTCTACGACACCGAGTTCATCGACGACGGCCGCACCATCGAGTTGATCTCGATCGGGGTGGCCGCCGAGGACGGTCGCGAGTATTACGCCATATCAACCGAATTCGACCCCGATCGGGCCGGCAGCTGGGTGCGCAAGAACGTGCTGCCCAAGTTGCCGTCACCGTCGTCGAAGCTGTGGCGCTCGCGCCGCCAGATCCGTAGTGAGCTGGAGGACTTCTTCGATATCGATGGTGACGAACCCATCGAGCTGTGGGCATGGGTGGGGGCCTACGACCATGTGGTGCTGTGCCAGCTGTGGGGTCCGATGACCGACCTGCCGCCGGCGATCCCGCGATTCACCAGGGAGCTGCGCCAGTTCTGGGAGGAGCGGGGCTCACCGCGTATGCCACCGCGACCGCGCGATGCCCACGATGCGCTGGTCGATGCGCGGCACAACTTGCGGCGCTACGAGCTGATGACCGACGACGGGGCCTGGGCGGCACGCTCGGGCGGCTGATCACGCCCGCCGGTGGGGGCCGCCTGAGCTGCAGGTATGGCCGGTCCGAACGGATTTCGGTCACCGCTACCATGGAGCGGTGAACTGGACCGTCGACGTGCCCATCGATCAGCTGCCGGACCTCCCACCGCTGCCAGGGGACCTGCGGCAACGGCTCGACGCCGCGCTGGCCAAGCCGGCACTGCAGCAGCCGAGCTGGGATGCCGGTCAGGCCAAGGCCATGCGCACCGTGCTGGAGAGCGTGCCGCCGATCACGGTGCCCACCGAGGTCGAGAAGCTCAAGACCCAGCTGGCCGCGGTCGCCCGCGGTGAGGCCTTCCTGCTGCAGGGCGGGGACTGCGCCGAGACCTTCGTCGACAACACCGAACCGCATATCCGGGCCAACATCCGCACGCTGCTGCAGATGGCCGTGGTGCTGACCTACGGCGCCAGCATGCCGGTGGTCAAGGTGGCCCGCATCGCCGGACAGTACGCCAAACCGCGTTCCTCGGATACCGATGCGCTGGGGCTGAAGTCCTACCGCGGCGACATGATCAACGGATTCGCCCCCGACGACGCGGTGCGCCAGCACGATGCCTCCCGGCTGGTGCGCGCCTACGCCAACGCCAGCGCCGCGATGAATCTGGTGCGCGCGCTGACCTCCTCGGGGATGGCCTCGCTGCAGGCCGTGCACGACTGGAATCGCGAGTTCGTCCGTACCTCTCCGGCGGGTGCCCGCTACGAGGCGCTGGCCGGGGAGATCGACCGCGGTCTGCGGTTCATGAGCGCCTGCGGTGTCAACGACCGCAACCTGGACACCGCCGAGATCTACGCCAGCCATGAGGCGTTGGTGCTGGATTACGAACGGGCCATGCTGCGGATGGATACCGCCGACCCGGCCGAGCCGGTGGCCGAACCGTCGGCACCCAAGCTCTACGACCTGTCCGCGCACTACCTGTGGATCGGGGAGCGCACCCGGCAGATCGACGGTGCGCACGTCGCGCTGGCCGAGGTGATCGCCAACCCCATCGGCATCAAGATCGGACCGACGACCTCCCCGGAGCTGGCCGTCGAATACGTCGAACGCCTCGATCCGCGCAACGAGGCGGGCCGGCTGACCCTGATCAGCCGGATGGGCAACCAGAAGGTCCGCGATGTGTTGCCCGCCATCATCGAGAAGGTCCAGGCCGCCGGTCATCAGGTGATCTGGCAGTGCGATCCGATGCACGGCAACACCCATGAATCCTCCACCGGATACAAGACCCGCCATTTCGATCGCATCGTCGACGAGGTCCAGGGTTTCTTCGAGGTGCACCGCGCGCTCGGCACCCACCCCGGCGGCATCCACGTCGAGATCACCGGCGAGAACGTCACCGAATGTCTCGGTGGCGCGCAGGACATCTCCGACCATGATCTGGCGGGCCGGTACGAGACGGCGTGCGATCCGCGGCTGAACACCCAGCAGAGCCTGGAGCTGGCTTTCCTGGTCGCGGAGATGTTGCGCGGCTAGGGATTCAGATCAGGTTGGCGAGGTTGTTGCCCAGCGTCCAGGCGCCGGCGGCGAGCAGCCCGGCCAGTGTCAGGACGACCAGGAACCAGGCCAGCAGCACACGTTTGGCGCGCTGCCGGGCCCAGTGGAACTCCGCCAGTTCGACACCGGCGAATTGTCCTGTCACCGGCCGGTATTCGGCTTCGTCTTGATAATCGGCGTCCTGGTAATCGTCGTCCTGATGGTCGTCGTCCCGGAGTTCGGCGGGGTGGTGGGCGTTGGTCGGGTCCTCGGATCCGATGGCGGGCAGCTGGCGGGTCGGCCGGTAGGGCGCCGGTGGTCGGGCAGCGGCGCGGTCCCCGTGGCCGCCGAGGCGCTGTGCCGCGGTGGCGGCCCGGTGCTGGGCCGACTGGCGCGGCGCCGGAACCCGGAACGGCGGCAGACCCAGTTCGTCGACCACATCGGTCAGTGCCTCACCCAGTTCACCGGCGTCGGCGAAACGGGCGTGCGGGTCGCGCGCAGTCGCCCGCGCGACCAGCGCATCGAACTGGACGGGCACCCCGGCGATCGCCGCACTCGGCGGCGGCACGTCGTTGTCCATTCGCTGGTAGGCCACCGACAGCGCGGTGTCCCCGGTGAACGGGGCTCGGCCCGTGAGCAATTCGTAGGCGAGCACGCCGACGGCATACACGTCACTGCTCGGCGCGCTGTCGCCGGTGGCGACCTGTTCGGGGGACAGGTACGCCGCGGTGCCCAGGATGACGCTGGTGGAGGTGATACCCGCTTCGGCCACCGCCCGGACCAGGCCGAAGTCGGCGATCTTGACCTCGCCGTCATCGGAGATCAGCACGTTCTCGGGCTTGACGTCCCGGTGCACCAGCCCGGCCGCATGGGCCACCGCCAGTCCTCGACAGATCGGGGCGAGCACGGCGGCCGCGGCGTGCGGTGGCATCGGCCCGCGCTCACGCAACAACTCACGCAGCGTGCCACCGTCGACCAGTTCCATCACCAGATACGGCGCGAGCCCGTCGGGTCCGCCGCCGCCCTGGTCGTAGACGGCGACCAGCCCGTCGCCCTTGAGCCGTGCCACGGTCCGGGCCTCACGCTGGAACCGGACCAGGAACGCCTCGTCACGGGAGTACCGGGAATCCATCACCTTCACGGCGACGGGACGGTCCAACCGGGTATCCACACCGCGGTACACGGTCGACATCCCGCCGGCGGCGATGCTGGTCTCGATCAGATAGCGACCCTCCAGCAGGCTTCCGACGAGCGGGTCGGTGCGCTGGTAGGTGTCCACCGCAGACATGGTACGGATCAGGTTTGCATCGACCTTCCACCTCCGAGCTGGGCCCGGGCCCCTAGACTCTGTGCGGTGAGCATCCCGGCATCCGCTGACATCCTCGATCCCGACGAAGCCGTCCTCGACCTGTCCCAGGTGTCGAAGTTGCTCGGCGTCTCGGTCACCAAGGTCAACCAGCACCTGCGCGACGGTCATCTCGTCGGCGTACGCCGCGACGGTGCCGTTGTCGTGCCCAAGGTGTTCTTCGATGACAACGGCCGGGTCGTCAAACCGCTGCCCGGGCTGTTGGTGGTGCTGCGCGACGGTGGGTTCGACGTCACCGAGTCGATGCGCTGGTTGTTCACCCCGGACCCCTCGCTGACGCTCAGCCGCGACGGCAGCACCGAGAAGCAGGCCAATGCGCGGCCGGTCGACGCGCTGCGCTCACACCAGGCCCGTGAGGTCCTCCGCCGCGCGCAGGCCATGGCGTACTAGCTATTAGACGGCGCGGCCGTCGTGGCCTGCCGGTTCCTCCGGCGCCCGTGACAGCAGATACCAGGCCAGGGTCGCACATCCGGTCGCCAGTGCGACCTGCAGCAGCGAGTACATACCGTGCGAGCCGTCGGGCTTGAAGATCACCATGATCCAGGTGGAGAAGCCGGCGATCAGCGCGACCGCCGTCCGGCTCTGCCACAGCGTCGACAGCGTCGCCAGCGGCCAGGTGTAGTACCAGGGCAGCGCGGCCGGGACGAACAGCACCACGACGCCCATCGCCAGCGTGGTGCCCACCAGCGCCTCACGGTCGGTGTGGCGGAACCGCCACCACAACAGCGGAAGGGTGATGGCGATGATCGCGATGCCGATGATCCTGGTGATCTCCAGGACCGCGTAGAAGTTCACCTGCATGACCGTGCCGACGAGGGCATTGATCACGTTCGCGAATGCCGTCGGCAGCGTCAGCCAGTTGATGATCTTGACCGAACCGGCCAGTGCGGTCAGCCAGCCGAGCCCCACCCCGGCCAGCAGGGACAGCACCGCGAACACGGCGCCGAAGATCACCACCGACGCCGCGGTGGCGAAGGCGAACGCAGGCACCGGGCCGTAGCCCCGGGTGTCACGCAGTCGTCTCATCCACACCCAGACCATGAAGGGCAACGCGATTCCCGCGGTCGCCTTGACCGCGACCGCGGTGGCGATGAAACCGACCCCGAGGATCGGCCGGCCACCGAAGGTCAGCGCGATCGCCGCCATCATCAGGCCGACCATCAGCATCTCGTTGTGCACCCCGCCCATGAGGTGGATGATCACCAGCGGGTTCAGCACGCAGATCCACAGTGCGGCGGCCGGGTTGGCGCCCAGGTGGCGGGCCACCCGCGGGGTGGCCCAGATCAGCAGTGCCAGTCCCGGCAGCATGCACAGGCGCAGCAGCATGGTGCCGCCGACGACGTTGTTGCCGACGATCATGGTGACGAACTTGGCCACCAGGATGAATGCGGGACCGTAGGGCGCCGTGGTCGTCGTCCAGATCGGACTGACGTTGTCCAGCAACGAGTTCACGTTCTCGACCGGTCCGACCACATAGGGGTCGAAACCGTCGCGCAGCAGCGCGCCCTGAGCGAGGTAGGAGTAGGTGTCGCGGCTGAACACCGGCGCGCTCAGCAGCAGCGGCACCAACCAGAACCCGGTGGTGGCCAGCATCGTGTACTGCGTTGCGGTGCGATCGACCACGCGCCGACCCAGCCACAGCCAGGCCAGCAACATCACGGCCACCCCGCCCCACAGCAGGATCGAGGAGAGCACCAGTCCGTGGCCGAACCGCAGCCAGGACATGTGCAGTGATTCCAGCAGTGGATCGTGTAACCGGGTGCTACCTGCGCCGAGTCCACCCGCGGCGATCAGTACCGCCCCGAGGAACCCCAATCGGGCCGGCCGCGCCTCGGCCGAGATCGCGAACGCCCACAGCCGAGCGAGGTGTCCGCGCGTTTCCGGCGCGTCCGATACCGATGTGGTCATGTCCTCAGGCGGACCGGTTCGACGCCAGGCCGGCCAGTTCGGCGAGGCCGATCTTGGCCTGCGGATCGATATCGGCGGCGTTCAGGGCATCGAGGGCCCGCCGATGCAGTTGTTCGATGCGGTCTTCGACGGCGGCCAGCGCGCCGACCGACTCGATGGCCGAACACACCTCCTTGACCGCGACATCGGTCAGTTCGGTCCCGATCGACGCGCCGATCAGCTTGGCCGCGGCGGGATCGGTGCGCTGGGCCAGTTCGACCGCCTCGGCCAGCAGGACGGTCCGCTTGCCGGAGCGCAGGTCGTCACCGGACGGCTTGCCGGTGACCGCGGGATCACCGAACACGCCGAGCACATCGTCGCGCAGCTGGAAGGCCACCCCGAGGTCATTGCCGATCTGGTGGAAGATCTGTTGGATGTCGGGCCGATCGGCCGCGGCGGCAGCACCGAGCTGCAGCGGGCGCGAGACCGTGTAGGACGCGGTCTTGTAGGTGTTGACGTTCATCGCCGATGCCACCGAGTCCGCGCCGCTGGCTTCGGCGACGATGTCCAGGTACTGGCCGCCGAGCACCTCGGTGCGGATATCGGCCCACACCTTGTGCACCCGCAGGTGGGCGTCGGCGGGCAGATCGGCGGTCGCCACGATGTCATCGGCCCACACCAGTGACAGATCGCCGAGCAGGATCGCGGCCGACAGGCCGAACTGTTCGGGGGAACCGTGCCAGTTGTTGGCGCGATGCCGGTCCGCGAAGTGCCGGTGCACGGTGGGCAGCCCGCGACGGGTTGCCGACGCGTCGATCACATCGTCGTGGGCCAGCGCGCACGCGTGCAGCAGTTCCAGTGCGGAGAACAACCGCAGGGCCTGGGTGTCGGAGGACCGATTCTTCCCGGCGACCGCGCGCCAGCCCCAGTAGGCGAACGCGGGGCGCAGGCGTTTGCCACCGCGCAACACGAACTCCTCGAGCGCGGCGGTCAGCTCGGCGTACTCGGGACCGATGTAGGCGGACTCGCGGCGGCGTTCGTCGAGGTACTGACGCAGTTCCTCGACGACGGCATTGACCAGTTCCACGGCTGTCGGTGCCGCTGTATCGACGCTCAGCGGACGCCCCTTTCTGATGTCGGTTTCTCGACCCCCGACTTTCTCTAGCCTAGAGCGTCCCGCCCGGTGATCGGTGGGTAGGCGCGCTCGCGACCACGTCATTATGCTGTCCCGCCGCGGGATGGCGCGCGATGACGACCCGGCACGGTCTGGGCCACGACGGCTATCTCACGACAGCTGGGCCCCTTCGCCGACCTTCGGTGACCGGTCCCGACTCGCCCAGGCCAGCCAGCCGAGGAGGCCGGCGATCACGAAGGAGCCGACGGTCAGCCAGATCGCCGCGGTGGTGAACGATCGCGCGCTGGGGTCGGTGTAGCGCGCCTGGGCGTTCATGGTGGTGACGATGCCTGGCTTGAGCTTCCACTCGACGACCTCGCCGGACACCTGGTCACCGTTGGTGGAGGTGACCTCGCCGGGGAACGCGACGCTGAGTGTGACGTCGGCTTCGGGATCGTTGAGGGTGGTCAGGTCGACCCGGCCCTCCAGGATGACAAGGTCACCGGCGCGCCGCAGCGAGATGTCCACGCCGGCGGCATCGCTGTTCATGTTTGCCAGTTGCGGAAGTTCGGCGAAGGTCAGGTCGGAGAACACGGCCTGTGATCCGACGTAGTCGCCGCGTTCGTACCGCGAGACGGCGACCTTGTTACTGAACGGCAGCGAGTTCAGTAGTTGCGGCCCCTTGTCCTCGCCGTCGCGTGCCTTGCTGGCCGCCACGATCTGGCCGGAGACGCGGTCGTCGGGGGAGACCGTGATCGATGCGCGCACCCGCACGCAGCCCACGGCGAACGGAACCAGGATCAGCAGCAGCAGGACCAGCGCGGCGAGCCGACGGCGCCGTGGGCGGTGTGAGCGGGCGAACACCCGCTAATCGTGCCAGATCCGCACGCTCAGTCGGTGCCGGGCGCCTGGTCAAGGGGTAAACGTCGGCCCAGGATGGCGAAGGGGCGCGGGTCGCCGGCGAAATGGTAGTCCCGGATGACGTCGCCGAAGCCGAGTCTGCGGTACAGCCGCCAGGCACGGTTGGCCTCTTCGTTGATCTCCGGGGTGGAGAGCAAGACGTTGGCCTCGCCGCGGCCGGCCAGCAGCCGGCGCGCCAACGCCTCGCCGAGTCCCTGGCCCTGCGCCTGGGGATGGATGTGCAGTTCGGTCAGTTCGAAATAGTCCGCGAGCAGCGGTTCGGCGCGCGCTCCTTCGGCGCCGCGCCGGCGCAACCCGTGTACGACCTGTTGCTGCCACCATTGATCGGGAGCGCCGCGATAGCCGTAGGCGATGCCCAGCATCTGCGCCGAGTCGAGGACGGCAGGCGAATCCACGTCGGTGGCGTCGGTGCGCAGCGCGGCGACGGCCTTCCAGCCGGAGCGGCGGGTGTGCTCGAGCCACATCGAGGCACGCTGTTCCTCGGTGCCGCGCGGATAGTTCATCGCCTGGACGTACACCGTCAGCGCTTCGCGGAGCCGTTGGCGCATGAGCTCCGCCGACAGGTCCACCAGAAATGTCGCCAACGGGTGTCCTTCGGGGTCGGTCGCTGTGGACGGGTCCTCCCCATTATCGGTCTCGATCGCCGGGAAGCCGCGCCCGGTCTCGGGGTGGGGTGATACGGCGGTGGGTCGCTCCGGGGAGAGGGACGGACCGCTCCTGGTGGCAGACGTCATACAATCGTGTGTCAAGTAGGTGGTACGGGTCAGAATGACCTCGTATCATGGGAACAGTCACCCGTAAAACGCGGGCGGCGGCCCTATTTGAGAATTCGGCTCCCCGGAGCCCACGGCGCGTACCAGGAGGGACGGATGCCACTCTCCGATCACGAGCAGCGCATGCTCGACCAGATCGAAAGCGCGCTGTACGCGGAAGACCCCAAGTTCGCTTCGAGCGTGCGTGGTGGCAATCTGCGCGCACCCTCTGCCCGGCGCCGGTTGCAGGGCATCGCGCTCTTCGTGGCCGGCCTGGCGATGCTGGTGTGTGGTGTTGCCATCAAGGCCACCATGATCGGTAGCTTCCCGATTCTCTCGGTGATCGGCTTCATCGTGATGTTCGGTGGCGTGGTGTTCGCGATCACCGGCCCGCGCGTGGCGGGTGTGGCCGACAAGACCGTGTCCGGCGCCGGTCCCGCCCGTCCCGGTAAGCGCGGCAAGCCCGCGAGCGGTGGTTCGTTCACCAGCCGGATGGAGGATCGGTTCCGCCGTCGTTTCGACGAGTGACCCCTCCCCGTCTGCACTAGTCCCCACCTATCCCCACCCGAGGGGCGGCTCCACGCGGAGCCGCCCTTTTTCGTGTGGTTTTCCGGCCGCAGGGCCCTGTTCGGCCCCGCAAACACCTCGGCGTGTCGGGTGCGGCAGGGCACCCGCCCCACTTCTTCCCCACTGTCACCCACGTGACTTGCCGTGACCCCTCAATCGGCTTCTAGCTGCGGTTTTCCCTTCTTCGCGCCGGGTGCCCGGTCCGTCATGCGGGTTCCGATGCGCCACGAATGGCGGGGTAGTGGGGCGTGGGTGCAACTCGGTGGCAGCAAATGGAGCTAAGTGGGGGATTGTGGGGTAAAGTGGCGGACAGCGGAGGAACCGGAACTCCGCACAGCGGGCAGAAGCGACTCGGAATCCAACCGAGTGGTGGGAGGTGGCGGGATGTTTCTCGGCACCTACACGCCCAAGCTCGACGACAAAGGGCGGCTGACACTGCCCGCCAAATTCCGCGACGCACTGGCAGGAGGGTTGATGGTCACCAAGAGTCAAGATCACAGCCTGGCCGTGTACCCGCGGGCCGAGTTCGAGAAGCTGGCCGAGAAGGCGATGCAGGCCTCGCGCAGCGACCCGCAAGCTCGGGCCTATGTCCGCAACCTGGCCGCCGGTGCCGACGAACAGCATCCCGACGCGCAGGGCCGGATCACCTTGTCGGCCGAACACCGCCGCTACGCCAACCTGTCCAAGGAATGCGTGGTGACCGGTTCGCTGGGGCACCTGGAGATCTGGGACGCCCAAGCGTGGCAGCAATACCAGGAGACACACGAAGAGACCTTCTCCGCGGCCAGCGATGACACTCTTCGCGACATCATCTGACCAACATGCCCGTGCAACGAGGCCTCTGTCCGAACCGGCCCTGACGTACTTCCCCGACGCCAGGTCCGCCTCGGACAGGGACCTCGTTGCAGGGGCACCCCTTCTCGACAGGGGAGTCTCTGTGCCTCATTCCGACGATTCGCCACACTCTGTGAACTCACCTCAGTCCGGTCCTGCGCCCAAGTCCGGCGAGCACGGCCACGTTCCCGTTCTGCTCGACCGGTGCGTGGAACTCCTGACCCCCGCGCTCACCCGGCACCACGCCGACGGCTCCGGTGCCGTCCTCGTCGATGCCACCCTCGGAGCCGGTGGCCACACCGAGCGGTTCCTGACCGATCTGCCCGGACTCCGTGTCGTCGGCCTCGACCGTGACCCGAACGCATTGCGCATCGCCGGCGACCGACTGGCCCGGTTCGGTGACCGCGTCCGGTTCGAACGCACCCGCTACGACGGCTACTGGGATGACCGGCAGGAGCCCGTCGTCGACGGCGTCCTGTTCGACCTCGGGGTGTCCTCGATGCAGCTCGACCTCATCGACCGCGGCTTCTCCTACGCCCATGACGCGCCGCTGGACATGCGGATGGATCCCGACGCGCCACTCACCGCCGCCGAGATCCTCAACACCTATGACGAGCGGGCGTTGACGCGGGTGCTGCGCGAGTACGGCGACGAGCGATTCGCCAACCGGATCGCCGCCAGGGTGGTCCGTCGGCGGGCAACCACGCCGTTCGTCAGCACTGCTGAACTCGTCGAGGTGCTCTACGAGGCCATCCCGGCGGCAACCCGGCGCACCGGCGGACATCCGGCCAAGCGCACCTTCCAGGCGTTGCGCATCGCGGTCAACGGTGAGCTCGACTCACTGCGCGACGCGCTGCCCGCGGCCCTCGCCGCACTCTCCGGCGGCGGCCGCATCGTGGTGATGGCATATCAGTCGCTGGAGGACAAGATCGTCAAGAGTCTGTTCGCCTCGGCCACGGCGTCGCGCACCCCGCCCGGCCTACCCGTCGAATTACCCGGCTACGAAGCCGAATTCGTAGCACTGACCCGCGGTGCCGAGCAGGCCGACGCCGAGGAGATCGAACGTAACCCGCGCAGTGCCCCGGTGCGGTTGCGGGCGTTGGAGAAGATCGCCGGAAAGGAAGACTCATGAAGGGAAAGCGGTCCACACCGGAGCGCAGCACCGACGAGCGCCGGCGCAAAACTCCGCCGAAGGGCAGGCCGACGGCACGCCGGCAGTCCGAGGCGCCCGCCCGCAAACGCCGCAGCGCGCCCGAACAACGTCCGTCCCGTTCGGCGCCGCAGACCTCGCCGGTGCGCAGGCCGGTCGACACACCGGCACGGCCCAAGAACGCCAGCCAGGCCAAGGCGCGCGCCAAGGCGCGGAAGGCCAAGGCCCCCAAGATCGTTCGTCCACCGCTTCGGGAACGCCTGCTGAATCGGCTGGCGACCATCGACTTCAATCCGCGGACGCTGGCCGCCAGGGTGCCGTTCGTGGTGCTGGTCATCGCCGCACTCGGTGTCGGGTTGGGTGTCACTCTGTGGCTGTCCACCGATGCCGCCAGCCGCTCATATCAGCTGGGCCATGCCCGTCAGCTCAACCAGGCTCTGCTGCAACAGAAAGAGGCACTGGAGCGTGATGTGCTGGAGGCGCAGGCGCCGCCCGCGCTGGCCGAGGCCGCCCGCGGTCTGGGCATGATCCCGTCGCGGGATACCGCGCACCTGGTGCAGGACGCGACCGGAGCCTGGGTCGTGGTCGGCACCCCGAAGCCGGCCGAGGGCGCACCCCCGCCACCGCTGAACACACCGCTACCCGATGAGCGACCTGCCGCGCCCGCGCCGGCTCGTCCCGCCGCCGGGGGACCGCCCGCCCCGCGGGTCGTCGACCCGCGCGAGGTCGTGGTCCGCGTTCCACCGCGGGCCACCGCCGCACCGGCCGCGCCACTGACCGCACCGGCAGCCCCGCAGGCCGGACCGGCACCGTCGACCGCGCCACTGCCCGCCGCACCCGTCGACCCGGCGCAGCTACCGCCGGTCGCCGCACCGGCAGACCAGGTCCCGCCTGCCGCCGCGCCGCTGGTCGTCCCGCTCCCGGGCGTGCCCGCACCGGTGCCTGCCGAGGGGCTGCCGCATCTGGGAACCCCCGAGCTGCCCGCCCAGCCCGGCCCGGCAGCCAACCCTGAGCACCTTCCCGCGCCCCCGGCCGCAGGTCCCGCCCCCGAGGTGCCCGCCGAAGTCCCGGTCGAGATTCCCGCCCCGGGTGTGCCGGCATGACCCGCGGCCAACGCGGTCAGGAGCATTCGGCAACCGACCGCCGGATCCGGCGCCCCGCACAGGCCCCGGCGGCCGGGTTGCGCAGCTCCTCGTTCGTCTTCCGGCACCGGGCCGGCAACGTGGTCATCTTCCTGGTGTTGGTGGTCGCCGCAGCACAGCTGTTCAACCTGCAGATCTCCAACGCCGCCGGGCTGCGGGCCGAAGCGGCCAGCCAGCTGAAGGTGACCGACGTCCAGCAAGCGGTGCGCGGCAGCATCGTCGACCGCAACAACGACAAGCTCGCGTTCACCATCGAAGCCAGGGCGCTGACCTTCCAGCCGGTGCGCATCCGCAAGCAGCTGGAGGAGGAGCGGGCCAAGAATCCCGACTACGCACCCGATCCCGATGCACGGTTGCGGGAGATCGCCAAGGACATCGCCACCCGGCTCAACAACAAGCCCGATGCCAAGACCTTGCTGGCCAAACTCAGCAGCAAGGACACCTTCGCCTATCTGGCCAGGGCGGTCGACCCGGCGATCGCCGATGCGATCACCACGAAATTCCCCGAGGTCGGTTCCGAACGCCAGGACATCCGTCAGTACCCCGGTGGCTCGTTGGCGGCCAATATCGTCGGCGGTATCGACTGGGACGGCCACGGACTGCTCGGTCTCGAGGATTCCCTGGACGCCAAGCTCGCCGGCACCGACGGATCGGTCACCTACGACCGCGGGTCCGATGGCGTGATGATCCCCGGCAGCATGCGCAACCGGCACGAGGCCGTCGACGGCCAGACCGTGCAGCTGACCCTGGACGATGACATCCAGTTCTACGTGCAGCAGCAGGTGCAGCAGGCCAAGGACAAATCCGGTGCCGCCAACGTCTCCGCGGTCGTGCTGGACGCCAAAACCGGTGAGGTGCTGGCGATGTCGAACGACAACACCTTCGACCCCTCGCAGGACATCGGCAGGCAGGGCAGCAGGCAGATGGGCAACCCTGCGGTGTCCTCACCCTTCGAGCCGGGTTCGGTGAACAAGATCGTGACCGCCGCCACCGCCATCGAGCTGGGTCTGACCAACCCCGACGAGGTGCTCTCGGTACCCGGTTCCATCGATATGGGTGGGGTCACGGTCAAGGACGCCTGGAACCACGGTGTCGACCGGTACACCAGCACCGGCGTTTTCGGAAAGTCCTCCAACGTGGGCACCCTGATGCTGGCCCAGCGTTTCGGCCCGGAGAAATTCGCCGAGATGCTGGCGAAGTTCGGTCTCGGTGAGCGCACCGGGATCGAATTACCCGGTGAGAGCGCGGGCCTGGTGCCGCCGATGGACCAGTGGTCGGGCAGCTCCTTTGCCAACCTGCCCATCGGACAGGGCCTTTCGATGACGCTGCTGCAGATGACCGGGATGTACCAGGCCATCGCCAACGACGGTGTCCGGATTCCGCCCCGCATCATCAAGGCGATCATCGAGGCCGACGGCAAGGAGAACGTCGAACCCGCGGCGCAGGGCGTCCGGGTGGTGTCGCCGGAAACCGCTGCCACCGTGCGCAATATGCTGCGCGCCACCATCCAGCGCGACCCGCGCGGTGTGCAGCAGGGGACCGGCTGGCAGGCGGCGGTCGAGGGCTATCAGATCGCGGGCAAGACCGGCACGGCCCAGCAGATCAACCCGAACTGTGGCTGCTACTACGACGACCACTACTGGATCACCTTCGCTGGGATGGCGCCGGCGGACGATCCGCGCTATGTCGTCGGCATCATGGCCGACAACCCCGCCCGCACCGCCGACGGCCTGCCGGGCACCACGATGGCGCCGCTGTTCCACCACATCGCCTCGTGGTTGCTGCAACGCGAGAACGTGCCGCTGTCCGCCGACCCGGGACCGCCGCTGACGCTGCAGGCGGAGTGATCCCGACCCACCCCGGTACTGTGGCAAGGCCATGACACTGCGTCCCTCCGATCCCGCCGGTGCCCACCTGGGTGTGTTGGCGCAGCGCATCGGTGCTCCCGCGGTGTCCGATCCGGACGTCCGGGTCACCGGGGTGACGCTGCGCAGTCAGGATGTGCGCCGAGGTGACCTGTTTGCCGCCCTGCCGGGACAACGCGCGCACGGTGCCCGATTCGCCGCCGATGCCGTCGCCGCCGGCGCGGTCGCGGTGCTCACCGACCCGGCCGGTGTCGCCGAGTTCGCCACCGGCCAGGTGCCGGTGCTCGTCCACGACGACCCGCGCGCCGTGCTGGGCGGGCTGGCCGCCGAGGTCTACGGAAACCCGTCGGCGGCATTGCGTGTCATCGGCGTCACGGGCACATCGGGCAAGACGACCACCACCTACCTCGTCGAGGCGGGACTGCGGGCGGCCGGTCGCGTCGCCGGCCTGATCGGCACCGTCGGCATCCGCATCGACGGTCGCGACGAGCCCAGCTCGCTGACCACTCCCGAGGCGCCGGATCTGCAGGCACTGCTCGCGGTGATGGTGGAACGCGGTGTCGACACCGTCGTGATGGAGGTGTCCAGCCACGCGCTGACACTGGGCCGGGTGGACGGCACATCGTTCGCCGCCGGCGGTTTCACCAATCTGTCGCGCGATCACCTCGATTTCCACCCCACCATGGCCGACTATCTGAACGCCAAGGCGCGCCTGTTCGAACCCGATTCGCCCAACCGCGCCGATCGGGCCGTGGTGTGCGTCGACGACGAGGCCGGACGCGAGATCGCGTCGCGTGCCGCCGGAGCGGTTCGGGTCGCGACCACCGGCGTCGACGCCGATTGGCGCATCGAGTCGGTGTCCATCCTCGCCCGTGGCAGCCAGGAATTCGTCGCCGTCGACCCGGCCGGGGTGGCGCACCGACTTCGGATCGGCCTGCCGGGCCGGTACAACATCGCCAACGCGCTGCTGGCCATCGCGCTGCTCGACGCCGTGGGCGTGTCGCCTGAGCAGGCCGCGCCGGGGCTCGGTTCGGCCGCGGTGCCGGGGCGGCTGGAGTCGATCGACGCCGGGCAGGACTTCCTGGCACTGGTGGACTACGCGCACAAACCGGGCGCATTGCAGGCGGTGCTGGCGACCCTGCGCGAGCAGCACCCCGACGGCAGGCTGGCGGTGGTGTTCGGCGCCGGCGGCAACCGCGATGCGGGCAAGCGCGAACCGATGGGTCGGATCGCGGCCGAGCTGGCGGACCTGGTCGTCATCACCGACGACAATCCGCGCAACGAGGACCCGAAGCTGATCCGGGCGACGATCCGGGCCGGCACCGGGGGATCAGCCGCCGAGGTGGTCGAGATCGGTGATCGCCGCGCGGCCATCGATCACGCGGTCGGCTGGGCACGTGCCGGTGACGTGGTGCTCATCGCGGGCAAGGGCCACGAGTCCGGGCAGACCGCCGACGGGTCCACCCGCCCCTTCGATGACCGGGTCGAACTGACCGCCGCGCTGAATGCATTGAGGCAGAACCGATGATCGAGATGACCGTGGCTCAGGTGGCCGACATCGTCGGCGGCGAACTGACCGATATCAGCGCCGCGGACGCCGCGAACACCCGCATCACCGGAACCGTCGAGTTCGATTCGCGCGCCGTCACGCCGGGCGGGTTGTTCCTGGCGCTGCCGGGGGCACGTTCGGACGGGCATGATTTCGCCGCGGGCGCCGTCGCGGCCGGAGCGGTGGCGGTGCTGGCCGCCCGCCCGGTCGGGGTGCCTGCCATCGTCGTACCGCCCGCGGTGGCCGGCGACGCCGGTTCCGGTGCGGTGGAGCATGACGATGCCGCGGGCTCGGGTGCCGCGGTGCTGGCCGCGCTGGCCAAGCTGGCCGCGGCCGTCGCGACCGAGCTGAGCGCGGCCGGTCTGCGCATCATCGGCGTCACCGGTTCGTCGGGCAAGACCTCGACCAAGGATCTGCTGGCGGCGGTGCTGGCACCGCTGGGTGAGGTGGTGGCCCCGCCCGGGTCGTTCAACAACGAGCTCGGCCATCCATGGACGGTGCTGCGCGCCACCACCGACACCGACTTCCTGATCCTGGAGATGTCGGCGCGACATCCGGGCAACATCGCCGCACTGGCGGCCATCGCGACCCCGTCGATCGGGGTCGTGCTCAATGTCGGGACGGCCCATCTCGGTGAGTTCGGTTCACGCGAGGTGATCGCGGCCACCAAATCCGAACTGCCGCAATCGGTTCCCGCATCCGGTGTGGTGATCCTCAATGCCGACGACTCGGCGGTGTCGGCGATGGCCGACAAGACCGCGGCGCGGGTGGTGCGGGTATCGCGCGCACCGGGGGCCGATATCTGGTCGGCCGACGAGCATCTCGACGAACTGGCCCGCCCGCGTTTCACCCTGCACACCGCGGGCGGTGCGGTGCAGGTCGCCCTCGCGGTGCACGGGGAGCATCAGGTGTCCAACGCGCTGGCCGCCGCGGCGGTCGCGGTGGAGTGCGGTGCGAGCCTGGAGCAGGTGGCGACGGCACTGGCCGGCGCCGGTCCGGTCTCGGCGCGCCGGATGAATGTCAGCACCCGTGTCGACGGGGTCACCGTCGTCAACGATGCCTACAACGCCAACCCGGATTCGATGGCGGCGGGGCTGAAGGCGCTGGCCTGGATGGCGCGCTCCGGCGGACCGGGGGGGAGGCGACGCAGCTGGGCGGTGCTCGGTGAGATGGCCGAGCTCGGCGAGGACGCGATTGCCGAACACGATCGCATCGGCCGGTTGGCCGTGCGCTTAGATGTCTCTCGATTGATAGTCGTGGGAACCGGGAGAGCGATGAGCGCCATGCATCAGGGGGCGGTGATGGAAGGGTCGTGGGGCAGTGAATCCGTCCTGGTGCCCGACGCCGACGCCGCGCTGGCGTTGCTGGCGGCCGAACTGAGTCCCGGTGACGTGGTGCTGGTGAAGGCGTCCAACGCGGCCGGGCTCGGCACGCTTGCCGATCGTCTCGCCGAGCAGGGGAACGAGCAGGCATGAAGCAGATCCTGGTAGCGGTCGCGATCGCGCTCGCGGTGTCGATCGTGCTGACGCCGGTGCTGATCCGGCTGTTCACCAAGCAGGGGTTCGGGCAGGAGATCCGTGAGGACGGCCCGGCCAGCCATCAGAAGAAGCGCGGCACGCCGTCGATGGGCGGGGTGGCCATCATGGCCGGCATCTGGGCCGGCTATCTGGGCACGCACCTGTTCGGCCTGCCGTTCGGTGGCGAGGGCCCCTCGGCGTCGGGTCTGCTGGTGTTGGGGCTGGCGTCCGCGCTGGCCATCGTCGGGTTCATCGACGACCTGATCAAGATCCGGCGGTCCCGCAATCTGGGCCTGAACAAGCGGGCCAAGACCATCGGCCAGTTGACCGCGGCGGTGCTCTTCGGGGTGCTGGTGTTGCAGTTCAGCAATGCCGAGGGACTGACGCCGGGCAGTGCGCAGCTGTCCTATGTACGTGAGATCGCCACCGTCACGCTGGCACCGATGGTGTTCGTCGTGTTCGTGGTGGTGCTGGTCAGTGCCTGGTCGAACGCGGTGAACCTGACCGACGGGCTGGACGGGCTCGCCGCGGGGGCGATGGCCATGGTCAGCGCCGCCTACGTGTTGATCACGTTCTGGCAGTACCGCAACGACTGCGCGGCCAGCCCGAGCCTGGGGTGCTACAACGTCCGTGATCCGCTGGACCTCGCGCTGGTGGCGGCGGCGACGGCGGGGGCCTGTATCGGTTTCCTGTGGTGGAACGCCGCGCCGGCGAAGATCTTCATGGGTGATACGGGTTCGCTGGCGCTCGGCGGCATCATCGCCGGGCTGTCGGTGACCAGCCGCACCGAGATCCTGGCCGTGGTGCTCGGTGCGCTCTTCGTGGCCGAGGTGACCTCGGTGGTGGTGCAGATCCTGGCGTTCCGCACGACGGGCCGGCGGGTGTTCCGGATGGCGCCGTTCCATCATCACTTCGAGCTGGTCGGGTGGGCCGAGACGACGGTGATCATCCGGTTCTGGCTGTTGACGGCGATCGCCTGCGGTCTGGGTGTGGCGCTGTTCTACGGCGAATGGCTGTCGATCGTCGGCGCGTAGGCGCCGCGCATGGGCTCCGTCGGCGCATGGGCTCCGTCGGCGCGTAGCCGCCGCGCAGCCGCCGAGAGTGACGCAATGGCTGCTCGGCGGCCCGAACTGACGACCTTTTCGTCTCTCTCGACGCGCGGGAGCATTAGCTGAAATCGTCGGCCGCCGCGACACACCTGCCGGAGATCCGCGACTACCGGTCCGCGGCGGGGGAGGATTCTGGGGTGCAAGAGACTATTGAGGCTGGCGTTACGCCTGTGACTCTTGCGGGTGCCAGGTGAGGAATCCGCTCGCCGGGGTACGGGCGAGGTTCACCAGTGCGCGGTCCGCCGACGGCACGTCCGGGCAGACCGTCGGGAAGAGCCTGGCCACCAGCCCGGCGACCAAAGCGACGACCACCATGCCTCGGACCCGGTTCGGCCAGTGGCTCGGCCGGCCGATGACCTCGTTCCACCTGATCATCGCGGTCGCGGCCATCCTGGTGACGCTCGGCCTGATCATGGTGCTCTCGGCCTCCGGGGTGTACTCCTATGACTCCGGCGGCTCGCCGTGGACGGTCTTCGCCAAACAGTCGCTGTGGACCGGCGTCGGGCTGATCGCCTTCTACCTGGCGCTGCGCATGCCCGTCTCGCTCATGCGCAGGCTGGCGTTCCCGGCGTTCATCTTCACGATCATCTTGCTCGTGCTGGTGCTCATCCCCGGTATCGGCAAGGTGGCCAACGGTTCTCGCGGCTGGTTCGTCGTGGGTGGCTTCAGCATGCAGCCCTCCGAGCTCGCCAAGATCGCGTTCGCCATCTGGGGTGCGCACCTGCTGGCGGCGCGGCGCCTGGAGCAGGCGTCGATGCGGGAGATGCTGATCCCGCTGGTTCCCGCCGCCGGTCTGGCGCTGACGCTGATCGTGCTGCAGCCCGACCTCGGCCAGACCGTGACGTTGAGCATCATCCTGCTCGGTCTGCTCTGGTATGCAGGTCTGCCGCTGCGGGTGTTCGCCAGCTCGCTGGGGGCGATGGTGGTCGCCGGCGGCGTGCTCGCGGTCTCGGCCGGTTACCGCTCCGACCGCGTGCAGTCCTGGCTCAACCCGGGGGCCGACCCCGGCGGTGCGGGGTATCAGGCCAGGCAGGCCCGCTTCGCGCTGGCCAATGGTGGCGTGTTCGGCAACGGACTCGGCCAGGGCACGGCCAAGTACAACTATCTGCCCAACGCACACAACGACTTCATCTTCGCCATCATCGGTGAGGAACTCGGCTATGTCGGTGCCGCCGGTCTGCTGTGCCTGTTCGGTCTTTTCGCCTACACCGGGATGCGCATCGCGCGCCGCTCGGCCGATCCGTTCCTGCGCCTGCTGACGGCCACCGTCACGCTGTGGGTGATCGGGCAGGCGTTCATCAACGTCGGATACGTCGTGGGGCTGCTCCCGGTCACCGGTCTGCAGCTGCCGCTGATCTCCGCGGGCGGCACATCGACGGCCACGACGATGCTCATCCTCGGCGTCATCACCAATGCCGCCCGGCACGAACCCGAGGCCGTGGCCGCGCTGCGCGCCGGCCGCGACGACCGGGTCACCAGGTTGCTGCGGCTCCCGCTGCCCGAACCGTATGTGCCGAGCCGCCTCGAGGTCGCCCGCGACCGCCTGCGGACCAGGGGCAAGCCCGGTAAGCCGGGCAAGGCACCGGCCAAGCAGAAGCCGCCTGCCAAGAGCAAGGGCAAGGCGGTGGCCAGGAAGCCGCGCCAGACCCCCGCGGTCGATGCCCGGCGTGCGAGCCGTCGTGAGGGCCATCCGGCCGATCGAGCGGTCCGGAGCACAGGGCATCATGGTGAGGGCCGGCGCGCCTCCCAACGGGGCCGCGCCGAGCCGCGGCAGGCGCGAGGTCAACAGGGCCGAGCCCGCTCATTGGAAGGTCAGCGTTACGGGTGAGCACGTTATCGGTCGTCCTGGCCGGCGGGGGCACGGCAGGTCATGTGGAACCTGCGATGGCCGTGGCCGATGCGTTGACCGAGCTGGATCCCGGGGTCCGGATCACCGCGCTGGGCACACAGCGCGGTCTGGAGACCCGGTTGGTCCCCGAACGGGGGTATGACCTCGAGCTCATCACCCCGGTGCCGTTGCCGCGCAAACCCTCCGCAGACCTGGTGCGGCTTCCGTTGCGGGTGCGCACCGCGGTCCGCCAGACCCGCGCGGTGTTCGACGCCGTCGGGGTGGACGTGGTGATCGGCTTCGGTGGCTATGTCTCGGTGCCCGCGTATCTGGCCGCGCGGCGCGGTCTGCGCCGTCCGTCGGTCCCGGTGGTGATCCACGAGGCCAACGCCAGCGCGGGCTGGGCCAACAAGCTGGGTGCGCGGTCGGCCCGCCGGGTGCTCTCGGCGGTGCCCGATCCCGGCCTCGGCCCGGTGGAGGTGGTGGGCGTCCCGGTGCGGGCCAGCATCACCGCGCTGGATCGCGCGGCATTGCGTGCCCAGGCACGGGCCGCCTTCGGCTTCGCCGAGGACGCCAGGGTGCTGTTGGTGTTCGGCGGCTCCCAGGGCGCGCAGTCGATCAACCGCGCCGTCTCCGGTGCCGCGACCGAGCTTGCGGCCAAGGGCATTTCGGTGTTGCACGCGCACGGTCCGAAGAACACCCTCGACCTGCCGGCGCCGTCGGGGCCGCCCTATGTGGCCGTGCCCTATCTCGACCGTATGGACTTGGCCTATGCCGCTGCCGATCTGGCGATCTGCCGGTCCGGGGCGATGACGGTCGCCGAGGTCAGCGCCGTCGGGTTGCCCGCGGTGTACGTGCCGTTGCCGATCGGCAACGGTGAGCAGCGGCTCAACGCACTGCCGGTGGTCCAGGCCGGCGGTGGTCTGCTCGTCGATGATGCCGAGCTGTCCCCACAGCTGGTCGCCCAGAAGGTCGTCGGTGTGCTCAACGACGCACCACGCCTACAGCAGATGACCGCGGCGGCCGCGCTCGCCGGCCACCGCGATGCCGCGCGCCGGGTCGCCGAGATCGCGATCGAGGTGGCCCGTGCCCACCGCGCCGACCGGAAGTCGTTGCGGTGAAGGGTCTGCCACCGGAGCTCGCCCGGGTGCACATGGTGGGTATCGGCGGGGCCGGCATGTCGGGAATCGCTCGCATCCTGCTCGATCGCGGGGGACAGGTCTCCGGTTCCGATGCCAAGGAATCGCGCGGGATCGCGGCATTGCGGGCCAGGGGAGCGCAGATCCAGATCGGTCACGACGCCGCCGCGCTGGACATGCTGGACGGCGGTCCCACTGCGGTCGTCACCACCCATGCGGCCATTCCGAAGACCAACCCCGAACTCGTGGCGGCCCGGCAGCGGGGCATCCCTGTCATCCTGCGGCCGGTGGTGCTGGCCAAGTTGATGGCCGGTGACCGGACGCTGATGGTCACCGGAACCGCGGGCAAGACCACGACGACCTCGATGCTCATCGTCGCGTTGCAGCACAGCGGTTTCGATCCGTCGTTCGCCGTCGGCGGCGATCTCGGCGCGGCGGGCACCAACGCCCACCACGGCAGTGGCCCGTACTTCGTGGCCGAGGCCGACGAGAGCGACGGCTCACTGGTGCAGTACCGGCCCGATATCGCGGTCGTCACCAATATCGAGGCCGACCACCTGGATTTCTTCGGTACCGAGCAGGCCTATGTCGACGTGTTCGACGCGTTCATCGAGCGGCTGCAGCCGGGCGGGGCGTTGGTGGTCTGCGTCGACGATCCCGGTGCTGCGGCGTTGGCCGAGCGCACCGAAGCCCTCGGCATCCGGGTGCTGCGGTACGGCAGCTCCGGTGCGGATCTGGCGGGCGCACTGCTCGATTGGGAACAACGCGGCACCCGGGCGGTGGCCACGGTGCAGCTGGCGGGGGAGCCCGCCCCGCGCACGATGCGGCTGGCCGTGCCCGGCCGGCACATGGCGCTCAATGCTCTGGCGGCCCTGCTGGCCGCCGTCGAGGCGGGGGCGCCGCCGGATGCGGTGTTGGAGGCACTGGCCGATTTCGAGGGGGTGCGCCGCCGTTTCGAGCTGGTGGGCGTGCGCTCGGGTGTCCGCGTTTTCGACGACTATGCCCACCACCCGACTAAGGTGACCGCCGCGCTGACGGCGGTACGTACGCTGGCCGCCGAATCGCAGGGCCGCGCGATCGTCGTCTTCCAGCCCCATCTGTATTCGCGCACACAGACATTCGCCAAGGAGTTCGGTGCGGCCCTGAGCCTGGCCGACGAGGCGTTCGTGCTGGACGTCTATGCCGCCCGTGAGCAGCCGATCGCCGGGATCAGCGGGCGCAGCATCGTCGATCACGTCACGGTCCCGGTGCATTACGTGCCCGATTTCTCCGCGGTGGCCCGCCGGGTCGCCGAGATCACCCGCCCCGGTGATGTGGTGGTGACCATGGGCGCCGGTGATGTGACCCTGCTCGGCAACGAGATCCTGGATGCGGTGGGTGGGCGCGCCGATCGGGCGGCGGATCGATGACGGTCCCACCCGAGCCGGGGGCCGCCGGAGCCGACTCCGATCCCGATCCCGTCTCCGACCTGGCTGCCGAACCGGCCACCGAGCCGAGCGCGGCCGAGGCCCCCACCGCCGGCGAACCCGATGCCGATCCGGCCGAGCCGGATCTGGAGGGACCGCGGCGACGTGCCCGGCGCGAACGCGAGGAACGCCGTGCGGCGCAGGCCAGGGCGATGGCCATCGAGCAGGCCCGCCGGGAGGCCAAACGTCGTGTCCAGGGCCGGACCGAGGAGAAGCCGAAGCAGGCGCCGCGCGGGGTGATCCGCGGTCTGAAGGTGTTGATGTGGACGGCGGTCCTGGCGGTGCTGGTGGTCGGCGTGGGCTTGCTGCTGTATTTCACGCCGATCATGTCCGCGCGCGAGACGGTGGTGACCGGATTGACCGCGTTGAGCGAGGACGAGGTGCGGCAGGTGGCCGGGGTTCAGGAGGGCACGCCCCTGCTGCAGATCGACACCGACGCGGTGGCCGAGCGGGTGGCCTCGATCCGGCGGGTGGCCAGCGCCCGAGTCCAGCGCGAGTACCCCTCGACGCTGCGGATCACCGTGGAGGAACGCGTGCCGCTGGTGGTCAAGGACTATCCGGACGGGCCGCACCTGTTCGACCGCGACGGTGTGGATTTCGTGACCGCGCCGCCGCCACCGGGGCTGCCCTATATCGACACCGAGACGCCGGGACCGCGCGATCCGGCCACCCTCGCCGGTCTGCAGGTGCTGACATCGCTGCCGCCTGAGGTGTCCGGGCAGGTCAGCCGGGTGGAGGCGCCGTCGGTGGCGGCCATCACGCTGGTTCTGTTCGACGGCCGAAAAGTGGTGTGGGGCACCACCGATCGCACGCAGGAGAAGGCGCTGAAGCTGGCGGCGCTGCTGACCCAGCCCGGTCAGACCTATGACGTGTCGAGCCCGGACCTGCCGACCGTCAAGTAGTTCTGCGCCAAATTCGATCGTGTCGCTTCGGCGCGCCTGCGGCCCTACGGTGCCGCGTGACCCTACCGTTCTGTTTGCACGGAACTACTTGACATAACTATAAACCTATGGTTGAGGTTTAGGGTTTCGGGCAGATCGGCAACACCGAAGACACGTACTCCAACGGGCAGGCTCCAATGGGCAGGAAAGGCGACCGATGACCCCCCCGCATAACTACCTCGCCGTTATCAAGGTGGTCGGCATCGGCGGCGGCGGCGTCAACGCCGTCAACCGGATGATCGAGCACGGACTCAAGGGCGTTGAGTTCATCGCCATCAACACCGATGCGCAGGCATTGTTGATGAGCGATGCCGACGTCAAACTCGATGTCGGTCGCGACTCCACCCGCGGTCTCGGCGCAGGCGCCGACCCCGAGGTGGGCCGCAAGGCCGCCGAGGACGCCAAGGACGATATCGAGGAACTGCTGCGCGGCGCCGACATGGTGTTCGTGACCGCGGGTGAGGGCGGCGGTACCGGTACCGGCGGCGCCCCCGTCGTGGCGACCATCGCGCGCAAGCTCGGCGCGTTGACCGTCGGCGTGGTGACCCGCCCGTTCTCCTTCGAGGGAAAGCGCCGGTCCAACCAGGCCGAGAACGGCATCAACGCGCTGCGCGAGAGCTGTGACACGCTCATCGTCATCCCGAACGACCGGCTGCTGCAGATGGGCGATGCCGCCGTCTCGCTGATGGATGCCTTCCGCAGCGCTGACGAGGTGCTGCTTAACGGTGTCCAGGGCATCACCGACCTGATCACCACGCCAGGCCTGATCAACGTCGACTTTGCCGACGTCAAGGGCGTGATGAGCGGTGCCGGCACCGCCCTGATGGGTATCGGCTCGGCGCGCGGTGACGGACGGGCGCTCAAGGCCGCCGAGATCGCCATCAACTCCCCGCTGCTGGAAGCATCGATGGAGGGCGCCCAGGGCGTGCTGCTCTCGGTCGCCGGCGGCAGCGACCTCGGTCTGTTCGAGATCAACGAGGCCGCCTCGCTGGTGCAGGAGGCCGCCCATGCCGAGGCCAACATCATCTTCGGCACCGTCATCGACGATTCGCTCGGTGACGAGGTGCGTGTGACGGTCATCGCGGCCGGTTTCGACAGCACCGGACCGAGCCGTAAACCCGTTGTCGGCGAAGGCACCTCGGGTGTGGCATCCGGCACGGCGGGCAAGGTTCGCTCCAGCATCTTCGAGCCGGCCGACGCCATGTCGGTGCCGGCGCACACCAACGGCGCGACGGTGAAGATCGGTGGCCCCGACGACGGTGGCATCTCCGATGACGACGTCGACGTGCCGCCGTTCATGCGCCACTGACGCGGACGTGCCCGCCCGGGTCCGGCGCGTCACCACCACCCGCGCGGGTGGGGTGTCGAAGCCGCCATTCGACACGTTCAACCTCGGCGATCACGTCGGCGACGATCCGGCTGCGGTGGCGGCCAACCGGAAACGGCTGGCCTCCGCACTCGGTCTCGCCGCTGATGCGGTGGTGTGGATGAACCAGGTCCACTCCGACCGCGTCGCCGTGGTGGACGGTCCGCAGCGTGCCGCGCTGCCCGACACCGACGCGGTGGTGACCACCGCGCGGGGTCTGGCGTTGGCCGTGATCACCGCCGACTGCGTCCCGGTGCTGCTGGCCGACGCCCGTGCCGGCGTGATCGGTGCGGCCCATGCCGGCCGGGTCGGTGCGCAGCTCGGCATCGTGGAGCGCACCCTGGAGAAGATGGTCGAGGCGGGTGCACAGGTCGCCGATGTGTCGGTGCTGCTCGGACCGGCGGTCAGCGGCCGCCAGTACGAGGTACCCGAGCAGATGGCCGCCGAGGTGGAGAAGACGCTGCCGGGTAGCCGGTGCCGGACCGCCCGCGGCACACCGGGGCTCGATATCCGGGCCGGGCTGGTGGGCCAGCTGCAGCGCCTCGGCGTGACGTCGATCGATGTGGATCCCCGCTGCACGGTCTCCGACCGGGCGCTGTTCAGTCATAGGCGCGGCGCGCCGACCGGCCGCCTTGCCTCCCTGGTGTGGATGGAATGAGCGAGCACCGCGATTCGGAGTTGGCCGGCTCGCTGGCGGCGGTGCGGGCGCGGTTGGCCCGGGCGGCCGATGCGGCGGGCCGTAGGGTCCACGACATCGAGCTGCTGCCGGTCACCAAGTTCTTCCCGGCCACCGATGTGGCCATCCTGCATCGGTTGGGGTGTGCCGACTTCGGCGAGTCCCGCGAGCAGGAGGCCGCGCGCAAGGTCGCCGACGTGGCTGCGCAGTTCCCCGGTGACCAGATCCGCTGGCACATGATCGGCCACATCCAACGCAACAAGGCCCGCGCGATCGCCCGCTGGGCGCACACGGTGCACTCGGTGGACAGCGCCAGGGTGATCGCCGCGCTGGGGGGTGGTGCCGAACAGGCGTTGGCCGACGGTCAGCGCGCGACGCCGCTACGGGTCTATCTGCAGGTGAGTCTCGACGGTGATCCCGATCGCGGTGGGGTCGACATCGGCAACACCGATCTGGTCGACGAGCTGTGTGCCGCAATAGATGCCATCGATTCCCTCGAGTTCGCCGGGTTGATGGGCATCCCGCCGCTGGACTGGGACGCCGAGGACGCCTTCGTCAGATTGGCCGCCGAACACGACCGTGTGCAGCGGTCCTATCGGCACCCGTTGGGCCTGTCGGCGGGGATGTCCGGCGATATGGAGATTGCTGTGCGACACGGATCCACGTGTGTGCGTGTCGGAACCGCGTTGATGGGGCAACGTCCTCTAACGTCACCCTGAGTAGTCACTCCAGTCACATCTTCATCACAGACAACACAGACACAAGTCGTTAAAGGGGCAGGCGATGAGCACTCTGCACAAGGTCAAGGCCTACTTCGGTATGGCGCCGATGGACGATTACGACGACGAGTACTACGACGACGAGCGCCCCGCCCGCGGCGGGTACCCGCGCCGCGGCGCCGAGGACCGTTTCGATGAGGACGGCTACGGCCGGGAAGGCCGCGACCTGCGTGACGCCCGCGGCTTCGAGGACCGCGTCCCGTCCCGCGACTACGACGACATCCCCGGCGCCTACCGCGGCGGCTATGGTGACGCACCGCGCTTCGAGGGCCGCCTGCGCGCCCCGCGCCCCGAATTCGACCGTCCCGCACCGCGGTTCGCCGCACCGACCCGGGGCGCGAGCGCCCTGGCCATGGAGCCGCGCCGGATGGCCGCGCTCTTCGAGGAGGGCAGTCCGCTGGCCAAGATCACCACGCTGCGTCCCAAGGACTACAGCGAGGCCCGCACCATCGGTGAGCGCTTCCGCGACGGCACCCCGGTGATCATGGACCTGGTGTCGATGGACAACGCCGACGCCAAGCGGCTCGTCGACTTTGCCGCCGGGCTCGCCTTTGCCCTGCGGGGTTCGTTCGACAAGGTCGCGACGAAGGTCTTCCTGCTCTCGCCGGCCGATATCGACGTCAGTGCCGAAGAGCGTCGCCGGATCGCCGAGGCCGGCTTCTACGCCTACCAGTAGGGCGGGCACGAGCCCGTCCGCTGGGGGCCAGAACCCCGGCCGGAGCGGCAGGTAGGCTGACGTCGAGGGCATGAAGTCCGCTTCTGTGCCCGAATGTCGCTCTACCTGCCCTGCTCATCCGCCGTAGTGAGGTTCGGCTCCCTTGTCGATGGTCTTTCAAATACTTGGTTTCGCCCTGTTCGTCTTCTGGCTGTTGCTGATCGCACGGGTCGTGGTCGAGTTCATCCGGTCCTTCAGTCGGGATTGGCATCCGCGCGGCGCGACGGTGGTGATCCTGGAACTCATCCTGACGGTCACCGATCCGCCGGTGAAGCTGCTGCGCCGGCTCATCCCGCAGCTGACGATCGGCGCCGTGCGATTCGATCTGTCGATCATGGTGTTGCTGCTGGTCGCGTTCATCGGCATGCAGCTGGCATTCGGCGCGGCGGCCGGTACCGCCTGACCTGTACAGCGACGGTCGGCTGCGGCGTGGGAGATTGAAATTCGCTCTTAATTATGAGGCTCCTGTGCAACCGCCGGGTCAGCTGTGACAGGATGGACGCCAGTTACTTCTACCGACGCTTTACACTTTGAAACCGGTTGACGGTCCAGACTTCAAGGGGGCAGAGAATGCCGCTCACTCCAGCCGACGTTCACAACGTCGCGTTCAGTAAGCCGCCCATCGGCAAACGTGGTTATAACGAGGACGAGGTAGACGCCTTCCTCGACCTGGTCGAGAACGAGCTGACCAGGCTCATCGAGGAGAACGCCGACCTTCGTCAGCGCGTCTCCGAGCTCGACTCCGAGCTGGCCGGCGCGCGTGCCGGTGGTGGCGTGGCCGCCACCCAGACGCTGCCGCCCTACCAGGCGCCGCAGCCCGAGGCCGAGCCCGAGCCGGTGTACGAGGCGCCCGCCGCGCCGCAGCCGGTGGTCCAGGCAGCTCCGGTGTCGGAGGATCATCACGTCCGCGCGGCCAAGGTGCTGAGCCTGGCCCAGGACACGGCCGATCGCCTTACCAGCACCGCGAAGGCCGAGTCGGACAAGTTGCTCGCCGATGCGCGGGCCCAGGCCGACGCACTGGTCAGCGAGGCGCGCCAGACCGCGGAGACCACGGTTGCCGACGCGCGCGCCAAGGCCGACGCGTTGCTCTCCGACGCGCAGAACCGCTCCGAGACGCAGCTGCGTCAGGCTCAGGAGAAGGCGGATGCCCTGCAGGCCGATGCCGAGCGCAAGCACTCCGAGATCATGGGCACCATCAACCAGCAGCGCACGGTGCTGGAAGGCCGCCTCGAGCAGTTGCGCACCTTCGAGCGCGAGTACCGGACCCGGCTCAAGACCTACCTGGAATCGCAGCTCGAAGAGCTCGGCCAGCGCGGTTCTGCGGCACCGGTCGATTCCGCGGCCGGTAACGAGGGTGGCGGTTTCAACCAGTTCAATCGCGGCGCGAACTGACCGGGTCGGCACCCACTAGGCTTCGGCGATGCTGATCATTGCGCTGGTTCTGGCTCTTGTCGGACTCGCGGCCCTGGTGGCCGCGGTCGTCACGAGCAACGAGCTGATCGCGTGGGTGTGTATCGGTGCCAGCGTCATCGGTGTGTTGCTGCTGATCGCCGATGCGCTGCGCGCCCGGCGCGGCGGTACCGATGACGACACCGATCACACCGACGGCGCCGATGACCAGGACGCCGTCATCGCGGCCGAGCAGGTGACCGATCCCGTCGAGGACTACCCGGAAGACGAGGCCACCGTGACCCAGCCAGAGTCCGATTCGGCAGCCGACTCCGACCCCGAGATCGCCGGAGTCACCGACACCGACTCGAAGACCGAGACCGAGTCGAACACCGAGGACGACGGCGAGGCCGGCGGCGCGGTCGGCATCTCACCGGATCCGGACGCCCCGCCCAAGAGTTGATCGACGGCGGGCCCGGCGGGTTTGATCGCCGCCGTGCCCGGGTATCCCCGCGCCCGTGAATCCAACGGACCGGCGAAACCTGTGAGCATCGAGTTCGACAGTGTCGTCCCGCATCGGATCGACGATGTCTTCGCCTGGCACAGCCGTCCCGGCGCGATGCGGCGCCTCGTTCCACCATGGCAGCCGATGACCGTCGTCGCCGAAACCGAGTCGCTTGCCGATGGCAAAGCCGTACTCGGTCTGCCCGGTGGCTTGCGCTGGGTCGCCCAGCACCAGGCCGACGAGTACGACCCGCCACACCGGTTCGTCGATGTGTTGTCCAGCGACGGCCCGATCACCTGGCCGGTACGCGCAGTCGGAACATGGCGGCATACCCACGATTTCGCCGCGGAGGGATCCGGTACCAGGGTCTCCGATCACGTCGAGACGGTGGTTCCTGCCGCCGCGCTGCGTCCCATGTTCGTCTACCGGCACACGCAGCTGGCCGAAGATCTGGCCGCCCACCGGGATGCCGCCGCGGCCGGACTGACACCGCTGACCGTTGCCGTGACCGGTTCCTCCGGGCTGGTCGGCGCCGCGTTGAGTGCCTTTCTCAGCAGCGGTGGGCATCGGGTCATCCGGCTGGTCCGTGGAGCTGCCGCCAATGCCGATGAACGACAGTGGAATCCGGACCAACCTGCGGCGGATCTGCTGTCCGGTGTCGATGCGGTCATCCATCTGGCCGGCGCGTCGATCGCCGGCCGTTTCACCGATGCGCACCGCCGGGCCATCCGGGACAGCCGCATCGGCCCGACCCGCGCGCTGGCCGAGTTGGCCGCCGCGACCGAGAACGGACCGCGAATCCTGGTGAGCGCATCGGCCGTCGGTTTCTACGGCTACGAGCGCGGCGACTCGCTGCTGACCGAGGATGCCTCCCGCGGTGACGGTTTCCTCGCCGATGTGGTGGCCGACTGGGAGGCCGCGACGGCGCCGGCGGCCGACGCCGGCATCCGAGTCGTCAACGTCCGCACCGGCGTGGTGCAATCCGCCAACGGCGGGACGCTGCGGCTGATGCGGCCCTTGTTCGCGGCCGGCCTCGGCGGGCGGTTGGGCAGTGGTAGGCAGTGGTTGGCCTGGATCGGGCTCGACGACCTGCTCGACATCTACCACCGTGCGCTGTATGACACCGAACTCAGTGGCCCGGTGAACGCGGTGGCACCGGTTCCGGTGCGCAACACCGAATACACCGCCGCACTCGGCCGGGTGCTGCACCGGCCGACGCTGCTGCCGGTGCCCTCGTTCGGGCCGAAGCTACTGCTCGGTGCGCAAGGCGCCCGCGAACTCGCCGAGGCCGATCAACGGGTGGTGCCCGCCAAGCTGGAGGCGCGTGGACACCGGTTCCGCCGGCCCACCGTGGACGCCGCGCTGGCTCACGAACTGGGGCACGGCTGACGCGCGGTATAGGCCAGGAACCCGTTCACCAGCGCGTGGAGGCGTCGAGCCGCGTCCACGTGCATATCCCTGGTGCGCGCGCGTAACTCGTCGTGACTCACGCCGAGCGCTCCGGCCTCACCGGCATCGCGGTCATCATCGAGCCAGATCTCCAGCAGCTGCGGGTCCAGCTCGGGGTGGAACTGCAGCCCGACGGTGCGTCCCAGCGCGAATGCCTGCAGTGTCGTTGCCGTTCGGGCTATCTCGACCGCGCCGGGCGGCAATGTGAACCGGTCGAAATGCCATTCGAACCATGGGCCGGGCGGGATCAGTTCGGGTTGATCGGAAACGATGTCATACCAGCCGATCTCGGGCAGTGCCGAGCGCTCGACCGTGCCGCCGAAGGCCTGGGCGAGCAGCTGCCCGCCGAAGCAGACACCCAGCGTCGGGATTCCCGCCGCGGCCGCGTTTCGGACCAGCTCGGTCTGGGCGCCTACCCACGTGGCCTTGAGCGCCTCGTCGTACACCGGCCACCGCGCACCGAGGGGCACGATGACGTCGTAGTGGGTCGGGTCGGGGAAGGTGATGTCGATCGCGGGGGACTCGGCCTGGTCGGCGGGCACGACCGTGAAGGTCGACACATCGAAACCGGCGTCGGCGAAAGCGTTCCCCAGCATCGCCTCGGTGGCGATGGGATCGTTGTGGAGGAAGAGGACGGTGGGTGCCACACCGAGAATCTACTCGTCATCGTGGGACTCGGTAGCGCCGCTCGGGCCGCCCCGAACCGTACTGCAGGCGTAGCTCCACCACACCGGTGCTCAGATAGTGCTCCAGGTAACGCCGCGCACTCACCCGCGAGATCCCGACCAGGTCGGCACATTCGGCCGCGGACACCTCACCGGCACCACGCACGGCGTCGAGTACCAGCCGTCCCGTCTCGGCGCCCAGGCCCTTCGGCAGCACATCGGGTGTGTCCGCGGCGGCGGTGCCGCCGAACAGTGCGTCGACCATGCTCTGGTCCACGCCGCCCTCGGCGGCCAGCGCGTCGGCGCGGGTGGCGAAGGCCACCAGTTTGGCGCGCAGCTGATCGAACTCGAACGGTTTGATCAGGTAGTCGGCCGCGCCACCGTCGAGCGCGCCGCGCACGGTGTCCAGTTCCCTGGCGGCGGTGATCATGATGACCCCGACGTGATCACCGCCGGCCCGCAACCGGTGCAACACCTCCAGACCGGTCATATCCGGCAGGTAGACATCGAGCAGGATCAGCGCCGGGCGCAGCTCGGCCGCCTTCCTCAGCGCCTCGGTACCGCCGCTGGCCACGGCAACGGGTCGGTACCCGTCGATGCGTTCGACGAACCGGCGGTGGATGTCGGCGACCATGAAATCGTCGTCGACGATCAGCACGTCACGCACCGGGCACCACCGTCGCTTCGCTCGCCTGTGCTGTCTTTCCCGTCGCTTCGCTCGCCCGGGGCAGGCGCACCACGAATGACGCGCCACCACCCTCGGCATCGCCGATCTCGGCATGTCCACCGTGCTGGGCGGTCACCAGCCGCACCAGCGCCAGCCCGATACCGCGCTGCTCGGCAGGCCCGCCCGCGGTCTTTGACGTGACCCCGCGGGCGAAAATCTCCTCCCGAAGCGCCTGCGGCACACCGGGACCGGTGTCGCTGACGCTGATGATCAGCCCGTCCCGATCCTCGATCCGCACCGTGACCCTGGCAGGATCCGATCCCACCGACGCCTCGACGGCGTTGTCGATCAGGTTGCCGAGGACCGTGATGACATCGGTGGCCAACGCCGGTGTGAGCGCGCCGAGGCGGCTGCTGGGATCGAGGTGCAGCAGCACGCCGCTCTCGGCGGCCAAGGACGTCTTCGCGATCAGCAGGGCGGCCACCGCGGGATCGGAAACCCGTTGCGTGACGGCGTCATTGATCTCGGCTCGCCGGCGGGTGAGCGTGCCGACCAGATTGTGCACCGCATCGAACTCGCCCAGCTGGACCAGACCCGAGATGGTGTGGAGCTGGTTGGCGAATTCGTGGGTCTGGGCCCGCAGGGTGTCGGTGACGCTGCGGTGTGAGGACAACTGTGCCTGCAGGGCAGCCAGTTCGGTGCTGTCACGCATGGTGGTGACCGTACCCAGGCTGCGCCCTTGGCTCAGAGCGGTGCTGCGATTGAGGGCCAGGATGTGACTGCCGGTCGCGATCACCACGTCATGTTCGTCGGCGTGTTCGCCGGAGCCCGACAGCAGGAACTCCACCACCGCCGGTTCCAGCCCCACCTCATCGGCGCGCCGGCCCACCGCATCGGGGCCGATACCGAGCAGTCGCTGGGCGCTGTCGTTGACGACGGTGATGATGCCGTCGGTGTTGACCGCCACCACACCCTCACGAATGCTGTGCAGCAAGGCCTCCCGATGATCGGCCAGCCCGGCGATCTCGGCGATCTCCAAACCGCGGGTGTGCCGCTTGATCCGCCGGGACAGCAGCCAGGACGCGGCAAGGCCCAATGCGGCGCCCAGTCCGAGATAGATGAGCAGCCGCTCGCCCGCACCGCTGAGCAGTTCCCATGTCGACGGGTAACCTTCGCTGACCGATGCCACCGCCAGCACCTCGCCATCGGTGGACAGGATCGGCACCTGCCCGACCAGACTGTGTGAGCCCGCGACATCCTCGTCACCGAACCAGGCGCGGCCCTCGTCGGCGCGGCTCGGCCCCAGGTCGGTGGCGGCGCCGATCCGTGACGGGTCCGAGGACACCCGCACGGTGCCGTCCGGCCCGAGGATCTCGGCGAGGTCGGCACCCGACAGGGCCACCGCCCGGTCCACCTCCGGCGCCAGGGTGCGTCCGGCGAACGGGTCGTCATAACGTTCGCGGACGATCGGGGTCGATGCCATGTTCTCGGCCACCGCGATCATTCGCTGACCTCGTACCTCGCGGAACTCGCTGGTCGACTGCGCGACCGACACCGCGGCCACCGCGACGAGGACGACTGCCACGACGACAAGTTGAAACGCCAGGAACTGGCCGCCGAGGCTGCGTCCCCAACTCGTGTTCTTAATGACCACAACTTCCTTTGCGTTCATATGAGTGACCTGAGTCACCAGCAGGGTCCAGTATTGCTGAGCATCACAATTGATTGGGGTCGATATGTACGTAGGGCAGTCCGGCGGCCGGCGGATCACGGTCTCGTTGGTCATCGCACTGGTCGCCGCGCTTGTGCTCTCTGCCTGCGGGGTCACCCGCGGCGATGAGTCCGGATTGCACCGGTTGCGGATGATGGTGCCGAACAGTCCCGGTGGCGGTTACGACCTGACCGCGCGCACCGCGGTCAAGATCATGGAAGACGACAAGATCACCGGTCGGGTCGAGGTGTTCAACGTGATCGGCGCCGGTGGCACCGTCGCGATGGCGCGCTTGATGAACGAGCGCGGCAACGGCGACCTCATGATGATGATGGGCCTCGGCGTGGTCGGTGCGGTGTTCACCAACGGGTCCAGCGCCCGCGCCTCGGACGCCACCGCGCTGGCGAAGGTCGTGGAGGAGCAGGAGGGCATCCTGGTCCCGGCCGACTCCCCGTTCCGGACGGTGCAGGACTTCGTCAACGCCTGGAAGGCCGACCCGGCCAAGGTCACCGTCGGTGGTGGGTCCAACCCCGGTGGCCCCGACCACCTGTTCCCGATGGAGACCGCCAAGGCCGTCGGTGTCGACCCGACCAAGGTGAACTTCATCTCCTACGACGGTGGTGGTGATCTGCTGACTGCCTTGCTGGGCAACAAGATTGCAGCAGGTACCTCCGGTCTCGGCGAATACGTCGACCAGATCGAAGCCGGCCAGGTCCGGGTTCTCGCGGTGTCCGGCAGCGAGCGCGTCGAGGGTGTCGATGCCCCGACGCTGCAGGAGGCCGGTATCGATCTGACCTTCACCAACTGGCGCGGAATCCTTGCCCCGCCCGGCATCTCGGATTCCGATCGCGACGCGATGGTGAAGGTGCTCGAAGAGTTGCACGCAACCGATGCATGGAAGGAAGCGCTGGTGAAGAACGGATGGACGGATGCGTTCCTGACCGGTCCGGCATTCGAGGAGTTCCTGGCCGACCAGGACCGCCGGGTCGAGACGACGCTGACCGATCTGGGGCTGGTGTGAGTACCGAAGTGCAGGCCGAGAAGGTGCGGCCGGATTACGCGCAGTACATCGTCTGTGTGGTGATGGTCGCCGTCGGCGCATTCCTCATTTACGACGCCCTGTCGATGCCCGGCGGTTATGCCGAGGTGGATCCCATCGGACCGCGGTTCTTCCCGATCCTCATCGGGACCGGCCTGCTGGTGATGGCCGTCGTCCTTGCCATCGCGATTCCGCGAGGGTCGCGCGGTGAGGCCGATGCGGGTGAGGACATCGATCCGGACATGCCGAGCGACTGGCGCACCGTGGGGATGCTCATCGGACTGTTCGTCATGCTGATCGTTCTGGTGAACCCACTGGGCTGGGCGATCGCCAGCGCGCTGTTCTTCGCAGGCTGCGCCACCGTGCTGGGCAGCCGCCACTACGTCCGCAATATTGCGATCGGCGTCGTGCTGGCGCTGGTGAGCTTCTATGCGTTCTACTCCGGGCTCGGAATCCCGCTGCCCGCAGGCATATTGGATGGGATCCTGTAAATGGAGAATTTCAACTGGCTCCTGCAGGGGTTCGCCGAGGCGGCCACCCCGATGAATCTGCTGTACGCCGCGATCGGCGTGTTGCTGGGCACCGCGGTCGGCGTTCTGCCGGGTATCGGGCCGGCGATGACGGTGGCCCTGCTGCTGCCCATCACCTACAACGTCAGCCCCAGTGCGGCTTTCATCATGTTCGCCGGCATCTTCTACGGCGGTATGTATGGCGGGTCGACGACGTCGATCCTGCTGAACACCCCCGGTGAATCCTCGTCGGTGATCACCGCGATCGAGGGCAACAAGATGGCCAAGGCAGGCCGCGCCGCACAGGCGCTGGCCACCGCCGCCATCGGGTCGTTCGTCGCGGGCGCCATCGGCACCGTACTGCTGGCCGCCTTCGCGCCCGTGGTGTCCCGGTTCGCCGTCACCCTCGGTGCGCCCTCGTATCTGGCGATCATGTTGTTCGCACTCGTCGCGGTCACCGCGGTGCTGGGCTCCTCGAAACTGCGCGGACTGATCTCGCTGCTGCTCGGTCTCGCGATCGGCATCGTCGGTATCGACTCGCTGACCGGTCAGAACCGTGCCACCTTCGGAGTGCCGCTGCTGGCCGACGGTATCGACATCGTCGTCATCGCCGTCGCGGTCTTCGCCGTCGGCGAGGCGCTCTGGGTGTGCGCCCATCTGCGCCGCCGTCCGGCCGATGTCATCCCGGTCGGGCGGCCCTGGATGGGCAAGAGCGACTGGAAGCGGTCGTGGAAGCCCTGGCTGCGCGGTACCGCGTATGGTTTCCCCTTCGGTGCACTGCCCGCTGGTGGTGCGGAGTTGCCGACCTTCTTGAGCTACATCACCGAGAAGAAGTTGAGCAAGCATCCCGAGGAGTTCGGCAAGGGTGCCATCGAGGGTGTCGCCGGTCCGGAAGCGGCGAACAACGCCTCGGCCGCGGGCACTCTGGTGCCGATGCTGTCGCTGGGTCTGCCGACCAATGCCACCGCGGCCGTCATGCTGACCGCGTTTGTCTCCTACGGAATCCAGCCCGGTCCCACGCTGTTCGACAAGGAACCGCTGCTCATCTGGACGTTGATCGCCAGTCTGTTCATCGGCAACTTCATGTTGCTGGCACTGAACCTCCCGTTGGCGCCGCTGTGGGCCAAGCTGCTGCGCACCCCGCGGCCGTACCTGTACGCCGGAATCCTGTTCTTCGCCGCGCTCGGAGCCTTTGCGGTCAACCTGCAGCCGCTGGATCTGTTGCTGCTGCTCATCTTCGGGTTGATGGGTTTGATGATGCGCCGATTCGGACTTCCCGTGCTGCCGTTGATCATCGGTGTGATCCTCGGCCCGCGAATCGAGCGCCAGCTGCGACAGAGCCTGCAGCTCGGCGGCGGCGACTGGAGCAGCCTGTTCACCGAGCCGGTCGCGATCGTCACCTACGTCCTCATGGCGCTGCTGCTGCTGGCCCCGCTGGTGTTGCGTCTGTTCAACCGCAGCGAGGAGAGCCTGTTGATCGTCGAGGATGACAAGGACCAGAAGACGAAGGCGGGCCAGCTGTGACCGACCGACGCGTGTGTGAGGAGCAACAATGATTGTCATCGGTTACACCGCAGACCAGTTCGGGCACGCTGCGTTGGAGCACGGCATCGCCGAGGCGACACTGCGCAAGACCAGCCTGTTGGTGATCAACTCGACCTCCGGTGAGTCATACGTGGATTCGCGGTTCGCCGGCGGTGCCGAGGTGCGCGATGTCGAGGCACGGCTCGCCGAGTGTGGTGTCGAATACGAGCTGCGTCAGCCCGTCGGGGTGGACGCGGTCGACGAGCTGCTGACCGCGATGGATGCCCCGGACGCCGAGGTGCTGGTGGTCGGGATTCGCCATCGCAGCCCGGTGGGCAAGCTGCTGCTCGGCAGCGTTGCCCAGAAGCTCATCCTGGAGTGTCCGAAGCCCGTGCTGGCGGTCAAGCCCGCGGAGTGATGCGTCGTTCATCACGAATCATCCTGTCGCTCAGGATCATCCACCGCTTCTTCGGGGTGGCTGAGTAGTTCTTCTGGGTGGAAGTGGTGGTTGATGGTGTTTTGGCCGGTGTCCAGTAGTGGTGGTGGGTGCCAGTGGACGCGGCCGGTGGTGGGGTCGATGGTGGTGGTCCAGCCCAGTTCGGCGAGTTGGTTGTCCGGTGGGCAGCCCAGTGCGAGGGTGGGGGCGTCGGTGTGTCCGCCGTGGGCCCAGCTGGGTTGGGCGTGATGGGCTTGGCAGTGGTTGGCGCATCGGGTGCAGCCGGGGCGGGTGCAGCCACGGTCGCGGTGGTGGAGCAGTAGGCGTTGGGCTTTGGTGGCCAGGCGTTTGGTGCGGCCCAGGTAGAGCGGTTCGGCGGTGTGGTGGCGGTAGATGACCAGGTAGTGGTGGGCGTGTTCGGCCAGGCGGATCAGGTCGGGCATGGGCATGAGGGTGCCGGTGCCGGTGACCGCGATGCCGGCGGCGGTTTCGAGTTCGGGCAGGGTGGTGGAGACCACGACGGTGACCGGTAGGCCGTTGTGTTGGCCGAGGCGTCCGGAGGCGATGGTGTCGCGTAGGACGGCTTTGAGCGCGTCGTGTTGGCGTTGGGCCGGGCTGCGGGTGTCGCGGCCGGCGGGCCCGGTCAGCGGTGGCAGTGCCGGTGCCGGGGACGCCGCGGCTGCGGCGGCAGCGTCGTGGGTCTTCGTACCGGGTCCCGGCGGCGGCGCTGTTTCGGGGTCGGTGGTCTCGGGGTTGGCCGGTGAGTGGGGGTCGGCGGGGTTGTTGATTCCGGGGCGGGCCCAGGTGTCGTTGACCGTGCCCAGGTAGGCGGCCAGTTCGGCATCGACCCAGCCGGTGATGCGGGTCAACCCGTCAGGATCCTGCGTGCCCACGGTGATGCCGCGTGTGTGGCGGGCGATATCCGGGCCCAGTCCGTCCTGATTCATGACATAGAGCGCCCGTACCGCGGCCTGGTGCACGGTCTCGGGGCCACTGACCCGGGCCACGGGGACCAAGATGGCCTCCAACTGTGCGCACTGTGCGGCATCGACGTATTTGGTGGCCATCCGCACCGCTTCGGCGATCACCGTGACGTGGCCTTCGTTGATGTCGCCGTCGGCCAAGGCCTGGGCGCACAACGGCAGCGCGGGATCGAGCAAGATCCCGGTCACGCACCGTCTGGGGGCCAGTTGTTCGGCGCGGCGCACCCGGGTTGCGGCCTCGCGGGCCGACAGGCGCATCCGGGTGATCAGGACATCGGCCCAGGATTTCGCGCCGATCTCGTGTGCGGTGCTGCGCTGCATGATTGCGGCCTGGATGCGGGCATCGATGACCGCATCGGCGCGGGCGCGTTGGTCGCGTTCGGACTGCAACGCCAACAGCTCGGCGGTGTCGAACACCGTGAAATCGGCATCCAACAGCGCTTTGACCGACGCGGCGCGATCGGAGAGGGCATGCTGCACCGACTCCCGACTGGCCACCACATCCGATCCCATGACTCGAACATACGTGCGACCACCGACACAACACGCCACAATGTGACACCAGAGACAGACGAGACCAAAGAAAAATCTGAGATCAAGCAGCTCGACCAACGGTGCTGCTGGAGGCCGTCTGTCCGAAATCCCCATGGAACTCGGCCGCCACCGGATCCGCCGCCGTCTACTGTTCGAGCCGACACCGATGCCACCGAAAGGCCTGGGGATGACTGATACCGATCTGGTCGGGCACGCCGCGGCGGCCGGGGCCGCCGTGGAACAGGCGGTCGCCATGTTCATGCTGCACCCGCAGACCTACGCCGAGAGCAGCGCGGCGGGTTACCAGAATCCGCTCGCCGGGTATGTCGCCGGGCGTGGCGGCGTGCTCGGAGACGCCACCGGCGCCACCGTCGCGGCGGTGTTCGCCGTCTTCGAGCCCACCGGCCTTGCCGCCCTGTGGGACCAGGGCATCGCCGTCCGCGGTGCCGCCGCCGCGGCGCAGGTGTACTGGGAACAGGCCGCGCAGTTCGGCCGCCGGTACCTGGCCACGGCCGAGGGCCTCGACCGCATCGCCGAACTGGGGGAGAGGTTGATCGCCGCCGCACCCACCTCGTCACTCCCACTCTTCGCAGGCTGGAAGGTCATGCCGCTGGCCCAGGACGCGCCCGCGCGGGCCCTACAGGTCATGTTCGTGCTGCGTGAATTGCGGGCCGGTCTGCACTTCAACGCCCTCAGCCTGTCCGGGATCAGCCCCATCGAGGCGCACATGCTGAACAAGGGACCGCGATATGCGGCAATGTTCGGCTGGCCCGAACCGTTCGCCGACGGCGCGGACAAGAAAGACCGTTATGCCGAGGTCGAGAATATGACCGATCGACGCATGGCCGAACTCGTCGACACCGCATGGGAATCGGCGGAGACCGCCGAGTTCGCCGGGCTGACCGCGGCCGCACTGACCACGCTCAAGCAGACCGTGCCGCGGTGACAATCTTCGGCTGGCTAACCTGACGTATGCCCGCGGACATCGCGATCCAGTTCTTTCTGCAACTCACCGTCATCCTGGCCGCCTGCCGGCTGGCCGGCATCGTCGCCGGACGCGTCGGGCAACCCCCCGTCGTCGGTGAGATGATCGCCGGCGTGGTCCTCGGGCCGTCGCTGCTCGGCCGCATCGCCCCCGACCTGCAGGCCGGTCTGTTCCCGTCGGGGACGTCCAACATCGTGCTGTACACCACCGCGCAGGTAGGCCTGGTGCTCTACATGTTCGTGATCGGCATGAATTTCGACGTCGACCACGTCCGGCAGCGGGCCGGCACCGCCGCCGCGGTCTCTGCCACCGGGACCTTCGCGCCGCTGATCATCGGCGCGCTCGCGGCGATCCCGTTGCTCGGCGGCGGCGAGTTCTTCGGCGAAGGCGTCAACCTCGGCATGGCGATGATGTTCCTCGGCGCGTCGATCGCCATCACGGCATTCCCCATGCTCGCCCGAATCATCTTCGAAAAGGGTTTGACCGGAACCTCTTTGGGCACGCTTGCGCTGGCGTGCGGTGCCACCTCCGATGCCATCTCCTGGTGCATCCTCGCCGTCGTGCTGGCCGTCTACAAGAACAGCCCGATGCTCGCCGTCCTCGCCATCGGCGGTGGCGTGCTCTACACCGTGGTGGTGCTGACCATCGGTAAGCGCGCCCTCGCGCCGATGGGCGCCAAGGCCGAGCAGCAGCAGGCCATCAGCGGATCGATGCTCAGTACGGTCCTGATCCTGCTGATGGCCTGCGCCTGGTTCACCGACACCATCGGCATCTACGCGATCTTCGGCGCATTCATTCTCGGCATCGCGATGCCGTCGGGTTACTTCGCCGGCCGGCTCACCGACAAGATCGAACCCCTGACCACCAAGTTGCTGCTGCCGTTGTTCTTCGTCTATTCCGGGCTCAACACGCAGATCGGCCTGGTCAACACCCCCCGGCTGTGGGCCATCACAGCGGGACTGCTGATCGTCGCCATCGTGGGCAAGGGCGTCGCGTGCGCGGTCGCGGCACGGATCAGTCGCGTGCCGATGCGCGAATCGGTGGCCCTCGGCGCCCTGATGAATGCCCGCGGGCTGATCGAATTGATCCTGCTCAACATCGGGCTCCAGGCCGGCATCATCACCCCCACCCTGTTCACCATCCTGGTGATCGTCGCGGTGGTCACCACGTTGATGACCTCGCCGATCTTCGAACTCGTCTATGGACGCCACCGGCAGCCTGCCGAGATTTCCCAGTAACCGTCGAGTCCCGGGCGCGATGGGTATGTTGAATTTCATGCGCCCTGAACTCGCCCACCTCGACGCGCGGACGCGAGCAGCTCTTGCGCGGAAGATCAGAAACCAGCTGCCGGCGGCGGACGGCCCGTCGGCCGATCACGATGTCGTCATCATCGGTGGCGGTGTCGCCGCGATGGGCCTGGCCCTGCAGTTGCGGGACAGACGCCCCGACGTCCGGGTGCTGATCATCGAGCCGAAAAGCTATCCGCTGGCCGAGATCACCCATACCGTCGGTGAATCCACCGTGGAGATCTCGGCGCACTATCTGCGTGAGACGCTCGGGCTCGGCGATCACCTGAGCTCTGCCCATCTACGCAAGATGGGACTGCGGATGTTCTTCTCCGACGGCGGCAATACCGATATCGCGACCCGGATGGAACTCGGTGGTTCCTCTTTCGTACCGCAGGTCACCTATCAGATCGACCGTGGGCGGCTGGAGAACGAACTGCACCGCCGCTGTCTGGCTGCGGGCGTCGAAATACGGTGCGGTCGTGCGCGTTCGGTCGAGCTCCAGGCCGCACCGAGCGTCGTCACCTATCAGACCGACACCGCCGAGGTCGAGGTGTCCGCCCGCTGGGTCATCGACGCCTCCGGGCGCAACCGCACGTTGCCGCGACAGCTGGACCTCAAGCTCACCAACGAGCACCACTGCAACGCCGCGTGGCTGCGGGTCGCCACTGAGATCGACATCAACGCCTGGAGCGACGATCCCGGCTACCACTCCCGGCTGGTCGAGGGCGACCGGGCCATGTCCACCAACCACCTCATGGGCGAGGGCTACTGGGTGTGGCTGATCCGGCTGGGATCGGGAGCCACCAGCGTCGGAATCGTCGCCGACCCGGCGCTACACCCGTTCGACGGGTTCAACACCCTGGACAAAGCCAAGGCGTGGCTCAGCGAGCACGAACCGCAGTGTGCAGCGGTGCTGGCCGAGCACGACGACCAGATCATGGACTTCCGGGTGATGAAGAAGTACAGCCACGGGGTCAGCAAGGTCTATGACGGCGCGCAGCGCTGGGGACTGACCGGAGACGCCGGCATCTTCCTCGACCCGCTGTACTCCTCTGGCCTCGACCTCGTCGCGATCGGCAACGGACTGATCACCGACCTGATCCACCGTGAGATGGCCGGTGAGGACGTCACGGCCCGTGCGGCGGTCAGTGACACGCTGTTCCGGTCGCTGACCGAGATGTGGCTGGCGATCTACCAGGACCAGTACGCCGTGATGGGCACCCCGGCCGTGATGTCGGCAAAGGTGGTCTGGGATATCGGGTTCTACTGGGGATTCATCGGCCTGCTCTACATGAACGATCGTTATGTTCGCCTGACCGACGATCCGGAATTCGTCCCGCAGCTCGACGGATTGATCGCCTTGAGCAACCGGATGCAGAAGTTTTTCCGGGAGTGGTCCGCGGTGGAGGATTCCGGAGTGACGGTGCCGTTCCTGGACCTGTATGCCCCGCTCAACTTCATGGTGACGCTGCACCACGCGATGATGGAAGCCCGACCGGATTTCGACACCCAGTTCGGCGCCAACGCCCGCCTGCTACGCCAGATCGCCGGGCAACTCGTCGAGACCGTCCTTGCGGCCAAGTCGACACATTTCGACGACGACCGGGTGATGCGCCAGGTCCAGGAGTGGCAGCGTGACGGGCTGCTGCGCGAGTTGCGCAACACCTATCGCCGTGAGCAGGACGCCGATCCGATCATCGGCGAATGGATCGTCACCCGGTCGCCGGCGCTGCAGGCAGGCTGATCGCCACGGACATCGGTAGCGGAAAGGAATCGGGGTACCCGTCCAACCCCGTCGCGGCTACGAATGCAGTGGAGCCGTGTAGCGCCGCGAGAAAGTGCCGATGTCTGTGACCGTACTGCCCACCCCCCGTGAACCCCTGGCGATTGTGGGGATCGGCTGCCGCTTTCCCGGCGGCGCCGACACCGCGACCAGCTTCTGGCGCCTGCTGCGTGACGAGGTCGACGCCACCGGCGACGTCCCGTCGACCCGGTGGAACGCCGAGCGGTATCACGATCCCAATCCGGCCAAGATGGGCAAGGTGGTGACTCGCCGGGGCGGGTTCCTTTCCGAAATCGACCAGTTCGACCCCCAGTTCTTCGGAATCTCGCCGCGCGAGGCGCATTCGCTCGACCCGCAGCAGCGGCTCCTGTTGGAGGTCACCTGGGAGGCGTTCGAAGACGGCGGCATCCCGGTCGACCAGGTCGCCGGCACCGATGTGGGCGTGTTCATCGGCGGGTTCACCCTCGACTATCAGCTGATCCAGAACCAGGGGCGGACCAGCCGATATCGGTTCAAGCCGCATTCGGCCACCGGCATGATGATGACGATGCTGGCCAATCGCCTGTCGCATGCCTTCGATTTCCGGGGCCCCAGCATGACCGTCGACACGGCGTGCTCGAGCTCGCTGGTCGCCGCACACCTCGCGGCCCAGAGCATCTGGAACGGTGAGTGCGAGCTGGCCGTCGCTGGCGGTGTCAACATCATGGTGGGACCGAACACCGCGATCGCCGAATCCCGCAGCGGATTTCTCAGCCCGCAGGGCCGCAGCCGCGCCTTCGACGACGCCGCCGACGGCTACGCCCGCGGTGAGGGCGGCGCCGTGGTGATCATCAAACCGTTGCAGCAGGCGCTGCGCGACGGTGACGACATCTATGCCCAGATCCTCGGCACGGCGGTGTCCCAGGATGGGCACACCGACGGCATCACGGTGCCCCGTGAGGACGCTCAGCGGGTGGCGATCAAGGCCGCCCTGCACCGCGCCGAGCTCGACCCGGACCAGATCGGCTATGTCGAGGCGCACGGAACCGGTACCCCCGTCGGCGATCCGATCGAGATGCGGGCGTTGGCACAGGCGCTCACCACGGACCGTCCGGCGAGCAGACCGCTGGTCATCGGTTCGGTCAAGACAAACATCGGCCACCTGGAGGCCGGGGCCGGTGTCGCCGGGTTGATCAAGGCCGCCATGGTGGTCAAACACGGTTTCATCCCGGCCAATCTGCACCTGCAGAATCCGACCTCGCACGTGTCCCTCGCCGAGCTCAAGATCGACATCCCGCCGACGGGCCGGCCCTTTCCGCCGGCGGCACGCCGCATCGCCGGGGTGAACTCCTTCGGTTTCGGCGGCACCAATGCCCACGTCGTGCTCGCCGAACCGCCGGCGTCGACGACCACGCCCACGGCGGTGAATCCGCTGCCGCTGGCCGCGATCCCGATCTCGGCCCGCAGCGCCGAGGCCCTTGTCGCCACCGCGGGCCGGCTGGCCGACCACCTCGAGGCGCGCCCCGATATCGCACTGACCGATCTCGGTTACACACTGGCCCGCCGGCGCACCCATCTGAGTCACCGGCACACCGTCATCGCCGAGGACCTCGCCGACGTCCGCGAGCAGCTGCGTGCGTTGGCCGACGGCGGTACCGTCGAGGCCGATCGAATCGGTTCGGGCACAGCGAAGCTGGCCTTCGTCTGCACCGGAATGGGTCCACAGTGGTGGCGGATGTGTCGCGGACTTCTCGACGTGGCACCGGTATTCACAGAAAGCATCCGCCGTACCGATCGTGAGCTGTCGCGGTACGCCGACTGGTCGCTGATCGAGGAGCTGAATCGCGACGAATCCGAGTCCCGGATGGCAGATACCGAGATCGCCCAGCCCGCCAATTTCGCGATCCAGGTGGCGCTGGCCGCGCAGCTCGCCGAGTTCGGGATCGTTCCCGATGCCGTGATCGGCCACAGCGCAGGGGAAGTGGCCGCCCACCATCTCGCCGGCCTGCTCAGTTTCGAGCAGGCGGTCCGGGTGATCTATCACCGCAGCCGGCTGCAACAGCGCACCAGCGGGCAGGGACGGATGCTTGCCGTGGGGCTGGACGCCGAAACCCTGATGAAGGGCATCGACCAGAAGATCGCCGACGAGTTCGGTCGTCGGGTGTCGATCGCGGCGATCAACAGCCCGTCGGCGGTCACCGTCGCCGGTGACGGTGACGTCCTGGAAGACATCGCCAGGCAGCTCGACGAGGCGGAGATCTTCAACAGGTACCTGGCCGTGCAGGTTCCGTATCACACCCACTACATGGACGCGGTGCGCGCGGATCTGCTCGACTCGTTGGCGGGACTGTCGGCCGACCCGGCGCGCCTACCGCTGTATTCGACCGTCACCGGTGAACTGCTCGACGGTTATGACGCCGGTGCCGCCTACTGGTGGCAGAACACCAGGGCGACGGTGCTGTTCGAGCCCGCGCTGCGCCGCATGCTCGACGACGGCTACACCCACTTCGTCGAACTCGGGCCGCATCCGGTGCTGGCCGCCTCGATCCTGGAAACATCCGGTGCGCAACGCGTTTCGGTGATGTCCACACAACGCCGCGAGCACGACGATCTTCGGACCCTGCTGACCTGCCTCGGCGCGCTGCACAACGCCGGACACGAGGTGGCCTGGGACCGGGTCTACCCAGGCAACCGATCTCAGGTGGCCGGCCTGCCGCATTACCCGTGGCAGACCAAGCGGTACTGGTACGACAACTACGAGGTCGACGAGGCGCTGTTCTACACACCGGTGCATCCGCTGCTCGGTCAGCCGGTACGCGGTGTGCACCCGACCTGGGAGGTCGAGATCAGCACGGCCGCACACGGATTCCTCGAAGGACACCGTATCCAGGGCAGTGTGGTGGTGCCCGGCGCCGTGTACGTCGAGATGGCGATGGCGGCGGGGAGGCAGACCTACGGATCCGAGCACAGCGTCGAGAATCTGGTGCTGCACCGCGCTGTGCTGCTCGATGACCGATGCGACCCCATCATCCGGACCACGCTCAATCAGGACGACGGTACCGTCGAATTCGCGTCGTTCACGGCCACCGGGGACGGCGATCTCAAATGGGCGATCACCGCGACGGCCGAACTCGGCACCTGTCCCACGGTCGCGCACGCACGCCCGGCCGGGACCGGTCCGTCCAGCTCGATGGATGGTGATCAGTTCTACCAGGGCACCCAGGCGATCGGGTTCGACTATGGCGGCGCGTTCCGCTCGGTGACCGCTGTTCGAGCCGGACACGACTGGGCCACCGCCGAATTGCGGGTGCCCGCCGAGATCGCCGGTGAACTGGGCGATTACCGATTCCACCCCGCGCTGATCGACGGGGCATTCCAGACCCTGTTCGGCGCACCGTTCTCCGGTCAGGAAGAGAACGAGGACCCCTACCTGCCGACGCGGATACGGCGCTGCGCGGTGTACGGGTCACCCACACCCAGCATGACCGTGCAGGTGCACGTCGTATCGGCGACCAGGGATGCCGTCGAATGCGATATCACCGTCACCGATGCGCACGATGGGGTGCTCGCGATCTTCGACGGGTTCACCGTGCAATCGCTGAGCTCCTCGTCGCGGATGTCGGTCGACCACATCGACAAGGGGCTCTACGAGCTGCACTGGTCGCCGGCCGACGATACGGGCGAGTACGCACCCACCGCGGTCGACGATTCCTGCTGGTTGGTGTTGACCGACGGTGCGGGCGTGGGGGAGCAGGTCGCCGCCACGCTGCGTGCGCACGGCCGACGGGTGCGCACGCTGCGCCACCGTCCCGACGGAATCGACTGGGCGACAATCATCGACGAGCACGACGGCGACCTCGGCGGCATCATCGACTGCTGGCCGATGGACATGGCCGACGGGTCGCCGGACAATCTCGACGTCGGTCCGTTCAGCATCCTGCGGCTGGTCAAAACGCTGGCCGACCGCCCGACGCTGAAGCCCAAGATCTTTCTGGTCACCGCCAATGCCCAGGCGACGCCGGGTACCGCGGTGGCCAACCTCGATCAGGCGAGCATCTGGGGGCTCGGCCGTGTCATCGGTCATCAGGAGTTCCCGGATATCTGGGGTGGGCTGATCGATATCGATTCCGCCGATGACGGCGCGCACATCGCCACCCGGATATGCGAGCACGTGCTCACAGGCGCGGCCGAGGACCAGATCGCGATCCGGGGTACCACCACCCTGGTCCCGCGACTGCGGCTGTGCGGCGGGCTCACCAAGCCGTTCCCGATGAAATTGTCCGCCGATGCCACCTATGTCGTCACCGGAGGTGCGGGTGCGCTCGGTCGGGTCGTCGCCGGATTCCTGGCCGAGCGCGGTGCCCGGCACATCACGCTGATCGGACGAACAGCGCTGCCGCCCCGGGATGAGTGGTCGGAGCTGTCCGAGGACCATCCGCACATCAAGGCTGTCACCGCATTCCGGTTGATCGAGCGCCTTGGTGCCCAGATCGAGACCGTCAGTGCCGATATCACCGATGCCGAGGAGATGAACCGGTGGTTGACAGGGCACCTGCGCGGCGGCGGCCGGCCGGTCCGGGGCATCGTGCACGCGGCGGGTTCGGTGAACGACCAGCTGATCGTGAACATGAGCGAGCAGGACTATGCGCGGGTGTTGGGCCCGAAAGTCACCGGCGCCAGGGTGCTGCACGATGTGTTCGCCGGGCACGAACTGGATTTCTTCGTGCTGTTCGGGTCGGCCGGATCGACTATCGCCGCGCCGGGGCAGGCCAACTACGCGGCCGCCAACGCCTTCCTCGACGCCTTCGCCGACCATCGGCGGGCACAGGGTGTGCCGGCGCTGACCATCGGATGGGGGCCCTGGTCGGTGGGGATGGTCGAAGAACTGAAGTTGGAGAAGATCTACGCCCAGCGGGGGATCGAGCTGATCACCCCGGCTGTGGGTGCCCGCATCCTGGGCCGGCTGATCAGCCAGCGGATCCCCAGTGTGGTTGCCATCACCGCTGATTGGGACCGTGCCAGGCAGGCAGGCATGGGCGGCCGGTTGCCCGCGATGTTCGCCGACCTCGAATCGGCCGGCTCGTCGGTGACCGCCGAGGGGGCGGGCTCGTCGATCCTCGATGTCCTCGCCGCGACTCCGGAGGCGCAACGACGCAGCCTCATCGCCGAACAGGTGCAGCGCGTGGTTGCCGACGTATTCGATTGTGGGATAGCCGATATCCGCCCCGATGACATGCTCGACGATATCGGTCTGGACTCGATGATGGCGATGGACTTCCGGGTGCGCATCAACGCCGTGTTCTCCATCGACGTCCCCGTACTGGAGATCCTGCGCGGTGTCAGCGTCAACTCGTTGTCCGACCGGATTCTCGGCGAGCTGCATGCCATCCACGGTGCGGTGCCGGTCGCCGAAACCGATTCCAGCGAAGGCGATGCCACCGAAGGCGCCGATGTGGACGATCTGCTGGCAGATCTTACCGACGAAGAGTTGCGCACCCTGCTGGCCGAGCTCGAAGCGGACGGGGAGATGTCCGACGGTGAGGCGACCGCTCCGTGACGGTGGATTTCCCCAACACAGCGGTGCATGTGCGCGGGCTGTCCAAGAGTTACGGCGATCGGTGTGCGGTACGGGATCTGCAGCTCGACGTGGAGTATGGCGAGGTGTTCGCGATCCTCGGCCCGAACGGTGCGGGCAAATCGACGACGATCGAGATCCTGGAGGGTAACCGGCGCCGCGATGCCGGGCAGGTGCTCGTCCTCGGTGAAGATCCCGGCACCGCCGGTCGGTACTGGCGGGCGCGCATCGGCATCGTGCTCCAGGAGGTCAGCGATGCCGGGATGCTGACGGTCGGAGAGACCGTCCGGATGTTCGCCAGCTGCTACGGTGCGGCGCGTCGGCCGCGGGATGTGCTCGGCCTCGTGGGCCTCGACGGTGCCGCCGATGCCAAGGTCAGGACGCTGTCGGGCGGTCAGCGGCGTCGACTCGACGTGGCTTTGGGGATTGTCGGCGAGCCGGAGCTGCTGTTCCTGGACGAGCCGACCACCGGATTCGATCCTGAAGCGCGCCAACAGTTCTGGGAGCTGATCAGACTGCTGGCCGCCGACGGGACGACGATCCTGATGACGACGCACTACCTGGAGGAGGCTGCGGCGCTCGCCGACAGGGTCGCGGTGGTGGCCGCGGGAACCCTCGTGGCGGTGGATTCGCCGACCCGCTTGACCGAACACGTCGACACCGCGGCCACGGTCCGCTGGTTCGACGGTGACATCGAGCGCATCGAACGGACCGCGACGCCGACGGAGTTGATCAGCAGACTCGGCGCCGACGGGCGTGAGCTGACGGGTCTGACGGTGTCGCGGCCGACCCTCGAAGAGGCCTACCTTCAGTTGATCGGTCATTCATGAGCGCCGGCGCGCATGCCCGCCCGGTTCCCTCGGTGCTGCGCATCGGGTACTCCCGGGTGCTGCCCGAGCTGAAGATGTTCTACCGCAGGCCCGAACAGATGGTCCTGACGTTCTCGATGCCCGCCGTGATCTGTCTGCTGCTCGGTACGATTTTTTCGGAGAAGCTGCCGGTCGGCGGGGTCAGCACGGGCTCGGTGATCGCGGCCAGCATGCTCGCCTACGGGATCCTGTCGACATCGTTCGTCAATCTGGGCATCAGCATCGCCGCCGACCGCGATACCGGTGCGTTGCGGCGGCTGCGCGGCACACCGACCACGGCCACGTCGTATTTCATCGGCAAGATCATGCTCGTCCTCATCGTCAGCTTGGCCGAGGCGATCCTGCTCCTTCTGGTGGGGGTGCTGGCCTTCGGGCTCAGGCTGCCCGCCGACCTGTTCGGCTGGTTCACCCTGACCTGGGTGTTCCTGCTCGGGGTCATCAGTTGTTCGTTGCTCGGGGTGCTCATCAGCAATATCGCCAGCAATGCGGTGTCGGCTGCGGCGCTGACCAACGGGCCTGCGGTCGGCCTGCAGTTCGTGTCCGGCACCTACGTCCCGATCATGGCGCTGCCCACCTGGATGCTGGTCATCGGTTCGCTGTTTCCGGTGAAGTGGATGGCGCAGGGGTTCCGATCGGTGCTCTTGCCCCCGGAGCTCGCCGCGGTCGAGCCGGCCGGCAGCTGGGAGCATTGGCGCATCTTCTTCGTCCTGACCGCGTGGTGTATCGGCGGTCTGATCGGTTGTCTGGCGGTGTTCCGGTGGTCGGATCGCGGCTGACGGATTCTCAGAAGTGCTCGCGCAGGAAGCCGAGAAACCGCCGGCCTGCCGGGGTCGCGGCGGTCGGCGACCACGCCAGCGCGATCTCGCGTTGATAGGTGGCGGGGCTCAGCGCGATCTCGGTGGTGCCCGGCGCAACCCGGCCGTCATGGGGTAGCAGGGCGATACCGAGCCCGCGACCGATGAGCTCGCGCATGGTGGCGAACTCGGTGATCTCCAACGCCATGCTGGGTGTGAAACCGGCTGCTTTGCACCAGTTCTCGGTCAGCTGGCGCAGGTTGTAGCTGGTGGGGTTGGCGATGAAGGTCTCATCGCGCAGCTCGGACAGCCGGATCCGACGCCGATTGGCAAGCCGGTGGTCGGCCGGAAGCACCGCCTGAATCGGTTGTATGCCGATCACAGTGTGCTGCAGACGCTGCGGTGCCGGGATGAGGACGGCGACATCGAGTTCTCCGGCACGGACGTCGGCCGCCAATGCCGAGCCGTGGGCCTGTTTGATCTGCAGCCGGATGCCGGGTGCCCGACGATGGAAATCCGCGATCAACGTGGGCAACCGACCCGAACCCATGGTCAGCGGAAACCCGAACCGGACGGTTCCGTGTTCGGCGTCCGCGTCGCCGATGACGGACTCGATACCAGATTCCATGGCACGCAGCGGATCGCGGATTCGACTCGCCAGCCGTATCGCGGCCGGGGTCAGACGCACCGTCCGACCGTCCTGGATCACCAGCGGCACACCGAGTGACTTCTGCAACGCGTGAATCCGCCTGCTCATCGACGACTGCGGGATGCCCAGTCGCTCGGCCGCGCGGGTGATGTGTCCGTCGCAGGCCACCAGCTCGTCGAGGGCCCGCAGGTGCGGTGCCAGCAGGCCTGCCAATTGATCCATATTCGGATGATAATCACCAGAACATTCATTGGACGGATCAATGTCGTCAGGCCGATCCTTCAATCATGACGACGGATACCCGCACCGCTCCGGTCGATGTCGCACTCATCGGTGGCGGCATCATGTCTGCCACGCTGGGCGCGATGCTCGCACTACTACAACCGGATTGGCGGGTCACCATCGTCGAGCGTGCCGACGACATCGCCACCGAGAGCAGTCACCCGTGGAACAACGCCGGCACCGGGCACTCGGGATACTGCGAGCTCAACTACATGCCCGATCCCGCCAACGCCGGCACCCCGGCCGCTGTCGCCGAGCAATTCGCGCTGTCCCGGCGATGGTGGGCACACCTCGTCGACTCCGGTCTGCTCGACCCCGGCTTCGTCACCACCGCCCCGCACATGGATGTGGTCTTCGGTGACCGCGATATCGCCTATCTGCGGCGCCGCTTCGACACGATGCGCACCGTTGCGGCGTTCGCCGAGATGCGGTACTCGCAGGACCCCGCGGTCATCGCCGAGTGGGCACCGCTGGTCATGGCCGGCCGCGACCCCGCGCAGCGAGTGGCCGCCACCTGGCATCCGGCGGGTACCGATATCGATTTCGGGGCGCTCACCCGCGACCTGGCGCGGCTGATCACCGGTGACACCCTGGTCGGCCACGAGGTCCGCACACTGACGCGGACGCCCGCCGGCGGCTGGCGGGTCGCCGGGCGGTGCGGCCGACAGCGATTCCAACTGGACGCCGACCGCGTGTTCGTCGGCGCCGGCGGACACACGCTGACGCTGCTGCAACGTGCAGGCCTGCCCGAGGTCCACGGCTACGGGGTGTTACCGGTCGGTGCGGCCTTTCTGCGCTGTTCCGATCCGGAGATCACGAGACACCACGCGGCCAAGGTCTACGGTCAGGCACCCATCGGTGCGCCACCGATGTCGGTGCCGCACCTCGACCGTCGGGTCGTCGACGGGGACGCCCACCTCATGTTCGGCCCGTACGGCACCTTCAGTACCCGACTGCTCACCAGCGGCCGTTTCACCGACTTCTTCGGCACCGTCCGCCCGCACAACATGCGCGCGTTGATCCGTGCGATCACCGGAAGTCGTGACCTCATCCGGTATCTGATCGGTCAGCTGCTGGCCTCGCGGCGACGCCGATTCGCCCAGCTGCGCCGCTACTACCCGGACGCCGACCCGCGGGACTGGGAATGGATCACCGCCGGCCAGCGCGCCCAACTGGTCGCACCGAACGGCGCGCTGCGCACGGGAACCGAACTGGTCGTCTCGGCCGATGGCACCATCGCGGGTCTGCTCGGCGCCTCGCCAGGGGCGTCGACATCGGTGCCCATCATGATCGACCTGTTGCGACGGTGGTTTCCCCGGCAATGGGAGTCGTGGCGTCACCGCGCCGAGTTCGGGCTTCTGGCATCCTGAGGGCATGACGGATCCGCAGTCCTATCCGCAGTCGCCCGACCCCGGGAACTTCGGCCCACCGCCGGGCTACCAGCCGCCCCAGTACCAAGCCAACCAGTTCCCCCCGCCGTATCCCGGCGGATACCCGGGGCCGGGCGGCCTGCCCGGCTACGACCCGTCGGCCCCGTTCGGCAGGCACCCGGTCACCGGTGAACCGTTCTCGGACAAGTCCAAGACGATTGCCGGTCTGCTGCAGTTGCTCGGGCTCTTCGGCCTGGTCGGGATCGGCCGTATCTATCTCGGGCAGACGGGTTTCGGCATCGCCCAGTTGATCGTGGGGTTGGCGACCTGCGGCATCGGCGCGGTCATCTGGGGTCTCATCGACGCCATCTTGATCCTCACCGACAAGGTGCGCGATCCGCACGGCCGACCCCTGCGCGATGGCACCTAGCACGACCGCCCTCGGGCGGGCCGGTGTCCTCGGGGCCGGGCTCGGCCTGGCCGGTGCACTGACCTATATCGGCCTGGGCAACCCGCACCGGCCCGGTTTCTTCCCGGCCTGCCCGTTCAAGACCCTGACCGGTTTCGAATGCCCGGCGTGCGGTGGCCTGCGGATGACCCACGACGTGCTGCACGCCGATTTCGCCGCCGCCGTGGTCGACAACGTCTTCATGCTCGTCGGGATCCCGATGCTGCTGCTGTGGTTGGCGGTGCGCTGGCGGCAGGGACGCACGCTCATGCCACCCGCCGCCACGGTCACCGTGGTGCTGGCCCTGGTGGCCTGGACGGTGGTGCGGAACTGGCCGGGCTTTCCGCTGGTACCGACGGTTTCCAGCGGGTAGTGAACCTGCTGCGCTGATACACTGGCGGTGCGGGCCGATGCAGTCCCTTCGATTCACCACGAAGACTGCGGAGGCACCGGTTGCTGTTCTCAGCGCTCCCACCAGCTCAGGGTCTCTATGACCCGAACAACGAATCCGATTCCTGCGGCGTCGCCATGCTCGTCGACGTCGAGGGGCGCCGCTCCCACGAGATCGTCGCCGACGGGCTCACCGCCCTGGCGCATCTCGAGCACAGGGGTGCGGCCGGTGCCGAACAAAACAGCGGTGACGGCGCCGGGATCCTGATTCAGCTACCGGTCGAATTGCTCAGGGCGGTGGTGGAATTCGAGCTACCGACCGAAGCAGCCGATGGCACGAACGGCTTCGCCGCGGGAATCTGCTTCTTGCCGCAGGACCCGACACAGCGCGCCGCGGCCCAAGGCCGGATCGAGCAGATCGCCGACGAGGAGGGTCTGCAGGTCCTCGGTTGGCGCACCGTCCCGATCGATCCCGACGGTGCCCAGATCGGCGCCACCGCACTCGGCTGCATGCCGCACATGGCACAGCTTTTCGTGGCGGCGCCCGCGCGTTGCGGTGGTATCGACCTCGACCGCATGGTGTACCCGCTGCGCAAACGGTCCGAATCGGAGAATCTGGGCGTGTACTTCGCGTCGCTGTCGAGTCGGACCATGGCCTACAAGGGCATGCTCACCACCATGCAGCTTCCGCTGTTCTTCCCGGATCTGCGTGACGAACGCTGCGTGAGCGCCATCGCCATTGTGCACAGCCGGTTTTCGACGAACACGTTCCCGTCCTGGCCGCTGGCACACCCGTTCCGGTTCGTCGCCCACAACGGTGAGATCAACACGGTGCGGGGAAATCGCAACCGGATGCACGCCCGCGAGGCGAAACTCGGCGGCACCCTGATTCCCGGTGACCTGGCTCGGCTTTCGCCGATCTGCACGCCCGAGGCGTCTGACTCGGCGTCCTTCGACCAGGTTCTGGAACTCCTGCATCTCGGCGGCCGCAGCCTGCCCCATGCGGTGCTGATGATGATCCCGGAGGCGTGGGAGAACAACACCGGGATGGATCCGGCGCGGCGCGCCTTCTGGCAGTACCACGCCTCGCTGATGGAGCCATGGGACGGACCGGCGTGCGTGACGTTCACCGATGGCACCGTGGTGGGAGCGGTGCTGGACCGCAACGGGCTGCGTCCCGGCCGCTGGTGGCGCACGATCGACAATCGGATCATCCTGGCCAGCGAGAGCGGTGTACTCGACATCCCCAGCGCGCAGGTGGTGGCCAAAGGCCGCCTGGAGCCGGGAAAGATGTTCCTCGTCGACACGGCACGGGGCGCCATCGTCACCGATGACGAGATCAAGGACGAACTCGCCGGCGCCGAGGCGTATGACGAATGGCTACATGCCGGGCTGCTCGATATCACCACCCTGCCGAGCCGGGTGCGGGTCCAGCCCAACCACGATTCGGTGGTCCGGCGCCAGGTCGCGTTCGGCTACACCGAGGAGGAGCTGCGGCTGCTGCTCACGCCGATGGCCGCCACCGGTGCGGAACCGTTGGGCTCCATGGGCACCGACACCCCGCTGGCTGTGCTGTCCCAGCGTTCGAAATTGCTCTACGACTATTTCGTCGAACTGTTCGCCCAGGTGACCAACCCGCCGCTGGACGCCATCCGGGAGTCGGTGGTGACCTCCATGCGCCGGGTGATGGGCCCGGAACAGAATCTGCTCGAACCGACGGCCGCATCATGTCGGCAGATCGCGCTGAGCTGGCCGGTTCTCGACAACGACGATCTGAACAGGATCGTGCACATCAACGACGACGGCGAACACCCAGGACTGCGCACCGCGGTCCTGCGCGCTCTCTACGATGTCGAGCGCGGCGGTGAGGCGATGGCCGAGGCGCTCGATGAACTGCGTGCGCGGGCCAGTGATGCCATCGCCAAAGGCGCACGCACACTTGTGTTGTCCGACCGCGATTCCGACCACACCCGGGCCCCCATCCCGTCGCTGCTGGCCGTTGCCGCGGTCCACCATCATCTGGTGCGCACCAAACAACGCACCTGTGTCGCGCTGGTGGTCGAGAGCGGAGATGCCAGGGAAGTCCACCACATCGCGCTGCTGATCGGTTTCGGTGCGGCAGCGGTCAACCCGTACCTGGCCTTCGAATCGATCGAAGACCTGATCCGCGAGGGTGAACTGACCGGTATCGACCCGGCCGCCGCGGTGCGCAACTACCTGACCGCACTCGGCAAGGGTGTCATGAAGGTGATGAGCAAGATGGGCATCTCGACGGTGTCCTCCTACACCGGTGCGCAGGCCTTCGAGGCCATCGGTCTGGACCGCGCCGTCATCGACGAATACTTCACCGGCACGCCGATGCAACTGGGTGGGGTCGGACTCGACGTGCTGGCCGAGGAGGTCAGATTCCGGCACCGGCGGGCCTATCCGGAGAATCCGACCGAGCGGGCATACCGCAGGCTCTCCGTCGGCGGTGAGTATCAGTTCCGGCGCGACGGTGAGCTGCATCTGTTCACCCCGGAAGTCGTTTTCCTGCTCCAGCATTCGACCCGGACCGGCAGGCGTGACGTCTTCGCGAGGTATTCCGAGGAGGTGAACCGGCTGGCCCGCGAGGGTGGTGCCCTGCGCGGCCTGTTCGAGTTCCGCGCCGGGACGCCGGTGCCGCTGGACGAGGTAGAACCGGTCGCCGATATCGTCGCCCGCTTCAACACCGGTGCCATGAGCTATGGGTCCATCTCCGCCGAGGCGCACGAAACCATGGCCGTGGCGATGAACACCCTCGGCGGGCGGTCGAACTCCGGTGAGGGCGGTGAGGACGCCGACCGGCTCTACGATCCCATGCGGCGCAGCGCGGTCAAACAGGTGGCCTCCGGCCGGTTCGGGGTCACCAGCGACTATCTGGTGAATGCCTCCGATATCCAGATCAAGATGGCCCAGGGGGCCAAACCCGGTGAGGGCGGCCAGCTTCCCGGCTACAAGGTGTACCCGAACATCGCCAAGACCCGGCACTCCACGCCGGGTGTCGGCCTGATCTCGCCACCGCCGCATCACGATATCTACTCGATCGAGGATCTGGCCCAGCTCATCCACGACCTGAAGAACGCCAACGACACCGCCCGCGTCCACGTCAAGCTGGTCAGCTCCGTCGGTGTCGGCACCGTGGCCGCCGGGGTGTCCAAGGCGCACGCCGACGTGGTGCTGATCTCCGGCTACGACGGCGGTACCGGTGCGGCCCCGCTGACCAGTCTCAAACATGCCGGCGCCCCGTGGGAGATCGGGCTGGCCGACACCCAGCAGACGCTGATGCTCAACGGTCTCCGTGACCGGATCACCGTGCAGTGCGACGGTGGCATGCGGACCGCCCGCGATGTCATGGTGGCCGCGCTGCTCGGTGCCGAGGAATACGGTTTCGCGACCGCGCCGCTGGTCGTCGCTGGCTGCATCATGATGCGGGTGTGCCATCTGGACACCTGCCCGGTGGGGGTGGCCACCCAGAACCCGGAGTTGCGTGCCCGTTTCACCGGCAAACCGGAGTTCGTGCAGAACTTCTTCGAGTTCATCGCCGAGGACCTCCGGATGATGCTGTCCGAGCTGGGTTTCCGGAGTCTCGACGAGGCGATCGGACGGGTCGACATGCTCGATACCGCGACGGGCGTGGCGCATTGGAAGAGTGCCGGATTGGATCTCAGCCCGATCTTCGCCGCCCCGTCCGGCCCCCACGGGACGATCGCCCGGCGCCGGCTGCGTGACCAGGACCACGGGCTGGACAAGGCGCTGGACCAGACCCTGATCCAGTTGGCCGAGGGCGCGCTGGAGGATGCCCACCCCGTCCGGCTGGAACTGCCGGTCCGCAACGTCAACCGCACGGTGGGCACCATGCTGGGCGCCGAGGTCACCCGCCGTTACGGTGCGACCGGTCTGCCCGACGACACCATCATGGTCACACTGACCGGGTCGGCAGGCCAGTCGCTTGGCGCGTTCCTGCCGCCCGGAATCACCCTCGACCTCATCGGTGATGCCAACGATTATGTGGGCAAGGGCCTTTCGGGCGGTCGGATCGTCGTGCGACCACCCGATGACGTGCTCTTCCTGCCCGAGGACAATGTCATCGCCGGCAATACGCTGCTGTTCGGCGCCACCTCGGGCGAGGTATTCCTGCGCGGGCGGGTCGGGGAGCGCTTCTGCGCGCGCAATTCCGGGGCGTTGGCCGTCGTCGAGGGTGTCGGTGACCATGCGTGCGAATACATGACCGGCGGCCGGGTGGTCGTGCTCGGCGACACCGGCCGCAACATGGCCGCCGGCATGTCCGGGGGTATCGCATTCGTCCTGGGACTGGACCCGGCCAAGGTCAACACCGAGATGGTGGCATTGCAGAAGTTGGAGGCCGAAGATTTGGGCTGGCTGCACGACGTGGTGAGCAGGCACGCGCAGGCCACCGATTCCACGGTGGCGGTGTCGCTGCTGGCCGACTGGCCCCGGCGCAGTGCCGGATTCACCAAGATCATGCCGATCGACTACGAGCGCGTGCTGCGCGCCACCCGGCTGGCCCGCGCCGAGGGCCGTGATGTGGAGACCGCGATCATGGAGGCGAGCCGTGGCTGATCCCACCGGTTTTCTGCGCGTCGCCAAGCACGATGCCGTCAAGCGCCCGGTCGACGAACGGGTGGGGGACTGGCATGAGGTCTACGAGATCCGGCCGCCCGCCGACCGGGCGGCCGAGGTGTCCCAACAGGCCCGTCGCTGTATGGATTGCGGTATCCCGTTCTGCCACTCCGGAACCGCGGGCTGCCCGCTGGGCAACCTGATCCCGGAATGGAACGACCTGGTCCGGCGTGGTCGCTGGGACGCGGCCAGTGACCGGCTGCACGCCACCAACAACTTCCCCGAGTTCACCGGTCGGCTGTGCCCGGCACCATGCGAGGCGGCCTGCGTGTTGTCCATCGCCGAGCCCGCCACCGGCGGCAGTGTCACGATCAAGCGAATCGAACAGACCATCGCCGACCACGCCTGGCTGACCGGCGCGGTGGTGCCGCAGCCGGCGGCCATCTCCACGGGACGCAGTGTGGCCGTGGTCGGCTCGGGTCCGGCGGGTCTGGCGGCCGCCCAGCAGCTGACCCGGGCCGGTCATGAGGTGACCGTCTACGAACGCGATGACCGCATCGGCGGGTTGATGCGCTACGGCATTCCGGAGTACAAGCTGGAGAAATCCGGCCTCGACCAACGGTTGGCCCAGATGCGTGCGGAGGGAACCAGATTCGTGACCGACTGTGAGGTCGGTGTCGATCTCTCGGTCGAGGCACTGCGGGCCCAGCACGATGCGATCGTGCTGGCCGTCGGAGCGCTGCGGGCTCGCGATACCGAGGTGGCCGGCCGCGAGCTCAGCGGGGTCCACCTGGCCATGGAACATCTGGTCGCGGCGAACAAGGAGTGCGAGGGGGACCGGGCCGCCGAACCGACGGCCGCCGGCAAGCGCGTCGTCATCATCGGTGGCGGTGACACCGGCGCGGACTGTCTGGGCACCGCCCACCGGCAGGGCGCGCTCTCGGTGACCCAGCTCGACTACAACCCGGAACCGCCGCGTACCCGCGACGAGGAGCGCTCGCCGTGGCCGACCTGGCCGCTGGTGCTGCGGACCTCGCCGGCGCACGCCGAGGGTGGGGCGCGCCGGTTCGAGGTCGCGGTGCAGAGTTTTCTCGGTGACGAGCAGGGTGCGCTGCGCGCGGTGCAGATCGCCGAGGTGCGGGTGCAACGCGACGATGACGGCCGCCGCCAGATCGTCCCGGTGGGCGACCCGTTCGAGATCCCGTGTGAGCTGGCGTTGCTGGCCATCGGTTTCGAGGGTGTCGAGCCGATGCCGCTGTTGGCGGGTCTGGGGCTCACCACCAACGGCCGTGGCGCGCTGCCCTGCGGGTCGGACTGGCAGACCGAGGAGCCCGGGGTGTTCGTCTGCGGCGACGCCCACCGCGGCGCGTCGCTCATCGTGTGGGCCATCGCCGAGGGGCGTAGCGCCGCGCGCGCGGTCGACCTCTACCTGATGGGCGAGTCCGAGCTGCCCGCCCCGGTGCGGCCCGGGTCACTGCCCCTGGCAGTCGTCTGACACGCGGTCTGAATGGTCATCTGAATCGATCAACGAGTAAGCTCACCAGACGTGAATAGACGCGGAAAAATCGTCTGTACCCTCGGCCCTGCCACCGCCACCGACGAGTCCGTGCGTGACCTCGTCGAGGCGGGCATGGATGTGGCGCGGCTGAACTTCAGCCATGGTGACCACGCCGACCACGAAGAGTCCTACCGCCGGGTGCGGGCGGCCTCCGATTACACCGGACGCGCCGTCGGCATCCTTGCTGACCTGCAGGGACCCAAGATCCGGCTGGGTCGGTTCGCCACCGGGGCCACGTTGTGGCAGGCCGGCGAGACGGTGCGCATCACCGTCGACGACTTCATGGGCACCCACGACCGGGTGTCCACCACCTACAAGCAGCTGGCCGTGGACGCGGCACCCGGTGACCGACTGCTCGTCGACGACGGCAACGTCGGACTGATCGTCGAGCACATCGACGGCAACGATGTCGTCTGCCAGGTCACCGAGGGGGGCCGGGTCAGCAACAACAAGGGCCTCTCGCTGCCCGGCATGAACGTCTCGGTGCCTGCGCTCTCGGAGAAGGACATCGCCGACCTGGAGTTCGCGCTGCGCCTCGGTGTCGACCTGGTGGCGCTGTCGTTCGTGCGCTCACCGGCCGATATCGAGCTGGTGCACGAGGTGATGGACCGGGTCGGCCGCCGGGTGCCCGTCATCGCCAAGCTGGAGAAGCCCGAGGCCATCGAGAACCTCGAGGCGATCGTGCTGGCCTTCGACGCCATCATGGTGGCCCGCGGTGACCTCGGCGTCGAACTGCCCCTGGAAGAGGTTCCGCTGGTGCAGAAGCGGGCCATCCAGATGGCTCGCGAGAACGCCAAACCCGTCATCGTCGCCACCCAGATGCTGGAGTCGATGATCGAGAACTCCCGGCCTACCCGGGCCGAGGCCTCCGACGTCGCCAACGCGGTGCTCGACGGGGCCGACGCGGTGATGCTGTCCGGTGAGACCTCCGTCGGCAAGTACGCCCTGGAGGCGGTGCGCACGATGGCTCGCATCGTCAAGGCGGTGGAGTCGAACTCCACCGAGGCGCCGCCGCTGACCCACGTCCCGCGCACCAAGCGTGGTGTCATCTCCTACGCGGCCCGCGATATCGGTGAGCGGCTGGAGGCCAAGGCGCTGGTGGCGTTCACCCAGTCCGGTGACACCGTCCGCAGGCTGGCCCGGCTGCACACACCGTTGCCGCTGCTCGCGTTCACCGCGCTGCCCGAGGTGCGCAGCCAGCTGGCGCTGACCTGGGGAACCGAGACCTTCATCGTCCCGCACATGCAGACCACCGACGGGATGATCCGGCAGGTCGACCAGGCGCTGCTGGACCTGGGTCGCTACAAGCGCGGCGACCTGGTGGTCATCGTCGCGGGCGCTCCTCCCGGCACAGTAGGCTCGACCAACCTGATCCACGTGCACCGGATCGGTGAGGACGACCACTAGGGGAGCGACTTGTCGGCGGAACATCTCGAGGAACTGCTGACGGTTCTGGCGCTCCGCCCGGATGGTGAGGATGCGTTCACCGGATCGCACCCGAGCCGCAACCCTGTCCGGACGTTCGGCGGGCAGATGATGGCCCAAGCCTTCGTCGCCGCCAGCCGCACGGTGTCGCCGAAGCTGCCGCCCAGCACGCTGTCGATGCATTTCATCGCCGGTGGTGATCCCACGAAAGACCTGCATTTCCAGGTTGTTCGGTTGCGTGACGAGCGTCGTTTCGCCAACCGGCGCGTCGACGTGACCCAGGACGGTGTGCTGCTCGGGACGGCGCTGGTCTCGCATCTGGCGGGCGGGCGCGGACTGGAGCACAACGTGCCTGCCCCACAGGTGCCGCACCCCGACGGATTGCCGACCATCGAGGACTTGCTGGTCGGCTACGAGCAGACCGTTCCGTTGTTCGTCGAGGCGCTCAAGCCCATCCAATGGCGCTACACCAACGACCCGGCCTGGGTGATGCGGGACAAGGGTGACCGGCTGGAGCACAACCGGGTGTGGATGACCGCCGACGCGCCGATGCCCGAGGACCCGGTGCTGCACGCCGCGGCGCTGGTGTACTCCTCGGACACCACGGTGTTGGATTCGATCATCACCACCCACGGGCTGTCCTGGGGTTTCGACCGGATCTTTGCCGTCACGATGAATCATTCGGTGTGGTTCCACCGACCGATCTGCTTCGACGAGTGGGTGCTCTACGCCACCTCGTCACCGGTCGCGGCCGATTCCCGGGGGCTGAGCAGTGGGCATTTCTTCGACACCGACGGGCGGGTGCTGGCGACCATCGTGCAGGAAGGCATCGTCAAACACTTCCCCGGCGCGGGCTAACCCCTGGCGGTTCCCAGGCCGGAGATGTGCTCGATGCGGTCACGAAATTCGTTCTCGCACTTCTGCTGTGCAGCAGGGTCCGGTGATGTGCCCGATTCGCCGATCGCCTTCTCCATGCAGCCGAGGTAATCGCCCACCCCGGCATCGCCGAGAAATCCCGACCACACCGGTACGGCCGCGATCCCGACGACCACCGCGAGTGCGCCCAGCGCCATGCCCGCGGTCGCGACCGGGCCGTTGTCGGCCTCGCCGCGACGCGCGCGGCGGCGGCCGCTGACACCGAGGACCACCGCGATGATGCCGCCGACGACGCCGCCGATCACACTCCACGAGAACACCAGCGCCGCCACCGCCACCACGAACGCCCCGGCGCCCACTCCGTTGCGGGGTCCGGTCTGTCGGACCGGGTACGGCGGCGCCGCCGCAGCGGGCTGGTAGCTCATGAAGGGCCACGTTACCCGGCAGGTTGCGGCATCCGGATCGTCGGGCAACCGAGGTGTTCGGGTAGGTGATGGGTGGCCACCACGACGGCTCGATGGGCGGCGAACAGGCCGTCGGGGGTGAGTATCGCGGTCAGGAGTCGGTCACTGTCGGCGGCGTCGAGATGCTCGGTGGGCTCGTCGAGCAGCACGATCGGAAAATCGGTGATCACCGCCCGCGCCAGCAGCAGACGACGACGTTGGCCTGCCGATACCGCGGCCACACCTCCGGTCAGCACGGTGCCCAGCCCGTCCGGCAGGCCGGCCAACCACTCGCCGAGCCCGACCTGACTCAGGGCGGCTTCCAGCTCGGCGTCGGTGGCATCACCGCGGCCGACCAGCAGATTGTCGCGCACGGTGGTGTCGAACAGGTGCGCGTCCTCGGCGAAGAATGCTGCGGTGACCGGGTTTTCGGGATACTTCGCGGCGATCGCCATGAGCATGGTGGTCTTACCGCTGCCACTGGGGCCGACGACGGCGATCCGGTCACCGGGGGCTGCAGCGATGGCCGGGACGGCCGGCCGGACCCGGCCGGTGGGATCGGCAGCGGTCAGCTCGGCGAGCTGCTGCGCCGCCAGTGTCGAGCGCACCCATTGCGCGGCGGCCGCCGGCAGCGCGCTGGTGGCCTCGAATGCCGACAGCGGGAGCAACATCAGGATGGCCAGTGCCGTCGGTGTGGTGTGGTCGGCGAGCAGGATGCCGATGAGCACGGCCCCCAGCACCGATACCCCGACTGCGGCGGTGGACACCGCGGCCGCGGCCGCCGCCGGTGCGGCCGCCCGGTCGGTGGCAGCACCGAAGTCTCGGTGCGCGCGTTCGGATTCGGCGATGACCCCGGCCAGGCGCCCCGCCACGCGGAGCTCGTCGGCATGCTCGAGGGCGACCAGGGTGGCGGTGTCACGCGCACCGTGATGCCGGGCGGCCAGCAGTTCGGTGGCCGCGGCCGCCCGCCCGGCCAGTGCGGGCGCCAGCACACCGGCGACGAGCAGGCTGGCGGCCAGCACCAGCGCCGCTGCCGGGGAGATCACCGCGATGACGCCCACTGCGGCGACCGAGAGCACGGCGGCCACACACATCGGCAGGACCGACCGCACCAGCACATCGGCAAGTTCGTCGACCGAGTTCCCGACCCTGGCCACCAGCTCGCCGCCGGCTATCCGCAGCACCGATTCCGCTTGCGCGGCGACCAGTCGGCGGTACAGCCCGACCCGGGCATTGCCCGCGGCGCGCAGCGCGGCGTCGTGGATGGCCAGCCGCTCGCAGTAGCTGAAGATCCCGCGCGAGATCCCCAGCGCGCGGACGGCCACCACGGCTACGGTCAGATCCAGCACCGGCGGCATCTGCCAGGCCCTGGTGATCAACCAGGCGGCCACGGCGGCCAGGGCCAGTGCGCTGCCCAGTGCCAGCGTCCCGAACAGCACCGCCAATGCCAACCGGGGCAGCCTGGGACGCAGCAGCGCGATGACCTCACGGATGGACATCGACGGCACCTCCCAGCGGCACGACCCGGTCGGCGATCCCCAGCACCGGAGCGCGGTGACCCACCACCACGACCGTGCATCCGGCCCGCGCCCTGGACCGAATGGATTCCAGGACAATCATTTCGGCATCGGCGTCCAGATGTGCGGTCGGCTCGTCGAGTAGCAGCACCGGGGCGCAGGATCCCAGCGCGCGCGCCAGCCCCAGCCGTTGCCGCTGCCCGAGCGACAATCCGGTCCCGTCCCTGCCGATCACGGTGTCCAGTCCGTCGGGAAGTGTCGCCAGTACCGAACCGAAATCCGATGCCCGGCATGCGGCGTCGAGGTCGACGAGCGGTCCGAACAGTTCCAGGTTGGCCCGTATGGTGCCGGGTAGCAGTGCGGGCCGTTGCGGTAGCCAGGCCACGCGGGTCCACCACTGGTGCCGATCGATCTCGGCCAGATCGGTGCCGTCGATGAGAACCTGCCCGGCGTCGGGTTCCAGCAGACCCAGGATGGCCTGCAGGGTGGTGCTCTTGCCCGCCCCGTTGGGTCCGGTGAGCACGGTGACCGCACCGGGCCGCAACGATTCGGACAGGCCGTCCGGGGCGGCACCGTCGCGACCGCGCACCGTCAGGTCGCGCAGGTCGATCTCGATGTGCTCACCGGTGCTGTGGTGCGTTCCGTTCGGCCTGCTCGGATGCGTCTGGAGCAGGTGCAGCGCGGCGTCGGCGGCTGTCTTGCCGTCCTGGGCGGCATGGAACTGCACTCCGACCCGGCGCAGCGGCCAGAAGACCTCGGGGGCCAGCAGGAGCGCGGTCAGCGCCGCCACCAGTGTCATATCGCCGAACACCAGGCGCAGACCCACGTTGACCGCCACCAGTGCGACCCCCAGGGTGGCGATGAGTTCCAGCACGGCCGCCGACAGGAACGCGATGCGCAGCGTCTGCATCGCCGAGCGCCGGTGCGCGGCGGCCAGGGTGGCGATACGGTCGGCGGGTCCGCCGGCGCGGCCGAGGGCGCGCAGGGTGGGAATGCCGGCGACCAGGTCAAGTAACCGGGACTGCAATGTCGTCATCGCGGCCAGGGCGGCCGCCGAGCGGTCGGCGGTGAGCTTGCCGATCAGCACCATGAACAGCGGGATGAGCGGCAGGGCGATCGCCACCACCGCGGCGGCCTGCCAGTCCGCGACGGCGATGACGACAACGGTTGCCGGGGTGAGGATTCCGGCCAGTGCGACGGTGGGTAGGTATCCGGTGAAGTACGGCCGCAGACCGTCGAGCCCGCGGGTCACCACCACGGTGGCCTCGTCGAGTACCCGCTGCCTGCGCTGCGGGTCCATCTCGGTCACCGTGCGCAGCACCCGCGCCGACAGGTCGCCGATCGCCGCCGTGGCGGCACGCTGGCTCAGCCGCGCCTGCAGCCATTGCGCCACCACCCGGATCACCCAGATGGCCGCCAGCGCCCCCAGGTGCAGGCGCCAGTGGGCCAGGCTGCGGGTGGCCGGTTCGGTGATGACACCGGCCACGATGTGGGCCAGGATCCAGGCGGCGGCGATGGTGGCCGCCGCGATCACCGTGCCGTAGGCCACCATCGCCGCGATATAGCGGCGCATGCCCGCCTGGGTCGAGCGAAGTGCCTCCGGCAGTCCCGGTGCGGTCGAACTCACGGTATACGCGGTGAGAGCCCGGCCGGGTCGGGGATGCGCTCAGCCGAGATGCGTTGCCGGAACACCCAATACGTCCAGCCCTGATAGATCAGCACGAGCGGGGTCACCAGCACCGCCGCCCAGGTCATGATGGTCAGGGTGTACGGCGAGGACGAGGCGTTCTCGATGGTCAGGCTCCACGCCGGATCCAGCGTCGACGGGATCAGGTTCGGGAACAGGCTGCCGAAGATCAACACCACCACGGCCATCACCACGGCGGTGGTCAACGCGAACGACCAGCCGTCACCGCCGTCGCTGAGCACCAGCATCACCACCCCGAGCTGGCAGATCACCGCGACGCCGAGGACCAACCAGGTCCAGTCGGTGCCGTAGGACAACTGGGTCCACAACCCGAAGGTGGCCAGCACCACCGTGACGGGTATGGCCAGCCTGGCGGCGAAGCGCCGGGCGTCGGCCCGCACCGCGCCTTCGGTCTTCAGGGTGATGAACACCGCCCCGTGCAGCAGGAACAACCCGCAGGTGGACAGCCCGCCGAGCAGTGTGTACGGGTTGAGGATATCGGCGAAGCCCAGGTCGATCTGATGGTCGGCGTCGACCGGCAGGCCGCGCACCAGAGCCGCGAAGGCGACACCCCACAGCACGGCGGGCACCCAGGAACCGACGGCGATCCCGATATCGGCCCAGCGTCGCCACTGTGGATCGTCGACCTTGCCCCGCCATTCGATGGCGCAGATGCGCACGATCATCGAGAGCAGGATGGCCAGCAACGGTAGGTACAGCCCGGAGAACATGGTCGCGTACATCCCCGGGAAGGCCGCGAACATCGCACCGCCCGCGGTGATCAGCCATACCTCGTTACCGTCCCAGACCGGGCCGATGGTGTTCAGTACCGCGCGGCGATGTTTGTCGGGGTCGCCACCTATCCGCCGCGCACTACGTCCCAGCGGCGCCATCAGCATGCCGACGCCGAAGTCGAAGCCCTCCAGCACCAGGAAGCCCGTGAAAAGGACTGCCAGAGTGATGAACCAGAAGATCTGAAGGTCCATGGCACGCCTCCTAATACGCGAACGAGAGTGGCTTGACCTCGTCCTCACCGGGCGGTGTCGGCGGGATGGGTTCGGTGTCGTGCTCCAGCGGGCCCTCGACGACGTAACGGCGGATCAGCCAGAACCAGATGACCGCGAGCAGCGCATAGATCGCCGTGAAGACGATCAGTGAGGTCAGCACGGTGGCCACCGAGTGGTGTGAAACCCCTTGCGACACGGTCAATCGCAATACCGGGTCGCCGGTTGGATTGGGGGCCACCACCCACGGCTGACGGCCCATCTCGGTGAAGATCCACCCGGCGCTGTTGGCCAGGAACGGGGTGGGCAGGGTGAGTAGCGCGAACGTGCCGAACCAACGTTGGTGGGGGACCCTGCCGCCGCGGGTGAGCCACAACGCGGTCAGCGCGAACAGCATCGGGACTGCGAGGAAACCGATCATGGCGCGGAATGACCAGTAGGTGACGAACAGGTTGGGCCGGTAGTCACCGGGCCCGAACTTCTGCTCGTAGGCGGCCTGCAGGTCCTGCACGCCCTGCAGTTCCACGCCGCTGAACGTGCCCTCGGCCAGGAACGGCAGCACGTAGGGCACTTCGATCAGGTGGATGACGCTGTCGCAGTTGTTGTGGGTTCCGACGGTGAGAACGGAGAAGTTCGGGTCGGTTTCGGTGTGACACAACGATTCCGCCGAGGCCATCTTCATGGGTTGCTGCTGGAACATCAGCTTGCCCTGCACATCACCGGTGTAGGTCAGCGCGGCCGCGGAGGCGAAGGCGATCAGGCAGCCGAGGATCGCGGCGGGGCGATGCATGGTGCGTGCGTCGGGACCGTCGGGATTGCGCACCATCCACCAGGCGCAGACGCCCGCGACGAAGGTGCCTGCGACCAGGAACGCACCGGCGACGGCGTGCGGGAAGGCCGCGAGCGCGGTGTTGTTGGTGAACAGCTCGGTGATGCTGGTCAGTTCGGCGCGCCCGGTCTCGGGGTTGTAGCGCGCGCCGACCGGATGCTGCATGAACGAGTTCGCGGCAATGATGAAGTAGGCAGACGCGTTGACCGCGAAGGCGACGATCCAGATGCAGGCCAGGTGTACGAGCTTGGGCAGCCTGGTCCAGCCGAAGATCCACAGCCCCAGGAACGTCGATTCGAAGAAGAAGGCGACCAGCCCCTCCATCGCCAGTGGGGCACCGAAGACGTCACCGACGAATCGGGAGTACTCGCTCCAGTTCATCCCGAACTGGAATTCCTGCACAATGCCGGTGGCCACGCCGAGGGCGAAGTTGATCAGGAAGAGCTTGCCGAAGAACCGGGTGAGTCGATACCACGCGGTGTTGTCGGTGACGACCCAGATGGTCTGGAACACCGCGATCAGCGGCGCGAGACCGATGGTGAGCGGCACGAAGATGAAGTGATAGACGGTGGTGATCCCGAACTGCCACCGTGCGACATCGAGCGCTTCCATGGGCACCAACTTCTCGGCTGTGGGTCGAGCTCCCTTGCTCGACTACGACAGAGTGTAGTAGGTCGATGGTCCCGCCGCGCGTAATCGTGGTGCGGATTACTCAGCTGGTCGGTGGATCCGTCGGCGCGGCCGGCGCTGTCGGTTCGGCGGCCACGGTCTCGGTGGCCGGTGCGGGTGCGGCCGGTGTCTCGTGGACGGAGTCCCGCTTGTTCCAGGCCGAGCGGATGCCCAGCGCGGTCACCACCTCCATCACGCCGATGACGATCAGCCAGATGCCCGTGACCAGGGCCAGTGTGCCGATCGACTCGAACGGTGCGGCCAGCACCACGATGCCGGCGATCAGGCTGATGACGCCGAGGAAGATGTTCCAGCCGCGTGCGGGCAGGGTGGGATCGCTGATCGCCGAGACCGCCGTCGCCACGCCGCGGAAGATGAAGCCGATACCGATCCAGATGGCCAGCAGCAGCACCGCGCTGCCCAGCTGGCGGAACGCCAGCACCGCGAGCACCACCGAGGCGGCACCGCTGATGAACAGCAGCACCCGGCCACCGGCCGAGACGTCGAGGCTGAACGCGAACACGACCTGCGCGATGCCGGTCACCAGCAGGTACGCGCCGAAGAAGATGGCGGCGATCAGGACCGAGATCCCTGGCCAGGCCACCACCGCGATACCGAGGGCGGCCGCCAACACACCTGAGATCAGCGTCGACTTCCACAGGTGCTGCAACAGGCTTGGGGGAGCAGGGGTTTGCATGTGGTGAGTGTCGCACACGGGATGACCGTGCCGCCGGGCATTGTCGCCAGGTAGTCGGCGTTTCTCGGGCAGTTCGGCCCCGGCCATCGCGCGAGTCAGATCGGCGTTCGGCCGACTCGCACGTTACGGCTCCACTACTGTTCCGTTACCGGCGCTGCGCGCCGGATCATCGGTCGTTAACGTCTTCGGCTGGAGCTGTCGACGGACCAGACCGTGACGGCTCGGCAACAGAAAGTAGAGGCACACCGTGTTGGGTGGAATCCAAGAGCGCCGGACCAGGCTCTGGCGCTACGCCGCCGTGTTCGCTGCGACCGGCGCGCTGGCGCTGTCGGGGTGTTCGAGCTCGGAACCGAGTGGTGGGCAAGAGTCCCCGACGGCGGCCGCTCCGGCCGAGAAGGTGGAGGCGATCGCCAACACCGTCCCCGAGGCCATCAAGGCGTCCGGGAAGCTGATCGTCGGCGTCAACATCCCCTACGCACCGAACGAGTTCAAGGACGAGTCCGGCAAGATCGTCGGGTTCGACGTGGACCTGATGAACGCCGTCGCCGGGACGCTCGGGCTGGAGCCCGAATACCGCGAGGCCGACTTCGCGAAGATCATTCCGTCGATCCAGGGCGGCACGTTCAACGTCGGCATGTCCTCGTTCACCGACAGCAAGGAGCGCGAGCAGCAGGTCGACTTCGTCACCTACTTCTCGGCGGGCACGCTGTGGGCCCAGCCCGCCGGTGGCTCGATCAATCCGGAGGATGCCTGCGGCAAGAAGGTCGCCGTCCAGGCGACCACCGTCCAGGAGACCGACGAGTTGCCCGCGCGCAGCAAGAAGTGCACCGACGAGGGCAAGCCGGCCATCGACATCATCCCGTTCGACAGCCAGGACGCCGCCACCAACGCGGTGGTGCTCGGCCAGGCCGACGCCATGTCGGCGGACTCGCCGGTGACGCTGTACGCCATCAAGCAGACCAACGGAAAGCTGGAGCAGGCCGGCGAGACGTTCGATTCGGCGCCCTACGGCTGGCCGGTGGAGAAGGGTTCGCCGCTGGCGCAGTCGCTGCTGCAGGCCCTGGAGCACCTCATCGAGAACGGCAAGTACAAGGAGATCGCCGCGAACTGGGGTCTTGAGGAGGGGATGATCGACAAGCCGGTCATCAACGGCGCGGTCTCCTAGCGATATCGACACACAGGGATATCGACACACATGAGTGATGCCGGCTCGCCGCCACCGTCCAACTCGCCCGAAGCGATCGACGCAGTACCGCTGCGTCATCCGTGGCGGTGGGTGGCGGCGGCCGTCATCATCGTCGTGGTCGGCCTCTTCCTCTACGGTGCGGCCACCAACCCGGCCTACGGCTGGTCGACGTTCACGAAATACCTGTTCAACGAGCGGATCCTGCTGGGTGTCGCCAACACCTTGCAGCTGACCGTCTATTCGATGGTCATCGGCATCGTGCTCGGCGTCATCCTGACGATCATGCGGTTGTCCGACAACGCCGTGCTCAGTTCGGTCGCCTGGGTGTTCCTCTGGGTCTTCCGCGGCACCCCGGTGTACGTGCAGCTGGCGTTCTGGGGCCTGATGCCCACGATCTACCAGAAGATCCAGCTCGGGGTGCCCTTCGGGCCGACCTTCTTCCATATCGACCTGCAGAACCTGTCGTTCCCGTTCGCGCTGGCCGTGATCGGCCTCGCCCTCAACGAGGCGGCCTATATGGCGGAGATCGTCCGCGCGGGCATCACCTCGGTGCCCGAGGGCCAGCTGGAGGCATCGACCGCGCTGGGGATGTCCTGGGGTCTGGCGATGCGGCGCACCGTGTTGCCACAGGCGATGCGGGTGATCATCCCGCCGACCGGTAACGAGGTCATCAGTCTGCTGAAGACGACATCGCTGGTGACCGCGGTGCCGTATGCGTTCGACCTGTACAGCATCGCGACCCGCGAGATCGCCGCCCGGATCTTCGAACCGGTACCCCTGCTGCTGGTCGCCGCGACCTGGTATCTGATCATCACCAGCGTTCTGATGGTCGGCCAGTTCTACCTGGAGCGCTACTTCTCCAGGGGAGCGTCGCGCAAGCTCAGTCCCAAACAACTCGAGGCGCTGGCCAAGGCGCAGATGGGCACGGGTGCCTGAGAGTGTCGCCGGTGAACGAATCAGCACAGCCCATGGTCAAGGCCGAACTCGTCTGCAAGGACTTCGGCGCCCTCAAGGTGCTCAAGGGCATCACTCTGGAGGTGCAGAAGGGCCAGGTGCTGGTCCTGGTCGGGCCGTCGGGCTCCGGTAAGTCGACATTCCTACGCTGCATCAACCACCTGGAAACCGTCAGCGCCGGCCGGCTCTACGTCGACGGTGCCCTCGTCGGCTATCAGGAGCGCGGCGGCAAGTTGTACGAGATGAAGCCCCGCGATGTGGCCCGCCAGCGTCGTGACGTCGGCATGGTCTTCCAGCATTTCAACCTGTTCCCGCACCGCACCGCGCTGGGCAACGTGGTCGAGGCCCCCACCCAGGTCAAGGGGCAGAACAAGAAGCAGGCCACCGAGCGGGCGATGGATCTGCTCAACCAGGTCGGCCTGGCCGACAAGGCCGGCGCCTACCCGGCCCAGCTCTCCGGTGGTCAGCAGCAGCGGGTCGCGATCGCGCGTGCGCTGGCCATGAGTCCCAAGCTGATGCTCTTCGACGAGCCCACCTCGGCACTGGATCCCGAACTGGTCGGGGAGGTGCTCTCGGTGATGAAGAAGCTCGCCTCCGAGGGGATGACCATGCTGGTGGTGACCCATGAGATGGGCTTCGCCCGCGAGGTCGCCGACGAGCTGGTCTTCATGGATGCCGGTGTGGTCGTCGAGCGCGGCAAGCCGACCGAGGTCATGAGCAATCCGCAGCACGAGCGCACGAAGGCCTTCCTGTCCAAGGTGATGTAGCCCCGATGAACGCGGCGACGGTGGACCCGGTCGCCCCGCTGTGGCGGGCCGCGCAGGTGTTCCGGCTGCTCAGCTGGAGCTATGCGCTTTATTTCCAGGTTTCCAAGTACCACGAACTGGACCGGCCTGCATTGAGCTGGGTGTTGTTCGGTGTGTTGACGGCGTGGACCATTGCGTGCGGTGTGGCCTATCTCGGCGGATTCGGCAGGTGCCGCACCTGGGTGATCGGTGAGGCCGCGGTCGTGCTCGCGTTCATGGGGTCCACCTGGTTGGTCGCCTCCGAGCAGTGGGTGCTGGACAACCAGTCGTGGCCGACGACGCTGTGGGCGACCAACGCGGTGGTCTCGGCGGCGATCCTGGCCGGGCCCGCCGCGGGAATGGTGATGGGTCTGGCCGTGATGGGTACCGGCGCGGCGCTCAAGGGGGCGATCGCGGTGGATCTGGTGCGCAGCCCCACCATCCTGATCGAGTTGGCGGTGGGGTTGGCCGTCGGGATGGCGGCGACCACCGCGCGCCGGGCACATGCCGAGTTGGAGCGGGCGACGCGGCTCAGTGCGGCGCTGGCCGAGCGGGAACGACTGTCCAGGCATGTGCATGACGGGGTGCTGCAGGTATTGGCGATGGTGGCCCGACGCGGTCGCGAAATCGGTGGTGAGACAGCCGAACTGGCGGAGGCCGCGGGGGAGCAGGAGCGTGCGCTGCGCCGGTTGCTCAGCACCGAGGACACCCTCGTCGCTCACGCGCCGACAGCGGCGAGCGATCTCGGCGCGCTGCTGCGCAGGCACGGTGCCGACCGGGTGTCGGTCAGCGTGCCTGCCGCCCCGGTGTACCTGGACAGTGCGGTGGCCGCCGAGGTCGACGCTGCTGTGGTCAACGCGCTGACCAATGTGGAACGCCATGCCGGTCCGCAGGCGCGGGCCTTCGTGCTGCTGGAGGATCTCGGAGACGAGGTGGTTGTCAGCATCCGCGATGACGGGCCCGGCATACCCGAGGGACGGCTGGCCGCCGCCGCGGCGGAGGGGCGGGTCGGGGTGAGCAAGTCCATCCAGGGCAGGATGGCCGCACTCGGCGGCCGCGCGGATCTGACCACACCGTCCAGCGGCGGCACCGAGTGGGAACTGACGGTTCCCCGATCGGGCAAGGGAGGACAGTGATGCCGACGGTGATGGTGGTCGACGATCACCCGATCTGGCGCGACGCGGTGGCGCGCGATCTGGCCGATGACGGTTTCGAGGTGGTCGCGACCGCCGACGGCGTGGCCTCGGCGCGGCGCCGGGCCGAGGTGGTGCACCCCGAGGTCGTGGTGATGGACATGCGGCTCGCCGACGGGACCGGTGCCCAGGCCTGCGCGGAGGTGCTCGCGGTGTCGCCGTCCTCGCGGATCCTGGTCTTGTCGGCCTCGGATGAACGCGCCGACGTGCTGGAAGCCGTGAAGGCCGGGGCCACCGGGTATCTGGTCAAGAGTGCGTCGAAAACCGAACTGGGCGAAGCAGTTCGAGCTACCGCGGCGGGCCGCGCGGTGTTCACGCCCGGGCTGGCGGGTCTGGTGCTCGGCGAGTACCGGCGCATCGCGGCCGAACCGGTCGGCGACAAGGCCGGTCCCGCGGTGCCCAGCCTCACCGACCGCGAGACCGAGATCCTGCGTCATGTCGCGAAGGGGCTGACGGCCAAGCAGATCGCCGAGCGACTGTCGCTGAGCCATCGGACCGTCGAGAACCACGTGCAGGCGACGTTCCGCAAGCTGCAGGTCGCCAACCGGGTCGAGCTGGCCCGCTACGCGATCGAGCACGGACTCGACGAATGATCGAGTAGTCCTACTCATCTCATCCGGTGAGTTCGTCGGTCAGGATGTCAGCCATGACCGAACCGCAGCAGGTGCTCACCCGACTGTCCGCCGAGTTCGTGGCCATGTCGCAGCAGCTGGCCCGTGCGTCGGCCGAACTGACGCAACTGTCCGGCGCCCTCGGCCAGTCCGCACCGGCCGCCCCGCAGCAGTTCTGGTGGGGTTACCCGAACCATGCGCAGTACCCACAGCATCCGCGGTACGCGCCGGTCCCGCAGCAACCCGGGTATCCCGCCCCGACCGCGCCGGCGGTGCCGACGCCGGCCGTACCCGCCGCGGTGCCGCCCGTCGCCGCACCGACCGCGCGCCCGCAGAACTGGATCGGGAAGGTGCTGGCCGCCGCCGGTGTGGCGGTGACGCTCATCGGCGTCGTGCTGCTGGTGGTGCTGGCCGCCCAGGCCGGCCTGCTCGCGCCGCCGGTCCGGGTTGCCGCCGGTGCCGTGTTGGCGGCAGGCCTGGTCGCCGGGGCGTTCTGGCTCAACAGCCGATCGGGTGGCCGGGTCGGTGCCATTGCGTTGGCCGCCACGGGTATCGCGACCGCGTACATCGATGTGGTGGCAGTCAGCACAATCTATGAGTGGGTGGCGCCGGTCATCGGACTGGTGCTGTCGGCGGTGATCGCAGGCGGTGGCCTGATGCTGGCGCGGCGCTGGGATTCCGAACAACTCGCGCTGCTGGTGCTGGTCCCGCTGACCGTGCTGGCACCGGTGGTGGTCGGTGATGTGGATCTGCTGCTGATCGGATTCATGCTGGCGCTCTCGGCGGCGACTCTTCCGGTGCAGCTCGGCCGCGACTGGACCTGGATGTATGCGGCCCGGACGGCGGCGGGCAGCGGGCCGGTGTTCCTGGCGTTGGTCGGTGCGGCGTTCGGCTCCCACGACCACGCCTGGCTGGCCGGTGGGGCGGCCATCGCCGCGCTATCGGCCATCGGATCGGCGCTGATTCTGTTGTCGCACAGCACACATCGCGCGTCGATGACGGTGGTGTCGACGGTCGGCGCGGCACCGCTGCTGCTGGTGTCGGTCGCGGTGGACGGTCGGATCGCCGCGCTGATGATCGCGGCGCTGTCACTGTCCTTGCTGGCGGTCGTGCTGCTCGGTGATCACATTCCCGGCCTGGCCGGACCTGTCCGTCAGGTGTGGTCGGCGCTGTCGGTGGTCGCCGCACTGGTCGCCGTCGCGGTGGCCTTCGACGGCCGCGCCGCGGGCCCGCTGCTGTTGGCGCTGGCGGTGGTGGTGGCCGTGGCCGGGCGGCACGACACCGGTGCGCAGATCGCCGCGCTGGTGTTCGGCGCGGTCGGGGGCCTCTACTACCTCGAGCTGGCGGGCCCGGGCACGATCACGACGGCAACCGAGCGGTCCGGCGCCGAGGCGGTGTCGGTGCTGATCTCCAGCCTGCTGGTGGTGCTCTACGGCGCGGCGCAGACGTGGTCTCTGACGCGACGTCACCGCGACGCCGACACCGGACGGCTGCTGCTGGCCGGGGCGGCCGTGCTCAGTGCCTATGCGGTGACCGTGTTCACCGTCACCGCCGGTGTGCTGATCGGTGGAACGGATGGTGGATTTCTGGCCGGGCACATGGCGGCGACCATCAGCTGGATCGTGCTGGCAGCCGGTCTGCTCTGGTACGCCGTGCGCCTGGACCGGGCAGACCGTTCGGTGCCCCTCGGTGGCGGTATGGCGCTGGTGACCGCGGCCATGGCGAAGCTGTTCCTGTTCGATCTGGGCACCCTGGACGGCATCTTCCGGGTCGCGGTGTTCATCGTCACCGGACTGGTGCTGCTCGGTACGGGTGCGGGTTATGCGCGACTGCTGTCTCAGCAGGATCAGCAGCGCGGCGGAGGGTCGAAGAATCTGGAATGATTCCAGAAAAGACGGCGTTGCCTCTCATATGACGACAACACGGCGCACCGAAAGTGATATCCAGGGCTTCCAGGCCTCACCTCAGCTGCAGGCCAGCCTGCAACAGGTTCTGGTCGACATGATCGAGCTGCATCTGCAGGGCAAGCAGGCGCACTGGAATGTGGTCGGTAGCAATTTCCGGGATCTGCACCTACAGCTCGACGAGCTGGTCGACTTTGCCCGCGAGGGCAGCGACACCATCGCCGAACGCATGCGCACGCTCTATGCGGTGGCCGACGGCCGCTCCGACACGGTGGCGGCCACCACCACGCTGCCCGCGTTCCCGCCCTACGAACGCAACACCACCGAGGTGGTGGATCTGATCGGCACCCGCATCTACGCGACCGTCGACACGTTGCGTGGTGTGCATGACGCCGTCGACGCCGAGGACCCCAGCACCGCGGACATCCTGCATCAGCTCATCGACGGCTTGGAGAAGCTGGCCTGGCTCATCCGATCGGAGAATCACAAGGTGTAGGGCCATCGGAGAGCGCGGCGGGGCCGGTGGGATCGTGCGCCGGCCGCCGGCCCACCAGATACCAGGTGTGCATCCAGCCCTTGCCCTTCACGGCGACCTCGCCGCGCTCTTCGAACAGATAGGAGTCGTTGATGCGTTCGTAGACGTCCTGGGGCACCTGGATGCGGCCCTCCTCGTCGGTGCTCTCCATGCGGGAGGCCACGTTGACCGCATCACCCCAGACGTCGTAGAAGAACTTGCGTGATCCCACCACCCCAGCGACCACCGGGCCGGCGGCGATCCCGATGCGCAGCGGTACCTCGCGGCCCTGCGCGTCGCGGAGCCCGTCGACGGCGTGGGCCATGTCCAGCGCCAGGCATGCCAGTGATTCCAGGTGGTCCGGGCGGGGGATCGGCACGCCGGAGACCACCATGTACGAGTCACCGCTGGTCTTGATCTTCTCCAGACCGTGCCGGTCGACCAGGCCGTCGAAATCGGTGTAGAGGCGGTTGAGGAACAACACGAGGTCCGCGGGATCGGTGTCGCTGGCGCGCTGGGTGTACCCGGCGATGTCGGCGAACAGGATGGATGCGTCGGCGAATCCGTCGGCGATCATCACGTCGCGCCGATCCTTGAGTCGGTCGGCGATGGTCGTGGGAAGGATGTTGGCGAGCAGCGCCTCGGATTTGTCGAATTCGGCCTGCAGCGCACTTTCGGCGCGCTCTATCCGGCGCATCGCCGAGGCCACGACGACGATCACCATGAGGCTTGCTGTGCAGGCCGTGATGACGAAGTTGGCACGCATCGCGGCCTCCGAGAAGACCCCGGTGTTGTCGGGCACCAGCCATTCCAATGCGATCGCAAGGACCGGCCCCGAGGCGGCCAACGCCGAGGCGATCACGAGGTGGTCGGTGCCGATCATCAGGATGATCAGCGCCGCGCCGACGAAGAAGTAGAACTGCAGACCGGTATCGGTGCCGAGTTGGCTGCACATGTACGCGGTGCTGGCATAGGCGATGGTGACGAAGGCGGCGAGCGCCACCAACGAGCCGAAGCGGTAGAGCAGTGGAATGGCCAGGAAAAGCGCAGCGCTGACCACGTTGACCAGGCCGATATGCGGTACTTCGGGTACCAGGATCAGCTCGGCAAAGCCGTAGATGCCGACGATCGCGGCCGCGATCCGCGTGCTGACAGTCAGAGTTGCCAGTCGCCGACTGGCCGCATCCTCATACTGCCGGCTGCCCTCGGGAATGTCGGGGAGGCACCGGCCGGGCACCCTCGCTGCCACTCTCGGAGCGTACTCCCCGTGGGGAGGCTCACAGCCGCAGTTTCGGCGGATCCGCGGAGGCGCCTGGCAAACCTTGTCCAAATCTGTGGCTCGGGTGCATGTCCCCCAATCGGGGGACACGACGGCATGTTAGCTGACATTGTCGTCAATATTCGCTGACACGCCGGGCGCATCAAGATCGAATCACTCCTGCGTCACGAAAAGCTAACGGACGTGGGCAAACTGATGTGACTCAGGTCACAAGATGGTTGCAACTCGAATGCGATCTTGAAACACGTTTTCTTTGCCATCTTCGGCACTTTGGAGGCGAATCGTAATTCTGCAGTCTCGGACACGAGTTTGCTGGAAATGGATTATTCGGCACGTAAATCGGCACTTCAGAGCGACTTTTTTACTTATTTGGCAATTTGCTGTCGGGTGGGTTAATTTCATGCGGAGTGCGTAGGCAACGCCGAACGACCAGGTCCGAGAACGGGAGTCGCCATGTGGGACAAGATGCCCAAGGCTGTCCACAGAGTTGCCATCAGAGGAGCGATAGTCCTGATAGCCGCGTCGCTATTCGCGGCAACTTCTAGTTACTTTGTCTTGCCAGCGAGCAAACACAAGTCATATGAAGTGCAGCCCGTGGCCGCCATCGTGGAGTCTCCTTCGACCATTGGCATCGCCGACTCGGAGATCTATATGTCGGCCAGCATCGAGGAGATCAACGAACGCCTCGACATGATGCAGTCGCTCGGGGTGACCAACGTCCGGATCATGGTTCCGTGGGCCGGTGTGCAACCCCTGCACCCCGATACCCCGTTCGGACTGGGTGCCCCGCGTTGGGACCAGCTCGACAAGGTGGTCAATGCCGCGGCGGCTCGCGGGATGGGCATCCTTGGCGTGCTGAACTCGACCCCGATGTGGGCGTCGTCCACCACACCGCTCAACGGTGAGCCCGCCAACTTCGACCAGTTCGCCGCCTTCGCCAAGTCCGTCGCGCTGCGCTACGGCGACAAGATCTCGGCCTACGAGGTGTGGAACGAGCCCAACTCGATCCAGTTCTGGAACACCCTGGACCCGGCCGCGTACACCGCGATGCTGAAGAAGACCTACACCGCGCTCAAGGAGGCGGCCGCTCAGGTCGGCACCGATATCACGGTCATCGGTGGCGTCATCGGCGCAGGTAAGACGTGGCCCGGGCTGACCCTGAACCCGATCGACTTCGTCAAGGGCATGTACGACGCCGGCGCCCACGGCTACTTCGATGCGCTGTCATTCCACCCGTACAACTTCGAGTGGAAGTTCTCCGTCGGCGAGGACCTGGCGTGGAAAGAGGGCATGCCGCTCTACCAGCTCAACAAGATCCGCGAACTGATGGATTCGCACCTGCAGGCGGGTGAGGAGCAGATCAAGATCTGGATCACCGAGTACGGCATCCCCACCAACCGGGTCGACGAGGCCACCCAGGCCGCCTTCGTCCGCGACATCATCGAGTTCTGGCAGACCATGCAGGGCGCGGGTCCGATGTTTCTCTACACCATCAAGGACTGGCTGAACCCGCCGGCCGACAACGACGAGGCCAACCTGGGCATCTTCCGTCCGGACGGCACCATGAAGCCCGTCGGTCAGGTCATCAAGGAACTCATCGAGTTCCTCGGCAACCCGAACAACCCGGGACCGGGTACCGGTCCGGGAACGGGCCCCGGCGCGGGTGCCGAACCGTTCAATCCGATCGCTGCGTTCCTGCAGGCCATCCAGCAGGCGTTCACCAGCTTCTTCAACTTCGGTGGACTGTTCAACGCCATCGGGGCCATGGTGTCGAACTTCTTCAACGGCATCTTCGGGATCCGGCCGACCGCCGCCGCTGAGCCGGCTTCGGCGATGCGGATGGCAGCCGTCGAAGAGTCCGACGCGCCGGCCGAGACCGACAAGGCCGGAACCGAAGCCGCGACGCCGGCACTGTCCGAGCATGGTGTGCAGGCGGGTGCGGTGACCGAGTCGACGCCGGCTTCCGAGCAGGTCGAGGCCCCGGTCGAGGAGACCCCGGTCGCCGAGGTTCCCGTGGAGGAGACTCCGGTTGCCGAGGTTCCCGTGGAGGAGACTCCGGTGGAGGAGACCCCGGTCGTGGAAACGCCGGTTGTGGAGACCCCGGTCGTCGAGGCTCCCGTGGAGGAGACCCCGGTCGACGAGGTCGTGGTCGACGAGACCGCCACCCCGAAGGCTCCCGAGAAGGAGGACACCTCGACGTCGGTGAAGGAATCCGAGAAGGAGACCGCGGCCCAGGAGAAGGACCTCAAGTCCGATCTCAAGGCCGATACCGAGTCCGAGGGCAGCCGGGACGCCAAGTTCTCGGTGCGGTCCGAGGACACCGATGCGGTGCGCCCGAACCTGAAGGCCCGCGACGAGATCAGCGTCCGGAACCCGAAGGGGCCGCGCAGCGAATCGGGCACCGAGGTGCGTACCAGCACCGAGGCGAGCGAGCGTCCGCGCAACAACGAGAGTGTCTCGGCCTCAACGTCTTCTGGTGACAGCGAGTAGCCGACTCTCGATACGCGAGGGGAATGCCGCTGCAGGGTGTGATCACCTGCAGCGGCACTTTCGCGTTCGGCGCCGGCCGGTATCAGCCGCGGTCGCGCCCACGCGCCTGCGGGGCACGCCAACGGAAATGCAGGGCGAGCGCCCGGAACACGAACACCGAGGCCGCGACCGCGCCACCGGTGAGCGCACCGAAGTGCCCAGACTCGATGAGCAACGCCGTGATGGCGGCGCCGAAAAGTGCTGGTATCGCGTAGATCTCCTGATCCGGGCGCAGGATGCTGGGGGTCCGGCCTGCGAGCACATCGCGGATCACCCCACCGCCGACGGCCGTGACCACGCCCAGCAGCGCCGAGGACGCCGGACCGAGGCCGTGGTTGGCCGCAGTGACCGTGCCGGTCACGCAGAACGCGCCGAGCCCCAGCGCGTCGGCCAGGTCCAGGGGGCGGCCCAACAGCCGCGCCGGCGGCGACCACACGAAGACCACCAGGGCGCTCAGGACGGCAACAGCCAGATAGCGCAGATCCACGAACGCGGTGGGTGGCGTCTTGCCGATGATGAGATCGCGGATCACCCCGCCGCCGCAGGCCGTCATGGCGGCCAGGGTGAGCGCGCCGACGATGTCGAAATCGCGGCGGATCGCGAGCAATGCCCCCGATATGGCGAACGCCGCGGTGCCGATCAGATCGCCTGCGTTGCGCGTCCACAGCGCCGCGGAGTCCCAGTCCGTCGCGTAGACCAGTGTGTTCATCGATCCGCCGGGGACGAGTGGAGGTTCATATGGTGGTCCTGACGGTCTTACTGGTGCCCTCGGTGAGATTCGAACTCACACTGCACGGGTTTTGAATCCGTTTCCTCTGCCAGTTGGGATACGAGGGCGAGCGTTCCTGCGGTCTCCTACTTTAAGGGATGCGTGTGGGTGCCTTGACCGCAGGGACCGGCTGGGCCTTGTTCACCCCGCGGTCGCCCGATGTCGGCAATCGCGACACAATGTCAGCCATGATGGCATCCATGACCGAAGCCTCCGCCGCGCGACGCGTGCTGATCGCCGAAGACGAAGCGTTGATCCGGATGGACCTCGCCGAGATGCTGCGTGACGAAGGGTATGAGGTGGTGGGCCAGGCCGGTGACGGTCAGGAGGCCGTCGACCTCGCCGAGAGCCTGACCCCGGACCTGGTGATCATGGATGTGAAGATGCCGCGCCGTGACGGTATCGACGCCGCCTCCGAGATCGCCGCCAAACGCATTGCCCCGATCGTCATCCTGACGGCCTTCTCCCAGCGCGAACTCGTCGAACGCGCCCGTGACGCGGGGGCGATGGCCTATCTGGTCAAACCCTTCTCCATCACCGACCTGATCCCGGCGATAGAGCTGGCCGTCAGCCGGTTCAGCGAGATCTCGGCGCTGGAGAACGAGGTGGCCACCCTCTCGGAGCGGCTGGAGACACGCAAGCTCGTCGAGCGCGCCAAGGGGCTGTTGCAGGCCAACCAGGGGATGACCGAGCCCGAGGCGTTCAAATGGATCCAGCGGGCCGCCATGGACCGGCGCACCACGATGAAACGCGTGGCCGAGGTGGTGCTGGAGACGCTGGACGCCCCCGGCGAGGACGCCGCCGAACCGCAGAAGTAATGCCCCCGCGCGACACCGCGGGTTAAGACTGCGTTTCCGACCCCGCTCTTTGGGCTCCTCGGCGAGCCGATCCGCGCCACACGTCGCCGAACAGCACGCGATACGGCGATGTAGTGGCTAAGGTCGTCGGCGAAGCATCGCCAGATTCGGCCGTTCCGGCCGTTCCGAAGATGCCTGACGGAGAACAGGGAACCGGAGGTGAGACGTGCGCGGTCACGTGGCACGCAAGGCATTTGCGCTCGGCGGGGCGAGTCTGATGGCGCTGGCTATTGCCGGCTGCAGCCAGAGCACACCCGAAGAGGAGGCGGCTCAGACGAATCTGAAGATCGTCGAGAAGGTCCAGATCGACGAGAACGGCGGTGAGGTCGCCGCGACAGCAGGCGCGACCCCGGCCGATCCCGCCGGGGACGGTAAGGCGAGCTGCCCGCCGGTGTCGCTCGCGATGGCCGGTGCGCTCAACGGTCCGGACGCCGCGCTGGGCATCAACATCCGCAACGGCGTCCAGCTCGCCGTCGACAAGCACAACGCCGCCAACCCGGGTTGCCAGGTGCAGCTGAAGACCTTCGACACCGAGGGCGATCCGCAGAAGGCGTCGAACATCGCCCCGCGCATCATCGAGGACCAGTACACGATCGGTCTGATCGGCCCGGCCTTCTCCGGCGAGACCAAGGCCACCGGCGGCGTGTTCGACCAGGCCGGCCTTGCCGCGGTCACCGCATCGGCCACCAACGTCACGCTCTCGGAGAACGGCTGGAAGACCTTCTTCCGCGGCTTGGCCAACGACGGTGTCCAGGGACCCTCGGTCGCCAACTACCTCAAGAACACGCTGGGCCACAAGAAGGTCTGCGTCGTCGACGACAGCACCGACTACGGTCTGGGCCTGGCCACCGCGGTGCGCGACACGCTCGGCCCGGTCGCCGATTCAGCCTGCAACATCTCGGTCAAGAAGGGCGATAAGGACTTCTCCGCCGCGGTGACCCAGATCAACGGCGCCGCACCGGATTCGGTGTTCTTCGGCGGGTACTACGCGGAGGCCGCCCCGCTGGTGCAGCAGCTGCGTGACAGTGGCTTCGGCGGCACCTTCGTCAGTGCCGACGGCAGCAAGGACAACGAGTTCGTCAAGCAGGCGGGCGAGTCCGCCAAGGGCGCGCTGCTGGCCTGCCCGTGCGGCCCGGCCACCGGCAGCTTCGCCCAGGAATACACCGACAAGTTCGGGCAGGAACCCGGCACGTACAGCACCGAGGGTTACGACCTGGGCACCATCCTGCTCAAGGGCATCGACTCGGGTGCCATCACCCGGCCGGCCTTGCTGGACTACGTGCGCAACTACAAGGGGCAGGGAGTCGCCCGCGAATACCAGTGGACGCCCGTGGGTGAACTCACCTCCACGCTGATCTGGGTGTACGACGTCCAGTAATCGCCGACGCGAAGCGCGTCCGGGAGCGCCTGCCCTCGGACGCGCTTCGTTCGTCTCGGACCATTGCGAGCCCACGACACACTGAGGAGCCCCGTCCCGGATGAACTTGGCCGCCAACATCAATTTCAACGTCGGTGCGCTGGTCGACAGCTTCTGGCAGTTGACGATCGACGGCCTGTCATGGGGCGCGATCTATGCATTGGTCGCCGTCGGCTACACGCTCGTCTTCGGTGTGCTGCGACTGATCAACTTCGCGCATTCCGAGATCTTCATGCTGGGGATGTTCGGTGCCTACTTCGCCCTCGACGTCATCCTGGGCTTCACCCCGAGCGGTAATGCCTACAACAAGGGCATCGCGCTGACGATCCTGTACCTGGCCGTGGCCATGCTGTTCGCCATGCTGGTCTCCGGCGGTGCGGCGGTGGGGTTGGAATTCATCGCCTACCGCCCGCTGCGCAAACGAAACGCCCGTGCGCTGACCTTCCTCATCACCGCCATCGGCATGTCCTTCGTCCTGCAGCAATTCGTGCTGTTCATCCTGCCGACGCTGATCCCCGGCTATGGCGGACCCAACGCCCAACAACCGATCGTGTTGGTGCAGCCCAGAACCCAGTTCGAGATCTTCGGGGTGGCGATCTCCAACACCACCATCGTCATCATCGGGGCGGCGCTGGTGCTGGCGCTGCTCACCGATCTGGCGCTGAACCGGACCAAGCTGGGACGCGGGGTGCGCGCCGTCGCGCAGGACCCCAATACCGCCACCCTGATGGGGGTTTCGCGGGAGCGGGTCATCATGACGACCTTCCTGATCGGCGGCCTGCTCGCCGGTGCCGCGGCCCTGCTGTACACGTTGAAGGTGCCCCAGGGCATCATCTACTCCGGCGGATTCCTGCTCGGGATCAAGGCCTTCTCGGCGGCGGTGCTCGGCGGTATCGGCAATCTGCGCGGCGCACTGCTCGGCGGATTGCTGCTCGGGGTGATGGAGAACTACGGGCAGGCCGTCTTCGGCACCCAGTGGCGCGATGTGGTCGCCTTCGTCCTGCTCGTGCTGGTGTTGTTGGTCAGACCGACCGGCATCCTGGGTGAGAGCCTCGGAAAGGCACGCGTATGAGCGACGGCACGGCTAGCCCCTGGGCGAAGGTCATGGACTGGTGGGACGGTCTGAATCGCCCGCAGAAATGGGTGTTCGGCGTCGTGCTGTTCACCGGGTTGGCGCTTTCACCGCTTTTCACACCGGGTTTCATCGACACACCGGGCATCAGCTTCGGTGGCACGATGGCGCAGTTCGCGATGATCGCCATCATCGCCATCGGGCTCAACGTGGTGGTCGGTCAGGCCGGACTGCTGGACCTCGGCTATGTCGGGTTCTATGCCGTGGGTGCCTATACGGTGGCGCTGCTGACCAGCCCGGAGAGTCCGTGGAACCAGATGAGCGCCTCGGGCTTCTTCAGCACGCCGTGGGCCTGGGTGTCCTGCCTGCCCATCGCGATGGCGATCACCGCGCTCAGTGGTTTGATCCTCGGCACCCCGACGCTGCGGCTGCGCGGCGACTACCTGGCCATCGTCACCCTCGGGTTCGGCGAGATCATCCGGTTGCTCGCCGACAACCTCTCCGATGTCACCAACGGCCCGCGCGGCCTCAACGAGGTGGCCTTCCCGCACTTCCTGGAAACCGAGCAGCACCCAGAGGGCGTGTTCTCGGTATCCAACTCCGGCGGTGACACCAACTACGGAACCTGGTGGTTCTGGCTGGGTCTCGTGCTCGTCGTCATCATCCTGCTGCTCGTCGGGAACCTCGAGCGCAGCCGCGTCGGCCGCGCGTGGATCGCGGTCCGCGAGGACGAAGACGCTGCCGAGGTCATGGGCGTCAACGCATTCAAGTTCAAGCTCTGGGCGTTCACCATCGGCGCGGCCATCGGAGGACTGTCCGGTGCGCTGTACGCGGGCCAGGTCCAGTACGTCGCACCGCCCACCTTCAACATCATCAACTCGATGCTGTTCCTGTGCGCCGTCGTGCTCGGCGGGCAGGGCAACAAACTGGGTGTCATCCTCGGCGCGTTCATCATCGTCTACCTGCCGAACCGACTGCTCGGTGTGCACTTCCTCGGCATCGACATGGGCAACCTCAAGTACCTCTTCTTCGGACTGGCGCTGGTGGTGCTCATGATCTTCCGGCCCCAGGGCCTGTTCCCGGCCCGTCAACACCTCCTGACATACGCGAAGGCGGCACGAAAACTGTTGCGGGCCAACCCGACCGACATGGAGTCGGCCAAATGAGCGCGCCGGAGAACTTCGAGGACAACGTCGCCGAGATCGCCGGCGTGCACCGTGAGATCCAGACCGACCAGGGCGACATCCTGTTGCAGACCAACGATCTCACGGTCAAGTTCGGTGGCCTGACCGCCCTGGACGCGGTGACGTTCGACATCAGACGCGGTGAGATCCTGGGCCTCATCGGACCCAACGGTGCGGGAAAGACCACCTGCTTCAACGCCATCACCGGGGTGTACCGGCCCAGTTCGGGATCGGTGACCTTCGACGGGTCACCCATCGGGCGTATCAAACGCCACCAGATCACCCGCCTCGGCATCGCGCGGACCTTCCAGAACATCCGGCTGTTCGGTGAGATGACGGCGCTGGAGAACGTCATGGTGGGCACCGATGCGCGGCACCACACCTCGGTGCCCGGCGCCCTGTTCCGGTCGAGTAGGCACCGCCGGGAAGAGAAGTCGGCCATCGAGCGTTCGGCGGCGTTGCTGCACTTCGTGGGGATCGCCCATCGTGGTGAGGAGAAGGCGAAGAATCTGCCCTACGGTGATCAGCGTCGCCTGGAGATCGCCAGGGCACTGGCCACCGAACCGAAGCTGTTGTGCCTCGACGAGCCCGCGGCCGGGTTCAACCCGAGCGAGAAGTCGGCCCTGATCGACCTGATTCGCAAGATCCGCGATGACGGGTACACCGTGTTGTTGATCGAACACGACATGCGGCTGGTGATGGGGGTGACCGACCGCATCGTGGTGCTGGAGTTCGGCCGCAAGATCGCCGACGGCCTGCCCGCAGAAATCCGCGAGGATCCGGCGGTCATCGCCGCTTACCTGGGAGTGCCCGATGACGAACTCGCATGAGGTCGATACCCGCAAGGTCCTGCTCGAGGTGCGCGATATCGTCGTGCACTACGGCAGGATCCGAGCCCTCAACGGTGTGTCGCTGACCGTGCACGAAGGCGAGTTGGTGACCCTGCTGGGATCCAACGGCGCAGGCAAGACCACCATGATGCGGGCCATTTCGGGTCTGCTCTCGTTGACCTCGGGCTCGGTCTGGTTCGACGGCGTCGACATCAGCAAGGTCAAGGCGCACAAGCGGGTTGCCGACGGACTCATCCAGGCTCCCGAGGGTCGCGGGGTGTTTCCCGGCATGACCATCATCGAGAATCTCGAGATGGGTTGCTACGGGCGCAAATTCCCGTCCAAGGCCGAACATGACGAGAAGCTCGACTGGGTGCTGACGACGTTCCCGCGGTTGGCCGAACGACGCGCGCAGGTCGGTGGCACGCTCTCCGGTGGGGAACAGCAGATGCTGGCCATCGGTCGGGCGCTGATGGCGCGGCCCAAGGTGCTGTTGCTCGACGAGCCGTCGATGGGGTTGGCGCCCATGGTGATATCGCAGATCTTCAAGATCATCTCCGAGATCAACAGTCAGGGCACGACGGTGCTGCTGGTCGAGCAGAACGCCCAGCAGGCGCTCAGCCGTTCGGACCGCGCGTACATCCTGGAGACCGGTGAGGTGACCCGCACCGGGGTCGCCCGCGACCTGCTGCACGACGACAGCATCCGCGCCGCCTATCTCGGCGTCGCCTAACTGCCCCTGTTCCCACTTTCCGGCGAGCGTGCGTGTCTGCAGCCCGACTCGCCGGGTTCGCGGCGGAGTTCACGCACGCTCACGTCAGGCGATGCGGTATCGCTTCACCCGCGCGGTTGCCCCGGACACCAGCTCCAGCCGACTGCGCGGTACCCCCAGATGGGCGGCGAGCAGCTTGGTGACGGCCGCGTTGGCCTTTCCGTCCACCGCGCGCTCGGGCACATAGACGGTCAGCTCCCCGTCATCACCGACCTCGACGAGCGGACCCTTGCGGCTGCCGGGTTTGACCCGTACGACGACGCTCTCGCTCACGACACCATCTTTGCGCGAGCGTGCGTGCAGTGGCGTCGCGGCCCGGTGGGGGATCGGCGTTAGGTGGCGATGATGACGGAGGAGCCGTGGCCGAAGAGGCCTTGGTTGGCGGTGATGCCGACGGTGGCGTTTTCGATTTGGCGGCCGGTGGCTTGGCCTTTGAGTTGCCAGGTGAGTTCGCAGATTTGGGCGATGGCTTGGGCGGGGATGGCTTCGCCGAAGGAGGCAAGGCCCCCGGAGGGGTTGACCGGGATTTTGCCGCCGATGGTGGTGGCGCCGGAGCGCAGCAGGTGTTCGGCGTCGCCTTTGGCGCAGAGTCCGAGGTGTTCGTACCAGTCGAGTTCCAGTGCGGTGGATAGGTCGTAGACCTCGGCCAGGGAGAGGTCTTCGGGTCCGATGCCGGCTTCGGCGTAAGCGGCGTCGAGGATTTGGTCTTTGAACACCCGATCCGGCCCGGGCACGACCGCGGTGGAGTCGGTGGCGATATCGGGGAGTTCGGGTAGGTGTTGGGGGTATTGGGGGGATTGCAGGCTGACCGCGCGCACGGACGGGACACCGGCAACCGAACCGAGGTGCTTCTCGGTGAACGCCTTGGAGGCGACGATGACGGCGGCGGCGCCGTCGCTGGTGGCGCAGATGTCGAGCAGCCGTAGTGGGTCGGAGACGACGGGGGAGGCCAGGACGTCGTCGATGGTGGCTTCTTTGCGGTAGCGGGCGTGGGGGTTGTTCAGGCCGTGGCGGGCGTTTTTGACTTTGACGTTCGCGAAGTCTTCGACGGTGGCGCCGTAGAGGTCCATGCGGCGTCGGGCGAGCATGGCGAAGTAGACGGTGTTGGTGGCGCCGATGAGGTGGAAGCGTTGCCAGTCGGGGTCGTTGCGGCGTTCGCCGCCGACGGGGGCGAAGAAGCCTTTGGGGGTGGTGTCGGCGCCGATGACCAGGGCGACGTCGCAGAGGCCGGCCAGGATGTGGGCGCGGGCGGATTGTAGGGCTTGGGATCCGGAGGCGCAGGCGGCGTAGCTGGAGGTGATGGGGATGCCGTTCCAGCCGAGTTTTTGGGTGAAGGTGGCCCCGGCGACGAAGCCGGGGTAGCCGTTGCGGATGGTGTCTGCGCCGGCGACGAGTTGGATTTGGCGCCAGTCCAGGCCTGCTTCGGTCAGGGCAGCGCGGGCGGCGACGACGCCGTATTCGGTGAAGTCGCGTCCCCATTTGCCCCAGGGGTGCATGCCTGCGCCGAGGATGTATACCGGTTCGGTTGCCATTACTGAGCGATCCTCCAGGCGTGGGTGGTGCGTGCGGTGCCGTCGTCGTCGGTGTAGAGGGTCATGGTGGTCAGTTCCATTTCCATCCCGACCTTCAGGTCGGCGGCCAGGGTGCCTTCGACGACTTTGCCGAGCACGATCAGTCCTTCGGCGGCCAGTTCGACCGCGGCGACGGCGAAGGGTTCGAAGGGATCGGGGGAGGGATAGGGCGGGGGTGGGGCGTAGCGGTTTTCGGTGTAGCTCCATACGGTGCCGCGCCGTGACAACGGCACCAGGGCCAGGGTGTCGCTGTCGCAGCCGGGGTTGGGGCAGTTGTTTTCCCGGGGTGGGAAGACATAGGTGGCACACGCGGTGCACTTACCGCCGATCAGATGCGTGGCCCCGGACTCATCGGTGGCGAACCACCCTTCCACCGCGGGAGCTGTCGATGCTGCTGGCACGGACGTCAGAATACCCAGACCGAGCGCAAAACTGAAACGTGTTGCAGTTCTCAGGTCGAGCCCAGCAGGATGCGCAGCAGATCGTCGGGGTTGTCGCGCATGAGATTGTGCTTGCCGTCGAGCTCGTGGACCACCCAGCTCGGGTCGTCACGCACCCGTTCGTAGGAGGGCCGCAGCGGCGAATCACCCGGCCAGCCCAGGGCGTAGATGAAGACCCGTCGACGAAACCGGTTCAGATCGCCGTCGAGTCGCAGCGGCTGCAGGACGGTGGCCAACGGGTGCGCGGTCGCGCGGTCGTCGAAGAACGGCATCGGTGGGACGCCGAAACCGGTGGCGTCGACGCCGACATACCACTGACGTTCCTCCTCGTTGACCAGATCCCAGCAGGACTCACCGTCGTGGGGGACCACCGCGTCGACGAACACCAGGGATGCCACCCGGTGCGGGATGCGGTCGGCGACGCCGGTGATCACCATCCCGCCGTAGCTGTGCCCGACCAGGACGAGTTCGTCATCGCCGTCGGCACCGGCGTCGATGGCCGCGATCACGTCGAGGATGTGGGTGTCCAGGTTGACCCCGCTCGGCAACAGGTGGGCTCGTTCGGCGACACCGGTGAGCGTCACCGCCAGCACGCGGTGGCCCGCGGCACGCAGTGCCGCGGCCAGATCGTCGAAACACCAGGCGCCGTGGCACATCCCGGGAATCAACACATAGGTGGACATCAGTGGTTGCTCCTTGCCGTGTCGTGGCGGTATTTGGCGGTGATGCGGCGCAGATCGGCCGAGGTGTGGCCGAGCGCGCGATGCATATCGCGGTTGGCGACGATCACCTCGGCGGTCTCATGGCGTCGCTGCTCGGCGTAGCGGCGCAGCCCGGGGATCCCGTGCACGGCATACGCGTCGGCCAGCACCCTGGCGTCGACGATCGACTGAGATCCGCCGTTGGCGCCCACCGGATACATCGGGTGGGCCGCGTCGCCGAGCAGGGTCACCCGATCGGTTCCCCAGTGCGGCAGCGGTTCCCGGTCGACCATGGGGTACCGGTAAATCTGTTCGGTCGCCTCGACCAACGCCACCGGGTTCAGCCGGTCCAGCCGCCATTCCGCGATATGCCTGCGCACCTGTGCGGCGTCGGCCGCCGAGTTCCACTGTGCGTCAACGTCGAGCACGCCCGCAGATCCGATAGGGACCTGCAGAACCCAGTTCACCAACCGCTCGCCGATCGGGTAGGCCACCAGTTCGATTCCGCCATCACCCTTGACGATCACCATGGTCTGCCCATCGAGGAATGCCGGGGTGTCGGCGACCCCGCGAAACATCGTGATACCCGACCACATCAGCGGGTCGGCCCCGGGGTGAAGGGTGCGGCGTACCGCCGAGTTGATTCCGTCCGCGCCGATCAGCGCTGCGCCGCAGATCTTTCCGGCCGTGGTGTGCACCTGGACGCCGTCGGCGCTCTGGGCGAATCCGGTGACACCGACTCCGGGTCGGACCGCGTCATCGCCGATGCGCTCGGTGACGGTATCGAGCAGCAGCATCTGCAACGTGCCGCGATGTACCGACAGCTGCGGGTGGCTGTCGCCGGCGGCCAGCCCGCGCGGTTCGCGGAACAGGAGAGCGCCGGAGGAGGCGTAGAACTCGATCGAATGCGGTGCGATCGCGATATCGCGTACGGCGGTGGACAGTCCGAGTTCGTCCAATTCCCGGACCGCGTGAGGCAGCAGGTTGATCCCCACGCCGAGGGGGCGCAACGTGCTCACGCGTTCGAGGTTGACGGTGCGGACACCGCGTGCGTGCAGGGTCAACGCGACGCTCAGGCCGCCGATTCCGGCTCCGGCGATCACGATCTCTTCGTCCATGTCACCACCCTGCGTGAACAGCGTGAATAACTCCAATACATGTTTGTTCTGATATCTATAATCAAAAGTTATGGAGTTGCGGCAGCTGGAGTACTTCGTGGCGGTGGTCGAGGAGCGCAGTTTCACCAGGGCCGCCGAGCGGGAGCGGGTGGCGCAACCGGCGGTGAGCGCGCAGATCCGGCGCCTGGAGCGCCAGGTCGGCCAGACGCTGCTGATCCGCTCTAGCCGGGATGTCCGGCTGACCCAGGCCGGTATCGCGCTCCTCCCGCATGCGCGCGCCGCGCTGGCCGCAGTGCGCTCGGCCCGACGCGCGGTCGACGAGGTCGCCGGCCTGATCCGGGGGGCGGTCGCGATCGGCACGGTGACCCTGCATCCGGTGGATATCGCCGGACTGATCGCGGACTTCCACACGCAGTACCCGGCGGTCGAAATCACCTTGGCGACCGACAATTCCGATGCGTTGTTGGCGAAGCTCGCCGATGGACGGCTCGATCTGGCCATCGTCTCCCTCGGCCTCGACGAGCATCCACCCGGGCTGGATGTCCACACGGTGACCGACGAGGCCGTCGTCGCGGCGGTGGCCGCGGATCATCCGCTGGCCGGCCGGGCGACGTTGCCGGTGGCCGAACTGTCCGGCCACCCGCTGATCTCTCTGCCGGTCGGGACGGGACTACGGACGCGTCTGGACAATGCCTGTGCCGAAGCGGGAATCACCGCGAACGTGGCGTTCGAGGCGAGCAGTCCGCGGGAGCTCGCCGACCTGGGCGCACATGGGCTCGGCGTCGCGATCCTGCCCGAGTCGATGGCCCGCAACCGCTCCGGACTGCATGCGATCGACCTCGACCCGGCGCTGCGGGGACGACTGGTGTGGGCGTGGCGACGTGACATGAGCGGTCCGGCCGCGCGCCTGCTGCGTGATCGGGCGACCGCAGGCCGGGATGGCTCAGGGTAGCGGTGCGGAACTGTCGGAGCGGGTGCCTAGAGTTGGGTGCGTGAGCCCCGCGAAGACCGAGAGCACCGCCAAGAATCCGGCCGGCGACGCGTCGACCGATGGTCAGAAGCCGACCCTGATGCTGTTGGACGGCAACTCGCTGGCCTTCCGTGCTTTCTATGCGCTGCCCGCCGAGAACTTCAAGACCCAGGGCGGTCTGACCACCAATGCGGTCTACGGATTCACCGCGATGCTGATCAACCTGCTCCGCGACGAGCAACCCAGCCATATCGCCGCCGCGTTCGACGTCTCCCGGCAGACCTTCCGCAAGGAGAAGTACCCGGAGTACAAGGAGGGCCGCTCGGCCACTCCCGACGAGTTCCGCGGGCAGATCGACATCACCAAGGAGGTGCTCGGTGCGCTGGGCATCACCGTGCTGGCCGAGCCCGGATTCGAGGCCGACGACATCATCGCCACCTTGGCCACCCAGGCCGAGGACGCCGGGTACCGGGTGCTGGTCGTCACCGGAGACCGGGACTCACTGCAGTTGGTGAGTGACGATGTCACCATCCTGTACCCGGTGAAGGGCGTCAGTGAACTGACCCGGTTCACCCCGGAAGCGGTGGCGGCGAAGTACGGCCTCACTCCCGCGCAGTACCCGGATTTCGCCGCGCTGCGCGGCGATCCGAGTGACAACCTGCCGGGCATCCCGGGGGTGGGGGAGAAGACCGCGACCAAGTGGATCGTCGAGCACGGCTCCCTGCAGGGTCTGGTCGACAACGTGGACAAGGTCAAGGGCAAGGTCGGCGACGCGCTGCGCGCCAACCTGTCCTCGGTGGTGCTCAACCGGGAGCTCACCGAGCTGGTCAAGAACGTGCCACTGCCGCACACCCCGGACACCCTGCGGATGCTGCCCTGGGACCGCGATCAGATCCACCGGCTGTTCGACGACCTGGAGTTCCGGGTGCTGCGCGATCGGCTCTTCGACACGCTGGCCTCGGCGGACCCGGAGGTCGACCAGGGTTTCGACGTGCGGGGCGGGGCGTTGGCGCCCGGCGAGCTGGCGGCCTGGCTGGCCGAGCACAGCCTGGGCAACCGGTTCGGTGTCGCCGTGGTCGGTACGCACCTGGCCTTCGACAGTGATGCCACCGCGCTGGCGATCGTCGCCAACGACGGTGACGGGCGCTATATCGACACCGCGACGATCCATCCCGATGACGAAGCCGCCCTGGCGGCCTGGCTGGCCGACCCGGGCCCGCCGAAGGCGCTGCACGAGGCCAAGCTCGCCATGCACGACCTGGAGGGTCGCGGCTGGAAGCTGGCCGGCGTCACCTCCGATACCGCGCTGGCCGCCTACCTGGTGCGGCCGGGCCAGCGCAGCTTCGCACTCGATGACCTGTCGCTGCGCTATCTCAAGCGCGAGCTGCGCGCCGAAAACCCCGAGCAACAACAGCTTTCGCTGCTCGATGACAACGAGGGCGTGGACGAGCAGGCCGTGCAGGCAGTGCTGCTGCGGGCGGCAGCGGTGATGGACCTGGCCGATGCGCTCGACGAAGAGCTGGCCCGGATCGACTCTTCCTCGCTGCTGGAACGCATGGAGCTGCCGGTGCAGCGGGTGCTCGCCGAACTGGAGAGCACCGGGATCGCGGTCGACGTGGACTTCCTGCGCGGGCTGCAGAACGAGTTCGGCGACTACATCCGCGACGCGGCCGAGGCTGCCTACGCGGTGATCGGCAAGCAGATCAACCTCGGGTCGCCCAAGCAGCTGCAGGTCGTGCTGTTCGACGAGCTCGAGATGCCCAAGACGAAGAAGACCAAGACCGGCTACACCACCGATGCCGATGCGCTGCAGGGGCTTTTCGACAAGACCGGGCATCCGTTCCTGCAGCACCTGCTGGCCCATCGGGATGCCACCCGGCTCAAGGTCACCGTCGACGGACTGTTGGCATCGACGGCCGCAGACGGCCGAATTCACACCACGTTCAACCAGACCATCGCGGCCACCGGCCGGCTCTCGTCGACCGAGCCGAACCTGCAGAACATCCCGATCCGCACCGAGGCCGGCCGTCGGATCCGCGACGGGTTTGTCGTGGGCGAGGGTTACACCGAACTGATGACGGCCGATTACAGCCAGATCGAGATGCGCATCATGGCGCATCTGTCGCGGGACGAGGGCCTGATCGAGGCGTTCAACACCGGTGAGGATCTGCACTCGTTCGTCGCGTCACGGGCCTTCGACGTGCCGATCGATGAGGTCACCCCGGAGCTGCGCCGCCGGGTCAAGGCGATGTCCTACGGCCTGGCCTACGGGCTGAGCGCCTACGGTCTCTCGGCGCAGCTGAAGATCAGCACCGAAGAGGCCAAAGAACAGATGGACCAGTACTTCGACCGGTTCGGCGGCATCCGCGACTACCTGCGTGATGTGGTCGACCAGGCCCGCAAGGACGGTTACACCTCCACGGTGCTGGGCCGCCGCCGCTACCTGCCCGAACTGGACAGCAGCAACCGCAATGTCCGGGAGGCGGCCGAGCGGGCCGCGCTCAACGCCCCGATCCAGGGCAGCGCCGCCGACATCATCAAGGTGGCCATGATCAACGTCGACCAGGCCATCAAATCGGCCGGGCTGACATCCCGGATGCTGCTGCAGGTGCACGACGAGCTGCTGTTCGAGGTCTCAGAAGGGGAACGGGGGGAGCTCGAGAAGCTGGTGCGCGAACACATGGGCAACGCCTACCCGCTCGACGTGCCGCTGGAGGTTTCGGTCGGCTTCGGACGCAGCTGGGACGCCGCGGCGCACTAGCGCCGCGTCAGGGCGGCCCCGTGCCGATGAACTCCGACAGCGATCAGCAGATCCGCTTCCTGGCCCGGCTGGGTGCGGCCATGTGCGCTGCGAACTACCCGGTGACGCTGGTGCGCCAGACGCTCGACCGCACCGCGGCCCGGTTCGGGGTGCGCAACGACGGCATCGCGCTGCCCAATCACGTCCAGGTGGTCGGACCGGACGGCTCCGGCGGCACGGCGGTGCACGGTGCCCGGGTGGACGCCGACCTGCGGTTCGACCAGATCTTTCCGCTGGCCCGCCTGGTCTCGGATGCCCTGGCCGGCCGGGTGTCCGCCGAACAGGGTGAAAGTCGACTGGACGCCATCGGCGCGGCCGCCCGGCGTTATCCCTCCTGGGTGACCGTCATCGGCTACGGGATCCAGAGCGCTGGGTTGTCCCTGGTGCTGGAACCCACATTTCTCAACGTGCTGGCCGCGCTGGCGCTTGGTGCCATGGTCGGCGGTCTGCTGGTCGCCGGTCAGCGCGTCCCGATACTGGCCCAGTTGGTGCCCGCGATCAGTGCCTTCGCCGTCGCCTCGATCTGCATCGTGGCCGCACTGCGGCTGGACCTCGATCATGTCGGGCTGCGTGCATTGATACCGCCGCTGGCGGTGTTCCTGCCGGGCGCGGCGATCACACTCGCGGTCATCGAGCTGACCTCGCGTGATGTCATCGCCGGCACGAGCAGATTGATCGCCGGCTTCGTGCAGATCATCCAGCTGGCGTTCGGGATCCTCATCGCCACCCAGTTGCTCGGCATGCGCGAGGACCAGCTGAGCTCGGAGGCGGTCAACCACATCGGCCCGTGGGCCCCGTGGCTCGGCGTCGCCGTCTACAGCCTGGGCGTGCTGTTGTTCCTGGCACCACCGGTGTCGTTCCTGCCCTGGTTGCTGCTCATCACCTACACCGCCTTCACCGCGCAGTACGCCGGCGACCTGCTGCTCGGCAGCTACGCCAGCGGCTTTTGCGGCGGTCTGGCGCTGACGCTGGTGGCGCTGGCGGTGTCGCGACGGCGCGGCGCGCCGCCCGCGATCACCATGATCCTGCCGGGGTTCTGGTTGTTGGTTCCGGGCTCGATGGGGCTGATCGGTGTCACCGAGCTGTTCGGCGCCGACGGGGATTCTGCGCTACCGGCCACGTTGATATCGATGATCTCGGTGGCCTTCGGTCTGCAGGCCGGGCTGGTGTGCTGGCAGATCGTCCGGCGGGGCCGCCGCGCCGGCCTGCGTCAGGGACCGGGTATCCGGTAGGCGGCCAGGTACTGCAGTTCCGGTGTGGCGGCCCGCGCCGCGTGCACCCGATGGGCTTCCTCGGTGAGCATCGCCTGCACCCGGGCGTCGCCGAACCCGCGGTCGATGCGGTCCCGCACGAACGCGAGCTCCACGACCTGGGAGGCGAAACCCTTCACCGCCTTGCCCGCGGCCTTGCCGCGATATCGGGTGACCTCGGCGACGGCCAGCTTGCGGGTCCGGATGGACCGCAGCCAGCTGGCCTCGTTCGCGGTCACCAGGCCGGCGGCCACCATGTTCGGCAGCTTGGCGGCCACCACCTGCTGCTCGCGGTGCCTGCTCTTGACCGCCAGCCAGATCGCCAGCACGAACACCGGCATCATCCAGAACACGTACACCAGGAAGTACGCCTCGATGCTGATCACCGACGACCCGTTCCACATCGCGTGCAGCACCACCGCGCCGACGTAGCCGGCCATGATGCAGCCCAGCTTGGCCAGCGGGTTGCGCCGGTGCAGCGCGAAGTACACCCCGACGGCCAGCGCCGAGACGAACAGCGAATGGGCGAACGGCGCCATGATCAGCCGCAGCGCGGCGGTCACCAGCGAGCCGGCCAACGACTCGCTGTTGGCGATGTAGAGGATGTCCTCGAACCACGCGAAACCCGCTCCGACCAGGCCGGCGTACACCAGGCAGTCGGTCAGCGAGTTCAGCTCGTGGCGGCGCCGGCCGGTCATCATGATCAGCAGGAACAGGCCTTTGGCGGCTTCCTCGATGATCGGTGCGCGCAATGCGGTCGACTCGAAACCCTCCGGCAGACCCGGGGTCGGGATGAACACGGCATCGGCCCACAGCTCAAGGACCAGCGACAGGATGATGGCCACCGAGGCGCCCCACAGAAAGGCCAGGATCAGCAGCCGCGGGGGTTCGGGCTCCCAGCGGTCCAGCCACAGATAACACAGCACCACCAGGGTGATCGCGATGCTGGACAGCACGAAACCGATGGCGGTGCCCACCGGGTTTGTCGCGGTGAGCAGGATCATCAGCAGCCCGACGATGACGCTCAGGCCGATGATCACCGCCAGTGGGGCGCCGACCTTGCGAACGGTCGGCGGCCAGATCGGTAGGTGCGAAGGTGGCGTCAGCGCGGGCACGTGAGGAGACTAACCACCGCCGGCCGCGGGGGTCGGGTTTGTCCAGCGTGTACCACCTCTAGTACCCTCGAACAGTACCTGTGCGTTCCGTCATGTCTCGGACCCCGCGGGAACACCGCATCATCGAAAGAGCCTGGTGTCGAATCTGCCGCCCGGCCCGCGCGATTGTGCAGCACGACCACAAAGCAGAAACTCATTGTCCCTACGATTGAACCTGTCCGGAGCAAGCCACCACATGCCAAGTCCCTCCGTCACTTCCCCGCAGGTAGCCGTCAACGACATCGGCTCCGCGGAAGACTTCCTCGCCGCTATCGACAAGACCATCAAGTACTTCAACGATGGCGACATCGTCGAAGGGACCATCGTCAAGGTGGACCGCGACGAGGTCCTGCTCGATATCGGCTACAAGACCGAAGGTGTCATCCCTTCCCGCGAACTGTCCATCAAGCACGATGTCGACCCCAATGAGGTCGTTTCCGTGGGCGATGAGGTCGAAGCCCTGGTCCTCACCAAGGAGGACAAGGAAGGCCGCCTGATCCTGTCCAAGAAGCGGGCTCAGTACGAGCGCGCCTGGGGCACCATCGAGGAGCTCAAGGAGAAGGACGAGGCCGTCAAGGGCACCGTCATCGAGGTCGTCAAGGGCGGCCTGATCCTCGACATCGGCCTGCGCGGCTTCCTGCCCGCATCGCTGGTCGAGATGCGTCGCGTCCGCGATCTGCAGCCGTACATCGGCAAGGAGATCGAGGCCAAGATCATCGAGCTCGACAAGAACCGCAACAACGTGGTTCTGAGCCGTCGCGCCTGGCTGGAGCAGACCCAGTCCGAGGTGCGCAGCGAGTTCCTCAACCAGCTCACCAAGGGCGCCATCCGCAAGGGTGTCGTGTCCTCGATCGTCAACTTCGGCGCCTTCGTCGATCTCGGCGGCGTCGACGGCCTGGTGCACGTCTCCGAGCTGTCCTGGAAGCACATCGACCACCCGTCCGAGGTCGTCACCGTGGGCGACGAGGTCACCGTCGAGGTGCTCGACGTCGACATGGACCGCGAGCGGGTTTCGCTGTCGCTCAAGGCGACTCAGGAAGACCCGTGGCGCCACTTCGCCCGCACCCACGCCATCGGCCAGATCGTGCCGGGCAAGGTCACCAAGCTGGTGCCCTTCGGTGCGTTCGTCCGCGTCGAAGAGGGCATCGAGGGCCTGGTGCACATCTCGGAGCTCTCCGAGCGCCACGTCGAGGTCCCGGACCAGGTGGTCCAGGTCGGCGACGACGCCATGGTCAAGGTCATCGACATCGACCTGGAGCGTCGCCGGATCTCGCTGAGCCTCAAGCAGGCCAACGAGGACTACACCGAGGAATTCGACCCCTCGAAGTACGGCATGGCCGACAGCTACGACGATGCGGGGAACTACATCTTCCCCGAGGGCTTCGATGCCGACACCAACGAGTGGCTCGAGGGCTTCGACAAGCAGCGCACCGAATGGGAGGCCCGGTACGCCGAGGCCGAGCGTCGGCACAAGATGCACACCGCGCAGATGGAGAAGTTCGCCGCTGCCGAGGCCGAAGAGGCTGCCCGCCCGTCGTCCTCCAGCAGCTCGTCGCGTTCCGAGGGTGAGTCGGCCGGCGGTTCGCTGGCCAGCGACGCCCAGCTGGCCGCTCTGCGGGAGAAGCTCGCAGGCAACGCCTAGCAGTTCTGAAGTACGAACGCCCCGGCCCCTTGGGTCGGGGCGTTCGTCGTCTCCGGGCTTCGTGGCGAGCAGACGAAGAACTGCTCAAATCGCCCAGATTTCGGCACTTTTGCGTCTGCTCGCGGGGCCCTGACAGACTGTCGGGCGTGCTTCGTATCGGACTGACCGGCGGTATCGGCGCCGGCAAATCGACGGTGTCCTCGACCTTCAGCGAGCTGGGCGCGATCATCGTCGACGGTGACGTCATCGCCCGCGAGGTCGTCGAACCCGGCACCGAAGGGCTGGCCGCCCTTGTCGATGCGTTCGGCCACGACATCCTGCACGCCGACGGTCCCGATGCCGGCGCCCTGAACCGTCCCGCACTGGCCGCCGTCGCGTTCAGCGACGAGAACAAGCGCAAGACACTCAACGGCATCGTCCATCCGTTGGTGGCACACCGCCGTTCGGAGCTGATCGCCGCCGCCTCCGAGGACGCCGTGATCGTCGAGGACATCCCGCTGCTCGTGGAGTCGCAGATGGCGCCGCTGTTCCCGCTGGTCATCATCGTCAACGCCGATGTCGAACTGCGAGTCGCCCGGCTCATCGAGTATCGCGGCTTCTCCGAGGCCGACGCCCGGGCCCGCATCGCCGCGCAGGCGACCGAAGACCAGCGCCGCAAGGTGGCCGATATCTGGCTGGACAACTCCGGTTCACCGGGTGCGCTCGTCGAGCAGGCCCGCGGCCTGTGGCATGAGCGCATCCTGCCGTTCGCGCACAATCTGGAGGCGGGTCGTCCCGCCCGGCGCGATGCCGCGGTCGTACCCTACGACGCGAGCTGGCCGGATCAGGCGCAGCGGATCCTCGCCCGGCTGAACACGGCCTGCGGGCATCGCGCGACCCGTATCGATCACATCGGGTCGACCGCTGTCCCCGGGATGGATGCCAAGGACGTCATCGACATCCAGGTGACGGTCCCGTCGTTGGAGGTCGCCGACGAACTGGCCGACGCGCTGCGCACGGCCGGCTATCCCAGGGTGGACGTCCTCGACGCGGACACCGCGCACAGTGACGATCCCTCGTTGTGGCGCAAGCGGTTTCACGCCTCGGCCGACCCCGGACGGGCGACCAATGTGCACCTGCGGGTGCAGGGGTGGCCCAACCAGCAGTTCGCGCTGTTGTTCGTCGACTGGCTGCGGGCCAACCCCGGTGTGCGCCAGGACTACCTGGCCGCCAAGCGGCGTGCGCTGACGGCGCCGGACTACGCCGTGGCCAAGGAGCCGTGGTTCCTCGACGCCTACCGCCGCGCCGCCGAGTGGGCGAAGACCACCGGCTGGAGCAGCTGAGCTGTCAGGCCGGCGGCGGAGGCGCGGGCTGTCCTGGGTAGCCGGGCAGCGCCGGCACACCGGCGGCCGCGGCACCGGCGGCCGGATCGTTCAGCGGCGCACCACACTGGATCGTGCCGTACAGCGGATCGTCCTTGGGCCGGAAGAGCCGCGGTGCGATGAACTGGTCGGCCTGGGCGACGATCTGATCGTCGACCAGGATCTCGCAGTGCAGGTTGGACCCGTACGGCCATTCGATGGACAGCTCAAGGCCCGCCAGTTTCGGGTCGGTCATCACGGTGTTGACCTCGAACGTCTGGCCCGGCAGCAGAGTCGGCTGCTCGCTGTTGACGTTCTGATCATCGGCCTTGTAGGCCACGGTCGCGCCGCGTGAGGTGCCGTCGGCCCGCGCGCGGTAGGTGATGTTGTGCAGCAGCGGCGCCGGGGCGGAGTCGGTGGCCGCCGGCTGGGGCTGTTCGGCGTCGGGCTCGGCAACCGCCGAAGCCGGGAGGAGCTGTCCTGCCAGCAGTAGCCCCGCTGCCGTGGCAGCCAGCACCGCTGCGTGCCTGCGAACACTCATGACGGTGACTTTACGCCCGCCACGTCAGCACCACACCGTGCCCGGCCAGCCAGCGGTCCAGGTCATAGCCGTTGCGGGCCAATCCGTCGACGGTCGCCGTGGCGACGGTGATCGCGCGCTCCGCGACCGTCGGGGCCACCAGCTGCTCACACACCGCGGCGATCAGCTCGTCGGTGTCGGTGAGGAGCACCTCGCGGCCGGTACGCACGATCAGGTCGAGATAGTGGTCTTCGGCCGACCACCCGTCCACGCCGGCGGTGTAGTCCCCGATATCGAGGTAGAAGTCCTGGTCGCGTTCGTGGCCCGGGTTGAAGTGGAAGATGGTGGCGCGAAGGTTCAGCGCCGGCAGCAGCCACGACTCCAGGTAGTGGAACTGGTCCCGCCCGGGGGCGGGCCGGGCCATGTAGAGGCCCCAGGGGCGCACGTCGAACACGTCGACATCGCGCACGATGCCCTTCGGGTCGGTATTGGTGCCGGCGCGCAGGTCGAAGTATTCGCGTTTGGGCGGGTGCATATCAGCGCCCTCGACGCAGATTGCGCAGGTCGAGCACGAGCGGCCCACGTCCGGGCGGCCGGGTGACGATGCGCAGCACAGCCCCGATGACGATCGCCAGCCCGCAGCCGGTCCACAACAGGTCGGCGGCCTCCAGCCAGCTGCACTGGCGCGACGGGCCGAGACCGCCGTCGCCGCAGGTAGAGCCCAGCCGAGCCGCGATCTCACCGGGACCCGGCCACACCAGCAGAACCGCGCAGACCACGCCCACCACCAGCAGAATCAGGCCGAGGAGTCGCAGGGTGATGCGCGCGGGTTCGGACACCGCGTCACGGTAGCGCGGCCCGGGTGGTCGCGGGGAATGAACTTGTCGGTACCCGCGCTTAATCTGGAGATATGGCTTTTGCTACCGAACATCCTGTGCTGGCGCAGTCGGAATACCGGCCTGCCGCCGACGCCGTCGACGGCATCGTGCGCTCGGGTGGCAAGTTCGAGGTGGTCAGCGAGTACCAACCGGCGGGTGACCAGCCTGCGGCCATCGACGATCTGGAACGTCGGGTCCGCGCCGGCGAGCGTGACATCGTGTTGCTCGGCGCCACCGGCACCGGCAAATCGGCGACGACGGCCTGGCTGATCGAGCGGTTGCAGCGGCCGACACTGGTCATGGCGCCCAACAAGACCTTGGCCGCCCAGCTGGCCAACGAGTTGCGGGAAATGTTGCCGCACAATGCCGTCGAATACTTCGTTTCGTATTACGACTACTACCAACCCGAGGCGTACATCGCTCAGACGGACACCTATATCGAGAAGGACAGCTCGATCAACGACGATGTCGAGCGGCTGCGGCACTCGGCGACCTCGAGCCTGCTGTCGCGGCGCGATGTCGTGGTGGTGGCCTCGGTGTCGTGCATCTACGGTTTGGGCACCCCGCAGTCCTACCTGGATCGCTCGGTCGAGCTGAAGGTCGGCGATGATGTGCCCCGCGATGGCCTGCTGCGGCTGCTGGTCGATGTCCAGTACGACCGTAACGACATCTCGTTCACCCGTGGATCATTCCGGGTGCGTGGGGACACCGTCGAGATCATTCCCGCGTACGAAGAGTTGGCCATTCGCATCGAGTTCTTCGGTGACGAGGTGGAGGCGCTGTACTACCTGCACCCGCTGACCGGTGACGTGGTTCGCAAGGTCGATTCGGTGCGGATCTTCCCGGCCACCCACTATGTCGCGGGGCCGGACCGGATGGCCGTGGCGATCTCCAGCATCGAGGCCGAGCTCGAAGAGCGGCTGGCCGAGCTGGAAGGCCAGGGCAAGCTGCTGGAGGCGCAGCGGCTGCGGATGCGGACCAACTACGACCTGGAGATGATGAAGCAGGTCGGGTTCTGTTCGGGTATCGAGAACTACTCGCGGCATATCGATGGCCGCGGTGCGGGCACGGCCCCCGCCACCCTCATCGATTACTTCCCCGAGGACTTCCTGCTCGTCATCGACGAGTCCCATGTCACGGTGCCGCAGATCGGTGGCATGTACGAGGGCGACATGTCGCGCAAGCGCAACCTCGTCGATTTCGGGTTCCGGTTGCCGTCGGCGGTCGACAACCGGCCGCTGACCTGGGAGGAGTTCGCCCAGCGGATCGGCCAGACGGTGTATCTGTCGGCCACGCCCGGCAATTACGAGATGGCCCAGGCGGGCGGTGAGTTCGTCGAGCAGGTCATCCGCCCGACCGGGCTGGTCGACCCGCAGGTGCATGTCAAACCGACCAAGGGCCAGATCGACGATCTGATCGGCGAGATCCGGTTGCGTACCGAACGTGACGAGCGCGTGCTGGTCACGACGCTGACGAAGAAGATGGCCGAAGACCTCACCGACTACTTGTTGGAGATGGGTATCCGGGTGCGGTATCTGCACTCCGAGGTCGACACCCTGCGTCGTGTGGAGCTCCTGCGGCAGTTGCGGCTCGGCGAGTACGACGTGCTGGTCGGTATCAACCTGCTTCGTGAGGGCTTGGACCTGCCCGAGGTGTCGCTGGTGGCAATCCTCGACGCCGACAAGGAGGGCTTCCTGCGGTCGCCGCGCAGCCTAATCCAGACCATCGGCCGCGCCGCGCGCAACGTGTCCGGTGAGGTACACATGTACGCCGACAAGATCACCGACTCGATGAAAGAGGCGATCGACGAGACCGAGCGCCGCCGGGCCAAGCAGATCGCCTACAACGAGGCCCACGGCATCGACCCGCAGCCGTTGCGCAAGAAGATCGCCGACATCCTCGACCAGGTGTACCGCGAGGCCGACGATACCGAGAACGTCGAGGTGGGCGGGTCGGGCCGCAACTCCTCGCGTGGCAGGCGTGCGCAGGGTGAGCCCGGGCGCGCCGTCAGCGCCGGCATCGTGGAGGGGCGTGACACGGCGAACATGCCGCGTGCCGAGCTCGCCGATCTGATCAAGGATCTGACCGAGCAGATGATGACCGCTGCGCGCGATCTGCAGTTCGAGCTGGCAGCGCGCATCCGCGACGAGATCCAGGACCTGAAGAAGGAGCTGCGCGGCATGGATGCCGCCGGCTTGAAGTAGGGGAGTGGCGACCGTCGCGCGATGCCGACTTGAGCTCAACCGCGGTTGAGCTTCTAAGTTGGCGTGGTGACCGACACCCGTATCTCGAGCAGCAGCAGCTGGCGTGCGCTGCTCGGCCCGAAACACCTTGGCGTATCGACGGTTCTGGCCGGCGGGGTGGCACTGTATGCCACCAACGAGTTCCTGACCATCAGCCTGATGCCCAGCGCCGTCGCCGAGATCGGCGGGCAGCGCTTCTATGCGTGGGTCATGACGGTCTACCTGGTCGCTTCGGTTGCCGCCGCGACGACCGTCAGCGCGGTGCTGGCGCGGTTTGGCCCGCGGTCGGCGTATCTCGGCGCGTTGACGGTCTTCGGGTTGGCCGGTATCGCCTGTGCGTTGGCGCCGACGATGGAATTGCTGTTGGTGGGCCGCACCGTCCAGGGCGGGGCCGGCGGACTACTGGCGGGGCTGGGCTACGCGGTGATCAACACCGCGTTACCGCAGGCGCTGTGGACGCGGGCATCGGCGCTGGTATCGGCGATGTGGGGTGTAGGGACGCTACTGGGGCCGGCGGCCGGCGGGATGTTCGCCCAGTTCGCCTCGTGGCGTTGGGCTTTCGGCGCCCTGGTGATACTGACCGCGGTGATCGCGGCGCTGGTCCCGATATCGCTGCCCCGACGCACCCGCGGTGATCGGGCCGCGGCAAGCAGGGTTCCGATCTGGTCGCTGGTTCTCTTGGGCGCCGCGGCCCTGCTGGTCAGCGTGGCAGGTCTGGCGTCCGACCTGCTCGTGACCGGTCTGATCCTCGCGCTCAGCGGGGCGCTGATCGGTGCGTTCATCGTGGTTGATCGCCGGGCAGCGCTGGCGACGGGCAACCCGGCGATGGGTTACTCGGTTCTGCCGCGCACGGCTTTCCGGCGCGGGCCGCTGAAGTGGATGTATCTCACGCTGGGTCTGCTGATGGCCTCGACGATGGTGGACATGTATGTGCCGTTGTTCGGCCAGCGGCTCGCACACCTGGCACCGTTGGCGGCCGGCTTTCTGGGCGTGGCATTGGCCGTGGGCTGGACCGTCAGCGAGATCCTGAGCGCTTCGGCCGATCGTCGCGCGGTCGTGGGCCGGATCGTGGTCGCCTCGCCCGTGGTGATGGTCGTCGGTCTGGTGGGCTCGGCGGTGATGGTCGAGCAGTCGATGGCGGGTTGGTCGGTCGGGTTATGGGTGGCGGCGTTGGTGATTACCGGAACGGGGATCGGGATGGCCTGGCCGCATCTGTCGGCGTGGGCCATGGGCGGTGTCGACGATCCGGCGGAGGGGCCCGTCGCGGCCGCGGCCATCAACACCGTCCAGTTGATCTGCGGTGCGTTCGGGGCCGGGCTGGCGGGCGTCGTCGTCAACCACTCCGCGACCGACGATGTGCACGCAGCCCGGGTGCTGTTCATCGTGTTCGCGGCGCTGGCATGTGTGGCCGTCGTCGCGGCTTGGCGCGCCACCCGACTGGACCGACACATCCGCGATTGAGGCGGCATCTCATATGTCAAGACAGGTGTCGAGAAGTGACACCGTGTCCGGTATCGGCACTCGTTGTCCACACCCGGGGGTGGACTTTGCCCGCACCGTACGCACGGCGGTGGCGGACTTAGCTGGAGAGTGAGTGATGGTACGGCTGAGTTCTGCTGTGGCGGCGGTCAACCGTTGATGTTCCTGGGAAGCCTGCTCCCAGCTGGACCATTGCGTCTGCTGTGACCCTCGGCGGCGTAGGCGTCGCAGTGGGGCTGATTTGTGTGACATTTGCCAGAATCGGCGCCCGCGGAGAAAACTATGAAAATTACCGACCTGAAAATTATTTGCTGACGGATGGTCCAGTTATGTACCACTGAGTAATCCTCACATTACTTTTGAGTAAGTTGCGCGAAAGGCGGTCCGGTCGGCTAATTTCCCTGCATTGTCGATCCCTGCAGGTTCGACGCCATTACTGGAGAGCTGGGTGGTCACATGTGGGGTCGCGGTGTTCGACTGGTACGCACTTTTACCAACCGAATCGTTATTGGCATCGCAACGGTTGCCTTGGTTGCGGCCACCGTTAGTCAATTTGCTATCCCCGCCACCCATCGCGTGGTTGCTCATGAGGTCGTCAACGTCGCTGCGATCGTCGAGTCTCCGTCGACCGTCGGCATGGCCGACTCGAACATCTACTTCACCGACAGCCTCGAGCAGGTGATCGAGCATCTCGATCTGATCGAGTCGCTCGGGGTGAAGAACGTCCGGCTGCTGGTGCCGTGGATCTTCGTCCAACCCACCGACCCCATGGGTGCTCCGGTCGACTGGGAGGCCGACCTGGACTGGGCCAAGCTCGATCAGATCGTCTACGAGGCGGACCGTCGGGGAATGGGCATCCTCGGTGTCCTGCAATGGTCGCCCGACTGGGCGACCGACGGTCCGACCGGCAGCGGGCATCCGTCCGATGTGCAGGACTTCGCCGACTTCGCGGCCGCCGTCGCCGATCGGTACCGCGACAAGATCACCGCCTACGAGGTGTGGAACGAACCGAACTCATCGTTCTTCTGGAACCCCATCGACCCGGTCGAGTACACCCGACTCTTGCAGGCGACCTACACCTCGCTCAAGTCGGTCAGTCCGGATATCACCGTGGTCGGCGCCGTCGTCAGCGCCACTCTCACCTGGGGCGATGCCACGATGAACGCCGTCGACTTCGTGGAGGCGATGTATGCCGCCGGCGCCGACGGGTTCTTCGATGCGATCTCGATTCACCCCTACAACTTCGATACCAAATTCTCCGAGCAGGGCGAGCTGGACTGGCGCGAACTGATGCCGCTGTTCCAGATCCAGAAGATCCGCGAGTTGATGGATCAGCATCAGCAACCGGGCGAGGAACAACTCAAGATCTGGATCAGTGAATACGGTCTGCCGACCAGCGTGGTCACCCCGGAAAAGCAGCTGGCGTTCATCACCGATCTGCTGAATGCATGGCAGTCGTTCTCCGGCGGCGGTCCCATCTTCATGTACACGACCAAAGACGATATGAATGCCATTGGCGACGAACGCTTCTTCGGCTTGTTCGACGAATACGGCAACTTCAAGGGCAGCCCCGAGGCGCTGCGCGACTTCCAGCGGCTGATCGATTGCCTGGACGGATGCTCGCCGGGTAATCCGGGCAACCCGTCGAATCCGTTGGGCTCGCTGCTGGAACTCATCCAGCACGTGGTGACCCAGGTGTTGAGCTTCGTGCCGAATCTGGTGGCCGGGGTGGTCTCGGCGGTCACCAACCTGCTCGGGTCGATCCTCGGCGGGCTTACCGGTGCGAGCACGACGACCGAACCGGTCGGTGTGGGCGCGGGCATGCGTGCCATGGCGGACCAACAAGCCGGAACGGACGCACCGGCAGAGGTCGACGCACCGGAGGCGCTCGACGCCCCACGGTCGCTCGGCGCCGCGGCCACCGAACCGCTGGGCGAGGCGGTGTCGGCGGAACCGCCCGTCGCAGTGGAGGAAACCGTTGGTGGGGTGGGTGTCGAACCGGCGACCGATCCGTTGTCGGCGGATCCCGTTGTCGGCGAACCTGTTCTGGAAGAGCCCATCGTCGAAGCCGTTGTCGAACCCGTTGTCGAAGCGCCTGTCCAGGAAGTCCCGGAAGTGGACGTGCCTGTGGTGGACGAGCCTGTTGTCGACGAGCCCGTGGTGGACGAGCCGGTGGTGGAGGAGCCTGTCATCGACGAGCCGGTGGTGGAGGAGCCCGTCGTCGAAACCCCGGCGCTGGAACCGGTTCTCGAACCGGCCAATGATCCGTCGGCGTCCACCGACACCGAGGAGACCACCCCGACGCGCGCGGAGTCCGAGCCATCCGAGGCGTCGATCAGGGCGGAGCTCACCAGGCCCTCGAGTCGGTCGTCGGCAGACGACAGCTCAGCGGGCAAAACCGACCGCCCGGCGGTGGGTCGGGAGCCGAGTCGCACCGAGGCCAGCGCCGTCGAACCGGGGATGCGGTCCACGGAACGCCCGGTGGGTCGGGAGAACGACGGTGCGACAGGGGTGACCGGAGATCGAGGAAGTAGCGATCACGGCGAGCGCAACTCTGTGACCTCGTCGCCGTCGGTGGCAGATTGAGCGGTGCTGCGGGTGTGGCTGAGTGGCTAGGCACCGGCCTGCAAAGCCGTTTACACGGGTTCGAATCCCGTCACTCGCTCGTAGCCGTATCGACGGCGGTTGGTCCCTGGCCGCCGGCGGATCAGATCCGCCGGCGGACACCGAGTTCGTCCAGGAGCACTCGAACGCGGCGTTCGATATCGTCGCGGATGGGACGGACCGCGTCTATGTCCTGGCCGGCCGGATCGGCGAGTTCCCAGTTCTCGTAACGCTTGCCGGGAATGTAGGGGCATTCGTCACCGCAGCCCATGGAGACCACGACATCCACCCTTTCGACGATGTCGTGGGTCCACCGCTGCGGCTGCTCGCCGGAGATGTCGATGTGCTTTTCGGCCATCGCGGCCACGGCGGCAGGATTGAGTGCGGCGGCCGGTTCTGATCCACCCGAGTACACGTCCGCGCGATCGCCGGCGAGGCAGCGGAAGAAACCCATGGCCATCTGGGAGCGCCCGGCATTGTGGGTGCATAGAAACAGGACTGCGGGTCTGGTGTCGCTCATGTGGTCGGTGCTTTCGTCTGGGGCCAGAAGCGCTTGCGCAGGAACAGGGATACGTAGACGAGGGCGACCAGGACCGGTACTTCGATCAGCGGGCCGACCACCCCGGCGAGCGCCTGGCCGGAAGTGGCTCCGTAGGTGGCGATGGCCACGGCGATGGCGAGTTCGAAATTGTTGCCGGACGCGGTGAACGCGAGCGTGGTGGTGCGCTCGTAACCCAGTCCGAGCGCGGCCCCGAGCAGGTATCCGCCGCCCCACATGACGGCGAAATAGATCAGCAGGGGAGCGGCAATGCGCACCACGTCGACTGGTCGGCTGGTGATCTGTTCGCCTTGCAGCGCAAAGAGGATGACGATGGTGAACAGCAAGCCGTAGAGCGCCCACGGCCCGACCTTCGGCAGATATCGGGTTTCGTACCAGGTGCGGCCTTTGGCTTTCTCGCCAAGTCGCCGGGACAGATAGCCCGCCAGGAGCGGGATGCCCAGGAACACCAAGACGGATTGGGCGATCTGCCACGGTGAGGCGTTGATGGACGCGGTGTCCCAGCCCAGCCACCCCGGCAGCACCGACAGGTAGAACCAGCCCAGCACGGCGAACATGACGACCTGGAACAGCGAGTTGAGCGCGACCAGCACGGCCGCGGCTTCCCGATCACCGCAGGCCAGGTCGTTCCAGATGATGACCATGGCGATGCAGCGTGCCAGGCCGACGATGATCAGCCCGGTGCGGTATTCGGGCAGGTCGGGCACCAGCAGCCAGGCCAGTGCGAACATCAGCGCGGGACCGATCAACCAGTTCAGGACAAGGGAACTCAGCAACAGCTTGCGGTCGCCGGTGACGGTGTCCAGCCGGTCATAACGGACCTTCGCCAGCACGGGGTACATCATGATCAGCAGGCCAAGGGCAATGGGGACCGAAATGCCCTGCACCTGAACACTGTTGAGGGCGGTGCTGACGCCGGGAATCAGCCGGCCCAGCAGCAGACCTGCGACCATGGCGGCACCGATCCAGACCGGGAGAGATCGGTCGAGCATCGAGAGTTTCCCGACGACGACCGATTCGCCGCCGGCATCGGTTTTGGATGTCACGCGCTGTCGGCGGTGCAGCAGGTTCCTGCCCCGCTGCCATCGGTGACCGGTGCGCTCGTGCCGGTGCCGAAGGTGTCGGAGTCGGCCAGCACGGTGTAGACCTCCCATTTCTCACCTGCCGGGCCGGTCACCCACACCTTGTCCTGGGTGGCGAAACAGCAGGTGGTGCCGATTTCCTCTTCGGTGAACATGCCTTCGTCGGTGAGGCGGGCGATTTCGGCATGGACGGCCTGGCTGGATTCGACTTCGACGCCGAGGTGGTTGATCGTTCCGCCGTGGCCGGGGTTTTCGATGAGCACGAGTTTCAGCGGAGGTTCGGTGACCGCAAAGTTGGCGTATCCCGGTTTCACCTTGGCCGGGGATGTGTTGAACAGTTTGGAGTAGAACGTGATGGCCTGATCGAGGTCATCGACGTTGAGGGCGAGTTGGGCGCGGGACATGACCGCCTCCTACCTTTGTGGCTTATGTCGAACTGCAGACGCTGCTGATCCTGCCACCTCTTCGATATTTGTCAATAAGGTGTGGCAGGATGGGTTCATGCCGAAAGCGCTGCCGACCATCGACGTATCCACGCCGGTCTGCTGTTCGCCGGTCGCCGCCGGTCCGGTCGATGACGATGCGGCGTTGGAGATTGCGTTGCGCCTCAAAGCGTTGGCCGATCCGGTGCGGGTCAAACTGATGTCGTTGCTGTTCAGCAGCCGCGAGGGTGAAGTGTGCAGTTGCGATCTGGCAGCGGCGGTGGAGCTATCGGAATCGACTGTGAGTCATCACCTGTCACAGTTGCGGCGAGCGGGCTTCGTCGAGTCGCAACGGCGCGGAATGAATGTCTATCACCGCGCCCGCCATGAGTCCTTGATCGCACTGTGTTCGGTGCTCGACCCGAACTGTTGCCGCTAGATCACCGGCAGGCCGCTACCCGGTCCGCGTGCTCATTCCGGCACGGTTTCACCGACCGGTGACGACCACGTCATCCCAGGTCGCGGTGATCTCGGCGGTGTCGACACCGATCGTCTCGCGCAGCACCACGGCCGCATCGCGGCGCAGTGAATCGCCGTCCTGCAGATAGGTGTGTCGTCGCTGCTCGGCGCCGATGCCGATGAGGTGGATGTGAACGGCGGTCAGGACATCGTCCTGCACGCTGAGCTCGACATCTGCGACGGCCGCGGCGACCTCGGCTGCCGGTTCGGCCAGCGCCCAGGTGAGCAGCTTGGCCAACGCGATATGTGTGACGCCGATGCCCTCGCGTGCGGTGCGGATCAGCTTGCCTCGCCGCGGTAACGCCGAAATGCGTTGGGCGATGCCACTTCTCAGTTCAGTCAGAGCCGAACCGGTTTCGGCCCAACGGGTGTCGCTCTCGGCCTCCGGTTCGCGCAGACCGGCAAATCGGCGGGTGGCATCGGCGATCCAGGCCGCCGCCTCGGCGGTGGCTTCGTAATCGTCCCGCGCTGCCGTGCTCATATCGTCTCCAGTGTTGCGCACCGAGGCACCACTGTAAAACCGGCCGGTCGTCCTCATGGTCGGAACTCCTCCAGTGTGGTGGCCAGACGTTTCCGGGTGCGCTGCAACAATCCTCGGACCGAACCCTCGGTCGTGTGCAGCACCGTGGCGATTTCGGCCACCGGCAGGTCATAGACCTCGCGGAGCCACCACGCGGCGCGCGCCGGGTAGGGCAGCTTGGCCAGTTCGCGGTTCAGGGTCGTCAAGAACGCGGCGTGCTCGGCCCGCTGGCCGGGCCCAGGTCGGAAGTCGGGGGTCTCCGGCGCCGAGTCCAGATCGTTCTGTGGTCGCCGGCGGCGCATCGCATCGACGGTCTTGCGAGACGCCAAGGAGTACAGCCACGTTCGGAACGCGGAACGGAATGCGAAGTTGGGCAGCGCCTTCCATGCGGCGATGAAGGTCTCCTGGACGATATCGTCGCAGTCGCCGGACTCCGGATACGTTTGCCTGACGAACTTCAGCAACGCCGGTGCATGCCGGACGACCAACACGTCGAACGCTGCCGAATCACCCCGCTGAGCGCGTCGGGCGAGCGTCTCATCGGACAGCGAGTCGAGCACCTGGCACTAGTTGTCCATTTGGCGCACATTTCAAACCCGCTGTGTTCTACATCTCCCGTGCGTGCGCTTCACGCACTCGGCCCCGACTAACCATGTGAGCCGGACAAAATGTTCCGAGCTGGAGGAACTCGTGAAGGAGACTCAGATGACCACCGCAACACCGTCCCGTGAGGTCAGCTCCGCAGCCAAGGCGGACAGCGCAGGCAAGGAGTTGGAGAAGCTGGCTTCCGACCATGGCGTGACCACCATCGCCGACGTCGTCGTGTCGAAGATCGCCGGCATCGCGACCCGCGAGGTCGACGGCGTCTACGACCTCGGCGGCCAGGCCGCTCGGGTGGTAGGGAAACTGCGCGAGACTTTGCCCGGTACCCAGAACCTCACCCAGGGCGTCAATGTCGAGGTCGGCGAGCGCCAGGCGGCCGTCGATATCGGCATCGTCGCCGAGTACGGGGTGGCCATTCATGATCTCGCCGACGGCATCCGCAACAACGTCATCTCCGCGGTCGAGAACATGACCGGACTCGAGGTGACCGAGGTCAACATCACCGTGCACGACGTGCACTTCGCCGATGACGACAACGGCGAGGAGATCGCGACCGACGCGCAACCCCGCGTCCAGTGAGCGCCGCGAGTGAGCGGGTCGATCGCGTCGTCGCGGCGGTGACCGCCGTCGACGGTGTGGTCGGCCTGCACTCCGGCCCCGGCGTCCCGACCACGTATCTGCCCGGCCGCACGGTCGGCGGGATCCGGTTGGGCCCCCAGGACGGCAAGGTTCACGTCGTCCTTGCGCTTCGGGGGAACCTTCTCGACACCGCCACCCGGGTGCAGCAGGTGGCAAGCGCCGCCGCCGGGGTGCCGGTGCAGGTGGTGGTCGGAGATGTGGCGGCCCCGTGATCAGAGCTGCCGGACGTTAACCCTAGAGGAGAAGACAATGACTGAAAAGTATGTGATACCAGGGCTTTTCGCGGGCCTGCTGGTGGCCATCGCGGCGGTGACCGGCGGGCTGATCGGCTTCCTGCTGGCCCTGGTGCTCGGTGCCGCAGGTGCGGCCATCGGCGCCCACCTCGACGGCACCATCGACCTGACGGCGCTCGGTCGCAGGTCGGGGAGCTGATCATGTCGAGCGAGGCGGTGACGCGTGTGGCGGAGCCGACCACCCGCGGGCGCACGCTGATCGACGACCGGGTGCGCGAACGCGTGATCGAACGTGCCGTACTGGCCACGCCGGGCGTGGTGGCCCACCGGACGATGGTGCCCGGGCGGACTCTGCCCTCGGTCACCATCGCCGATCACACGTCGGGCGTGGATGTCCAGATCGCCGCGGCCTGGCCCGTCGACAGCGCCTCGGTGCTGGCCTCGGCGCGCTCGGCGGTGGTGCGCGAACTGGCCACCACGCTCGGTGAGCACCCGGATCGGGTCGAGGTGACCATCACCCGCGTCGAATCGGAACGGACACCGGCCCAAATCGCCGATGCCTACTCGGATGTTTGCGCCGAGGTCCCGGTACCCGATTCCGTCGGTGCCGCGCCACGCCGCTTCGCTCCGCGCCGGATCGCCGGCGCCACCTACTGCGGCGTGCTCGTCGCAGTTCTGCTGATGGCCCTCGGCGCGGTGGCCCTGCGAGACGCACTGACACCCGATGACCCGTGGATCGCGCCCATGCTCTCGGCACTGGCCGACGCGCACTGGCAGTGGTGGACCTGGCCGGGCGCGGTCGCGGCGGCGCTCATCGGGGTGGTCTTTCTGATCACTGCACTGAAGCCGCGCAAGCGCACCCATGAACCGGTCGATGACCTCGTCTGGGTTCGGCGCGGCCGACAACGGCAATGGATCGATGAACAGGACTTCGGGGACGACGGGGGGAGTGTGCGATGAGCACGGCACTGCGCGTATTCGACCGTGTGCTCACGGCATTGGTGGCTGTGCTGATTCTGACCGGTGCGGCCTGGGTGATCGGTTACGGCGCCGATGTCGCCGTGGCCAGGGACGCCGCGGCGCGCATCGACCCCGCCGCGCTCGGACGCGCGACCGAGTGGCACCTGTGGTCGCCGGCGCTCGGTGCCGGTGGCGTGGTCCTGCTGTTGATCGGTGCGTGGCTGACCCTGTCGCACCTTCGACCGCGTTCGGTGCGGACGGTTTCGACCGCCCACGACGGAGCCGTCGATCTGGCTCGGTTGGCCGATGCGGCGGCGGCAGATCTGGGTAACCACCCCGCGGTGACGTCGGCGAAGGCGGCCACCCGCACCGTATCCGGACGCCCGGTGGTCCGCATCAGCGCCGAGTTCCCGGTGACCACCGACTCGGCCCGGATCCGCCAGCTCGCGCATCGGTGCGCGCACGACCTTCGTCGCGCCGCCGACACCGATCTCGAATTCCAACTGCTGGCCGAAAGGGCAGCGAAATAGGCCGAGACCGCAGAACCCTGCGGGCTCACACACGAAGAGGAGAGAAGAATGGGAATCGCCGACAACGCCAAGAACAAGGCCGAGGATCTCAAGGGCCAGGCCAAGGAGAAGGTCGGTTCGGCCACCGGCAACTCGGATCTGGAATCCGAAGGCCAGGTCGACCAGGCCGTCGCCGCGGTCAAGGATCACCTCACCAATGCCGCCGACAAGGTCAAGGACGGTGTCGAAGCCGTCAAGGACAAGCTCACCGGTAAGTGAGATCGCCTGACAGACAGGTAAATCCAGATACGGGCGGTACCGGGCACGATCCCGGTACCGCCCGTGCTGCGTCCCGGCCGGGTGGTGTCGCGCGCTCTCAGCAAACGAGGCACCCGCGTGGGGCGTGCTGTCGAGCATGGTGTCGGACATCACCGGGGCGGGGGTGCTGCGATACGGCAGATCGGGCTGCTGGCCTGGTCATCTCGGTCACGGAACGGTTTGCGCAGGGCTCGTCGGGGCTACGATTCGACATGACGAACACTGCCGAGGTGTCGCCCGCCGCGGGTCGTGTGGCCAATTGCGCCCGTGCCCGTCCGGCGAGGCGTTAGGGTCTCGGTGGCTAGCTATCGATTTGACATCGAACTTGGAGGGCATGAATGAGCGCCTATCGGACCGTCGTGGTCGGCACGGATGGATCGGACTCGTCGTTGCGTGCGGTGGATCGTGCGGGCGAGATCGCCGCGGGGTCTGGAGCGAAAGTGGTTATCGCCACCGCGTACTTCCCGCAGAGCGAGGACCATCACGCCGCCGACGTCTTGAAGGATGAGGGCTACAAGACCACCGGCAATGCGCCGATCTACGCAATCCTGCGTGAGGCCACCGACCGGGCAAAGGCCGCCGGTGCCAAAGAGGTCGAGGAGAAAGCCGTCGTCGGTGCACCCGTCGATGCGCTGGTCGACCTCGCCGAACAGGTCAAGGCCGACCTGCTGGTCGTCGGCAATGTGGGCCTGAGCACCATCGCCGGCCGGCTGCTCGGGTCGGTGCCCGCCAATGTCGCGCGCCGTTCCAAGGTCGACGTGCTGATCGTGCACACGTCCTGATCGCACTGTGAAGCCGTGAGCCCGGTGTCCGCCGCGAGTGCGGGCGCCGGGCTTTTTGGTGTCCGGGCGGTGTTCGGTTGGTGTGCCGGTCACCAGCCCATCGACCCAGGGATGCCCTTGAACGGTCCCCTCACCCAACTGGTGATCCACCCGCCGTAGAAGCCGCCCGGCTGGGGCAGCACGGTCTCGCCGTTGACCGTGCAGCGCTGGACTGCGGCGGCCATCACCGCGATCGCGCCGGCGATGGGCTCGAAACCGCGCGTCGGCGTCGGGTAGGTCCAGGCTGCCCGCCGGCTGACGGTATCGCCCGACACCAGGTCGAAATAGCTGGCCTGCCCCTTCCACTCGCACCAGGACGAGCCGCTGGCTGCGCGCAGTGCACCGGGGCGGAAGGCCTCGGCGGGCAGATAGTAGGTGGGCGGATGGCTGGTCTCCAGCACGCGCCAGCCGCGTTGGGTCGTGGCGATCTCGGTCCCGCCGAGCTCGACGGTGATCGAGCCGCGGAACTCTTCGAGCCGGGGTGGACGCGGGTAGTCCCACACCGACTCCTGGCCGGGGCCGGGCTTCTCGGGTACCGGCCTCACCAGCCGCGCTCCTTCCACTCGGCCAGGTGCGGGCGCTCGGCACCGAGCGTTGTGTCATCACCGTGGCCGGGGTAGACCACGGTGGAATCCGGGTACACGTCGAACAACTTGTCGGACACGTCGCCGAGCAACCGGTCGAAGTCACCGTCCTTCCAGGTCTTGCCGACCCCGCCGGGGAACAGGCAGTCCCCGGTGAACAGGTGGGTGGTCTCGCCGTCGGCGCCTGTCAGTGCGAGGGCGACCGAGCCCTCGGTATGTCCCTGGAGGTGGATCACGGTGAGGTCGAGGTCGCCGACGGTGATGGTGTCGCCGTCGGCCAGGATGCGGTCGGGGGTGACCGGCAGGGGTTCGGCGTCCAACGCGTGCGCGGCGGTCGGCGCCCCAGTGGCCTTCGCCACCTGTTCCAGGGCCTGCCAATGGTCGTAGTGCTGGTGGGTGGTCACGATCAGCGCGACGTCCGGGGCGTGCTGGGAGATCAGCGCGACGAGGGCATCGCCGTTGTTCGCGGCGTCGATGAGCAGTGTCTTCCCGGTCGTGGAACAGGTCACCAAGTAGGCGTTGTTGTCCATGGGACCGACGGAAGCCTTGATGATCGTCGCCGCGGGCAGGGTGCGCCGAGCGGCGGCGCCACTGTCGACGTGGCCGGTGTAGGACTCGCTGAGCGGGATCTGGGGGCTGGTCACACCCCCACGCTAACCGGCTCGACTCGGGCTTGTCGGTGGGTGCACCTAGCATGGGCCGTGAATTCTGTCTTGGGAGGAAAACCCGTTGTCTGACCGTCTGATCGTCAAGGGCGCGCGCGAGCACAACCTGCGTGGAGTCGATCTTGATCTACCCCGCGACGCCCTGATCGTGTTCACCGGCCTGTCGGGCTCGGGGAAGTCCTCGCTGGCCTTCGACACCATCTTCGCCGAGGGGCAGCGCCGCTACGTCGAGTCGTTGTCGGCCTATGCCCGCCAGTTCCTCGGCCAGATGGACAAGCCCGATGTGGACTTCATCGAGGGACTGTCGCCGGCGGTCTCCATCGATCAGAAGTCGACCAACCGCAACCCGCGGTCCACCGTCGGCACCATCACCGAGGTCTACGACTATCTGCGCCTGCTCTACGCCAGGGCCGGCACACCGCACTGCCCGGTCTGCGGTGAACGCATCGCCCGCCAGACCCCGCAGCAGATCGTCGACCAAGTGCTCGCGATGGAGGACGGCACCAAGTTCCAGGTCCTCGCACCGGTGGTGCGCACCCGCAAGGGTGAGTTCGTCGACCTCTTCGACAAGCTCAACAGCCAGGGTTACAGCCGCGTGCGGGTCGACGGCGTGGTCTATCCGCTGGCCGAACCGCCCAAGCTCAAGAAGCAGGAGAAGCACGATATCGAGGTGGTCGTCGACCGCCTGACCGTGAAGGCATCGTCCAAGCAGCGGCTCACGGACTCGGTGGAGACGGCGCTGGGTCTGGCCGACGGCATCGTGGTGCTCGACTTCGTCGACCGCGAGGATGATCACCCGCATCGCGAGCAGCGGTTCTCCGAGAAGCTCGCCTGCCCGAACGGCCACCCGCTGGCCGTCGACGACCTCGAGCCGCGGTCGTTCTCGTTCAACTCCCCATACGGCGCCTGCCCGGAGTGCACCGGTCTGGGCATCAAGAAGGAGGTCGATCCCGACCTCGTCGTGCCCGATCCGGACCTGACGCTCGCCGAGGGCGCTGTCGCTCCGTGGTCGATGGGGCACACCTCCGAGTACTTCACCAGGATGATGTCGGGCCTGGGCGAGGAGCTGGGGTTCGACGTCAACACCCCGTGGAAGAAGCTGCCTGCCAAGGCGCGCAAGGCCATCCTCGAGGGCTCCGACCACCAGGTGCACGTCCGCTACAAGAACCGGTACGGACGTACCAGGTCGTACTACGCCGACTTCGAAGGTGTGCTCGCCTTCCTGCAGCGCAGGATGGAGCAGACCGACTCCGAGCAGATGAAGGAGCGCTACGAGGGCTTCATGCGCGATATTCCCTGCCCGGAATGCCAAGGGACGCGGCTCAAGCCGGAGATCCTGGCGGTGTCGTTGTCGGCAGGAGCGCTCGGTCCCAAGTCGATCGCCGAGGTTGCCGAACTGTCCATCGCCGACTGTGCGGAGTTCCTCAACGCACTCACCCTGGGGGCCCGTGAGACGGCTATCGCTGGGCAGGTGCTCAAGGAGATCCAGTCCCGGCTGGGCTTCCTGCTCGATGTCGGTCTGGAATACCTGTCCCTCTCCCGCGCGGCGGCCACGCTGTCCGGCGGTGAGGCACAACGTATCCGGCTGGCAACCCAGATCGGTTCGGGTCTGGTCGGCGTGCTCTACGTGCTCGACGAGCCCTCCATCGGCCTGCACCAGCGCGACAACCGCAAGCTGATCGACACTCTGGTCCGGCTCCGGAATCTGGGCAATACCCTGATCGTGGTCGAGCATGATCTCGACACCATCGCGCACGCCGACTGGGTGGTCGACATCGGCCCGGCGGCCGGCGAGCACGGCGGCCGGATCGTGCACAGCGGCTCCTACAAGGATCTGCTGCGCAATCCCGAATCACTCACCGGCGCCTATCTTTCCGGTAAGGAGAGCATCGAGGTGCCGGCCATCCGGCGGCCGGTGGACCGAAAGCGCCAGCTCACTGTCGTCGGTGCCCGCGAACACAACCTCAAAGAGGTCGACGTGGCGTTCCCGCTCGGGGTGCTCACCTCGGTCACCGGGGTCTCCGGTTCGGGTAAGTCGACGCTGGTCAACGACATCCTGGCCACCGTGCTGGCCAACAAGCTCAACGGGGCCCGGCAGGTTCCGGGTCGGCACACCAGGATCAACGGTATTGATCAGCTCGACAAGCTGGTGCGGGTGGACCAGTCGCCGATCGGGCGGACGCCGCGGTCCAACCCGGCCACCTACACCGGGGTGTTCGACAAGATCCGTACGCTTTTCGCCGCCACCACCGAGGCGAAGGTCCGCGGCTACCAGCCGGGCCGGTTCTCGTTCAACGTCAAGGGTGGCCGGTGTGAGGCGTGTTCGGGCGACGGCACGTTGAAGATCGAGATGAACTTCCTGCCCGATGTCTATGTGCCCTGCGAGGTATGCCATGGCGCGCGGTACAACCGCGAAACCCTCGAGGTGCACTACAAGGGCAAGACCATCTCCGAGGTGCTCGACATGCCGATCGAGGAAGCCACCGAGTTCTTCGAGCCGATCTCCTCGATCCACCGCTATCTGAAGACACTGGTGGATGTCGGGCTTGGATACGTCCGGCTCGGCCAGTCCGCGCCGACACTGTCCGGCGGCGAGGCGCAGCGGGTGAAGCTGGCCGCCGAACTGCAGAAGCGTTCGACGGGCCGCACCGTGTACATCCTCGACGAGCCGACCACCGGCCTGCACTTCGAGGACATCCGCAAGTTGCTCAAGGTGATCAACGGCCTTGTGGACAAGGGCAACACGGTGATCGTCATCGAGCACAACCTCGACGTCATCAAGACCTCGGACTGGATCGTGGACATGGGGCCCGAGGGCGGCGCCGGTGGCGGGACCGTTGTCGCGCAGGGGACTCCGGAAGATGTCGCGGCCACGCCCGAGAGTTACACCGGCCAATTCCTGGTGGAGATGCTCGACCCGCCGCCGGTCGAGGAGGCGCCTGCGCCCAAGACGCGACGGCGCCGCAGCAAGGTCAGCGCCTGACGGTAGCCGGCCACGATGCACTTCCAGAAGTAGTACTACCGGCAGTATCACGCGCCGGGTAGTACCGCCGGTCGTACCACTTCTGCAGTGCACTATCACCCGCGCCGCAGGATCGGTGGGTGACCGCCACGCCGCGTCAGTCCTGGTCGGACTTCATAGATTCGCGGATCTGCGCCAGCCGATCCGCGGCGGCGCGCTGCCGCGCCTCATATTGCTCGGCCACGTTCCGGCCCTCCGGTGTCTCCTCGGCCAGCTCCGCCCCACCGATCGCGGTGCCCAGGCGGGTCTCGATCTTCTCGCGGACCGAGTCGAAGGTCGGCACACCCGCGTCGGTGTAACCGGTGTCGGCAGGAACCGACACCGGAGGTAACGGCGACGGATCGACCGGCACAAGGTCGACGTCGAGCGGCTCATCGGCACAAGACTGCTGCTCATCGGCCATGTCGTCACGGTACCCGCACCGAAGTTTGGGATCGGTAGCAATCGGCGGTCGATGTACTGATCCCACGACGGCGCCACAGGGGCGACGGGCGAATGAAGGGGACACACATGACGAAGAATCGCGTTCTGGCCGCCGGAATCGGAGTGCTCGCCGCAACGACCATCCTGGTCGGCTGCTCCGATGACAAGGGCAGTGAGCCGGCCGCGTCGTCGAGCGCGGGCAACAGCACCGCGCAGGTTGCCACCGGCGGCGACACTGAGGTCAAGGTGGAGGGCCAGGACCTGGCCGGCCTGGATCTGAAGTCGGTGACCTGCGTCAAGGCGGGCGGCAAGATCAACGTCGCCAGCGCCGCCGTGGGTGGCCAGCAGGGCCTCGGCGTGGTGATGACCGACGAAGCGACCCCCAAGGTCGAGTCGGTGGGCCTGGTGGTCGACGGTAACGCGCTTGCGGTTGCCGCCATGGGCGGTGCGAGCACCGGGTCGGCCGAGGTCAAGGTCGACGGCAGCACGTACACCATCACCGGTGAGGCCGCGGGCGCGGACCTGAAGAATCCGATGGCCGGGATGATCACGAAGAAGTTCGAGATCAAGGTCAGCTGCAACTGACGCCGAAGAGCCGGCGGCGGACGCGCATCTGCGTCCGCCGCCCGCTGCCGTCCTATGATGACGCCGTGTCGATCACCGATGCGCTCGGCCGGGCCCGGCGGCTGGCGTGGGCATCCGACGAGTCGGCGGCCAAGGACCTGCTGCTCGCACAGCTCCCGCTGATCGAGGACGCCGACCGCGACGATCTGGCGCTGGAGGTGTTCGCCCAGCTCGGCGAGATCTACCTGGTGCGCACCGCGTATGCAGGTGTCGTCGAATGCATCACCCGGATCCGGGACTGCCTCGCCGCCTACCGTGCTCAGCCCGGTGCCGGCGCCGAGACCGCACACATGATGTGCCGCTACGCCCGCCGCGCCGATTTCCTGCAGACCGGGATGCACGCCGCCCGGGGCGAGCATGAACAGGCCGCCGCCGTGCTGGCCACGTTGGCCGCGTCATCCGGACCTGCCGATCTGGCTGCCGAGCAACGCTTTCTGGTGGCCTGCGCCCAGATCCTGTGCGCCCAGGCGCTCGCCGACGACGATCTGCACCATATGGCCGTCCCGCTCTGGGATCAGGTGCTCGACGGTCTGGACCTCGCGGCTGATTCCGGAGGTCACCACGACCGGCTGCTGGTACTGGCCGGAATCGGCTACGGCGGCTTCTGCGTACAGACCGGTCGGCTTGCCGAGGCCGAACCGTGGCTGCGCCGTGCAGGAGCCCGCGCCGAGCTGAACGGATGGGAACTCGACACCGCCAGGACACAATTGGAACGTGCGGTCGGCAACTGGTCGCGCGGCGACCACACCTCGGTCGAGCAATTGATCAACGAGGCCTACCCTGTCATCGCGCGCTACGCCCGCGCCCATGATGTGTCCCGCTGCTTGTTTCACCTCGGTCTGACCAAACTCGCCGCGGGCGCCCTTGCCGATGCCGATCAATGTTGGGAGCATGCCGAGCGGCATTGGCGCGAACTCGGAAAGCCCCTGCACATTCATCGGATCCTGTTGCAACGCAGTTGGATACCAATATTCTTCGGCAGGTTCGGCGCGGCGGTCGAGCTCATCGCGCAGGCGCGCACCCTGCTCGACGACTGGCCGCGCAGCACCTGGCTGCAGTACGCGCGGTGTGATGACCAGCTGGGCACCGTGTGGCGTGCCGATGCGCTGGCAGACCTGGGATTCGACGGCTCCGGCGACCCGGACGACAGCTGGGACGAGGTGGAGGCCAAGCATGCCGCCTCGCTGGGTACCACTAACGCCGAGACCGACAGCCCGGGCTTCGTCCGTGCCATGGCCAAACTGGAACAGGCCTCCCTGCTCAAGGTGCCCGCCGCCCTCGCGGTGGATTCGGTGCGCCACACCATCGCCGACGCCGATGCCCGCGCACACTGGGCGGCCCGGGTGTCGGCCCCGATGTTGGCCGGCGCCTTCGCCGTGGCCTGGGAGTGGGAGAACACGGCGCTGATCGCCGAACTCATCGAATATCACAGTGCCCGAGGTAGTTTCGCCACCGCAGACGGTCAGGAGGCCGAGGCGCCGGTGTGGGCCGGGGCGCAGGCGGTGCTGGTGGACAGTGAGCCGAAGCTACCCGAGCCCGAACTGGCCGATGTCGCCTCCGGTTCGGTCACCGGGGGACCGTCGCTGACCAGGCTCGGGCCGCTACCGCCGCTGCAGATGGATCCCGGCGCCGAACCCATCCTGGCCCAGTACCGGCAGCTGGCCAGGCAGCGCTACCGCCGGCGCATCACCGCCGATGAACCGGCCTGGCCGACATGGGGATGAGCGACCGGCCGGCTCTGATACTGCGGTACGCCGACGTCGGGATCGCCACCTACGCCAGCCTGCGCGTCGTCGGTCACCCCGAACTGACCGCCACCTGGGTGGTCGAAGAGACCATCCTGCTGGCCGCGCTCGAGGAGATCGCGGGTGCGCTTCCGGATCCCCGCGGCTCCGAATCCCCGGCCGACGCGCTGGAGCGGGCGCTGACCCGCGGCGCGTTCACCGATCCCGCGTCCGAGCTGATGCTGGCCTACCGGCTCGGGGTGCTGCTCATCGGATCCGAAGGCTGGCAGCTGCTCGACGCGTATGCCGATCGGGCCCCGGTGCTGCACATCGCGCCGAGCGCACGGCTGGGTCGCATCCCGTGGGGTCTGTTGGCGCGACCGCTGTTGCGCCCCGATGTGACCGCGATGCTGCAGGCGCGCCAGGACGCCATCACCCCCGACGGCCCGCAACCCGCCGCGATTCCCTGGCCGGCCGGCGCGCTGACCGCGCTGAGCTCCGGTGCGCGGCTCATCGAGCTCGCCGACGTCGTGATGGCCGTTCCGGCCAATATCGCCCGGATCCGCCGCATCAATCAGCCTCGACCGCAGGGAGATCCGCTATTGCTGCTCGACCCACGGGTGCCGGGTCAGCGGCCCGACTCCGCGCTCGGGTCGGTGCTGGGACGCCCGTCCGCCGACACCGTGCTGGCGCGGCACTACGCCGAGCTGATGCGCAGCCGGACGGTGTTGCCCCGGGTCGAGTCCGCCGTCGAGTTGTTCCGCAGGACCGATACCGACCGGCACTGGCTCGCCGCAGCCCTGGCGCAGCGGCCGGGCAGGCTCGTCTTCGTCGGGCATGCCAGCGTGGGCGACAGCACACAGCAAGCCGGCACCGAGGCCGGTGTGGGGCACGCCGAACGCGCGGCGCTGCATCTGGCCTGCCGGTCGTCGGTCCCCGGCTATGCCGATCCGATCGGCGATCACCGACCGTTGACCGCTGCCGACCTGCTGGTCGCCGATCTGACCTTTCCGACTCGGGTCGCCCTGCTCGCTTGCGCTTCCGGCGGTGACTATCGGTTCGACGAGGCCACCGGTCTGGTGGCGGCCATGGTCCTGGGCGGCGCGGAGTTGGTGACGGCGACGCTGTGGTCGCTACCGACGAGCGCGGGGTACCGTCGCTTCACCGACGGGGCGCATCCGGATCCGATGGGCGCGGTGATCGCCGCGGTGGACACGGCCCACCAGGAGATCGCCGATTTCGATGCAGCGTGTGCGGTGAACCGTTGGCAGCGGGCACAACTGCAGCGGTGGCGGGCCGGCGACCGGCTGGCCGCCCCGGTGTACTGGGCGGCGCTGGCGACCTTCGCCGTCGGTCAGGCGGGCGGGATGCACACCGCCACCGAGGATTCGTCGTCACGCAGATAGTAGGCATCGATCACCGCACCAGGGGAGACCCGGCGCAACGCGGTCACGGGGATCAACGCCGTCTCGTGTGCGGGGAACTGCCCGCCCTCGGGCCGGCGGACCATCAGATCGAGCACGACCTCGCAGTGATCTTCCCGGCCGGTGCCGGTCGGACGAGCGGCCGTCACCACGCCGGTTCCTCGTACCCCGCGCCGGATCAGGTCCGCCTGCGATTCGGTGACCAAACCCTTGCCGATCAGCATCCGGTCGAATGCGGCCCGGATGGCCGCCATGTCGTCGGGCAGCGAAAGATCCTCGCGCGCTTCGGGGTCGAACGCCACCAACAACACCACGCCGGGCCGGATGCCCGCTGCCACCGGGTCGTCCGGCACCAGCAGCCGCCCGGTGAACGTCCCGGCGGTCACGCTGTGCACCTCCACGGTGATGGTGTCGCTGCCCGGCGGCACGGAGGCCACCGTGCCGATACCCACAGATGTCCCCGCCGGCGCAGCAGGGCGCCGGGGGCGACTGCGGCCGGCAGCGACCAGCAGTGCCAGGCCGACGGCCATGACGATGGCGAACAGGACGAGAAGCGGGTGCGCGGACATGAGGTCCAGGTTCGCCCCGTGGCGGCGCTACCGAACCCAACTTTTCTGCCGTGCCTATCCTGATCGAGTGAGCACCGTGCCCGAGACGACGCCACGGGTCGCCGATGTCACGCCCGCGTATCCGCGGCGTGCCGTCATCGATCGCGCCTGGCGGGCGATCGGGCCCGGCGTGGAGGTGCTCAGCACCGCGGACGGCGGCCCGCTGAGTCGTACCGTCAAACGCATTCTCGATCCGCTGGTATTGCGTTTGCGGTCCAATCCCCAGTTCTCCGCCCCGGTGGTCTCCGGCGCGGTGGCCCAGCAGATGCACCGGGCGATACTTGACCATTCCGTGGCGCTGTGCGCCGCTGCCGAATGGTTCACCGTGCTCAAGACGCACCGACGCAAGCTGCGATTGACCACCGGTAATGCCCAAGAGTTGTACTTCCCGGTGTGTTTCGAGCTTGCTGTCACCAAAGGTGCTCCAGTTCAAGGTGATTCAGATACCGCGGTGAGTGTGTTGCGTGGTCTGCACGACGACCGCGACCGTAACGCCATCGAGGTGCTCAACCGTCATATCGCCGACGAACCGACCGTCCGGGCACTGGCGGTCCAGGTGGAGCGCAGTTGGGCCGACGTGACGCCGTCGCCGGCCATCACCGGCCCGTTTCTTGCCGGGTTGGCAACGGTCCTGGGCGATGCGGTGACACATGGCGAATCTGCTGCCAGACAACGTGTCTGGGAGGCTCTTGTGTCCGATGCGACGCCTTATAATCTCGGCGCCCGGGCCCACTGTGCGGAACCCGACCTGCCGTGGTCACTGACCGCGATCGGCCTCAGCTCGACGGTGCCGCAGCCGCCGCCCCCGATCACCGGCGGTGGCGAAACCGACCGGCCGCTGGACCGCAGTGTCTCCGACCGGGTGCGGGCCACGCTGCGGCGGGCAATGGATCGTGACGAGCTTCCGGATGTGCCGCTGCTGCTCGCCGAAGAGGTCGACCGGGCGTGTGCCCCGTGGGGCCTGCTGGCCGAAGACATCCAAGCCGCGCTGGTTGCCGGCATCGAGGTGGCTGTCGAGCTGGCACCGTTGCGGGAGGCGACGATGCCGCGCTACCCATTGGCGGCCCGGATCCAGGCGCGGCTGCGCAAGGAGGCCTACGTGTTGCACGCACGTCGGCTCCTGGCCGCCGGTGAGGTGCTGCATCCGCGCCAACAGCAGGTCACCGAGGACCTTGCTGCCTTCGCCCGGCCCTACCTGAGCAGGTTGTGGGCGCGTCTGCACGGCCGGGATGTGTGGCAGGAGAGCTGCCGGGACGTCGAGGAGATGCGTGCGTTGCTGGAGGGGGTGGCCCGGTCGGTCAGCCTCGACCACCGGCAGCGCATCAAATCGATGCTGCAACTGGAGGCCACCCGATGAAGCTGGTTGCTCAGGATGGTCTCTGGACGACCGGTGGTGCGCCGGCCGAGCCGCCCGCGGTGGCGGTGCTCGAGGTCACGGGCGCCGTGTTGGCCTGGACGGTCGATGATCCCGCGGCTCCCGTTCACTTGACCTTCACCGATATCGGTGCGGCAGATTGGCTGTGGCGGGTGGTCGGTGCGTCCGGGCACGTCGCACTGGCGGCCGCCGTCGGCGACGCGGTGCCGGAGCCGTCCGCGGTCATCGATGTTCCGGGGGTGGCGCTGGCCGTCGAGGCGCTGGCCCCGCTGCGGCGGTTGGCGTTGGGGCACTGGCTGCGTCGATGGTGGCCGGCGAGCATGCGCGACTCGATCGTCGGACTCGATGCCGTGGTGCTGGATGCGGAGATCGCGACCCTGACGGCGGCCGCCCAGGACTTCTTCGTCGAGGACACCTTCGACAGCGATGTCGAGGAGCTGCTGCGTCCCCACCGGGCCGCACTCGCCGGTCTCGGCAGTTCGGCCGACCCCCGCATCACCGAACTTCTGCAATCCTGCGCCGAACTGATGGATCTGCCGGATCCGGCCGATGTCCCGATACCGGGTCGACGCGATGACTATGCGTTGGCCGCCGGGGGAGTCGGCACGGTGGCGCAGGCGTCCATCGCCGGCGGGACCGCATCGATCAGTTGGGGTGCGGTGCCACCGTCGGTGTTCGACGCGGCCGAGGACACCGTCGACTGGGCGGTGCACGCCGACGGTGCGGGCCGGGTCGTCCTGACCGTGCGCGCCGCGGTCACGGCTCCCTCCGACGGCATTGCCGTGCGGTTTCGCAGCGATGGGATCACCGCCGACGCGGTGCTGGCCGCCGATGGCACCGCCACCGTCGAGTTGGCGATCGCCGAGCCTGCCGCGTGGAACCACGACTGGAGTGCCGCGTCGCTCACCGTGGGTGGCCCGGCTACCGAGGACCGCGCCGCCAGGGACCGAATTCGGGCATTCGTGCGGGGTCGGTTACGGGGTGGCGCTCCTGATGCCTTCCTTGCCGAGGTGCTGGCCGCAGAGAGCGATTACTGAGCGGCCCGATGGTTGGCCACCGGCTGCACCGCCGGAACCGCGGGTGCGGTGTGCATCGGCATCGCCGGTAGCGGTGCGGGTGGACCTGGCGGGGGCGCCGGGACCGGGGCAGCGGGTGCGACCGGCGCCGCGGGAGCGGGACCGCTCGGCGCCGCGGCGGGTGCCGGCGCACCGGTGGGTATCGCAACCGGGGCGACCTCGGGGGTGTGCACCTTGGCCGCCAGCCACGGCAACGCCTCGGCAAGGGCCGAACCGGCGTAGGCCCAGTCGTGGTTTCCGGGTCGGGTGACGATGCCGCACTCGATACCGTGGGCGGTACCCACATCGCACAGTGTCTTGGCGGCACCGGCCTGCGGCGGTGGCGGCGAGACACCCGCACCGTTGATCGCGAACCAGCCGGACACCCCGGAATACTGTCCGTGCCGGGTCATCACTGTTACCGGATCGAACTCGTCGTAGGCGGCTGCGTTGCCGCCGAAGAGGCGATCGATGGTCTGTTCCCGGTTGCCGGTGTTCGGCGCGATATCACCGGCGATGTCGACGAAGCTGGAGAAGTGGTCAGGGTGCATGGTGACGAGGTTCACCGCGCAGGTGCCGCCCATCGAGAAGCCGGCCACACCCCAGTTCGCCGGGTCGGCGCTCACCCCGAACTTCGAGATCACAAACGGCACAACATCCTTGGTGAGGTGGTCGGCGACGTTTCCGCGAACTCCGTTGACACATTCGGTGTCGTTGCTGAACGCACCGGCCACATCGGCGAACACCAGCACCGGAGCGTTCCCGTGGTGCTGGGCGGCGAAGTTGTCGGCGGTCTGCACCGCCGCGCCGGCCCGCGCCCAGTCTTCGGGCGTGTTCAGCTCGCCGCCGATCATCATCACCGCGGGCAGCCGTGGTGGTGGATTCGAGGCGAACCAGGCCGGCGGTAGATAGACCAGCTCACCGCGGTGTTTGAAACCAGAGTTGGCATTGCCGGTGTCCACGGCGATCAGGGATCCCTTGGGCGGCAGGGAATGTCCGATGTGGTAGGCGGTCAGCGTGGCCAGGTCGGTCTGGTCGGGCAGTGGTTCGTCGGTCAGTTGGCCCCAGGCCGAACCGACGGTGGGGAAGTAGCCCGTCCAGACGTTGACGGCCAATGCCACACAGACGGCGCAGAGCGGAACGGCGCTGAACATCGCGGCCCGGCGCAGGAACCGGGCGCCGCGCCAGCCGGCAAGCAGGGCGCAGCAGGCGAATCCGGTTGTCCCCACCCAGATCCACAGCGCCGGTGGCGCGGGTTCATCGGCCAGACCTTGGCTGTTGATGTACCAGTTGGTCGCGAGGATCGCGGCGAGGCCGACGGCGGCCGCGGCGATCAGTACGCGCGGGCGCTGCTTGCGGAGTGCGATCAACACGATGGTGCCGGTGACGATTTGGATCGTCGTCGGTACCGAACCGTGGGTGAGCGACATCAGCGTCGGATGGGTCACGCCTCCTATGTTGACGGGCTTGGCTGGAAAGTAGCTGTGAACCCCTCAGCGCGGCTTGGCCAGTGGGAACGGCAAGGTCTCCCGAATGCTGCGCCCGGTGATCAGCATCACCACCCGGTCGACACCCACACCGAGGCCGCCGGTCGGTGGCATCGCGTATTCGAGCGCTTGCAGGAAGTCCTCGTCGAGTTCCATCGCCTCGGGATCTCCGCCGGCGGCCAACAGCGACTGCTCCTGCAGGCGGCGCCGCTGCTCGACCGGGTCGGTGAGTTCGCTGTAGGCGGTGCCCAACTCGACCCCCCAGGCAACCAGGTCCCACCGTTCGGCCACCCCGGGAATGCTGCGGTGCGGCCGTGTCAGCGGTGACACCGAGGTGGGGAAGTCCTTGTAGAACGTCGGGTGCTCGGTCTGACCTTCGACCAGTCGTTCGTAGAGTTCCAGCACCACCGCACCGGCATCCCAGTGCGTCAGGTACGGCACCCCGGCGCCATCGCACAACCGACGCAGTGTCTGCAGGTCGGTGTCGGGGCCGATCTCAGTGCCGAGCGCCTCGGACACCGCACCGTGCACCGTCTTGACCGGCCAGTCCCCGGAGATGTCGACCGCCTCCAGCGCGCCGTTGGCGCCGGGGCGCAGCACGACCTGCGACCCGTTGGCGGCCTGCGCGGCGTTCTGGATCAGTTCACGGCAACCGTGCATCCAGACGTTGTAATCGGCATGCGCCTGGTACGCCTCCAGCAGCGTGAACTCGGGATTGTGGCTGAAGTCCACCCCCTCGTTGCGGAACGCACGACCCAGCTCGAAGACGCGCTCCACACCACCCACGCACAGCCGCTTGAGGTACAACTCGGGCGCGATCCGCAGGTACAGGTCCAGATCGTAGGCATTGATGTGGGTGATGAACGGGCGGGCGTTCGCGCCGCCGTGGATCTGCTGCAGGATCGGTGTCTCCACCTCGAGAAAGCCCTTGCCGACCAACGTCTCCCGGATGGCATGCAGGATCCGGCTGCGCGCGGTGATCAGATCCCGCGCATCGGTGTTGATGGCCAGGTCCACGTAGCGGGTGCGCACCCGGGCCTCCGGGTCGGTCAGACCCTTCCACTTGTCGGGCAGGGGGCGCAGGCATTTACCGATCAGGCGCCATCGGGTCACCAACAGCGATGGTGTCCCGTTGCGGCTGTGCCCCATGGTTCCGGTGACCTCGATCAGATCGCCGAGGTCGATCGCCGCGGTGAAATCGGCGTTGCGCCCCTGGATCAGTCGCGAATCGTCGAGCAGCAACTGCACTTCGGCCGACCAGTCCCGAAGCTGGACGAACAGCACGCCGCCGTAGTCGCGTAGCCGCAGGATCCGCCCCGCCACCGTGACGGTCTCGTCGGGAGCCGTGGTCGCCAACGCCTGGGCCACCGTGTGGCTGGGCGCTTCGCCGACCGGGTAGGCATCGATCCCGCTGTCCTGCAGGGACTTCAGCTTCGCCATCCGGACCCGAACCTGCTCGGGCAACCGGTTCTCCCGCCCGCCGGGCAGGTCGTCGGCCAATGGGCTCGCATCGGGCGCACTGCCGTCTTCGTGCAGGACGCCGCTGTCCACCAGAGCTTTCGGCGCGGCGACATGTTCGCCGGTGTGTTCCTTGCGCCGCGAGAAGGGCAGGACCAGGAAGCCCTCCGCGATCACCGAGGCCACTCCGACACGCGGGATCTCGCGGGTCTCTTCGTAACAGGCGTACCGCGGCACCCACTCCGGCTGGTACTTCATGTTGGACCGGTACAGCGTCTCCAGTTGCCACCAGCGGGAGAAGAACACCAGCAGCGCGCGCCAGAGCCGGGCCACCGGCCCGGCACCGAGCTGGGCACCTTGTTCGAACGCGGACCGGAACATCGCGAAGTTCAGTGAGATCCGGGTGACCCCCAGGTCCTCTGCCTGCAGGCACAGTTCGCTGACCATCAGCTCGATGGTGCCGTTGGGCGACTGCGGCGAACGGCGCATGACGTCCAGGGACGCGCCGTTGGCGCCCCAGGGCACCAACGACAGCATGGCGACGACCTGATCCTCGGAGCCGTCCGCCGCGCCCTCGGATACCGCCTCGACCAGTAGGCAGTCACCGTCGGCCGGATCGCCGAGCCGCCCGAGCGCCATCGAGAAGCCGCGCTCGGTTTCGGTGTCGCGCCATTCGTCGGCCCTGGCGATCACCATGGCCATCGCGTCGGCGGTGAGATCACGGTGCCTGCGGATGCGTACCGTCAGCCCGGCCCGGCGCGCGCGGGTCACCGCCTGGCGCACGGGTTTCATGTCCGGCCCCGAGAGTCTGAACCGGTCGGGGTAAAGGATCGCTTCGTCGCCGAGTTCCACGGCGTTGAGCCCGGCCTCGCGGAACGCCTGGGCGGCGGTGGCGCTGGCGCCCATCACGCCGGGTGCCCACCCGTAGGACTCGCACAGCTTGAGCCAGGCCGCGATGGCCGCGGGCCAGGCCCGCGGATCGCCGACCGGGTCACCGCTGGCCAGACAGACCCCGACCTCCACCCGGTAGGTGATGGCGGCGCGGCCGTTGGGCGCGAAGACCACCGATTTGTCGCGCCGCGTCGCGAAGTATCCGAGCGAGTCGTTCTTGCCGTACAGCTCGAGAAGGCCGCGGATGGCGGACTCGTCTTCACCGGTCAGCGCATTGGTCGCCCGCTGAGAGCGGAACAGCACGATGGCCGCGACCATCAGTGCCAGCGCGCCGAAGAGGCCGAGCAGTGCCCGCACGAGAACGCCGGGGTGCTGACCGTCGAAGACCTCGGCGTCGACTCCCGAGAACGCGACCACCCGGTTGGCGGCGTAACCGAGCCGGTAGTCGGGCTCCAACGAACCGGGGAACAGTTCGAGCAGGCCCCAGCCGATCAGGATGCCCACCGCCATCCCGGCCACCAGCGTGCCCACCGCCTTGATCAGCGCACCGCGCCGGACCTTGGCCCAGAACTCGTGACGCGCCAGCACCAGGAAGCCGATCGCTGCCAGGTGGAACACCAGGCCGACGATCTCGCCGATGTCCTCCATGACCGTCTCGTCGCCGGTCACCAGGTCGGCGACGTTCAGTGCCGCGGCACTGACCATGTAGAGCACCAGGATCCACCACGCGATGCTCTTGCGGGCGGCCAGCGCAGCGGCCAGCAACGCCAGCACGAATGCCCACGCGAAGCTGGTGTCGGGAAAGTTGAAGATGTAGTCGTTGACGAACTCGCGTGGTATCCGGATGACCGCGCGGACGAATGGCGAGATGCTCGCCACCAACGACAGTGTGGCGATGACCCCGACGATCCAGCCCGCGGCGGTGGGCACCCAGGCGAAACCCGATGGCCGGCGGGGTGTCGCCGCAGGATTGGGCGAGGGCACAGCTGAGGTGGCCGTCATGGGCGCGAGAATATGCGCTAACCGGACGGGACGGGTGATTCTGGGGGCTCCGGGTGGTGTGTCGAGGCCGGGATCACCAGACCGGGCCGGTGTACTTCTCACCCGGTCCGTGTCCCGGCTCCTCGGGTGCGGCGCTGGCCTCGCGGAACGCCAGTTGCAGGCTCTTGAGGCCGTCGCGCAGGGGACCGGCGTGCAGCCCGAGGAACTCCGCCGAGGCCGTCACCAGGCCGGCCAGTGCGGTGATCAGACGGCGGGCTTCATCCAGGTCGCGGTGCGGACTGTCATCGGGGTCTTCAGACCCAAGACCCAGCTTTTCGGCGGCCGCGCTCATCAACATGACGGCCGAACGGGTGATCACCTCGACGGCCGGGATTTCCGCGAGCTCTCTCACCTGCGGGTCTTCGGCGGACTGGGTTTTCTGATCGTCGGTCATGCCTGATAGAGTGGCATGATCGACCGTCCCGGCGAACGCCAGGGACAGTAAGTGGAGTCCCGCTCCCACCGCTGACCATACCGGTCCAGCGGTCCGGTCACAGGCATCTGCGGATGCCCTGTTCTGCGTTACGCAGACGGCGAAAGCCGTGATCGGTCGGCATCGGGCCCTGCTATATGCAGGGCCTTTCTGCTGATGGCGTGGTGTTCTTCCGCTACTGACCCGGTGTTCCACACGGTCGTGGCACGAGAAGACAACGTAGGAGGCCCCATCAGCACTGAGACCCGCATCAACGAGCGTATTCGCGTACCTGAAGTCCGCCTGATCGGACCCAATGGCGAACAGGTCGGCATTGTTCGCATCGAAGATGCCCTCCGCGTCGCCGTCGACGCCGATCTCGACCTAGTCGAAGTAGCCCCGGATGCCAAGCCTCCGGTGTGCAAGATCATGGACTACGGCAAGTTCAAATATGAGACGGCACTCAAGGAACGCGAGTCTCGCAAGAACCAGCAACAGACCGTCGTCAAGGAACAGAAGCTGCGGCCGAAGATCGACGACCACGACTACGAGACGAAGAAGGGCCACGTGGTCCGCTTCCTCGAAGCCGGGTCGAAGGTCAAGGTCACCATCATGTTCCGCGGTCGCGAGCAGTCCCGGCCCGAGTTGGGCTACCGACTGTTGCAGCGCCTCGGCGCCGACGTGGCCGACTACGGCTTCGTCGAGACCTCGGCCAAGCAGGATGGCCGCAACATGACGATGGTGCTGGCGCCGCACCGTGGTGCGAAGACTCGCGCCAAGGCGGCCCACGATGCCGATATGCCGACGCGCCGCCCAGCTGCTGAGGCACCCCCCGCAGATACCGCAGAGCCCACGCAGAACTGATCCACCACACGAACTGAGGACACATGCCCAAGGCAAAGACCCACAGCGGCGCATCCAAGCGCTTCCGCGTCACCGGAAGCGGCAAGGTCGTCCGCCAGAAGGCCGGTAAGCGCCACCTGCTCGAGCACAAGCCGAGCAAGCAGACCCGTCGCCTCGACGGCCGCACCGTGGTGGCCGCCAACGACACCAAGCGCGTCAAGAAGCTGCTGAACGGTTAATACCGCTTCACCGACCAACTTTCACCCCGTAAGACAAGGAACACTCTCATGGCACGCGTGAAGCGCGCAGTCAACGCTCAGAAGAAGCGGCGCACAGTACTCAAGGCGTCCAAGGGCTATCGCGGACAGCGTTCGCGGCTCTACCGCAAGGCAAAGGAGCAGCAGCTCCACTCGCTCACCTACGCCTACCGCGACCGCCGTGCGCGCAAGGGTGAGTTCCGCAAGCTGTGGATCTCGCGTATTAACGCCGCGGCCCGCGCCAACGACATCACCTACAACCGCCTGATCCAGGGTCTCAAGGCCGCGGGCGTCGAGGTGGACCGCAAGAACCTGGCCGAAATCGCCGTCAGCGACGCGGCCGCGTTCACCGCTCTGGTCGAGGTCGCCAAGGCGGCCCTGCCCGAGGATGTCAACGCGCCGTCGGGCGAAGCCGCCTGAGACACCGCTGAATGAGTGGCTTCTCCACGCCGCTCACCGAGCGCGCAGATCGGGTAGCCGCAGCGATCAAGCTGCAGCGACCTGTCGAACGTCGCCGCGCCGCACGCTTTCTCGCCGAGGGACCCAACCTTGTCGAGGCGGCGTTGCGGCGCGGAGTCGTTTCCGAGGTGTTCGTCACCGAGGACGCGGCGGTTCGCTTCGCGTCTCTGCTGGGCGACGCGCCGACCCACATCGTGACCGACAAGGCCGCAAAAGCGCTGTCGGACACCGTGAGCCCCGTCGGATTGGTGGCGGTCTGCCGCATTCCCGAGGTGTCACTGACCGACCTGCTCGCCGGTTCTCCGCGCCTGGTGGCGGTCGCCGTGGAAACCTCGGACCCGGGTAACGCCGGTACCTTGATCCGCCTCGCCGACGCGATGGGCGCCGACGCGCTGATCCTGGCCGGTAACAGCGTCGACCCGTACAACGCGAAATGCCTACGCGCATCGGCGGGCAGCATCTTCTCGGTGCCGGTGGTGTCCGCGGACGACACACTGGCGTTGATATCGGATCTGGTCTACGCCGGCCTGGTGGTGATGGCCACGACGCTGGACGGCGAGGCCTCGCTGGCGACCCTCGACCTCGACGTGCCGACAGCGTGGCTGTTCGGCTCGGAAGCCCACGGACTGCCCGGCGAGGTGGCCGCCGCGGCCGATGTCCGGGTGCAGATCCCGATGAAGGGCGGCGCAGAGAGCCTCAATGTGGCTGCCGCCGCGGCGATCTGCCTCTACGAGAGCTCGCGGGCGCTGTCCTGACCAGGGCATGTGCCACCGAGATTCACATCAGGGACGGCGCCGGGCCGCAGTCCGTCCCTGACGTGAATCTCGCAGCGGAAGTCAGGCGAGCAGCCCCTTGGCCACATGGGTGATCTGCACCTCGTTGGACCCCGCGTAGATCATCAGCGACTTCGCATCGCGGGCCAGCTGCTCGACCCGGTACTCGGTCATGTATCCGTTGCCGCCGAACAGCTGGATGGCCTCCATGGCGACATCGGTGGCGGCCTGCGAGCAATACCATTTGATCGCCGAGGCTTCGGCCAGCGAAATGGGGGAGCCCTTCTGGGCGGACTCGATGACCCGGAACAGCATGTTGCGTACGTTCATCCGGGCCACCTCCATGTTGGCCAGCTTGAGTTGGATCAACTGGAACTGGCCGATCTCCTTGCCCCACAGCACCCGCGTCTTCGCATAATCGACCGATAGCCGCAGACATTCCTCGATCACCCCGAGTGCCATCGCCGCCACACCGATCCGCTCGGCGGAAAAACTCGATCGCGCGCTGTCCCTGCCGTCACCGGCGGCGCTGTTCTCGGTCTCGCCGAGGAGCCGATCGCGGCCCAACCGCACGTTGTTGAAGAACAACTCACCGGTGCGTGAGGAGTGAATACCCATCTTCTGGAACGGTTTCGATTGCACGAAACCCTCCATGCCGCGGTCAAGTACGAAGGTGAGGACCTTCCGGTCGCGCCGGTCCGTCCCGTCGCCGGAGTCGAGCTTGGCGTACACCACCACCACATCGGCGTCGGGGCCGTTGGTGATGAACGTCTTCTGCCCGTTGAGGATGTAGTCCTCACCGTCGCGCACGACATAGGACTTCATGCCGCCGAAGGCGTCGGAACCCGAATCCGGCTCGGTGATCGCCCACGCGCCGATCTTCTCGTAGGTGACCAACCCGGGCAGCCAGCGTTCCTGCTGGGCCAGGGTGCCGCGACTCTGGATGGTCGGCACCGTCAGACCCAGGCTGACGCCGAGCCCGGTGACCAGGCCCATCGACACCCGGCAGAGCTCACTGATCAGCACAAAACCCATGCCTGCCTGGTCGGGTCCGCCGCCGAACATGCCGCCGGAGGATTTCGGCTGGCCGCCGGGGCTGCCATCGCGGAGCCGGGAGAGCCTGCGCTCCAAGGATTCCCGTGCCATCGCATCGATACCGAAGGCGGCGAACAGCTTGCGGATGATGGGATAGGGCTCCATATCGCCGCTCTCCAGCGCGTCGATGTTGGGCCGTATTTCCTTGTCGACGAACTCGCGCACCGCATCGCGCACGGCGATGTCGACATCAGACCATTCCAGCATCGAGTCAGGCAGCCTTTCGTTTGGCGGCCGGACGCAACCCGGCCAGTGAGAATGTGGTGTGCAGTAGAGAGCCCGCGCGGTCGAGCAGCGACTTGTGCGGGGGCTGGTAGTGCATCGACAGACCGCGACGGTCGGACGGGGGAGCCATGAAGCCCGGCGCCTCCACCAGCGGTGCGTCGGCGGCGATTCGTCCGTCGGCCCGCCGGTAGGCCGACACCGCCCGCGGATGCAACCGGATCTCGTCGGGGACCGCGACGAACGCGAGTTCGACGGCCTTGCCGAGCAGCCGCAGGATGATCTCATCGCCCGCGGTCCAGCGCATCCCGGCCTTCTCGCGCAGGGCCGGATCGAACACCCCGGCGGCCACCCACCGTTGGGCGCCGACGAGCGGTCGGAAGATCTGGTCCCACAACGGAGTCGGCACCAGCACGAACCAGGGTTTGGGGATCCGGATCGAGAAGATGTCGAGGGTGGCCTTGTTGATCTCCAGTTCCTCGCGGCACGTGTGGTCCCAGTACTGGCAGAACTCCTCCCAGGAGCCGGGCACGGGACGCATGCTCATGCCGTACATCCGGTACCACTGCACATGCTCGTCGAAGAGCTGATGCTTCTCGGCTTCGGTGAGTCCTCCGCAGAAGTACTCGGCCGTCTTGATGATCAGCATGAAGAATGTGGCGTGCGCCCAGTAGAAGGTCTCCGGGTTCAGGGCGTGATAGCGCCGCCCCTGCCCGTCCACTCCTTTGATGTCGTGGTGAAAACTCTTGATCTGCGCGCCGGTGTCCGCCGCGCGGTCGCCGTCGTAGACGACGCCCATGATGGGGTACACGGATCGGGCGACCCGCTGCAACGGCTCGCGCAGCAGGATCGAATGATCCTCCACGCCCGCGCCGAGCTCGGGGTACATGTTCTGGATCGCACCGATCCACACGCCGAGCAGCCCGGTGCGCAGGTCGCCGAAATACTTCCAGGTCAACGAGTCGGGGCCGAGCGGTATCGGCTTGGGAACAGCGGTCCGGTCGGTGCCGGCAGATGCAGCGGTCATGGGCGTCCTCGTCGAGCCTCGAAAACCACGGGTGTCCGGCCACGATATGCCTGACAACACCCGTTGTCTACGCTGCCGCACGCGGCGGCGGAGTGTCGTTACCGGTCGGCGATACCGTTGCCACACCGCCGTGACCAGGACCTTCCCCGCCGGCGGCGCGATGTGATCAAGGTCGTCACGCAACGTCGTTGCCGGTACCGGCGGTGCCACCTAGGGTGGCGCTGTGGCCGCCGAATCGTTCGAGGAACGATCCGCGCACACCCCGGCGGTGACGCCGCCGGAGATACCGCGTCCGGCCGGTCCCTTCGGATGGCTGTCGGCCACCAACCACAACCCCGGCGTCGTGGCGATGATCAGGCGTGCGCGGCGCGCATTGCCCGGCGATCCGGAGTTCGGCGACCCGCTGTCGGCCGCCGGGGAGGGCGGCCCGCGTGCCGCCGCCCGGGCCGCGGACCGACTTCTCGAGCGCGAGGCCGTCTCCCGGGAGATCAGCCTCGGAGCCCTGCAGGTCTGGCAGGCGCTCACCGAACGTGTCTCGGGCAAACCGGCCAATCGGGAGATGACGCTGGTCTTCACCGATCTGGTCGGCTTCTCGGCGTGGTCATTGCGCTCCGGGGACGACGCCACGCTGCGACTGTTGCGCCGCGTCGCACAGGTCACCGAGCCGCCGCTGCTGGCCCAGGGCGGACACATCGTCAAACGCATGGGCGACGGTGCGATGGTCGTGTTCACCGATCCCTCCACCGCCGTCCGCGCGGTGCTGGCCGCGCTCGACGCGGTGCAGTCCGTCGAGGTGGATGGGTACACACCGCGCATGCGGGCCGGCATCCACACCGGGCACCCGCAGCGCATCGGGTCCGACTGGCTGGGTGTTGACGTGAACATCGCCGCACGGGTGATGGAGCGGGCCACCCGCGGCGGACTCGTCATCTCGCACACCACCCTTGACGCGGTCGGGGGCGCGGACGCGCTGGCCGCGGTCGGGGTCTCGGTCAAACGAGTGCGCAAGCAGTTGTTCGCCACCAAGCCCAGCGGGGTTCCCGAGGACCTGGTCATGTACTGGGTCAAACCGCTGCCGAAGCCCGCCGCCCCTGGCGCGGCCGTTGACGACCCCGAGGGTGCGTGACGTCGCTCTCAACAGGGCATCACCTATGATCGCCGGGTGACGGAGCTCTCAGAAGATGCCCTGATCAGCGCAGTTGCCGCGGCCCGGCAGGCCTTCGACGCCGCCGCGGACCTGGAAGCGCTGGCCAGGGCGAAGACCGAACATCTCGGGGATCGTTCCCCGATCGCCGTGGCCCGTCAGGCGCTGGGCACCCTGCCCAAGACCGAACGCGCCGACGCGGGCAAGCGGGTCAACATCGCGCGCACGGAGGCGCAGCAGAGCTTCGACGAGCGGCTCGCCGCATTGCGTGCCGAGCGCGATGCCGCGGTGCTCGTCGCCGAACGCATCGACGTGACGTTGCCCTCGACGCGACGCCCGGTCGGGGCGCGCCACCCCATCACGCTGCTCACCGAGCGGATCGCCGACACCTTCGTGGCGATGGGCTGGGAGCTGGCCGAGGGCCCGGAGGTCGAGACCGAGCAGTTCAACTTCGACGCGCTGAACTTCCCGCCCGACCACCCGGCCCGCAGCGAGCAGGACACCTTCCAGATCGCCCCCGAGGGATCACGGCAGGTGCTACGCACGCACACCTCACCGGTGCAGATTCGTGCGCTCCTGGAACGCGAACTGCCGGTCTACATCATCTCGCTGGGGCGGACGTTTCGCACCGACGAACTCGACGCCACCCACACCCCGGTCTTCCATCAGGTCGAGGGTCTGGCCGTCGACAAGGGCCTGACCATGGCCAACCTGCGCGGCACCCTGGACGCGCTGGCCCGCGCCGAATTCGGCCCGGCCGGCCGGACCCGGTTCCGGCCGCACTTCTTCCCGTTCACCGAGCCCTCGGCCGAGGTGGACGTGTGGTTCGAGAACAAGAAGGGCGGCCCGGGCTGGGTCGAGTGGGGTGGCTGCGGCATGGTGAACCCGAATGTGTTGCGCGCCTGCGGTATCGACCCCGCCGAATACTCCGGCTTCGCATTCGGCATGGGATTGGAGCGAACTCTGCAGTTCCGCAACGGTATTCCGGACATGCGTGACATGGTCGAGGGCGACGTGCGCTTTTCGCTGCCGTTCGGGGTGGGTGCCTGATGCGCGTTCCGTACAGCTGGCTGCGCGATACCGTCCGGCTCGGCAACCCCGGCTGGGACGTCTCGGTCGAGGAACTCGAACAGATCCTCATCCGGATCGGCCACGAGGTGGAGGAGATCATCCCGGTCGGACCGGTCACCGGGCCGCTGACCGTCGGCCGCGTCGCCGAGATCGAGGAACTCACCGAGTTCAAGAAGCCCATCCGCGCCTGCAAGGTCGATGTCGGTGAAGCGGAACCTCGCGATATCGTCTGTGGTGCAAGCAACTTCGCCGTCGGCGATCTGGTGGTCGTCGCGCTGCCCGGCACGGTGCTGCCCGGCGATTTCGCGATCGCCAAGCGCAAGACCTACGGCCGCACATCCGACGGCATGATCTGTTCGGCCTCGGAGCTGAACCTCGGTGGTGACCACTCCGGGATCATGGTGCTGCCCGCCGGCACCGCCGAGCCCGGAGCGTCGGCCATCGAGGTCGTCGGTCTCGACGATGTGGTGTTCCATCTGGCGATCACCCCGGACCGGGGTTACTGCCTGTCCATGCGTGGCCTGGCTCGCGATATCGCGTGCGCCGCCGACTTGGAATTCGTCGACCCGGCAGACGTGCCGCCATTGCCCGCAGAGGGCGAGGCATGGCCGCTGACGATCCAGCCGGGAACCGGTGTGCAGCGCTTCGGACTGCGTCCGGTCACCGGTATCGATCCGGCGGCGGTATCACCCTGGTGGCTGCAGCGTCGGCTGCTGCTCTCCGGTATCCGGGCCATCTCACCGGCCGTGGACGTCACCAACTACGTGATGCTCGAACTCGGCCACCCGATGCACGCCCATGACCGGTCGTTGATCACCGGCGGCTTCGACGTCCGGTTCGCCGCGGCGGGGGAGCAGGTCACCACGCTCGACGATGTCACGCGCACGCTCAACGACACCGATGTCCTGATCGTCGATGATGTCGCGACCGCGGCGATCGGCGGGGTGATGGGCGCGGGCACCACCGAGGTGCGGTCGTCGACCACCGATGTGCTGTTGGAGGCCGCCGTCTGGGATCCGGCCGCGGTGTCGCGCACCCAGCGCCGGCTCCGGCTGGTCAGCGAGGCAGGCCGGCGCTACGAGCGCACGGTCGACCCGGCCATCTCGGTGGCCGCACTGGACCGCTGCGCCACGCTGCTCGCCGAGATCGCCGGCGGGACCGTCGATCCGACGCTGACCGACTGGCGTGGCGACCCGCCGCGCAACGACTGGTCACCGGCTCCGGTGAGGATGCCCGCCGACCTGCCCGACCGGGTCGCCGGGGTGACATATGCCGCGGGGGTGGCCGTGCGCCGGCTCACCCAGATCGGCGCGCAGGTGAGTGAGGCCGACGGCACCATCACCGCTACACCGCCGAGCTGGCGGCCCGACCTGCGCGAGCCTGCCGATCTGGTCGAGGAGGTGCTGCGGTTGGAGGGGCTGGATGCCATCCCCTCGGTGCTGCCGCTGGCCCCGCCGGGGCGAGGTCTCACCCCGGTGCAGCGCCGTCGCCGAGCCGTCGGCAAGTCGTTGGCGCTGGAGGGTTTCGTCGAGGTGCTGCCGACACCGTTCCTGCCGGCAGGGGTGTTCGATGCCTGGGGCCTCGATGCCGACGATCCCCGGCGAGCGGTGGTCACACTGCTCAACCCGCTGGAGGCCGACCGGCCCCAGCTGGCCAGCACGCTGCTCCCGGGACTGCTGGAGGCGTTGACGCGCAACGTCTCCCGTGGTGCCGTGGACACCTCGTTGTTCGCGATATCGCATGTCGCCGTGCAGACGGCCGAGACCCGTGCGGTACAACGCATCCCCACCGACCGCAGGCCCACCGACGAGGAGATCGCCGGGTTGGACCGCTCGCTGCCGCACCAGCCCGAGCATGTGGGCATCGTGATGGCCGGGCTGCGTGAGCCGGCCGGGCCGTGGGGCCCGGGCCGCAAGGTCGAGGCCGCCGACGCTTTCGAGGCGGTACGGGCCATCGGTCGGGCGGTCGGGGTCGAACTGACGCTGCGTTCCGACGCGCAGCTGCCCTGGCACCCGGGGCGGTGTGCGGCGGTGCTCGTCGGAGACGTTGTCGTCGGTCACGCCGGCCAGTTGCATCCGGCCGTCATCGAGCGGGTGGGGCTGCCGGCGGGTACGTGCGCGGTCGAGATCGATCTCGACGGCATCCCGATCGTCGAACGGCTGCCCGCGCCTTCGGTGTCCCCGTTCCCGGCCGTCTTCCAGGACATCAGCCTCGTCGTCGCCGACGAGGTGGCCGCGCAGTCGGTGATCGACGCCGTCCGCGGCGGTGCCGGTGCGCTGTTGGAGGATGTCCGGTTGTTCGACGTCTACACCGGTCCGCAGATCGGAGAGGGGCGAAAGTCGCTGACCCTGGCGCTGCGGTTCCGGGCCGCGGACCGGACGTTGACCGAGGACGAGGCCAGCGCCGCAAGGGATGCCGCCGTCGCCGCCGCGGCCGAGCGGGTCGGCGCGGTCCAGCGGGCCTGACACGCGCTGTAATGAGTTTGCATTCGCCTGCATAACGATGCAAAGATCGCACTCATGACATCTGTAGCTGTCGCCGGCGCCAGCGGATACGCCGGTGGCGAGATCCTGCGTCTGCTGCTCGGCCATCCGGCCTACGCAGACGGTCGACTGACCATCGGGGCGCTCACGGCCGCGGCCAGCGCGGGCAGCACCTTGGCCGAGCATCACCCGCACCTGCTGCCGCTGGCAGACCGGGTGCTGCAGGCCACCGACGCCGCCCTGCTCGCCGAGCACGACGTGGTGTTTCTCGGTCTGCCGCACGGCCACTCGGCCGCGCTGGCCGAACAACTCGGCGACACCGTCATCATCGACTGCGGTGCCGACTTCCGGTTGACCGACGCGGCGGACTGGGAAAAGTTCTACGGCAGCGCGCACGCCGGCACCTGGCCCTACGGGCTGCCCGAACTTCCCGGTGGCCGTGCGGCGCTCGCCGGGGCCACCCGCATCGCCGTACCGGGCTGCTACCCGACCTCGGCGCTCCTGGCGCTGCTCCCGGCCATCGAGGCGGGCCTCGCCGAACCCGCCGTCACCGTCGTCGCGGTCAGTGGCACCTCCGGTGCGGGCAAGTCCGCCAAGGTCGACCTGCTCGGAGCCGAGGTCATCGGATCGGCGCGGGCATACAACATCGGCGGGAAACACCGGCACACCCCCGAGATCGCCCAGGGCTTGCGCAAGGTCACCGACAAGCCGGTGACGGTGTCGTTCACCCCGGTACTCATCCCCACCTCGCGTGGCATCCTGGCCACCTGCACCGCACCGACCCGGGCATCCGAATCCGAGATTCGGGCGGCCTATGAGAAGGCCTATGCCGACGAACCATTCATCCATCTGCTGCCCGAGGGGCAGCTGCCCAAGACCGGATCGGTGATCGGCAGCAATGCCGCCCAGATCGCCGTCGCCGTCGACGCCGACGCAGGCACCCTGGTGGCCGTCTGCGCCATCGACAACCTCACCAAGGGCACCGGCGGTGCCGCGGTGCAGTCGATGAATCTGGCATTGGGATGGCCCGAAACCGAAGGACTGTCGACCGTGGGAGTGGCACCGTGAACCGGGCAGTGGGCAAGCTTGTGCGTACACAGGGCGTCACCGCCCCGGCCGGCTTCCGGGCCACCGGTATCTCCGCCGGTATCAAGGCTTCCGGAGCGCTCGATCTGGCGTTGGTGTTCAACGAGGGGCCCGATCATCACGCCGCCGGCGTGTTCACCCGTAACCAGATCAAGGCCGCACCCGTGCAGTGGTCGCAGCAGGTGCTGACGACCGGCAGGCTGCGCGCGGTCATCCTGAACTCCGGCGGTGCCAACGCCTGCACCGGTCCCGGTGGATTCCAGGACACCCATGCCACCGCCGAGGCGGTCGCCGCGGCACTGAGCGACTGGGGCACCGAGACCGGCGCCATCGAGGTCGCGGTGTGCTCGACCGGCCTGATCGGTGACCGGCTCCCCATGGACAAGGTGCTCGCCGGGGTCACCGAGATCGTGCACGAGATGGCCGGTGGCCTGACCGGCGGCGAAGAAGCCGCCCGGGCCATCATGACCACCGATACGGTGCCCAAACAGGTTGCGCTGCACGCGGACAACTGGACCGTCGGCGGGATGGCCAAGGGCGCGGGCATGCTCGCACCGTCGCTGGCGACCATGCTGGTGGTGATCACCACCGACGCCGTGGCCGGTGCGGCGTCGCTGGACACCGCGTTGCGGCGGGCCACGGCGCGGACCTTCGACCGCCTCGACGTCGACGGCAGCTGCTCCACCAACGACACCGTGCTCCTGCTGGCCTCCGGCGCCAGTGAGGTCACCCCGAGCCAGGACGACCTGGACGCGGCCGTCTTCGCCGTCTGCGACGACCTGTGCGCGCAGCTGCAGGCCGATGCCGAAGGTGTCACCAAACGCATCACGATCACCGTCGGCGGTGCCGCCTCCGAGGATGACGCGCTGGTGGCCGCGCGGGCCATCGCCCGCGACAGCCTGGTCAAGACCGCACTGTTCGGGTCCGACCCCAACTGGGGCCGCGTGCTGGCCGCCGTCGGTATTGCGCCGGTGGCGCTCGATCCGCACCGGATCAGCGTGTCGTTCAACGGGTCTCCCGTCTGCATCGACGGTGCCGGTGCCCCCGGCGCCCGCGAGGTCGATCTCTCCGGTGACGAGATCGAGGTACTGGTCGACCTGGCGTCCGGCGATGCCTGCGCGTCGATCCGAACCACCGACCTGTCGCATGCCTATGTCGAAGAGAATTCGGCCTACAGCTCATGAGTGACATCGGCGAAGAGCATTCGACGCGGGCGAAGGCGGCGATTCTCGCCGAGGCGTTGCCCTGGCTCAAGCAGTTGCACGGCAAGATCGTCGTGGTCAAGTACGGCGGCAACGCCATGACCGATGACGCGCTCAAGGCGGCCTTCGCTGCCGACATGGTGTTCCTGCGCAACTGCGGGATCCGGCCGGTCGTGGTGCACGGCGGCGGGCCGCAGATCAGCGCGATGCTCAAGAAGCTGGGCATCCCAGGCGATTTCAAGGGCGGGTTCCGGGTCACCACACCGGAGGTGCTCGACGTCGCCAGGATGGTGCTGTTCGGTCAGGTGGGCCGCGAACTCGTCGGCCTGATCAACGCGCACGGCCCCTACGCGGTCGGTGTCACCGGCGAGGACGCTCAACTTTTCACCGCGGTCCGGCGCAGCGTGACCGTCGACGGTGTTGCCACCGATATCGGGCTGGTCGGCGACGTCGAACGCGTCAACGCCGATTCGCTGCTGGATCTCATTGCCGCAGGTCGCATTCCGGTGGTCTCCACCATTGCACCCGATATCGACGGTGTGGTGCACAACATCAACGCCGATACCGCGGCCGCGGCGTTGGCCGAGGCGCTCGGTGCCGAGAAGCTGCTGATGCTCACCGATGTCGAAGGCCTCTACACCGATTGGCCGGACCGTAACTCCTTGGTCAGCGAAATCGACAGTTCGGCGCTGACGCAGCTGCTGCCCAAACTCGAATCGGGCATGGTGCCCAAGATCGAGGCGTGTCTGCGCGCCGTCGACGGCGGTGTGCCCAGCGCACACGTCATCGACGGTCGCGTCGAACACTGTGTGCTCGTCGAGCTTTTCACCGACGAAGGAACCGGAACAAAGGTGGTGCCCGCATGACGCTCGCCAGCCGCTGGGAAGCGGTCATGATGAACAATTACGGCACCCCGCCCCTGGCGCTGGTCGCCGGCGACGGCGCCGTCGTCACCGACGAATCCGGCAAGAGTTATCTGGACCTGCTCGGCGGTATTGCGGTCAACCTGCTCGGCCACCGTCATCCGGCCGTCATCGAGGCCGTCACCGCCCAGCTCAACACACTGGGGCACACCTCGAACCTGTATGCCACCGAGCCCGGTATCGCCCTGGCCGAGCGGCTCGTCGATCACCTCGGAGCGTCGGGGGCGAGCGAAGCGACGGGGGATGTCACAGCAAGAGCGTTCTTCTGCAACTCCGGTACCGAGGCCAATGAGGTTGCGTTCAAGATCACGCGGCTCACCGGACGAACCAAAGTCGTTGCGGCAGAAGGCGGCTTTCACGGTCGCACAATGGGGGCGCTGGCGCTGACCGGCCAGCCCGCCAAGCGCGCACCCTTCGAACCGCTGCCCGGACAGGTCAGCTTCGTGCCCTACGGCGATATCGACGCGCTGCGCGGCGCCGTCGACGACGAGACGGCCGCGGTGTTCCTGGAGCCGATCATGGGGGAGAGCGGCGTGGTCGTCCCGCCGCCCGGCTATCTGATCGCGGCCCGGGAGATCACCGCCGCACACGGCGCCCTGCTCGCCCTCGACGAGGTGCAGACCGGCGTCGGGCGCACCGGAGCCTTCTACGCCCACCAACACGACGGCATCACCCCCGATATCGTCACCCTGGCCAAGGGGCTGGGCGGTGGGTTGCCGATCGGCGCGTGCCTGGCCATCGGCGCAACGGCAGACCTGTTGACCCCGGGCCTGCACGGCAGCACGTTCGGCGGCAACCCGGTGAGCACCGCGGCCGCCCTGGCGGTGCTGCAGACGCTGGCCGCCGAGGACCTGGTCAATCGGGCCGGTGCGGCGGGCAAGACGATCAGCCACGGCGTCGAGGCGATCGGCCATCCGCTGGTCGACCACGTCCGCGGCAAGGGTCTGCTCATCGGCATCGCGCTCACCCAGGACAAGGCCAAGGCCGTGGAGGCGGCCGCCCGCAAGGCCGGCTTCCTGGTCAACGCCGCCGCGGCCGACGTGATCCGACTGGCCCCGCCGCTGATCATCACCGATGCCCAGATCGACGAGTTCCTCACCGCACTGCCCGCGGTACTCGACAACGGAGCCAAGGGGTAAAGCATGACCCGACATTTCCTGCGTGACGACGACCTGACGCCCGACGAGCAGGCCGAGGTGCTCGCGCTGGCCGCCGAACTCAAGGCCGCGCCGTTCTCGCGGCGCCCGCTGGAGGGTCCGCGCGGCGTCGCGGTCATCTTCGAGAAGAACTCCACCCGCACCCGGTTCTCCTTCGAGATGGGCATCGCCCAGCTCGGCGGGCACGCCGTCGTCGTCGACGGCCGCAGCACCCAGCTCGGTCGCGAGGAGACCCTGGAGGACACCGGCGCGGTGCTCTCGCGCTATGTCGACGCCATCGTGTGGCGGACCTTCGCCCAGGAACGCCTGAGCGCCATGGCCTCCGGGTCGACCGTCCCGATCGTCAACGCGCTCTCCGACGAGTTCCACCCGTGCCAGGTGCTCGCCGATCTGCAGACCCTCGCCGAGCGCAAGGGCGCGCTGCACGGCCTGACCATGACCTATCTGGGTGACGGCGCCAACAACATGGCGCACTCGCTGATGCTGGGCGGGGTCACCGCCGGGATCGACGTCACCATCGCCGCACCTGCGGGTTTCGAACCGCATCCGCAGTTCGTCGACGCCGCCCGCCGCCGCGCCAGTGAAACGGGAGCGACCGTATCCGTCAGCGCCGACCCGAGGGCCGCCGTCGACGGTGTCGACGTCCTGGTCACCGACACCTGGACCTCGATGGGCCAGGAGAACGACGGCCTGGACCGGGTGCGCCCGTTCCGTCCGTTCCAGGTCAACGCCGACCTGCTGAAGCTTGCCGACCCCGATGCCGTTGTCCTGCATTGCCTTCCGGCGCACCGCGGACACGAGATCACCGACGAGGTCATCGACGGCCCGCAGAGTGCGGTGTTCGACGAGGCCGAGAACCGGCTGCACGCCCAGAAGGCGCTGCTGGCCTGGCTGTTGGAGCGTGCCTGACATCATGAGCGACGCTTGCGGAGCGAATCGACGGCCGATATGCGGGACCCGAGCCTGCGAGGGAACCGCATGAGCACCCCGACCCGGGCCGGCCGCCAGGCCCGCATCGTCACGTTGCTGTCGTCGAACGCGATCAGCAGCCAGACCGAGCTGGCCGCCCTGCTCGCCGCCGAGGGTATCGATGTCACCCAGGCCACCCTGTCGCGGGACCTGGAGGAACTCGGTGCGGTGAAGCTGCGCGGGGCCGACGGCGGTGTCGGGGTGTACGTGGTGCCCGAGGACGGCAGCCCGGTGCGGGGCGTCTCCGGCGGAACCGAGCGGGTCACGAAGCTGCTCGGCGAACTGCTGGTCGCCACCGATTCCAGTGCCAACCTGGCCGTGCTGCGCACCCCGCCCGGGGCGGCGCATTACCTGGCCAGCGCCATCGACCGGGCATCGTTGCCCCAGGTTGTCGGCACCGTCGCCGGTGATGACACCATCTTCGTGATAGCCCGTGAGCCGATGACCGGCGCAGAGCTCGCGAGCATGTTCGAAAACTTGAAGTAACAGTTCACTAAAAAGGGAGATCAACCAATGTCCGAGCGCGTCATCCTGGCGTATTCCGGCGGTCTGGACACCTCGGTGGCCATCAGCTGGATCGGCAAGGAAACCGGCAAGGAGGTCGTCGCCGTCGCCATCGACCTCGGCCAAGGCGGCGAGGACATGGATGTCGTGCGTCAGCGCGCCCTGGACTGCGGCGCTGTCGAGGCCGTCGTCGTCGACGCGCGCGACGAGTTCGCCGACGAGTACTGCCTGCCGACCATCCAGTCCAACGCGCTCTACATGGACCGTTACCCGCTGGTGTCGGCCATCAGCCGGCCGCTGATCGTCAAGCACCTGGTCAAGGCCGCGCGTGAGCACGGTGGCGGCATCGTGGCACATGGCTGCACCGGCAAGGGCAACGACCAGGTCCGGTTCGAGGTCGGATTCGCGTCGCTGGCACCGGATCTGCAAGTTCTGGCCCCGGTTCGTGACTATGCCTGGACCCGCGAGAAGGCCATCGCCTTCGCCGAAGAGAACGACATCCCGATCAACGTCACGAAGCGTTCGCCGTTCTCGATCGACCAGAACGTGTGGGGCCGTGCGGTGGAGACCGGGTTCCTGGAGCATCTGTGGAACGCGCCCACCAAGGACGTCTACGACTACACCGAGGACCCCACCATCAACTGGAGCAGCCCCGACGAGGTCATCGTCGGATTCGACAAGGGTGTGCCGGTCTCCATCGATGGCCGTCCGGTCACCGTGCTGCAGGCCATCGAGGAACTCAACCGGCGCGCCGGCGCCCAGGGCGTCGGCCGGCTCGACGTCGTCGAGGACCGGCTGGTCGGCATCAAGAGCCGCGAGATCTACGAGGCGCCCGGCGCCATGGTGCTGATCACCGCGCACACCGAGTTGGAGCACGTCACCCTGGAGCGCGAGCTGGGCCGCTACAAGCGCGGCACCGACCAGAAGTGGGGCGAGCTGGTCTATGACGGCCTGTGGTACTCGCCGCTCAAGCGCGCGCTGGAGTCGTTCGTCGCGCACACCCAGGAGCACGTCACCGGCGAGATCCGACTGGTCCTGCACGGTGGGCATATCGCGGTCAACGGCCGTCGCAGCCCGACCTCGCTGTACGACTTCAACCTGGCCACCTACGACGAGGGTGACAGCTTCGACCAGTCCAGCGCCAAGGGCTTCGTGCACGTGCACGGACTCAGCAGCAAGATCTCGGCCAAGCGCGACCTGGGCCTGTGACCCCACTCCTTCGCGAGCGTGCGCGTCTGCGGGCGACACGCCGCCGCCAGACCGGAGTTCACGCACGCTCGCGGAAGGAATCTGTATGAGCACCAACGAAGGATCGCTGTGGGGCGGACGGTTCGCCGACGGACCGTCCGACGCCCTGGCCGCGCTGAGCAAGTCGACCCACTTCGACTGGGCGCTGGCCCCTTATGACGTCACCGCCTCCAAGGCGCACGCGAGGGTCCTGCATCGCGCCGGCCTGCTCACCGACGAGCAGCGCGACGGCCTGTTGGCGGGTCTGGACAGTCTGGGCGCCGATGTGGCCGACGGCAGCTTCGGGCCGCTGCCGACGGACGAGGACGTGCACGGGGCGCTGGAGCGCGGTCTGATCGATCGGGTCGGACCCGAGCTCGGTGGCCGTCTGCGTGCCGGCCGCTCGCGAAACGACCAGGTGGCCACATTGTTCCGGATGTGGTTGCGCGACGCCGTCAAGGCCGTCGGCGACGGGGTACTCGACGTGGTAGCGGCGCTGGCCACCCAGGCAGCCGCACACCCGACGGCGATCATGCCGGGCAAGACGCACCTGCAGTCCGCGCAACCGGTGTTGCTCGCCCACCATCTGCTGGCCCATGCGCACCCGCTGTTGCGCGACGCCGAACGCCTCGTCGACCTGGACAAGCGGACCGCGGTGTCGCCGTACGGTTCCGGAGCGTTGGCCGGATCCTCGCTGGGGCTGGACCCCGACGCGATCGCCGCCGAGCTGGGCTTCGACGCCGCTGCCGACAACTCCATCGACGCCACGGCGGCAAGGGATTTCGCGGCCGAGGCGGCCTTTGTGTTCGCGATGATCGCGGTGGATCTCTCCCGGTTGGCCGAGGACATCATCCTGTGGAGCACCACCGAGTTCGGTTATGTGAAGCTGCACGACGCCTGGTCGACGGGCTCCTCGATCATGCCTCAGAAGAAAAACCCGGATATCGCCGAGCTGGCCCGCGGGAAGTCCGGGCGGCTCATCGGCAACCTGACCGGTCTGCTGGCGACGCTCAAGGCGCAGCCGTTGGCCTACAACCGGGATCTGCAGGAGGACAAGGAACCGGTCTTCGATTCGGTGGGGCAGCTGCAGCTGCTGCTGCCGGCGATGGCCGGTTTGGTTGCCACCCTCACCTTTGACACCGACCGGATGGCCGACTTGGCGCCGCTGGGCTTCACGCTTGCGACCGATATCGCCGAATGGATGGTGCGCCAAGGTATTCCGTTCCGCGTTGCACACGAGGCGGCCGGCGCGGCGGTCAAGGCGGCCGAGGCCCGCAACGTCGGGCTGGAGGAACTCGCCGATGATGAGCTCGCGGGTATCCACCCAGGGCTGACGGCCGAGGTGCGCGCGGTGTTGACCATCGCGGGGTCGGTCGACTCGCGGGATGCGCGTGGCGGCACGGCGCCGGTTCAGGTGGCCCGTCAGCTTGCCGTGGTGCGCGATACCGCCGACCGGCTACGGATCAGGTTGCGCTGATCCGGCTTTAGCGTCGGCTCAGCCTACGCTGTCGGACAACTCGAGCCAGCGCTCCTCCAGGGCGGCGACCTCGGATTCCAGCTCCCGCAGCCCACCGCTGAGCCGTTGTAGCCCTTCGTAGTCATCCTGATCGTGCTCGGCGAGCCGGACATGGGCGGCGTCGATCTGGCTGGCGAGCTTCTCCAGTTTGCGTTCGATCGCCGAGATCTCCTTCTGTGCGGTGCGCAGGTCGGCACCCGACAACCCTTCCTGGACCGTCGGTTTCGCGGCCGCCGGACCGGTCTGCGACGCATGCGCGGCCCGCAGCCGTAGATACTCGTCGACCCCGCCGGGCAGATGCCGCAGGTGCCCACCGAGGATGCCGTATTGCTGGTCGGTGACGCGCTCCAGGAAGTACCGGTCGTGGCTGACCACGATCAGTGTGCCCGGCCACGAGTCGAGCAGATCTTCCATCGCCGCCAGCATGTCGGTGTCCAGGTCGTTGGTCGGCTCGTCGAGGATCAGCACATTGGGCTGCTCCAAGAGGATCAGCAGCAGCTGCAGACGCCGCTGCTGGCCACCGGACAGATCCTTCACCGGAGTCGACAACTGCGCGCTGCCGAACCCGAGCCGCTCGAGGAGTTGGCTCGGGGTGAGCTCCTGGGCCTTGGAACCCGCCCCGAACGTGTAGGTGGTGGCCAGCCGGCTCAGCACCACCCGGACCGGTTCGTCGAGATGGTCGGCCAGCCGGTCCGAGCCCTGGGTCAGGGTGGCGATATGGACCGTCTTGCCGGTTTTGACGCGCCCCTCGGTGGGGTGTACGGAGCCGTCGACGAGACCGAGCAGAGTGGATTTGCCCGCACCGTTCACCCCGAGAATGCCGGTCCGCTCACCCGGTGCGATCCGCCATTCGACATCGCGCAGCACGGCCCTCTCGCCGTAGCTCACCGAGACGTCCAACAGGTCGACCACCTGCTTGCCCAACCGGGTGACCGCCAGCGATTGCAGGGCGACCTTGTCCCGGATCTCGGGTACGTCGGCGATCAACGCGTTGGCGGCGTCGATACGGAACTTGGGTTTGGAGGTCCGTGCCGGTGCGCCGCGCCGCAACCAGGCGAGTTCCTTGCGGGCCAGGTTCTGCCGGCGCGCCTCGATGGTGGCGGCCTGCCGGTCGCGTTCCACGCGCTGCAGGATGTAGGCCGCGTAGCCCCCGTCGAACGGCTCGACGATCCGGTCATGCACCTCCCAGGTGGTGTTGCACACCTCGTCGAGGAACCAACGGTCGTGCGTGACGACCAGCAGCCCGCCCGCCGAAGCCGACCAGCGTCGTTTGAGATGTTCGGCCAGCCAGGTGATGGCCTCCACATCGAGGTGGTTGGTCGGCTCGTCGAGTGCGAGCACGTCGTGGTCACCGGCCAGCAGTCGGGCCAGCGCAACCCGTCGCCGCTGACCGCCCGAGAGCGTCCCGAGCACCGCATCCCAGCTCAGGTCGCCGAGCAACCCGGCGATGACATCGCGTCCGCGCGGGTCACCTGCCCACACATGTTCGGCGACGTCGCCGACGACGGCGTGCCCGACGGTGTCCTCGGAATCGAGCGTGTCGGCTTGATCGAGCACCCCGACGCGCACCCCGCCGCGGACCGTCACCCGGCCCGAATCGGGTCGCACCCGGCCGGCCAGCATGGCCAGCAAGCTGGACTTTCCGTCGCCGTTGCGTCCGACGATGCCGATCCGGTCGCCCTCGTTGACCCCGAGGGAGACCGAGTCGAAGACCACCTTGGTGGGATATTCCAGATGTAGGGCCTCGGCCCCGAGAAGATGCGCCATGTCGGAGTCCAGGTTAGGCGGGGCCGCGCTGGACATTCGCGGCGGCCGACCAGTGGCGCTGTGCCATGATGTCGGGGCAATCGGGGGATTGGCGCTGGTGTCTGGACTCATACGGTAGGGGAGCTCTGTGGTGGATTTCTCACTGGTCACCGGTCCGGTGAGCCGCTTGCTGGCCACCGCGCAGAACGGTATCGAGGTGCTGCGCTACGGGGGCCTGGAGACCGGAGCGGTGCCCTCGCCGTACCAGATCATCGAGAGCGTTCCGATGTACCGGTTGCGGCGCTATTTCCCGCCGGACTCCAGGCCGGGCACCGCCCCCGCGGGCCCGCCGGTGCTGATGGTGCATCCGATGATGATGTCGGCCGATATGTGGGATGTGACGCGTGAGGACGGTGCCGTCGGCATCCTGCGCGCCGCGGGCATCGACCCGTGGGTGATCGATTTCGGTTCACCCGATCAGGTCGAGGGCGGCATGCAACGCAACCTGGCCGACCACGTGGTGGCGCTCAGCGAGGCCATCGACACGGTGAAGCGCGTGACCGGCAGTGATGTTCACCTTGCGGGGTACTCGCAGGGCGGCATGTTCTGCTACCAGACCGCGGCGTATCGCAGGTCCAAGGATCTGGCGAGCATCATCGGGTTCGGGTCCCCGGTCGACACCCTGGCCGCCTTGCCGATGGGTATACCGCCCAATGTCGGTGCGGTCGCCGCCAACTTCATGGCCGACCACGTGTTCTCCCGGATCGACATCCCGGGGTGGTTGGCCCGCACCGGGTTCCAGATGCTCGACCCGATCAAGACGACCCAGGCCCGGCTGGATTTCCTGCGTCAACTCCATGACCGCGAGGCGCTCCTCCCGCGCGAGCAGCAGCGCCGGTTCCTGGACTCGGAGGGTTGGATCGCCTGGTCGGGACCGGCCATCTCGGAGCTGCTCAAGCAGTTCATCGCGCACAACCGGATGATGTCCGGCGGGTTCAACATCCGTGGTGAGCTGGTGACGCTCGCCGATATCAAATGCCCGGTGCTGGCCGTGGTCGGCGAGGTCGACGATATCGGCCAGCCCGCGGCGGTACGCGGGATCAAAACCGCGGCGCCACAGGCCGACACCTACGAATACCTGATCCGCGCAGGGCATTTCGGATTGGTCGTCGGGTCCAAGGCGGCCACGCAGACCTGGCCGACGGTGGCGTCCTGGGTCAAGTGGCGTAGCGGTGACGGCGAGCTGCCCGAGGCCGTCGTCCCGATGGGTGAGCAGCCTGCCGAGTCCTCCGACAGCGGTGTGGCCCTGGCCTCACGCGTCGCGCACGGCGCGGCGGCCGCTTCCGAGCTGGCCTTCGAGCTGGCCCGCTCGGCCGCCGATGCGGTTGTCGCGACCAACAAGTCGGCGCGCACGCTGCTCGTGGAGACCGCGCGCACCCTGCCGCGGCTCGCCCGGCTCGGCCAGATCAACGACCACACCCGGATCTCGCTGGGCCGGATCATGACCGAACAGGCGCTCGGTCATCCCGACGGCGAGTTCCTGCTGTTCGACGGTCGCGTGCACACCTATGAGGCGGTCGACCGGCGCGTCAACAACGTCGTGCGCGGTTTGATCGACGTCGGTGTGCGCCAGGGCGTGCGGGTCGGGGTGCTGATGCAGACCCGGCCCAGCGCCCTGGTCGCGATCGCCGCGCTGTCCCGCCTGGGCGCGGTCGCGGTGCTGATGCCCCCGGACGCCGATCTGGCGTTGGCGGCCCGGCTCGGCGGAGTGGTCGAGATCCTGACCGATCCGGCGAACCTGGAGGCGGCCCGGACACTGGATCGTCGGGTGCTGGTGCTGGGCGGCGGCGAGACCCGTGAGCTGCAGTTGCCCGAACCGGGCAGTGGTTCCGCCGAGGTGATCGACATGGAGCGCATCGACCCGGATCGTGTCGAGCTGCCCGGTTGGTACCGCCCCGATCCCGGCTTCGCCCGCGATGTCGCCTATATCGCCTTCGCCACCGTCAACGGCGAACTGGTGGCCCGCCAGATCACGAACTATCGCTGGGCGCTCTCGGCGTTCGGCACCGCGTCGGCTGCCAACCTCGGCAACCGCGACACCCTGTACTGCCTCACCCCGCTGCATCACCCCTCCGGATTGTTGGTCAGCCTCGGCGGCGCCGTGGTCGGCGGCGCACGGATCGCCCTGTCGCGCGGGTTGGCCCCCGACCGCTTCCTGCACGAGATCCGTCAGTACGGCGTCACCGTGGTGTCCTACACCTGGGCGATGCTGCGCGAGGTCATCGACGATCCCTCATTCGCGCTCAACGGCACGCTGTCGGTACGCCTGTTCATCGGTGCCGGCATGCCGACCGGGCTGTGGCGGCGGGTCAGCGAGGTGTTCGCCCCGGCCCACGTCGTCGAATTCTTCGCGACCACCGACGGGCAGGCCGTGCTGGCCAACGTGGCCGATGTGAAGCCCGGCTGCAAGGGCCGCCCGTTGCCGGGCGGGCCGTTCATCGAGCTGGCGGCCTATGACGTCGACGAGGATCTGATCCTGGAGGACGAGCGCGGTTTCGTGCTGCGGGCCCAGCCCGGCGAGGTCGGTCTGTTGCTCGCGCGCCCGCGAGGTCCCATCGATCCGACCGCCTCGGTCAAGCGAGGCGTCTTCGCGCCCGCCGACACCTGGGTGTCCACCGAGCAGCTCTTCCGGCGTGATGACGACGGTGACTACTGGCTGGTCGACAGCCGCAGCGCGGTGATCCGCACCCCGCGCGGTGTGGTGTTCACCGCCGCGGTCAACGATGCCGTCGGCCGGATCGGCGCAGTCGATCTCGCGGTCACCTATTGCGTGGACGGTCCGGACGGGCCGCTGGTGCTGACGGCGGTGGCCTTACGTCCCGGCGGCAGCGTTCCCAGCGCGGAGGTCACCGAGGCACTTGCCGCCATGCCGGTCGGCCGCGGCCCTGATGTGGTCTATGCGGCACCGGAGATGACCCTCGGTGCGTCGTACCGGCCCGAGGTGGGTCCGCTGCGTGCGGCGGGCATCCCGAAGTCCACGCGTAACGCCTGGTACTTCGACGGCGATACGTTGCAGTACAAGCGCATGACCGCTGCGGTGCGCGCCGAGCTGGGTCTGTGAGACCGAGCCCGACGTGCGGTGCGCTGTTAGGCTCCCGGCTAGGAGGATCGTGATGACATCATTCACTCGGCGTTCGCTGGCGGCAGCCATGATCGCCGCCGGGTTGTTGACCGGCGGCACCACCGCGACCGCACATGCCGACATCTTGGACAGCCTCGCCGATATCTACGCCTCCGGCTCCTCCGGCGGTCAGGTGTCCAAGCTGCTGGACTCCGCGATCACGCTCCGCAATCGTGGCATCCCGCCGTCGCCGGGAAATCAGGCGGCGTTGCGGGCGGCGATGGATCAACGTCCCAACCTGGTGCCGTTGACCGAGGCGCTGCAGGCCACCGTCGCACAGCAACGGCAGGCCTTGCAGCGTGCTGCGGCAGGTAAGGCGAGCCCGGCGCCGGTCGGTCCGGCCGCGCCGTGGGTGCCGCCGGACCCCGACAATGATCAGCCGCTGGCGCCTCCCGGGTGGGGCAGCAGCATCGCGCCGTTCGGCTGATCGTGACTCTGGACGCCAAGCTTCTGGAGATCCTGGTCTGTCCCGAGGATCGCGGCCCGCTTCATCATGTCGCCGGCGAGTGTCTGTACAACCCTCGGCTGCGCCGTGCCTACCGCATCGACGACGGTATTCCGGTGCTGCTGATCGACGAGGCGGTCACCATCACCGATGACGCCGAGCACGCGCGCCTGATCGGCTCGGCGCAGACAGACCCGCGCTGACGCAGCGCGGTTGGTGACGACGGATCCGGCTGCGGGCACAATCGGTGCGTGAGCGCCGCCGAGTTGTCCGGAGACCCGGTGCACTCGGCACGTCGGCTGGTCGGTGCGCGACTGTTCGGACGCGGGGTCAGCGCCACGATCGTCGAGGTCGAGGCCTACGGAGGACCGCCAGACGGACCGTGGCCGGACCCCTCCGCGCATTCGTTCCGTGGGATGAGGCCGCGTAACGCGGTGATGTTCGGTCCCGCCGGTCGGCTTTACACCTATCGCAGCCACGGGATCCATGTGTGCGCCAATGTGTCCTGCGGACCCGATGGGGTTGCCGCCGCAGTGCTGCTGCGCGCAGCGGTGATCGATGACGGTGAGCCGGTGGCGCGATCGCGGCGCGGTGTCGTCGCACCCGATCACGGTCTGGCCAGAGGCCCGGGAAACCTGTGCTCTGCACTGGGAATCACCATGCACGACAACGGTATTGACCTTTTCGAGCAGACCGCGGCGGTGCGTCTTGAGTTGGCCGATCCGACAGTCGCCGTCGACGGACCGCGGGTCGGGGTCAGCACCGCCGCCGATCGCCCCTGGCGGTTCTGGTTACCCGAACGGCGGGAGGTGTCGGCATACCGGCGCAGCCCGCGGGCACCCGCGCCGGGTGACAGCGACTGATGGGCGAAGATGGCAGCGTGAGTACGGGCATCCTGGAAGAGCTGCAATGGCGCGGACTGATCGCGCAGTCGACCGACTTGGAGGCGCTGGCCGGCGCGCTGGCCGACGGCCCGTTGACGCTGTATTCGGGTTTCGATCCGACCGCGCCGAGTTTGCATGCCGGTCATCTGGTGCCGCTGCTGACGTTGCGCCGGTTCCAACAGGCCGGGCACCGGCCCATCGTCTTGGCCGGCGGGGCCACCGGAATGATCGGCGACCCGCGCGACAGTGGCGAGCGCACCATGCAGACCGTCGACACCGTCGCCGAGTGGGCCGATCGCATCCGCGGTCAGCTGGAACGATTCGTGCAGTTCGACGAGTCCGCGACCGGCGCCGTGGTCGAGAACAACCTGTCCTGGACAGGGCCGATGTCGGCCATCGAGTTCCTGCGCGACGTGGGCAAGTACTTCTCGGTCAACGTCATGCTCGACCGTGACACGGTCCGCCGCCGATTGGAGGGCGACGGCATGTCCTACACCGAGTTCAGCTACATGCTGCTGCAGGCCAACGACTTCGTGCAGCTGCACGACCGGCACGGATGCGCACTACAGATCGGCGGATCCGATCAGTGGGGCAATATCGTCGCCGGTGTGCGCCTGGTGCGCCAGCAGCGCGGGGCCACTGCCCACGCACTGACCACACCGCTGGTCACCGATTCGACGGGAAAGAAGTTCGGCAAGTCCACCGGCGGCGGGAATCTGTGGCTGGATCCGGAGCTGACCAGCCCGTATGCCTGGTACCAGTACTTCGTCAACACCGCCGACGCCGATGTCGTGCCCTATCTGCGCTGGTTCACCTTCCTGAGCAGGCAGGAGATAGACGAGTTGGCCGAGGCCACCGAATCACGTCCGCACGAACGAGCCGCCCAACGCCGGTTGGCGCGCGAGCTCACCACCCTTGTGCACGGTCAGGCCGCCACCGACTCCGTCGAGCTGGCAAGTCAGGCGTTGTTCGGTCGCGCCGAGTTGGCCGATCTCGATGAATCGACATTGGGTGCGGCGTTGAAGGAGGCCGGTGACGGCGCGGTGGCCGAACTGCCGGCCGGTGGGGCCGACGGCATCCTTGACCTCTTGGTGGCCAGCGGTTTGGTGGCCAGCCGCGGTGCTGCGAAACGCACGCTCGCCGAGGGCGGTGTGTACGTGAACAACGTGCGAATCGAAAGTGACGAGTGGATACCACAAGCATCGGACTTTTTGCACGATCGTTGGCTGGTGTTGCGACGTGGCAAGCGCAACATTGCCGGGGTGGTGCGGGTGGCCGCCGGTTCGTAACCGGACCGGCGCTCTGACCAGCGAAGATGTCGAGCTGACCAGGCGATTTGACTCGCTGTTAGCCCTGCCGTAACTTATTCCAAGTCAGAGCGACACGGCCGCAAGCCGGAGAGCGAAGACCAAATCCGAGAGAGAAACCCTTAACCGGGGAGTACCTCACTGCCCGCACTACGGACCGCGGCTTTTAGCCGCGGACTTGTTGCGCGGTCGGAATCGGGCGTGTTGTTTGAGAACTCAATAGTGTGTTTGGTGGTTTTTGTTTGTTGTTTTTTGCCATCTTGGTGGGGGACTCCCCGTCTTCCTGCCACGTGGGATGGTTTGTTTTTTTGATGCCAGTTTTTGGTGTCTTTTGTTTGTGATCGGATTTTTCTGATTCGAATTCTGCCTCGGCGTTGTTCGAGGGGTTTTTGTTTGGAGAGTTTGATCCTGGCTCAGGACGAACGCTGGCGGCGTGCTTAACACATGCAAGTCGAACGGAAAGGCCCTTCGGGGTACTCGAGTGGCGAACGGGTGAGTAACACGTGGGTGATCTGCCCTGCACTTTGGGATAAGCCTGGGAAACTGGGTCTAATACCGAATATGATCATCGGCTTCATGGTCGGTGGTGGAAAGCTTTTGCGGTGTGGGATGGGCCCGCGGCCTATCAGCTTGTTGGTGGGGTAATGGCCTACCAAGGCGACGACGGGTAGCCGGCCTGAGAGGGTGACCGGCCACACTGGGACTGAGATACGGCCCAGACTCCTACGGGAGGCAGCAGTGGGGAATATTGCACAATGGGCGCAAGCCTGATGCAGCGACGCCGCGTGAGGGATGACGGCCTTCGGGTTGTAAACCTCTTTCAGCACAGACGAAGCGCAAGTGACGGTATGTGCAGAAGAAGGACCGGCCAACTACGTGCCAGCAGCCGCGGTAATACGTAGGGTCCGAGCGTTGTCCGGAATTACTGGGCGTAAAGAGCTCGTAGGTGGTTTGTCGCGTTGTTCGTGAAAACTCACAGCTTAACTGTGGGCGTGCGGGCGATACGGGCAGACTAGAGTACTGCAGGGGAGACTGGAATTCCTGGTGTAGCGGTGGAATGCGCAGATATCAGGAGGAACACCGGTGGCGAAGGCGGGTCTCTGGGCAGTAACTGACGCTGAGGAGCGAAAGCGTGGGGAGCGAACAGGATTAGATACCCTGGTAGTCCACGCCGTAAACGGTGGGTACTAGGTGTGGGTTTCCTTCCTTGGGATCCGTGCCGTAGCTAACGCATTAAGTACCCCGCCTGGGGAGTACGGCCGCAAGGCTAAAACTCAAAGGAATTGACGGGGGCCCGCACAAGCGGCGGAGCATGTGGATTAATTCGATGCAACGCGAAGAACCTTACCTGGGTTTGACATGCACAGGACGCTGGTAGAGATATCAGTTCCCTTGTGGCCTGTGTGCAGGTGGTGCATGGCTGTCGTCAGCTCGTGTCGTGAGATGTTGGGTTAAGTCCCGCAACGAGCGCAACCCTTGTCCTATGTTGCCAGCGGGTTATGCCGGGGACTCGTAGGAGACTGCCGGGGTCAACTCGGAGGAAGGTGGGGATGACGTCAAGTCATCATGCCCCTTATGTCCAGGGCTTCACACATGCTACAATGGCCGGTACAAAGGGCTGCGATGCCGTGAGGTGGAGCGAATCCTTTCAAAGCCGGTCTCAGTTCGGATCGGGGTCTGCAACTCGACCCCGTGAAGTCGGAGTCGCTAGTAATCGCAGATCAGCAACGCTGCGGTGAATACGTTCCCGGGCCTTGTACACACCGCCCGTCACGTCATGAAAGTCGGTAACACCCGAAGCCGGTGGCCTAACCCCTTGTGGGAGGGAGCCGTCGAAGGTGGGATCGGCGATTGGGACGAAGTCGTAACAAGGTAGCCGTACCGGAAGGTGCGGCTGGATCACCTCCTTTCTAAGGAGCACCACGAGAACCAGGCCCGCCCACATCGTGTGGGAGTTCGGTGACCTTTGGTCGATTCGTTGGATGGCCTTCGCCTGTAGTGGGTGGGGGTCTGGTGCACACAACAAACTTTTATGAAACTGCCGGACACACTATTGGGCTTTGAGACAACAGGCCCTGCGATCGCATGCTCGTTGGAGTGTGTGGGTCGGCCGCGAGGGACCAGGCGTTGTTCTGGTGTTCGGACGGTGTTTGTTGTTGCCCTGCTTTGGTGGTGGGGTGTGGTGTTTGATTTGTGGATAGTGGTTGCGAGCATCTTGCACGCAAGAAGACTCCGGTCTCGTCAGAGACTGGGGTGTTGTTGTGTGTGTTTGATGTGCAATTTCTTTTTTTCTTTTTCTGGTTTTTTGTGTTGTAAGTGTTTAAGGGCGCATGGTGGATGCCTTGGCATTAGGAGCCGATGAAGGACGTGGGAGGCTGCGATATGCCTCGGGGAGCTGCCAACCGAGCGTGGATCCGAGGATGTCCGAATGGGGAAACCCAGCACGAGTGATGTCGTGTTACCCAACGCTGAATATATAGGCGTTGGGGGGGAACGCGGGGAAGTGAAACATCTCAGTACCCGTAGGAAGAGAAAACAACAGTGATTCCGTGAGTAGTGGCGAGCGAAAGCGGAGGATGGCTAAACCGTATGCATGTGATACCCGGCGGGGGTTGTGTGTGCGGGGTTGTGGGGCGTTTCTTCTCAGCACCGCCGTGCTGGGCGACAGTGAGAAAAGTGTGTGTTAGTCGAAGGGCCTGGGATGGTCTGTCGTAGAGGGTGAGAGTCCCGTAGGCGAAAACATGCACTCTGTTGTGAGACTGTTCCCCGAGTAGCAGCGGGCCCGTGAAATCTGCTGTGAATCTGCCGGGACCACCCGGTAAGCCTGAATACTTCCTAATGACCGATAGCGGATTAGTACCGTGAGGGAATGGTGAAAAGTACCCCGGGAGGGGAGTGAAATAGTACCTGAAACCGTGTGCCTACAATCCGTCAGAGCCCTCCTTCGTGGTGGGGTGATGGCGTGCCTTTTGAAGAATGAGCCTGCGAGTCAGGGACATGTCGCGAGGTTAACCCGTGTGGGGTAGCCGCAGCGAAAGCGAGTCTGAATAGGGCGTATCCACACAAGAGTGTGTGGTGTAGTGGTGTGTTCTGGACCCGAAGCGGAGTGATCTACCCATGGCCAGGTTGAAGCAGCAGTAAGATGTTGTGGAGGACCGAACCCACTTAGGTTGAAGACTGAGGGGATGAGTTGTGGGTAGGGGTGAAAGGCCAATCAAACTCCGTGATAGCTGGTTCTCCCCGAAATGCATTTAGGTGCAGCGTTGCGTGTTTCTTACCGGAGGTAGAGCTACTGGATGGCCGATGGGCCTCACAAGGTTACTGACGTCAGCCAAACTCCGAATGCCGGTAAGTGAAAGCGTGGCAGTGAGACGGCGGGGGATAAGCTCCGTGCGTCGAGAGGGAAACAGCCCAGATCGCCGGCTAAGGCCCCTAAGCGTGTGCTAAGTGGAAAAGGATGTGCAGTCGCGAAGACAACCAGGAGGTTGGCTTAGAAGCAGCCACCCTTGAAAGAGTGCGTAATAGCTCACTGGTCAAGTGATTGTGCGCCGATAATGTAGCGGGGCTCAAGCACACCGCCGAAGCCGCGGCATCAACTTTTGTTGATGGGTAGGGGAGCGTCCTGCACCCAGTGAAGCAGCCTGGTAATGGAGCTGTGGAGGGTGTGGGAGTGAGAATGCAGGCATGAGTAGCGATAAGGCAAGTGAGAACCTTGCCCGCCGAAAGACCAAGGGTTCCTGGGGCAGGCCAGTCCGCCCAGGGTGAGTCGGGACCTAAGGCGAGGCCGACAGGCGTAGTCGATGGACAACGGGTTGATATTCCCGTACCCGTGTGTGCGCGCCCATGATGAATCAGAGGTACTAACCGCCCAAATGGTGGCCTATCCAATCCTTCGGGAGCGGAAAGTCGCCGGCTGCGTGGGACCTTCTCTGGTAGTAGTCAAGCGATGGGGTGACGCAGGAAGGTAGCCGTACCAGTCAGTGGTAATACTGGGGCAAGCCTGTAGGACGAGTGATAGGCAAATCCGTCGCTCATATGTCTGAGAGGTGATGCATAGCCGAGTGAGGCGAATTCGGTGATCCTATGCTGCCGAGAAAAGCCTCTAGCGAGCTCACACACGGCCCGTACCCCAAACCAACACAGGTGGTCAGGTAGAGAATACTAAGGCGTACGAGTTAACTATGGTTAAGGAACTCGGCAAAATGCCCCCGTAACTTCGGGAGAAGGGGGACCTCCATACCGTCAACACCTTTGCGGTGGGTAGCGGGAGGGGGTGGCACAAACCAGTGAGAAGCGACTGTTTACTAAAAACACAGGTCCGTGCGAAGTCGCAAGACGATGTATACGGACTGACGCCTGCCCGGTGCTGGAAGGTTAAGAGGACCCGTTAATCCTTCGGGGTGAAGCGGAGAATTTAAGCCCCAGTAAACGGCGGTGGTAACTATAACCATCCTAAGGTAGCGAAATTCCTTGTCGGGTAAGTTCCGACCTGCACGAATGGCGTAACGACTTCTCAACTGTCTCAACCATAGACTCGGCGAAATTGCACTACGAGTAAAGATGCTCGTTACGCGCGGCAGGACGAAAAGACCCCGGGACCTTCACTACAACTTGGTATTGGTGCTCGATACGGTTTGTGTAGGATAGGTGGGAGACTGTGAAGCATGCACGCCAGTGTGTGTGGAGTCGTTGTTGAAATACCACTCTGATCGTATTGGGCCTCTAACTTCGAACCGTATATCCGGTTCAGGGACAGTGCCTGGTGGGTAGTTTAACTGGGGCGGTTGCCTCCTAAAATGTAACGGAGGCGCCCAAAGGTTCCCTCAACCTGGACGGCAATCAGGTGTTGAGTGTAAGTGCACAAGGGAGCTTGACTGCGAGACGTACATGTCGAGCAGGGACGAAAGTCGGGACTAGTGATCCGGCACCTCTGAGTGGAAGGGGTGTCGCTCAACGGATAAAAGGTACCCCGGGGATAACAGGCTGATCTTCCCCAAGAGTCCATATCGACGGGATGGTTTGGCACCTCGATGTCGGCTCGTCGCATCCTGGGGCTGGAGCAGGTCCCAAGGGTTGGGCTGTTCGCCCATTAAAGCGGCACGCGAGCTGGGTTTAGAACGTCGTGAGACAGTTCGGTCTCTATCCGCCGCGCGCGTCAGAAGCTTGAGGAAACCTGTCCCTAGTACGAGAGGACCGGGACGGACGAACCTCTGGTCTACCAGTTGTCCCACCAGGGGCACTGCTGGATAGCTACGTTCGGACAGGATAACCGCTGAAAGCATCTAAGCGGGAAACCTCTTCCAAGACCAGGCTTCTCACCCTTTTAGAGGGATAAGGCCCCCCGCAGACCACGGGATCGATAGACCAGACCTAGAAGACTAGTAATAGTCGCAGGGAACTGGCACTAACCGGCCGAAAACTTACACACACCCACCCCCGGGTGGGTAACAAACAAACCATGTGTAAGAAAAAAATTGACGCACCTCAAACGTGACGCCCGCAACCACACACATCCACATCGGATACGCAGAAACCAGCAATGGATTCACGCACCCCACCACCAAAACACAAAGATTTCCCACAACACACAGTGGGACGCCCAGAAAAGGGTGAATAAAGTTACGGCGGCCATAGCGGCAGGGAAACGCCCGGTCCCATCCCGAACCCGGAAGCTAAGCCTACCAGCGCCAATGATACTACCCAACAGGGTGGAAAAGTAGGACACCGCCGAACACACATTGACCTCGGCCCTCCAACACACATTGGAGGGCCGAGGCATTTGTGCATATATGACCATTTATCAGCCATTTTTATTGACCGAATTCATTGGTAATAATTGGTTGTATTCATTGCAACTGTCGTGATTAGCCAACTCCCGGCTATCCTTTCTGCGAGACGGTTGATCAATCAGGAAGGCGACTGTGGCCGAGGACAGACAAGGCAACAGCGACGATCGGCGGCAGCGCCGGGCCCCGGGCGACAATCCGCGTTCCGGAGGGAACAGCGGTCAACGCTCGAGCGCCGACGGTGCACAGCGTTCCGGCAGCGGTGGCTACGCGCGTCGCGGTGGACGCGACCGGCCGAAGCCGCCACGGTCGGACGGTCCGCGCCGAGACTTTCGGGGCGGTAGCGAGAACATCACCACCGGACCGCGTATCCCCAACGAGATCGAGGCAAAGCAGCTGGCCCCGGAGATCCGCAGCGAGCTCATCACTCTCGACAAGTCGACCGCCGATGTGGTCGCCCGTCACCTGGTGGCGGCCGGTGAGCTCCTCGAGGAGGATCCCGCTGCGGCGCTGGAGCATGCGCGGGCCGCGCGGGCCCGTTCGGGCCGGATCGCCGCGGTGCGCGAGGCCGTCGGAATCGCCGCGTACTACTGCGGTGACTGGGCACAGGCGTTGGCCGAGCTCCGCGCCGCGCGGCGGATGGGTAGCAAGTCCGCACTACTGCCGTTGATCGCCGATTGTGAGCGCGGGGTCGGACGCCCGGAACGGGCGATCGAGCTGGCGCGCGGTCCCGAAGCCGACGAGCTAACCGGTGACGACGCCGAGGAATTGCGGATGGTCGTCGCGGGCGCCCGCTCCGATCTGGGTCAGCATGAGCAGGCGCTGGCCATCCTGTCGAGCCCGCCGCCGGATCCTGCTCGACCCGGGACCACCAGTGCCCGGCTGTTCTACGCCACTGCCGAGACTCTGCTCGCACTGGGCCGTGCGGACGAGGCGGTCCAGGCCTTCATCAATTCCGCGGCGGCCGATGTCGAGGGCGTCACCGACGCCGAAGAACGACTCGCCGAGCTCACCTAGATGGCCTCGCTGGCGCAGGAGCACGATTGCCTGCTCCTGGACCTTGACGGCACGGTCTTCCGCGGACACGAACCCACCCAGGGGGCCGTGGACAGTCTGGCGGCCGTGCAATCCCGGGCCCTCTTCGTCACCAACAACGCGTCCCGTTCGGCGTCCCAGGTGGCCGAGCATCTCGGCGAGCTCGGGTTCACCGCGCGCGATGAGGATGTCGTCACCAGCGCCCAGAGTGCGGCACGACTGGTCGCCCAACAGGTGCCCGCCGGCTCTGCGGTCCTGATCGTCGGGACGGACGCACTGGCCGCCGAGATCGCCGCTGTCGGTCTCGAGCCTGTCCGCACGTTCGCCGCCGATCCCGTCGCCGTCGTCCAGGGCCACAACCCGGACACCGGATGGTCCATTCTTGCCGAGGCTGCCCTGGCCATCCGGGCCGGCGCGCTCTGGGTGGCCGCGAATGTGGACCGCACATTGCCCTCCGAGCGCGGGCTGTTGCCCGGCAACGGGTCGATGGTCGCCGCGTTGCGTACCGCCACCGACACCGAACCCCAGGTTGCCGGAAAGCCGGCACCGAGCCTGATGAAGGACGCACTGGCACGCGGGGATTTCGGCACACCGCTGGTGGTCGGCGACCGTCTCGATACCGATATCGAGGGCGCCAATGCCGCGGGCTTGCCGAGCCTGATGGTCCTGACCGGGGTCAACGACGCCGCCGACATGGTGCGGGCGGCGGCCGGTAGTCGACCCGACTTCCTCGCCGAGGACCTGCGGTCTCTGCATACCGCCGCCGACGACCTGCGCATCGCGGCGCACCCGGCTTGGCAGGTCGATATCGACGGCACGACCGCGACCGTGCGGTCCACCGGGGTCGCTACGGCGGATGACCTCAGTATCGTGCGCGCCACTGCCCACGCCGTGTGGTCGGCGTCGGCACTCGTGATCGAGGCCGGTGACGATACCGCGCGATCGGCGCTGCACCGCTGGTCGCTGCTGGGCTGAGCCCATCGGCTAGCGTGATCAGCGATATGAGTACCGAACCCGAGCAGATCCGCGCCGGTATCGCGGCGCTGCTGGCCGATCTGCCAGACCTAGAAGCCGGTGGGCTGGAAGACGCCGATATCGATGCGGTGGCCGTACGCCTCGAAGAGGCGCATGACCTGTTGGTACGTGCTCTGGAATCCGTGGAGGGCCGAGGCGACGCGAATCGGGGGCTGTGATTCCGATGACGGCGATCCGATGACGCGGCGTGCACGGGTGGATGCCGAGTTGGTCCGGCGGGGGCTGGCGCGCTCGCGCCAGCAGGCGGCGGAACTGATCTCGGCCGGCCGGGTGCAGATCGACGGAATGCCGGCCGCCAAGCCGGCCACCACGGTCGCCGTCGACGCCAAACTGACCGTCGCCGCCGACGAACGGGTGTGGGTGTCGCGTGGCGCGCACAAGTTGATCGGTGCGCTCGACGCGTTCGGAGTTTCCGTCACCGGTCGGCGCTGCCTGGATGCCGGGGCGTCCACCGGTGGATTCACCGAGGTGCTCCTGGACCGCGGCGCATCCGAGGTCGTGGCGGCAGATGTCGGATACGGGCAGCTGGCCTGGTCGCTGCGTTCCGATGACCGGGTGCAGGTGTTGGAACGCACCAACGTCCGCTCGCTCACCCCGGACCTGATCGGCGGACCGGTTGACCTCATCGTCGCCGATCTGTCCTTCATCTCGCTGTCCACCGTGCTGCCCGCGCTGACCTCCTGTGCCTCTCCGCAGGCCGATATCGTTCCCATGGTGAAGCCCCAGTTCGAGGTCGGCAAGGACCGGGTCGGTGCTGGTGGGGTGGTCTCCGATCCCGCTCTGCGCGCCGAGGCGGTGCTGGCTGTTGCGCAGCGAGCCGCGCAATTGCATTGGCACGCAGTGGCTGTCACTGCGAGCCCGCTTCCGGGGCCGTCCGGGAACGTGGAGTTCTTTCTCCGGTTGCGCACCGGCGACGACACCGCACTGACCGGTGCCGATCTCGAACGGACCATCCAGCAAGCGATCGACGAAGGGCCGCAATGACCTCACAGGAATCGAGCCCGGGCCGCACCATCCTGTTGGTGGTGCACACCGGGCGCGAAGAGGCCACCGAGACCGCCCGCCGGGTGGAAAAGGTGCTCGGTGAGCATGGCATCGCGCTGCGGGTGCTGACGGCCGAAGCCGTCGACCGAGGTTCACTGCACCTGGCGCCGGGGGAGATGCGTTCCCTCGGCGTCGACATCGACGTCGTCGATGCCGACGAGCAGGCCGCCGAGGGATGCGAGCTGGTTCTCGCCCTCGGTGGTGACGGTACTTTCCTGCGCGCTGCCGAACTCGCCCGCAATGTCGAGATCCCGGTTCTCGGAATCAATCTCGGCCGGATCGGTTTCCTGGCAGAGGCGGAGGCCGACGCGATCGACAAGGTGCTCGATCACGTCATCGCCAGGGACTATCGCGTAGAGCAGCGCATGACACTGGACGTCGCGGTCCGCCAGGACGGTGCGGTGTGTGACCGCGGATGGGCACTCAATGAGGCGAGCCTGGAGAAGGGCCCACGCCTGGGTGTGTTGGGGGTGGTGCTCGAGGTCGACGGGCGCCCGGTATCGCAGTTCGGCTGTGATGGTGTGCTGGTATCGACGCCGACGGGTTCGACGGCCTACGCGTTCTCCGCGGGGGGACCCATTCTGTGGCCCGATCTGGAGTCGATTCTGGTGGTACCCAACAACGCTCACGCATTGTTCGCCCGCCCGATGGTGACCAGTCCGGATGCGTCCATCGCCATCGAGGTCGAAGCCGGTGGTAATGATGCGATTGCCTATTGCGATGGGAGACGCAAGATGGTGGTGCCTGCCGGGGCACGTCTGGAAGTGACCCGCTGCGGTACGTCGTTGAAGTGGGTTCGCCTGGACAGTGCGCCGTTCACCGACCGGCTGGTGCGCAAGTTCCGGCTGCCGGTCAAGGGATGGCGCGGCCAGTAGTGCTCTCCGAAATCCGAATCGAGTCGCTGGGTGCGATCAGCTCGGCGACCGCAGAGTTCGACCGCGGCCTGACGGTGCTGACCGGTGAGACCGGGGCCGGTAAGACGATGGTCGTGACCGGCTTGCATCTGCTCGGCGGCGCCCGCGCCGATGCCAGCAGGGTGCGCACCGGCGCCGGCCGGGCGGTGGTGGAGGGCCGGTTCAGCACCACCGAACTCGGTGCCGACGTGGCATCGCGGATCGACGACATCCTGGAATCGTCGGGTGCCGAGCGCGATGACGACGACAGCGTGATCGCCGCGCGCTCGGTGAACCGGGAGGGGCCGTCTCGGGCGTACCTCGGCGGGCGCAGCGTGCCGGCCAAGTCGTTGAGCACCTTCACCAATGAATTGCTGGCCCTGCACGGGCAGAACGACCAGCTGCGCCTGATGCGTCCCGACGAGCAACGCGGCGCATTGGACCGCTATGCCGATGTGACCGCGCCGTTGCGGCGATATCGCGCGGCGCGCGAGCAGTGGTTGGCCGCCCGCCGGGACCTGACCGACCGCACCGAGCGCGCGCGCGAACTGGCGATGGAGTCGGACCGTCTGACCTTCGGGCTCAACGAGATCGACACCGTGGACCCGTCGCCGGGTGAGGACGAGGCATTGGTCGCCGATATCCGCCGGCTCTCCGAACTCGATGCGCTGCGCGATGCCGCAGCGGTGGCCCGGGGGTGGTTGGCGGGTCCCATCGACGATGACGGTTCCGAATCTGCCTCGGCCGCAAACGGTGTTGCTCAGGCCAGAGCCACGTTGAGTGCCACTGATGACGCAGCGTTGCAGGCGTTGGGCGAGCGGCTGGTCGAGGCGGTCGCCGTGATCGGCGACGTGTCCAGCGAGCTGGGCGATTTCCTTGCCGAACTGCCCAGTGATGCCAGCACCTTGGAATCCAAGCTGGCCCGTCAGGCCGAGCTGCGGGGGTTGACCCGTAAGTACGCCCCGGATATCGACGGCGTCCTGGCCTGGGCGGCGGAATCACGGACCCGGCTGGCCCAACTCGACGTGTCCGAGGAGGCGCTCGCCGGATTGCAGGCCCGCGTGGACGAACTGCACGCCACGGTCGTCGCTGCGGCCGCCGACCTGACGAAAGCGCGCACCAAGGCCGCAAAGGGACTGGCCAAGGCGGTATCTGCCGAGCTGTCCGGGCTGGCGATGGCCGGGGCGGACTTCGGCATCTCGGTCTCTGCGCTGCCCGCCCGCGCCGACGATTCGGCGCCGGTGACCTTGGCCGACGGCACCGCCGCACACGCGGGCCACGACGGCGTGGACGCTGTCGAATTCGGCTTCGCCGCACACAAGGGCACCGAGCTGCTGCCGTTGGCCAAGAGCGCATCGGGCGGTGAGTTGTCCCGGGTGATGCTCGCTCTGGAAGTGGTGCTTTCGGCCTCCGACGAGGGCACCACGATGGTGTTCGACGAGGTCGACGCCGGTGTGGGCGGGCGCGCCGCCGTTCAGATCGGTCGCCGGCTCGCCCGGCTGGCCCGGACCCATCAGGTCATCGTCGTCACGCATCTTCCCCAGGTGGCCGCGTATGCCGACACCCATCTGGTCGTCGAGAGCGGACCGAAGTCCAGCAGGGTGGTGCGGCTGGACGACGAGGAGCGGGTGGCCGAGCTGGCGCGCATGCTGGCGGGCCTCGGCGATACCGACAGTGGACGCGCACATGCTCGCGAGCTGTGGGAGTCTGCCCAGCGCGACCGCGGGGAAGGCTGAATCAGGCCGGGTTGGCCGGCGACAGCGCGGCGGTGCTCCAGTGCAACGGGCTGACGTCGGAGATCTCGACCGCCTCGGCGATGTCGAACTCCACGAAACATTGGACACCCTCGGCACTTTCCCACACGATCTCGGCCGTCCCGGTCAATTGCAGGGTGCTTCCGGTGTCCCAGTCCGGGATCAGCAGACCGACGCTGGAGTTGGTGGCGATGTTGCCCAGCGTCATGAACATCGAGTTGCCCCGATAGTCGGGCCAGCGCAGCCGAGTGGGGGACAGGACCTCCAGGAAGCCGGGATTCCCACCGCGGTGTGAGGCATCGGCGTTGCCGTCGGGGTCGGCGGATCCGACAAAGAACGTGTCGGCTTCGGCGAGCCGGCGCCGCATGGTGTCGTCGAGGGCATCGGTCCTGCGCAGATCGCGCCGTGCGGGCGGGGCCGTGACCCTCTCGATATGCCTGCGGGAGATGTACTTCGGGCAGTTGGAATACACCTGATCGGGATGAATGGACAGCCCGGTACCGGTGGCCGTCGCGATGCCGTTGATGCGCATCCGGTGCCGGCTCTGCGGCTCGATCGCGATCATGCCCACCTGCCGAGGGCGGCCGTTCAGCACATCGTGCAGCGGATCGCCGGGGACAGGCAGCGCCTCGATGGTGACGACGCCGTCATCAGCGTGCATGAAGCCGACCGGGCCGGTGATCAGACCGGCCCAGACCCGGCCGGCGTCATCGGTGGCGGCGAGGACGGCCATCGGTTGCTCGGTCAGGAAATCCGCTGCCGCCGCGGGTATCTCGTCGCGCACCATCCTGCTGAGGCGGCGGGCGATATCGCTCTGGCCCAGGCGGTGCTGCACCGCCAGCTCACCCGCGTGGTAGACGGTCATGGCGAGCTCAGAAGAAACCGCAGGTGGGCGACTCGCCGTGGGGCGCAGGCTCGTTGTGCACGCCGTCCAACGTATAGACCTCGAGCCGAATCCCGTCGGGATCGGTGAAGAAGATCCCGCCTGACGGCGTGCCCTCACTGTGTGCGACCACGCCCTCGTGGGTGAACGTCACGCCGAGGTCCTTGAGCCTGGCTTGCACGGTGCGGACATCATCGATGCTGTCGACCAAGAACGCCAGGTGGTGCAGACCGGGAGTGCGGGTGGAGAACGCGCCTGCGCTTTGTTGCCACAGGGTCACGCGCAGTTCGCCGTCGAGCCCGAGGAAGGCGAACTTGCGGTCACCATCGTCGTTGACGTGCAACGACTCGAAGCCCAGTGCACGCCGGTAGAAGTCGATGGACCGACTGAGGTCGGTGACGTTGATGCCGACGTGGCCGGGGGCGAGTTGTGCCGTGGTCATACCAAACCTCCATTAACCGGTGTAATCAATTTCAAAGGTTAGACTCCGATGGGGCTATGGTCAACCACCAAAGATGGTTTTACCGGTTATCGCGCTAGAATGCGGTATGCGCGATCCGCGTCCGCTCCTCGGTGAACCACTTGCGCTGGATCTGCTGAACACCACTTGGATGTCGGCGGGCGAGTTGCGCGACCTTCTCGCCGATGTGGACGGCCTACGCTGCTGGCTCACCACCAACGGGCTCGAAAAGCGCTGTCCGGCCGATGAGAAGGCGCGTATCGCACTGGTGTGCGCACGGGAGGCGGTCCTGCGAACCGTCGCCCACGGCGAGATCGACGATCTGAACACCGTGCTCGATCACGGTCGCCTCCGCCGCACTCTCACCACTACCGGGCCGCAAGACGAACCGGAGGTCGACAGCGCGGAGTGGTTATCGGCGTGGCTGGCCGCCGACGATCTGCTGCGAATGCTCACCCGGGCCCCGGACCGAATCAAGCAATGCGCCCATGAGAACTGTGTCCTGTGGTTTCACGACACCTCGAAGAACGGCACCCGCAGATGGTGCTCGATGGCCGCCTGCGGCAACCGGGCGAAGGCCGCCAGGCACTATTCGGCGAAGCGAGACTGACACCGTTTCAGTGTTGCAGTTGTGACAAAAGAAAACTACTGGGGCTGATGTTACGGCGCGCCTCCACCTCAACTTGAGGGTTCGAGTCCAGAATCGGCTCCATGAAGATGTCAGCGTTGCTATCGCGTAATGCCAGCTCAAAGCCGGGCGTCATCGGTACGGCCCGCGTTGATCGCGACATCGACCGATTGCTTCGCCGTATCGGCCCGGGCGACATCGTCGTCCTCGACGCCCAGGACCTCGATCGCATCACCGCCGATGCGCTCGTCGAAGCCGAGGTCGCCGGTGTGGTGAACGCCTCACCGTCGATCTCCGGGCGCTATCCCAATCTGGGTCCCGAGGTGTTGGTCGCCAACGGCATCGTCCTCATCGACGAGGCGGGGCCGGAGATCTTCAAGAAGATCAAGGACGGCGCCAAGATCCGGCTCAACAACGGTGGTGTCTACTCCGGTGACCGCCGCATCGGTCTGGGTGCCGAGCGCACCGATCTGGAGATCCACGAGTTGATGGTGGAGGCCAAGAGCGGTCTGGTCGCCCATCTCGAGGCGTTCGCGGGCAACACCATCGAGTTCATCCGCAGCGAGAGTCCGCTGCTGATCGACGGCATGGGCATCCCCGACATCGACGTCGACATGGACCGGCGCCACGTCGTCGTCGTGGCCGAGGGTGCATCGGCCGCCGATGATCTCAAGGCGCTCAAACCGTTCATCAAGGAGTACCAGCCGGTGCTCGTGGGTGTCGGGGCCGGTGCAGACCTGCTGCGCAAGGCCGGCTACCGCCCGGCGCTCATCGTCGGCGATCCCAGCTCCATCAGCACCGACGCGCTGCGCTGCGGCGCCCAGGTGGTGCTGCCGGCCGACGCCGACGGGCATGCACCCGGCCTGGAGCGCATCCAGGATCTCGGTGTGGGGGCCATGACCTTCCCGGCGGCCGGATCGGCTGCGGATCTGGCGCTGCTGTTGTGCCACCACCACGGCGCCTCGCTGATCGTCACCGCCGGGCACAGTGCGACCATCGAGGAGTTCTTCGATCGTTCACGCCAGCAGAGCAATCCCTCGACGTTCCTGACCCGGCTCAAGGTCGGCGAGAAGCTCGTGGACGCCAAGGCGGTCTCCACTCTGTACCGCAGTCGGGTTTCCGGCGGCGCGATCGCCCTACTGGTGCTGGCGATGCTGCTGGCGGTCATCGTAGCGCTGTGGGTGACCCAGGCCGACGCCGCGGTCATCGACTGGGTTGTCGACTACTGGAACCGTTTCCTGATCTGGGTGCAGGGCCTGGTTTCCTAGCCATTCTCAGTTGACGGGAGCAGATCGTGATTTCTCTTCGCTCACATGCCATTTCGCTGGCCGCCGTTTTCCTGGCGCTGGCTGTGGGCGTGGTCCTGGGATCGGGCCTTTTTGCCGATACCGTGCTGTCGGGACTGCGCAACGACAAGGCCGATCTGCGGACCGAAATTGAGACGCTCACCGACGAGAAGAATGAGCTCAACGAAAAGCTGAGCGCAGCCGGTGAATTCGATGCGCTGATGGCTCCGCGGATGCTGCGCGATACCTTGCGCGGCACCTCGGTGGTGATGTTCCGAACCCCCGATGCCGCGGACGACGATGTCGACGCGGTCACTCGGATGGTCACCCAGGGCGGTGGGACTGCCACCGGAACCATTTCCCTGACACCGCAATTCGTGGACGCCAACTCCTCGGAGAAGCTGCTGTCCGTGGTCAACTCGCCGATCGTTCCCGTCGGTCGGCAGCTCGCCACCACCTCGGTCGACCAAGGTTCGCAGGCCGGTGACCTGTTGGGCATCGCCCTGTTGTCCGGCAAGGATCCGGCCGTGCCCGATGATCAGCGCGATGTCGTCCTGCAGACCCTGCGCGACACCGGATTCATCACCTATGAAGGGCAGATCGGTGCCGCCGACACCGCGGTGATCATCACCGGCGGCTCACTCGGCGACGACGCGGGCAACCGGGGCGCCACGGTCGCGCGGTTCGCCGGGGCGCTGGCACCGCACGGTGGTGGGACGGTGCTGGCCGGCCGCGACGGTTCGGCGACCGGGACCGCGGCGGTGGCGGTTACCCGATCGGATGCGGCGCTGTCCAACGCGGTGACCACCGTCGACGATATCGGTGCCGAATCCGGGCGGATCACCACCGCGCTGGCCCTCAGTGATCTGTTGCGCGGGAGCCAGCCCGGCCGGTATGGCATCGGCCAGGGTGCGACGTCGGTCACGGTGCCGCAGTAACGCAGGGATACATCTCGTCGCTCCGCTCGCCCGGGGTTGATTTCCCGTCGCTCCGCTCGCCCCGGGTTACGGCGCGTCAGTATCAGCATGTCCGCGCTGGTGTTAAGGTGAGATTCCGTGGGTCGGCAGGCCCTGAATAGGCCAAAACCTATTCGCCCCATCGCCACGGAGGTTGCACTTGCCCGGCCATGCCAAACCGTTACGGAAGCACCCGCAGACTGCGACCAAACACCTCTTCGTCAGCGGTGGTGTCGCGTCGTCGCTGGGTAAGGGCCTCACGGCCAGTAGCCTCGGCCAGCTGCTCACCGCACGCGGTCTGCAGGTGACCATGCAGAAGCTCGATCCCTACCTCAACGTCGATCCGGGCACCATGAACCCGTTCCAGCACGGTGAGGTGTTCGTCACCGAGGACGGCGCCGAGACCGACCTGGACGTCGGGCATTACGAGCGTTTCCTCGACCGGGATCTGTCCGGTTCGGCCAACGTGACGACCGGACAGGTCTACTCCACGGTCATCGCCAAGGAACGCCGCGGCGAGTACCTCGGCGACACGGTCCAGGTCATCCCGCACATCACCGACGAGATCAAGCGTCGCATCCTGGAAATGGCCGAGCCGGACGCCCAGGGCAACCGGCCCGACATCGTCATCACCGAGATCGGCGGCACCGTCGGCGATATCGAATCGCTGCCGTTTCTGGAGGCGGCCCGTCAGGTCCGCCACGAGGTCGGTCGCGACAACTGCTTCTTTCTGCACGTCTCGCTGGTGCCCTACCTGGCCCCCTCGGGTGAGCTCAAGACCAAGCCCACCCAGCATTCGGTGGCCGCATTGCGCAGCATCGGTATCAGTCCCGACGCGTTGATCCTGCGCTGCGACCGCGATGTGCCGGAGGGCTTGAAGAACAAGATTGCGCTGATGTGCGATGTCGACATCGACGGCGTCATCTCCACTCCCGACGCCCCGTCGATCTACGACATCCCCAAGGTGCTGCACCGCGAGGAACTCGACGCCTACGTGGTGCGCAAGCTGAACCTGCCCTTCCGCGACGTCGACTGGACGCAGTGGAACGATCTGCTGCAGCGTGTCCACGAGCCTCGTGAGACGGTGCGAATCGCGTTGGTGGGCAAGTACATCGACCTTTCCGATGCCTATCTGTCCGTCGCAGAGGCGCTGCGCGCGGGTGGTTTCAAGCACTACGCCAAGGTGCAGATCGACTGGATCGCCTCCGATGACTGCGAGCTCGACGCCGGCGCGATCGCCGCGCTCGACGGTGTGCACGGTGTGCTGATTCCCGGTGGCTTCGGCATCCGCGGTATCGACGGCAAGATCGGTGCCATCCGGTACGCCCGCAAGCGTGGGGTGCCGGTGCTCGGCCTGTGCCTGGGGTTGCAGTGCATCGTCATCGAGGCCGCCCGCTCGGTCGGCCTGACCGAGGCCAGTTCGGCCGAGTTCGATCCGGACACCCCGGATCCGGTGATCGCCACCATGGCCGATCAGCTCGATGCGGTCGCCGGTGACGCCGACCTCGGCGGCACCATGCGGCTGGGGGCCTACCCGGCGGTGCTACAGCCGGACTCGATCGTGGCGGCGGCCTACGGTGCCACCGAGGTCTCCGAGCGGCACCGGCACCGCTATGAGGTCAACAACACCTACCGGGACCGCATCGCCGAGAGTGGCCTGAAGTTCTCCGGAACCTCACCGGACGGGCACCTTGTCGAGTTCGTCGAGTACGGCGCCGACGTGCATCCGTTCCTGGTCGGCACGCAGGCCCATCCCGAACTCAAGAGCCGGCCGACCCGGCCCCATCCGCTCTTCGCGGCGTTCATCGGCGCGGCCTTGGATTACAAGGCCGCCGAACGACTTCCGTTGGAGGACGTGGAACGCTCAAGCCACGGTGTCGAGCATGGTGAGGACGCGGATCAGCCCTCGCCCGAGCCGGCGCAGCGTGGCTGAGCACGAGTTCGTCACCCGCGCGAGTGAGACCGCGCACGTCGGCAAGATCCTCGCGCTGCGCATCGACGATGTGCAGATGCCCGGAGGGCACAGTGCCCGCCGCGAGGTGGTCGAACACTTCGGTGCGGTCGCCGTCGTCGCGATGGACGACGACGACCGCATCGCGATGGTCTACCAGTACCGCCATCCCGTCGGCCGCCGGTTGTGGGAACTGCCGGCCGGACTGCTGGACATGGGTGGTGAGCCGCCGGCGTCGACGGCGGCCCGCGAGCTGCACGAGGAAGCCGGCCTGGCAGCCGAAAACTGGTCGGTGCTGGTCGATATCGTGACCTCGCCGGGCTTCAGCGATGAGAGCGTGCGGGTGTTCCTGGCCACCGGGTTGTCCGATATCGGCCGTCCCGAGGCCGACGACGAAGAGGCCGACCTGAAGCTGGAGTGGGTGCCGCTGGCCGATGCGGTGCGCCGCGTCCTGAGCGGTGAGATCGTCAATTCGATTGCCGTCGCCGGGATTCTGGCCGCGAATGCCGCACCCGACCGATCGGCGCTGCGTCCTGTCGATGCGCCGTGGCTGGACCGTCCCACCGCTTTCGCCGCGCGGCAGGACCACCGGTGACCACCGCGACCGGCGCGCTCGACGATCAGGTGCAGGGCTACCTGGACCACCTGGCCATCGAGCGCGGGGTCGCGGCCAACACCATCAGTTCCTACCGGCGCGATCTGCGCCGCTACGCCGAGTATCTGCAGGGTCGCGGCATCGTCGACCTCCGTGCGGTCGGTGAGAACGATGTCAGTGAGTTCCTCGTCGCGCTGCGCAAAGGCGATCCCGACCGCGGTGCGGTCCCGCTGTCGGCGGTCTCGGCGGCCAGAGCGCTGGTCGCCGTCCGCGGCCTGCACCGGTTTCTGGCCATCGAGGGCGTCGTCGAGGTCGACGTCGCGCGCGCGGTGAAGCCGCCCACCCCCTCGCGGCGCCTCCCCAAGAGTCTGTCGGTCGACGAGGTGCTGGCCCTGCTGGAGGCTGCCGGTGGCGACCGGGACGCCGACGGGCCGCTGAGCCTGCGTAACCGGGCGCTGCTGGAGCTGCTCTATTCCACGGGGGCGCGCATCTCCGAGGCCGTCGGCCTGGACGTCGACGATGTCGACACCGAGTACCGGTCGGTGCTGCTGCGCGGAAAGGGCGGCAAGGACCGACTTGTCCCGGTGGGCCGGCCGGCCATCAGCGCACTCGACGCGTACCTGGTGCGGGGCCGCCCGGAGCTGGCCCGGCGCGGTAAGGGCACCCCCGCGATCTTCCTGAACGCCCGTGGCGGCCGGTTGTCCCGGCAGAGCGCCTGGCAGGTGTTGCAGGACGCGGCCGCGGCCGCCGGGATCGCCTCGGCAGTCTCCCCGCACACCATGCGGCACTCCTTTGCCACCCACCTGCTCGAAGGCGGTGCCGACGTGCGCGTCGTGCAGGAACTGCTGGGTCACGCCTCGGTGACCACCACCCAGATCTACACACTGGTCACCGTCAGCGCGCTGCGCGAGGTGTGGGCCGGGGCGCACCCCCGGGCGCGCTGAAGTCGCCGGGGGCATAGCCAGCGGGTCTGCCGTCACGGCGGGTTGTGCACAGCTAGACTCTGCTGCGATGTTCGCCATGGATGAGTGCCGCCTGACCTCGGTGGCTGCGCCGTGAGCGACGACGTCGGCGGCGGTGGCAGCCTGAACCTCGGCATCGAGCCGCAGGTGGAGCTGGGCCTCACCGGACGGCCCGTCCGAGAGATCCCGGAACCGGCGCCCCGCACCATCCACGGTCCGGCCAAGGTCATCGCCATGTGCAACCAGAAGGGCGGCGTCGGCAAGACGACATCGACCATCAATCTGGGTGCCAGCCTGGCCGAATACGGCCGGCGGGTGCTGCTGGTCGACCTGGACCCGCAGGGTGCGCTGTCGGCGGGGTTGGGTGTGCCGCACTACGAGTTGGACCACACGGTCCACAACCTGCTGATCGAGCCGCGCGTCTCGATCGACCAGGTGCTGATCAAGACCCGCGTCAGCGGTCTGGACCTGGTGCCCAGCAATATCGACCTGTCCGCGGCGGAGATCCAATTGGTCAACGAGGTCGGCCGCGAGCAGTCGCTGGCGCGGGCGCTCTACCCGGTCCTCGACCGCTATGACTACGTCCTCATCGACTGCCAGCCGTCGCTGGGCCTGCTCACCGTCAACGGCCTGGCCTGCGCCGACGGGGTGATCATCCCGACCGAGTGTGAGTACTTCTCACTGCGCGGGCTGGCGTTGCTGACCGACACCGTGGACAAGGTCCGCGACCGGCTCAACCCCAAACTGGACATCAGCGGCATCCTGGTCACCCGTTATGACCCGCGCACCGTGAACGCGCGCGAAGTGATGGCACGGGTTGTCGAGCGCTTCGGCGATCTGGTCTTCGACACCGTGATCACCCGTACCGTACGGTTCCCGGAGACCAGTGTCGCCGGTGAGCCGATCACCACGTGGGCGCCGAAATCCACTGGGGCCGTGGCGTATCGGTCGTTGGCCCGCGAGGTCATCGCCCGGTTCGGTTCGTGAGCGACGACACAGCTCCCGCGACCGCCGAGGCGTCCGAAACCAGTGAGGCCAAAGCGGGCTTCCAGGTTCGGCTGAGCAACTTCGAGGGCCCCTTCGACCTGCTGTTGCAGTTGATCTTCGGTCACCGCCTCGACGTCACCGAGGTGGCGCTGCATCAGGTCACCGACGAGTTCATCGCCTACACCAAGGAGATCGGCCGCCAGCTCGAACTCGACGAGACCACCGCTTTCCTGGTGATTGCGGCCACACTGCTGGACCTCAAGGCGGCCCGGCTGCTGCCCGCCGGCGAGGTGCACGACGAGGAGGATCTCGCGCTGCTGGAGGTCCGCGATCTCCTGTTCGCCAGACTGCTGCAGTACCGCGCGTACAAACACGTCGCGTTGATGTTCGCCGAGCTGGAGGCCGCGGCGCTGCGCAGTTACCCGCGTTCGGTATCCCTGGAACCGCGCTTCGAGGAGCTGTTACCCGAGGTCATGATCGGTGTGGACGCCGATCGCTTCGCTCAGATCGCGGCGGCGGCGTTCACCCCGCGGCCGGTGCCCAGCGTGCGGCTGGACCACCTGCACGTGCAGCCGGTATCGGTACCCGAGCAGGCCATGCGCCTGATGGGTCTGCTGGAGCAGCGCGGGATCGGGGGGTGGGCGTCCTTCGGTGATCTGGTCGACGGGTGTGACGTGATGCAGATCGTCGGTAGCTTCTTGGCGCTGTTGGAGCTCTACCGGGCCAGGGCGGTAGCATTCGAGCAAGTAGAACCGCTCGGTGTGCTCCAGGTTTCGTGGACCGGGGATCGGCCAACCAACGAACACCTGGCAGCCGCAGTGGAAGAAGACTGATGACCGACAATGTGACCGACACCGAGCTGGACGCCGCCGATATCGGCGAGCTCGGTCCGGCCGACGGCACGGACGCCGAGTCGGAGAACGAACCCCTCGACGATGCCGAACTGCGGTCGGTGTTGGAAGCCCTGCTTCTGGTGGTGGATACCCCGGCGTCACTCGATGCGCTGGCTTCGGCCACCGGTGAGCCGACCGACCGGATCGCCGCCATCGTGACCCAGCTGGCCGCCGAACTCACCGAGCGCAACAGCGGTATCGATCTGCGCGAGGCCGGCGGCGGCTGGCGGATGTACACCCGCGCCCGGTACGCGCCCTATGTGGAGCGGCTGCTGCTCGACGGGGCGCGCTCGAAACTGACCCGCGCGGCGCTGGAGACCCTCGCCGTGGTCGCCTACCGACAGCCGGTCACCCGTGCCCGGGTCAGCGCGGTCCGTGGCGTCAACGTCGACGCCGTGATGCGAACGCTGTTGGCGCGCGGTCTGATCACCGAGGCCGGTACCGATTCCGACAGCGGGGCAGTCGCTTTCGCGACCACAGAGCTGTTCCTGGAGCGGCTGGGGCTGTCGTCGTTGGCGGATCTGCCCGATATCGCACCACTGTTGCCCGATGTCGATGTCATCGACGATCTGAGCGAGAACCTGCACGATGAGCCGCGCTTCGCCAAACTCGGCGCCGCGACTGCCGTACCCGAGCCGCCCGCCGGCATCGACGTGGACAAGGACTGACATGAACGAGCCGGACGGTGTCCGCTTACAGAAGGTGTTGTCACAAGCCGGGATTGCCTCCCGGCGAGTGGCCGAACGGATGATCCTCGACGGCCGCGTCGAGGTGGACGGCCGGATCGTCACCGAGCTCGGCACCCGGGTCGACCCCGACAACGCCGATATCCGGGTCGACGGTACCCGCGTCATCGTCAACGAGGATCTGGTCTACCTGGCCATCAACAAGGAGCGCGGCATGCACTCCACGATGTCCGATGACCGGGGCAGGCCCTGTGTCGGCGATCTGGTGGAGCACCGGGTGCGCGGTAACAAGAACCTCTTCCACGTCGGCCGGCTGGACGCCGATACCGAGGGGCTGCTGATCCTGACCAACGACGGTGAGCTGGCGCACCGGCTGATGCACCCGTCCTACGAGGTGCCCAAAACCTATGTCGCCACCGTCATCGGACGCGTGCCGCGCGGATTGGGCAAGAAGCTGCGCGAGGGCGTCGAACTCGACGACGGCCCGGTCACACTCGACGATTTCGCGGTCGTGGACACCCTGCCCGGCAAGACGCTGGTCAAGGTGACCCTGCACGAGGGACGTAAACGCATCGTCCGCCGGACATTGGCTGCGGTGGGTTTCCCGGTGGAGGCATTGGTGCGCACCGATATCGGCACGGTGAACCTGGGGGACATGCGCCCCGGCAGCATCCGGGTGTTGACCCGCAAGGAGATCGGCGAGTTGTACAAGGCGGTGGGAATGTGAGCACGGGACCGACGATCGCGCTGGACGGACCGGCCGGCACCGGTAAGTCCTCGGTGTCGCGAGGTTTGGCCCGTGCAATGGGCATGCGCTACCTCAACACAGGGGCGATGTACCGCATCGTGACGCTGGCCGTGCTGCGTGCCGGGGTCGATCTCGATGATGCCGAGCGGGTGGCAGCGGTCGCAGCCGATGTCGACCTGGCGGTCAGCTATGACCCCGACCACGACGAGGCATTTCTCGGCGGTGAGGACGTCTCGCAGGAGATCCGCGGCGACGAGGTCACCGGTGCGGTGTCGGCCGTCTCGGCGGTACCCGCCGTGCGCACCCATCTGGTTCGGCTGCAGCGGGAGCTGGCCGCCGGTGACGGTGGCGTGGTGGTCGAAGGGCGCGATATCGGGACCGTGGTGCTCACCGACGCGGAAGTGAAGATCTTCCTGACCGCCTCGGCCGAGGAACGGGCGCGCCGGCGCAACGTCCAGAACGTCGCGGCCGGGCTCGGTGACGACTACGAGGCCGTGTTGGCCGATGTGCAGCGCCGCGACCATCTGGATTCGACGCGGGCGGTGTCACCGCTGCGTCCCGCCGAGGACGCCGTGATCGTGGACACCAGCGATATGGACGAGGCCGCCGTGGTGGCCCACCTGCAGGAGCTTGTGGAACAACGGGTGGGAGCGCACCGATGACCGAGGACGGTACGTGGAACGACGAAAGCGACTGGGATTCGGTCGTTTTCGAAGAAGGCGCGGACGAAGAAGAATCGGCACCGCCCCCGGTGGTGGCCGTGGTGGGCCGGCCCAATGTGGGTAAGTCCACGCTGGTGAACCGGATCCTCGGCCGCCGCGAGGCCGTCGTGCAGGACATCCCCGGGGTGACCCGTGACCGGGTGTCCTACGACGCGAGCTGGTCGGGCCGACGGTTCGTCGTGCAGGACACCGGCGGCTGGGAACCCGACGCCAAGGGGTTGCAGCAGAAGGTCGCCGAGCAGGCGGCGATCGCGATGCAGACCGCCGACGCCATCATCATGGTCGTCGATACGACCACCGGGGCCACCTCGGCCGATGAGGCGGCCGCCAAGAAGCTCCAGCGTTCGGGCAAGCCGGTCTACCTGGCCGCCAACAAGGTCGACAACGAACGCGGTGAGGCCGACGCGGCCGCACTGTGGTCGATGGGCCTGGGGGAGCCGCACCCGATCAGCGCGATGCACGGTCGTGGCGTGGCCGACCTGCTTGACGCGGTATTGGCCGAGCTGCCCGAGGTGTCCGAGGTGGGCGGCGGCGGCCCCGGTGGGCCGCGGCGCGTCGCGCTGGTGGGCAAGCCCAACGTGGGCAAGAGCTCGCTGCTGAACCGGTTGGCCGGCGACGAGCGCTCGGTGGTCCACGATATTGCGGGCACCACCGTCGACCCGGTGGACTCGCTGATCGAATTGGACGGAAAGCCTTGGCGTTTCGTCGACACCGCTGGTTTGCGACGCAAGGTCGGTCAGGCCAGCGGTCACGAGTTCTATGCCTCGGTGCGCACCCACAGCGCCATCGATTCCGCCGAGGTGGCCATCGTGCTCGTCGACGGATCGGTGCCGCTGACCGAACAGGACCTGCGGGTGCTGACCATGGTGATCGAGGCAGGCCGGGCGCTGGTACTGGTCTTCAACAAATGGGATCTGGTCGACGAAGACCGGCGCTACCTGCTGGACAAGGAGATCGACCGGGAACTGGTGCAGATCCAATGGGCACCGCGGGTCAACATCTCGGCCAAGACCGGCCGTGCGGTGCAGAAGTTGGTGCCTGCCCTGGAGACGGCGCTGCGGTCCTGGGATATGCGCATCCCGACGGGCCGACTCAACACCTTCTTCAAGGAGATCGTTGCCGCGACGCCGCCGCCGGTGCGCGGCGGTAAGCAGCCCCGCATCCTGTTCGCCACGCAGGCTGCCTCCCGGCCGCCGACCTTCGTCCTGTTCACCAGTGGGTTCCTTGAGGCCGGTTATCGCCGGTTCCTGGAGCGCAAGCTGCGCGAGACGTTCGGCTTCGAGGGCAGCCCGATCCGGATCAACGTGCGGGTGCGCGAGAAGCGCGGAGCCAAGGCCGGCGGAGCGAAGCGCTAGCGGAGCGACCCAGGGACACGGAGCGAAGCGCTAGCGGAGCGACCCAGGGGCAGGCAGCGAAGCGCTAGCGGAGCGACCCAGGGACACGGAGCGAAGCGCTAGCGGAGCGACCCAGGGGCAGGCAGCGAAGCGCTAGCGGAGCGACCCAGTAGCACGGAGCGAAGCGCTAGCGGAGCCAAGCGCTGGAAGCGGCGCCGGAGCACCTGGGTAGGGTGGCCGAAGTGTCGACGACCCACATGATCCTCATTGCTCTGGCCGGAGTGGGAGCCGGCGCCATCAACGCGATCGTCGGTTCCGGCACGTTGATCACCTTCCCGACCCTGGTGGCACTTGGCTTTCCGCCGGTGACCGCGACCATGTCCAACGCCGTCGGCCTGGTCGCCGGTGGGGTGTCGGGCACCTGGGGGTATCGCCGCGAGCTGCGCGGGCAGTGGAACCGGTTGCGTTGGCAGATCCCGGCCTCGCTGGTGGGTGCCGGTTGCGGAGCGTGGTTGCTGCTGCACCTGCCGGAGAAGGTGTTCCAACAGGTCGTGCCGGTGCTGCTGGTGCTGGCGCTGGCGCTGGTGGTGATCGGCCCGCGTATCCAGGCTTGGGCGCGCCGCCGTGCCGAGGCCCAGGGACAGTCGGTGCACGACATCAGCGTGGGCCGGATGGCGGCGCTGATCACCGGGACCTTCGTCGTCGGGATCTACGGCGGCTACTTCACCGCCGCCCAGGGCATCCTGCTGATCGCGGTGATGGGTGCGCTGCTGCCCGAGGACATGCAGCGCATGAATGCCGCCAAGAACCTGTTGTCGCTGCTGGTCAACATCGTTGCGGCGGTGGCGTACACGGTGGTCGCCTTCGACCGGATCAGCTGGGCCGCGGCCGGCCTGATCGCCATCGGCTCGCTGATCGGCGGTTTCCTGGGCGCACACTACGGCCGACGGCTGTCTCCCGGGGCGCTGCGCGCGGTGATCGTCGTGGTGGGATTGATCGGGCTGTATCGATTGTTGACCGTGTAGGCTGACTCCGGTTTACGGCTCACGAAGGGACTGTTCAGATGGCTGATCGCGTGTTCATCACGCCGTCGCCGTCGGACGCGTTCGCCCTCGAGCCGTTCTGGCCTTCCCGCCGGTTGATGGCGTTCGACGAATGGTGTTGTCCGCGTCCCTGACGCGTCCCATTCGTCGCGGTCCCCGTGTGCGGTGACCACCATCCCCGAGAGCAGCCATGCGTTCGCTTCTGATCTTCACCCTTGTCGGTGCCGGTGCCCAACTCGTCGACGGCGCGCTGGGAATGGCCTTCGGTGTCACCGCCACCACGCTGCTGGTGCTCTCCGGGGTGGGCGCGGCCCAGGCCAGCGCCGCGGTGCACCTGGCCGAGGTGGGCACGACGTTCGCTTCCGGTCTGTCGCACTGGAAGTTCAAGAACATCGACTGGAAGTTGGTCGGCAAGCTCGGCGGGCCCGGCGCGGTGGGTGCCTTCCTGGGGGCGACCGTGCTGTCCTCGTTGTCCACCGAGCATGCGGCCCCGCTGATGGCGGCCATCCTGGTGGGTATCGGGGTGTACGTGCTGTTGCGGTTCTCGCTGCGCACACCGCTGACCTTTGGTGCCAAGGGCACCAGTCACAGCGTCAAGTTCCTCGCCCCGCTGGGTCTTTTCGGCGGGTTCATCGACGCCTCCGGCGGTGGTGGCTGGGGACCGGTGACCACCAGCACGCTGCTGTCGCAGGGCAAGACCGCGCCGCGCACCGTCATCGGATCGGTCAGTGCCTCGGAGTTCCTGGTCGCGGTCTCGGCGTCGCTGGGCTTCCTGATCGGTCTGCGTCAAGAATTCCTAGAGAACTGGCCGGTGGTCGTCGGTCTCATGGTCGGCGGTGTGATCGCCGCGCCGTTCGCGGCGTGGTTGGTCACCAAGGTCAGCCCGGCGCTGCTGGGCTCCGCCGTGGGCGGTGTCATCGTGCTGACCAACAGCCAGAAGTTGGTGCACTTCTTCGACGTGCAGTGGCCGTGGTCGACGGCGATCTACTCGGTCATCGTGGTGGTGTGGGCGACGTTGGTGTTTTACGCGTGGCGAGTGTCGCGCGCACCGAAGTTCGCACCGGTCGAGGCCGACGAGGCCGCATCAGACGTCGCGTCAGAAACGGTCGCGCGCTGACTCCTGCTCCAACACCGCCTCGAGGTCGCCGAGTCGATCCATCGACGACACCGCCCGCCGGGTCCGCATGTTCTTGGCCAGCCGGTCGCGGTTGTGGTGGGTGAAGGCCCAGTAGCCGGCGGTGAAGGGGCAAGCATCGTCGCCGACGCGTTTCTTCGGGTCGTAGGCACAGTCGCCGCAGTGGTCGCTCATCTTGTTGATGTAGGCGCCGCCTGATGTGTAGGGCTTGGTCGCCAGCAGGCCTGCGTCGGCGTGCTGGCTCATGCCGATGACGTTGGTGGGCATGACCCAGCGGAAGCCGTCGACGTAGGCGGTGGCGAACCAGTCGGTGAGCTCGTCGGGCCGGTATCCGCGCTGCAGCGCGTGGCTGCCCAGGATCATCAGCCGCTGGATGTGATGGTTCCAGCCGCGGTCGCGCAGCCCTTCCAGCGCGGAGTGCAGGCAGGCGGCGGTGACGGCGTCGGCATCCAGGTCGGCCCACCAGTCGGGTAACCGGGTGTGGGCCTCGAGTTCGTTGTGGGCTGTGTAGTCCGACCCGAAATGCCAGTACAGATGCCACATGTATTCACGCCAGCCCAGGATCTGGCGGATGAAGCCCTCGACGGCGGCCAGCGGCGCGTCGCCGTCGCGGTAGGCACGCTCGGCGGCCTCGACGGCATCCAGGGGGTGCAGCACGCCGAGATTGAGGGGGACCGACAGCAGCGAATGCGACATCGCCCAGTCCTGGCTCATCATGGCGTCCTCGTAGCGGCCGAAAGCCGGCAGCCGGTGTTCGATGAATCTCTTCAGCGCGCGTCGCCCTTCTGCCGGGTTGACGGCGAACAGGCGCGGACCGTCGTTGCCGATGGTGTGCAGGTCGAGGGCATCGAGGTCGCGGCGAACCTGGGCGTCGATATCGTCCTCGCGCGGTTGGTAGGGCGCCGGGACGTCGAGGGTGCGCTGTTTTTTCGGCGGCGACTCGCGGTTGTCCTCGTCGTAGTTCCACCGGCTACCGACGGGATCCTTGCCCTCCATCAGGACGTCGAAGCGGCGACGTTGGTCGCGGTAGAAGTCCTCCATGCGGAAGCGGGTGCGCTCACCGGCCCAGCTCTGGAAGTCCTTGCGCGGCAGCGCGAAGGTCGGTGTCGGCAGGACCTCGGTGACCAGGCCCTGCTTCTGCAGTCGGTGGACGAACTTCTCGGCGGCGTGCGAGGTGGGTTCGTGGACCAGGACGGGCTTGTTGAAGTTCTTCAGGGCCTCGGTGTAGCTGTCGGCCTGGATGAGGGTGGCGCGGTCGCCGAGGTCGTGGGCGGCATGGCGCAGCGCCGAGAGCACCAGGTGCAGCTTCTGGCGGTGGTAGCGGCGCTTGCCCAAGGCCGCGGTGGACTCGATGAGCAGCACCTCGCGGTGGGCGTGCTCACCGCCGTAGACGGCCGGCCCGAGCTGGTCGGCGAACAGCCACAGGGGAGTGTCGTCACGGGTGTCTGGCACCACTGATCAGTACCCAGATCCGTGACGGATGACGCGGTTGGGATTTGGGTGGGGGCCTGAGGTAGAGTTTCGCTCGCCTACCGGCGATCCCGGAAGGCACTCGGGCTGTGGCGCAGCTTGGTAGCGCACTTGACTGGGGGTCAAGTGGTCGCAGGTTCAAATCCTGTCAGCCCGACCGAGAAAACCCGCTCTGACCAGTGTCAGAGCGGGTTTTGTCGTTTGCGGGACTTGGTGAGTTTCGGTCAGTGTCCCGACAGTGTCCCAAGCGGGTTACGGCGGGCCAAGTGTCAGCCGAAGAGGGCGGCACCGGCCGCGCGCAGATCCTCGCGCTGCGCGTCGGAATAGATCGATAGCGAGACCGACGGATCGTGACCGTGCCAGGCAGCGACGACGTGTACCGGCAAACCGCCGGCCAGCATCAGACTGACGCTGGTGTTACGCAACCCCTTGAGATGAATACGGCGTAGACCAGCGCGCTGGCGGAGACGTTGAAATTCATCTGAATACCACTCATGGCGGATGGGGGAGCCGTCCTCACGTACCGCTACCAAACGGTCATCGGCCCATCGACTACCGAAAGCGCGGGCTTCGTCTTGCTGTCGTTGCTTCAACTCCGATAGAGCGGAAGCCAGCTCGGTAGGTAGGGGGAGGTCTCGAATGCTTCGACGAGACTTCGGCATGCCCTCAACCGCATCGTTGCCGACTACTACGCGGCTGCGGCGGATCGACAGGGTGTCGCCCTCGATTGCCGACCACCGTAAGCCCAAAATCTCGGAGCGACGCAGCCCGTAACAGCTCAGCAGCCAGCAGGCGAACAGCCTGTCGTCGCGGACTGAGGTGCGGAACTGTTGGACCTCGGCAAGCGTCCAGGATTTGGAAGTCTCGGGTTTATCGTCCGGGAGTTCGTCAGCCGGGCGTTCGACGAGAGCGATGACGTTTCGGGTAAGCGCGCCCTGGTCGACGAACGACTGAATGACCATCCGGAAGGTTGTCAATGTCGAGCGGACGGTGATGGCTTTGACCCCGCGTGCAGGCGAGTTGTTCAGCGTGGCTTCTCTGGGGGCGTAAACACCCCGGCGCAGCCGCGTGATGCGGCTCGCTCGTATTAGCCCGGCCAGGCAGGTGTGCACATCATCGCCGGGGTCTGCTGCACGATCAGGTGACAGACAGTTTCGGTCACGCGGCCTGACTGGCCCGTGTGGTCATAATCGCTTCGAATTCGATCGGGGTCAACCGACCGAGGCCGGCTTGGCGCCGGCGACGATGGTAGGTCCGTTCGATCCAGGTGACGATCGCGATCCGCAGCTCTTCTCGTGTGCTCCAGCGGTGGCGATCGAGCACGTTCTTCTGAAGTAGAGCAAAGAAGCTCTCCATGGCTGCGTTGTCGCCAGCCGCACCGACGCGGCCCATCGATCCGACCATTTCATAACGGCTCAGTGCATGGACGAATCTCCTTGACCTGAATTGAGATCCGCGATCGGTGTGGACTATGCAGCCAGCGATATCACCGCGGCGAGCCACCGCGCTACTGAGCGCTGTGGTGGCCAGCCGGGACTTCATTCGGGAGTCGATCGAGTACCCGACGATACGGTTGGAGAACACGTCCTTGATGGCACAGAGATAGAGCTTGCCTTCATCGGTGCGATGTTCGGTGATATCGCTGAGCCACAATTGGTTTGGGCCATCGGCGGTGAAGTCGCGCTCGACAAGATCATCGTGCACCGGCGGGCCTACCTTGCCGTTCTTGCCGCGCTTTTTGCCGAACACGCTCCACAACTGATTCTGCGAGCAGATTCGCCAGGCGGTGCGCTCTGCCATCGATTCGCCGGCCTCTCGGGCCTCCTCCACGAGGTAGCGGTACCCGAACTCCGGGTCGTCGCGGTGGGCGTCGAACAGCGCGTTTGCGCGGTAGGCCTCGACGAGTTCGGCATCGGTGATGGGATTGGCCAACCAGCGGTAATACGGTTGGCGGGCGAGCTTGAGTACCCGGCACGTCACCGCGACGGGAATCCCGTCGCCGGCGAGCTCCTTCACGAGCGGGTAGAGCCTTTTCCCGGCAGATTGGCCTGCGACAGATAGGCCGTGGCCCGGCGCAGCACCTCGTTCTCCTGCTCTAACAACTTGATCCGACGCCGCGCCTCACGCAACTCGGTGGACTCGCCAGTGCTCTTGCCCTGCTTGGTGCCCTCGTCGATATCGGCCTGGCGCATCCACTTGTGCAAGGTCATCGGGTGTACACCGAAATCAGTGGCGATCTGCTCGATGGTTACACCGTCATCGCGGTTGCGAGCCACGCGCACGACATCGTCGCGGAACTCACGGGGATAGGGCCTTGCCATTGGGACATCCTTCCAGCTCGCTCGCCCCGAGCAAGCCAACTCAGATGTCACCTATTCGTGCAGCCGATAATCGAGTACAGCCTCGACGAGTTCGGGCTCGCTAGCACTGAGTTGGCCGAAGGGGTCTTGGCCCACGTCCACAAGCGATCCCGGATTGTGGGCGGCGGCGACTTTGCGGGCAACGGCAAGTGCCCGAGGAACGCCGCTGAGCCCAATCGCAGGCACAACGGCGACCGAACCGTCGCCAGAAGCGTCCGCTAGGAGCTCGGCCCGCGGTCCTTGACCATTCCGTTCGTGCGCTAGGCCATGGACGTCATCCTTGTGCACCGTCACGAACGCGTGAAAACCGTTGGTCCGCAGACGCCCACGAATGACCGTTGCGGTTTCGCGCGGATCGCTGAGACCCGCTACGACGAACGTCGAGTATTGGCAGTCGATGCGCAGGGTGGTGTGCGCGGCGAACGCTGCAAGCGCGTCGGGCTGGCGCTCCGTGGTTGCCACAAATCGCTTGAACAGTTCACGGTCGCGCCGGTCCAGGCGCTGCGCCTGCCTGGCCTCGACGACGCGGTAGGCCTCGACAACATCGGCCGTGTTCGTCTCAAGGGCTTCCCAGAGAAGCGTGTGCTGCTCAAGGACGGCCAGCCTCTCCGCGTTCTCGAGATCGCGCACCTCATGGGTGATCGCGTCCCACAGCAACCGTAGGTCGATCCGGAAGGCGTGGAGAAGGCTGGCGAGCGGGAGTCCTTGCTCCGCGCGGCGGAGTCCGGTCTCGTACGCCGCCGTGCTTAGCTCTGCAGGGACGTCGAGTTCGGCCAAGCGGTACAACGTGAGCGACAACGTTCGGCGCGTCTGGCGGGCCACGTCTGCGAGCGTGACGTGAGCGTCGCCGTAGCTTGGCTCCTCGCCGCTGATGCGGTCGGCCGACGCTTCAACGAGTTCTTCGACGCCCTGTCGCAAGAGGTTACGGGCAACTTGCCGGATTCCCTGAGTCGCCTCCGCGGATGTGCTCATTCGTCGCACTCCCCCACCAATGTAGCTTAATTGTGCACCATGCATGGCGACGGGCGGAATCATCCCGGTGATTGCCTAACTTCCGGGGGCCGCGGTGATGCGGTCAGATCTGCTAAGTGAAGACAACAGCCTGGAGAACCGCCGGAAAGGCGACCTCGGGTCTTGTGCCGTTCGATTCCAGGCCCCAATCGACTGGAGGCCAAGGGCGACGCACGCACAACTCTTAGATTCGATTGGCCACCACCAGTGATGTGGAGGTGCATAGGTTGAGGAACCGATTCGATGTCACTGAGGACCGGTGAGAAATGAGCGTCGTGCTACCCGGGGCGACCAACTCGAAAATCGGGGCGCTGGGGGAGGAGACCGCCGCGACGTTGCGCACCGAGTGCGCGTGGCGACGCCAGCGCTCGGCCTGCGGATGAAGAGTCCCATTAGAATACGACGAAACCCGTTGTGCACCAACGCTACTGCACGATACTTACGCGGTCGGCGATATCGCTCGTTGCCCCAAGCGCAGTCAGCCCCGAATTGGCCGGCTAATCGTTGTTCTCGGCGTTCCGGGCGGTGGCCATGTCGGTCACCGTGGCGAATATTCGCGAAACGAGATATTCCACGTCGGCACGCCACCGTTCGTGTTGACGAGCCCGGTCGCCGCCCCCTTGTCTGGCCGCATAGATCAGATTTGTGTCGTGGAGCTGCCGCACGTGAGCGGCGAGCTGTATGCCGAGCAGCTTTTCGGATGCGCCGTCAGAAGCCAGTGCGTTGCACCCTTCAATGAGTGCTGCCAGCCGCGCGGGACCTAGGACTGGGACGGGATCACTGTCGGCGGCGTAATCGTCGGTCGGACATCAATCGTCGATCACACGGTGCCTGCGGGTGAGGGCTTCCTCAAGGAAGGGCATGCGGTGGCTGCCGTAGACACTGTCAGGCGGCAGCGTTCACCTCACGGCCATCTGCGCGGGACTCGTGGCCGAAGCGCTAACCCGTGTCGCGAGGATGGGTGCGCAGCAGGCTATTTGATGGGGGTACCGGCATCCACGGCAGTGGTGAAGTCGGTGATGACGCGCGACACCAGCCCCGGGTCGTCGAACATGGGCACATGTCCGACGCCGGGGATGGTGGAGAGCCGCGCGTGCGGCACCAATTCCGGGAAGCGTCGTCCGTAGGGATCCCATGGGATGAGGGCGTCCAGCTCGGACCACGCGATGTGCACGGGGCAGGCGATCTGTCCGAGTACTGCTTCGGTCGACAGAAACGACCGCATCAGGTCGTGATAGATGCTGCAGCTCAGATTGTCGCGAACGAATGCGACGAGGTCGGTGACGGGAAGGCGCTCACTTCGGGCCATGGCGCCGTTGAAGAGCGTCCGCCGAATCGGACGGAACTTGAAGGCGGTTTCGGCGAACGGCTCCATGGCCGAGAAGACTCTCCGTGCCGCAACGAGTTTGATCCTCAGTGCACGAAGGTGTGCACCCGAGGGTGGCCAACCCAGGGCTGGGGACAGGGCTGTAACCGAGAGTGCGCGCCCACGCACGGCGAGTTCGAGCGCCAGCCACCCGCCCAGTGAATTGCCAACCAGATGCGCTTCGCCGATCCCGTGCTGATCGAGGTGGCGTTCTAGCTCATCGGCCACGGCGGTGACGGTTACCGGCGAACCCGCCGGGAAGCCGGGGCCGTCGGCGTGGCCAGCCAGCCGGGCGACGTGGACCCGATGGTGACGCTCGACCCCGTGGACTATCGGCATCCAGTGGCGCCAGCTCCCGCTGAATCCATGGATGCAGACCAGTGGCGAAGCGTCGGTTGCTGCCGGATGCATCGCAATCCCCCCGGGCGGACATAGTTGACACATAGTCAAAATCTATGCACACTCTGTCACAAAGCAGGATGAGTCACAACTAGAGACGGGCAAGCTCTTGAAGCTGCCAGGTCGATTCGTTGGACTCCTCGTCGAGAAGTAGGAGTGCCCGTGACCGACCGTCGAACATCCGAGGCCGGTGTCGATCGCGCGGAATCGTATGCGCGAGGCCCTCAGTCACCGCCGCTGCTGGAGTCGACGATCGGCGCCAATCTGGCCGCCACCACTGCCTCGTACGGCGGCAACGACGCCCTGGTCGACGTTGCCTCCGGCCGGCGTTGGACCTACACCGAGTTCCGCTCGTCGGTTCGGCGGCTTGCCGCCGGTCTGCTAGCCGCGGGAATCCGCACTGGCGATCGAGTCGGCATCTGGGCGCCCAACGTTCCCGAATGGACGATTACGCAGTACGCGACCGCCGAGATCGGCGCCATCCTGGTCACCATCAACCCGGCCTACCGGGCCCACGAACTCGAACACGTTCTCAATCAGGCCGGTGTGCGCATGGTGATCAGCGCGGCATCCTTCAAGACCTCGGATTACGTCGCCATGCTCAACGAGGTGCGGCCTCGGTGTGAACACCTCGAAGACGTCGTCGTCATCGGTGAAGCACGATGGAACGTCCTCGTCGCCAGCACGATCGACGACGTGGCCCTGGACGCTGCCGCAGCAGCGCTGTCGAACACAGACCCGATCAACATCCAGTACACCTCGGGAACGACGGGAGCGCCCAAGGGGGCCAGCCTGACTCACCGGAACATCCTCAACAACGGCTACCTGGTCGGTGAACTCCTTGGCTACACCGGTGCCGATCGGGTCTGCATACCGGTGCCGTTCTATCACTGCTTCGGCATGGTGATGGGCAATCTCGCGGCCACCAGTCATGGCGCGACGATGGTCATTCCCAGCCCCGGATTCGAACCGGCCGCAGTACTCAATGCCGTTGCTGAGCAACGTTGCACGTCGCTTTACGGAGTGCCCACGATGTTCATTGCCGAACTCGCCGCCGCCACCTTCGACGAGGCCGATCTGAGCAGCCTGCGCACCGGCATCATGGCCGGATCTCCTTGTCCCGCCGAGGTCATGCGTCAGGTGATCGATCGGATGCACATGGGCGAGATCGCGATCTGCTACGGCATGACCGAGACCTCGCCGGTGTCCACCCAAACCCGCGCCGACGATTCGCTGACCCAGCGCACAACCACCGTCGGACCCGTCGGCCCCCACCTCGAGGTCAAGGTCGTCGATCCCGACACGGGGGCGACGGTGCCCCGCGGTGTCAACGGGGAGCTTTGCACGCGTGGCTATTCCGTGATGGCCGGATACTGGAACCAACCCGATGAGACCGCCGAGGTAATCGACTCCGACGGCTGGATGCACACCGGAGACATCGGTGTGATGGACGCCGACGGGTACGTCGCGATCACCGGCCGTATCAAGGACATGGTGATTCGAGGTGGGGAGAACGTGTACCCGCGTGAGATCGAGGAGTTCCTCTACACCCACCCCGACATCCTGGACGCCCAGGTGATCGGAGTTCCCGACGAGCGCTACGGCGAGGAACTCATGGCCTGGGTTCGCCTCCGCCCCGGAGTCGCAACGCTGTCGGAGCAAGACATACGCACGTACTGCACCGGAGCCCTCGCCCACTACAAGATTCCACGCTACGTCCGCATCGTCGAGGACTTCCCCATGACCGTCACCGGGAAGATACGCAAGGTGGACATGCGTGAACAGTCACGAATCATATTGGCCAAGAACACTTCTCAATGAATACGAACGCACTGATCCGTCCGTCCGCCGCCACGGCCGCTACGAAGGGGAACACCACCACATGAAGGCACTGCAGTTCATCGGATCCGGCAAGCCGCTGACTCTGGTCGACCTCCCGGAGCCAACCCCAGGCCCGGGCTGGGTCGTCGTCGACGTGCACGCCGCCGGGCTCTGTCACTCGGACCTGCACATCCTGCATGGCCCCGGGGCGGACTGGGTCGCGAAGCAGCCGATCGTCCTCGGCCACGAGGTCGCCGGCACCGTGGCGGCACTTGGTGAAGGTGTGACAGGGTTCGAGATCGGCGATCGCGTCGGAATCGCCTGCATCGCCCACCCACTCGAAGCCGGACTGGCCTACGCGCCAGGCCTCGCCGTCGACGGCGGGTACGCCGAGCGGACGCTCGCCCACGCCTCGACACTCGTCCCAATTCCCGGCAACGTGTCCTTCGCCCAAGCCGCGATCGCCACCGACTCCGTCGCGACCTCCTATCACGCCGTCCGCACCACCGCGGGCGTGCAGAGGGGCCAGACGGTGGGCATCATCGGGTTGGGCGGACTTGGCCTCAACGGTGTTCGAGTCGCCCATCTTCAAGGTGCCACGGTCTACGGAGTAGACGTCAACCCCTCGACATTCCCCACCGCAAGACAGATGGGCGCGAAGGAATGCTTCTCCTCGATCGCCGACCTACAGGCCCTTCAGCCCGACGTCATCATCGACTTCGCCGGCGCCGGCTCCACCACCGCAGCTGCCGTCGAGGCGGTCCGGGCCGGTGGACGCGTGGTCGTGATCGGACTAGAGGCCGGGACCGCCGAGATCAACATCACGCACATGGTGTTGATGTCGGTCCAGCTTCATGGCTCCCTGGGGGCCAGCAAGCAAGACCTCGTCGAGGTCTACGACCTCATCTCCTCCGGAGACCTGCAACCTGCCATCGAAGAGGTCGCCTTCGACGACGTCCCCGCCGCCCTGGACCGACTGCACCGCGGGGAAGTCACCGGCCGGTTGGTTGCCAACCCGCACCACTGACCCCTGCCCGCCCCAATCACACACTGCCCCCGGATGAAAGAACACCAATGACCTTCACCTTGCCCGTGTCCGGAATACCCGTCGACGTCGACTTCGACCCCGCGCAGATTCGTGAGCGCTACGCGGAGGAACGTGCCAAGCGGATGCGCGAGGAGAACCTGACCCAATTCCAAGGATTGTCCGACGTCCGTGAACTCGACGGCCCCGCCGACCCGTACACCGACGTCACGGCTCGTGACCCGCTGACCGTGGACGTCGAGGTGGCCGTCCTCGGCGGCGGTTTCGGCGGTCTGCTGGCCGGGGCATACCTGACTCGGGAGGGCATCACCGACTTCCGCATCGTCGAACAGGGCGGTGACTTCGGTGGAACCTGGTACTGGAATCGCTATCCCGGGGTGCAGTGCGACGTCGAGTCATACATCTACATGCCACTTCTGGAGGAGACGGGATACATCCCCACCAAGCGTTATGCAGACGGGGCAGAGATCTTCGAGCATGCCCGACGCATCGGCAGGCACTTCGACCTGTACCGCGCAGCGCTGTTCCACACTGCGGTCACCGACGTCAGCTGGCGGCAGGATCTCGAGCGATGGGAGGTGCGAACCGACCGCGGCGACACCCTGCGCGCCCGCTTCGTCGTCCGCGCCAACGGGCCGTTGAACAAACCGCAACTGCCAAAGGTCAACGGAATCGGAGACTTTCAAGGCACCATCTTCCACACCAGCCGGTGGGACTACGACTACACCGGCGGTGGGCCCGACGGAAACCTCGAAGGGCTCCGGGACAAGCGGGTCGCCATCGTCGGTACCGGTGCCACCGCAATCCAGGCCATCCCGTTCGTCGCTGCAGATGCCAAGCAGCTCTTCGTGATTCAGCGCACCCCCAGCAACGTTGGCGCGCGCGACAACAGGCCGACCGACCCAGAGTGGGCATCCAGCCTGAAGCCCGGCTGGCAAGAGGAGCGCCATCGCAACTTCTTGGCGCACTGCAACGGTGAGCGGCCCGAGCAGAATCTCGTCGACGACGTCTGGACCCGGGTGTTCGTCGACATGCCCGGCCAGCACCTCGTCGAGGCGCCGGTGGACACGCTGGAACTTCACGACCAGATCGTGCTCACCGAGGCCGCCGACATGACGATGATGCAGGAGATCCACCGGCGTATCGACTCGGTCGTGTCCGACCCAACCACTGCCGAGGCCCTCAAACCCTGGTACGGATTCGTCTGCAAGAGGCCGTGCTGCAACGACGGCTACCTCGAAGCGTTCAACAATCCGTCGGTGACGTTGGTGTCCGCACCCGCCGGCGTCGACGCCATCACCCCGACCGGGCTGATCGCCAACGGCACGCACTACGAGCTCGACTGCATCATCTTCGCCACCGGCTTCGAAACCGGAAGCGTGTCATCGGATCGATACGGTTACGACATCGTGGGACGCGACGGACTGTCGCTGCGCGAGCACTTCGCCGACGGAGCCAAGACCCTGCACGGCTTCTTTACCCGCGGATTCCCCAACTTCGTAGAACTGGGGTTGAGCCAGAACGCCTACGTCGTGAACTTCACCTACATGCTCGATCGAAAGGCCCGCCACGCCGCACGCTTGATCGCCCACGCCGCCCGGCACGACGTCGGAGCCATCGAGCCCACCCAGGCCGCCCAGGACGAGTGGGTTGAAGCCACTCGCAACTCCGGCTTGGCGCGCCAGTTCTACCTCGCGGGCTGTACGCCGGGCTACTACAACGGCCAGGGCGACATCGGAAAGGCCTTCTTCAACGACGTCTACACGGGCAGCGAGAACGACTTCTGGGACATGATCGAAAACTGGTGGCACGAGAAGACATTCGAGGGTTTGACGCTGACCGACCGGCAAGTGAACCACGTCCCGTAGCGGACCGCCCACCAGCTAGAATTTGCGCCATGTCAAGTAAGCCGAGCCGGGCCGGCAAAGGGGCCGCCGCGGTCGCCGGTGATCGCCGCGCCCCAAGCAAGGGCGAGCGGCAACGTCAGGTCATCTTGACGACACTGGCCGAGCTACTCGAGACACGCCCCATCGGCGAGCTCACCGTCAACGAGATCGCCTCGGCAGCAGGTGTTCTCCGGTCGGGCTACTACTTCTACTTCGATTCGAAGTTCGCCCCGCTGGCGGTATTGGCAGCCGACATCTGGTCGGAGTTCGAGGAACGCGCCATGTCCTTCGTCCGTTTCGACACCGAGACCGTCGAGCAGTACCTCGACCGTGTACAGGCGGCGACCGCCGAAGAATGGCGCACCCACTCGGCCGTCCTGATCGCCTCGGTCCAGGCCATCCCCGAAGACGAGCAGCTGGCCACAATGTGGCGCGCTCGCAATCAGCACTTGGCCGACGTGCTGACGGCACAGGTTCTCAAGGACCGCGAGCAAGGCTTGGCGTCCCCCGCCTCACCAGACGTACCAGGACTCGTGGCTGCCCTGCTCGAGATGACGATGCACATGCTGTACCAAGACCGGCTCGCGAAGTGCCCGCCGGAACAGACCGGGCAATCGATGTCTGCAGTGCGGGCCATCTGGCTGGCCTCCGTGTGGGGTCGGTCGCCGGCGACGATGAAATCGTGAGGCTTCAAGGCGGTCACGTGGCCGCTTGAACAGCCCCCGATTGATGTTCATCCTCTTTCGTGGGCAAGTAGTTCGCATCATGCCGAGGAAGTACGACGAAGATTGCAAGCCCCGGGCGCCGGTCAGCGGGTTGCGAGCATTTCTTGACCAGTACCCAGCGGGCGGCGGCCTCGGCGTCGAGGTGATCGGCCACCCGGCGTGGGCATGTGCGGATCGTGGTTGTGGGCGCGTCTCGCCGACGGGTATGCCTCGAGCTGCCAGTGCCGCCACGAGGATCGAGCTGTAGGAGCATGCGCCTTCGACGGTGGCAACGACAGTGCCAGTACACCGCGCGACCCAGGCCAACGCCCCGGTTAGTTCCTGCTGCTGACGCCGGGAAGGTCGCCGTGACGATCACGTCTCCTGATTTCGCGCGCAGCCCGCAGTAGGTGTGTGCTGCGCGTGGGTGTCCACTCCGACGACGTAGTCGCAGGGGTCGGCGATGGTTGGCATTGAAAAGCTCTCCCAGTTTGTTGTCGGCTACCTTTCTGGGGGCGCCGATGAATGCTGTTCGCGCAGAAGCACAGCTGTAACGGGTCGCACCATCAGTGATGGTGGTGGACAAGCTTCTGATCAAGCCATCCGTGCGGACGGTGTCGTCGCCGGTTCCTCCCGGGGACAGGTCAGTTTGAAGACTCCGCACTGATCGGGTCGGGTGTACCGGGGTCACACAAGCCGAACCAAGCGTCAACACTGCCAGTCGGCTTCAGGCCAGCCGCCACCGTTACAGGTGCACCCGCTGGTCGGTCACCTTGCCGGCGAAGGCGTGCTTGTCACGGTGACGTGCCCGGTGCTTCGGTTCTCCGCCCAAGCGTTCTGCAAGCGGTGCAAAGATCCTCTGATACAGCGCCATTGGGATGACCCACATCTAGTCAACGCCGCGCTGGAATCCACGCCGACGCCCCGGCTTTCGGGTGCCGATTCATCGCTGCCTAGCTCCCCGCACACGGATCGTCGCCGTGGGGAACACGGTGGCCCGACTCCTCCGCTCTCAAGAGCGCATTTGGTCGATCTTCGCCAAGCAGCGAGGACTGAACACAAGGTCCGGACCGCCGGTGCACGACGACCTCGTCGATAGGCGAGTTGCGCCTGGCGATCGTCACGTGGATCGCGCGGACTTGCCATCGAGGGTGCAGGCAGTACACCTTGGGTAGCTCAACCCGATAGAGACGAAACGCTCCACACCCGTAGCAACCGCGGTCTGATATTGACCTCCCGCGCGTCAACTGAACTTGGGGCAGTCCCGGGTGCCCATTGGTCGCCGTATGCGTTGAGGCAAGCGTTCCATCGAACGGAACCGCACTTAGACGCGTAGCTTGCCGGGGCCGATGATCGTCCTCGTTGAGGAGGTCTGAAATGACGACGACTACGGCGAAGACGGTGACCACCCGAAATGTGACCGTTGGAGACCATCAATTGCTGCTGAACGAGGCGGGAGATCCTTCCCGCCCGGCGGTGCTGTTCCTGCACGGGTCCGGGCCCGGAGCGACGGGCATGTCCAACTGGTCGGCTGTGCTGGGCGACCTGAGCGACGACTACTACTGCTTGGCGCCCGACGTCCTTGGGTTCGGTGACTCGACGCACCCGAATCCGCCGCCCCAGGGCTTGGCCGCATTCACGACTGCACGGGTCGACAGCCTCATCGCGTTGCTGGACGTGCTTGGCTTGGAACGTGTTACTCCCGTGGGTAATTCGATGGGAGGAATCTGGTCGCTGGAGCTTGCTCGACGGGTTCCCGATCGACTCGACAAAATCGTGCTCATGGGGTCGGGCGGCGCACCGATTCCTGCCGGTCCGTCGATTCCGGCGCTCGCCGGGTTCTACGAGAAGCCCAGCACCGAGGCGATGACTGCGCTGCTCGAGGCGTTCGTCTACGACCCCTCTCTGTTCGGAAGCGAGCTACGACAAGTGGCGGAACGCCGGATGGCCCACGTGTCACGGCCGGATGTGGCCCGATCCCACGTCGCCACGTTCGCCGGTCTCAATGCTTCCGACCCGTGGTCGCTGACGCCCGACGACGTCGCTGCGATCACCCATGACGTGCTGATCGTGCACGGCCGTGAAGACCGGTTCGTGACCTTCGACTCGGCGCTGTGGTTCTTCGAACACCTGGCCAATGCCCGGCTTTACGGGATCGGCAAGTGCGGGCACTGGACTCAGATCGAACAGCACCAGCGTTTCGTGACGGCAGTGCGCGAATTCCTGGCGGGCCAGCTCTAACGCCGGGGGAGGTCGAATCATGGCATCAATTCTTGGTCTAGGAATGACGCACTACCCGATGTTGCTGAGCCCCAACGCGCAGATGTCGATGCTCTTACGCGGCACGTTGTCCGATCCCGATATCCCGGCGGAACACAAGGATCCGGCGAATTGGCCGGAGCTCGGCCGCCGCGAGTGGTCCGATGACTTCGGGCTGGCGGCAGCCGCGGATCACCGTGCCGCACTCTTGGAGGCACTACGCATCTGTCGTCGTGAGCTCGACGAGTTCGAGCCTGATGTCGTGTTGGTCTGGGGTGACGACCAGTATGAGAATTTCCGCGAAGAGGTCGTTCCTCCATTTTGTGTTCTTGCCTACCCGGATACCCAGGTCGAACCATTCGGCGTACTACGACGCTTTGGGGCGCCGAACATCTGGAATCTGCCGGATGACACCACCTACACCATGCGAGGCGCACAAGCGGTCGCGAAGGGCGTCGTGTCCGACGTCCTCGCCGCCGGCTTCGACTGTGCATACTCCTATCAACCCCGTCAGGGCATTCACTTTCCGCATTCGTTTGCCAACACGCAGACCTTTCTGGACTACGAAAACGCCGGCCGCAAATTCCCGTATCCCATCCTGCCTATTGCGGTGAATTGCTACGGCGAACTCGTGATTGCCCGACGCGGTGGTATGGCGAAGTTTGCTGAGATCCTCCGTACGGAGGTGGTGGATCCGCCAGGACCGTCCCCGTTGCGCTGTTTTGAGCTCGGCCGCGCCATCGCGCAGTCGATCCAGAACACTGACCTGCGGGTGGCGATGATTGCCTCGTCCAGTTGGTCGCACGCCTTCCTCAACGACAAGGATTGGCACATCAGACCCGATATGGCGTCGGATCGTAGGCTGTACGCGGCTCTCACCGAGGGCGACCTCGACACCTGGAAGTCTGTGACTGGCAAGCAGATCGTCGAAGCTGGGCAGCACGAGATGCTCAACTGGTTCTGTCTCTTGGGAGCGATGGATGCGCTGGACATGAAGCTCACGTGGAGTGACTTCGTAGAGACCGAGATCTTCAATTCCAACAAGGCGTTCGCGGTCTACCATTGACACGCAGAGGCGATTTCGCCGAGCGGAATTGTCCGTGTGCAGTGGAACCCACCAGTGTCACCGGTCGCTCTGCATCGACGCGGTAAAACACTGCGCGGGCCTTCCCAGAGCGATCGGCAACATCACACGGGTGGTCCGGGGAGTCATCGTCGCGACAATCCACGGCCGCTCGATCTTTACCCGCGCCCGGGAAGCCCCGCTCCGCGTGGGTGACGCCTTGCGACCAGGAGACCTAGTAACCACCTGATGAACCGGAGGAAAGTATGAGGAACGCCAATCTCGCCGAAGAGCAACGTGACGTCGCCGAATTGGCGCGCGGCATCGGTATGGACGCGGTATGGCCATCAGCTCGGCAGGCTGACGAATCCGGTTTCATACCAACGCATTTGTGGCAGCAACTCTTCGATAGCGGGTTGACCGTTCCCGTGCCCGAAGAGCTAGGCGGCGTCGGCATCGGGGACGCCGCCACCTGGCTGGTAGCGGTCGAGAACCTAGCGTACGGCGACGCCGCGATTGCATCTGCAGCGATCGTCACCGGCCATGCAGCTTTGCTACTGGCTCGACACGGCGGCAGCGACCATGTAGCCGCGGTCCGGCGGCTCACCGGCGACGCCTCCGCGCGGGCTGCCGTGGCTCTCTACGAACCGCGCGGTCGGGGGGGAGCGGAGTTCACCACGTCCATCGACACCGACCCGGGTTCGATCCGAGTGTCAGGCCGCAAGGTCGGCGTCCCCTTCGCCTCGACGGCAGAGTACTTCGTCGTGATCGGTGTCGATTCCCACACCGGCGGTCTGCGGGCAGCCGTTGTGGACGCCAACGCCGAGGGTGTCGTCATCGAACCCTATGGCCCGACACTGGGTTTGAAAGCTGCAGCGTGGGGCACAGTGTCGTTCGACGTCACGCTGCCTTCTGATCGGGCCGTGGGCACAGCCGCTGACGCCGACGACATCTTGCTCTCGATCGGGATCATTCGACTATCAGCGGCAGCCACGGCGATCGGCCTTGCCGAGCGCGCGCTGAGCTATGCCGCACGATATGCCGACGAGCGGATTGCCTTCGGGCAACCCATCTCGACTTTTCAGGGCGTTTCCTTTCCGCTGGCAGAGGCTCGGATGCGGATAGACGCTTCCCGCTTGGAAATCGGCGAACTCGCCGTCGCGCTCGACACCGGCGATAGCGGTGGCGCCGCGGACCAGTCGTCATCGATCAGCCGTGCGGTCGCCTATGCCAGCGACGTCGCCAACCGCGCGACCCGGACGGCCGTCCAGACGCTCGGCGGCCACGGTTTCATCACCGATCACCCGGCAGAACTGTGGTACCGCGCCGCGGCAACGCTGTCGACACTCGACTCCGACCCGCTGATCACGACCTTCGAACCAGCCCTGTAGACAGAACGGAAAGCTATCGTGCCCATGCAGACAAGCCGCGAATTGCAAGACTATGCAACAGCATTGCGGGACTGGTCAGTCAAACAATGCCGACCCTACGCTCGCGAGGTCGACCGCAATCATGGCTTCCCAGAGGAGTGGCCGAAGATCTTGGAGGCCTCCACGGTCCCCTTGGGTCTGCCGGGACGTGAGCCTGTTCCGGACTTCGGTGACGGATACTGGGTGACCCGACTTGCCTACTACGAAGCGATCTCGTACGGAGACATGTGGGGTCTCTACGGAATCGCGAACGGAATCGGCCACCTAGTCGTCAAGAGCGTGGGCACCGAGGAACAGATTGAGCGCTGGTATGACCCGGTCGAACCCAATGGGTGGATCACCGGATTCGCCTTGACTGAACCGCATTTCGGATCCGACACGAGCCTGGTGGCCACCACTGCGGTGCGCGAGGGCGACGAATGGATTTTGAACGGCTCGAAGATCTACTGTTCGTACGGGTCGGTAGCAGATTACATCGTCGTGTTCGCGACCATCGACAAGTCAGCCGGCGGCAGGGGTATTCGCGCCTTCATCGTCGAGGGCGGAACACCTGGGCTGGTGGTAACCAAGGCGAACGAGGATAAACTCGGCCTTCGCGCGTGGCCTACGACCGCCCTTTCCCTGGACGATTGCCGCATCCCGGTAGACCACGCTTTGGGGTGGAAGGACGGCGAGCTTGCTCCGACGCTGCGCGGCCAGGCGTCTGCGCTGGCGACGCTGGCGCTGAACCGCCCTAACATCGCCGCCATGGCCATCGGCACGGCGCAAGCGGCGATTGACGTCACCGCTGAGATTCTCAACGACCAAGAAGCGGAATTCACCACGCAGCGGTGGGGGGCGGTCACCAAGGAGCTTGCGGCGATGAACGCGACTCTGGAGCGAGGCCGCCTAGTGGCCCGTAGTGCGCAGTCTCTGCTCGACTCCGGCGTCAACGACCGTACAGCCGCTGCCGCTGCCAAGGCGTACATACCTGAGAGCTGTGAGCGAATCGTGTTGCGATGCCTCCAATTACTCGGCCCGGAGGCGACTGGTGAGAGTCTCTTGTTGGAGAAGTGGTACCGCGATCTGAAGATCTTGGACATCTTCGAAGGATCTGGCGAGATACAGCGTTTGATCATCGCGCGTGCTCTCTCGGGTTCGGTCGCATCGTAGATACCGTCACCAAGATCAGGCCGATGATGACCGGCACCGTTTGCGCTCCCGCCGAAGGGATTACCCCGTGAATGAAAGCTGCGGTGTGGGGGCTCGAAACACCACAGCAAGGCCGCGAATGAAGGAGATTCAGTGATGGAACGCATTCTGGCTTGTTCCGTGGAGGACTTGGCCAAGGGCTGCTCCATGACGGTGTCGGGGGATCGGGCCATCGCTCTGCACCGCACTGACGATGGCGCCTTCCACGCGACGTCTGATACATGCACGCACGAGAAGTGGTCACTAGGCACGGACGGCGACCTCGAGGGCAACGAGATCATCTGTCCTTTGCACATGGCGCGCTTCAACGTAGCCACCGGCGAAGCGCTGTGCCTTCCGGCGACCGTCGCGCTTAAGTCCTATCCAGTCGAGATCGACGGCGACAGCGTCTATGTCGTGATTTGACCCGGCGAATCGGAGGGCCTAGATGTTCCTGAAACGTGGCGTCAGCATCGACGGTCGACGCTGAGTAGATCGATTCGTCACCGCCGCGTTGATTGCTAGACGGCGAAGTGCACCGCACGTCGTGCGCTATGGCGCTGGGACGGGCAAGCCGACGGCGCATGATGCTTGTTTCCGTCGGTCAACTCGCAGATGCGCTGAAACCACTGCCACGCAACGATTGTCGTCTACAATATTCGGACCTGGTCGGTGTGGACGTGGTTTCTGCGGATTAGTGGCAGCGATGGAGTAGCGTCTCGGCGTTGCCGGAGAGGATGCCATCGGCCACTTCGTGGCGGATCAGGCCGTCGTCCGCGGCATCACGAACCAATGCGGGTGCGGCGCGTAGTTGGCCGGGTATGAAGGGGTAGTCGGTACCCACCATGACGTGATCGGCGCCGAAGCGACGCACCAGCAGAGGCAGGTGGTCGCCGTCGAAGACCAGCGAGTCGACCCAGAGCATTCGCGTGAGTGCATCGAGCCGACTGGGATCGGCTCCCGAGAACTGAGCCCATGTGCGTGTGCGTGGATATGTCCAGGCGTAGCTACCGCATCCGTGGGCCAGCACGATCCGCAGCGTGGGATGCTCCTCGAGCACGCCACCGAAGACCAGTGCCGTCGCCGCGATCGCCGTGTCGGTCAGCATGCCGATACCGAAGTCGTACGGCGATCCGGACCTTCTAATCACGTGTTCGCCCCCGTCGAGGGGGTGGACGTAGAGCGTTGCGCCAAGGCGTTCCGCCGCTGCGAAGAATGGCCGCAAAGCCGGGTCGTCGAGCTCCCTGCCCCCGATGACGGTGCCGATTTCCGCTCCGTCGAGCTTCAACTCGTGGACGATTCGGGTGAGTTCGTCGATCGCGAGGTCGACGTCCTGCAGAGGCACGGCACCAAGGCCCGCGAGTCGCCCGTGCGACGCGTCGACCTGTTCGGCGATGCCGTCGTTCATGGATCGCGCGAAGGAAGCCGCCTCGTCTGCGGGCGCCCAGTACACCAGCGTTACGGGGACCGGCGATACCAGTTGACGATCAACGCCGGCGTCGTCGAGTTCGCGCAGCCGGGTCTCGACGTCCCAGAGTGCAGGTTGAACGCGTCGGAATAGCCGATCTCCGCACATGATCTGGCCGTCCGCCGATCCCGTGATCAGCCGCGGCCACCGTGGATCGCCCTTGGTGCCAAAATTACCCAGAGCATCGGGGAAGACATGAGCATGAATGTCGACGACAGGTGTCTTCGAGGGCACGATGCAGCTCCTTGCGTTTGCGTCGTGTCCACCGTAGTAGTCATCGAGGACGCTGCAACGGGCGATTCCGGCCACCGGAAAGGTGACGGTGTCGAGCGCACGCCAAGCGTCCGGCGCTCGCGTCGGAATCTTCGAAGCGGCTGCGGTGTAGGCAATTAGCGGCGTTGAGTCGGATGAGAATGGCGCGTCCAGGCACATGTTCCGATGGCCGGAATGGCAGCGGGTCAGGACGGCCGTCAGTACTCACGATGGGAGCGAAATACCTCGCATCCTGAGCGGAGTCACCATGCGCACAGCCACCCTAAACGCCGAATGCATCGGCCAGATTGCCGATCGCCTGACGAGCGCCGTCGAACTACGGAAGCCCATACCGCCTATACGACATCTGTTTTCCCCCAACGACATCGACGGGGCGTACGCGGTGCAGTCCGAGCTCACGCGGCGTCGGATCGCGGCCGGTGGGCGAGTCATCGGCCGCAAGATCGGCCTCACCTCGGCACCGGTGCAGCGTCAACTGGGCGTCGACCAACCCGATTTCGGCGTCCTGTTCGCAGACATGGACGTGACAGGACTGGCGGAGGTGCCCTGGAACCGATTGTTACAGCCGAAGATAGAAGCCGAGATCGCCTTCGTGCTCAAGAGCGACTTGTATGCTGCTCAAGCGCGCGACAGCGAGAGCGTGATGGCTGCGGTCGACTACGCAGTCGCTGCTCTCGAGATCGTCGACAGTCGCGTCCAAGATTGGAACATCGCGCTCACCGACACCGTGGCTGACAACGCATCTTCGGCCCTGTTCGTCCTTTCCGAACATCGGCTCCCGTTGTCGGACTTCATCCCCCGCGAGGTGCCCATGACCATGTACGTCGACGGACAGGAGGTGTCCAGCGGCAATGGCGAACTGTGCCTGGGCGATCCGTTGGATGCACTGGCGTGGCTAGCTCGCACCGCGGCTGACTACGGTGATCCGCTGCGCGCTGGGCAGGTCGTGCTCTCAGGTGCGCTTGGAGCGATGGTGCCTGCACAGCCCGGAACCAGGGTCCACGCCGACCTCGGTCCGCTAGGTCTCGTGCGGGCCTCGTTCTCGGAGGTGTCATGACCGCCAAGGCGAAAGCGGCCATCATTGGCTCCGGCAACATCGGCACCGACCTGATGTTCAAGATCCTGCGCTTGTCGGAAGTCCTTGAGGTGGCCGCGCTCATCGGTATTGACACCAATTCGGACGGCCTGGCGCGGGCAAGCCGGTTGGGGGTGCCCATCACCACCGGCGGCATCGACGGTTTCCTCGAGATGCCCGAATTCGAGGACACCAAGGTCGTCTTCGACGCCACCTCAGCCAAGGCGCATCTCGAGAATGCCAAGAAACTCACGCCCTACGACAAGCTGCTCGTCGACCTGACGCCGGCCGCGATCGGGCCGTTCGTCGTCCCCGCAGTCAACCTGGCCGACCACGTCGACGCCGGGACCCGGATCGTCAACATGGTCACGTGTGGCGGACAGGCGACCATTCCGATGGTCGCAGCGGTGGCAGCCGTGACGCCCGTGCATTATGCCGAGATCGTGGCCTCGATAGCGTCGCGTTCGGCCGGCCCGGGAACGCGGGCAAACATCGACGAATTCACCGAAACCACCTCGCGAGCAATCGAATTGGTGGGAGGGGCGGCCAAGGGCAAGGCCATCATCGTCCTCAATCCCGCCGAGCCACCGCTCATCATGCGCGACACCGTCTTCTGCCTTACCGGCGACGCCGACCAGGATGCCATCCGACGTTCCGTAGCGGCGATGGCGGCGCGGGTGGCGCAGTACGTGCCCGGCTACCGTCTCAAACAGGAGGTGCAGTTCAGCCGAATCGGAGCCGACGAGCCATATCACACGCTCTTGTGCGCCGGGTCTAACGCGGTCACCACCAAGGTGTCGATCTTTCTCGAGGTCGAGGGGGCCGCACACTATCTGCCGGCCTATGCAGGCAACCTCGACATCATGACGTCGGCGGCTTTGCAGACCGCCGAGGCCATGACCTTGCGCACTCCCGTAGCCACCATCGACGGAAGCGGAGACCAGTAACCATGGACAGGCGCCTTTACATCCAGGACGTGACTCTGCGTGACGGCATGCACGCCATCCGTCACCGCATCAGCACGGAGGCAGTAGCTCGCATCGCCTCGGCTCTCGACGCTGCGGGTGTCGATGCCATCGAGGTCGCCCACGGGGACGGCTTGTCCGGGGGCTCGGTCAATTACGGACCGGGCAGCCACACCGACTGGGAGTGGATCGAGGCGGCGGCCAGCAGCATCACACGCGCTATGTTGACGACGCTTCTGCTACCCGGCATCGGCACGATCTCCGACCTCGAGCGGGCGCACCGCATGGGTGTCCGCTCGGTGCGGATAGCCACCCACTGCACCGAAGCCGATGTGGCTGCGCAGCACATAGCGACGGCAAGAGAACTCGACATGGACGTGTCGGGATTCTTGATGATGAGCCACATGGCGTCTCCCGCCGATTTGGCCAAGCAAGCCAAGTTGATGGAAAGCTATGGGGCGCAGTGCGTCTATGTGACTGACTCGGGTGGCCGGCTTCTCATGCAGGACGTACGAGATCGCATCAAGGCTTACCGAGCAGTGTTGGATGCCGACACTCAGATCGGAATCCACGCCCATGAGAATCTTTCGTTGTCGGTGGCCAACAGCGTCGTTGCGGTGGAGGAGGGTGTCACGCGCGTCGACGCCTCCCTCGCCGGTCAAGGGGCTGGCGCGGGGAACTGCCCAATCGAGGCATTCATCGCCGTCGCCAACTTGCAGGCGTGGTCACATGGTTGTGACGTGTGCGCCCTGCAGGACGCGGCCGACGACCTCGTCCGTCCCCTGCGAGACCGGCCGGTGCAGGTAGACCGCGAGACACTGACCCTCGGTTACGCCGGCGTGTACTCCTCCTTCCTGCGTCATGCCGAAGTGGTTGCGGGTCAGTACGGCATCGACGTCCGAGAGCTCCTCATCGAGGCCGGTCGCCGCAACTTGGTGGGCGGCCAGGAAGACATGTTGGTCGACATTGCACTGAACTACGTTCGACGCGCTGACTCGGCCTCCACGGCGTGATAGCCGACGGTCGTGCGTACGGGATGCAAGACGGACAATCGCATTTCGAGCTCGGTCTCGCGCCGCGAGCCCGGCCGGTCGCTGTCGCCGTGCTGGCTGGATCCGACAACCGCGAAGCTGTGAGAAGTGGTCTTCGCGAGGCGATTCGGCGCCGTTGCGGCTTGGTGGTGGTTCACGCCGCAAGTGCCTTCGAGACATGGCCCGCGCTGGGACTGATGAACGAACCGCTGCCGGAGCAGGTTCACCGCGACGCCATCGAACTCGGGAGGCGGGCGCTGGATGATGCCGTGCTCGCGGTCGAGCTGGAGTCACCGAGCGTCGTCGAGTTTTGGACGCGGTTATACGACGGGCCGGTCGTGCCGACGTTGAGGAGCATCTCGCGCGACGCGCAGCTGCTCGTACTCGCCGAGAGGGCAGGCCGTTCGCACCTGTGGCCCAGGTCGGTCGCCCATGACCTCGGTCGTCACTCCGACTGCCCCGTGGCCGTGGTGCCCACCGCACCGCGCCCCTGGCAAGATCCCCGAGCGCCGATCGTGGTCGGGATCGACCGGATTTATGACCCTACGTCGGCCTTGACGAGCGCATTCGATGTGGCACAACGAAAGGCGGTCGGCGTCGTCGCACTACATCGTGGGGACGCCGAGCGCGCGTTGCTGCGCGAGTTCCAGCAGCGCTTTCCAACGGTGCCGACCGTGTGGAGTTGCCTTCGATCCCATCGTCGCTACCAGGCCGCCGCGATCGAGGAGTGCTCTCGTGCACAACTATTCGTGGTCCCGGCCGGCTGTATGCGGGGAATGGCTGGTCGGGTCGTGATGAACGTCGTCCACCAGGCGCGAGTCCCCATGGTCTCGGTGACCTGAGCAACCCGCAGCGTGCGCCACAGCGGTGCGCTCGTACTAGCGGTAGCGGTCGATGCGCCGCCAGAGACGTCGGGCCTGCGTGGCTAGTGCCCAATCAATGATCATCGTCGCGGACTTTGGGATGGGTGGCACCGTCAATGCGGCGACGGTACCGGGCAGTCGTGACTCGCAGATGGTGCGGTAGTGAGTGAAGGTGTCGAAACCCGCCGATCGATGCGGTTACGCCGCAATGCCAATGTGGCCACCTCGTCGGCGGTGAATTTGCGCATACCCGTAAGCACTTCGTCCCTCGAGGATCTGGCGATCTCGATCATGGATGTTCCGTACTCCTTCAGAGGATGATGCTCACCGCACCGGCCGGGCGTAGGACCGTCATGTCCATCACTGCGCGCTTGTACCTGATCTTCAGGATGCCGTCGAGTCGGCGCAGACGATAGTCATAGCGGCCCACGTAGTGGTCGTCACGGCCCTCGCGGAAGCGCCATACGGTGAAATACGCAGTTGCGCAGACTTCGTCGGGCTTCTGCGATTCGATGCGCACGTTGGTCACCTGATGCCGCGTCGTAGCGTGCGGGTACTCGCGGTGTGCCTTGCGGCTCTTGAGGCGATCTACCCGTGCCAGCAGCCGAAACTTATTGTCGTGCACCAAGAGGAGATCGCGCTTCTCATCCCCGTCGGGAAGGTCGTTGGCGGGAATGAGGTACTCGGCATCATCGGTGTACAACTGCGCCCACTGGTCGAGTTGCCACTCGTCGAGCAGCTTGGCTTCGTAGTACAGCAGGTCTTCTACATCAGACCGCGAGACGTCGCGTGCGGCGGCGTTCGTCAGAGCGTTGTCGAACGTCGTCACGCGAGTACCCCGTCCGGGAGGCTGACGGCGTCCCGCCATCTGCGCCAAAAGGCTCGCATCTGTTCCTCGTCTACGGATTGGGGATCGCGAAGCATTCCGCGGGAGATGTCGTTCCACTCGACGCCGCCGCTTCGGAAGCCGCTCTGACACGACTCGAGCGCCTCGACGTCGTCTGGCGTTGCCAAACCTCCGGGCCCAAGGAAGCTCAGGAAACTCTCTAGCCGCAGGGCGCGAGCGCGCGGCGACTCGGATGCGGGCGCCAGGTGCCAGGCACTGATCTCCATGTAGTCCGGACTTGTCGGGAAGAAGGTGCGCACGGTTACCGACTGGATGTCGTTGATGACGAGGTTGGGGAAGATGACGAGATTGCGGTTGTAGTCGGCCATGATCTCCGATCGCTCGTCGCCGTAGTTCTTGCGTAGCCATTCGCGCTTCTCATCGATCTCGGCACGGGTGTCCGATCCGAAGTGGTTTTTCCACTTGGCAATTGGACGTCCCCACGGCCCCCGGTACTCGATGATTGCATGGCCGTTGCCCAAAGCCCGCCCGGTTCCGGAAAGTCCGCCACTTACGTCGACTCCCATACTGCTGAGGTACTTGATGTAGGTGTCGTGCGTGGGCAGTGCGTGGTATCCGTCCATGCTGTTCTCGGCGAGCAGCTTCCAATTCGCCTTGATCGAATATTGGTTGGAGCCGCGCAGCACCTCCCAGTCGTCCCCAGCCCCGTCGACGATGAGGTCGAGGTAGTGGACCGCTCCGGCGAGGTAGTCGACGAGCGGTTCGACGTTCGGATCGAAGCAGACGAAGAAGAAACCCCGGTAGGAGTCGACTCTGGCAACAGGTCGCAGGCCCATCTCCTCCATCTTGAAACCCGGACCGTAGGCCTTGCGATCGGGAAGGCCAACCAACCGACCGTTGGTGTCGAAAGACCATGCGTGGTAGAAGCATTGGAAGACCTTGCTATTGCCCGAGTCGAGTCGGCACACCACAGCACCGCGGTGCGTGCACGTATTGTGGAAGGCATGAATTTCGCCGCTCGTCGCGCTGCGGACGAAGATCAGGGGCCGGCCACCGACGTTGCGCCGAACGAAGTCGCCGGGCTGACGCAGTTCGGATTCGTGCCCGAGGTAGAGCCAGCAGCGATTGAATATCAAGTCTTGCTCGGCGGCATAGATCTCGGGGGAGGTCATCGTGGACCGATGGACACGGAAGACGCCGTTGTCGACGTCGTCGATGATCAAGTGCGCTTGCGGATCAGGCATGTTGCGTACCCTTCCGCGCTGCCGCGGCGGAAGACCCGGGGATCTGATCACCCTCCGCGAGAAAGTCGACGACGAGTTCGTTGAATCTGCCGGCGTGCTCGATTTGAGTCCAGTGGCCACACTGGCCGAACATGTGCAGTTGCGCGTTGGGAATGAGTTCGAACAGTCGACGCGAGGTGTCCGGCGGAATGATGCGATCTTCGCGGCCGTGGACGATCAGCGTGGGGCACTGAATCGATCTGATTGCCGTCTCGTCGACGACCATGGAATCCACCCAGCGTTGCCGCGGCGGCGGGAACATGGCGGCAAAGGACTCTTGAAATCCTGGTTGAATGCTTGCCGCGTAACGGGTTTGTGCGAGATCGTCGTCGACCAGTGTCTCGTCGTACGCGAAGTAGTCCAGCACCTCGCGCATTCCTGGCACGGACGGTGTGTAACCCCAAACCGCATCGAGACCCTCGGTGAGTTGGAACGGCACTCCCACGCTGCCCATCAACACCACCCGCCGGACTCGCTCGGGCAGGCGAACCGCAAGCTCTAGAGCCATGGCTGAGCCAAAGCTGTTGCCGACGAGACTGAGCGAATCCAAGCCGACGGCGTCGAGGAACGCCTCTGCGTGGGACACCCAGTTCGTCATCGAGTACTGATGTCCAGGTGGCCGCTCGGTGTAGCCGAAACCGACGAGGTCCGGAGCGACTACTCGCCGTTCGGCGGCCAACGCCGGAAGTGTCAGACGCCAATTCGCATAGGCTGATACGCCGGGACCAGAGCCGTGTAGCAGCACGACGGGCTTGCTGTCACCAGCTCCTTGGTCGAGAAAGTTGGTGTCGATGCCCGCGGCGGTCACACGTCGACCGAGCGCGGGGTTGGTGGTGCTGATCGTCTGCGACGCCATTGTGTTGGCTCCGTTCGTGTTGGAGAGGCTTGGCATTGGGAATCGACCGTCGGGTGTCAGGGGGCTGGAGTGGGTAGGTGGGACACGGTCGGCTCGCGGCGTCGTCCACTCCACGGCAGCCCCATCGGGTCCTTCTCTTCATCGGGCAGGACCTCGCCGGTGATCAGTCGGTTCCATTGACGCCACCAAGTCCGCATTTGGAGCTCGTCCTGACTGGTGTTGACGCGACTCGACATTCCCCGTGAAATGTCGGACCACGGAAGCTCTTTGCGCGTGGCGAATGCGCGCTGCGCGCTTTCGAGTGCCTCGACGTCGTCGGGCGTGGCCAGACCACTCGGGCCCCAGAACGTGAGGAAGTTGTCGAGTCGTTGGGCGCGCAGCTCCGCACCCTCCTCCGGTGGCACGATGTGCCAGGCAGTTACCTCCATGTAGTCCGGCGTGATTGGATCGATCTTGCGGATCAGCACACCCATGACGAGGTCGATGATCACCAGATTGGGGAAGATCACCAAGTTGCGTTGACCCCGCAGCCGTGTAGCCCACTCGGTGCCGTACTTCTCCCCGATGGCTGCGTAGCGCGCGTCACGCTCGGCTTGTCCCGCCGCGGAGAGGGGTCGGCCCAAGATTTGATCACCACCGGGACCGGCCGCGATCACCGCATGACCGTTGCCCAGGTCGATGCCGCGATCTTTGCCGATGATGAGCGAGGTGTCGATCGAGCCACGGGCGGCAATCACCATCGCGAAGTACCGCTGATGGGTGGTCATCGCGTGATAGCCGTCGAAGCTGTTCTCCACCAGGAGCTTCCAGTTGGCCTTGCACGAGTACTCGTGAGTGCCCTCGAGAACCTGCATCCCCATATCGGACTGATCGGCCACGAGGTCGAGGTATTCCTTCGCGCCGGCGAGATAGGTTTCGAGATCGACGATGTCAGGATCGAAGCTTGCGAAGACGAAGCCGCGGTAGGACTCCAGTCGCGGCGGCTTCGCCAAGCCGGGTCGATCGAAGTTTGGTCCATAGGATTCATCTCCAGGCGTCGAGACCTGTTCGCCGGCGGTGTTGAACGACCACCCGTGATAGAAGCACGTATGAAAGCGCGCGTTTCCCTCGCGCTCGCGGCAGATCATCGCCCCACGGTGCGGGCACGAGTTCAGCCACACGCGAATCTGTCCCCGACTGTCTCGGGTGAAGATGACGGGGCGGCCCGCCAGCGTGCGCGTCTTGAAGCTGTTCGGCTTCGCCAACTCTGACTCGTGGCCAACGTAGAGCCAGCTCTTGTCGAAGATCAGCGTGCGTTCCCGTTCGAGGATCGTCGGATCCACCATGGTCTGGCGGGCGACCCGAAAGCACGGCATCTCCCGGTCATCAACGACGTATTCGGACATGCGCGTTTTTACCTTTCTGTTGAAGCCCCACCAAGCACGGTCTGGCGTTGACGCCACTGCTTGGTGAGGGGAGTGAGGCGGGGCGCCACTCGCAACTCCAGCCATTCGACTGTCCGCTGCCAGGAATCGAACGCGGCAGCTGTCGCAGCGACGTCGGGCGACGTGCGATAGAAGTCCTGTCCCACATCGACATAGCTGACGATCTGCGTGTACGTCGACGCATCGTTGCGAAGGGTGCGCTCCAAGCCGTCGCGAACCGACGCTGGCAGCGCGGGATCGTCAGCGCCGGTCAGGCACAACCATGGCGCGCGTGTGAGCGGGGCCAACCCACCGATCCACTGGATGAGATCGTCGCTGCTTCCATACCTCGGTTGGGGCGAAACACTCACCACGGCACCGAGTTCGAACGACACGCCGGCGAGGAGCGCCACGAGTCCGCCCCACGAGTAGCCAACCACGCCGATCTGCTCATCGTGCCAACCGCGATCACCCAAACGCTTCAGGAGGTGTCCGACCATGGCCGTGAGTTCGGCGCGCGTCCCGCGTAACTTCGTAGCATCGGCAGCGAGACCCTCGTAGCCGAAGGCAGCGAAGCCGTTCAACAACTCCGCGGCGGCGGGTTCGAAATCGCGGCCCGATGTCATCACGAGGACGGCTCCCCGGGGCGTGCCCGGGAGATGGATCTCGGCGATGTCGACCGGTCGGCCACCGCACTTGACGACGCTGCACCGAGGTGTGACGTGCACGGTGGCGGCCATGGGCAAGGCATCTTCCGGTAGGGGACTGGCCCGCTTTCGCAAAATCGCGGATCAAGGAGGTACCCCTTGGTTACCGGCAGCGGGTGGACTCCGGGAACTCCCCGTCCCGGGCACCGGAACACAGCCGTCCGCCCGTGCACTGATGCCTCGTTCCGGCGGGTGAAACGATCTCTAGGGCCCGGGCGCGCTCATCGTCGACGATCGACCGACGAGGAGAGGAGTTGCAATGGTTTCGACGACGTCCGGGGTGGATTCGACGGTGTCGCGAGAGGTACTAGGCGACGTGGAGGCATTCCTGCATGACGAGGCCGAATTGCTGGACCAGTGGCGCCTTCACGAGTGGCTCGAACTGTTCTCGCCCGAAGGAACTTACGAGATTCCGGCCACCGACCGTCCCGAGGGCGATCCGACGCGGGACTTGTTCCTGGTCCACGACGACCGCTTTCTGCTCGAGCAGCGGGTGCAGTCGTTGCTCACCCGCTCGGCCCATGCGGAGTATCCACACTCCGCGACCCGGCGAATCGTAGGCAATGTTCGAGCCCGAGGAGCGGTAGGCGGACCTCTTCACGTCACGGCGAACTTCGCGGTCTACCGCGTGCGGGCAGGGGTCATGGACACCTACGTGGGTCAGTACCGACACGTCGTCGAGCCCGACGAGATCACGGGTTACAAGTTCCTTCAACGGAAGTCGGTAATGGTTCTCGACGCGCTGCGCCCCCATGGCAAGGTCAGCATCATCCTATGAACCGCCTGGAGGGCAGGACGGCCATCGTTACCGGAGCCGGGGGATACATCGGTAGCGCGTTCGCAGCTGGGTTGGCAGCCGAGGGCGCAAACGTCGTGTGCACCGATCTCGTCGAGACCGCGGCCGAAACAACCGCTCAGACGATCCGCGGGGCTGGCGGTGATGCGCTCGCCGTCGCCGGTGACGTCACCGATGCCGCGCATGCGGCTGACGCGGTAGCGGCCGCACTGGACCGGTGGGGCCGCCTCGACGTCCTGGTCAACAACGCCATGATCTTCAATCACAAAGGGTTGATGACCATGCCCGTTGAGGAATTTCGGCAACAGGTCGACATCTGCCTCACCGGTGCGCTGGTGTTCACCAGGGCAGCGGCCGAGGCGATGATCGCCGCGGGCCACGGTGGCAGCATCGTCAACATCCTGTCGACCGCCGCCTGGCAAGGCCAACCAGGAAACATCGGCTACTCAACAGCCAAGAGCGGTTTGATCAACTTCACGCGGTCAGCGGCAATGGAGCTGGCACCCCACGACATTCGGGTCAACGGCTTCACCCCCAGCGCCACGCAACCCAAGGATTCCGATGGTGAGGCCGTCTTGCGCGGCGCGGCTGCACCGGACCTACCCTTTCGGAACGATTTCTTCGGTCTCATGCCCATGAACCGGTTGCCCGGCCCAGCTGATTACGTGCCGTCGGTGGTGTTCCTGGCCTCCGACGACTCGGCGATGATCACCGGCAGCAACATCACCGTGGACGGCGGTGCCACCGCCAAGTACTGGCCGCTGATGCCACATCGGTGACGTCGTAGCCTGCCTGACGCCCTGGGCGCACCGTTTCGGATGTCCCATCACGCACCTGGCCACGCGTAGCCGTGGCAGTGCTCGGACCTCGAGGTTCGGCGCCAGCGCGAGTACCAGGGTCGACCTGTCGAACGCATGTAGCCACCGCGGTCGATGTGCGTGCCGGGAGAGGGCTGGGCCTGCACGACATTGTGCAGACCCAGGGACTGGGGGACGGACCGAATCCCTTGCAGTACATGGTCCTTTCAGTTGACTGCGTGAGGTTGTGTGGGCTCACGCAGTCAGGTCGTTCACCGGCGCCCGCGAGGCGATCGCCTTCCGGCTGCGCAGCATCAGACGAGGATCGTCGACGACGACGGCGCCTACGAGCACTCCGGAGGCATCACCGTAGAACGCTGCCAGACGGTTGCAGGCGTCGCCCGAAAGCGTGGCGAGCGTGCCCGCGCTCGGACGACCGATGATCTGGATTCGGTGACCGTACTGGTCAGACCACACGTACGGTATCGCCGGCGGCCGGATGGGCTGCTGCATGATGCTTGCAGCCACCACCTCACCGTGCTCTGTCGCACTCGTCCAGTGTTCGATGCGAACGCTGCCGTCGTAATGCGGATGCGGTCTACACGCGACGTCGCCCGCGGCGTAGATCCCAGGGAATCCGACGACGCGCAGCTGATCGTCACATTCGACGCCGTTCGCGATGGGCAGGCCCGACGTCGCGAGCCAATCCGTTGCAGGGGCCGCACCGATGCCAACGACGACCAGGTCCGCGGGAATGGTGCGGCCGTCTTCGAGCACCACGGCGGTCACCCGGTCTTGACCCTCGAAGCGAGACACGGTGGCGCCGGTGATCAGGTGTACACCGTGCACTGCATGAAGATTGGAGAGAAGCGACCCCACCTCGTCCCCGACGATGTTCGCCATCGGCGTGTTCTGCGCTTCGACCACCGAGACCTGGCACCCATGGAGGTGTGCTGCGGCCGCGAACTCCGCACCGATGAACCCGGCACCGATGACGACGACGCTTGGCTCACGGACCAACTCCGAGCGCAAGTCGAACGCATCGTCGGCGGTGCGAATCGTGTGGACACCAGCCAACCCGTCCATGCCCGGCAGCCTCCTCGGGGTGACGCCGGTTGCGATCACGAGGTGTTCGTACCCGATCTCGGGTCCAGCGTTGAACGTGACGAGGCGCCGGACGGGGTCCAGCGCCGTGGCGCGCGTGCCTAGCCGCAAGTCGATGGCGAACCGGGCCAGGTCCTCGTCTGACACCAGAGACGTTGGTGCCCCGTCACCGTCGGCGGCGAGCATGGCCTTGGTCAGCGGTGGTTTGTCGTATGGCTTGTGGCGCTCTTCGCCGATCATCGTGATGGGTTCGTCAAAGCCTGCTGCGCGGAGATGTCGGGCCGTGCTCACCCCGGCTACCGAGCTTCCAACGATCATTAGCGACACCTCGAAAGTGTCGTCATCCGTTGGTGCCCTGGACAAGGGGGTTTGCCGTTGGCTGGAACCCGTTGCATCGGAACTGGCCGGGCACCGCGTTGAGGACGTCGTGCGAATCTCGATCATCGACACACCGATTTCGTGGCAATTACGTCGAGCCTGTTGGTTGACAGCTCCACGACGTACGCTCGCATTCAAGTGGTGACGATCACAGCGGATCGCACCCGAAAGGAGCAACCAACATGGATTATTCGACGACGACGATGCATCCGTCGGTGCACGATTCACCGTCGATCTTGTCGAAGGCCTTCGAACTGCTGCGCGCTTTCAACCAAACCGCGAGGGTCATGACTCTCAGCGAGTTGGCTCGCGCGTCGGACCTCCCGAAGTCGACCGTCCATCGGTTACTGGCCAGACTCATCGAGCTGGATGTCGTCGAGCAATCCGGCCACGGATACCGGCTCGGTGTCTCGCTACTCAAGCTGAGTGCAACGACACCCGTTGCGGGTCTGCGGGAGCTCGCCGCACCCCATCTCAGTGCCCTGTTGAACTACACGCGGCACCCTGTCCGCCTCGGTATCCTTCGCGGTCTCGACGTCGTATGCGTGGAGAAGCTCTCGCCGCGCGGTCCTGCCGCCGAGCCGTCGGAAATCGGCAGCCGTTGGCCGGCCACCTGTACGGCTTTGGGCAAAGCGTTACTGGCCCATGACGACCCGGAGCAGCTGCGGGCACGGCTATCGCTCGGACTCCCTCGAATGACACCGCGCTCTGTGAGCGACGTCGACGATCTGCTGGTTCAGCTCCGCCGCACCCGCGCCAACGGTCTTGCCTACGCCGACGGCGAGGCTCGACTCGGGGTGGCGTGCATCGCGGCACCCATCCTGGTCCACCCTGGTTCGCCCCGGGTCGTGGCAGCGCTGTCGGTCAGTTTCCCCTCGGGCACGGCGGACTTCGCCAAAATCGAGGGAGCCGTGCGGCACAGCGCCGGCCGCCTGTCTGCCGATGCGGCGACCAACATCGTGTCCCGGGAACGTTGGCTGCCAGTCAGTCCGGAGGAGTAAACACGCCCATGCTCGTGGGCGCCGTCGCGGGCGTCGCCAGACCGAGCAACTGCCTTAACCGACGGTTCGTCCCGTCGTGTGCCCAATCGTGATGCGTTGGGCCTGCTCAGATCCGTTGAAGATGTCCTTGGGCGACTCAACCGTTTGCATCATGGCCGTCCGCAGGTGGTCTCCCAAACGTGTTGACGAGCAGAGTAATTGAGCTCAACCCAGTGTCGTCGTCGCGCCGCCAACTTGACTGGAGGCGCCAGGGGGAGGACATGTTCCGCTCGGCTCGGATGTCATTGCTGCGGCTGGTGCGAAGGCTGTGCGAACGGAAGTCCGAAGGGGGAGCGGGCAAGGGCTCCATCGGCGTCCCACGCGTCGATCTCATCGATGCTGAACCCGAGTTCGGCGAGCATCTCTCGGGAATGTTCGCCGAAGAGGGGTGCTGGTCTATCGGCGGATGCGGCGGGAGCATGTCCGAACCGGGCGGGCAGGCCGATGTAGCGGGCACGTCCCGCCACGGGGTGATCGGCCGCGAAGACGCGTTGCCGCGCGAGCAATTGCGGATGGTCGATCAGACCGGTGCCGATCTCTACCGTGGCGGCGGGAACGCCGCGGCCCCGCAATACGTCGACCAATGTCGCTGCTTCCTGCCCCGAGCACATCACGGTGAGCATCTCGTCGAGTTCGTCGTGGCGGCTGACTCTTTCGTCGAGAGTGCGCAGATCCGCGTCGAGCGCCCGCTCCGGCATTCCTGGTGCTCCTGCGAGGGCGTCCCACTGCCTATCCGAGATCGCGCTGATCGCCACCCACCGGTTGTCTGCGGATTGGTACACGCCCTGCGGAGCGATCCCGTTGCGTCTGTTTCCGGATCGGATGGGCTTCCGGCCCGTGGAGCCGGCTGCGATCTGCAGCGCGGAGACCTGGAGGGCCACATCGCACAACGCGACCTCAAGGTGCGCGCCACGTCCGGTGCGAAAACGGCGCCATAGCGCCGCCAGGGTACCAACCGTCGCGGTGACAGCCGCGATTGGATCGAAAACCGTTCCGGTCAAGAGTGGTTCGCCGTCTTCGTACCCGGACATCCAACTGACGCTTGATGCCGCATTGACGGTGAACGTGAGCCCAGGTTGACCACGCCAGGGTCCAGTGGAACCCCAGGCAGGCATTCGAGTCATGACGATGTTCGGCTGCAACGCCGTAACTCCCGCGTAGTCCAAACCGCGATCATCGAGGACCCGTGGAACGTAGTTCTCCACCAGGACGTGACTGGATGCGATGAGGCGGTCGACGATCTCGCGCCCCCGAGGGTCGTTGAGCTCGGCGGCAACAGATCTCTTGTCGACGTTGGCTCCGGCGAAGGAGGCCGCTCGCTCCCAGCATCGATCGACCGTCGAGGGCGTTCCCGTGAAGCGCATCGCGTCGGGCCTGGTGGCCGATTCGACCCGAATTACGTCGGCGCCGAGCGACGCAAGATAGGAACCCACCAGGGGTCCGGCTTGGAAGCTGGCGATTTCGGTGACTCGTACTCCGTGCAGAGGACGTCGGGGTAGGCGTGATGGGTCACCAACCGTGCCGAGCGCCGTCGTGTCGGGTGCGGCGTGCACGCGAATGGGGTTACGGGGGAATGTCACTCCGTCCTCGGTGCGAAGGATGCAGTCGCGAGCAGCGAACGGGGCGAACTCGGCGACCGTCGTGAGATCGGTGACCGGGGCGATCGCGACCCGACTCGCGATGCCCATCTCGACGAGTTCGGCAACGGTATACCGCTTGGTGAAGTCGTGAAGAAGTGGCCTCACCTCCGCAGCCAGACGGATGCGTTCCACCAGCTGGTCATAGCGCGGGTCGTCCAGGCGCGGGTCGCCGACGAGTTGCTTGACGCCACTCCACTGCTGGGGGCTCACGGCCACCAGACAAACCCAGCCATCCTTGGCCGGTTCGATCCCTGGTACGGCCATCTGAGGTACCGGGTACGGAAAGCTGTCCGGCAGCTGAGCCATCAGCCATGGGTATTGCAGCACCGATGCCAGCGACTCGAACCGCGAGACGTCGACCTCGGTGCCAGGTGCGCCGCCTGTCACCGCGAGAAGACCAGCCATCGCGCCGACGGCCGCCCACCGGCCCGCCATTTGTTCGGCGAGATTGACGCCGATGCCGACGGGAGGGCGGCCGTAGGTCGGATGGAGTGCGATGAGTCCGGCCTCGGCCTGCAGAGTGAGCTCGCTAGCTGGCGTCTCAGCCGCCGGCCCGGTCATGCCGTAGTCGCTGACCGACACAACGACCAGCTTGGGATTCCGTGCCCTGAAGGGGTCGACCTGCAGATGTCCCGCTGGTCCATCCACGACGAGGACGTCGACCCGCGCTACGTCCGTGATGCGCCGTTTGCCGCGGTGCAATGCGTCGTGCGGCACGGAAAGCGCATCGTCATTGAGGTCGATTCTCACCACATCGGCCCCGAGGTCGCGCAGTAACCGGCCGCACCACGCCACCGCCTCGGTGGCGCCGGCTTCGGCGACGACGACGTCGTCGAGCAACCGCACGTCATCTTGTCCGGTTCCGCGACCAATTGTGTTGGTGTTCGACACGTGTTCACTCCCTCGATGCGGTCTGATTCGCATCTCGATGCTGCGCGGGCGACTGATGTCGGTGAATACGCATTTCCGGTGATCGGAACGCCACCACGCCGGGCCGGCGGTCGGAACACGGATGGCAAGAGTCGGTCGTCGCTTCGAGTGACGACCGTGCGTGGGCTGCTTGAGGATTGACGATCGACTGCTCACCGGCGCCACGTCGATTGGTGGCTCGCGCACGGGAAGCTCGACCGCGACGTGCACGCCCGGCGCCGGGCGCAGATTGGCGCGAGCGCGGTGTTCATTGCGACGATGTTGCGTCTGCTGAGCCGGGAAGAGATGTGCGGCAACTCGATGCGGTCGTGGCTCGCACTGTGTAGTCGGTGAATTCGACCGTCGCGCCGTTGTCTCGCCATGAAGGTGAGAACGGCGGCGAAGTGGATACCTGGACGGAATGAAGACCGTGCGGGGTCCGTAGCTGACCCCGATTGCCGTGTCTACCCATCGCGTGAGCCGTGTTGACGTGATCGCCGAGGCATCGATGTTGTCCGACAGCGTGTTTCGACGGACTTCGACGAATCGGTAATCCGCCCCCGCTCAGCGCTGTCCGAGCGTAAGGCCGATCTTGCCAAGTGCCAGGTCGGACCAAATTCGAGTTGGCTCCGAGGTTTACGGCACCTTGGAGAAGTTGATCTTCAGTTCACCGATGATGTCATCCCACAGCGGCTCGGGCAGGTCGTGGGCCATTCCGTCGAATGTCACCCAGCGGGACCCGCGGATGGCCTTGGCTACCGCATGGCCACAAGTGGGGCGCATCATCTTGTCCGCGCGACCGTGCATCACCACCGTCGGCGCGGTGATCTGCTTGTCGTAGCGAAGCAGGCTGCCGCTGCCGAGCATGGCGTTGTACTGGCGAGTCACCCCGTCGGGGTTGTACGAACGCTCGTAAGACTCCGTGGCATCGGCCAGCATCTGGTCCTCGGAGGCTGGGTAGCCCGGGCTGCCGAGGATTCTGGCGGTGCGGACGGAGTTGGCGATGACGCCGTCGCGCGAGGGGTCCTTGGAACGCGTCGTCGCCGCCTGCATCTGCTTGAGGGCTGGCAGGGGCAGCAGCGCCTGGTTGTTGCTCGTGAAGATGACGCCCAGCGTCTTGGTGCGGTGGTGGTACCTGGCGGCGAAGATCTGCGCGATCATCCCGCCCATCGATCCGCCGAAGACGTGCGCCTTTTCAATCTGCAGGTGGTCGAGCAGCGCCGCAGCGTCGTCGGCCATGTCCTCCAGCGTGTAGGCGGCTTCGTTTCGCAGCCCGAACTGGAAACGCAGCAGTCGCGGCAATAGTTTTGCGTCGGTGTCATGGCCCTCGAGCTTGCTGGAGAGCCCGATGTCGCGGTTGTCGTAGCGTATGACGCGGAACCCCTGATTAACCAGACGCTCGCAGAAGCCGTCGCGCCAGAACAACAGCTGCCCGCCGAGCCCCATGATCAACAGAACAGCGGGGTCGTTCACGTCGCCCATGTCCTCGTAGAAGATGTCGAGATCGCCGGACTTGGCGGTGCCGGTGCGGATGTCCATCAGGCCTCCAATTGGTAGTAATAGTCGCGGCTGACTTCAACCATGAAGCTGGCGAAGTGGGCCATCAGTTTCGGGTCAATCGTCATTTGCCCGGACATCTCCACGTCGGCCGCGAACTCGCCGGTGGTCTCGACCTCCATGAACTCCTGCCCGAGGTGACAGCTCTGTTCAGTGGTGAAGCAGGGTGGCCGATGCCAGCCTAGACATGAGCACAGGGGATCGTCGGCCGACGGTTCCGATGGCTGGAACGCTGCGGCGCATTTGCCGCCGCGTCGAGTTCATTGACGAGTCTGCTTCCAACGAATGGAACAGCAGCTTGTCGCCGGGGTCACTTGCACGCACGATCAACGGGATCAGTCGGAATCTAATGCCCGCTTGGAACGTCGTCGAACGGCGTTGAAGCGGCTAGAGGCTGTTCAAGGCCTGGACCAGGGGTGCGAGTTCCGGGTGGTCGGCCGCTACGCCGAGTGCCTCCTTCAGCATGCGATCGTGATGGGGGCGGGCAAGTTCGAGCAGCTGTTGTCCCTCGGGCGTCAGCTCGGTGTAGATCCCCCGGCGGTCGTCCTGGCATAGAAAGCGCCCCAGAAGCCCGCGCTCTTCGAGGCGGTTGACCAGTCGAGTCGTGGCGCTCGAGCTCAGGGCCGTCGCGCGCGCGAGCTGCTGCATTCTCATGTGCCAGCCGTCCTGGCGACTCAGTGCATCGAGCACCGTGTACTCGACGACGGACAGCTCGTGTTCGGCCTGCAATACCTTTTCCAACGCAGCTTCCAGACGGCCGTGCAGGGCCGCGAGAGTTCGCCAACCCCGAGCCCGGATCTCAACGGCGTCATTGGCGATACCCATGCAACACCTCCAGCTGCGTTAACCACGTCACACATTACCAGCTTGCGCCGATATGGCGCGTGTGCAACTATCGGCTATACCAAGATTAGTTGCAGGCGCGCTATAAGCGCTTGCGACACTACCGAGAGGGGCCCCGTGCCCAAGGGACTAATCGCGCTGGCGATCGCGGCATTCGGTATCGGCTTGACCGAATTCGTCATCATGGGGCTCCTGCCGGACATTGCCACTGAGTTCGCTGTGACGGAAGCCGTCGCGGGGTGGCTGATCTCCGGCTACGCCTTGGCGGTCGTCGTCGGTGCACTCGTCGTCACTGCGGCGGTGACGCGCCTTCCACGCAAACCGGTTCTCATGGGGTTGCTGGGGTTGTTCATCGCTGGCAACCTGCTGTCGGCGCTGGCCCCGAGCTACGCGGTTCTGATGGGCGGTCGCGTTCTGGCGGCACTATGTCATGGAGCGTTCTTCGGTATCGGATCGGTGGTCGCGGCCAACATGGTTCCTGCTCATCGCAAAGCCGGTGCTATTGCCCTCATGTTCACCGGCCTCACTGCGGCCAACGTTCTAGGTGTCCCGTTTGGAACGCTGTTGGGGCAGCAGTTCGGCTGGCGAGCAACGTTCTGGGCGATCACGCTCATCGGGGTGATTGCCACGGCCGGCATCGCCGTCCTGGCGCCCAACGATGATCCGCAGGCCGAGTCGCCCCCCAGCCTGCGGCGCGAGATGACGGCGTTCACCCGCCTGCAGGTGTGGTTGTCGATCGCGGTGACCATCCTCGGATTCGGCGGTGTCTTCGGTGCGTTCACCTACATCGCCTACACCTTGACCGAAGTATCAGGCTTCGCCTCCTCGACCGTGCCGTGGCTGCTGGTGGTCTTCGGTATTGGGGGCTTCGTCGGAAACGTCGTCGGCGGCAAGGCCGCAGACCGGTCGGTCGACCGGGCCCTGATCGTGTTCATCGCCGCTCTGATCGTGATCCTGGTGGCGTTTGCGCTCACTGCGCACAGCCGGCCCGCCACGATCGCGGCATTGCTGGCGATGGGAGCCGCCGCCTTCGGCAGTGTCCCTGCCCTGCAGATGCGTGTCATGACATTCGGCGATGACGCACCAACGATGGCCTCGGCCGCCAACATCGGCGCATTCAACCTCGGCAACGCCCTCGGCGCCTGGATTGGCGGCATGACGATCTCCGCCGGCTTCGGCTACACCTCACCCATCTGGGCGGGCGCCGCACTTACCGCATCCGCCCTGCTGGTACTCGTCGTAGCAACCGCCTTGAGTAGCAGGACTAAGACCAGCGGCCTGACGACCTCCGCAGGTATGTCGCGCCTCGCGCAGTAATCCAATGGTGGTGGGGACTGACTGTCGGCACCTGTCATTAGACCTCAAACTCTAAAGATGAATCCGATGGTCCTTGATCTTGCCGATGACGGCGTTCCCGTCACGGAGATCTATCGGGGTGGCGCGGATTCTCTCGAGTCCTGTCCGAGTCACTCGAAGATCGCTTGCACCAACGTGATCCTTCGATGTTCGTTCGCAGTACGCCTGTAGAGCGAGTGAAGTCTCATTCGTGAGACCGCATTTGGCTGAAATGAGTATCTCCGTCCGAGAAGAGTTGACGCCCTGACCTCGCGGCTGTCACTGTCAACCGTGTTCGTTTCGCGCTGCGACCACTGTCAGTGACGGTGGTCGCGAAGGACCCGCGATGCATTCTGCACCAGGGCTGTTGGGGCTGCTCATCGATGATCGGCTGTGCTATGACGCCCTTCATATTTAGTAGCGGAAGCCGGCGATGGGAACAACTACGCCAGTTGGACCCGTAGGGCCTCTTTGGGTTGAGGATTGGTATCGATGAACATGTCGCATCGTGTCAACACTCAACTAACTCTGTTGTACGACAGAGAGTTCCGACGTCTTCGGACGGTTGTCTGCCACTTCCTGATCCACGCGAGTCTGCAGCGGTCGGAGCAGGATGGTGAATTCGCGCTGTGCAGCACCACCCGGATCTGTTCGAACGTGATCGCCCGCGGGCCAGGGCGAAATCATCATCGGCTAGCACCAGACGAGACCTTCCAAGACGATCGACGTGGCCAGCCAGCTTCGAGTTCGCGGCTTTGCCGACATGGCGCGGTAGGAGCTTCGGTGGTGATCGCGCCGACGCCGGCGAAGCGGCCGAGGTCAGGGATTGGTGACCAATTAACCAACGAAGTTGATCTGGGTTAAAGTACGGTGCGAATCGCCTTGGTGCCACAGGAGCACCGCACCGCGAAGGAGGTGAGCTTGTGGACCGGGTCGCCAGCGACTATTCACCTGTTCGGAATGGATTGCCCAGCAGGTCGACCACCGGAGAGCAGGTTGCCGAACTGATTCGGCAGGCCATCATCACGGGTGCGATCGGACGCAGCGCGCCGCTGCGCGAAGAGGCGATCGCGGCGCAGTTCGAGGTATCGCGCCGGACCGTGCGGGATGCATTGCGCATCTTGGAGGGATTCGGGCTGGTCCGACATCAGCGCCACAAGGGTACACAGGTGGCGGATTTTGCCGCCGCCGACATCCGTGACCTCTACAACACGCGTCTGGTGCTGGAGACCGCAGCGGCACGACGTTGGTGCACCGCGGACCCGGCGGCCCCCGACGAGGTGCTCGCCGATCGGTTGGGTGAGGCCTTCGATCGGCTGCGCGCCGCGAGCGAACACCTCGACTCGGTGCAGGTGGTGGAGGCCGATCTCGGATTTCACGCCGCTGTCATCGGACTGATGGCAAGTCCTCGCGCCGACCGGTTCTTCGGTTCGATCGCTCAAGAGATGGCGTTCGCCATCGCCATCCTCGAGGCCACGCAGCGCGAGACGCAGACGCGCCCGGCCCAAGCGCTGGCCGAACACGAAGACATTCGCCGTGCCTTGATGGACCGCGACCACGACCGTTCGCTCGATCTGATCACCACCCACGTCGAGACCAATCGCGAACGGCTGGTGAGCATCGTGCAGGAGCAGGACCATGGCGCCGTTGGCGCCGTCAGTGAATAGCCATCCCGATTCAAGGTGCTGCCAGACCGTCGTTCACGGGATGAGGCGGGCCAGGCCTTCCTCGATCGCGCGAACCGCCGCACCCGTGCGGGACCGTTCGGCGAGTTTGTGCAAGATCTTCTCGACGTGAGCCGTGGTGGTGCGCACCGATATCCCAAAGCGCGAAGCGATCTGTTGATTCGACAGGCCGTGGGCCACCCCGGTGAGGATGTCAATTTCGCGACCGGTCAAGCCGTATGGAACATGCGTCTCAGTGGTGGCGACCAACGCGACGACGCCTGGCCCCCATAGGGGTTCGTCGATGCGGTCCATGCGCACGCGCAGCCAGGACGCGGCCGTGGGCCATAGTCCGACGACCGACTCACGGCCGCTGTCGAGAAAGCGGGCCGTGGCGGAGATGAACTCCGGCTCGTCGCAGACCACGGGTGCGGGGCACCGTCCCCAGGCCTGGCTTCGGCCGCTGGCGTCCATGTAGGCGACCGACGACGTGTCCGCCGTCAGTCGGGGCCGCGCCGGAGTGCACAACCGACCGATGCTGGGGGCGATGGTCTTGAGCAGAAGCGAATGCCTCCGGTCGAACGTCCCCCGCGTGCCCGACGACATGTGGACCATGCCCACGTAGTCCCCGCTCTGACCGAACAGACACGTCGTCAGGCCGTCCCGAAATCCAGCGGGTGCGAGGACGTCTTCGTAGAACTCGGTCCCGCGGTAGTCGTAAGGCAGGTCCGCGAACCGCAGCGGCTGCTTGCACGCGATCATCTGGTGGTGCGGATCGGTGTCTGCGTAGGGCTCGCTCAGGCCGAGAAGCGTCGATGGTGCGTATTCGACGTTGCTCACGAGCACATGGCGATGGGCGACGGGGTTCCACCCGAGGATCGCCGCCGCATCGGCGTGCACAATGCCGCCCAGCCGTTCGAGGATGTACGCGCCGGCCGGACCGCGTTCCTCACTGCCGGCGTTGTAGGCGCAGTCCGCAACGAGATCCACGTCCGGCCCGGTCAGGTGGACGTCGTTTTCCGTGTCGTAGCAAAGGGGCACTCGACGACCTCTCATCTCGGATGAGGTTGTGAAGAGACTGAACCCGAGAGGAAAGGGCGGCGCGGTCAGCCGCCACCGATCCTAGCGCCGTCGTCGTCGACTGCGCCTCGAATTCAGGTGTTCGGCCAGCAATTCGAAGTCTGGGAAAGCGCTGGACAAACGTGGTGATGGTGATGCCATTGTGCGACAGCACGGCCGACCCCGCAACAGATCCGACGGATGTCCCGAGACAGTTGATACCCCCGGGCAATCGCGACACCGCTTCGATGCCATCTCTCTGAGGGCGTCGCCCAGTCCGGAATGCACCGAGCCTGGTTCGATCCCGTTCGGAAGCCGTGAAGCCGTGAAGCCGTGAAGCCGTGAAGCCGTGAAGCCGTGAAGCCGTTGCGGCGAATGTGCCCGGCGACGCGGATCGATCAGGATGGCCGACCCCGGGCGGGGTTCGTGCTGAGGCGGTCATCGCAGGACGCCGACCCGCCGTCGGGACGTAGCCGTGCGTTCTGCCGGCCGTGCCACGTCGAATATCATTGGGAGGAATGCGCTTTCGCGCCGACCGCGCCGGGATGACGTCGACCCGCTAGCGCAACCTGTGATCTTCCTGGATCGAGTTACCGCCGTCGACCACGAGGCATTGGCCCGTGATGTAGGAAGCCGCCCTGGCCGTCAGCATCAGGATGGCGTGCGCCACCTCATCGGCCGTTCCGGATCTGCCGAGCGGGCAGGAAGCACCTGCTGCCAGCTCGTCCTCGGTGGTCGAGTCCGTCACGATCCACCCAGGCGCCACGGCGTTGCAGGTGATGCCGGCCCCGGCGTAGTCGATGGCGACTGACCGGGTCAGGCCCACCAAACCGGCCTTGGCCGCGTGATAGGCCCCGTCCCCGGGGAAGGCGCACACGGGCCCCGATACCGAGGACACGTTGACCACCCGGCCGTATCCGCGTTCGACCATCGTGGGGAGCACCGCACGGGTCAGGGTGAACGCGGTGGTCAGGTTGCACCCAATCGAGTTAGCCCAGTCGTGGTCGGTGAGGTGTGCCAAGGTGGCTGCCGCGACGACGTTGGTGACCGCAGCCAGCCCGGCATTATTCACCAGGATGTCGATGCGGCCGGTGCGTTCCAGCGCGAGCGCGGCCACCCGATCCGCATGAGCGGGGTCGGTGAGGTCGCCGGCAATACCGACGGCGTGGATGCCGGCCGCCTGTAACTCGTCCACCCGCTGCTGGACGCGATCCGTGGTCGACGTCAAGATCACCGTCAGGCCGGTCAGGCCGAGCAGGCGTGCGGTCGCAAACCCGATACCCGCAGCCGACCCGGCGCCGGTGACGATGGCGGTCCCCAGGTGATGGTGGGCAGATTCGGCGTGGGACATGGTCCCCTCTCCGGGTGGTGAACGACCGTCGGATGGACGAGCGGAGCGTAGTCACGGGTGCGATAATCGGTCAATTGGTGACCAATTTTTGATACCGACGTGGCTGCTCGACCATTCGGCGGGCGTTCCTATGGCGCGCGCGGCCTTCGGCATATATCGTATGCCGATCACAATTTGTTTAATTGGTGACCAATATTGCAAAGACCGAGAGGTTGGCCGATGGGCGTAATAGCGTTCCGCAACGGAACCGTGTGGAGAGGCGACGGCCTTCCGGACACGGATCGGCTCCTCGTCGTCGACGGTCGCATCGCGCCGTGGAACGAGGATGTGAGCCCGGACGTCTCCGTCGACCTGAACGGCGGACTCCTGGCGCCCGCCTTCGGTGACGGTCACGCACACCCCATTCTCGCGGGCCTGGAACAGCAGGGACCGGCAATTCGGGATGCGCGCGACGTGTCCGAGATCGTCGAACGGATACAAGCGTGGGCGCAGGACCACCCCGACGACGAGTGGATCGTGGCTGCTAGTTACGACGCCACCCTCACCCCGTCTGGGTGGTTCGACGCTCGCTGGCTCGACGCCGTGGTGCCCGATCGCCCGGTGATGCTGCGGGCGTGGGATTACCACTCGGTGTGGTGCAACACGCGGGCGCTCGAGCTCGCCGGCATCGACAAGGACACTCCGCAGCCCGACGTCGGCGAGATCCCACGGCGGGAGGACGGTCAACCGCTGGGCACCCTTCTGGAGTGGGGCGCGGTGGACCTTGCGCTACGGGTCGCTCCGACGCCCAGTCTCGATCAAGGGGTCGAAGCGTTGGAGTACGCCACGGGACACCTCGCCGCCCGTGGCATCGCCTGGTTCCAGGACGCGTGGGTGGATCCGGACGACATCGAGATCTGGTTGGCGGCTGCCCAGCGGGGCGTGCTCCGATGCCGCGCCGATCTGGCACTGCGGGCGGACCCGCTGCGGTGGGCAGAACAGCGCTACCAGCTTGCCGGGCAACGCGATCGCATCCGTGCTGCACCCCATCTCACGTGCAACACCATCAAGTTCTTCGTCGACGGAATCATCGAAAACCACACCGCGCACATGCTTCACGACTATGCCGATGCGTGCACCCGTGGCATGAAGGTGTGGCAGCACGATGAGCTCCTGGCTGCCGCGGCGTTCGTCGACGAGCTCGGCTTCGAATTGCACCTTCACGCCATCGGTGACGCCGGAGCCCGCTCTGCCCTCGACGCCGTGGAGCACATCCAAGCCGTCAACGGTCCTCGGGACCGGCGCCCGGTCATCGCCCACGCTCAACTCGTCGACGACGACGACCTGCCCAGGTTTGCCGAGCTCGGTGTCATCGCATGCTTCCAGCCATTGTGGGCCACCACGGATGACGTCATGCAGCAACTGACGCTCCCGCGGTTGGGGCATGAGCGAGGCCACCGGCAGTACCGCATCGGCTCCGTCTTGAGGTCCGGCGCACCGATGAGCTTCGGCAGTGACTGGCCCGTCACCAGTGCAGACGTCCTACCGGCTCTGCAGACGGCCGTCACCCGGGCACGCCAAGACGGCACCCCACACGGTGGTTGGATGCCGGAGGAACGCATAGACATCGTCAACGCACTCGACATCGTCACCCGCGGCGTCGCCTATCAAGCCGGCACGGAGACCAGCCGCGGTGTGTTGAACGACGGCTTCGAGGCGGACCTGGTGTGGCTGTCGGCCGACCCGCGGAAGTCACCCGTAAGCGACCTGAGTTCGATATCGGTTCTCGGCACCTGGGTCGCGGGAATCCCTACCTACCAATCGAATTCGATGTCCAGCGCCCTGCCGGCGCAGATGGAGCGTACTCATGTCTGAAACATCACCCACCTCGTCCGCCCCTAGACTGCGGCGGGTCATGGGCGTGCCCGGACTGGTCATCTTCGGATTGGCCTACACGGCGCCGCTGGCAGTGTTCACGACTTACGGCGTCGTGAATGAATCGACGTCAGGCCATGTGGCGACCGCGTATCTGATCACGCTGTTGGCGGTGCTCTTCACGGCGGGCAGCTACGCGGCCCTGGTCAGGGCTTACCCGGTCGCCGGTGGCGCGTACACCTACTCCCGGCGGGCCTTCGGCGGGAACGTCGGCTTCGTCACCGGCTGGGCGTTGCTGCTGGACTACCTCTTGCTACCGCTGATCAACTATCTCCTCATCGGCATCTATCTGCACGCCGAGTATCCAGCGGTGCCCATCTGGCTGTACTCACTCTTGGGGATGGGTGTCGTCACGGTGCTCAGCGTCGTGGGAATCGTGGTGGTGCGCAACGCGAATCTGGTCATGGTGGGGCTGCAGATGGTCTTCGCGCTGGTGTTCGCGGTGCTCGCGGTCAAGCACATCGTCGAGAACCCGGGCGTCTCGCTCCTGCAGCCCATCTACGACCAAGGTGTCGCCACGGCGACGTTGTTCACGGGAGCCGCGACGCTGGCGTTGAGTTTCCTTGGCTTCGACGCCATTTCGACGATGTCCGAAGAAGCGCGGGACCCGCGCCGCACGGTGCCACGAGCAATCATGCTTACCGTCGCCATCGCCGGGATGCTCTTCATCGCGGTGTCCTATCTGGCGACACTGGTGCAGCGCGATCCGTCTGCGATCGTGGATCCAGACTCCGCAGCGATCGAGATCATGGGCATGACCGCGGGGCAGTGGCTCCAGACGTTCTTCCTCTTCAGCTTTATGGCCGCGTGTGTGGCCTCGGCACTGGCCTCTCAGGTTAGCGTTACGAGAATTCTGTATGCGATGGGCCGGGATGGCGTGTTGCCGCGAAAATTGTTCGGTCGTCTCAGCCGCAGGTTCCAGACCCCGGTCGGTGCGATCGCGTTCGTCGGAGTCATCTCGTTGATCGCGTTGGTAGCGGACCTAGGGACCATGGCCTCGATCGTGAGTTTCGGTGCGTTGGCTGCATTCTCGGTCGTCAACCTGGCGGTCATCAAACTCTTCCTCGTCGACGCCACCGAACGCACTCCGTGGCATCTGTTCCGGTACGGGCTCGCGCCCGCGATTGGGTTCCTGCTCACCTTCTACCTGTGGTTCAGCCTGTCTCGTCTGGGCTTCATCGCCGGACTCGTCTGGATCGTCGTGGGCGTCCTGTACCTCGCCGGCATCACCCGAGGCTTCCGCAAGGCCCCACCAGAGATACAGTTCGACGCCGAGCACTCACCCTTGACTCCCCATGACGATGACAGGGTTGTAAAACTTTGAGCAACAAGACGATTGGCTACGACTTCTTCGCACAGCCGGAGATCGCCGCACTGCGCATCAGTGACACCGAGGCAGAAGACCTCGGGGCGCAACACTTCGGACACCCGGTGATCGCCGAGTCGCTCGGCAGCCAGCAGGACCAGAACTTCATGCTCACGACCGACGACGGCCGGCGCATCGGGGTCCTCAAGATCGCGAACCCGGTGTTTTCAGAAGCCGAGGTGCAGGCGCAAGATGACGCCGCCCAGCTCGTGCAGGCAGCCGAACCCCAGTTGCGACTGGCCACCGCACTCCCCGGCATCGACGGGCGGACACGCAGAACCGTCCGGCACTCGGACGGAACGTCGCTCATTGCGCGTGTTCTCCGCTATCTGCCCGGTCCCACCGTCGAGGCCGACACGTATCTGGGAGCCGACGTCGCCCGGCAGATGGGTGATGTGTGTGGTCGCGTGAGCAGAGCGCTGCGCTCGTTCGACCATCCCGGACTCGACCGCACGCTGGCCTGGGATCCACAACACGTTCCGGCCGTGACGGAGAAACTCATCTCCTATCAGGACGACGAGGGTCGCCGTGACCAGCTCCTTCACGTCGTGGCCCGGGCGTGGGAGATCCTGGAACGGCTCGCCGGGGAACTCCCGCGTCAAGCCGTCCACCTCGACTTGACCAACTCCAACCTGATAGCCGAGCCGGGTGACCCACGCCGCTATGACGGCATCCTCGACTTCGGCGACCTGTGCCGAACGTGGGCCGTCGCCGAACTCGCTTGTACAGCAACGTCGGTCCTGCACCATCCCGGTGCGGACGCACTGTCGGCGCTCCCGACGGTGACGGGCTTCCACGCGGTGCGGCCGTTGTCGGCCGCCGAGGCCCAGGCCGTCTGGCCGTTGGTCGTGATCCGCGCGGCGATCCTGGTCCTCAACGGCACGATGCAGGTCAGCATCGAGCCGGACAACGAGTATGCCGTCACCGGGTTGCACGACGAGTGGCGGATGTTCGACGCGGCGGTGGCGGTGCCCATCGAGGTGATGTCCACCCTGATTTGCGACGCGCTATCGCTGCCGCGACCCGGTGGGGTGACGCTCCCGGACGACTACGTTCCACTCGTCGCCGGGCAGCCCGCGGTGCTGGACCTCTCGACCACCGCGCCGGTGTGGGACCGTGGTGCCTGGCTGCACCCGGGCGCCGTCGAGAGGGCCGTCGACGTCGCGCGCGCGTCGGGTGCGAAGGTCGCGGTGAGCGCCTACGCGCAGCCCCGCCTCGATCAGGCAGCGCCGCTGCGGGACACCGAACCCGCCACGCTGCCAACCTCCTGCCACGCGTGGTTCTTCGAGGCCACCACCCTCCGCGCACCGTGGGCGGGCGTCACGCGACGCACCGCTCACGGCTTCATCCTGTCCGCCGCGGACGTCATCCTCGAAGTCGTCCTGGACGCCGACGTCGACGCGCTGCCGGGCCTACACGTAGGTGAGGTGGCGGCGGGCGCGCCGCTGACGACCGTGGCGGCCGACCATCGGATTCGCGTTCAGGTGCGGCGGGCGGACGGTCCGGCTGTGCCCCCGTTCGTCGCCCCGCGGTACGGCCCAGGCTGGCTGGCCCTCACCGCAGATCCCGCAGCACTGCTCGGCGCCCCCGACGGCGACACACCCGAATCGAGTGCTGAACTACTCGAACGCCGCGGCCGGTACCTGGCTGACGTTCAGGAGCACTACTACGTCACCCCGCCCCGGATCGAGCGGGGCTGGCGGCACCACTTGCTGTCCACCGACGGCAGATCGTATTTGGACATGGTCAACAACGTTGCATTGCTTGGCCATTCGCATCCTCGGTTGTCAGATGCCGTTGCCCGCCAGTACGAACTACTCAACACGAACTCGCGGTTCAACTACTCGGCCATCGCCGAGTTCACCGCGAAGATCGCCGCTCGGCTGCCACCGTCGCTCGACCAGATCTTCCTGGTCAACTCAGGCTCGGAGGCGAGTGACCTCGCGATGCGGCTGGCGCTGGGCACCACCGGACGGCAGCACCTCGTCTCGATGGGGGAGGCTTATCACGGCTGGACCTACCTCACCGATGCGGTCTCCACGTCGACGGCGGACAACCCCAACGCCCTGACGACTCGTCCCGGGTGGGTCCACACCGTGGAATCCGCCAACTCCTATCGCGGGCGATACCGGGGGGCGCAGGCGCACCAGTACGCGCGGGATGCCGTTGCCGACATCGGCAAACTGGCCGCCGACGGTGTAGACCTCGCGGGGTTCATCGCCGAACCCGTCTACGGGAATGCCGGCGGAATGGCGCTTCCCGACGGGTACCTGAAGCAGGTCTACGCCGCGATTCGCGACGTCGGGGGACTGGCGATCGCCGACGAGGTCCAAGTTGGATACGGCCGTCTGGGACAGTGGTTCTGGGGTTTCGAGCAGCAGGACGTGGTGCCCGACGTCGTCTCGGTGGCGAAGGCGGTGGGCAACGGGTATCCGCTTGGGATCGTGGCGACCACGAAGGTCATCGCCGAGGCCTATCGATCCCAGGGCTACTTCTTCTCCTCGGCCGGTGGCAGCCCCGCGTCGTGCGTGGTCGGGAGCACGGTCCTGGACATCCTCGAGGACGAGGACCTGCAGGGCAACGCCCGTCGTGTCGGCGGGCACCTCAGGGGGCGTCTGCTGGAACTCACGGAACGGCACTCGATCATCGGCACGGTCCATGGGCACGGTCTGTATCTCGGAGTCGAGTTGGTGCGGGACCGAGACACTCTGGAGCCCGCCACCGAGGAGACACTGGCGATCTGCGAACGGATGTTGGACAAGGGAGTGGTCATCCAGCCCACGGGCGATCGGAACTGCGTGCTGAAGGTGAAGCCGCCACTGTGCTTGGACCAGACGGGGGCGGACTACTTCGTGGATGCGCTCGACAGCGTCTTGACCGAGGGTTGGTAGACGACCCGCTCGCGGGACGGATCAGCAGGCCCCGGCTCGCGGTCGCGAGCCGAACGATTGTGCAGAGCGCCGACGGAAAACGATTGGTGATCAACACATTCAGATTACGCCCCGGCGTAACGGCGGAGCAGGTCGCCGAGTTGTCCACCCACGATCGATAAGCCGACGTTGGCGGCCCAGGCGGAGGTGCTGGCCAGGTTCGAAACGCTGCAGGTCTAGGACGACGCAGAGGGCGGGGGACTCGGGGTGGACATCGTCGAGGTCATCGAGGTGCATGACTGGGACCGGTGGGTCGAGGTGCGCGACCACAGTCCCGCTCTCGACGAAGTGCGCACACGGTTCGACGAGCTCGTCGAGCCCGGATCGGTGCGCTGGCCGTTCGTGGCGAAGATCGCGACGAACGGCGTAGCGATCTTCACCACCGACTTGGCGGGTGGCAGAACGCGGCTTACCAGCCGCGTTCGGCGAGCCGGTGGGGCTGCGCGATGTCCTCCACGTTGATGCCGACCATGGCCTCGCCGAGCCCGCGGGATACCTTGGCCAGCACGTCGGGATCGTCGTAGAAGGTGGTGGCCTTCACGATCGCCGCGGCCCGCGCCGCCGGGTCACCGGACTTGAAGATGCCCGAACCCACGAAGACGCCCTCGGCACCGAGCTGCATCATCATCGCCGCGTCGGCGGGGGTGGCGATACCGCCCGCGGTGAACAGCGTGACGGGCAACTTGCCCGCCCGCGCGACCTCGACGACCAGATCGTAGGGCGCCTGCAGTTCCTTTGCGGCAACGAACAATTCGTCTTCGGACAGCGAGCCCAGCCGGCGGATCTCGCCGCCGATCTTGCGCATGTGGGTGGTGGCGTTGGACACGTCGCCGGTACCGGCCTCGCCCTTGGAGCGGATCATCGCCGCACCCTCGGTGAGCCGGCGCAGTGCCTCGCCCAGATTGGTGGCACCGCACACGAAGGGGACGGTGAACTTCCACTTGTCGATGTGGTTGGCGTAGTCGGCGGGTGTGAGCACCTCGGACTCGTCGATGTAGTCCACCCCGAGGCTCTGCAGGATCTGCGCCTCGACGAAGTGGCCGATACGGACCTTGGCCATCACCGGGATGGTGACTGCGGCGACGATGCCCTCGATCATGTCCGGATCGCTCATGCGGGAGACGCCGCCCTGGGCCCGGATATCGGCAGGCACACGTTCGAGCGCCATCACCGCGACGGCTCCGGCGGCCTCGGCGATGCGCGCCTGCTCAGGCGTGACGACATCCATGATGACGCCACCCTTGAGCATCTCCGCCATGCCGCGCTTCACCCGTGCGGTGCCCACCGACGTCGCCATCTTCAACGCCTCTCGCGCAGCCGCGTCAGCAGCTGCGCTTTCGTTCGAGGGATGTGGTCGCCGGGCCGGGACGTCACCCGTGGACCAAGACATCGGCGAGCTTGTCCATTGCCAGACCGGGACTCGAGAAGGTCGGCGTGTGCAGACCCTCTCCGGAGACGCTGGCCGCGGCACGTGCCATCGATGCCTGCGCGAGCACGATGGCATCGACCGACGTAGCGAGATCCTGAAGTGCTTCGGCGATGATCGCATCGTGGCGGGCTGCATCGCCCGAGGCATTGGCGGTGAACGCTTCGGCGAGCAGTCGGACGTCGAGATCGACTTCAACCGAGGCGTGCTTAGCGCGGCGGCGGACCAGATCCACGGTGGGCGACAGGGTGGACTTTGCGGTTGCCAGCACGGCGATCCGGGGCGTTCGTTCGGTCCCGGCGGCCATTTTCGCGGTTTCGATCGCCGCATCCACCATCGGCATGTCCACTCGCAGTACGGGGACGTCCACCAGCTGCGCGGCGAGTTCGACCGCGGGCCCAATGGACGAGCAGGTGGCCATCACGGCTACTGCGCCACTGTCGGCCGCAGAGACGACGTGGTCGACCACGCGGCGCGAGATAGACGCAGTCAGAGCACCGTTGGCAAGTGCGTCGGCGAGCAACGACTCGTCGACGATGTTGGACACCTTGACATCGGCGGGCAGTTTCGCGCCGAGCTCACCGAACACGGGGAGGAGGCCGCTGACGGTGTGAAGCAGCACTACGCGACGGGTCATGACAGATCTCTTTCTCGGAGGCGGGCCAGCAGCTGCTCGCGGGATTGGCAGATGTGGTCGTCGAGACGAGACACGGCGAGTTCGACATCGCCGGCCTCGATGGCCTCGATGATCGGACGATGAGTGTCGGGCTCTGCAGAGGTGTCCGAGTCGAGGACTTTTGTCAGGATGATCACCCGCCGAGTCTCCATCTGAATGGACTTGAGGTGGTCCAGCAGGAGATCTTCGCGGCAGGTGGATGCGATTACGTAGTGCAATTCAATGTCGGCGTCGACCACCGCAAACAGGTCACCGCGCCCGTAGGCATCGTCGAGCTTGGAGAAAGCGGCTTGGATGGTCCGCAGGGGGGCGTCGTCGATGTAGCCGGCGGTCATCGCGGTGCGCAGCGCATAGCATTCCAGCAGTGCGCGGAGATTGAACACTTCACGCACCCGCTTCTCGCCGATGCTCTGGACGAAGGCACCGCGGTGTGGGTGGATCTCCACCAGACCCCGATCCCGCAGGGCACGCAACGCTTCGCGCACCGTGCCCCGGGCGGTATTGAGCTCCGCGGCGAGGGTGACCTCGGGCAGCGGTGCACCCGGCGGATACGTCCCGCGGATCACCGCCTCGGCGATGTGATCGATGACGGCATGGGTGAGCGTCTTGGGCCGCGCTAGTCCACGCGGCCGCGCACGCGAATCGTCGGGGTCGGCTTGGACCCCATCAGGGCCCAACGAAGTCGGACTCACGTGAAACCACCTCCAGGCTTTCATGGATCGTGTCGGCGACCTTCGCCAATTCCTCGTCGGTGATGGTGAATGCCGGCGACACCTGTAGCGCGACGTCTCCCAGGTTACGGGTGATCACGCCGCGCTTGCGGGATTCGCGAACCAGTTTGGCCAGCACGGCGGGATTCGCCTCCTTGACCCTCGGATCGATGTTGACGGCTCCGAGCAGTCCCACGCCGGCGCGCACCTCGTCGACCAACGGGTGATCGGCCAGCGGGGCCAGATGCGATGCCATCACCGATTCGTACTCGGCCACCCGGTCGACGAGACTTTCCTTTTCGAGGATGTCGAGGTTGGCGTTGCCTACCGCGGTGGCCATCGCGTGTCCGGAGTACGTGTAGCCGTGCCGGAACATTGCAGTCGAGCCGTCCTTCCAGAACACCTCGGACACGCGCGGCGCGATCGCGACCGCACCGAGCGGTGCGTAACCGGACGTCAGGCCCTTGGCCATGGTGATCATATCGGGCTGGATTCCGTAGCGGCCGGAGGAGAACCAGTCGCCACCGCGTCCGAAGGCGGACACCACTTCGTCGATGACGAGCAGCACGTCGTTCTCGCGGCAGATCTTCTCGATTTCGGTGAGGTAACCCTGCGGCGGATGCAGAACCCCGCCGGCGCCGATGATCGGCTCGCAGAAGAATGCCGCCACGTTCTCGGCGCCCAGTTCGGTGATCTTGGTGCGCAGCGCCTCGGCATCATTCCACGGCACCTGCGCCACCGACTCCACCATCGGTGCCAGACCGGCGAGGTTGGCGGGTAGACCGGCAAGTGAGGTTCCGTAGGCGTTCATGCCGTGGTAGGCCCGCGTGCGGCTGATGATGATCTTCTTGTTGGGTTGCTCGACGACCGACCAGTACAGGCGAGCCAGCTTGGCCGCTGTGTCGACGGCCTCCGAACCGCCGCCGGCGGTAAAGAAGATCTTGCCGTTGGGGAAAGGCAGGTAGTCGGCGATGCGAGAGGCGAAGAGCTCGGTGTTGGGCGTGGTGAACACATCGAAGGTTTGGAACGCCGCGAGGTCGATCGCTTGCTGGCGAGCGACGTCGGCGATCTCGGTACGGCCCAGTCCGACATTGCAATACCACAGTCCGGCAAGGGAATCGAGATAGCTATTGCCATCGGCGTCCCACACTGTGCGGCCCTCGCCGCGGACGATCGTCACGGTGTCGTTCTTCACCGCGCTCATCTGAGCGAATGGGTGCCAGTAGCTGGTCTCGGTCATGATCGTTCTCCTATTGCTGCAGACATGATGGGTTCCCGCGCGCGCATGACGACGTGGGGTGCGTCAATTCCCGTCGCGCAGGTCTCTTCAGGGGCGCGCTTCGTAGACGCGAGATCCTGAGCACTGACTCGACGGTCTTGGTGACGTCCGTAGAGAGACGGGCCGTCGCCATCGCGGCCACTGCCTCGATGGCCAATGCGGGGTTCAAAGTGCTTGCGACGAATCTGTTTTCGATCCTTGCCGGCGGAACATCTTTCCGCCGTCGAGGATATCGGGAGCCGTTGCTCACGTTGGTCATCATGCTCCGAAAGTGTCTGACTGTCAATTGTTGGACAATCGCGATGGGAGCTGCCCGATTCATGAACGATGGGCAACGAGTGACACGGGACGGTCGCCGAGGAGCAGCATGATTCGCGCCGTCTCTTCGAGTTCCTCGGCCGCGTCCACGGCATCGGCCAGCGTCCTGCCGGCCAGTACCGAGCCGTGGTTGGCCAGGAGCACCGAATGCGCCGAGCTCATGGCGCGTCCCACCTCGTCGCCGAGGGTTGGGTCACCAGGAGGCAGGTACGGGATAAGAGGTACCCGCCCCACACGCATCACGTGGTAGGCGGTCAGCGGAGGCAAACAGTCGGCCACGTCCAGTCCGGCCAGGCAGGACACCGCGGCCGCGTGCGAGCTGTGCAGGTGGACGACCGCCCCTGAGTCGGGCCTCGCGCGATAGGTCTCGACATGGATCGGCCATTCCTTGGACGGTCTGGATCCCGCCAGGTGCTTTCCGTTCAGATCGAGTACCGCAAGCTCGTCGGAGATCAGATTCCCCAGCGAGGTGCCGGTCGGAGTGATGAGGATTCGTGGGCCGACCCGCACGCTGATGTTGCCTGTCCGTCCTGCCGTGAGTCGGCGATCGAACAGCGACGCACCCTGGCGGACGATCTCGGTCCGCTCGGCAGTCATCGCGCTCGTCATGACGAGGCCGTCTCGACGAGGAAGTCGGCGCTACCGAAGTTTCCGGACTTGAGCAACAGGGTGATCGGGTCGCCGCAGATGGTCGTACACCAGGGAACTCCGGGCGCGGCCTCCTCTCCGACGAGAACCTGCTGCACTCCGAGTTCGGTCACCACCGCTCCCGAGGTTTCGCCGCCCGCGACGACGATGCGACGCGCCCCGCGCTCGACCGCGCTCGCTGCAACCCGGGCGAGCACCTTCTCCAAGATCTGCGGAGTGTCCGCCCCCATGGCGAGCGCGCCCCGACGCCGCTGCTCGGCGTCGGCAGAGGTGTAGATGAGCCGCGGCCGGCTCTGGTCCTGGGCCTCGTCCCACGCCACGGCGGTCGCGATGAGGGCATCGGAGTCGGAGATCTCGCCGGGATCCAGTCGCAACGCGGGCATGGTGAGCTGCGCCCGCCGTACCTGCTCCAGGGTCGCCTCTGAACAGCTTCCGGCTAGGACCAGGGTCCCACCTGAGGTGGCGGGCGCACCGAGGCCGCCGTGTGTTTGGCGCTCTGACGGCCGCGCGGCTGTCATGGTGCGCCCCAGTGCCTCGATCAGGCCGGCGCCACCGCTCAGGAGGCCTTCATCGTGGCCGACGGCGATCGTGTCGAGATCGGCGTCGGCGGTGGCATCCGCGACGATATGCCGAACACCCTGTTCGACAAGACCCTTGACGTGGTCTGTCGCAGCTTCGTGACCGGCACGTACCGCGTTGAGTGGCAGCAACCCCACCGTGGATTCGGTCTGCAGCGACAGCCAACGCACCAAATTCGCATCGGTCATCGGCGTCAGCGGATGGTTGCGCAGCGGGGACTCGCTGAGCAGCCTCTCTCCGACGAACAGGTAGCCGAGGTAGGTGGTGCGCTGATGGAGCGGTGTGGCCGGGCAGACGATCGTGTAGGGAGTGCCGATCAGCGTTCCGAGGATGTCCAGTACCGGGCCGATATTTCCCTGCGGCGTGGAGTCGAACGTCGAGCAGTACTTGTAGTAGTACCGGGTGATTCCGTGTCCGCGCAGCCAGCCGACCGTCTGCTCGACGTATGCGCACGCGTCGGCGGGATCGATGCTGCGAAACTTGATTCCGACCACCACTGCGTCGCAGTCCTGGAGTGTGCTGGCGGGATCTGGGATACCGAAGAGCATCACAACGCGAAGTCCACTGCGGCGCAGAGCGGCTGCGGCGTCGGTGCCGCCGGTGTAGTCATCGGCGATGACGGCGATGCGTGTCACGCGGGGGCCTCCACTCGGCTCTCGTGCTGCGATGTCGTGCCGCTCCGCTCGGAGCGTCTCATCTCGTTCGTCGGCGACCAGTCGCCGTGCCAGCGGCTCCGTGTTCCAGGAATCGGTCACGGGCTTGGAGCTGGGGCGCGACACCGCCGTAGGTTGCCCCGACCTCCATGCTCTGTAGCACCGTGTTGGGCGATTGATTGTCGATCAATCTACGGCGATCGTAGGACGAGGCGTTCTGTACGTCAAACATGCATCGGAGACCCACGGCAAGATCCCACCGCCCAGCCGAGGTTCATCGCCGGCGGCGGGCGAACACAGCGATGTGCTGGCAACGGTGTGGTGCGGTTGGCACGCCCTGGGAAGCTGCTCGTATCGGTAGAAGTACCTATGTCGGCGCGTCCACGTGCTGGCTACCTTGAGTTCACCCACGTTCTGCCTCGACACAGCCGCCGGCCGCAGAACCGGTGCCTATGGCTGCAATTGCCCGGCCGGGTTCCGAACCGAGGATAGCGCGGAATCCCGTCACTCACGGAAGGTCAAATTCATGAATCCAGTTGACGAAAGTGGGAATTCGGCCAACGCCGAACTCGAGAAGCTGGGGTATGACCCTGAGCTGAAGCGGGCGATGAGCTTAGCTGATGTGGTTATCTTCGGCCTGATCTACATGGTGCCCATTGCACCCATCGCTGTGTTCGGCATCGTGTACAACTTCTCCGCCGGCGCGGTCGGCCTGGTGTACCTCGTGGCCGCGATCGCCATGGTGTTCAGCGCGGTGAGCTACCGGGAGATGGCGCGGACCTTCCCGATCGCGGGTTCGGTCTACTCCTACGTCCGAAACGGAGTCAACCAGTTCGTCGGATTCATTTCCGGCTGGGCGATCCTGCTGGACTATCTCCTGATGCCGGCATTGCTGTCGGTCTTCGCGGCCTCGGCAATGGTTTCGCTGGTGCCGAGCCTGCCGGCCTGGGTGTGGATCATCGTCTTCGTCGTCATCACCGCCAGCATCAACCTGCGTGGCATCACGTTCACCGCGTCGATGAACAAGATCTTCCTCGTCATCCAGCTGGTGGTCCTCGCGGTGTTCTGCGTGTGGGCGCTCGTGGCCGTGGCGCAGGGCAAGGGCCACTTCTCCTTCGATCCGATCTTCAGCTCGAACACGTTCACCTGGTCGGTCGTCTTCGGCGCCATTCCGATCGCGGCGCTGAGCTTCTGCGGCTTCGACGGCATCTCGACGCTCAACGAGGAAGCCAAGGGGGGTGGCAAGACCGTCGCACGGGCCACCATGATTGTGCTGTGGATCTGTACCGCCCTGTTCGTCCTCCAGGTCTATCTCGCAGCGATCTTCGTGCCCAACGGCACGGTGTTCGCCGACGGCGATGACACCAACAACGCCTTCTACAACATCACGGGTCAGGTCATGGCGAACTGGTTCCAGATCGTCGTCACCCTGACGACGGCACTGATCGCGCTGTTCGCCAACATTGTTGCCTCCAACGGCATCTCGTCGCGACTGGTGTTCAGCATGGCCCGCGACCGTCAGCTGCCGAGATTTCTGGCGAAGGTGAACTCGAAGACCCAGGTCCCGGCCAACGCGATGATCTTCATCATGGCGGTGTCCCTGGTCGTGGGAATCTTCGGGATCGAGAACCCGGCGCTGCTCACCAGCCTGGTCACCTTCGGCGCCCTGACCGCGTACATCATGCTCCACCTCAGCGTTCTGGCGCACTTCGGGGTCCGCCTGAGGAGCCGAAAGATCTTCGCCCACTATGTTTCTCCCATCCTTGGTGCAGCCGTACTGATCTACGCACTATGGAGCGGCAGCTTCAACGCCAAGCTGGTCGGGCTGATCTGGTTGGGCATCGGCGTTCTGATCGCCGTGTACTTCCGCGCGACCGGCCGGTCGTTGGCGCAATCGGATATCGATGGCGACACCCCTCATGCGGCGGCCGACGAGTCGCACGTCACCCCAGTCGTCACCGCCGAGAAGGAGCGCTGAGATGACCACCACGACCCGACGCAAGGCGTCCGACCGCACCGCAGAACTGGCTCGACTTCACGCCCGCCGGACCCTCAACCGGGTCACCGCCGAACACGACGACGTCGTCGCCGCTGAATTGGACGCCAACCCGTTCGGACCCCACACCGATCGCACCGCGAGAGTGCTCCGATATTTGCGCAGTCTGCCCATCGCTGGCAAGGAAGTTCTGTTCGCGCCAGGCGATGACGCGTGGGCAATCGGGACGATCGTCATCGGTGCACCAGGAAACATGATCGTCGAGGACGACGTCTTCGACGACTACACAGCGGCCGCGCGCACCGTATTGCGCCGTCGCCTAGCCCGTTTCGTCGATACCGCTGAATAGGCAGGTCGAACCATGAAGCACGACCCCACCACGATCTTCGGCTACACCGATCGCTTCTCTGCCCGCCCAGGGGAGACGCTGTCGTTCCACGTCAGCAGCGACGAACCAACCCGGTATGACGCCTCGCTGGTCCGGCTGAGTCACGGTTACACCGGGTCCGCCGGCCCCGGGTTCGTCGAGTACGACGTGCCCGACGCAAGTTTCGCGGGCAACTACGCCGGCGAACACCACGTCTGCCAGCCAGGGTCGTTCGTCGAGATCGACGACCCCAACTCGGTCCTCGCCGACCCGACCGACGTGGCGATCAGCGTGTACGTCTACGCGACGCTCCCCTTGTCCGACCGCGCCGACAGCATCGGCGCCTACCATGTCACGCAGAACTCCATCAGCCTGACCAATAAGCGTCAAACAATCTGTGGCACGTGGGATGAGGACACTGCGACGGGTTACGCGCTGGTGCTGGACGACGGAGTGCCCACCGTGCTGTGGGGCGACGACGGACAGGCGCGAACGCTCTCCACCGCGAGCGTCCTGCAGGCAAACCACTGGTACCGACTCGATCTGCACTTCGGAAGCGCCGCGGGCGAAGTCCAACTGACGCAGACACCCATCGCAAACTGCATGAACCAATTCTCCGATCAAGCCTCGCCCATCGACGTGGACGAGACGACTGCTTCATTGGGTCAAGGCACCCCCGCCCGAAGTGCTCATCCATTCCGGATCGCGGCGCTCGCCCGCCGCGACGGCGACCGGTGGCTCGCCGTCGCACCGTTCAACGGCAAAATCGGCGCACTCACCGTAACCCGGGGCGGAGACCCGATCGACGGCACCGGTGCCCAACTCCTCGCACGTTGGCACTTCGGTCGCTCGTCCTCCGACGACGGCCTCTTGCTGTGGGATGTCGTCGATCTTTCGGACAACAAGCTGGATGGTCGGTGCTTCAACGCGCCGATACGAGCAGTGACCGGGCCGTTCTACGCGGGGCTGTCGGAGGACTTTCGCAACGCACCCGATGAGTTCGACGCGATCCATTTCCACGACGACGACATCGCCGACGCCGATTGGCCCGTCGCGTTCACCTTCGCGGTCCCCGATGACCTTCCCAGCGGCGTGTACGCCGCCCGCCTGGCGGCGCACGACAAAGCGCACTACGTCCCGTTCATCGTGGGGCCCGGCAGCCGGAAGAAGGAGGTGGCACTGCTGCTTCCGACCGCCACCTATCTCGCCTACGCCAACGATCGGACCGCATTCGAAGCCGACGGCGCCGAGGTCATCGTGTCGCACACTCCGATCCTCAACCAGAATGACATCGATCTCCAGAACCACCCCGAATTCGGACGGTGCTGCTACGAAATCCACAATGACGGCAGTGGTGTCGTATTCAGCAGCGTGCGCAAGCCGATCATCACACTCCAGCCCAAGCACCGGGCCTGGTACGGGGCAAATGGCGTTTGGGGCCTGCCGGCAGATCTGTGCATCGTGCACTGGCTCGACACGCTCGACTGCGAGTTCGACGTCATCACCGACGACGACCTGGACGCAGGCGGCTACGAGCTGCTGGCCGACTACAAAGTGGTGATCACCGGCGCACATCCTGAGTACGTCACCCGCGGCGAACTGGATGCGCTCGACCTGTTTACCGCACGTGGCGGTCGGCTGATGTACCTGGGCGGCAATGGGTTCTTCGCGACCGCCTCGTTCGTGCCGGATCAGCCGTACGTGATGGAACTTCGCCGATCCGCCGGGGGCACCCGGCCCCACCAGTCGAACTACGGCGAACGACGGCACGCCACTTCGGGGGAGATGGCGGGACTGTGGCGGCACAAGGGCAAGGCGCCGCAGCGTTTGACCGGCGTCGGTTTCGCCGCGCAAGGATTCGACCGCTCGACCCACTACGAGCGGCTCGAAGACAGCCGTGATCCGCTCGCTGCGTTCGTGTTCGAGGGAATCGGTGACGATGAGATCATCGGTGACTTCGGTATTATGGGCGGTGGAGCGGCGGGGGCCGAAATCGACTGTTACGACCCGGCGCTGGGCTCTCCGCCGGGCACGCTGGTCCTCGCGACCTCTGGGCCGTTGACCGACGCCTTCCTGGTCGTCATCGAGGAAGTGTATGAGAACCTGCCCGGGCAGGGCGGCACTGAACACCCCTACGTTCGGTCCGACATGGTTCTCGGGGCACTCGAGGGCGGAGGCGGATTCTTCTCCGTCGGGTCGATCGCGTGGACGGCTGCCCTGTCGCACAACGGATATGACAACAACGTCGCGAGAATCACCGGCAACGTCCTGAGGCGCTTCGTGGCCAAGGAACCCCTGGATCAGATCATCGACTGAGCGAAGTTAGACGCAGGCTGTCTCCTGGCGCCATCTCGTGCGGGATGCTCTCCCGTGCGCGGTGGCGCCACGTGGCTGTGCTGGGTACCGACGGCACTGACGATCGATGCCGAGCGATTGGCGGCGAGCTCGGTGATGCCGGGTGGTCGGTGCGCGCGAGAGCGCGGCAACCCGCTCGCGTGGGTGCTGTACCCATCAATCGAAGCCCACGTATGAACACTGCACGCGGATAGGGTTTTCACCGCCATCCGCGTGCAGCGATCTGCGGGTGACAGCGCGCCACTCAGGGTGAGTGGCGCGCTGCCCCGGGTGGTTAGGGTTGGCGCAGGGTGCGAATCAGCTTCTTGTTCGCGAACTCGTCGATCCCATGACGCCCGAGTTCACGCCCGAAGCCTGAACGCTTGACCCCACCGAACGGCAGCTCCGCACCTTCGCCGCCAAAACCGTTGATGTAGACCATTCCCGCCTCGAGTTGCTCGGCAACCCGGTGGGCCTGCTCGGCATCGGTGGTGAAGAGGTAGGAGCCGAGTCCGAACGGGGTGTCGTTGGCGATCCTGATCGCCTCGTCCTCGTCCTGGACGCGGAAGACCATCGCCACCGGGCCGAAGAACTCTTCGTAGAACACGTCACCGCCGGGTTGGACGCCGGTAAGCACGCCCGGGGGGAACCAGGCCCCGTCGCGTTCGCCGCTGGTCTGCAGCGTCGCTCCGGAGGCCACGGCACGGCCCACCTGGTCGCTCAGCCGCTCCGCGGCAACCAGCGAGGATACCGGGGACGCGGGCCGCGCCAGCATCTTCGCGGTGTATCGCGCGACGAAGTCGTCGTACAACTCGTCGAGGACGATGACGCGCTTGCCGGCGTTGCAGGACTGACCGGTGTTCTCCATACGTGCCTCGAAGGCCGCATCGACGGCCTCGTCCATGTCGCTGACGCCGAGCACGATGAAGGGATCCGATCCGCCGAGTTCGAGGACGACCTTCTTTAGATTGCGGCCGGCGATCTCTGCGACTGCCGCCCCCGCTCGCTCGGAACCCGTGACCGAGACGCCTTGCACGCGGGGATCTCCGATGATCCGCTCGACCTGCTCGTTGGTCGCGAACACGTTGTTGTAGGTTCCCGCCGGGAACCCCGCATCATCGAACAGGCCTTGCAGGGCGAGACCGGATTCCGGGCACTGCGGGGCCGGCTTGAGCAGGATCGTATTGCCCAGCGCGAGGTTCGGTCCGGCGAATCGCGCCACCTGGTAGTAAGGAAAGTTCCACGGCATGATGCCGAGAAGGATTCCGATGGGCCGCCTTTGGACGATCGCGGTACCCGGGCCGCTGGTGACGTCGATCGTCTCGTCGGCTAGGAATGCGGCGGCGTTCTCGGCGTAGTAGCGATAGATCGAGATGCACACGCCGATCTCGCCGAGGGCGTCCTCGCGAGACTTCCCCATCTCCTTCTGGATGATCTCGGCGAGTGCATCCTGACGCTCTTCGTGGAGTTGGGCGAGGCGTTTCAGAAGCGTCACCCGCTCCTCGATCGTCTGGCGAGCCCACGTCTTGTAGGCGCCGTGGGCGGCGTCGAGCTTCGCGTCGATCTCGGCGTCGGTGTCGACCGGGTAGGACGTCAGCTCCTCGCCGGACCTCGGATCGATCACGGTATAGCTGCTCATGGCTGTCTCCTCATCGTGTTGTTTCGTTACTGTGCAGGGGATTTCGTGGCCTTCGACAAGGGGCGATCCGAGTCGAGACCACGAACATCAGTGGGGTGGCGGGGCAGGTGGAGGCTGGTCGGGCTGGCGGGCGACGGGGTGGGTTCACCGGTGTCGATCCGCCGGTGCCAGGAGGTCGTTGGCAACCACGGCAACCGGATTCGTTGGCAGTGGACACCTCCGTCGACCTCCTCGAAGGAGGCCTCACGTCCGTCGTCACCAGTTGATTGTAGAACAATCTACACATTAGAGTGGGCGTCGTGGTGGTAACGGCCGATGAGTCTGTAAGGAGCCGTCGTTGGTCGCATTGCCACCACGGTGCGGACCGGTCGGTCCTGCCCGCGGACGACGGACGCCGTCGCCGGCGAACGCGATTGTGCACGTCGCCCCATCGGGGCGGCGGCCGACATGAGCCAATCACGTCTCGACACCAGCTCGGCGAACCAGGCCGGGATCACCGAAGGAATGTCACATGACCACGACCGGGAACAAGACCGACACCGGCGTCCCGGCGGCGATGCCGAACGCATTCGATCCGGCCAGCGCCGCGAGCCTGAAGCCTGCGCTGCGTTCGCTGGTGGAGCGTCGACAGAATGTCATCGCCCCGAGCAACCGCCTGTTTTATAGCACCCCGGTCGACGTGGTCCGCGCAGAAGGCGTCCATCTGTTTGACACAGAGGGCAACGAGTACCTCGACGCCTACAACAACGTTCCCGCCGTCGGACATTGTAATCCCCATGTGGTGGAGGCCATTTCGCGACAGGCGGGAATCCTCAACAGCAACACGCGGTATCTCACGCCCACGCTGGTCGATTACAGCGAGCGGCTCTTGGCGACTCACCACCCGGCCATCGACCAGGTGCTCTACACGTGTTCGGGCAGCGAGGCCAACGATCTCGCCATCCGGATGGCACGGTATGAGACGGGCGGCGACGCCGTCATCGTGACGTCCAATGCCTATCACGGGCTTACGGCGTCCATTGCCGAAATATCACCGACGCTGGGCCCAAACGTTCCCCTCGGGGCGAAGACTTTGACCATCGACGCGCCGGACTACGCCACCGACGAGGACGCCGAAACTGTCGGCGCCAAGATGGCCTCGCGTGTGGCGGAGGCCATCGCCCACCTCGAGCGGCATGGAATGCGGCTTGCGGCCATGCTCGTCGACACCGTGTTCTCAAGCGATGGGCTGATCACCGGTCCAGCCGGATTCCTAGGCCCGGTCGTCGACGTGGTTCACGCAGCTGGCGGATTCTTCATCGCGGACGAGGTGCAGGCGGGCTTCGGTCGCACCGGCGAAGCGATGTGGGGCTACCAGCGTCACGGCATCACTCCCGATCTCGTCACCATGGGCAAGCCGATGGCCAACGGACTGCCCCTTGCCGCCGTGGCGACGCAGAGTGAGCATGCCGCCCGATTTGGCCGTGACATCCGTTACTTCAACACATCCGCGGGCAATTCGGTGTGCATCAGTGCCGCCAACGCCATGCTGGACGTCTTCGAGAACGACGACATCCTCGGGAACGTTCGCGCAGTGGGACGGCGGATGCTCGACGGCCTCACCGAGCTGACGCGGCGGCACGCATGCGCGACGACCGCGCGCGGAGCCGGACTGTTCGTGGCGGTGGACTTGGTCGACCCCGAGACGGGTGACCCGGCGCCGCAGTTGGCCGCGTTCGTGGTGAACGGCTTGCGTGAGCGGCGCATCCTGGTGAGCAATACCGGACCCTTCGAGAACGTGCTGAAGATTCGGCCGCCATTGGTCTTCTCGCCGCAGAACGCGCAGCATTTTTTGCAGGAGCTGGACGCGGTACTCGCCGAAGCGACGTCCTGACCTACGTCGCGCCGGGCCTCAAGAGGGATGGGACCGTCAGCCGAGGGCCAGTGCGTGAAGCTCTTCGGCAGCTGGTTCAGCAAGGCATGGCGGTCGACAACTTCAATCTGGGGCGTCGTGGTCAAGGAACTGTGGGATGGCGGTCGCCGCACTCGATTCCGACTACCCCAAGCGGGTCAATTGGCCCATGAGCGCGAGGTTCTGATCCGAGCCTGCCGCGGCAAGGATCTCCTCGCGCTCTACGGCGAGATCGACGCGCACCTCGACAACTGCGCACGGATCCAGAACGCCGCACGGTCTGCCCACCTGCTAGAGCGCACCGAGGAATGACCCCGGTGCGCTTGAGCCAGCCGTGCGACTGTCAGGCATCTCGGCTGATCGACCAATCATGCTTTAGGCGTCGACGAGGTTCGATAACTGCGCGGCACTCCATTCGACGTTGCGCGACAGATATTCGGCATTGTCCGGCATCGCTGCGCTGAGATGGAGGGCCATCAGGAGCCGCTGAGTGATCCGCATGGACACCAGACCGCGAATCAATCCGGACTCGGCGTCGGTCATCTCGCACTCCTCGCGGTATCCGTCGATCATGTGCCGGGGGCGCTCCCACGCATCGCCGTTCGCGGCCACCTGGGACGCCAGCCCGCTCGCCAAATCGGCGGCGCGCCAGGAACGCATCACATCGCCCCAGTCCAATACCCCCTGGACGAAGGTGTCCGCGACGGGGTCGACGAGGATGTTGTCGAGACTGAAGTCACCGTGCACCACCTGTTTGGGGAGCTCGGCTGCCGCGGACTGGAAGACGGATTCGAACCAGTCGAAGACCCAACGCACGGCCGGGGTGTCGGAAAGCCGGCGCATGGCGGCGAGTTCGCCGAAGTTCTGTAGATCGAACATCAAATGGCGGTCTGCTGCCTCATGGTCGAAGTCGTTGAGGGCGTTCGCCATTCGCGCCAGTACCTGGCCACATTGGCGAAGCTGTCCAGGCGATGGCTCAACGGACCTCAAGGTTCGACCGGGGAGGAAGGTCGTCACCCGCATGATCCTGCGGCGGCCGTCGCGCATTTCGACGCTGGGTTGTCGTTGCCCGTCGACGGCGCACAGGATCCGCTCCAGTGGCAGCCGGGGATCCCGACGACCGACGTGAATCATGGCCGCGACCTGTAAGTCGACGATGCGCGGATGGTCGCCGGGATGGGCTACCTTGACCACGTAGCCGTCGCCAGTGCGCGTAGCCACGCGGTACGTGTCGTCGCGTTCCGTTGGCAATCGTATTGGAGTGCCGACGATTTCGATCCCGTATACCGCGTTGAGCAGTGGCCGTATCTGCTCTGCGTCCAGCCGCTCGAACGGTTCCGTGAACGAGGTCATTGGTCCAATCTAGCGTTCGTTGTATCGTCGATGATTTACAGCACGGCCCGTGGCGTCGCCGGTTTCTGCTTCACTCGGCCGTCCGTAACCGCGATACCCGATGGGTAGGCGCTGGCTTCTGCGCAGTGGCCGGTCGCTCCGCGTAGGCAACCCGCTTAAGTCGGAGCGCCCCGGAAGCGAACGCGTAGTGTAGGACTCACGCACCGCGGCGGCTGGGTATGGCCATGTGCCTGCACTCGAGAAATTCGTCGATTCCCACCATGCCGACCTCGGCGGGTCAACCCGCCAGCGAGCCCGTACTCGGTGGCAAGGGCGTCGCGCTCGGTGTGTTCCGAAAGATCGTCACCGGTCGTGTCGGGCGCACTGACCAGAACGATCTCTCGCAGTGAGTCGGAGCTAGACGTCATAGCACTCGACCTGCGGCCAGCCAGTGCGGTTCGCGCGCCGTCCGCGGTGGCGTCGCGCTGAGACACACATCGGTGGGGCACATGCCGCGAGTCGCTTTCTCTTGTCGACTCCACGAGGAAGATCCCGAGGTCCGCTGCCAGAAGAGGTGAAGCGATCCCGACGGTACGCTATTGGTGACCAATTGACCAATACTGTAGGCGCCCGATACGGTAGACAAGGAGCAGCACCGCGGTGAAGCTCTGCAATGCCCGTGAAGTCGATTCGACACGACGCCACCGAACTGGGGTTACATGTCCAAAGCGTCTATCGACCAGGTCGATTCGAACGTCGCCGTTGCCGCCGCGGCGGCCGAATTGCTGGGGTGTGGGATCGAGCGGGTCACCCAGCTTGGTGGCGAGTTCAACCGCACCTTTCATCTGTACGCCGACGATGGCCGGCGTTTCATCGCCAAGACGGTTCCCGACGACGACGTGGAACGCGCACAGGTGCGTTGGCAGCACGACTTGCTCGACCGATGCGGACCGTCTTCGGATCTGCCCACGCCCAGCGTGATGCGAGATCCATCTGGGTCCGATACCGCCACCCTGTCGTTGGGCGCCGATCCGTGGTTGGTGTCCTGCTATTCCTGGCTTCCCGGACGAATCGTGGGCGAGATACCCAGTCATACAGCGGATCTCCTCGCGGCATGGGGTCGAGCTGCGGGGCACATGGTCGTCGCCTTGGAGGGGATGACCCCCGGACCGGAGATCAGAACTACCCACGAATGGGACCTCCTGGCTGCGCCTAGGGCCATTGCAACGCATTTCGACGCAGTCGCGGACGACGAGGGTCGCCGTAGCGTCGAAACCGTGTTGCAGTGGTTCGACGACATCGTCGCACCACGAATCGCGGACCTGCCACGCTCGGTCATCCACCAGGATCTGAACGACCACAACGTCCTTGCCGAGGTCGATGCGTCGGGTGTCCAACTGCTCACCGGAGTCATCGACTTCACCGACGCACTGTTGACGGCCAGGGTCAGCGAGGTCGCAATCGCCGGGGCCTACGCCATGCTCAGGAAGCCAGATCCAGTGGCGGCGCTCGCAACCGTGGTCAACGGATTCGGCGAGGTGGTCGAACTGACCGAACTCGAAGTGTCGGTGCTCTACCCGATGGCTGCGCTCCGCCTCGCGCTCAACGGAGTGACGTGGGCGTCGAGGAATGCAGCCCTCCAAGGCGGCTACGGGTGGAAGCGATCCCAGTACACCTGGGCAACTCTGGCGCAGCTGGTCGCGCTCCACCCCCGGGATGTCCTGGACACGCTGCAAAGCCATCGGGGGGCGCCTCAGCTCGACCAATCACCAGGATGACCGACTGGCCTGATGCGGCCGCCCCAAGGACGATGTCCACTAAGTAGGTAGGAGATGTGATGACCCGAGGCTTAGTCGGATCGGATGCGGGACCGGTGACCATGGCCAACGGATTCGATCGTGAGCGGCTCGACGAGCTTCCCTCGGCACTGCGCCAGAAGGTGCAGCGCCGCGAGCGGGTGCTAGGACCCGGATATCGGCTCTTCTACGACGTACCAGTCGAAGTCGTCCGGGGGCAGGGGACCTACCTGTATGACTCAGCCGGCAACGAGTTCCTAGACGCGTACAACAACGTGCCGTGCGTCGGGCACTCCCATCCGCGAGTGGTCGACGCCGTTCACCGGCAGATGCAGTTGGTGAACACCAACACCCGCTACGTCCAGGACATGGTCGTGGACTACGCCGAGGACCTCCTCGGTACCTTTCCCGACGAACTCGGCAACGTCACCTTCACCAGTACCGGCTCGGAGGCCAACGACCTCGCGCTACGGGTGGCGCGACGGGTGACCGGCAGTGAGGGGGTCATCGTCACGGCCAACGCCTACCACGGTCTGACGGCCGCGGTCGCCGCATGCTCGCCCTCACTGGGTGAGAATTCTCCGCTCGGCCCTCACGTGCGGACGATCTCGGCCCCCGACCCGCGGTTGGCGGCTGGTGACCTTTCGGCTCATCTGGCGACCGAGGTGCGACGTGCGGTCGCGGATCTGCGGCGGCACGGATTCGGCCTCAGCGCGCTGATGGCAGACAGCATCTTCTCTTCCGACGGCGTGTTCGCGGACCCCCCGGGCTTCCTGGCCGCTGCCATGGAGGAGGTGCACACTGCTGGCGGGCTGTGGATCGCCGACGAGGTACAACCAGGATTCGGACGTACCGGCACCACGTGGTGGGGATTCCAGCGACACGGAATCACACCAGACATCGTGACCATTGGAAAGCCGATGGGTAACGGGCTGCCGATCGCGGCCGGCGTGTTCCGCCCGCACCTGCTCACCGAGTTCGGCCGAGATATTCGATACTTCAACACATTTGGTGGCAACTCGGTGTCAATCGCCGCAGCGCACGAGGTGCTACGAGTGATACGCGACGAGAAGCTGATCGCCAACGCCGGGGCAGTGGGTGCGGTGCTGCGCGACGGCATCGCCCAGATCACGGGCAACGACCCGCGTTTCACCGACGTGCGAGGCGCTGGCCTCTTCATCGGCGTGGAGGTCGGCTCGACCGAGCACCCCGTCCGTCCGGATCCGCGGGCGGCGGCATCGATCGTCAACCGTCTGCGCGACCGTCGCGTGCTCATCTCCGCTTCCGGCTATCACGGAAACGTTCTCAAGATCCGTCCGCCGATGGCGTTCCGCGCCGCGGATGCCGACCGGCTGCTCACCGAGCTCGAGTCGGTGGTGAGGAGCGAACTCGATCCGGGCTAGTTCGAGTCGGCGCCATGACGGCGTCGGTCCGTACTCGCGGCGGGCCTGGGCGGCGCTCGCGGTGCTAACGCTACGGTATGCACGGTCCCGAGCACCTCCTGGTGCGCGGCGACATTGTGTATTTCAGCACCAAAGACGGTGGTGCACGGATTCAGTTTGTCGTCGATGTCATGGGTGTCGAGCCTGCAGCGGAACGCCTACTCCAACAATGTCGCTGCGATGACCGTGAACGTCATCAAGCGATTCGCCCAGGACGGTCCTCTGGACGACATCTGATCAGACAGCGGCGTCGGCAGCGACGGAGAGTCGCTGCTGCTCACCCTTGTCCATCAGCGAGCAACTGGCCGAACGCTGCTCGGCACGCGGTCACGGAGGGACGTCGCTCGGCGCCGGAGCGGCAGACAAAGGAGATGCCGCGCAGGTGGTGAAGGTCTGCCAGAGCAGCCGAAGCCACGTCCACACCAGCGCCGCGCACGAGTAGGTCGGGCAGGAAGGCCGCTGCCACACCTGCCTGAACCATCCGGAGGTGGAACAAGAGATCCGGCGACTCGAACGCCACATCCGGCTCAAAGCCATTCTGGCGACAGAGATTTCGAGTCCACGCGTTCGCCTCCGTACCGCTTGGCTCCAGCACCCAACGCGTACGCTTCAAATGTTCGAGACGTACAGCGTTCGAGTTGGCAGGCGGGTACACCCGAATGGGATCCTCCAGCAGGAGTTCGGCGTGCAGGTCCGGAGGTGTCGAATGCGAAGTGCCGGGGTAAGTATCGACCATCAGGACGTCGATCCGGCGTGACGACAACAGCCGCAGACCGGTTTCAGGTTCGACCTGCCGGTACCGAACATTGAGCTGCGGGTGGAGTTCATGCAAGCGGGAAATCAATCCGGGAACCAGCAGGCGGCTGACAGTAGTGAATGCGGCGAGTCTGAGCACACCGCGAACGTTGGTGTCACTGGACGCCAGGTCGCTTTCCGCGCGTTCGAGTATGGCCACGATATCCTCGGCATGGCGAGCCAGTTCCTCGCCGGCATTGGTGAGGCGGACACCCCGGCCGACCTTCTCCAAGAGTGGTACGCCGGCCTGAGCCTCCAAGGCGCTCAGCTGCTGAGATACCGCAGAGTGCGAATACGACAGCGCCTGCGCTGCCGCCGTGATACTCCCTCGCAACTGCACCTCGCGAAGTAAGACCAGCTTGCGCACATCCAACATCAGCGGACGCCCATGCCAGGACCATGAAACATGTAAGTAATTCTGACATGTACTTGTTCAAAAGCGTCGCTTTTCATGAATGGTTCTCCGCAGTACGTTGTGCCTACCACTGAAGGTTGGGTGCTAGTCAATCGCGCACGACGAGGTGAGCGCGGTGATCAGCGTCAAGGACGGGCTGCAGTTGCAGAACGGCTCCGCCGGCGGCCTGACTTCAGCGATTTTCGATTTCGAAAGGTACTGCCATGTCGGTAAATTCAGACATTCTCGATGGACCAGCATTGTGGTCCGCCCAAGCGCATCTTCCGTCTGTGCTCGGCCGACAACTGGTGATCGAACGCGGTGAGGGGTCCTACGTCTACACCGCGGATGGGCGACGGTTGTTCGACGGTACGGCCGGCTTGTGGCACGCGAATGTCGGTCACAGTCACCCAGACCTTGCTGCCGCCGCGCACACTCAGATGTTGAAGCTTGAGACGTACCACATCTTCGGCCGCTTCGTGAATGACCAAGCCGTGGCGCTTGCGAACCGACTCGCCACCATGTCGCCGATCGACAACCCGAAGGTGATCCTGAATTCAGGTGGCTCGGACGCGATCGATGTCGCCTGCAAGCTCGCGCGCCGACACTGGCAGCGCGAGGGGCGCACCAGCAAGACCACGATCATCAGCCGTGAGTTCGCCTACCACGGCCTGCATGCGTACGGAACCAGCATCGCCGGCTTGGAGTTCAACCGCGACGGTTATGGCACCGACTCACTCGTGCCGGAGACACGTCGGGTGCCCGTACACGACGTCGATGCCCTCAAGGGCGTGATCGCGGACGTAGGCGCTGAGAACATCGCGGCCATCGTGACCGAGCCCATTCAGGGCACTGGCGGCGTCAACCCCCCTCAAGCGGGCTATCTGGAAACGCTCCAACAGCTGTGTCGAGAAAACGACATCCTGTTCGTCCTGGACGAGGTCATCACCGGGTTCGGTAGGACCGGCTCGATGTTCGCCGCGGATAGGTTCGGATTGAGCCCCGACCTCATCACCTTCGCCAAGGGGGTCACCTCGGGTTACGCGCCACTCGGCGGCGTGCTGGTGGCCCCAAGTGTCTGGGAGCCGTTCTATGTCGATGACACCGCTACGCCGATCTTCCGGCACGGAGCCACCTACGCCGGTCACGCCACCGCCTGCGCAGTGGCCATGGCCAATCTCGACGTGCTGGAGCGCGATGGCCTGGTCGAGCGGGCCGGCGAGCTCGAAGAGCTGTTGCGCGTACAGCTCAACCAGCTGAACGCCGACCGCCCCAGCGTGGCTGATGTTCGTGTGGCCGGGTTCCTCGGGGGTGTCACCTTGCGGGGGGACCTGTCCGCGGAAGTCGTCGCGGACAAGCTAATCGACATCGGGTTCATCTCACGCCCCCTGCGCGGCAACACGCTGCAACTGAGCCCTCCCTTCATCACGACCGACGAGGAACTCACTCAGTACGTCGGCGCCATCTCCCACGTTCTGATTGAGGAGGAGTCCAAATGAGCCCGGAACTGACGGCAGAGAGCAGCGTGCCAATCGCCGACCCACAGCGGGCTGCCGCGGCCGATGCTGTGGTAGCTGCCTTGACCTTGCCCAAAAGCGCGCGCAATGCCGACGTCTTCAACCCTGCTACAGGCGATTTCGTGGCAGCCGTACCCGATATCGATGTCGACGGCGCGCTTCGCGCGGTGGCGGAAGCGGACGCGGCTGGCCGCGAGTGGGCCGCACGGACTCCGCGGGAGCGTGCCGATGTCCTGCGCCGCTGGTATGACCTGCTGGTCGAGCACGCCGACCAGCTTGCCTTGCTCATCACCCGGGAAATGGGCAAGCCGCTGGCTGAATCCCGCGCAGAAGTGACCTACGGCAGCGACTTCGTCCGTTGGTACGCCGAGGAGGCCGTGCGCCCGGGCGGAAATGTCCGGGACCTACCAACGGGCGGTGGCACGTTGCTGACCCGCCGCGCTCCTGTCGGGCTCTCAGTTCTGATCACGCCGTGGAACTTTCCGCTCGCCATGGCGACACGTAAGATTGCACCGGCTTTGGCGGCTGGATGCCCCGCGGTCATCAAACCCGCGACGCTGACGCCGCTGGCCACATTCTTCGCTGTCGACCTTGCGCGACGAGCCGGGGTTCCCGACGAACTCGTCCAAGTCGTCACAACTACTGATGCGTCCGCATTCAGCGAAGCGGTCCTCACCGACGCCCGGGTGCGGAAGGTGTCCTTCACCGGCTCCACCGGTGTCGGCAAGGTCCTGCTACGGCTCGCCGCGGACAACGTCTTGCGTTCCTCCATGGAACTCGGCGGCGACGCACCGCTGATCGTCTTCGACGACGCAGATCTCGAACGCGCCGTCAATGGAGCTTTCGCGGCGAAGATGCGCAATGGGGGTCAGTCATGCATCGCCGCGAACCGCATCTTCGTCCAGGAAGGTATCGCGGAGGCATTCGTCGAGGGTCTGGCCGAGAAACTGGCGGCCGCACGCGTCGGCGATGGCCTCGCCAACGACGTCGACCTTGGCCCGCTGATCGACGACCGTGCGGTGGCGAACATGCAGAAGCTCGTCGACGACGCTGTCGGCAACGGCGCGACCGTGCGCGCCGGCGGTAAGGCTATTGAAGGCAGAGGTCACTTCTTCGAAGCGACCCTTCTCGATCACGTGCCGGTCACCGCTGAGATCGCCAACACCGAGATCTTCGGTCCCATCGCGGCAGTCCAGCGCTTCACGACTCAAGCCGAAGCCATCGCCCGGGCCAACGACACTGTCTATGGCCTCGCCGGCTACGTCTTCACGGAGAACCTGGATCGCGCGCTCAATGTCGCCGACGCGCTGCACACCGGACTGGTGGGGATCAACCAAGGTGTGCCCTCCAGCGCGGCCGCACCGTTCGGCGGGATGAAACACAGCGGTATGGGCCGGGAGGGGAGCGCCGAGGGGCTCGAGGAATACCAGGAGACTCGCTTCTACAACGTCGCCCGTCGCGCGACTGAGTGAAACATGCTGCGGCCACTCACGAGGCCGCCACGGCGTCGGCGACGGCCTTGCCAAGGGTGTCGGTTCCAGCCGATCCACCCATGTCCGGGGTGAGGGTATCCCCGCCCTTGGCCAGGACCGTCTCGATCGCCGCGAGCACCGCGGCGGCCGCGTCGGGCTCGCCGAGGTGCTCCAACATCATGGAGGCGCACCAGATTTGGCCGATGGGATTGGCCACCCCTTACCGGCGATGTCGGGGGCGGAACCGTGCACGGGTTCGAACAGGCTGGGAAACAAGCGTTCTGGGTTGATGTTGGCACTTGGTGCGATGCCGATCGTCCCGGTGCACGCCGGTCCGAGATCAGACAGGATGTCGCCGAACAGATTCGACGCGACGACGACGTCGAACCAGTCGGGATGCATGACGAAGTTCGCCGTGAGGATGTCGATGTGATACTTGTCGACGTCGACGTCCGGGCAGTGGGCGGCCATCTCCTGTACGCGTTCGTCCCAGTACGGCATGGAGATCGAGATGCCGTTGCTCTTCGTGGCCGAGGTGAGGTGCCGCTTGGGTCGGCTCTGCGCAAGGTCGAAGGCATACTTGAGGATTCGGTCGACGCCGACGCGCGTCATGACCGTCTCCTGCATGACGATCTCGCGGTCGGTGCCCTCGAACATCTTCCCACCGACGCTGGAGTACTCGCCTTCGGTGTTCTCCCGCACGACGTAGAAGTCGACGTCTCCAGGTTCGCGGCCCGCCAGCGGGCTCCGCACTCCTGGCATCAACCGGACCGGCCGTAGGTTCACGTACTGGTCGAACGCTCGCCGGAACTGCAGCAGGCTGCCCCACAGGGAGACGTGGTCGGGCACCACCTCGGGCCACCCGACGGCGCCGAAGTAGATGGCGTCGAAGCCCTTGAGTTCGTCGAACCAGTTGTCGGGAAGCATCTTTCCGTGCTTGAGGTAGTAGTCGGCGCTGGAGTGGTCGAAGTGCTCGAAGTCGACCGTGAAGTCGAATGCCGCTGCTGCCGCGTCGAGGACGCGCAAACCTTCGGGCACGACTTCGGTGCCGATGCCGTCGCCGGGGATGACGGCGATGCGGTGGGTGTTGGACATACTGAGTAATCCTTCAGACGGGATGGGCGGGTTGGCGGCCCTAAGCTGCAAACGGTTCGAGACGCGGCGGACTTCGTGAACGTCGTCTCCGACGGAGCCGCGCCCAAGAGCATCGGTACCCTGGCTCGGGCCGTCGGAGGCCTTTGGCAGCGCCACGAGTCAGGATCGAATTGGTCGGTTTCGGCGGGTGCCGGGTGGTCTACGCCTTCACGGCTGGAGCGGGCAATCGTGGGCTGCTTTCGCTTCCTGTCACCGCCTTTGCCGCAAGTGCGCAGATCGTCATCGCCGCGATCGGTAACGCGAAGGCACCGTTGAGGCTGCATAGGTCAGCCAACCAGCCCATGGTTGCGGGGCCTGCAACGATGGCCAGGTAGCCGATGCCTACGACGTGCGACAGCGCCCTGGCAGATGTGCCGGGGACGTTGCCTGCGGCCGTCAACACCTGTGGGAAGCCGCCGGATAGGCCGATCCCCACCAGGATCCAACCCATGAAGGTGATCGGCAAGGAGCTTGCCTGGGTGACGATCAACAGGCCTGCCACGGACGACAGACAGCCCCAACGCAACACCGATACTGGCCCGATGCGCGACGCCACGCGGTCAGTGCTGAACCGTCCTATGGTCATGGCCGTTACGAAGCAGGCAAGTGTCAGGGCCCCATAGCCCGGCGAGGCGCCGAGATGTTGTTGGGTGTGCAAGCTACTCCAGTCGGTCATCGACCCTTCTACCAAGAGGAGCAGGAAGGACAGCGTGCTAAGTGCGGCGAGTTGCCATCGTCGGTAGCGCTTCGGACCGTTGGTGCTGTCGGGGGTCGACTCGGCAATCACCCCGCCGCGGGGGGTTGATCGAAGCAACGTCGGCGCGGCAGCACTGCTTAAGAGCAGCGTCAGGACCGCGATGGCCACGGCCGTGACGTGCATGTTCATCCCTGAGGCGATGGCTACTCCACCGGATAGGGCGCCAACGACAGTGCCGATCGAGAACATTCCGTGGAAGGACGCCATGATCGGACGTCCATAGTCGCGCTCGACGGCAACTGCTGATGCGTTCATGCCGACTTCGCTGATGCCGACTGCGATACCCAAGAACAGCGCAGCTGCGGCGACGGTCTGTGGTGTTGAGAGGACGAGTGGCGGTACGAGTGCGAGCGCCATGGCGGCGCCACCGACCGCTGCGACGCATCCACTTCCGTACCTGTCGACTGCGCGACCGCTGAATTGCATTCCGATGAGTGCTCCGACGCCGACGACGAGCAGGATCATGCCCATGGTCGACGACGTCGCGCCGATGACGTTCTTGACCACTGGGATGTAGGCCGCCCACGTGCCGAGAACGATGCCGAAGGAGACGAAGACACCAGCAGTGGCTACTCGTTGGCGTGCCGGATCGTTGTGCGGAGCGGCCCGAACGATTTTCATACTGAAGTCTTCCTGGCTGGCGCGGGACGGACGGCGTGGCGTGGTGCCGGACGTGAACACTTCACAGGCCGCTCATCGCCACCCATGAGCCATCGACGTGGTTCGTCCGGTGCGCGCCTAGGGCTCCAAATTCCCCTGGAGACATCGCGGCGGTGAGCTGCGGTGACTACCGCTCGTGGAGGATGGGGACCGCACCGACGTCACCGAGCGGCACCCGTCGACGCTGGTGAGGAGGTGCTCTGCAGCCATTGGATTCGTCCGCGTAGAGGGTTCAGCCTCCCGCAACGGGCCCGTCAGTTGGTTGCCGATCACGCCGTCCACGCGAAGGACACTACGCGAATGTTGATTGTCAGACAATCAAACGTCCGCCAATAGCTTATTCTCCCTACCAGTGAGCCCCTTCTTGGGCGCTCCCCGAGAAGGAGAAATACCGTGCCAGAGGGTCACGAACAGCTGTCTGACGACGAAAAGCACCTCGCATCACTCGGCTACACCCAGGAGCTCAACCGTTCCTGGTCGAGCTTCAGCAACTTCGCCATCTCGTTCTCGATCATCTCGATCCTGGCGGGCTGCTTCACCTCGTTCGGCCTCGGCTGGAACAACGGCGGGCCCGCGGCGATTGCCTGGGGCTGGCCGATCGTGTCGGTGTTCATCCTGATCATCGGACTCTGCATGTCCGAGCTGGTCTCGGCGTTCCCGACTTCAGGCGGAATCTATTGGTGGGCAGCAAAACTCGGCGGTGCCAAGGCCGGTTTCTACACGGGCTGGCTGAATGTCATCGGCCTGATCGCCATCCTGGCATCGACGGCCTACGGCGCGGCGACGTTCCTCGACCTCACCCTCGGCACGTTCAGCGAGACGTGGCTGGCTGGCTATAGCCTGACAAGGGTCTTCGTCATGTTCCTAGTGATCTTGGCATTCTCCGCAACCATCAACATCTTCTCCTCGCACCTGCTGGCCGTGATCAACAACATCTCGGTCTGGTGGCACGTGGCGGGCGCAGCCATCGTCATCGCGATCCTGATCGTGGTGCCCAAGCAGCACGCCAGCCTGTCCGACGTGTTCGCCAAGACCATCAACAACACCGGCATGTTCGGCGGCGCCACCTCCGGTGTCGGGTGGCTGCTCTTCGTGCTGCCGATCTCGGCGATCCTCACCCAGTACACGGTCACCGGCTACGACGCGTCCGCGCACCTGTCCGAGGAGACCAAGAGCGCGGCCGACGGTGCGGCCAAGGGCATTTGGCGGGCCATCTTCTACTCGGCCATCGGTGGCTGGATCCTGCTGCTGACCTTCTTGTTCGCCGTGAACGACTCCGACGCGGTGTCGGCGGGCGGCGGCGCGGTCGCGGTCATCTTCAGCCAGGCGATGGACTCGCCGTGGGTGGGCGTCGTGCTGCTGATCTCGACGGCCGGTCAGCTGTTCTGCCTCACTGCCATCCAGACCAGTTGCTCCCGCATGCTCTTCGCGTTCAGCCGCGACCGCGCCGTGCCCGGGCATCAGCTGTGGTCCAAGGTCAGCAAGAACAAGATCCCGGCCAACGGCGTGATCGTCACCGCCGTCATCGCGGCGATCATCACGCTGCCGGCGCTGGTCCAGGTCGACATCAACGGCGCACCGGTCCCGGTGGCCTTCTTCGCCGTGGCCTCCATCGGCGTCGTCGGCCTGTACCTGTGCTTCGCGGTGCCGATCTACTACCGCTGGAAGGCCGGCGATTCGTTCCCGGTCGGCAAGTGGAATCTGCGCGGTCATCACAAGTGGATGGCGCCGGTCGCGCTCGTCGAGATCATCGTGACCTCGATAATCGCCATGTTCCCAACCTCGTTGGGCGGCGTGCCGTGGGACCCGAGCTTCGAGTGGAAGTTCGTCAACTACACCCCGCTGCTCGTCGGCGGTGTGCTGATCCTGCTGTTCGTCTACTGGCACGTGTCGGTGAAGAAGTGGTTCACCGGACCGATCAAGCAGGTGACGACAGTCGCCGAGGAACTCGACCTCATCTAGACAGCTCACCCGCTTCGGCGACAGACACCCGGGCCCCTGGTGCTTCACCGCCGAGGGGCCCGGGGCTGTGAGCGGATGGCGAACTAGCCGAACAGTTTTCGGACGTCGGCGTCGGTGAGGGCCGCAAGGTCTTGCGATGTCCTCCGCGCGAAACTCGCTGTGGCGGTGCGGGCGAAGACGGTGACCTTCCCGACGCATTGCGCGTTGCGGCGGTGCAGGGGGTGCAGCAGGCTGACGCGTCGACCCTGCAGGGGTGGGTCCAGCAGCACCTTGGGGCCGCCCAGGCCGATGTAGCCGTCACGGTCCACGGTGCGGTGCACTTCGGGTGAGCATTCCTACGGTGACGACGCTACGGGCAGGTTCGGCTCCGGCCAGACGTGCTCCGCGGCGCAGAAGTTCGCGTCAGTCGTGTTCGCTCAGCCGTGAGGGCCGGGTCCGGATGACTGTCCCGTCGAGCAGTAGGTGAAGCTACGGTCGTTGGCCCAGATGGTGACGGTGCGACGCGCGAGGGCTGCGGTGAACTTCATCTGTTGATTGCCGGGCAACAGCAACCGCGCGCGGGGGGTGAGATCGGTTTCCCATTCGACGACGTGAATGTCGTTGTCGGTCAAGCTCTCTGAGTGCCCGACCAACGCCGGTGCCGGCTGGGGCGGGACCACGTCGTCGACCACCGGAGAAGTCAGTGGTGCACCGGCGCGGGGGCGGCGGCGATGGGTTCGATGGGAGCGTGCCGAAACAGAACTGCTGGGGTGGCCATGGCCAGCGACTGATGCGGGCGGGCGGCGTCGAGCAGTTCACGGCGCAGGGTCCTGTGCCAGCGTTCGATCTTGCCCGTCGTGGTGGGTTCCACTTGCAGGGGCTCGTTAGACGACGCGGGGGAGGGCTACGACCGATTGTCATAGCCCTCCCCGCCACTTGCTAGGTGTGTTGATCGATAACCTTGACTACTTCAGTGGCTCGGAGTCCCGGAACCGTCGCAGCACGTTCTCCGTTAATCTGGCGACATTGTTTTCGTAGTTGTTGTGCGACAGGGCCGCAGACCAAGCAATCGACCCAACAGCGAAGAAGCCACCACCCCCTCGAAGAGCGCCGTAGACGATGTCTGACCGCACGGACGGATGCTCGCTGCCGCCGATCCCCGCAACCATCTCGAATATCTCCTCGACGACCAATTGGTAGGCATCGGTGAATCCTCCCGAGGTAGCCAGCAGGAGCGTGTCAGGGGGAGATCCCAAAGCCGGGTTGTAGAAGTCGACTTCGCATCCGGCGGCGCCGCCGCCGGCAATGCCGAAATCGCCGATCCGCTCAGATTCGCCGATGCCCTCGAAGATGAACTCAGCGCGCGGATCGAAGCTGTCCTCCAACCGCTCGTAGTAGGTCGAATGATCGAAACCTTGCGAAGACATGCCTACGCCTACCAAGCGGTCGGGAGCCTTGCCCTTATCCCGCCATAGCCCCGCTGCTTCTCCGGAATTCGCGTGATGTTGTTCAGCGAAGGGTGTCTGGTGCGGTCGGGTGCCGCCGGACGCACGACGCACCTCGACCACGTGCGAGCTCTCGGGGTCGAAGGATGCGGTGGCGAAGAATCCGTTGCCTCCCAGGTACATCAGACGACCGCCGCCGGCCGTGAAGGCCTCGAGCGCGTCCAGCTCCTTGCGACTGACGTATTCGGGATGGCTGCCGGTGATTACCACGCTGTACTGGTCGAGCAACTCGGAGCCCTCGCGATCGAGGACTTCGTCAGTAATCGCGTCGAACTCGCAACCGATCGTTTCCAACCAGTGGACGAGGAAGAGGTCTGACGCGAGCGTCCACGGTGCGTCGATGGAAAACGGGTAGCAGTAGCGCGGCTGCATTGTGACGATCGGCCGGCGACTGCCGGACAGCACAACGCCGTATCCGTCGTTGTGGGCCTCGTAGCAGGAGCGGCCAAACTCCGGGGTTTCTTGCAGCGAAAGGTCTTCTATGTGCACAACCGGGGTATGGCCGAGCAGGTTCTCCATCGCGTCCGCTTGGAAGGAGACACTGTCGTTCGCGTAGGCGAGGTAGGTTCCCGTCGGGAACAGTACCGCTACGTCGCGCCGACGAGACGGGTTCGGGCCTACGAAGAAGGGGACGTGGTGATCCACGCCATCGACAGTGAGCCGGAATGCGTAGACGCCACTGTCCATCGTCTCGGGCACACTGAAAATCAGCGCAGCTGGCCAGTCGGCGTCGGTGATGTCGTCGTCATGAAACATGATGGCGTCGTACTCGTCCGGCGACTGCCTGAAATCGCGAACGATGCCGTTGTGCCCAGGACCGGTGACAGCACGCACGGGGCTATTCACACATGTGCCGTGAAGTTCGTTGACGGACTCGTCAACAACGTGGGTCAGCAATAGACCATCGGGCCTGTTACTGCGGCCAAAGTGCCAACGCGCAACCTGCTCGTGGCCTTCGGAGGTAGCGCGATCTACCGAAAGCGCTCCGATCTTGCCGTTGAAACACGCCGTCGCGACCCATCGACCTTCGGCAAGTGCCGCCAGAGCGCCGATCCGGAACGCCGAGCTGCTTGGTGAGAAGCTTGCATCCGTACGTTTGCGTACGGACTCCGGTTCGGCGCCGGAGGCTGCAGCGACGTGCAGATCTGTAGGGCTTTTGAGGGGAGTGCACTCGAAGGAAATCTCCCCGGCCTGCGTGGGCACTTTCAAGACCAGCTGATACCAGTGGTGATTCTGGAGCTGTCGATTCATCGCGACGGTCTGAAGAGCCCCGCCCGCGGCGTAGGTAAAGGTTGGCCGACCATCGTCCAGGCTAAGTGCCCATCCACGCAGATTTTCGGTATCTAGGTTGCCCATGATCGCCTGCGAAGCTTCCGTCAGCGTATTCGAAGCATTGCTGATGTTGTAGGCACCCACCGAGCTCTCTTGGTCGCCGCCTCGCAACGTGGGGTAGACGGCAACAGAGATCTCCAGGCCCAGTGGATTGGCCAGAAGTTCATTACGTTCAGGGATTTCGACGAAGGAGCCCGGAACGCATCGGTAATGGGTGCCGGGGTACTGCCCGTCGATGTCGCTCGGCACCACCGTCTCGATAAAGCCTGGGCCCTTCGAGCCTTCCCACCCGTGGTGCAGGCGAACCACGGCGAGGTCGTAGACATCGCTGTCACGGCAGCTGACGTGCAGGGACAGGGACTCTCCCACGCGTGCCGAGAAGCGATCTGTGTAGCCGTAGATTTTCTGCTGAAGGCTGCTCTTGCCGTTCATTGTCCCTCATTTTCGGTCTTGGATGAAGAGGTCTTGCCCGCGTGGACACGTTCCAGGAAGTCCCGACGGCGTGCATGGAACACTGCTCTCGCCGCGTCGTCCACGGAGTCGTATCTGGCGTCCTCGATTGCAAAGTTCCCGGGGGCGCCGAGCGTTACTCGGCCGATAGCCCAGGGGCCATCGGGACCGTACGAGAAGATCAGGTGCTTGCCGACGACCGCATCATTGCGCAAGAAGCGCAGCACTCGGTTGGCGACATCATCGACGATGTCGAAGGGTCTCTCGTCGTGATGCTGCACGACCTGGTCAGTGAGCTCGGCGAAAATACGCTGTTCGTAGCGCCGTTCGAAGACCCGCCGAATTTCAGCGAGTCTGTCCGTCGATGTTCGACTCATGTGAGCCTTCCTGTCTTGTCGTGGGCGGTTTAGACCGATTTACTTGCACATGTGGTTGGCGGCCAGACTTTCGGTGGTCTACTGGCAGAGGATGCGCCATGGACGAACCGTCTTGTCATACAAGCCCTTTCGGTTGCCTGTGCGACCGAAAATCGAAGGCAGGGCGTGATTACGCACTATTCAGGCAACCAATGGCAATGAAGCGTCTATCGATATACAGCCGTTTGGAAATATGTCGGCGGGATAACGCCACCGCGGGAGACCACTCGCATCTGGTCGCCGATGGCACCGGTTGCACTCACGGCGATTGCCCTAGAGATGAAGGTGATCCCATCCCTCACTGCGTGGGCTCCACGCTAGGAACCAAGTGGACGTCCTTGGCGCACCACTGAACTTGGAGCGCATCGCCAGGTGCGGGAACTAGTGCCGTGTCGCCGGCCACCAGTGCGGTCATTTGGGTGCGCCCGTTGTTCACGTCAAACGTCAAGCTCGAACCGGTCCCCAAATATGCAGCCTGCCCGGCGATTCCGTCGACCGCGAGCCATCCATTCGGTACTGGCGTGCCGACTGGCCGCACGTGTAGGGCCTCTGGCCGGAGCACAGCCCGGCAGCGGCTACTGGGGACCGGCAACCTGGTGTCGACCTCGAACTCGGCTCCGATATCGAGGCGCACCGTGGTGATGCTGCCGGTCTGCTTCACAACGGCGGCGTCCAGTTGGTTCGCGACCCCGACGAAACTTGCGACGAAGGACGATTCAGGCCGCGCGTACACATCCTGTGGTGTCCCGATCTGCTCGAAGTGCCCGTCGCGCATAACTGCGATTCGGTCAGACATTGTCAATGCCTCTTCTTGGTCATGCGTCACGTAGATGAACGTGATCCCCACGTCGCGCTGAATGCTCCGCAGCTCCCATTGCAGGGTCTTTCGCATCTTTAGATCGAGTGCGCCGAGCGGTTCGTCGAGCAACAACACCTTGGGCAAATTGACCAGCGCTCGCGCCAGTGCCACGCGCTGCTGCTGGCCGCCGGACAGTTGGCCAGGTTTGCGCGACATGTGTGGTGTCAAGCCCACCCGCTCGAGCTCCGTACCCGCCTGCTTGCGAGCTTCGCGAGGCTTCATACCTTTCCGACGGAGACCATAGGCAACGTTGTCGAGCACACTGAGGTGGGGGAACAACGCGTAGTGCTGAAACACCGTGTTTGTGGGACGACGCTCGGGAGGCACACCAACGACGTTGTTCCCGCCGATGAGGATCTCTCCTGCAGAAGGGGATTCGAAGCCGGCCACCATCCGCAGTGTCGTGGTTTTGCCACATCCCGAGGGGCCGAGCAAGGTGAAAAACTCGCCGCCGTCGATGGTGAGGTTGAGATTGTGCACAACGACGTCATCCCCGTAGCGCATCTGAACGCCGCGAAGCTGCACCTGGCTAGCGTGTGGTTGTGACTCGATCATTTCTCTGATAACTCCGGGCTAATTCGGTTTTCGGCGATTCGTCGGCCGGTTTCGGCCACGACGAGGATTACTAGTGATGCGACCAGGGCTGCCACCGCGACAGCCATCACTTCCGGCAACTGCTGAGGAAACCTGAGCTGACTGAAAAGGTAGACGGGAAAGGTTGGCCGTTCCCCAACGACGAAGGACGCTACGGCGTATTCGTCGAACGAAACAGTGAAGGCAACCAGCAGCGCGGAGAATGTCGCGGGCGCCATGAGAGGCGCAGTAACTTTCCAGAAGGTGATGAACTCGCTGGCCCCCAAATCGCGCGAGGCCTCGTGCAGTGCCGCCGGGATCTGCGCCAAACGCGGCTGCAGGATGAGCACGACAAATGGCAACGTCAGGACAACGTGCCCGAGGATCACCGTGGCCAGTGAGCGTTCCACTCCGAGAAGTCGTAGCAGCATCAGCAGCGAGACGCCCAGCACCACATACGGCATGACCAGAGGACTCATGAATAGCGTTGCCAAAGCGCCCTTTCCGCGACTTCCGCCCCAACGTTGGAGACCGAGCACCGCGCTAAGCCCGATGGCGACGCTGATTACTGCGGTCCACATGGCGGTGATAACGCTGGCCCAGATTGAGTCCAGAAGCGGCCCATTGGAAAACGCGTCCACGTACCACCGCGTCGTGGCGTCTGTCAGCGGAAGGGCGGGCACAGCATTGTCATTGAAGCTGAACACCACCAAAACCCCGATCGGGGCGTACAAAAGGAACACCACTACCCAGAACCAGGACCACAAGGTTCTGCGGCCGCCGCGGCTGCAGGTGACGTCACTCATCGCACCATCCCAACCGAAGCGCCGCCAGAGCGGAGCGAACGGACGAACAACATGGTCGTCAAGGCGACCGCGACAAAGAGGGCTATTGCTAGAACAGACCCTGTCTGCCAGTCGAACCCGGCGCCGAACGCATCGGCAACCGAGTTGCCGTACAGGAATCCGCCCGTCCCGCCCACCAGCGTGGGGGTGACGTACTCGCCGATGACGGGGATGAAGGCGAAGGCGAATCCTGCCACTACGCCGGGGAGCGTCAGCGGCAGCGTGATCGTCCAAAACGTGACCAGTCGCCGCGCCCCCAGATCGGCTGCAGCCTCGAATAGGCGTTGGTCGAGCGAGGTCAGCGAAACGAAGATCGGTAGGACCACGAATGGCAGCCAGACATAGATCAATACGACTGTGACCGCCGTCGTACTGTAAATGAACTGGATGGGCTGACCGTCCGCGTTTATCCCGGTATAGGCCAGAAATGAGTTGAAGACTCCGTTTTCACTCAGGACGACCTTCCACGCCAGCACTCGAAGGAGGAAGCTGGTCCAAAAGGGCACCATCACCACCAGCAGTAGCGTGAAGCGCCGCCGCCCCGCCAGCATCGCCAGCACATACGCGACTGGGTAGGCAAGCAGAACGGCAACTACCCCGACGATCAAAGCCGTGCGTATCGACTTCCACAGCAACGGGAAGTAGATGGAGCTGGAGAAGAAGGCGCTCCATCCTTCGACGTTGAAGGTGGGGTCGTCCGGGAAAACGCGGATCAGACCGACGCTATAGAGGGCCAGAAGGATGATTGGAGTGACAAACAGCAGGATTAGCCAACTCGCGGGGGTAATTAGGAGACCTGCGCGGACCGCGGCGTCTTTCCGCTGGTTGATCACGACGCCTTCACTTCATCCCAGGCCCGGCCGTATTCCGTGCGCTTGGGGCAGTGCCCCATGAAGAAGGCCGCCGGCGGGCTGAAGGGACCCGGCTTGTCCAAGCCGAGCTGCGACCGCACGTCAGGCCTCATCGTGCCGTAGTTCACCTTGCGATTTGGGGAGACCATTCCGAGAACATCAAGCTCGTACTGGCCGGAAGGGGCGCTAAGCCAAGCGCTTGCAAAGTCGTGAGCGTGGCGCGGATTGCTCGAGCCCGAGGTCAGCATGAATCCGTCGCTCCACGCGAGCCGGCCTTCCTTGGGCTGCATGTATGTGACGTCGGCGCCAGCGGCCGCGAGCGCGGTGTACACATACGAATTCCCCGCAGCAATAGCGATGTTGCCCTGCTGTAGATCGGTCTGAACGTCGGTCGGCGACGAGGTGATGTTGCGGACAAGCTTCTTCTTTTCGATCAAGAATTTCTTTGCTTCATCGACCTCGGCCGCGCTCATGTTTAGCGGATCCGACACACGCTGGTACATGCCGGTAATCGTCAACATGTCAACGGGACCGTCGTACCAAGTTATCTGGCCCTTGTAACGATCATCGAAGATCAGGCTCCACGAATTCTCTGTGGGTTCGACCCGGTCGGTGCGATAAAGCGGTGCGTTGAAGCCGAAGTCGGTAGGGATACAGACCTGTGCGCCGTCAATCTGGCCGTACTTCAGGAGCTCCGGATCGAGTTGCGAGAAGTTCGCGATCGCGGAAGTGTCCCACGGCTGCACCAACTTTGCGTTTACGTAATCCAGCGCATAACCCACCGACGCCTGCACGATATCGGTCCTGAGGCCTGACTGGACCTTCGCGAATGCCTGAGCATCGGAGTCGAGGAACTGGAATGTCGGCGTCTTGCCCGGGTACGCCGCGGCATATTCACCCCATAGCTCCGGTGCCTCGAAGCCACGATAGGTGTATACGCCGAGGTCACCTGGCTCGTCGGCCGCAGAACCCATTGGAGACGGCGTGGAGTCTGATGTGCTCGAACCACAGGCAGCCAGGATTGGGCCCCCAACGGCCAACAATCCAGCTGTTAGTGCACTCCCCCGGAGAAAGTCCTTGCGGCTGAAGGCGTGTTGACGTGACATGTGCGTAGCCCCAATCTGTGCAGAAAATAGTTGAACATCGAGTAGCGGTCTCATCCGCGTATGCGGGTACGAAATTCTCTGTCCCGCTTCGGCTTCGAAGCGGATCCCGAAGTCAGGCAGCAGAACTCTGGCTGCCATCTGACTGAACTGCGCTTGTAGCGAGTGCTTTGATCGTCGTGCGCGCGGCGTTGGGAGCGATCAGCGTTGGCGAGGAGCGCGCAACTCCCTGTGCCAGTTCTGCCTGGGTGACCTCAACGTCCCTTTCCTCTCGCCTGGGGAGTACTCCTAGACCCGGTTCGGCACTTGCCGCATCCGACCGTGCGTTCCAGGGCCGGGTGGTTTCGGGAACGTACGGCCATTTGCTCGATGAACAGTGGCCCTTCTGTGTCGGTGACCACACTCACAAAACGAAAGTAACCGAAGTGGATGGTTCTCGCAACAGATTGATGGACAATCGGTTGACGAACGATTGTCTGCGACGGGCACAAAATGCACACTGGAGTCGCCGCGCTTCCGCCAGGCGATCCGGTGTAGGTGGAGGTCGAAACGACGTACCAGTGGCGACGCCCAAATTTGTAAGACAATTGACAGTTTGACACGGCCGGCGCATCATGGCCCGATGCGACCGAAGGCGCATCGCTTCGGTTCGGCGCCGTCACGATAAATGTGCGCGTCCGCATGGAAACCCAGGGGCTTTGGGCAGGATCATAGGGAGGCGCGGGAACGCGGGGTCATCACGCGTAGCTTTGGGAGACGTTTCACTTCAAGCGTCGCCGGCGTTCACCACTACCGATGGAGTGCCAGCGAAGGTCGCTGAGATTCATGCCAGTCTGGAGGTTGCGTCGAGTGAGCCCGGAATCCGTTGGCCGTAACGCCGCTGCGGTTGAAGGTCAGCGGCCGCGCGGGCGGCGCCTAGCTAGACCGCAAACATTGACCAGTGCCGTAGTCGAACACATTTCGGAAGCAGTGATACGGGGCGAGTACCCGCCGGGGACACCCTTGCCCGAGCAGACGCTCGCCGCCGAGTTCGACATCTCACGAGGTACAGCCCGAGAAGCACTTCGAGCCTTACGTGACCGTGGCTTAGTCGAGATTCACCCGCATCGGGGCGCCGTCGTGCAGAGCATCGGACAACAACGAGTCAGCGAGGTCTTCAGTCTCCGGGCGTTACTGGAGTGCTACGCCCTGCGGAAGGCGCTCTCGGGCGACCTGGTCGACGGTGCCGCGCTGACGCGCATTCGGGCGGCATTCGATGATCTGGTCGACTCGCATCGGCACGGCGATGTGTTTGAGGTGGTCGAAGCGGATATCCAGCTCCACTTCGTTATTTCATCCACGTGCAACGAAGAGCTCCTTCTCGACCATCTCAAATCCATTCAGTCCGAAACCCGCCGTGCCATCATCCTCACGAAAGTCTTGGAGTCGGATACCTCTGCAGAACCCGACACCCACCGACCAATCATCGAGGCCATCGAGGCGGGCGATCTTGAGCTTGCTGTGAGCAGGCTCGACGAGCACATCTGTCAATCCCGAGAGCAGCTGCTGACGCGGCTGCGTGAGCGAGGCGAACCGTAACTCCTTGGGTTGTGCTGTTTCGCAAGGTAAATCAATTCGTACCGGTGTTCGAGGAGTTGGGCTAACGACTTGCCGACGGGACGTCTTGGGCGTGAATGTCCTTCGGCGAGCCACTGCGGGCCGACGCCCTCTGCAACGGATCGCTCACTCCGAGCGTCACGCGGCGGGCAATTGACCACGTCATTTCGGCTCAAGAAGTCCTCATGGATATTGACACTTTCTATGATAACGAACTAAACCGCGACGGGCGCAGCGTCATTCGCTGCTTGGCAGCGTCACTGTGACGAATCGACTGCCGCCCGGAAGGCGCGCTGCGGCCAGCGCGTTGGCGGTTGGATGCCCACCAGCGGCGATTTCGTCTGCGATGCGGCCGAGGTCAGAGATTGCCGATGCGTACGACACCGCAGATGCTGCGTAAGTCAGTCGTCAGCATTCGGTCAGCGTGATCGAAGTAACGGCTTTTGTCGTGAAGCGCCAGTTCTGCGAGAGTTCGCAAAATTGTGTGGGATCCAGCTCCCGCCCCCACTGCAACGGCGACATCACTACGAGATCACTTGGAAATTAACGCCTTTGAAGCTCCGGCGCCACGCGAGCGATGACGCCTACACGGTTTCGCCGGCCAATCGTTCACCGAAGAGGAAAGCCTCCCCTTCCGAGTAATGACTGTTCACGCTCAGGTGCTCGGCAAAGCGAGCGTCGCCGAACGCCGCCGTCAAGTCGGCGGGCGAGCGCCACTGCACACACTCGACGATTCGGTCACTTCGAAGGTCGCGAAAGAAGCTCGCCGAAACGAAACCGTCGAGATGCTTGATGTGGTCACGCGTTTCGCTCTCGTTGTACTCGCCGACCCACCCTTGTTTGCCGCTGACGGGTGTCATCCTGATGATCTCGGTCGCCACCTCGGGCTCAGTGCGCGAGGGGTCGACGTGGGTCACGTCATCTGGGTTCGGAGTCACCGTGGCGCTGAACCGGTAGATCCCTTCGTCGATGACGAGGCCATCGATGGACTTGCTATTGGGTTGCGCCTGCACTAGTTCCGCGGCAAACGCCTCCGCGTCGCGGCTACTGCGCCAGAAGAGCAGCCCCATGAGAAGTTCGGTGTCGGGTGTGGGGGGCGGACCGAGAACCCGGCCCTGCGCCAGCCACATCGCTCCGCCATACCCTGCCCGCGGCCGCGCAAGCGCCTCGGTGGACGCCACGAGGCCAGTCCATCCGGGCCCTGCGTCGCGTGGGTCGGCGTCTGCACTCACCACAACGACGAAAGAAAACTCATCGAAGTTTGCGTCGTCCATGTCATTTACCTCCAACTCTCTCCGACTGCAGATCATCGTCATGCGCGTCGAGAAGACGAGCAGTGACGTCGAGCTCGATGTCGACCCGGTTGCCCGCCAAGACCCCCTGTCGATCCAGCGGAACGGCGAAGCGGACCCCGAAGTCCTGACGATTCACCTGCCCCGTCGCACGGAGGTGGACGTCGTGGCGTCCGTCGGCGTCGCGCTCGAACCGAATCTGCGTCACCGCCAGCCCTACCGGGCGGGTAACGCCGCGAATCGTGAGAGAACCGTCAATTCGAAACCCGCTGTCGCCCGGTGTGATTGCAGTCGACGTGTAGGTGATGGCTGGGTGGTTTTCCGCGTCGAACGGGTCTTTGGCGAGCGTTCCCTCATCACGTCCGGCGTTGAAGGTATCCATCGAGCGCACCTGGACGCTCGCTTGGACGGAAGACTTGGTGACGTCGGGACGAGTCGCCATTTGGCCGTCGAACTCGGTGAACACTCCCAGCACCTTCTTGGCGATCAAGTGGCGTATCCAGAACCTCACCGCACTTCGCTGTGGATCTATTACCCACGTTCCCGTCACGTAGTCGCCGGATACTCGTGCCATTGGTCTCGCCCTCCAGGTTTCTAGGAAATTTGCCGTCTTCATCAACCGGACCGCATACGCGGCCTGAATTACTCGAGCTCATGAGTCGACCGAAGTGGGGCGGTCCCGTCCTCGACGCCCACTTCCGCGTGGCGATGTCGATGGATCCGGGATTTGGCCGCTGGCGACCACTCTCGGTGTCCTGACCCGATATAGGGTCGCCTGGTTGACACCGCTCGCTCAATCCCTTCGCACACCAAACATTGCAGACGCAGAGGTCTGCTACGTCCGAATGGCCGTCATGGTGTGGCTTCCCAGCTCCAGACGGACATGTCGCCGTGCGGGTAGTTCATGCAGACGTCGGTGGCCTTGGCGACGACGCCCTTGTTGTTGAAGAACAGCTTGGCCCAGTTGCCCCAGTGGGTGGCGGTGTTCTCGTAGTACACGTTGGTGGCGGTGTCCTCGGAGTACTGGCGGCGGGCCACCGGGTCCAGGGAGAAGAACCAGTGGATGCGGTCGAAGGCCTGCTGCTGGACGTCGGCGGGGCGGTTGCTCCGGTCGATCATGTACCGCTCGAAGTACACCGGGCTGGTGTCGCGCGCGGCGGCCATGTACTGCTCGGTGTCGCAGGTGGTGATGATCATCCGGTGCGGGATCGGGAAGTCGTCGGTGGCGTCGGCGGATGCCGGACTCGCCAACGACACGGTGGTGGCCGCGCATACGGCTCCCACGGCAATACCCTCGATCGCTCTCCGTACCAACGATCTGCTTCTCATCCCAGCTCCTTCATCGTCGAGCCCGCGGGTCCTGCTGCTGCCGGCAACACGGACGTCGCCTCCGGGCAGTACGCGGCCACCGCTGCGCCGAGAAACTGCCACGCCTGGCCCTGAGAAGTCCCGCCGGCGAGACTGCCTTGCAAGAACGACACGGACTCGAGGGCCGTCTCATCGACGTGGTGCGCAAGCCTCTTGCAGGCGATTTTTCCTACCCAAGCGTTGTAGTCGCGAGGACCGTAAATTCCGTACGTGTGAGCCTGATTCGCGAAGTCGGTGTCGACATCGGCCTGCGCACATGGAGCTAGTAGCACCGATGCTGCGGAGACGATTAGCGTCGTCTGCCCCAGACTCGTCGATATCTTCATCCGTGGTGCCTTCCGTGGGCTGATGTCGAGACGTGACCTGGACGGGTCGTTCAGGCCGGATCGTGTCCGTCGGCTTCCTTGGTCTCGGGTCCGATGAGCTTGCGTACCGAGATTCGGGATCCGAAGGGCTGCAACATTTGGCTGGCCGGGCGGGTGCGCACGTTCAGCGGCCACCAGAACCAGCGGCCGAGCATCGCGGCGATGGACGGCGTCATGAACGACCGCACGATCAACGTGTCGAACAGCAGGCCCAGGGCGATCGTGGTGCCGATCTGGCCCAGGACGATCAGGTCGCTGAAGGCGAAGGAGGCCATGGTGCCGGCGAACACCATGCCGGCGGCGGTGACGACACCGCCGGTGCCCGCCATCGCCCGGATGATGCCCGTGTTCAGGCCGGCCCCGATCTCCTCCTTGAACCTGGATATCAGCAGCAGGTTGTAGTCCGCGCCCACCGCCAACAGCAGGATGATCGCCAGTGCGGGCACGATCCAGTACAGCTCGATGCCGAAGATGTACTGCCACACCAGGACCGCCAGGCCCAACGACGCCCCCAGCGACAGCACGACCGTTCCGACGATGACCACCGCGGCGACCATGCTTCGGGTGATGAACACCATGATGAGCAGGATCAGGGCGATCGCGGCGATGGCCACGATCAGCAGGTCGTAGGTCGACCCTTCCTGGATGTCCTTGTAGGTCGACGCGGTTCCTGCGACGTAGATCTTGGCATCGGACAACGGGGTTGCCTTGATCGCGTCGAACGCGGAGTTGCGCAGGGCGTCGATGTGCGAGATGCCCTCAGGGGTGGCGGGATTGCCCTCGTGGGTGATGATCATCCGGGCGGCCTTGCCGTCGGGTGACATAAACAGTTTGAGGCCACGCTTGAAGTCGGCGTTGTCGAAGGCTTCGGGCGGCAGGTAGAACGAGTCGTCGTTCTTGGCGTCGTCGAAGGCCTTGCCGAGTGCGGTCGCGTTCTTCAACGCCTCTTGGCTTTGGGTGTTGGTGCCGCCGGTGGTGGCGTAGTTCGACTGCAGCAGATCGCGATTGGCTTCCTGGATATCGATCTGCGGCGGGATCAGCGCCACCAGTTGCGGCTGGAGGGCGTTGAGCTTGTCGAGGCTGGCGGTGACCTTGGCGAACTGGTCACTGAGCGCCGAGATGCCGTCCAGCGAGTCGAACACCGACCTCAGTGCCGCACACGACGGGATGTCGAAGCAGTGCGGCTCCCAGTAGAAGTAGTTGCGCAACGGTCGGAAGAAGTCGTCGAAGTTGGCGAGGTTGTCGCGCACTTCGTTGATGGTCGCCACGGTGTCGTGGAAGGCCTGCACCTGCTCGTCGGTGGCGGCGGCACTCTGCTTCTGCAGTTCCAGTTGCTGTTGCAGGACGGCGATGGTCTTGCTGGTCTGGTCCACCTGCTTGAGGATGTCTTGGGCTCGCGCTTGCTGGTAGCTCAGGTTCATGATCTGCCCGGCACTTTGGGCACTGATCTGAAACGGTATGGAACTGTGCGTCAGCGGTGTGCCCAGCGGCCGGGTGATCGACTGCACCATGGCGATGCCCGGGGTGTGCAACACGGCCTTGGCGACGCGCTCCAGGATCAGCATGTCCGACGGGTTGCGCATGTCGTGGTCGGATTCGATCATCAACAGCTCGGGGTTCAACCGGGCCTCGGAGAAGTGGCGTTCGGCGGCGGCGTATCCGACGTTGGCCGGCGCGGTGTCGGGCAAGTAGGGCCGCCCGTCGTAGCTGATCTTGGCCCCTGGCAGCGCCAGGACGCCGATGGCGGCGACGGCGAGTGACGCGACGAGGATGGGACCGGGCCAGCGGACGATCGAGGTGCCGATGCGGCGCCATCCGGAGTTCCGCACCTTGCGCTTGGGCTCCAGCAGACCAAACCGAGTGGCGATCACGACGACGGCGGGCCCGAGGGTCAATGCCGCCACCAGCGTCACCAGCACGCCGAGGGCTGCGGGCACCCCGAGGGTCTGGAAGTAGGGGAGCCGGGTGAAGTAGAGGCACGCCACGGCGCCGACGATGGTCAGTCCCGAACCGACGATGACGTGCACCGTCCCGCGGAACATGTCGTAGTACGCGTCGGCCCGTTCCAGGCCTCGGTTGCGGGCTTCCTGGTATCGGCCGACGAGGAAGATGGCGTAGTCGGTGCCGGCGGCGATCGCCATCAACGTGAGCAGATTGGTGGCGTAGGTCGACAGGCCGATGACGCCCTCGTTGGCCAGCACCGCGACGACGCCGCGGGCGGCCATCAGCTCGACGGCGACCACCACGAGCATGATGAGCATCGTGAACAGGGATCGGTAGACGATCAGCAGCATCACGGCGATGACCGCGAAGGTGATCGCGGTGACCTGGTGGGTGCCCGCGTTGCCGACTTCGAAGTTGTCGGTGATCAGCGGGGCGGCGCCGGTGACGTAGGCCTTGACCCCGTTGGGGGCGGGGGTGTCGGCGACGATATTGCGGATGCTGTCGACGGATTCGTTGGACAGCGCCTCACCCTGGTTGCCGCGCAGGTAGACCTGGACCAGCGCCGCCTTGCCGTCCTTGCTCTGCGCGCCTCCCGCAGTCAGGGGGTCGCCCCAGAAGTCCTGGACGTGCTGGACGTGCTGGGTGTCTGCGTTGAGCTTCTTGACCAGGACGTCGTAGAAGTCGTGGGAATCCTGACCCAGCTTCTGCTCACCCTCGATGACGACCATGGCCGCGCTGTCGGAGTCGAACTCGCCGAATTTCTGCCCGATGTGCCGCATCGCCATGATCGACGGCGAATCGGCGGCATTCATCGCCACCGAGCGCTCTTCGCCGACGGTCTCCAGCTGAGGGGAGATGGTGTTGCTCAACACCGCAATCGCGATCCACAGCAACAGAATTGGCAACGCTAGCGTCCATATCAGCCGTGCGGGCCGGGACCTCTGCGTCGAGTCGTGCTCGGCGTGCTGGCTCATGCGGACTTGTCCAGGCAAGCGATGTATCCGTTCACGTTGCTAGCGGACCTTTCGTCCTTGACGATGCCGTTGACGGTGATGCGGCACGTGATGGGAGCCGAGTCACCCTGAGCGCGGAGATCCGCGAACAGTGTCGGGTCGTCGGTGGTCAACGTGTGCGACCACGGCAGTGGCGCGTCGTCGACGCGTTGGGGTTGGGCGTGCTCGTCGAGGAAGTTGATGGTGGCCGTGGCGCCTGGCGTGCCGAACACTTCGAAGAGGACACGCTTGGGGTTGAATCCGGTGTTCTCCAGGGAATCGGCGGCAGGCCTGGACACCTGGTTGTCGGACCCGAAGATCCCATGCAGCCGGGTCACGCTGAAGACGACCAGGGCCACCACCACCAGCGCGACGACGACGGTCCACCGTCGCTTCATCAGGCCGCCAAACGAAAAACCCTTCACCCCGAGAAAGCCTTTCGACATGCGGCGCGATGACATCTGCCCGCGTTTACGGCCGGCATTGTGCCGGACCGAAGTAAAACGATACGGTACAGTCCGTTTAGTTGCAACCGCGGCCGTCCTTAAACGGTCGGCAACCGGCGTCGCGTTGGCAACAATGCGTCGGACACGTAGCCGCCGTCAAAACACTTGGCGGCCAAGCAGATTGAGGTGATCGCTTGTCTCGTGGAACGACGCATGATGCAACGGCCACCTTGCCGAAATCGCGCTGGACCGCCCGAGAGGCAGAACTGCTCGCGGTGACGCTTCGCATGCTTCAGACGTCTGGATACGACGGACTGAACCTGCAAGCAGTGGCGACCGAGGCCAAAGCCAGTAAGTCAACGCTGTACCGACGGTGGCCCTCCAAGGAGGAGCTGGTGCTGGCCGCCTTCATTGAAGGCACGCGAGCGTCGGAGGTGGCCCCGTGCACCGGTTCACTGAGGGAGGACCTGCTCCAGATCGGCACTTCGGTGTGTCGACGGGTCAGCGAGCACGGGAGCACCATGCGCGCGGTGTTGGGTGAGTTGGCCCGTAGTCCTGCGCTTGCCGCAGCCTTTCACAACGAGTTCGTTCTCCGGCGCAAGCGCGTATTCGCAGAGGTGATCAGAGACGCAGTGGACCGAGGAGAGATCAGCGGCGCCGAGGTGCCGGACGACGAACTCGACGATGTCCTGGCCGGCTACCTGGTGTTTCGTTCCCTCGTGGCCGCTGATCCGCCAAACCAACACACCGTCCGCGCGTTGGTCGATCACGTGCTCATCCCGAGCCTCACACGCGACTGGGGCAGATGTCCGCGTGGGTAATCTTCGAGTGGTGACGGCAGAAAAGGTCCCAACGCCACGAGGTCGGTACCGTGAGGCCCTTCGCAACGACGACGCCGTGCTGAACGCGGCTCGCGAGGTATTCGTGGAGCGGCCTGAGGCCAAGATGTCCGATGTCGCGGCCCGCGCTGGGCTGGGCCAGGCCAGTCTGTACAGACGATATAAGTCCAAGGGCGAGCTTCTGAACGCCGTGTCCGCCGATGGCATGCAGTCAATCGTTTCCGCCGCTAAGCGCGCGCTTGAAGGCGGGGCAGATCCATGGAAGGCCTTCACGGGCTTCATGGAGCACTACATCGAATCCGGCGCTGGAGCGCAGTTGATGCTTGCAGGGTTGTTCGTGCCCCACGAGGACGTCGTGACGTTGGCGAATGATCTCTATGAGCTGACGCAGCAGGTGGTGGACCGAGCGATTGCCGCCGGTGACTTGCGGCGAGATTTCACCAGCGCCGATGTTCCTCTGCTCGCCGGGCAAATATGCAGCATTCGAAGCCAGAACCCGAAGCGCGACCAAGAACTTCGCCGCAGGTATCTCGCCCTGGCGTTGGACGGACTTCGCCCGCAATCGTCCGGTCTCCTCCCAGGGGCCGCGCCCGACTTCGGAGAACTGATGGAGCGTTGGACGGTGCAGCGACCCTCGCAATAGCTGGCGGTGTGCTGCTGGACGACCGACCGTACGGAGCGCGAAACCAAGCGTGGACTCATCGGAAACCAAGAGTCCGTCCTTCAAAGCGGTGTCTACGCCGGCTGCGAGAATCGTCCTGTGGGGCGCCAGGACTCGCCGTCCACCGCCGGTCGCACGCGCTCGCCGGGGCAGCACGGCCCGCCAGATGGTGCTCGACATAGGGAGATTCGGTGGTCCGGTTGCTCAAGAGGTCATGGATACCTCTGCTGCTGCTGGTGGTCGTCGTCGCATTGGGCGTTTTCGTCATCGGGCGCATCCGTGATTCGGCCATCGCGCCCGCTCCGGTCGCCGCCGAAGGCTCGGGCATCACCGCGAACTTCAACCCGAAGCACATCACCTACGAGGTCACCGGTTCGGGGGGATCGGTGACCGTGAACTATCTCGACGAGAACGGTCAACCGAACCTGGTCGAGAATGCGCCGCTGCCCTGGTCGCACACGATCATCACGACGCTGCCCTCGATGTCGGCCAACATCATGGCCCAGGGGGACACCGCAACCAGCGACCTCGCCTGCCGTGTCACCGTCGACGGCGACGTACGTGATGACCGCGCCAGCTCGGACTCCATCAAACCGTTCATCTACTGCTTGGTGAAATCCGTATGAGCACAACGCATTCAGCACCGCACCGTCCCGCCATCGCTCGTCTGATTCGGGTGCTGGCACTACCGATCATCCTGGGCTGGGTGGCCATCGCGGTGCTCCTCGGCATATTCGTGCCCTCGCTCGACGACGTGTCGGCTACCCGATCGGTACCGCTGAGCCCGACCAACGCACCGTCGTATCAAGCGATGCTCAACATCGGCAAGGTGTTCCAACAGTACGACTCCGATTCCACGGCAATAGTCGTCTTGGAGGGCGACGACAAGCTGGGGGACAGCGCCCACACGTACTACAACGACATCATCGCCAAGCTCAAGGCCGACCACGAGCATGTCCAGAACGTGCAGGACTTCTGGAGCGACCCGCTGACCGCCGCCGGATCGCAGAGTGTGGACGGAAAGTCCGCCTATGTTCAGATCTTCCTCAACGGCTCCCAAGGCACCAGCCTCAGTCACGAATCTGTCGCGGCGGTGCGTCAGATCGTGGATTCGGTTCCCGCGCCGCCGGGCATCAAAGCCCACGTCGCCGGTAACACGGTGCTCAACGCCGACACCAGCATTGCCAGTCACCAGAGCATGGCGGTGATGGAACTGGTCTCGGTCGGCGTGATCATCGCGATGCTGCTCGTCATCTACCGCTCGATCGTGACGATGCTGAATCTCGATGGTCATCATCGGGCTCGAACTCTCTGCCGCACAGGGGGTTACCGCGGCGGCCGGATACCTGAACCTGATCGGCCTGACACCGTATGCGGTCAGTATGGTGACCATGCTGGCCTTGGCGGCCGGTACCGACTACGTGATCTTCCTGTGGGGTCGCTACCACGAGGAAAGATCCAAAGGCCGCAGTCCCGAGGACGCCTACTACGTTTCCTACCACGGTGTCTCGCATGTGATCCTGGGTTCTGGGCTCACCATCGCCGGCGCCTGCCTCTGCCTCACCATGACCACCCTGCCGTACTTCCGGACGATGGCCATTCCGTGTGCGCTGTCGATCCTGGTGATCATCTTCGCAGCCCTCACGCTCGCCCCCGCGGTCCTGACCGTCGCCTCCAGATTCGGCCTGCTGGAACCGAAAAGGCAACTGTCCGCCAAGGGCTGGCGCAAGGTCGGCACCGCGGTCGTGCGCTGGCCCGGACCGATCATCGTGGTCACCACGCTGATCGCCGTCCTGGGTTTCGTCAGCCTGACCACCTACGTCCCGCAGTACAACGACCAGAAGTTCACCCCGGACGACATGCCGGCCAACCTGGCCATGGCCGTCGCCGACCGGCACTTCTCCCAGGCGCGGATGAACCCCGAACTGCTCATGCTGGAAGCCGACCATGACCTGCGGAATCCCGCGGACATGCTGGTGATCGACAGAGTCGCCAAGAACGTGGTGCACATGCGCGGTATCGAACGGGTACAGACCATCACCCGCCCGCTCGGCGCGCCGATCGAGCACAGCTCCATCCCGTTCATGCTGGGAGCCCAGAACGCCGGGACACTGCAGGCCGCGAAGTTCAACAACGACAACTCGGCTCAGATGTTGGAGCAAGCGGACGAACTGAGCTCCACGATCGCCAACATGGAGCGCATGTACGCCATCATGACCGATCTCACCGACACCACCCACAGCATGGTGCAGAAGACCCACGACATGGTGGCCACCACCAACGAATTGCGGGATCACATCGCCGATTTCGACGACTTCTTCCGTCCGTTGCGCAACTACTTCTACTGGGAACCGCACTGCTATGACATCCCGATCTGCCATGCGTTGCGGTCGATCTTCGATTCGTTGGACGGTATCGACAAGCTCGCCGACCAGATCGGCGGTCTGAGCACAGATCTGGACAAGCTCGACACCCTGATGCCCCAGATGCAGGCAACACTGCTGCCCACCATCGACTCGATGCGCACGATGCGGGACTTCATGCTCGCCACCCACAGCGTGATGGCAGGCACCCAGGCCCAGCAACAGGAACTCGCCCGTGGTGCCACCGAGATCGGCCTCTACTTCGACCAGGCGAAGAACGACGACTTCTTCTACCTGCCGCCGGACGTCTTCCAAAATCCGGACTTCAAGCGCGGGCTGGACATGTTCGTCTCCCCGGACGGCAAGGCGGTGCGGTTCATCATCACCCACCAGGGTGACCCGGCCTCCGTCGAAGGCATCGAGCATGTCCGGGATATGAAGGACGTGGTGGCCGACGCGGTGAAGGGCACCCCACTTGCCAACGCGAAGGTGTCATTGGCAGGCACCGCATCGCTGTACAACGACATGCAAAGCGGTGTGAAGACCGACGTGATGATCGCGATCATCGCCTCGATGATCCTGATCTTCGCGATCATGCTGATCATCACGCGCAGCGTGGTCGCGGCCCTGGTGATCGTGGGGACCGTCGCCGCCTCGCTCGGAACGGCGTGCGGGCTGTCCGTGCTGCTGTGGCAGGAGGTTCTCGGCCTCGGTGTGCAATGGATCGTGATCCCGCTGTCCATGGTCATCCTGTTGGCGGTGGGTTCGGACTACAACCTTCTGGTGGTGTCGCGGCTCAAGGAGGAGATCCACGCCGGTCTGCACACCGGGATGATCCGCGGCATGGGGGCGACCGGTCGGGTCGTCACCGCCGCCGGGCTGGTCTTCGCCTTCACGATGGCCTCGATGATCGTCAGTGATCTGCGGGTGGTCGGGCAACTCGGCATGACCATCGGGATCGGACTGATCGTCGACACCCTGATCGTGCGTGCCTTCATGACGCCGTCCATCGCCTCCGCGCTCGGGCGCTGGTTCTGGTGGCCGTTGAACACCTACAAGATCACCCACCCACCCAAACCCACGGCCGGACCCGAACCCGAGGAGCCGCACACCGCACCCATCCCGCAGGTCGGCGCATGAAGCGGACCATGAAGAATCGATGTGGGGCAGCGGCTTCAGCGGTGCTCACCGTGATGAGCATCGGCTGGGCAACGCCGGCCCATGCCGATGTCGACACCGACTTCGCGAACACCCTGCACGGGTTCGGCATCTATGGACAGCGTGACTACAACGCATGGCTGGCGAAGATCGCCTGCCGACGCCTGAGCACCGGCGTGGACGCCGATGCCTCGCAGTCCGCGGTATTCCTGTCCCGCAACCTCGCGCGCACCATGAACACCGGCCAGGTATGGCAGTTCCTCGGCACGGCCGTATCCCTGTACTGTCCGCAGCACACTGCTGCACTGGCGGAGATGAGCGGTGATCGCAGATGAACATCCCCACGTTTCGACTGATGGTGCGTGCCGGTGTGATGATCACCGCGGCGGCCTGCACCGCAGGCGTGCTCGCGCCGCCGCAGGCGTCCGCCGACGCGACCGATGACTACCCGATTCCACATCGGCAGATCGAAACGCACTGCGACGCCGAGCAGTATCTGGCGGCCGCGCGCGATACCTCCCCGATCTACTTCGAGCGTTATATGATCGACAAGGCAAACCGACCGCCGGAGATTCAGCAGATGGCCGTGGACCGAATCCACTGGTTCTACTCCCTGGATGCGGCGGGGCGGCGGCAATACTCCGAAGACACCGCCACGAACATCTACTACGAGCAGGTCGCCACCCGGTGGGGTAACTGGGCCAAGATCTTCTTCAACAACAAGGGCGTGGTCGCCAAGGCCACCGACGTGTGTGCGGGCTACCCGGCCGCGGACATGTCGGTGTGGAACTGGCCGGTGCCGCGGTAGGTGCCGTTCTGCGCGGTCGGGGAATCGGTGACAATGGCAGGCATGGAGCCCAAGCTTCGCCAGCGCACCACCGGTCGACTCGACCGGTCCCGCGATCCCGCGATCCTCAATGCCGCGTTGGCCGCGCTGACCGAGAACGGCTACAACGACACCAATATGAACGATATCGCCGCCCGTGCGGGCGTCGGTAAAGCCGCGATATATCGGCGGTGGGCGTCGAAAGCGGCGCTGATCACCGATGCGCTTGTCTACTGGCGGCCCGACCTGCTTGCCGACGATATCCCTGACACCGGCAGCCTGGAAGGCGACTTCGACGTGATCGTCGATAGGGTTGCCCGCAACGACGACGAGCTGATCTCCAACGATCTGGTGCTGCGGGTGGCGCTGGAGTCCAGCCGTGACCCAGAGTTGGCGGCCGCACTGGACGACCTGATGCTGCGCCGGGGACGACGCGTGGTGGCCGCGATTCTGCAGCATGCCGTCGAGCGCGGTGATATCGCGGATCGGGACTGGTCGCTGGTGGCCGACGTGTTGGTGGCGATGGGGTTACTGCGGGTGGTCGGCGGCCAGAGCGTCGATTCCGGCTTCGTGCGCCAGGTCATCGACAGCTTGGTCCTGCCGGCGGTCCGTGGCGATGCTCCCGATATCACCGAAGGCGACGACGCCGCGAATTGATAGGCGCAATATTTTAGTCTAACTTCAAAAAGTGCGGCCACGGTCACGAATGCCGGCCCAGTATCGACGTGGATCTGAAAGGGATGCGATGCCGACACCGAATTCAGTTGTGGGACCGTACTTCGACGAGCTCGTCGTCGGGCAGGTCTTCGACAGTGCGCCGCGGATGACCCTGACCGAAGGTGCGGCCGCGTTGCACCAGGCGATCCTGGGGGACCGGCTGCGGCTGGCACTCGATGTGGAGCTGGCCGAAGCGGTGACCGGAACGCCCGGGCTGCCAGCGCACCCCGGCTTGGTCACCGATGTCGCCATAGGACAGAGCACGCTGGTGACCGGTCGCGTCAAGGCCAATCTCTTCTACCGCGGATTGGTGTTCCACAGCTATCCCAAGCTGGGGGATACGTTGTCCACCACGACCCGGGTGGTCGGGCTTCGGCAGAATGCTGTCCGTGAGGGCCGGGCGCCCACCGGCCTTGCCGCACTGCGGATGACGACGACCGACCAGCATGGCCGGCTGGTCCTGGATTTCCATCGGTGCGCGATGCTCCCGATGGCACCCGGGGTTGTCGACACCGGACACCACGATGACCTGACGACGATCGGCGCCGACGAGGTGGCCACCGATCCCGCCGGATCCTGGGACGGTGCGGCCTTCCGTGCGCGCGTGCCCGGCCCGCACTTCGCCTCGGAGTTGGCCGGCCACCGCTACCGCAGTTCGGCCGATGTCGTGAGCTCGGCCCCCGAACTCGCCCGACTGAGCCTCAACATCGCTGCCACGCATCATGATTGGCGAGTCGGTGGACGGCGACTGGTGTACGGCGGGCACACCATCGGACTCGCCCTTGCCCAAGCCACCCGGGTCCTGCCGAACCTGGCAACCGTCCTGGGCTGGCAGTCCTGCGACCATACCGGCCCGGTGTATGAGGGCGACACCGTGTACAGCGACCTGCACATCGAACGGGTATCGCCGCTGCCGGCGGGCGGTGGCGTGCTCGATCTGCGGTCGCTGGTGTTCGCGGTGGGCGCCGAGGGGGGCGATGACCGCCAGGTGTTGGACTGGCGATTCAGCGCTCTGATGTTCTGACCGGTGCCTACTGGGCGCCGCGGGGGACCAGGGTGTCGCCGAGTTGGTCGACGAGCAGGCCGACATCCCAGAAGTCGCGGTGGCTGGTCAGCAAGCCCTGATCGTCATAGCGGCACGTGGCAATGCCAGTCGCCGAAAACTGCTTTCCTGCCGCATCGATCGAGCTGCCGTTCGGCAGACGAAGAGGCCCGGTGATGGACCCGCTCCAGGTCCACTCGAAGTAGGCGCGACCGTCGGCTACGGCGGGCTCGGTGAAGACGATCAACGAATCGGGGGAAAATGTCAGCATCCAGCGATGGAAACGTTGGATGCCGGTGCGCCCCTGATAGGTCCCGCGCATCGCGACATCGGTGTATGTGCCGTCGGCGGCGAAGAAGGTGCACAGCAGCTCGGGATCCTGGGTCCAGGCGCGGCCATACGCATCGGCGTAGTCGGCGTCGGTGGGGTGTGGCAGTGCTGCTGTCATCTCTTATCACCAATTCGAAGGTCGACGGGGTGTGCTGCGGTCGGTGTGTCCCCGGGCATCATCCCGGTGAGGTCACGTTCATCCGGACATCATCTACGGCCGCGCGGGCAGAATCGACAGTATCCGGACGCGTCCAAAATTTATCAGATATTCAAAAACTGCGACGGCGGCGAGGCCGGCGAAAATGGGGTCGGGGGAGTTCGGCGGTCGGGTGGACACCGGTCTCCACTTGCCGAGTTCGGTACCGCTGACTTCTGTGAAGGCCGGCGTGCCGTCGCAGCGGTGGCCCAGTCCTCGAATCGCGTCCACTCGGACCGGGGAGCCGACTTCTTCCACGCTGAGTCCGCCTAGCAACCCCGCACAGGGACTGCGGGCCTGGCCTCATGTTTCGTCGCCGATTGATCGACGTGGCCCGGTGGCGTCGAATCCGCGCCCAAATTCACTGTCGATTCGAAGATCTGCAGCGTGGGCTCGGTTTTACGATAACGTCAAAATTCCCACGTCATCGATGGCCTGGAGGTTTGCGACCCATCGTTTTCCGGCATCCGCGAGGGGTGTTGATCGCTGTGCTTAATCATGATTAAATTTGTGGGCCGCGTCACGTCGCGGAGTGTGGGCGCGTGTTCGGCGATGTGTGCGTGACATCGGCGTCTGGGGTTGCTGGCAAACTTTCGGCGGCCCGATTCGACAGATTGACTAGGCGGAACGTTTAGACGTAGTGTCTAGCGCGTTCTGTGACCCTGCTCATATCGGAGTGCCGGCGGTATTGCCTGCCACAACAGAGGACGACAGCTATGTGGCGACACCTTGAATCGAACTGCGCAGCCGCGATCGGCGATGCGTGGGTAGCCGGTGTGCAATCGGCAGCCGACGTGCTGCGTGTTGCGCGGACCGGAGCGCGATCTTGATACTCAAGACGCTGGCATCGTCTCGACCCCTGCGCGGGATCGGTGGCTTCTTCGCTTTCTCGATGGACACGGCTCTGGCCGTCTTCAGCCCACCGTTCGCCTGGCGTGAGTTCGTGCTGCAGACCTGGTTCGTGGCGCGAGTGTCATTGTTGCCCACGCTGATGCTGTCGATTCCCTTCACGGTGTTGACGGTGTTCACTTTCAACGTTCTGCTTGCCGAGTTTGGTGCCGCGGACTTCTCCGGGACCGGTGCCGCGTTGGGAGCGGTCACCCAGATCGGTCCGATCGTCACCGTGCTGGTTGTGGCAGGCGCGGGCGCGACCGCGATGTGTGCAGACCTCGGAGCCCGCACCATCAGAGAAGAACTCGACGCACAGCGCGTCATGGGCATCAACCCCATTCAGGCGCTCGTGGTTCCGCGAGTTCTGGCCGCGACGGTGGTCGCCCTGCTGCTGGCCTCGCTGGTGATCCTGGTGGGCCTGGCGGGAGGCTTCGTTTTCTCGGTGTTCTTCCAAAACGTCACGCCGGGAGCCTTTGTCGCGGGCCTGACACTGGTCACCGGCGTGGGCGACGTGGTGGTGTCGCTGATCAAGGCAACCCTGTTCGGGATGACGGCGGGACTGATCGCCTGCTATATGGGCACCACGGTCAGCGGCGGCCCAGCCGGTGTCGGCAACGCCGTCAACGAGACCGTGGTGTTCTCCTTCCTAGCGCTCTTCCTCATCAACATCTTCATGACCGCAGTGGGAATCAAGGTGAATCTATGAGCATCAAAATGTCCGTGCGGCAGCAGTTTCCCCGGCTCGCTCGGTCAACGAAGAACTGGCATGCCGGGTGGACCCGCATCGGTGAGCAGACGCAGTTCTACGGTCGGACGCTGGCCTCCGCGGTCGATGTCCTCGTGCATTACAAGACCGAGCTGGTGCGGTTGATTGCCGCGATGAGTCTGGGCACCGGAGCCCTCGCGGTCATCGGCGGCACGGTCGTCATCGTCGGGTTCCTGACCATCTCCACCGGTGCGCTGGTCGCCGTGCAGGGCTACAACCAGTTCGCCCAGGTCGGAGTCGAGGCACTCACCGGGTTCGCCTCCGCCTACTTCAATGTGCGGTTGATCGCGCCGCTCACCGCGGCGATCGCCATGGCGGCCACCATCGGTGCCGGCGCCACTGCCCAGCTCGGCGCGATGCGTATCAACGAAGAGATCGACGCCCTGGAGGTCATGGGTGTCCGTTCGCTGGCCTACCTGGCATCCAGCCGCGTGTTGGCCGGCGTCATCGTGGTCATCCCGCTGTACTGCGTCGCGGTCATCATGTCCTTCCTGGCAGCACGGTTCGGAACGACGGTCATCTATGGCCAGTCCACCGGCGTGTACGACCACTACTTCCGGACATTCCTCATCCCCACCGACCTCATCTGGTCGTTCGTCCAGGCGGTGGTGACCGCGGTGGTCATCATGTTGGTGCACACCTACTACGGCTTCACCGCAGGCGGTGGGCCCGCCGGAGTGGGTGAGGCGGTCGGACGCGCAACACGCACATCCCTGGTGGTCGCCGTGTGCGTCACGCTCTTGGTCACGCTGTCCATCTACGGACAGTCCGGCAACTTCAACCTGGCGGGCTGAGCGATGGCGCGTAAGGCGGGCGAACCTCTCATCCACCCTGACTGGTGGACGGCGTTTCTCATCGTGTTCGTCATCTCAGCGGTGGCCCTCACCGGCTTCCTGTTCACCGGTTCGTTCAAAAGCTATGTGCCGGTGACGCTGAGCTCCGATCGCGCCGGTCTGGTCATGGAGGTCGGCGCCAAGGTCAAGCTGCGTGGGGTGCAGGTCGGCCACGTTGGTGCGGTCACCGGCGGCAGTGATCCGGTCAGCCTGAAACTGGAGCTCGATCCCGACAAGATTGCTTATTTGCCTTCCAACGTGCAGGCCAGGATCGCCTCGACCACGGTGTTCGGCGCCAAGTACGTAGACCTGATCTACCCGAAGGACCCCTCCGGACAGGTACTCGCCGCGGGCGCCGTCCTGCAGTCACAGAACGTCAGCACCGAGGTGAACACCGTCTTCCAGAACCTCGTCGGTGTCATCCACAAGATCGATCCCGCCAAGCTGAACACGGTCTTCTCGGCCATCGCCGAGGGTGTGCGCGGCCAGGGGCCCCGGATGGGGGAGGCGACGACGGCGGCGAACGAGGTGCTGATCGCGCTCAACCAACGCACTGACACCATCGCCGAGGACTGGCGGGCGTTCAAGAACTTCAACGACGCCTACGCCGCGGCGGCACCGGACATCCTGCGCGTACTCGATGCCGCAAGCACGACAAGTGCGGCGATCGCCGACCGCGCCCGCGAACTGGATTCTTTGTTGCTCAACGTGATCGGGCTGTCCCAGAGCGGAACCGCGGTGCTGGGTCCGAACAAGGACAATCTGGTGCGGGCCATCAACACGCTGCGGCCGACGGCGGCGCTGTTCAACAAGTACAACCCGTCGCTGACCTGTCTTCTCGTCGGTGGCAAGAAGGCCATCGATTTCGGCCAGGCCGATTACACCGGCGGAGCGAACGGCAAATCGTTGATCGTGGACGCGGCGCTGCTGCTCGGTGACGATCCCTATCGGTATCCGCAGAATCTGCCGATCAACGGTGCCAAGGGCGGACCCGGCGGCAAGCCGGGCTGCGGATCGCTGCCCGATGTGGCCAAGAACTGGCCCGTGCGCACCCTGATCGCCAACACCGGTTGGGGCACCGGACTGGACAACCGGCCCAACCCGGGCATCGGATTCCCCGGCTGGGCCAACTACTTCCCGGTGACCCGTGCGGTGCCGGAACCGCCCAGCATCCGCTACCCGGGCGGCCCGGCACCGGGGCCGATTCCGTATCCCGGTGCTCCGCCCTACGGCGCCCCGCAGTACGGCCCCGGAGGTACGCCGCTCTATCCCGGCGTCCCACCCGCACCCATCCCGCCTGGGATCGCCGGGCCGCCGCCGGCACCGTGAACCAGCCCGACCTTGACACGACCTAGTATCGAGAGGCAGACGAGATGAAGGACAACTTGTCAGGCGCCGCCTGGCGGCTTGCCGTGTTCATCGTGGTCGCGCTGTTCGGAATGTTCGCGTTGCTCACAGTTTTCGCCCAATTCAGATTCGGCGAAGCCCGCTCATTCCGTGCGGTGTTCACCAACGTGACGGGACTGGAAACCGGCAACTTCGTCCGGATCGCCGGTGTCGAAGTGGGCAAGGTTGGTGACATCCGGCTCAACGGCGACAGCACCGTCACCGTGGAGTTCAGCGCCGACGACTCGGTGGTGCTGACCGAAGGCAGCCGGGCGGCCATCCGCTACGACAACGTCATCGGCGGCCGGTATCTCGCGCTGGAGGAGGGAGCCGGCGCGGTGCAGCGACTGGCCCCCGGTGCCACCATTCCCGTTTCGCGCACCACGCCTGCTCTGGACTTGGACGCACTCATCGGTGGCTTCCGGCCACTGTTCCGGGCGTTGGATCCCGACCAGGTGAACGCGCTGAGCGGTCAGCTACTCTCGGCGCTGCAGGGCCAAGGCGCGACGGTCGCCTCGTTCCTCTCCAACACTGCCGCGTTGACCAACACCCTCGCCGACCGCGATGAGCTCGTCGGCCAGGTCATCACCAATCTCAACACCGTGCTCGGTTCGCTCGGCGACCAGAAGGACAAGTTCGGTACCGCCGTCGACTCATTGTCGGAGATCGTGCACACCCTCAAAGAACGCAAGGGCGACCTGAGTGCCGCGGTGGCCTATACCAACGAGTCCGCGGCCAGTATCGCCGATCTGCTGGCACAGGCCCGGCCGCCGCTGAAGGAGACGGTCGCGCAGACCGACCGCGCCGCAGGCATCGTCGTCGCCGACCACGACTACGTGGACAATCTGCTCGCCACGCTGCCGCAGTCCTACCGGATCCTGGGTCGGCAGGGGCTCAACGGCGATTACTTCTCCTTCTACATCTGCGATCTCGTGCTGAAACTCAACGGTAAGGGCGGTCAACCGGTGTATGTGAAACTGGCAGGCCAAGACACCGGTAGGTGCACGCCGAAATGAAACCCTTCCAAGAGCGCAACCCCGCGGTCATCGGGTTGATCGGCGTCGTGACGGTCGGCGCAATCAGCCTCGGGGTGCTCAACTACGACAAGCTGCCACTGGTGTCCGCACAGAAGACCTACGGGGCATACTTCGCCGAGGCAGGTGGCTTGACAAGTGGTGCTGCAGTGCAGGTGTCGGGCTTTCAGGTCGGCAAGGTGCAGAGCATCTCGCTGGACGGGCCGCGCGTGCTCGTGCGGTTCAGCGTGGACGACGACGTGCAGCTCGGTGATCGCACGGAAGCCGCGGTCAAGACCAAGAGTCTGTTGGGGTCCAAGATTCTCGACATCACCCCGCGCGGGGACGGTGACCAGGACGGTGTCATCCCGTTGGAGCGCACCACATCGGCATACCAGCTGCCCGACGCGATCGGTGATATCACCGCCCAGATCAGCGGGCTGAACACCGATCAGCTGTCGACCTCGCTGTCCACCCTGGCCGAGACGTTCCGCGACACCCCGGATGATCTCCGGGTCGCCGTCGACGGCGTCGCGCGGTTCTCCGACACCCTCAACCGCCGCGACGAACAACTTCGCCGGTTGCTGGCCAACGCGAACAAGGCCACCACCGTCCTCGGCGAGCGCAGCGACAAGATCGTCCAGCTCGTCCGCGACTCGAACGAGCTGCTGGTTGCTCTCGGCGAACAGAGTGCCGCACTCGACCAGATCTCGAACAACATCACCGCGCTGTCGGCGCAGATCAACGGTTTCGTCGCCGACAACACCGACACGCTCAAGCCGGCGCTGGACAAGCTCAATGGCGCGCTGGCGATCGTGGAGAACCGGAAAACGGAAGTCCAGCAATCCATCAAGGGTCTGACCACCTACGTCTTCTCGCTGGGTGAGTCGGTGTCCTCGGGGCCCTTCTTCAAGGCCTACTTGTCCAATCTTCTTCCCGGTCAGTATCTTCAACCGTTCATCAATGCCGCTTTCTCCGACCTCGGCCTGGATCCGAACGTACTCGCACCGTCGCAGCGCACGGATCCACAGGTCGGCCAGCCCGGCCTGCCCGCATTGCCCGTGCCGTTCCCGCGCACCGGTCAGGGTGGCGAGCCGCGCCTGACGATTCCCGATGCCATCACCGGCAATCCCGGTGACAGCCAATGCGGGCCACCGGGTATCCCGCTACCCGGGCCGGGCTGCTATCCCTACCGGGATCCCGGACCGCAACCGGCACCCGGTCGGCCGCCTCCCGGCCCGCCTGCGCCGGGTCCGGCGGCCCAACAGTCTGTTCCCGAACCGACCCCATCGCCCGTTCTGGAGCGCGCACCCGGCGAGGTCGCACCCGACGGTTCCCCGGCCGAGCCAGGAGGTAACGGACAGTGACGCGGCCGCGTATTCGAATCTGGTTGGCGCTGCTGCTGACTGCCGTATTGACCGTCGGTGTGGTCGCGATCGTGCGGACGACCACCAATATCGCCAGGACCTCCTTCACCGCATATTTCGACAACACCAACGGTCTGTTCGTCGGTGACGAGATCCGTATCCTCGGCGTGCCGGTCGGCGAAATCGAGCGCATCGATGCCGAACCCGACCGTGCCAAGGTGAGCTTCTGGATCGACGACACATACACCGTGCCTGCCGACGTCAAGGCGGTCATCCTGGCGCCGTCGCTGGTGACCGCTCGCGCCATCCAGCTGACACCCGCCTACACCGGCGGTCCCACCCTGCCCGCGGACGCCGTGATCCCCATGGAGCGCACCGCGGTGCCGGTCGAGTGGGACGAGGTGCGGGTCCAACTGCAGCGATTCACCGAGATGCTGCAGCCCACCGAACCCGGGGGAGTGAGCACGCTGGGTTCGCTGGTCAACACCGCCGCCGACAACCTGCGGGGACAGGGCAAGAACATCCGTGACACGTTGATCAAACTGTCCAAGGCGACTTCGGCACTGGGTGACCACAGCACCGACCTGTTCAGCACCCTGCGCAATCTGTCGCTGCTGGTGTCGGCTCTGCAGGACAGCTCGGATGTGATGTCGCAGCTCAACCGCAATCTCGCCTCGGTGACATGGGCCCTGGCCGATGATCCCGACGAGATCAGCTCTGCCGCAGCCAGTGTCAGCGAGGTATCCAAAACGGTGGCGACATTCGTGGCCGCCAACAAGGAGACCTTGGGTACCACCTCGGACAAGCTGGCCTCGGTGTCGCAGGCGCTGACCGACAGCGTCGACGACATCAAGCAACTGCTGCACATGTCGCCGACGGTGCTGCAGAACTTCATCAACATCTATCAACCGGCCCAGGGCACGCTCAGCGGCGCCCTGTCGACCAACAACTTCAGCGATCCGATCAGCTTCCTGTGCGGAGCCATCCAGGCGGCCTCCCGGTTGGGTGCCGAGCAGTCCTCGAAGCTGTGCGTGCAGTACCTGGCACCGATCGTGAAGAACCGCCAGATGAACTTTTTCCCGATCGGCGGCAATCCGCTCGTCGGGGCGGTCGCACGGCCCAATGAGGTGACCTACAGCGAGGATTGGATGCGACCCGATTATGTGCCACCGGCACCGGCACCGGCACCGGCACCGGCACCGGCTCCGGCTCCGGCTCCGGCGCCGGCCGCAGGTGCGCCCGCACCGGCTGCGAATGCGGCACCGCCGCTGCCCGCCGAGGCCCAGCAGACCGATCCCGCAGCGGGCCTCACCGGGATGATGCTGCCACCGGGAGCAGGTTCATGACCGGCCGCCGAGGTGCCCTGGTGATGGTCGGTTGCGCGGTGACCGCCATGGCATTGCTGACCGGTTGCAGCGACTGGCGCGGTCTGAACTCATTGCCGATGCCCGGCACCGCCGGTGACGGCCCCGGATCGTTCACCATCCGTGCGGAGCTGCCGGATGTGAACAACGTCCAGCAGAACTCGAGGGTGCGCGTCGGTGACGTCAACGTCGGCACGGTGACCAAGATCGAGCGCCAGGACTGGCACGCGGTGCTGACCATGGCACTCGACGGCAATGTCGTGCTACCGGCCAATGCGACGGCGACCATCGGGCAGACCAGCCTGTTGGGGTCACTGCACATCGAGCTCGCTCCACCGGTCAACGAGGCCCCCGAGGGCCGACTGCACGACGGCTCGGTGATCCAATTGGCCTCCGGTGGCGCGTACCCGTCGACCGAGCAGACACTGGCGGCGGTGTCGCTGTTACTCAACGGTGGCGGAGTCGGTCAGATCCAGGACATCACCACGGCGTTGAGCACCGCCTTCGCCGGGCGTGAGAACGACCTGCGCAGTCTCATCACCGAGGTGGACAGGTTCATCGCCAATACCGACCGCCAAACCGACGAGATCATCAGCGCCACCGACAGCCTGAACAACCTTGTCGGCGACTTCGCCGCACAGGACCCGGTCGTCGACCGGGCACTGGACACCATCCCCGAGGCGCTCAGCGTCCTGCGGGATGAGCGGGAGACCCTCACCGAGGCACTCGATCAGCTCGGCAAGTTCAGCGCCCTTGCCGCGGATTCGAGCAACCAAACCAAAGAGGCTCTGGTGGCGGAGCTCAAAGATCTTGCCCCGGTGGTGAAATCACTGGCCGATTCCGGGCCCGCGCTCACTCGGTCGTTGAGCTTCTTCTCGGTGTATCCGTTCGCCCAGGAGACGCTGGACAAATGGTTCCGCGGCGATTACGCGAACCTGACCGCGATCATCGATCTGACGCTGAGTCGTATCGACTCGTCATTCTTCACCGGCACCCGATTCGAGGGTGAGCTCACCGAGCTGGAGATGCAATGGGGTCGCACGATCGGTCAGCTGCCCAGCCCGTACACCGCGGTCAATCCGTTGATCATCCCGTACCACCTGAATCAGGGGCCCTAGATGGTACTCAGCAGAAGAGTCATCACCCAGCTCGCGTTCTTCGCGGTGATCACCCTCGTCGGTGGTGCCGTGATGATCTTCAACTACATGGGCCTGCCGAACCTGCTGTTCGGGTACAACCACTACAAGGTGACCGTCCAGTTGCCGGTTGCCGCGGGACTCTACGAGAACGCCAACGTCACCTACCGCGGAACGAACGTGGGCAGAGTGGCGCGGGTGGATCTCACCCAGTCCGGTGTGGTGGCCGAGCTGTCGCTCAAATCCGACGTCGAGATCCCTTCCGACGTCACGGCAGAGGTGCACAGTGCCTCCTCCATCGGCGAGCAATACGTCTCACTGATCCCCGACAGTGACAGCGGCCGCCTCGCCGAGGGGGCGGTGATACCGCTGGACCGTACCTCGGTACCTCCGGACATCAGTGATCTGCTGGCGGCGACGAACAAGGGGTTGGAGGTCATCCCCGGCGACAACCTTCAGACGGTGGTCGACGAATCGGCCACGGCGGTAGGTGGTTTGGGTCCGGATCTGGCCCGCCTGGTCAAGGGCTCGACCACGCTGGCCATCGACGCGCGTAAGAATCTCGACGCACTGACCAACCTGATCGACAACTCCAAACCCATCCTGGACTCCCAGTCGGCCACCGCTGATTCGATCGAGGCGTGGGCCTCCAACATGGCCTCGGTGACCGAGCAGCTCAAGCGTGAGGACAAGTCGGTCACCAGCATCCTGGACGTGGGTCCGCGCGCCGCCGACGAGGTCCGTCAACTGTTCGACCGGGTCCAGCCGACCCTGCCGGTGGTGTTGGCGAACCTGGTCACCCTCGGGGATGTGGCGGTCACTTATCAGCCGCATCTCGAGCAGCTGCTGGTGCTGGCACCGTCGGCGGTGGAAGTGGTGCAGGGCGCGGGTGTCACCAATCGCGATACCAAACCCGATTACAAGGGTGCGTTTCTGAGCTTCAACCTGAATCTCAACCTCCCACCACCATGCCTGACCGGTTACCTACCACCGAATCAGGCACGGCCGACGAGCCTGACCGACTACCCGGACCGCCCCGCGGGGGACTTGTACTGCCGCATCCCGCAGGACTCCATGTTCAACGTGCGTGGTGCGCGCAACCTGCCGTGTGCGACACGGCCTGGGAAGCGGGCGCCGACGGTCAAGATGTGCGAGAGCGACGAGAACTACGTTCCTCTCAACGACGGGTTCAACTGGAAGGGCGATCCCAACGCCACGTTGTCCGGCCAGCCGATTCCGCAGATCCGGCCCGGTGAGAGTGCGCCGCCGGCTGCTCCCGCAGCCGCGCCGCCGACGGTGGCGCCGCCCATCGCGGTGGCCGAGTACGACCCGACGACGGGCAGCTATCTCGGGCCGGACGGGAAGCGGTACACCCAGGCCAATCTGGCGGGCGGCGGGAAGCCGGAGTCGTGGCAGTCGATGTTGGTGCCACCGTCACGGTAGGTGGTGCCGGCGAGGGCGATGCTCGGTGCCGCTGAGTTCAGCGGCACCGAGCATCGCCCACACGCGCGCTCACGGCATCGTGTATCCGCCGCTGACGGAGATCATCTGGCCCGTGACCTGGCGGGCGGCGGTCGGGGAGGCGAACCACAACACGGCGCGCGCGACATCTTCGGCGGTGGTGAGTCGACGCATCGGGGTGTCCTTGAGCATGAAGTCGATCTGCTTGGGGTTGAACACCTCGTCCTGGCCGACCGCCCAGAGGCTGGCGGCCCCGACCGCCTCGGGGCCCTCCGGCATCACCAGGCCCGGACAGACGATGTTCGACCTGATTCCGTGGCGGCCGTGTTCACGCGCCGTGGTGCGCGCGAAGGCGACCATGGCCGCTTTCGACGCGCCGTAGATGCCTTGGCGGATCTGGCCGAAGGCGGCGTCGCTGGAGATGAAGACGATCGAACCGCCTCCGGCATCCTTCATGGCCGCGATGGCGGCCTGGGTGGCGGCCACGGCGCTGAAGAAGTTGATCTCGATGGTGCGCTGCCATTTTTGCCGGTCGGTATCGCTGGCGACGAAGCCGGGCACACTCCACCCGGCATTGTTGACCAGGACGTCGACGCCGCCCCATTGCGAGACCGCTGCTTCGACGGTGCGTTCGGCGGCACCGTCGACTGTCAGGTCTTCGATGGCGAGCTCTACTTCGACGGCACCGCGTTCCAGCGCTTCGGCCCGGACCTTGTCGGCCTGCGGTGCGTCGATGTCGTTGAGCACGATGCGTGCGCCTTCGGCGGCGAATTCATGCACGATGCCGCGCCCGATGTTGGACGCGCCTCCGGTGATGACGACGCGAGCCCCCGACAGTCCCAGATCCATGTCGATCCCTTCTCGGTGGCCCCATGGTTGAAACCGTCCGACCAATTGATTTAACCTAGATTAGAAATTTCGGTTAGATTTGTCTATGCCTCGTGCGATGGGAGATTCCGGGTGGAAAGACTGCTCCAGGACAAGGTCGCCGTGGTGACCGGTGCCGCGCAGGGTATCGGGTTGGAGATCGGGCGAACGTTGTACGAGCACGGTGCCCGGGTGGTGTTCGCCGACCTCGACGAGACCGCGGCCGCGCGGGCGGCCACCGAGGTGGCGGGACCTGCCGGCGACTGCCGCGGCGTCGCCTGCGATGTCACCTCCGAGGATGCCGTGCGCGACCTGGTGTCCGGCACGGTCGACCACTACGGCCGACTCGACATCTTCGTCAACAACGCCGGGATAACCCGTGATGCCTCGCTGAAGAAGATGCAGGTGTCCGACTTCGACGCCGTCATCACCGTGCACCTGCGCGGCACCTGGCTCGGCATCCGGGAAGCCTCGGCGGTGATGCGGGAACAGAAGTCCGGCAGCATCGTCAACATCTCCTCGCTGTCCGGGAAATCGGGAAATCCCGGACAGACCAACTACAGCGCCGCGAAGGCGGGCATCGTCGGTCTGACCAAAGCCGCGGCAAAGGAGGTTGCCCACCACAACGTGCGGGTCAACGCCATCCAACCCGGGCTCATCCGCACCCCCATGACCGCGGCCATGCCGCCGGAGGTGTTCGCCCAGCGCGAGGCCGACGTCCCGATGAAACGGGCCGGCGAACCCGGTGAGGTGGCCGGGGCGGTGGTCTTCCTCGGCTCGGGCCTGTCCAGCTACATCACCGGCACAGTGATCGAGGTCGGCGGCGGGAGATACATGTGAACGCATACGGTGCTGCCGAAGTAGACGATCCCGGAGCGAACGATGCCGAGGTGCTCGTCGAGGTCCGCGAGCACATCGGCTGGATCACGCTGAACCGCCCCGACCGGATGAACGCCGTCAACGTGGCCTTGGCCCGAGCGCTGGGCGCCGCGTTGACGGGTCTGGGGCAGCGCACTGACGTGCATGCCGTGATCATTCGTGGTTCGGGTGGAAATTTCTGCGCCGGAGGCGATTTCGACGAGGTGCAGCGGCTTCGGGCAGACGGGCCCGACGCGTTGCGCACGCTGTTCACCACGTTCAAGGATGCCTGCGATGTCATCGCAGGACTGCCGGTCCCGGTGGTGGCCGCGGTGGACGGTGTCGCGATGGCCGGCGGATTCGAACTGATGCAGGCCGCCGATATCGTGCTGGTCTGCGAGCAGGCGCGGATTGCGGACAACCACGTCAACTTCGGCATGATCCCCGGCGGGGGCAGCACCGCACGGCTGCCGCGCATCCTCGGTCGCCAGCAGGCCCTGGGATTGCTGCTCTCCGGTGACAAGTTCAGCGGGATCGATGCGGTGCGGATCGGGCTCGCCTACCGGGCATTCGCACCCGAGGTGTTCCACGATTCGGTGCAGGCGTTCGCCGCCCGGCTCGCGGGCCGAGACCGCTCGGCCCTGACCGCCATCAAGGAACTCGTCGTGGCGGGGTTGGACACCGATCTCGCCGCCGCCAATCGCCACGAAACCGATGCCGTCGTCGCACGACTGAGCGGATCGGCCGGACAGGCCGGTGTGTCGGCGTTCAAGAACAGGGAGACCACATGAGCGAGACCAGTACTGCCCCGGTGTTGCGGGAGGTGGGCGCCGACGGTATCGCCCGGCTACAACTCAACAGCCCGCACATCGCCAACGGCCTGAACGTCGACACACTCAAGGCACTGCACGCCGAGGTGCTGGCCTGCCATGCCGATCCGGCCGTCAAGGTGGTGCTGCTCTCGGGTGCGGGACGCAACTTCTGCGCCGGTGGCGACGTGCACACCTTCGAGTCCAAGGGGGAGGCGCTGCCGGATTACCTGCGCGAGGCGACGGCCTGGTTGCAGCTGGCCACCGCCGCCCTGTTCCAACTCCGGGTACCGGTGGTCACCGCGGTACAGGGATTCGCCGCCGGAGGTGGCGGTCTCGGGCTGGTGTGCGCATCCGATATCGTCGTCGCCGCTCGCTCGGCGAAGTTCTTCTCCGGTGCGGTGCGGGTCGGAATGGCCCCCGACGGCGGTTCGTCGGTGACGCTGGCCCAACTGGTCGGGTTGCGCCAGGCCCTGCGCATCCTGTTGACCAATCCGACGCTGAGCGCCCAGGAAGCCGCCGATATCGGCCTGATCACCGAGGTGGTTGCCGACGACGAGTTGGTCACCCGCACCGACGCGATCGCCGCCGAGCTGGCCGCGATGCCCACCCTCGCGCTCTCTGCCACCAAGCGCCTCGTGTGGTCGGGGGTGGGCGCCTCCATCGAGGAGCGTCTTCCCGAGGAATCACGCACCGTGTCCGAGTTGTCAGGGACCGCGGACGCTCTCGAGGGGCTACGCGCCGTGATCGAGCGCCGCACACCGAAGTTCGTCGGACGATGAACGTCCTCGTCGAAGACGACGGCGCCGTGCGCGTCCTGACCCTCAACAGGCCCGAGGTGCGCAACGCCATCGACATTCCGTTGCGCCTGGAGCTCGCCGACGCGCTGGAGGCCGCCGATGCCGACCCGCAGGTGCGGGTGATCGTGCTGACCGGTGCGGGCAGCACGTTCTGCTCCGGCGGCGATATCTCCACGATGAAGCTCATGTCCGAGAACGAGGCCATGGAGCGGGCTCAGATGGCCCAGCGTGTCATCCGGGCGATCTGGAACACCCCCAAACCCGTCATCGCCGCGGTGGAGGGTGCCGCCTTCGGTGCCGGTGCGGCGCTGGCGGCCGCATGCGACCGGGTGATCGCCGCCCGCGATGCGCGATTTGCCACCACCTTCACCAATGTCGGGTTGGCCGGCGACATGGGCGCCTATGCCTCGCTACCGCAACGGGTCGGTGTCGCGCGCGCCCGCCAGATGCTGCTGATGCCCGAGCCGGTGACCGCGGAGACCGCCCAGCCCTGGGGCTTGGTCGATGCCCTCACCGATCCCGGCGCGGCGCTGGCCGTAGCGCGCGCGGACGCGCAACGGTTGGCCGCCGGTCCCGCGCAGGCCTACGGCGTGATCAAGGAACTGCTGGCCGTCGCGCCCACCCTGCCGCCTGTCGAGGTCCTCGACCATGAGGCCGCACACCAGGCAAGGCTTTTCGGCAGTGCGGATTTCGCAGAAGGTATCGCCGCGTTCGCACAGAAGCGACGCCCATCGTTCGGATCTCGGCAAGGAGCCCACCAATGACACCTCCCACGACATCTGTCGTCGACGCCGGCGCGGGGACAGCCAGCCGGTACGAGCGCCTGATCCGGCCGGAGAAGGTGCACGGCAGCCTCTACACCGATCCGTCGATCTTCGCCGAGGAATTGGAGAAGATCTGGTATCGGACATGGGTTTTCGTCGGTCACGAGAGCGAAGTGGCACAGCCCAACGACTACGTGCGCAAGAAGCTCGGTCCGCAGGATGTCATCATGACCCGCGACCGCGATGGCCAGATCCATCTGCTGCTCAACCGGTGTGCGCACCGCGGCAACCAGGTGTGTGACGATGCCAAGGGCAACTCGAGCACCTTCCGGTGCCCGTACCACGGCTGGACCTTCCGCAATGACGGCGATCTGATCGGATTCCCGTTCTTCAAGGGCTACGGTGGCCGCAAGCTCGACCTGGCCATGGGGCGGGTCCCCCGGGTGGACTCCTACGGCGGCTTCGTCTTCGGCAGCTTCGCGCCCGACGGCCCGTCCCTGATCGAACACCTCGGAGCCGCAGCCGGTGAGATCGACCGGCTGACCCGGTTGTCTCCACAGGGCCGCGTCGAGCTGACCGCCGGCTGGCTGCAGCACAAGGCGCGCGCCAACTGGAAGTTGCTCGCCGAGAACGAGACCGACGGCTATCACCCGCAGTTCGTGCACGGGTCCATCTTCGGGGTCACCGGCAGCACCATCGGCCCGCTCTACAGCGATTCGTCGACCGCGGTGACGCGTGATCTCGGCAACGGGCACAGCGAGAACGACCTGCGCCCGGAGTTCCGCAAGTATGCCCAGCCCATGCGATGGTTCGGCACCACCGAGTCACGGGTGCCCGATTACGTCGCGGCGATGCGGGCCACCCACGGTGCGGATGCCGAACGGATCCTGATCGAGGGTGCGCCGCACGTGATGATCTTTCCGAACCTGTTCATCGCCGAGATCCAGGTGTTCAACATCCAGCCCGTCTCCGTCGACGAATGTGTCCAGTACGCCACCGCGGTCCAGTTGGCCGGGGCACCGGAACTGAACCGGCGCATGGTGTCCCAGTGCATCGGATCCGTCGGACCGGCCGGCATGCTGCTGGCCGACGATACCGAGATGTACGAACGCAATCAGGAGGGCATCGCGGCGCTGAGCCCGGAGTGGCTCGACGTGCGGCGGGGAATGAACCGGGAGCGGGTCGACGAGAACGGCTTCACCATCGGCACCAACACCGACGAAACCGGGATGCGCGGTTTCTGGTCGCATTACAAGACGTTGATGGAGAGGAATTAGCCGTGACGACGTCCGTGAATCAGGGCAAGGACTTGCTGGCGGTGCCCGACGGCTTCGACCGTGCCGAGGTCGAGCAGTTCATCTACCGCGAGGCCCGGCACGCCGACGAGAACGACTACGACGCGTGGGAAGCCCTGTGGACCGACGACGCGCTGTACTGGGTGCCCGCCGATACCGTGGCCAGCGACCCGTCCCGGCAGATGTCGATCATCTTCGACAATCGCAGCCGGATCTCGACCCGGCTCAAGCAGGTTCGCACCGGGCGCCGCTATGCCCAGGCGCCACCGTCGCATCTGCGTCGCCTGATCTCCAACATCGAACTGCTCGGTGGCCGGGCCAATGCGCACGGCGGTGTCGATCTCGAGGTCGGTGCCAACTTCCTGGTCGTGGAGTCCCGGCCGCGCGGTAATCACATCTGGGGCGGCCGGACCACCTATCGGCTGCGCTGTGACGGCGCGGAACTGAAGTTGTCCTACAAGCTGGTCCAGCTCGTCGACGCCGACAAGCCGATCCCCACCCTGAGCTTTCTGATCTGAGGAACAGCATGAGTATTGAGTTCGATCCGACGGCACCCGTGCACGTCGAGGGTGCCGGTGCGGTGGTCGGAAGCGAGTTCGCACAGGTCGCGGTCAGTATCGACGACACCGCCAACTCGCCGCGGCTGCGGGTGCAGGACCTGCGCACCGGCCGGGTGCGTTTCCTGGATGCCCTGGAACTGGAGACCATCGTCTGGTTGCCCGACGAGCGGCTCAACAGCCTGCTGGATCCGTCCGCCGACCGTTGGCGCGGTGACCAGTGAGGCGCGCCGCCATCGTCGCCCCGGTGCGGACCCCGGTCGGCACCTTCGGGGGGAGTCTGCGCCCGATGCGAGCCGAAGACCTTGCTGCACGAGTGATCAAGGCCGTCGTGGAACGCAGTGCGGTCGATCCCGAACGCATCGAGGATGTCGTGTTCGCGCAGTCCTATGCCAACTCCGAGGCACCGTGTATCGGTCGGTGGGCGGCGTTGCACGCCGGCCTTCCGATCGGGGTGTCCGGCCTGCAGATCGACCGGCGCTGTGGCGGTGGGCTGCAGGCTGTCATCACCGCCGCGATGACGGTGCAGACCGGTGCCGCCGACGTGGTGCTCGCCGGTGGGGTCGAATCGATGAGCAATATCGAGCACTACACCACGTCGGCACGCTGGGGATCGCGCGCAGGCAACCAGATGCTCTACGACCGCCTCGACCGCGGTCGTGAACGTTCGCAGCCGGAATGGAGATTCGGCGCCATCAGCGGGATGATCGAGACCGCGGAGAACCTCGCCACGGATTACGGAATCAGCCGCGAGCAGGCCGACGCGTTCGCCGCCCGCAGTCATCAGCGCGCCGCCGCGGCCCACAAGGACGGGTTGTTCGACGCGGAGACGGTGGCGATCGAGGTGCCTGCCCGCCGCGGTGAACCACAGCTCTTCGCCGCGGACGAGGGCATCCGACCCGACACCACGGCCGAAACCCTCGCCCGGCTGCGCACCATCACCCCCGGTGGCACCGTCACCGCAGGCAATTCCAGTCAGCAGAACGATGCCGCCGCGGCCTGTCTGGTCGTCGCCGAGGACCGGCTCGACGAACTCGGGCTGCAGCCGCTGGGATATCTGCGTGGCTGGGCCGCCGTGGGATGTGAGCCCTCCCGGATGGGGATCGGGCCGGTAGGCGCCACCCAGAAGCTCTTCGCCAGGACGGGGCTGTCCTTCGACGATCTGGCCTTGATCGAGATCAACGAGGCCTTCGCCGTGCAGGTGCTCGCGGTGCTGGCCGGGTGGGGCGTGAGCCCGGCCGATGTCGAAGATCGCTTGAACGTCAACGGTTCCGGGATATCGCTCGGTCATCCGATCGGAGCCACCGGGGTCCGGATCATGACCACGATGCTGCATGAACTGGGCAGGCGCGGGGGAGGCCTCGGGTTGGAGACGATGTGTATCGGTGGCGGCCAGGGCCTGGCGGCGGTGTTCGAGGGTGTCTCGTGACGATCGGGCTGTGCGGGTACGCGAGCTACCTTCCGCACCATCGGCTGGCGGGTTCGTCCATCGGACTGCGCCGTGGTGACCGCGTCGTCGCGTCCTACGACGAGGATTCGACGACCATGGCCGTCGCCGCGGCCGCTCGGGCGTTGCCCTCCGACGTCGTGCCGGACGCGCTGTACCTGGCCACCAGCAGCCCGGCCTACGCCGACAAGACCAACGCCACCGCCGTCCATGCGGCACTGGGCCTTCCCGCCCAGGTGTTCACCGCCGACCTGTGCGGGACCGCGCGTAGTGCCATGGCCGGTCTGCGCGCGGCGGCCCGCGAGGGTGGCCTGGTGGTCGCCGCCGATGTCCGGGTGGGCAAGCCGGGCTCGGCCGACGAGAAGTCCGGCGGAGACGGTGCCGCGGCCCTGTGGTTCGGTGCGGACGACCCGATTGCCGAGGTGTTGGCGATCCGTTCGAGCACGGCGGAATTCCTGGATCGGTGGCGCAGCCCCGACGAGGCCACCGGTCAGCTCTGGGAGGAGCGGTTCGGCGCCGAGCTCTACGCCGAGTTGATCCGCGACACAGCGGGTGCGGCCCTGGCGGCCGCGGGGTGTGCCGATGTCGACCACGTGGTCCTCACCTGCCCGAACACCGCGGTCCTCAAGCGGGCAGCCACGTTGGTCAAGGGCCAGAAGTCGGTGTCGAGTTCGCCGATCGGTCACAGTGGTGCCGCCGACCCGTTCATCGCCCTGGCCGGCGTTCTCGACATCGCCGAGGCGGGGGACACCATCATGGTCGTCTCCGCCGCCGATGGGTGTGATGTCGTGGTGTTCGCGGCCACCGCCGCGCTCGGCCGGCACCGCCAGTCGCGACCGCTGAGTGCGCAGCGCGCGGCCGGTTCGGCCGTCGAGTACCTGACCTACCTGTCGTGGCGCGGTCTGGTCGAGCGGGAGGCCCCGCGTCGACCGGAACCGGATCGCCCGGCCGCGCCGCCCGCCGGCCGGGCTCGGCAATGGAAGTTCGGACTCGTCGGATCACGCTGCAAAGCCTGCGGTTTCGTTCACCTTCCGCCGCAGCGAGTGTGCCGGCAGTGTCAGGCCACCGACGAGATGGCCGAGGTGGCCGTCCGTGATCTGGCCGGGACCGTGGTGACCTACACGGTGGACCGGCTGGCGTTCTCGCCGTCGCCCCCGATGGTGCAGGCCGTGATCGACATCGACGGCGGCGGTCGTTGCACGCTGGAAGTCGCCGATGCGCGTCCCGATGAGTTGGCCGTCGGCACGCGGGTGCGGTTCACCTTCCGCAGGCTGTTCACCGCCGGTGGAGTACACGACTACTTCTGGAAGGCGGTGCAGGTCGATGCCCAGTAACGGGATCTCCGGCAAGGTTGCGGTGGTGGCCATGGGGTGCAGCAGCTTCGGTGAGCGCTGGGACTGTTCCACCGAGGACCTGATCCTGGAGGCCTACCAGGAATGCCTCTCGGGTCTGCCCGGCGTGGCGCGTGAGGATGTGGACGCCTACTGGCTCGGCACGTTGAGTTCCGGCCTCGGCGGGCTGACGCTGAGCCGGGCGATCGGCAGCGACGACAAGCCGGTGACCAGGGTGGAGAACTTCTGTGCCACCGGCTCGGAGGCCTTTCGCAACGCCGCCTACGCGGTCGCCGCGGGTGCCTACGACATCGTGATGGCGGTGGGCGTCGAAAAGCTCAAGGATTCAGGGTATTCCGGGCTCCTGCGTCAGGATCCGCCCGGTGACGGCACGGCGCCGGAGATCTCGATGACGGCCCCGGCGGCCTTTTCGTTGCTCGATCCTGCCTATTGCGATCGCTACGGTGTGCATCCCGACGAGATGCGTGCCGCCATGACCCACGTCGCCTGGAAGAACCACGACAACGGTACGCGTAATCCCAAGGCACAGTTCCGGTCCCCGGTTGCCCGCGAGACCATCGAGAATGCGCCGAAGGTGGCGGGCCGGCTCGGCGTGTTCGATTGCTCGGGCGTATCCGACGGTGCCGCGTGTGCGCTGTTGGTGCCTGCGGATCGCGCGCACGAATTCACCGACCGACCGATGTACATCGAGGGATTGTCCCTGGTGGCGGGATCGGTGCGGGGCTATGTGGATCCGGCCTATGACTACACCACATTTCCCGAGGTGGTGAAGGCGGCCAAGGACGCCTACGCGCAAGCCGGTATCGACCGACCTGCGCAGCAGTTGTCGCTGGCCGAGGTGCACGACTGCTTCACCCCGACCGAGCTGGTGTTGATGGAGGATCTCGGCTTCTCCGAGACCGGTCACGCGTGGAAGGACGCGCTGGGCGGTGATTTCGACGCCGGCGGCCGACTGCCGGTCAACCCCGATGGTGGGCTGAAGTCGTTCGGGCATCCGGTGGGTGCCAGTGGACTACGCATGCTCTACGAGGCGTGGCTGCAGTTCCGCGGTGCGGCGGGCCGGCGCCAACTCGAGGATCCGCACACCGCCCTGACCCATAATCTCGGGGGCCGCCCCGGCGGTTGTGTGTCGTTCGTGTCCATCGTGTCGAACCAGCCCGGGCGCCACCGGAGCTGAGCGCGGCGACCCCGGTGCCCAAGGCACCTTGACCCTCGGTCAATTTTTAACGTAGATTCGAGAAAATCAAACATACTGGAGGAGTTCACGTGTCGGGTGTTGAAGACAAGGTTGTCGTCGTCACGGGTGCCGGTGGCGGGTTGGGGCGTTCCTACGCCCGATTCCTGGCCGCCAACGGCGCTCTGGTGGTGGTCAACGACCTCGGCGGCGCCCGCGACGGCTCCGGCGCCGGCACCGCGGCCGCCGACACCGTGGTCTCCGAGATTCGCGCCGCCGGCGGTCGTGCGGTGGCCAACTACGACTCGGTCGCCGACGAGCAGGGCGCCGCGGCCATCATCGAGACGGCGTTGAACGAGTTCGGCGCCGTGCACGGCGTGATCAGCAACGCAGGCATCCTGCGTGACGGCGCGTTCCACAAGATGTCCGGTGAGAGCTGGGATGCGGTCCAAAAGGTGCATCTCTACGGTGGATTCAACGTCATCCGGGCCGCCTGGCCGCATTTCCGCGAGCAGCAGTTCGGCCGCATCGTGGTGGCGACCTCGACCAGTGGTCTGTACGGGAACTTCGGACAGGCCAACTACGGTGCCGCCAAGGCCGGCCTGGTCGGACTCATCAACACGCTGGCCATCGAGGGCGCCAAGTACTCGATCACGGCCAATGCGATCGCGCCGTTGGCCGCCACCCGGATGACCGAGGACATTGCGCCACAGGAGCTTCTGGACAAGCTGAATCCTGAGTTGGTGGCTCCCGCGGTCGGCTACCTGGTCTCGCAGGAGAACACCGATACCGGTTCGGTGTTCGTGGTCGGCGGCGGCCTGGTTCAGCGGGTGGCGCAATTCCAGAATTCCGGTGTCACCTTCTCCGCACCGCCCAGCCTGTCCGAGATCGCCGCACAGTGGTCGCAGATCAGCGATATGTCCGAGGCCACGCTCGGTAGCAACCCCGTCTGATCGACACATGGCCGAGCCATCCGATGTCATCGCCGGCGCCCTGAGCGGTCGGTCACCGGCCTTTCGGGCCGGTGATCGTGACGCTCCGTTGGTCGACCTGACGGTGGGCGAGTTGTTGACCGTGCGCGCCGGTGAGTACCCCCACACCGAGGCGCTGGTGGGCACTCGGCACGGCCGCGATGACACGGTCCGGCTCAGCTATGGCGATCTGCTGCGAGAGGCGCGCCAGGTGGCGGCGGCGCTACGCGCGCTCGTCGACCCGGGTGACTACGTCGCGCTCTGGGCGCCGAACACGGTGGAATGGACCATTGTTCAGTACGGAGCCGCGCTCGCCGACGTGATCCTGGTGGCGGTCAACCCGGTGCTGCGCGACGCTGATCTGGACTATGTGCTGCGGCACAGCCGCGCACGGGTGCTGATCCATGCCGATCGCAGCCGGGACTACGACCTGGCCACGGTGGCGCAGCGCGTGTGCGCCGACATTCCGGGGATCCGCCGTATCTCGTTGTCGCAATGGGCGCAGTGGTTGTCGGAACCGGTCGGCGAACTGGCGGACAGTACCGCTCGTGCGGACTCCGCGGTGATGCTGCAGTACACCTCGGGCACCACCGGTCGTCCCAAGGGGGTGCTGCTGACCCACCGCGCACTGGTGAACGTCGCCCGGTTGACCATGCACGCCTGCGGTGTCGAGGCGGGTTCGGTGTGTTTCAACCCGTTACCGCTGTTCCATACGGCCGGGTGTGTGATCGCCACCCTGGGGCCGGCCTGGCTGGGCGGCACCGCGGTGCTGTTCGAACGCTTCGACCCGGCCGATGCGTTGGCAGCGTTGGCTCGCGAGAACGTGACGGTGCTCTTCTACGTGCCGGCGGTGCTGCTGGCACTGCTGGCCGCGCAGCGCGCGGGCAGCACACCGGCACCGGCTCTTCGGGTCATCATGGGGGGAGCGGCGATGGTATCCAGCGAGCTGATCGACGGTGCCGCCGCGGTATTCGGTGCCGAGGTCTACAACCTCTACGGTCAGACCGAACTCGCCCCGGTGCTGTCGTTGACGCGTCCGGGAGACACCCGCGAGGACAAGTTGACCACCGTGGGTCGGCAACTACCGCATGTGGACTGCAAGGTGATCGATCCGGACACCGGTGCCACGCTGAACACCGGCGAGGTCGGCGAGATCTGCGCGCGCGGTTACCAGCAGTTCATCGAGTACCTGCATGACCCGGCGGCGACGGCGCGCGCACTGGACCCGGATGGGTTCGTGCGCACCGGGGATCTGGGCTCAATCGACGACCGCGGCTACCTTCGGGTCACGGGCCGGCTCAAGGAACTGATCATTCGCGGTGGCGAGAACATCTCACCAGCCGAGGTCGAAACGGTCATCGCCGAGCACGACGATGTGCTCGATGTCGTGGCGGTGGCGCTTCCCGACGAACGGCTCGGCGAGGTCGTGGCGGTAGCCTGCCGCATCGACTCCGCCGAGCCGGAAGGTCTGCGCGAGGCGCTGATTGCGCACGCACGGGCTCGTATGCCCGCCTACAAGATTCCCGCCCGCTGGTTTGTGACCAGCGAGTTTCCCATCACCCCGACGGGCAAGGTGCAGCGCTTCGCGCTGCGTGAGGCCATGCTCGCCGATGAACTGGCCGAGCTGTGAGCGCTACCGTCGCGATAGGCCGGCGTCGCACTGCACTGGCCGAGCGGTTCGCGGTGTGGCAACCCGTGACGCTGGCCCAATGGCTGGATCGCTGCGCCGACCGGTATCCGGATCGGCCGTTCGTCCTCACCGATTCGGTCACGCTGACCTATCGCGATGTCGCCGAACAGTCCCGTGCGCTGGCGGCGGGGCTGATGGCCCTCGGTGTGGGCGTCGGCGATCGGGTCGGGATGGTGATGGCCAACTTCCCGGAATTCGTCACGGTGAAGTTCGCGATCGCCCGCGCCGGCGCCATCGCGGTGCCGTTCAACTATCTCTACCGGCGATCCGAACTCGGTTTCGTCCTTGCCGATTCCAGCTGTCGGGTATTGGTCACCATGACGCAGTTCGGTGCCCTGGACTACCAGGAGATGCTCGACGGCATCGCCCCGGGATGGGATGAGCCCGGCTTCGCCGCGCGCGAAGATCGCCGCGACACGGTACCGGCATTGCGCCAGGTGGTGGTGCTCGACACCGGTGGTCTCGTTCGTCGCACGGCGATGACGGTCGCGGATCTGGCGGCATGCGCCCGGGCGGCACAGTCGGCGTCGACGCCGGAGGTGGCACCTGGCGATCCCGGCGACATGCTCTACACGTCGGGCACCACGGGGTCACCCAAGGGAGTGGTGGTGTCCCATGACGCCGTCCTGCGCACCGCGTACGCGTCGGCGTTGACCCGCGCCTATGAGGACGGCCGTCGGATTCTCTACTCGCTGCCCTGCTATCACATGTTCGGTTACGTCGAGGGCCTGTTGTCGGCCATGTTCGTCGGCGGCGCGGTCATCCTGCTGCCGTCGTTCACCGCCGAAGGCTACTTCGCCGGGATCGAGCGGCACCGGGCCACCGACATGCTGTGCGTTCCCACCATGGCGGTGGCGATGGTGGAAAGCCCTGTGCGCCAACGCTTCGACCTGTCGTCGCTGCGCGCACTGCTGTGCGGATCCGCCCCGGCACCGATCTGGCTGTGGCACCAGGTCCGCGAACTGTTCGGTATCGACGAGATCGTCACCGGCTACGGGATGACCGAATGCGGCGGCGCCATGACGCTCACCCGGCCCGAGGACGATCTGGTGCTGACCTCGGAGACCGTCGGCAGGCCCAAGATGGCCGGAGCCGCCGGGCTTCCCGGGTCCGCCGAACTGGTCGTGTACCGGGTCGTCGATCCGGATACCGGGCACGATATGCCGGCCGGCGTCGACGGAGAGCTGCTCTCGGCGGGACCGACGGTGATGCTCGAGTACTGGAATCGCCCGGTGGACACCGCCGCGACACTGCGTTCGGGGTGGCTGCATTCCGGCGATCTCGGCCATATCCGCCCCGACGGCTACCTGCGGGTCACCGGTCGCAGCAAGGAGCTGTACAAGAGCGGTGGGGAATTGGTGATGCCCAGGGAGATCGAGGATGTGCTGGCCGCCCATCCCGGAATCAGCCAGGCCTTCGCCATCGGTCTCACCGACGATCGATGGGGTGAGATCGGTTGCGCCGTCGTCGTCACCGCACCCGGTCACGATCTCACCGAGCAGGACGTCCTCCAGCTGTGCCGGACCTCGCTGGCGCGCTTCAAGGTGCCCAAGCGCGTCGTGTTCTATTCCGCCGACGAGCTACCGACGACGCCGACGGGCAAGATCCAGAAGTTCCGACTGGTCCAAGAGATCGTGGCGCGCACCGGCGCCGAAGCTCACGGCAGCGAGAAACATCGAACTCCGTCCTGATCGCGCATGTTCAGCTCGGCCCGGACGGCCAGCAGGTCGAGGTGCGCCGCGACCTCCAGCACCGCGGTCATCCGGTGCACGATGTCCAACTCCGCCAGCCGCCGTCCGTGCCGGGTCCAACGCATCTGCTCGGCGACCTCCAGGCCCGTGCAGTACCCCGCACAGACCAGTTCGGACACCTGGTCCAGACGTTGCCGATGGTGGTCGATCAGCTCCTGGGCGCGCGCCCAGGTCCGGCCGGCGGTGTGACCGTGGGCGGGCAGCATGCGCGCGTCGGGCAGATTCAGCATCAGGGTCAGCGAGTCGAGGTAGGACCGCAGCGGCAATGGTTCGGGGTCGCGCTCGAAAGCGATCGAGGGGGTGATCCGCGGCAGGAGGTGATCGCCGGAGAACACCAGGTGTTGTTCGGCATCCTCGAACACCACATGCCCGCGCGTGTGCCCGGGAGTCTCCCGGACCACCAGCGTGACGTCGCCGCGAGCCAGCACTTCGCCGTCGTGCAGCCAGCGATCCGGTGCGTCGAAGGCCACGCCGAGCTCGTAGGGCTCCCACGTGAGCCCGGCGATCTGGCGGGCCAGGTCCGGCGCCCCGGCCCGAGTAAGCATGCCGACCTGGGCGGGATGCACGCTGTCGGGCTGGCGCGCGAAGGCCTGCAGGCTGTGCCGCTCACCGGAGCCGAGGAGCAGTTCCATGCCATACCGGTTACGCCAGCGGACCCCGAGCGAATAGTGGTCCCAGTGCTGATGGGTGACGACGATCCGGTGGACATCGGTCACGGCGTATCCGAGCTGGTGCAGGGCCTCGGTGAGCGCGGACTCGGCCGGAGGGTAGGCCCAGCCGGGGTCGACGAGGGTGAGTCCGTCGCCACCGAGCACGACGTAGCTGTTGACCACCTGGAGGTCGGGCAGGGGCAGCGGTAATGCGATGCATACGACGGTCGGAGTGATGTGCAGCGGCACCCCGATCACCGGGGGCGCCGCAGCGGCGGATGGTGCGGTGTCGGACATCGGCGTGCTGCTCATCTCTGGGAACTCCTGTCGTCAGAAAAAATCTAACAGAAACTAGAAAAATATGTTAGCGTCGTGAACGGACGTGCTCGTAGCCTATTTATGGCCCGCGCTCGTGATTCGAAAAAGTTTCAACTGCCATGCGAAGGGGGGCGAGCGGCGCCAACTCGGCTGCCGCGGCCGAAGCCATGCTGACTCTGGACGACGACTACACCCACGCGGTCACTTCCGACTCGGACTTCAACGAGTCGATGTACTTCGAATTCCACGACCCCGAATCCGGCATCGCCGGCTTCCTGCGGCTGGCCAACCGGCCCAACGAGGGCCGTGGTGAACGGACGATCTGCCTGTACCTGCCCGACGGTCGGCTCGCGTTCGGTTACGCGCGCCCGCAGGTCACCTCGAACGAGGCGATGAATGCCGGTGGGCTGGCCGTCGAGGTGGTCACCCCGCTGCGTGACGTGCGTGTGCGCTTCGACGGTGACATCCGGCTGGTGACGGATCCGGCAACGATGAGCGACCCGTCGGCGGCATTGAACTCCAGCCCGCAGGCCGGCTGCCGAATCACTCTCCAGTTCGAGGCGATGGCGCCGGCCCACGAGCAGACGTTCGAGGCGCAGGGGCAGTCTTTTGCACCCCACCACTACGAACAGCTCGCCGTGGTCACCGGAGAGGTGGTGATCGGGACCCAGCGTTGGCCGGTCCGCGGGCACGGCCTGCGGGATCACTCCTGGGGACCGCGGTCTTGGCAGGCGCCATGGTTCTATCGCTGGCTGCACGGGAGTACAGACCGATTCGGCTTCATGGCAGCATATTTCGGCGATCCGGACGGCTCGTCACGAGTCGGCGGCTTCGTCTTCGACGGCACCGAGGTGCACCCCTGCGATGAGGTGGAGATCACCACGCAGCGCGACGACAACGGCTTTCAGGAACACATCCGGCTGACCATTGCCGCGGGTGGGCGGCGCTGGCGTTTCGAGGGCGACGCACTGTCCATCGTGCCGTTGCGACATCGCAGCGCCGACGGCGAGGTCAGTACCCGCATCGTCGAGGCCGCCATCCGCTGGTCGGTCACCGATGGCGAGGCGCCTGCCGCGCCCATCCACGGGATGGCCGAGTACCTCGATCAGATCAAAGCGGGTCAACCGGTGGGAATCCGGGTTTAGGGAAGGAATGCGTTCACGATGAAGACTTTTGGCAATCTCGAAGAGTTCGAAAACGCGGCGGGCACCGAACTGGGTCCCACCGAGTGGCTGGTCGTCGACCAGGATCGGGTGAACAACTTCGCCCAGGCCACCGATGATCACCAGTGGATCCACGTCGACCCGGAGCGGGCGGCCTCCGGTCCGTTCGGCGGCACCATCGCGCACGGGTTGCTGACCCTGTCGCTGCTGCCCAAGTTCATGCACGAGCTCTACCGGGTCGACAACATCGCGATGGCCATCAACTACGGCTTCAACAAGGTGCGGTTCATCACGCCGGTGCCGGTCGGCGCCAAGGTGCGGGCTTCTTCGGTGATAACGGGCGTAGACAAGCTCGACGGCGCGGTGCAGGCCACCCTGGTCACCACCGTCGAGGTGGACGGAGCGGCCAAGCCGGCTGCGGTGATCGAATCGATCGTGCGCTATGTCGGTTGATACCGCACAGGATTCCCGTATCGCCGCTGCCGAGGCGCTCTACGATGCGCTCGCCCGGGGCGACGCCGAGAGCATCGACCGGCTGCTGTCGCCGGAGTTCGTCGGGCACGTCACCGAAGGGATGCCGCTGGAGATGGGCGGCACCCATCACGGTGCCGAGGCCATGCGTGCACAGGTCTGGTGGCGCATCGGTGCGCACTTCCGGGCTCGGGCCGTTGCCGAGGATCACCGGCTCAACAAGGACGGTGGGCTGACGGTCATCGGCACCTACCGGGGCAGCGGTCGTCGTTCCGGGGCCGAGCTGGACGCGGCCTTCGTCCACGTGCTCTCGTTCGACAACGACGGCCGGATCACCGAGCTGCGTCAACTCACCGATACGGCCGCCTGGCGTGCCGCGCTCGAGGGCAACGGCGCGCTGCAGACCATCGACTACCGCGTCGAGAACGGGCTGGCCACCGTGTGCCTGAATCGACCCGATCAGCGCAACGCCATCAATTTGCGGATGGGGCAGGAAACCCTTGAGGTCGCGCGCCGCATCCAGTCGGATCGCTCGGTGCGTGCGGTCCTGATCTGTGGCAACGGGCCCGCGCTGACGGTCGGTGGCGACATCTCGTATTTCCTGGAGAGCAACGGTGCCGGGTACGACACGTTGTTCGAGAAGATGATCCGGCCCTATCACGAGGGCTTCGACATCCTCAGCCGGGTCGAGGCACCGATTGTGGCCGCCGCGCACGGTCCGGTGGCGGGCGGCGGTCTGGGATTCGTCTATGCCGCCGATATCGTGCTGGCCGCCGATGACAGCAGGTTCGTGGTCGCCTTCGCAGGCATCGGACTTTCCGGTGACGGCGGCGGCACCTATCACCTGCCCCGGCTGATCGGCCCGCGCCGCGCTGCACAGGCCTATCTGCGCAACACACCCATCAGCGCCGCGGAGGCGTTGCAGTGGGGTCTGGTCAACGAGATCGTCCCGGCCGCCGAACTGCGTTCGCGGGCAACCCAGGTCGCCACGGAGCTGGCAGCGGGACCGACAGTGGCCTTCGCGACAATGCGTGCGTTGCTGCGCGACAGCTGGCACAACGACCTGCGGACGCAGCTGACCGCCGAACTGCAGGGCACCAAGGACACCGGTCGCAGTGACGACGCGGCGGCGGCCATCGCCGCGTTCGCGGCCAAGACGACACCGACATTCCAAGGACGATGACATGACTGGTTTGATCACCGATACCGAAGAGCACCGCGCCATCCGGGAGACCGTCGCGGGCATCGCCGAACGCTATGGCTCGCAATACTTCCTGGAGCGCGGGCGCAAGGGCGAGGACATCGGGGAACTGTGGAAAGATCTCGGCGCGGCCGGTCTGCTCGGCGTGCACCTGCCCGAGGAGTACGGCGGCGGCGGGGGCGGTATGGCTGAGGCCGTGGTGGTGGTCGAGGAACTCGCCGCGCACGGTATGCCGATGCTGATCTGGGTCATCTCGCCCGCGATCTGTGGATCCATCCTGGCCCACCACGGTTCTGATGAGATGAAGCGGCGCTGGTTGCCCGGCATCGCCGACGGCAGTCAGAAGATGGCCTTCGGCTTGACCGAACCCGATGCCGGCTCCAACAGCCACAACGTCAAGACCACGGCCCGCAAGACGGCCGACGGTTGGGTGATCTCCGGTGCGAAGTACTACATTTCCGCGGTCGATCAGTGCGAGGCGGTCCTGCTGGTGGCGCGCGATGCCGATCACTCGACACCGGAGAAGTCCAAGCTGTCACTGTTCGTCGTGCCCACCGACGCCAAGGGCTTCAGCATCCAGCAGATCGACACCTCGATCGTCTCCCCGGACAAGCAGTTCACCGTCTTCCTCGACGAGGTGGAGGTGGGCGAGGACGCACTGATCGGTCAGGCCGGCAACGGTCTGCGGCAGGTGTTCGACGGCCTCAATCCCGAGCGGATCCTGGTCGGCGCGATCTGTGGCGGCGTCGGTCGGTACGCGATCGACAAGGCGGTGGCCTACGCGAAGGAACGCAACGTGTGGTCGACACCGATCGGCGCACACCAGGGCGTGGCCCACCCGTTGGCCGACAGTCACATCGCCGTCGAGCTGAGCCGGCTGGCAACCGCGCTGAGCGCACAGCAATTCGACGCCGGCTTGCCGGCCGGCGAGGCATCCAACATCGCGAAGTACTCGGCATCCGAGGCCGCCCTGAAGGCACTGGACCAGGCGATCCAAACGCACGGCGGTAACGGGCTGTCCCACGAGTACGGCCTCTCGGAGCTGTGGTTCGTCACCCGGCTGATGCGCACCGCACCGGTCAGTCGCGAGATGGTGCTCAACTACGTTGCCCAGACCTCGCTGGGGCTGCCGCGTTCGTACTGACCCGGCCACCATCGCAGCAACACAACGACTTTCAAGGAGTAGGACAATGACGACTTCGGGCGAGACATACGATGCCGTGGTGATCGGCGCCGGCGCGGGCGGCCTGTTCACCGCCGCGCGCCTGACCAAACTCGGCTACCGCACGCTGGTCGTCGAACGGCTCGACAAGGTGGGTGGCCGGGCCTCCACCGACGATATCGACGACTTCAAGGTGAACAACGGGGCCATCGTGATCGAGGTGGGCGGCATCACCGAGGAGACCTGCCGAGAGGTGGGGGCCCGGTTCGACATCCGGGAGCCCTCACCGCCGATCCTGTACCGCATCGCGGGCAAGGACGTCGACGTCACCGGCGGCGGCTGGGGGTTCCTGCTGGGCAAACTCACCCGCCAAGGTGCCAAACTGGTCAAGGGAATCGGTGCCGCGCGTAATGATTCCGGTCTGCCCGAAGATGAACTGTCGACCGCGGACTGGGTGGCCAAGTACACCAAGAACGAAGGCGTGCATGGCATCTTCCGCAACATGTGTGCCTCGGTCTTCGCTGTCGGCTCCGAGGATCTGCCCGCCCGAGTGTTCCTGACCTACTTCACCCGCAAGAGTGCCTTCAAGCGCTTCGGCTTCCATCCCGAGGGCACCATCGGTATCTGGCGTGCGCTGGCCGATGCGGTGGTCGCCAATGGCGGACAGATCTGGCTGTCGACACCGGTGGCGAAGATCCTCACCGCCGATGGCGGCACCGTCACCGGGATCGAGGTGACTCGTGACGGGCAGTCGGTGCGCATCGATGCGCCGATCGTCGTCAGCGATATCGGGCCCGCGGGCACCGTCGCACTTTTGGGCGAGGAGAACGTGCCGCCGGATTACCAGGACCTGGTGAAGAAGGCCGACCGGCCCACGTCGATGATCACGGTCAACTTCGCCAGCCAGGACCGTCTCGTCGATGTCCCCGGCATGCTGAGCTTCGCCAAATCGCGCAGGCTGGCCTACGTCTCCAACTTCACCGATGTTTGCCCCGAGATGGCTCCGCCGGGGTGGAATCTTTACGCCGGGACCGCGGTGCCCAAGAATCCGACCGGTGACTTCGACGAGGCCGCCGAAACCGAGCTCCTGCTGCAGGACTTGCGGGACAACATCGAGGATTTCGACAACCGGGCCCGCATTCTCAACATCGCCGTCACCCGAGACGACTGGCCGCCGCAGCGCGCCGTTGCCGGTTACGACCTGACACATGAGACCCCGTTGGCCGGACTGTGGAATGTCGGCGACGGCGTCAAGGAGTATGCCAACGGCGGGACCACGGCATGTGCCGAGACGGCAAAGATCGTCGTGGACAAGATCGTGGCCGCACATCGACCGGCGGTGCTGAGCTGACCGATCTTGCCGCGCGGATCGGTCACGCGCGCAGTGCGCTGTTCGTCCCCGGAGACCGCCCCGCCAGATTCTCCAAGGCACTCGACAGCGGCGCCGACCTGGTGATACTCGATCTCGAGGACGCCGTCGCCGTCGAGTCCAAAGCATCGGCGCGGGCGGCGGTGTCGGCATTCCTGGACAGTGGCGCCGAGGTGGCGGTCCGGGTCAACGGCACCGAGACACAGTGGTGCGCAGACGATCTGGCCGTTCTCGCGCAGCGGCGCTGTGCGGTCATGGTTCCCAAGGCGCACAGCGTCGAACAGCTCAACCGGGTGTCCGCCGTGTTGCCTGCCGGCACCGCTCTGATCCCGTTGATCGAGACCGCGCGGGGAGTGGCCGGTGCGGCGGCCCTGTGCGGTGCCGATTCGGTGGTTCGTGCCGCCTTCGGCAGTGTCGACCTCGGGGCCGAGCTCGGGGTCGATCCCGACAGCCACACGGCATTGCAGTATGCGCGCAGCGCGGTGGTGCTCGCCTCGGCTGTCGCCGGATGCGCGGCACCGCTAGACGGGGTGACCACCGATCTGACCGAAGGGGACAGGCTGGTCGCCGATCTGGAACACGCGGCCACCTTGGGTTTCACCGGAAAGATGTGTATTCACCCGGCTCAGGTGCACGCTGTCAATCGGCGCTTCACGCCGACAGATTCCGAGCTGCGCTGGGCCGAACGGGTGGTCACTGCCGCCGCGGCCGGTGGCGCGTGTGCGGTGGACGGAAAGATGGTCGACAAGCCGGTCGTGGACCGCGCGCGCGGTCTGCTGGCCCGCGCTCGCTGACGTCGGTGTGGGGCATGGCTCAGCCGGCCCCGAGCGAACCCGGGATCTCGCGGGCGGCGCGTTCACCGGCGATATGGGCTCGCTCGATCCCGGACTGCGTCAGGTAGTCCTGTGGACTCAGGCTCGACGGGCAGATCGCCACGAGCATGTAGAATTTAACAGCAATTCGAAAAAGTGCCGAACCGTCGAGGGGCCTGCGTCAGCCGGCGAGCGCGCGTAACGCCGTGAAACTGTCGTTGTCGACGATCTGTTGTGCGGCCCTGGCCGCCATCGCGGCGAACATCCGGTCCCCGCGTTCGGACTTCTGTACCCCCAGCGAGACCGGAATGCACAGCACCAGGCCGTACAGAGCGTGTGCACGATATTCCAGCCAGCACCGTGCGAAGTCGTAGTCGGTGACGCCGAGGGCCACCAACCGCCGGTGATATTCGGTGACCAGCGCGCGTTCGTGCTCGGCCCGCGCGGCCTCCGCCATCGACGTGCCCAGGAGATACGACACATCGATCACGCCGGGTGCGGCCGCCACGCTCTGCCAGTCGACGACGGCGATCGAGGTGTGCCCGCCCTGCGCGTCGAACAGGAGATTGTCCAGGCGGAAGTCCCCGTGCCAGAGGCACCGCAGCTCTGCCAGCGTTGCCAACCATGCCGGCACATCCCGGGCCAGCTGCCGGGCCGCCTCGACGTGCTCGGATCCCAGGTGGGAACCGAAACGCTCCAGCCACGGGTCGATGATCGCAGGAAGCGTGCCGGCCAGGGCATTCCACACCGTTACGGCGCCGAGCCAGGGGTGCTCGGCCAGCCGAGCGTGCCCCCACGAGCCTGCGTGCAGTGCGGCAGCCTGAGCCAGCGCGAGATCCGCCTCATCGGCGGTGCAGCCGCCGATCTGCTCGACAGTCCGTGCCGGACCCATGTCTTCGAGAAGCAGCACGAAGGTACCGAGGTCGTCGGCGATGTGGGCGGCGAAGCACCGTGGTGCGCGCACGGTGGTCACATCGATGAGGTGCCGGTAGAACAACACCTCGCGCTGGTAGGCGCCGGTACCGATCGCCATCTGGCGGCTGGCGGGGTCGGTGCTGGACACCTTGGCGATCACGGTGTCCGGAGCGCCTGCCGGGCGCACCGCGTAGTCGAGTGTCAACCGATAACTGCTGGCCATCTGGCCGGTCCCGACCGGTGTGGCGTCCAGCGTGGCGACCTCGACGGTGTGCCATCCGGGCACATCGGCGAGCAGCGCCGATACCACCGTTGGGCTGAAATGGTCGACGGTGTGGGGGATGACGGTCATATCGTCTCCTTCTGTGACGGTGGGTGAACGGGTCGGGTCACGGAACCATGACGGCTCGCGGCGCCAGCACCCGGCGCAGGAACGCCTTCTGGTGTGCGGTGACGCGATCATGGTGTGCCGCACCGGGGTAGACGTCGAAGTGGTCACACGGGTAGTGATGCACGGTGGCGCGGGCCCGGGTGGCGGCCGACGTCGCGGCTCCCGGGGGCGCGCTACGGTCACCATCGGCGATCTGCATCAGCACCGGACACGCGATGCGGATGGCGCCGGCACCCGGCCGATACATCCCGATCCGCAGGAGCACCCGCGCCGCGATGGCATTGCGCCAGGTGGGCCCGGCGATCGCCTGCATACCGTCCACCGCGCCGGGGGCGCACAGTGCAGCGGGCTCACCGGAGTGTCCGACGATCGGCGCGAGTACCGCTGGTCGGTGGCGCAGTGCGGCCACTTGGTCGGCGAGCCCGATCCGTAACAGCCGCATGACGTGGCCGGGTCCGTGCGCTCCGAGCATCGTCCGCACCGCCGCAGCACCGTCCACCGCGGGTGTCAGGCTGATGACGCCGGCGATCCGGTGATCCTCGGCAGCGACCCGCAACACGTGTCCGCCGGACAGCGAGACACCCCACACCACGATCCGGTCCGGGTCCACCCCGGACAGTGACCTGGCATGACCGACGGCATGATGGTAGTCCTGGATCTGTCGTTGCAGGTGCACGAGTTGCCTTGGCTCACCGGAGGATCCGGCGAAGTGGCGGTAGTCGAAGGCGATCACGTCGGCGCCCGCGGCCACCAGTGCCGCCGCGAAGCCGTCGAGGCCGCAGTCCCGGGTGGCACCGACGCCATGCGCCATCACGATGCACGGACGCCCGTGGGTGTCGGTCAGGTCATCGCTGTCGGCGTGGTGGTGCTCGGCCGCCAGATGTCCGCCGTCGGGTGTGTCGATACGGATCTGCTGTGCGGTGCTCAACGGGAACTCCGATCGATCGTGGAGGTCGGTTCGCCGTAAATCGCGTTGACCCAGATGTGCTCCAGGGCCGCGTGGACCGACTCGGCGCTCGCCAGCCCGGTGCCGCGCAGATGGCGTTCCAGCGTCAGCGCATTCAGCGATATGAGTGAGTGGGCCAGTTCGCGTGACGGGATCGGTGCCGTGGATCGGTGCTCGTCGATATAACCGGCGACGAAGTCTTCGTAGCGCCGCAGCCATGCTTCCCAGATCTCGCGCGTCTCCGGATCGGCATCGCGGGCGTCGAGCATCGCGAGGAATCGCCGGCGCTGGGTCACCCAAGATTGCACAGCCAGGTGCAGTGATTCCGACAGATTGACCCGCGGGTCTCCAGGCCTGCTGATGACCCTGCTGGCCTCGTCGATCTGGGTATCGAAGATCTCGCCCAGCAGATGGGTCACCGCTTCGTTCTTACTGCTGAAATAGAAGTAGAACGCAGAACGCGCCAAGCCGGCCTCCTCGGCCACCGCGGCGACCGAGATATCGGCCAACGATTGGTGTTCCAGGTGCTCGGCCAGCACCGCCAACAGTCGATGGCGCCGGTGCTCGCCACGTGGTTGAGGCCTGCCGGGATTGCGCCGGCGGGTGGCCTTGGCCGCGTCAGCTGGCACGAGGGGAGGCCGCGGGTGCCCGACCGGTGAGTATCACCGGTCCGTATTTGGCTGCCCGCCGCGCCCCGGCGGGCAGCTCCCGGGTGCGCATATTGCGTTCGTAGTCGAAGTAGTCCACCTGCTGGGTGTGCCGGGGCTTGTCGGAGAAGTGTCCGATGTACTTGCGCTCGTCGGCGGCGATGGTCTTGTGCATCTCGGCGATGGACGGCGGCCGATACGTCCCGGCCAGATATGCCGACGCGAGCCGGGCCTGGCATTCGACGAAGGGGAACAACGTGGGCAGTGCCTGGGCGAAGCCGACGAAGATCAGATCATCGAGGCCCGGCTTGAGCATGCGCTTGTACAGGGGCAGATGGTTGTTCGGAGCGCTGAGGAAGTCCGGGTCGAAGAACGGGAAGGTGATGTTGTACCCGGTGGCGTAGATCAGCACGTCGGCCTGCACCGACGTCCCGTCGACGAAGTGCACCGTGTCACCGTCGAGTCGTTCGATGTTGACCTTGGCGGTCGCGTCACCGGCGCCCAGCCGCATGAGCAACTCGGCGGACTGCGTCGGGTGGGCCTCCAGAAAGTGATGATTCGGCGTGGGCAAGCCGTAGTTTTCGGGGTTGCCGAACAACCAGCGCGCCACCGGACGCATGGCGCGACGTTGCCAGGACAGCGGAATCACCGGCAGCGTGCGTGCGATCTTGTCGGCGGTCATGCCGAAGATGTACTTCGGTACCACCCAGGCGCCCGATCGCGTCGACAGGTACACCGTGTTCTGCCAAGACTTCTGGGAAAGCTCGGAGACCAGATCGGCCGCCGAGTTGCCGATCCCCACGACCACGATGCGCTTGCCCTTCAGGTCGAGCGGCTCGGTGGGGTCGATATAGGCGTGAGAGTGGATGATCTCTCCGGTGAACTCCCCGGGGAAATCCGGGAAACGCGGATCCCAGTGATGACCGTTGGCGACCACGAGCGCGTCGTAGGTGCCGCTTCTCCCGTCGCTGGTATCGATGCGCCACCCGCCGCCGGGAAAGCGGTGGGCCCGGGTGACCGAGGTGTTGAATTGAATGTGCTCGCGCAGACCGAACGCGTCGGTGTAGTCGTCGAGATAGTCCTTGATCTGGGAGTGGTGCGGATAGTCGGGCAGGCTCGGGTCCATCGGAAAATCTTTGAAGCACAGTAGATCTCGAGAGGTATCGATGTGCAGGGAGCGGTACGCGCTGGAGTGCCCGTTGGGGTTGCGAAACGCCCAGTTTCCCCCCACTCGGTCAGAGGATTCGAAGCAGTCGTAGCTGACACCGGCGTCGGCGAGGTTCTTCGCGGTGGTCAGACCGCTGATGCCGGCGCCGATGATGGCCGTACGGGGTGTGTTCTGCATTGCACTCCTGATCCGATGTGGCATGGCTCACGCTCGGTCACCGACGCTAGCCTCAAAAACTGACAAGAGTCAACATTTGGTGCCCAGAATCTAGTGAAAAGTCGAAAATGGCGAGAGGGTGCGGATCCGGTGTGTTCGACACCGTGCCGTGGACATCCGCTGCGCACCCGGCCGATCGGGCGGGTGGCAGCCGCCGGACCCCGGTCGACGATGGCGCCGAAAAGGTGTTCTTTGAGTAGGTTTGGCGCTTCGCGCATTGGTGATCCGATCTGCTCGACCGGCACTTCGGGCATAACCTTGTCGAGGTTGACCGCGGAGGACTATCTTTTAATCCAAATTAAAACTTCTGCAAGGTGGTGTGCTTTGTCGCGTCGAATTCAAGTGATCTGTGCGTGGTGCGGTCCGGCCACGGTGATCGTCGCCTTCATCGGCTGGCTGATCGCCGGCGTACTGCCGATTCCGTTGGGATCATCGAGCACCACCGAAGAGGTGGTGAGCTTCTACGCCAATGACACCCGGGTGCTGTTCGGTCTGGTGATCGCCCAGCTGGGCGTATGTCTGGTTTTTCCGCTGATCGCGCTGATCGGCTATCGGATGTTGCGCATGGAGGGGCGCTATCCGATCCTGGCGCTGATCCAATTGGTGACCGGGGCGGCCACCGGGGTTCTGCTCTTGCTGCCGATGCTGTTGATGGCGGTCATCGCCTTCCGTCCCGATCGCAATCCGGAGATCACCGTGACGCTCAACGACATCTGCTGGTTGTTGTTCATCACCCCGATCGCTCCGTTCATCATCCAGAACATCGCCATCGGCACCGCGATTCTTCGGGACCGGAACCGCACCCTGCCGCGTTGGGTCGGATACACGAACTTCTGGATCGCCGCATCATTCCTGCCGGACCCCCTGGCATTCTTCTTCCACGGCGGGCCGTTCTCCTGGCGCGGCATCTTCATCTTCTGGCTTGCATTGACGTCGTACAGCATCTTCTTGATCGTGATGGGCGTCGTCTTGCGCGCCGCGGCGCTGCGCGAGGACTCCGCCGGGGAGGCGCTGGTCGAGTCCGCCCCGGGGGAGGCGATTTCGAGCCGGTATCGGGCATGATCGGTGCGAAATTGAAGTTTTCATCGAAAACTCGAACTGGTCTATCTGCGGTCGACACTCGAGCGCCCGCTATCGACGGTCCGGCATGTTTACCGGTCTGTACAGGGTAAATGTCGCACTGCGGCTGCCGTTTGGCGAAACCATAGGTTGACTTATGGTGACCCAAGTGTGACGATGGCCTCACCTTCAGGTCCGGTCCGGACAACGTTTTGAATCAAACATAAATTAAGGAGAACGATGGGGTTCGCCAGCTCTGACGAAGTTGTCAAGTACATCGGCGGGATCTTCGACGAGGCCTTCGCCGACCCGGAGATCGGTCCGAAACTGGTCGACACCGGGCTCGTCGTGGCTTTCGACTTCACCGATCCCGACGCGGTCGTCGTGATCGACATGGCCAACAAGGCGGTGCGTTCGGGTGTCGACGGGGGAGCCGAGCCCATGGCGACCATGTCGATGACAGCCGAAACCGGCAATGCCTACTGGCAGGGGAAGGTGAACCTGCCGCTGGCCATGGCGAAGAAGAAGATCAAGGTCGAGGGCAATGTCGCCAGCCTCCTCAAACTGGCGCCGTTGGGTAAGAAGCTCTACGGCCCGTATGTCGAACGGCTCAAGGCCGACGGCCGCGAAGACCTGCTGGCCTGACCGATGTTCCCCGGAGTTCACGCCAAGACCGATCCCGACAAGCCTGCGGTGATCATGGCCGAGACCGGCCAGACGCTCACCTATCACGAGCTGGATCAGCGCTCCGCAGCGATCGCCGCAGCCCTTCGCGACCTCGGGCTGCGGCGCGGAGATGTGATCGCGCTGCTGTCCGACAACGTCCTGGAGGCATTTGAGATCTACTGGGCGGCAATACGATCAGGTTTGTACATCACCGCGGTCAACTGGCATCTGGCCGCCGACGAGGCCGCCTACATTGTCAACGACTGCGGTGCTCGGGTGTTGTTCGCCTCGGCCGGGGTCGGTGAGCTGGCTCGCGAGATCGTCTCAGCCACCTCCGGGGTCGGTCATCGATTCGGCCTCGGCGGCGATATCGACGGACACCGCAACTACACCGAACTGATCGAGCCCGGCCGCAACGGGCTGGCTGATCAGCCTCGCGGGGCGGAGATGCTGTACTCCTCCGGCACCACCGGCCGCCCGAAAGGTGTGAAGCCGGTGTTGCTGGATCTGCAGGTCGACCAGCCGGGAGAACCGCTGGTGGGTATGCTCGCCCACGGCTTCGGCTTGACTGCCGACGACCGCTATCTGTCTCCCGCGCCCATCTACCATGCCGCACCGTTGAAATGGTGTGGCGGGATCCATGCGCTCGGCGGCACGGTGGTGCTCATGGAGCGGTTCGACGCCGTCAAGGCGCTGGCGGCCATCGAGCAGTACCGCATCACCGCCACCCAGATGGTGCCGACGATGCTCATCCGGATGCTCCAATTGTCATCCGAGGAGCGTGACCGCTTCGATGTGTCGTCGCTGCGGGTGGCGGTCCACGCCGCCGCACCATGCCCGCCGGACGTCAAAGAGGCCATGATCGACTGGTGGGGGCCGAAACTCGTGGAGTACTACGGGGCCACCGAGGGGCATGGGGTGACGGTGGTGACGTCCCAGCAATGGGTCGACAAGCGCGGCACGGTGGGTCGCGCAGCGCTGGGCACCCTGCACATCTGTGACGACGAAGGCACGGAGTTGGCGCCCGGACAGGTCGGCACCGTGTATTTCGAACGCGAGCTGGCGCCCTTCGAATACCACAACGACCCGGAGAAGACGGCTGCAGCGCGACATCCGCAGCACGACAACTGGTCCACCGTGGGCGATATGGGCTACGTCGACGAGGACGGCTTTCTGTTCCTGACCGACCGCAAGGCATTCATGATCATCTCCGGCGGGGTGAACATCTATCCCCAGGAGATCGAGAACGTGTTCGCGCTGCATCCCAAGGTGGGCGATGTCGCCGTGATCGGCGTCCCGGATCCCGAGATGGGTGAACAGGTCAAGGCCGTTGTCCAGCTGCGCGATCCGGACCAAGCGGGTGACGACCTCGCGGCCGAGCTGATCGGCTATGTCCGCGATCGGATCGCGCATTACAAGGCACCCAAGACCGTCGATTTCGTCGAGGAACTGCCCCGACTGGCAACCGGCAAGCTGGCCAAACGCAAACTTCTCGACCAATACCTGGAGGTCCGGCAATGAGTGCGCCCACTCCGACCGCGCGTGCGTTCGACCCGGTGAGCATCTCCTCGCTGGATTTCTGGGCGTCCACCGCGCAGGAACGGGAGAAGTCTTTCCAGATCCTGCGCGACGAACGGCCGCTGAGCTGGCACCGCCCGATCGAGGGCGGCCTGATGGAGGCCGAGATCGACGGGCTGTGGGCGGTGACCCGCAACGAGGACATCGCCTATGTCAGCAAGAATCCGGCCCTGTTCTGTTCCGGTCAGGGTGTGATGATCGAAGCCGTTCCCGAAGACCTTCTGGACGCAGCTCAGTCCTTTCTGGCCATGGACGGTGCTGCGCACTCCACGTTGCGTCGCTTGATCAGTTCGGTGTTCACGCCGCGGCAGGTGGCCAAGATTCGAGATCAGGTGCGCCTGCAAGCCGCCACGATCGTCACCGACCTGTTGGCCACCGACAGCGGTGATTTCGTAGAGCAGGTCTCCAAACGCCTACCGATGTGGACCATCTACGAGATGGTGGGTTTGCCCGAGGAGTTCCGCGACGAGGCCGCCCATCATGCCGATGGCATGGTGTCGTGGGCAGACCCCGATGTCGCCGCCGGCCGAGAGCCCGGTGAGGTGCTCAACGAGTCGCTGGTGGGGCTGTTGTCCATGGGGCTGGAACTCGCCGAGCGCAGGCGTATCGAGCCGACCTCGGATCTGATGTCGCTACTGGTGCAGGCCGAGGTCGATGGTCGCAGGCTCACCGATGAGGAACTCGGAGCCTTCTTCGTCCTGCTCTCGGTCGCCGGGAACGACACCACCCGCAACACGGTCACCCTGACCACCTTGGCGCTGCAGGAGTTTCCCGAGCAGCGTGCCTTGTTGCAGAACGATTTCGACACCCATATCGCCCGTGGGATCGAAGAGTTCGTCCGTTGGGCGACCCCGGTGATGACCTTTCGGCGGACGGCGACCCAGGACACCGAACTCTGCGGGCACGAGGTCAAGCAAGGCGACTGGGTGCTGTTGATCTACTCGTCGGGGAACCGCGATCCCCGTGCATTCGTGGATCCGCACCGCTTCGACATCACCCGTGAGCCCAACGCACACGTGGGATTCGGTGGCGGTGGCCCACATTTCTGCATGGGCGCGTTCTTGGCCAAGATGCAGCTGGAATCGCTGTTCCGGGAGTTGATCTTCCGTGCACCGAACCTGCGGGTCGGTCAACCGGAGTATCTCACCGGCAACTTCGTACACGCCGTCAAATCCCTTCCCTACAGCCTGGATTGATCAGAGGAACACATGTCCGAATTCAGCGGTAAACATTTTGTCGTGACCGGCGCCGCGTCGGGGATCGGCCACGAGGTCGCCGAGCAACTGCTCGCGGCCGGCGCCTCGGTGACCAGCCTGGACCGCAACCGGCCGACCGCGGCCGTCACCCGCCACATCGAGGTCGACCTGGCCAACCCGCGCAGTATCGACGCGGCCCTCGAATCGCTGGAGGGACCTTACGACGGTCTGATGAATGTGGCAGGTATTCCCGGCACCGCCCCGGCCGATACCGTGCTTGCGGTCAACAGTCTTGCCGTGCGCCACCTGACCGAGGCGTTCTTCGAGCGACTGGTGCCCGGTGGTTCGGTCACCGTGGTGTCCTCGACGGCGGGCTTCGGTTGGCCCGAACGCCTCGATGCCATCCGGGATCTGTTGGCCACCGAGACATTCGAAGAGGGAGCCGCGTGGTTCAAGGCTCACCCGCAGCAGGGCAACGCCTACAACTTCTCCAAGGAAGTCACCACGGTCTATGCCCAGTCGATGGGTTTGGCGCTGGCACAGATGGGATTGCGCATCAATGCGGTGTTGCCGGGCCCGGTCGAAACACCCATCCTCGCCGACTTCGAAGAGTCGATGGGCAAGGACACCCTCGACGGGGTCAAGGACCTATTGGGACGCCACGCTCAGCCTGCCGACGTCGCCGCTGTCGTGTGTTTCCTGGCCTCTGACGCGGCACGGTGGGTCAACGGCCAGGCCCTGGCGGCGGACGGCGGTATCAGCGGCGCGGTGGCCACCGGTGTCGTCCCGAAGCCCGAGATCTGAGTCGGCGCCATGACATCGATGTCTCCTACGACACCCTCGACGACGATCGGGGAACCGGTGTCCGAGAACGCCGGCGGTGAACGCGCCGAGTTGCACCGGGTCTTCCGCACCGGACGGACCCGTGGGCTGCAGTGGCGGCTGGACCAGTTGGCCGCGATCGAGGCGCTGTGTGACGAGCAGGAGCCGGCGATCGCCGCGGCGCTGGCCGAGGATCTCGGAAGGCCGCCGGTGGAAGCCTGGCTCGGCGATATCGCGTCGACCAAGGGCGAGGCGGCGTACGCCCGCAAACACCTCAAGAAGTGGATGCGCCGGCAGCGCCAGCCGTTGCCGTTGGCACAACGACCCGGACGTGGCTGGGTGCAGTACGACCCGCTGGGCAGCGTGCTGGTGATCGGACCGTGGAACTATCCGTTCTACCTGAGCATGGGTCCGCTGGTCGCCGCGGTTGCCGCGGGCAACTGCGCACTTCTCAAGCCCTCCGAACTGGCACCGGCCACCTCGGCCCTGCTTGCCGACCTGGTGCCGAAGTATCTCGACAGCCAGGCGGTGCGGGTCGTCGAGGGTGACGGTGCGACCACCCAGCGGCTTATCGCGCAGGGCTATGACCATGTGCTGTTCACCGGCGGCACCGAGATAGGTCGCAAGATCATGGCCGCGGCTGCCCCGACGCTGACCCCGGTGACACTGGAGTTGGGCGGCAAGAGCCCGGTGATCGTCACCTCGGATGCGGATCTCGACGTCACCGCTCGGCGCATCGCGTGGGTGAAATTGATGAACTCCGGGCAGACCTGTATCGCGCCGGACTATGTCCTTGCCGAGCGTTCGGTGGTGGATACCCTGACCGCCAAGATCGTCGAGAACATGGCGGTGTTCCGGGCGCAGGAGGCCTCGACGGGTCAGCGCATCGTCAATCGTCGTCAGTTCGACCGGTTGCGCGGTCTGGTCGAATCCACCTCGGGCACGATCGTCACCGGCGGCGGGTGCGTCGAAGCCGAACTGCGTATCGAACCCACCGTCATCCGTGATCCCGCGCCCAACGATGCGGTGATGGCCGACGAGATCTTCGGTCCGATTCTGCCCGTCCTGGGGGTCGAGAACACCGCGGCAGCAATCGAATTCATCAACGCGCGGCCAAAGCCGCTGGCCTTGTATGTATTCACCGGCTCGAACCGACTCGGCGAGGACCTGATCGACGCGATTCCCTCGGGTGGCGCGGTGATCAACCATGTGGCCATGCACTGTCTGGTACCGCAACTGCCGTTCGGCGGCGTGGGGGCCAGCGGTATCGGCCAGTACCACGGGCGTTGGGGATTCGAGGCGCTCAGTCATCGCAGGGCGGTGCTGGCCAAGAGCGCCAAACCCGACCTGGCGCTCACCTACCCGCCCTACACCGATCGCGCGATCAAGATCATGAGGAGGTTGTTCTGATGGGAGTACGGGTCGACGGCTCCAGGTGTTCGGGCATCGGCATGTGTGAGATGACCGCGCCGGACGTCTTCGAAATCGGCGACGACGGGCAGGCACATGTGATCGGGGATCCGGATGGGAACCGGGAGCTGACCGCAGAGGCCATCTCCAATTGCCCCACCAGCGCGCTGTCGTTCGACGACTAGCCCGGCGCGGCAACATCTTCAGCGATCGAGTACCCGAGGAGAATCGATGACCTTCGTCATCACCCAGAACTGCTGCACCGATGCCAGCTGTGTTCCGGTCTGTCCGGCCGACTGCATCCGCCCGGCGCCGGACACCGCCGGGACCGCAGCGCCGATGCTCTACATCGATCCCGCCAGTTGCGTGGATTGCGGTGCGTGTGTGGCGGTCTGCCCGGTCGGCGCGATCTATCACGAAGATGACCTGCCGGAGTCCCAACTGCGATTCAAGACCATCAACGCCGACTACTTCGCCGGCACGCCGCTGGACATCCGGGCCACACCCGCACGGTGGTCACCGACACCGGTCGGCCGCGATGCGTTACGGGTGGCGGTCGTCGGTGCCGGTCCCGCGGCGTGCTACGCGGTGGCCGATCTGACCCGCAGCCCCGGCGTGCGCGTCGACGTCTTCGATCGTCTACCCACCCCCTATGGGCTGGTCCGCTTCGGCGTGGCCCCCGACCACCAGCACACCAAGGACATCACCTCGGTGTTCGACACCGCGCTGTCCGGGCCCAGCGTGCAGTGCTATTTCAACGTCTGTGTCGGTACCGACGTCACCCACGAACAGCTGACGGCGTCCTATGACGCGGTGATCTATGCGACCGGCGCCACCCGCAGTCGCGAGCTCGGCATTCCCGGCGAGCGGCTACCCGGCAGCGTTGCCGCCGCCGATTTCGTCAACTGGTACAACGGCCATCCCGATCACGCCGAGGCGACGTTCCCGCTGGACTCGGAGCGGGCAGTGATCATCGGCAACGGCAATGTCGCGCTGGACGTCGCACGGATCCTCGTCCTGGACGAGGCAACCCTGCGCGCGACCGATATTGCCGAGCATGCGCTGAACGAGCTGCGCCGCAGCGCGGTTCGCGAGGTCGTGATCCTGGCTCGCCGTGGTGCCGGGGCGGGCGCGTTCTCGGTCGGCGAGCTGATGGCGCTCGGTTCCCTGCCCGATGTCGACATCGTCGTCGAGGGCGCCCTCGGTGAGCGGCCGGACGATCACGAGGGGGCGCTGAAGTTCGATATCGTCGGCGAGTACGCCACGCGTCCGACCGTCGCCGGTCGTCGCCGCATCGTGCTCCGGTTCGGTGCCCGACCGTTGCAGGTGAGCGGAACCGAGCGGGTCGAGGCGTTGGTCATCGAGGACGGCGATGAGACCAGCACGATCGAGACGTCGATGGTGTTGCGTGCCATCGGGTATCGATCGGCACCGGTGCCCGGCCTGCCGTCCGACCCGGAGACCGGGGTGGTGTCCAACCACGCGGGACGGGTGACCTCCGACGATGCGCCCGTGCCGGGGCTGTATGTCACCGGCTGGGTCAAGCGCGGCCCGCGTGGTGTCATCGGGACCAATCGACTGTGCGCTCGGGAGACGGTGGAAAGCCTGTTGGCCGATGCCGCCGCCGGACGGCTGCCGACGCCGACGGCGCAGCCGGAGGCGATCCGCGCCCGCCTCGGCGAGCAGGGGGTTCCGGTCGTCGACTGGTCGGGTTGGCGTCTGATCGACGATGCCGAACGGGCGCAGGGATCGGTCGCCGATCGGCCACGGGTCAAGGTCGTCGACCGCGCCGCGCTGCTCACCGCGGCCGGCGTGGCCGGTTAGCCGGCCGCCACCGGTGCACACGTCTGATCTTGCCGGCCTGCTGGCGCTCCTGCCGACCGGCCGCGGGCCCGTCATCGCGCTCGGTGACGGGGTGGGCGCGCTCGGCTGTCTTGCCGAGAACACCGAAACGATCGGTGCGGTACTGAGCGACTACGCGGCGAACACCGGCGGTGTGACCCTCGTCCTCGGGTGGAGCCCTGTTGCTCCGCAAGATGTTTCGGCAGGCGCCTTCGCGCGGATCGTGACGCTGATGCCGGGCTGGGGCGTCCGCGGTCTACTGCCACACCCCGCCACCTGTGCCATCCCGACCAGTCTTGCCGCGATTCCGGGACTGTTGACCGGGCCGCTACGTCCCGATGTCCTGATCACCCGAATGACCCACCGCGGTGGTGCCGTGCACTTCTGCACCGAGGTGTCATGGCAGCAGGCGCTGGTCGATGCCGGTGTGCCGGTATGGGCGGTGCTCGACGATGCCGCACCGGCGGCCAGCGCCGAATCCGGGCTGCCATTGGACGCGGTGTCGGTGGTGGGCCGGGCTGGTGACATGCCGGCACGTGTGGCCCCGCGGGCGCCCGAGCCGTTACACGAGGAACTGGCCGACCGGGTCCTGGCGCTGATCCCCGAGGGAGCCCGGGTGCAGTACGGTCCCGGACAGTTGGGCACCGCACTGCTGCAACGCGGTCGCACGCCCATGGCGGTCGACACCGGGCTGTTGACCGATGCGGTGATCGATCTGGAGCGCCGTGGGCTGCTCATCGGCGAACCGTCGGCTACGTATCTGTTCGGCGACCGAGCCCTCTATGACTGGGCCGATGGACGGCCCATCCTGCGCGGTATCGGGCACAGCCACGACATCACCAGATTGTCCCGTGGCAGACCTTTTTTCGCGGTCAACACCGCCATCGAGATCGATCCGTTCGGTCAGGTCAACGTCGAGGGTGTGGGCGACAAGATCGTCGGTGGCATCGGGGGACACCCCGACTACTGCGCAGCCGCGCGGCTGCATCCGCACGGGCTGTCGATCATCGCGGTCGGTTCCGGGTTCGGCGGGCGCTGCACCTTGGTGGACACGCTGAGCAGGCCCGCGTCGACACCGGCCCATGACATCGAGGTGATCGTCACCGAGACCGGGCATGCGGATCTGCGTACCGCGGACTGGGGGCAGCGACGTGCCCTGATCGAGAAACTCTTCGACCGGTCGCGCTGACCGTCGGTGCCGCCCACACAGACCACGGCACCCCCGCCTCGACAACGAAGTCGGAGCGGGGGTGCCGGTTCAGTCGGGGAGTCGGACGAGCTCAGTGTCCGACCGGACAGCGCGCCTCGGCATGCATGGTCTTCACCGCGGCGGCGAAGTTGCTGACCAGCATGTCGGGTTCACCGAACCGCAACTCGGGCAGGCGATGCAAGATCTGGTCCAGCATGTGCTTGAGCTGCATCTTGGCCAGGAAGGCGCCGAGGCAGTAGTGTGGTCCGCCGCCGCCGAAGGCGACGTGTTGGTTGGGCTTGCGACTGATGTCGAAGGTCCAAGGGTCGGGGAACTCGCTTTCGTCGCGGTTGCCCGAGGAGTAGATCATCACCACCCAGTCGCCCTTGCGGATCTGGCGTCCGCCGAGCACCGTGTCCTGGGTCGCGGTGCGCCGGAAGGTCATCACCGGCGTCACCCAGCGCAGCACCTCATCGATGGCGGCGTCGATCCTGCCTTCGAAGTCCTCGAGCAGATACGCCGTCTGGTCCGGGTTGTCGACGAAGGCCTTCACGCCGAGTGACAATGTGGTGCGGGTCGTGTCGTTGCCCGCGAAGGACATCAGCACGAACATCGAGGCGAGTTCGTCGTCGTCGAGCTCATGACCATCGACGGTAGAGGTCACCAGATTCGACCAGATATCGTCGCGCGGGCAGGTCCTGGTCGTTTCGGCGAACTCCAGGCCGATCCCGAGATTGCCGACCAGAGCGTCGTTGAGGACCTCGGCAGACGATCGGCCTGCAGCGATGTCGGGGTCGTTCCAGCCGGCGAGCTCATCGGCGAAGTGCGCTGCTTCATCCCGTTTCTCCACGGGGAGGCCGGCCATCTCGTAAATCGTGTTCATCGGCATCTGCTTGGCGACATTCTCGACCCAGTCGCCGGAACCTTTGGTCAGGAATTCGTCGACGATCGTCGCCGCCCGGTCGCGGATCTGGTCTTCGATGCGCTTGACCTGGCGAGGAGTGAACGAGCCGCTCATCAGCCTGCGATAGGTGAGGTGGCGTTGACCATCCATCGCCAGGAACGACGATGCCGCCTCGAGAAACTCGTCAGGCACATCTTCGAGTTGGATACCGCCGCCGGAGCAGAATATCTCGGGATGCGTGCTGACCTCGCGGATCAGCTCATGGGAGGTCACCGCCCAGAAGCCGGTGATCTCCGACGGCGCGAGATCACTCTCGACGGGCCGTTGCCAGCTCACCGGGGCGCGGCGGCGCAATTCGGCGAAGGCGATATCGCGCTCGCGGGCCGATTTCGCCCAGAACGATTTGGGGGAGATGTCGACGGGGTCGTACTCGCGATCCGCGGGGTTGTCTGGATCTCGATCGTTGTGCGCTGGTGCCGAATCCACCGGGCTGCTGGTCATCGGGCGCTCCTCGGGTGTGCGAGCAAATGAATTTTTAGTATAGATTTGAAAATCGGAACGGATCAAGGTTTTTCGCCGATGGGTTGTCCAACCGACGAATATGCCCGGGGCCGGATGTTCCGGTCCCGGGGATAAACAGATGCTCAGCGGGCGGCGATATCGCGCCCGATGATCTCCTTCATGATCTCGGTGGTACCGCCGTAGATGGTCTGGATGCGGGTGTCCAGATAGGCCCTGGCGACGGGATACTCCATCATGTAGCCGTACCCGCCGTGCAGTTGCAGACACCGGTCGATGACTCGCTTCTGCAGCTCGCTCAGATACCACTTGCCCTTCGCCGCGTCCACCGCGCTCAACTCGCCGGCGTTGTAGGCGAGCACGCTACGGTCGGTGTAGGCCTCCGCGAGGTCGATCTCGGTCTCCATCTCGGCGAGTTCGAAGCGCACGTGCTGCTTGTCGGTCAGCGGCGCGCCGAAAGCCTGCCGGTTCTGGCAGTACTCGACGGTGGCGTCGAAGATGGCCCGAGTGGTGGCCATCGCCTTGGCGGTGACGCCGAGCCGTTCGCGGGGCAGATGGCTCATCAGGTACTGCAGACCCTTGCCCTCGTCGCCCAACAGGTTGGCAGCAGGCACCACGGCATCCTCGAAGTAGAGTTCGGCGGTGTCCTGGGCGGGCAGACCGAGCTTGTCGAGTTTGCGGCCGCGTTCGAATCCAGGAGTGTCGCGTTCGACGACGAACAGGCTGAAGGCGCGTGAGCCACCGTCGGGGTCGGTCTTGGCGGCCACGACCAGCACATCGGACATGATGCCGCTGGAGATGAAGGTCTTCTGGCCGTTCAGAATCCAGTTGTCACCATCGCGGCGGGCCGTGGTGCGCATACCGCGCAGGTCGCTGCCCGCGCTGGGCTCGGTCATCGCCAAGGCGCCGATCAGGTCGCCGGCGGCGAATCCCGGCAACCAGCGTTGCTTCTGCTCGTCGTTGGTCAGGTCGAGCAGGTAGTGCAGCACGAGGTCATCCTGCAGGCTGACGGTCAGTCCGAACGAGAGCGCGTTGATCCGGGCGATCTCCTCGCACACGATCATGCGGTACCGGTAATCGGCCTCGCCGGATCCGCCGTAGGTTTCCGGAACCTGCAGGGCGTAGATGCCCGACTTGGCGGCACGTGCGAAGACGGAGCGGTCGATCCAGCGTTGCTCGTCCCAATCATGCTGATGCGGAACCACTTCGCGGGCAAGGAACTCCCGAACGGTGTCCCGGTAGGCCTCGTGGTCGGCTTCGTAGAGTGAGCGCTTCATGATGATCAGAGGCGTTCGATGATGGTCACGTTGGCCTGGCCGCCGCCTTCGCACATGGTCTGCAGGCCGAATCGTCCGCCGGTGCGCTCGAGCTCGTGCAGCATGGAGGTCATCAGCCGGGCGCCGGTGCAACCGATGGGATGGCCGAGCGCGATCGCACCGCCGTTGGGGTTGACCTTGGCGGGATCGGCGCCGATCTCGGCCAGCCAGGCCAGCACAACCGGAGCGAAGGCCTCGTTGATCTCGACGACGTCGATATCGTCGATCGACATACCGGCGCGCTTGAGCGCGTGCTGGGTCGCGGTGATGGGTGCCGAGAGCATCATCACCGGATCGGCGCCGCGGACCGACATGTGGTGGATGCGAGCGCGGGGGGTCAGTCCGAATCGGTCGACAGCAGACTTGGAAGCGACCAGCAGTGCGGCAGCGCCATCGGAGATCTGGCTGGCGACCGCGGCCGTGAGCACTCCGCCCTCCACCAGGGTGGGCAGTGAGGCCATCTTCTCGGCGGTGGTGTCCGCGCGGGGGCCCTCGTCGACGCTGATGCCCTTGAACTCGGTTATCTCCCTGGCGAAGTGGCCGTCGTCGATAGCGGCGAGGGCGCGCCGATGGCTTTCCAGGGCGAACCGCTCGTTGTCCTCGCGGCTGAGCTTCCATTGGGCCGCCATCATCTCGGCACCGCGGAACTGGGAGATCTCCTGGTCGCCGTAGCGGTCCTGCCAGCCTTCGCACCCGGTCCACGGATCGCTCGATCCGAAGGGTTCACCGGCGTTGAACGCGCACAGGATGGGGTACTGGGTCATCTTCTGGACACCGCCGGCGACGATGAGGTCCGACGTACCACTCATCACGGCCTGGGCGGCGAAATGCACTGCCTGTTGGGCAGATCCGCACTGACGGTCGATGGTCACGCCCGGCACGGACTCCGGCAGTCCGGCGGCCAGCGCCGCGGTACGGGCGATGTCACCGGCCTGGCTGCCGATGTTGTCCAGACAGCCGAGGATGACATCGTCGATGGCCGCCGGGTCGATGTCGTGGCGACCCGTGACGGTCTTGATCACGTGGGCGGCCATGTCGGCCGGGTGTGCGTCTGCGAAACCGCCCTTGCGTCGTCCGACGGCGGTGCGGGTGGCGTCAACGATATAAGCCTCAGTCATGCCAATTAATTTAACATAGAATCAAAAATGTCGGCAATCCGCTGTTTCATATCGGGCTACGCAAGTGTCACCGCTTGCGGCGGGTCTTCGCCGGTGGCGCCGGACTCAGGCCGTGACGGACGAACACCTGGGCGTTGTGAACCATGGTCTCCACGGAGTTGCGGCGCGGGTCCCACCATTCCGCCGCCCAGTTCAGCGCGCCGAGAACCAGGGCCTGGGCCAGCATGGGATCGAGATCTTCGCGGATCTCACCGTCGTCGGCGGCAGACTTGACCAGTCCCCGCCAGATCCGGGTGTAGGCGGCCTCTTCCTTCTTCTGGCGGGCCTTCAGATGATCGGGGATCTGGCCTGAGTTGCGGATGGTGGCGCGGGCATAGTCGGAGAGCTCAAGCTCGTGCTGCAGATGAGCCTCGACCGCGGTCATGATCCGATCCATCGAGTTCATGCCGTCGGGCAGCGCGTCGAGCACACCGGTCAGATGTCGTCGCATATCGCTGATCCCGCAGAACATGACCTCTTCGATGAGATCGTCGCGGGACTTGAAGTAGTAGTAGATCGCCGGTGCCTGCAGATCGGCCTGCGTGGCGACATCGGTGAGGCGGGTGCCTGCGTAGCCTTTGACGCTCAGGACGCGCGCGGCGGCGTCGAGGATGCGCGCCCGGGTGCGTTGCGCCTTGGTGTCACCCGACGTGTCATCCGATGCTTCACGTGATTCGGCAATCGCCGGCTTTCTCGCCATGGCTCGATGATAGGAGTCTGCAGTGCAGAAATCCGGCTGCGCCCGCACATCGTCGCTATGTCGTCGGCAACACCGACCAGTCGATGGGCTGTACCCGGAAGTCTCGGACGTCGCGCATACCCGATGCGATCAGATCGATCTGCCGGTAGCGGCGGCGGTTCAGCAGAGCGAGGATTGGCGCTGCGGTACCTGTCCCTCCGGGCTTCCCGCTCAGATGGTGCCGCGTGAGACGAGTTGGGCGGCGATGACGTTGCGCTGGATCTCGTTGGTTCCCTCGCCGACGATCATCAGCGGAGCGTCGCGGAAGTATCGCTCCACGTCGTACTCGGTGGAGTAGCCGTACCCGCCGTGGATGCGCACGGCATTGAGCGCGATTTCCATGGCCGTCTCCGAGGCGAACAGCTTCGCCATACCGGCCTCCATGTCGGCACGTCGTCCGCTGTCATAGCACTGTGCAGCGTGCAGCGTCAGCTGACGCGCGGCGGTCAGCTTCGTGGCCATGTCGGCAAGGTAATGACCGATTGCCTGGTGCTTCCAGATGGGCTGGCCGAAGCTCTCCCGTTCCTGGGCGTAGGCCAGCGAGTCCTCCAGTGCGGCGGTCGCGACACCGAGGGCGCGGGACGCGACCTGGATTCGTCCGGTCTCCAGGCCGCGCATCATCTGGGTGAAGCCCTTGCCGGGCACGCCGCCGAGAACGGCGCCGGCAGGCACTCGGCAGTTGTCGAAGGACAGCTCGCAGCTCTCCACCCCCTTGTACCCGAGTTTGGGCAGGTCGCGCGACACTGTCAGGCCGTCGCCGTGTTCGACGAGAACGACCGAGATGCCGGTGTGTTTGGGCGTGGCCTTCGGGTCGGTCTTACACAGCAGTGCGATCAGCCCGGACCGGCGAGCGTTGGAGATCCAGGTCTTCGCGCCGTTGATGACGAGTTCGCCGTCATTGTCGGGGGCGGGCAGTGCCGTGGTGGTCATGGCCTGTAGGTCGGATCCGCCGCCCGGCTCGGTCAGTGCCATCGTGGCACGTATCTCGCCGCTGGCCATCGCCGGAAGATACTTCTGGCGCTGTTCTTCGGTGCCGAACTGGGACACCAGCTTGGCCACCACGGTATGTCCGCCCATCGCCCCGGCGAGGCTCATCCAGCCGCGCGCCAACTCCTGGGTGACCAGGACGTAGCAGGCGGTGGATACCGGTGTGCCGCCGTACTCCTCGGGAACGGCCAACCCGTAGATCCCGATACGCTTCATCTGATCGATCCACGCTTCGGGGTACTCGTTGGCGTGTTCGACGTCGCGCACCGTCGGTCGGACATCGCGATCGACGAACTGACGCACGGTGTCGACGAGCAGGTTTTCTTCCTCGCTGAGCTGACTCACCATACCGATACCGTACTCCACTTTTTATTTCATGTTAAATTCTTCGTCACACGGTCCGATCAATGACGAAGGGCGCCAGCATGCCGACGACCGCCAAGCACACTCCAGCAGGCAAGGATGTGCCACGGCAGCGACATCTCCCCGGTGAAGAGGGCATGTGGGTCTTCATCTTCGGGGACATGACGGTGTTCGCAATGCTTTTCGGCGTGTATCTGTACTACCGCGGCGCAGATACCGCCGAGTTCAACCAATCGCAGCTCCTGCTCAACCAGACCTTCGGTGTCGTCAATACCCTCGTACTGTTGACCAGTTCGCTGTTGGTGGTGACCGCCCTGCGGGCAGTTCGCGGTGGTGCCCTTGAGCTGGCCCGCCGGCTTCTCTACGGGGCCATGGCATGCGGTGTGGTCTTCATCGTCAACAAGGCGATCGAGTACGGCGAGAAGATCTCGATGGGCCTGGTGCCCGCGACCAACGAGTTCTTCATGTACTTCTACGTGATGACGGGGCTGCACCTGCTGCATGTGGTGATCGGACTCGCGTTGTTGTGGTTCATGGTCACCCTTACCCGTCGGCCGGTGCGCGGTGAGCGCCAGCAGCGCTACCTGGAGGGCGCAGCGTGCTTCTGGCACATGGTCGACCTGCTGTGGATCGTCATCTTCCCACTCCTCTACTTGGTGAAATAATGCTGACAAATCTTCTGCGCGACCGCATCACGGTTGTCTGGTTCGTCCTCGTCGCGGCCACCGTCGCATCCTGGATCCTCGGCGTCGGGCACGAACTGGGCGTCCGCAGCGCTGCGATCAGCATCATCGTGATCGCCTTTGCCAAGGTGCATTTCGTCGGCCAGTACTTCATGGAGCTGCGCGACGCGCCGATCGCGCTGCGCGCGGTGTTCGGCGGCTGGAACATCGTGGTCGGATTGCTGCTCATCGGCCTCTACCTGCTGGCATGACGCGGCTCCCGGCCTGCCACCCCCATCTTCGGACAGAGGAGACATCGCCATGTACGTGATCATCGGAGGCGGGATGGCGGGGTGCGCCGCCGCGGCGACCCTGGCACGTGCCGGCAGACCGGTAGCCCTGCTGGAGGCCGGTGATGCACTCGGCGGTCGGACCCGCACCGTTACCCGCGGGGGATTCGGGGTCGAGGTCGGAGCCATCTACCTGTTGAATTCCTATGACAGGACGATCGCGACGCTCACCGACGCGGGCCGCGGTGATCTGCTGACCGGCTGGTCGCCGCTGGCAGGTCTGTGGGACGGCCGACAGCTGAACGCCATCCGCTACGACTACATCCCCTCGGTGCTCGCGTCGTCTCTATTGTCCGTCGGAGACAAGGTGCGTCTGGCGGCGCGTGCAATCCAGGCGATCGTGTCCCCGGCGCCCGATCCGTTCGAGACCGACAGTCTGGCGGAGTTCGACACCGGTGAAGACATGGAGAGCTGGGCGCGTCGCCGGTTGGGTGACAACCTCTTCGAGTGCTTCGTGCGGCCACTGATCGAGCCGTCCTTCGGAACCGACTGCCGCGATCTTTCGATACCGTATCTCCAGGGTTTGATGAAGCGCGCCCACCGCGCGAAGTTCTTTCTGCCACGCGCGGGCATGGGAAGCCTGTGCGCAGAACTGGCCAGGGACGCACAGGTTCGCCTCGGCACCGAGGTGACCTCGGTGACCGCACAGTCCGACGGGTCGGTGCTCGTGGGAATCGCAGGCGGGACGTCGCTGTCGGCCATGGGTGTCGTGGTGGCGACCGATTCGGGCACTGCGGCAGGGCTGCTCGGCGATGCCGCCACGGCAGATGCCCGCCGGGTCCTGACGGAGGCTCCGTATGCGTCGATGGCGCACGTCAACCTCCGCTGGGAGCGGGATCCCTGGCCCAGCAGCGCATTCGAGATGTTGCTGCCGATCGGGGCCGGGCCGCGCGAAGTTCTCGGGACGATTGTGAAGACTGCCCGCACGTCGGATCTGGTACCCGCCGGCGCGCGGATGACCGATTCGTACTTCTCCAGCGAGGCCACCAGGCGCCTCGACGACGACGAGCTCATTGCGGTCGCCCAACGACACGTGGGGGAGATTCTGGGCTCGCGATATCCGCAGCCGGAAGCAGAGGTGTTCCGCTTCGATCGTGCGCTGGCGACCTGCCCGCCCGGCCACTATGCGCGCATGCGCGACCTGCGGACGTCGATGCCACCGCGAATCCGGCTGGCCGGTGACTATCTGGCCCACCTGGGCGTCGAGACCGCCGTGGTCAGCGGGGAGCGGGCGGCCCGCCAACTGCTGTACAGTTGAGGACCGGGATCGACCGAGCTATGCAGGCCGCTGTGCGATCTTGCGGAAGTCCCAGCTGCGCAGCCGGTTCGGGATGACCCTCAGCCATGCGTGACGCCCGTCGCTGACGAAGTCGGCGGAGCCGAAGTACTTCTCCGCGAACAGCCGTTCCGGTTCGATCAGCTGGGTGTCGGGGGTGGTGGTCCGCGGGGCGTCGCCCACCGTCTGTGCGGTCCCGAGGATCTCCACTCCGCGTAGTTCCGCGTAGCGTTCCCCGTCGTCGATCACGACGCTCACTCGGGGATCACGAACGATGTCGACCCAACGCTGACTGTCGACGATGGAGTACAACCACAGTGCTGTGCCGTCCCAGGCAAACCACAACGGTGTCACGTGCGGTTGCCCACTTGCCGAGACGGTGCCGACTCGGCACGTCCGCTGCGCACCGAGGAACGCGTCGAGCTCCGATCGGGTCATGGCCAGCGATCGCCGACGCCGCTGGGGTGGCGGGCTTCCGGGTGAGGACGTTCCGGGTGAAGACTTTGCGGGTGAAGACAAGGTGGCTCCTGCGTGAAAGGGTCAGCCGTGCAGAATGACGTCGGCGGCGCGATAGCCGATCATCATCGAGGGCGCGTTGGTGTTGCCGGAGGTGATGTTCGGCATGATCGAGGCATCCGCGACGCGGAGCCCGTCCACAGCGTGCACGCGCAAATCCGGTCCGACGACGGCGTTGTCGTCGGTTCCCATGCGGCATGTGCCGACTGCGTGGTAGATGCTGGATTCCTTGTCGCCCAGCCAGTCTGCGTCGAAGTCTCCGGTGTCGTCCAGATACCGCCCGGCCATGGGCCGCATTGCCGATGTGGATTCCACCAGCTCGCGGGCCAGTGCGGCGCCGGAGAGCAGATCGGCGCGATCCTGGGCGTCGGCCAACCGGTGATGACGCACCACCGGTTTGCCGTTGCGTAACTCGACGTGCCCACGGGATCGCGGGTGCAGCAGCACGGTGTAGACCGTGAATGCGTCGGCGCGTCCGATCCTGGCCCGTCCCCGGAGCGGATCGAGCTGATAGTGGATGGGCGATATCGCGATCTGGAAATCGTCGGTGAAAAGCTGCGCCTCGAACGGTGTGGTGGTCAGCGGGCCGGAGCCACGCGCGGCCAGCGAGCCCAGTGCCCGTGCCGCCTGCGGCGCGGTCAGGGAGTTGATCGTGGGCACATGACTGGACCAGTGCTGTGCCACCACGAGGTGGTCCTGAAGATTCTGGCCCACACCGGACAGATCCGCGGCGGTGCCACCGGGTCCGATTCCCGATCTCAACAGCACGGCCGGTGTACCGATCGCGCCTGCACTGAGGATGACATCGTGCTCGGCACGCAGGAGTCGCCCGCGGGTCATGACCCCGATGGCCCGACCGCGCTCGAGCACGACCCGGTCGACCGGTGCCCGGGTGATGACGCGCGGTCGCCGGTCGGCGGGCAGGGCGCGGAGAAATCCGGTCGCCGCCGAGCAGCGCAGGCCGCGCCGTTGATTCACCTGGGCCGGGCCGGCACCGAGCTGTGACGCGCCGTTGTGGTCCGGATTACGGTCAAAGCCGGATTCGGCGGCAGCGTCGAGGAAGGCCGCGTCGAGCGGGTGGGTGTGTCCGCACCAGCTCACGTCGATCGGGCCGCCGGAGCCGCGGAACTCGTCGGCACCGTCGCACCAGTTCTCCAGGGCCCGAAACGCCGGCAGCACATCCTCGTGGTCCCATCCGGTGGCACCGGCTAGTGCCCAGCGTCGGTAGTCGGCGGCACGTCCTCGCACGTAGACCATCGCGTTGATCGACCCACTGCCACCGATGATCCGACCGGCCGCGAATGCACCGGGTTGATCGTGCTTGCTCGGATCGGGCAGCATGGGATATCGCCAATTCGCGGTCGCGAACAGGGACGCGATGCCCAGCGGCAGCCGCACATCGGGGCGGCGGTCGGTGCCGCCGGCCTCCAGTAGGCCGACCCGAGCTCCGGCTGCAGCCAGCCGTGCGGCGATCACGCACCCGGCCGAGCCGGCCCCGACGACGATATGGTCGAACACCTCGGCGTCTGAGGCACCGGCGTTCACGGTAGGACCGCATCGTTCGGCTGGGTCGAGGTCTCGGCGATGCGCCGGATGGTACGAAGCGACTGGTCGATATTGCCCTGCAGGTCGGTTCGGCGGTCCTTGACCCGCAGCGCGATACGTTCGAACAGCAACGCGACCGTGGGAAGGTCGACACACATGGTCATCTCTTCGCTGAGCTCGCAACCGTGCGGTGTCGGCACCATGCGGTAGATCCAGGTGGTGAAGTCCGCGCCGCCCATCTGGACGGCGAAGCCGAATTCCCGTGCCGGATCATCGGCGATGATGCGCACGGTGGTCGACCATCGGCCGAATCGACGACGATTGCTGCCGCGGAACTGCTGAGGACCGGTCCATTCGGCGCGGATGCACTCCGGGCTCCATTCCGGAATTCGGCGGATGTCGGACACGATGTCGTAGACGTGGCGCGCGGACGCGCGCACCACCGTCCTGCCTCCGACGCGGTCACCCTTGCGCAATGTCGTGCTCATCTGGCCTCCTCGTCGGTCGATGTCGATGTCAAAGCAGATGCCCGATCGACGGAGCCCAGCCGGCGTGCGGTCACCGTCGACACAGTGCACAGCTCTCCGGAGCCACCGAAGCCGAGAACTTCGACAACGGCCGAGGACCTACCGATGTGATAGGGGCGAGCCGTTGCGACATAGGGGTATCCGACGACGACCGGACGCAGGTAGGTGGTGTGTACGTGCGCGGTGTGCAGATCCGGATTGCGTGCGCTGACGTACTCGGCGGCGGCCAGTTCGGTGACACATGCGGAAATACCGCCATGCATGATCCCAAATCCGTTGACCCAGCCGTCTGGATCCGTCATCTCCACGTGGAGCAGGTCGCCCGACTGCCGATAACTCAGGCCGAGAACGCGATCGATGTCACCGCACTTTATCGGCGCATCATCTCGTGCGGCATTGTCTCGTGCAGCGTTGTCGGCCAACGGATCTGCTCCGGCAGCCGGAACGGTGACGCTGCGCGTCGTGCCGGCTGCCACGATCTCGCCCGTGCGGTCGGTGATGTGACATTCGACGAACGTCTCCGAACGTCCGGCCACGGTTCGCGCTTCGGCGAAGAGTTCCCCGTCCAGCGGAACCGCGCTGATGATATCGAGGGTCAGTTCCCCGGTGAGTGTCCAGGTTCTCGGCGGCCTGTTCAAGTAGGGGAGTTCGCCGAGGATATGGTCGGCCAGCACCATCAGTGCGCCCACTCTCGGTCGTCCCGACCGATCGCGGGCCCATGGTGGAATCCTGAACGCGCAACGATTTCCGCCGGTGGTGAGATGACAGTTGTGCAAGCCGAAGCGGGTTTCGACCGATGTCGGGTCCCCGACCATGCACCCGGCGCGGGTGTCATCGGCAGTGGTCATGTGTTCATCCAGTTTCTCGGGTGCGCGTCACGGCAACGCTGATGAGCTGCCGGGGTGCGGGTGGGTAGTCTTGTCGCCGAACGTATTCCGGCTGACGACGTACGCTGAGGCAATGCAGGTGGCCGCTCAGTTCGGCTGACCGTACACCGCGACGACGACGGTGCGGTCAAGACTGTTCTCCGACCACACCCCCATCTCGGTGTTGGCGCAACTGCGCATGATTCCCAGGGAGACGGGGTTGTGATACCACTGGTTGATCAATTCGATTCCGCTGATGGCCAGTGCCGGATTGATGGCAACGGTCTGCTGCGCGGTCCCGCGGTAGCCGGCTCTGTCCGCGCGGGATTGCGACGTGGAACCGTCAGATCCGAGTTCGCCGAACACGCCACGATGGGCCACCGCATCGCGCGCATGCCATTGGGCGGCAAGCTGCAGCGCAGGGTTGCGGGTGATCTCGGCCGGGCAGCCCGCCTGACGTTGCACCGTGTAGACATTGGCGATGACGCTCTCGTTGAGCCTGCGGTTGTCCGCATGCGCCGGAGCCGCGCCGAGAACCGCGATCGGCAGGAGAGCGGTCAGCGCGATGCTGCGTCGGAACGGTGCGGTCGCGCCACCCGATGCCGATATGTGCATGTTCGTCGCTCCGATCCAGGGGGTGCTCGGCCGGTGATGCTCGCGGCGCGAACCGAGCGTCGCCCGTTCAGGGCGTGATCTCACCGAGGTTCGAGTATCGCGTTCTTGAGCGTCCGTCGCGGTCCGCGCGGCGGGGGCCACCCATCACTGTGCGCAATGCAGGCGGTCCGGTCAAGTATTTTTTATTTTGTGTTCATTTTTTGTGATCGCGGGAGCCGGTTGCGCGGCGGGACGATGACGGGCTGTCGCGGTACCGCCGACCCGGTTGGATGTCGACCGACCCGGGCGAGCCCGGCCGTATCATGTCGGAATGCCCAGGCACAGCAATCGGCCCTCGACGTCGGCGAATCAGGTGGATTCGGGCGAGTCCGAGCACGAATCCAAGTCGGCTCTGACGCGCAAGCGCATCCTCGACGCCGCCGCTCGGGTCCTGTCTGAGCATGGCTATGCGGGTCTTCGATTGACCGATGTCGCCGCCGCCGCGGATCTGCAGGCGCCCGCCATCTATTACTACTTCCCGTCTCGCGACGAACTGATCGAAGAGGTGATGTGGGCGGGCATCGCGGATATGCGGGAGCACGTGGCGTCGGTGCTCGACGAGATTCCCGACGGAACCCCGGCCCTGGACCGATTACTGGTTGCCGCGGAGGCTCATCTGCGACATGAATTGGAGATATCGGACTACACGACGGCCGCGATCCGAAACGCCGGTCAGGTGCCTCAGGGAATCCGGAAGAGGCAGATTCTCGAGGAAGAACGCTACGGCGATATCTGGCGCAGACTGATCAACGACGTGGCCCGAGATGGCGTCCTACGTCCCGATCTCGATCTGTACATCGCGCAGATGCTGGTGCTCGGGGCGTTGAATTGGGCGGTGGAGTGGTGGAATCCGCGTCGCTCCTCGGTGGAGGCTGTCGTCGAGAACGCTCAATCCATCATTCGGTACGGTATTGCCGACGCCGCGCATCGTTGAGCTGGATCAGCCGATGCCGCGCAGGTGCTCGCGCGCCGATGCCAGCAGCACCCCGATCGAGTCTTCGAGAGCACCCGGGTCGATGGCGGCGTGCGTTCCCATCGCTCCGGACAGGCGGCGGAATCGCACGCCCTCCAACAGGCTTGCCGCCCGCCACTGGGTGAAGGCACGGTAGTAGTCGAGATTGTCGACGCCTCGGCCGGTGGCATCCCGGTAGATGTCGATCATTTCGGCGCGATTCGGGAAACCGCCGGCCCGGGTGGGGCTCGGCATCACGATGGCCGGTTCCGCGGCAGGTCGCCAATCGTCGAGGAGCCACGCCAGATCGGCGAGTGGGTCGCCGACGGTGCACAGCTCCCAGTCCAGCACGGCGGTGATCCGACCGTCGGCGACCAACAGATTGGACAGCCGGTAGTCGCCATGCATGATGACCGCCGGCGCGTCCTCGGGTAAGCGTTCGGCCAGCTTGTCACGCGTGGCCGACCAAGCGTCGTCGTGGCGGCTCTCGGCGCGAACGCGTTCCCATGCCGCCGTCACCCGGCGGATCTGGCGGAGCAGATACGGGTCGCCCGATACCTCGATGTTCAAGATCGCAGGGTCCAAGCGATGCAGCGAGGCGAGGGTCACGGCCACCGAACGGCCGAGGGCATGCCGCTGGTCCGGTGTGAGAGAGCACGCATCGTCTTCTGTCTCCAGTGCCGAACCGGCGGCGCGTTCCATGACCACGAACGGAGCTCCGCCGGAGCTCCTGCCGGTACCGATGACCGCCGGAACGGGTACGCCGGTGTGTGCCAGTGCGCGCAGGATGCCGACTTCCCGGTCCAGATTGTGGGTGTGACCGCCCGCGGTGCCTGCCGGTGGCTCGCGCATCACCCATTCCCGGCCCGCGGCGTCGACGACGAGTGTGGTGATGTTCGACTGGCCGATACCCACTCGGGTGATGGTCAGCGGAGTGCTGACGTCGATGCCGTGGGTCCGTAGCCAGGTCGCCACGGCGTCGGGTTGCGTCCACATACCCGGGTCTGCGCGGTCCTCGCGGGCGGAGGTGGCTGGTCGGACAGTCATTTGCGGATCTCCATCGAGCCGGCGGGTCTCGCGCGCAATGCGTGCAGCGAGATGCTTCCCCTGGTTATTTATCATAGATTAGAATTTCGGCGTGCCCCGACCTGACGACGCGCAGCGGTCCGGCCGACCGTGACCCGTGAGGATTACGTGGCGGTCGGGCTCGAAGTCCTCGGTGACCGGGGCCATCTGGGGCTCAAGCTGGCAGAGGTGTGCCGCCGGCTGGGGGTGACCTCCGGATCGTTCTATCACTACTTCGACAACTGGGCGGACTATCGCCGTCAACTCATCGGATACTGGAAAGTCAACGGCACGTTGGCCCAACTCAAGGTGATCTGTGCCGAACCCGATCCGCGGCGGCGTATCGAGGGGCTCGTCGAGGTGGCGTTGCGGCTGAACCATCCCGCGGAATGTGCGATACGAGCCTGGAGCCGGGTGGATCCCGAAGTCGCCGCCATTCAGTCCGAGGTTGACCGATTGCGGCAACAGGTGGTGTTCGACGCGGCGCTTGAGCTGGGTGTCGACGGGATCCGGGCCGGCCGGTTCGCCGACGCGGCCCTCTATCTCCTGGTGGGTTACGAGCAAGCCGCCTTGGCTCCCGATCTGGACGGTCTCGAGGCGATCTTCCGCGACCTGCTGACCCTGATCGAAGGCCGCGCCGGTCTTTCGGGTGGGTGAGAACCATGCGCACTCTGGTGGCGGTATCCCAATTTGCCCATATTTTAATGTCCATTCGAATAGACTCGACGAGAGGGGAATGCGCTCGATGCGTCGGGCGTCTTGCCATCGGCGGCAGGAGAGGGGCGTGGCATGACGGGGACCATCCGGATGACCGGCCCGCGACCGGGTGTCTCGGCCGCGGCGAACCGACGGAGGCTGTCGACCGTTGTCGGCGCAGCCATCGCCGCGTCCCTTGCTGCGTCCACGGCCGCCGTCGTCCTGGCGTCGCCGGTCCACGCCGAACCGGCGGACGGGCCCTGCGCGCTGGCGGTCTCCCTGTTCTGTCGATTCGTTCCGATCGCCCCGGCGCTGGACGGGGATGTCGACTACACCCAACAGCAGCCGGGCGCAGGCATGCTCGCGCCCGAGTCGGCTCAGCCTGTCGATCCATGTGTCAGCGGATGCATCTGAGGGGTGTCTCCACCGGCGTACGACGTGACGGTGGCTCGGACGCGGCGACGAACCGGCGGCAAATCAGGTCATGGGCGGGGGAGGTAGAGAAGTGGTGGCGATGGACCGAGCGGCAGAGGTGACCTTCGCGTGGGCGCTGTTGCACTCCGCGCGGGGGTTTCTGGATCAGACTGCGCATTCGTGGCTGTGCGCACAACTCGGTGCCGGGGAGACCCAAGTGGTCATCCGCGATCTGCTCACCGGTTTTGTCAGCAGTTCGACGGCCCTGCCCAGGGCGATGGCCCCGTCCCTGTGGTCCTGGCTCGACGGGTTCCATGGCAGCGACGCCGAGGCGGACCTGCGTGATATCGCTGCCCGGCTTCGGCTGACAGAGCCCGGCGCGGCCGATGCCGCGATCTCCGGCCCGGCGGCCAGGTTGGTGGCTCGCCAGACGGGACGGGCCGCTGACGGGTTCGCCCTCGTGCTGGTGCCCCCGGCGGTGTAGTTGGATTCGTCGCGGTGGGTGCGCCGCGAGCGACCTGGGCTAACCTGGTCGTCCCCACTCGCGTAGGTTCTTTGGGGACCACAGCCGAGAAACATCGCAGCATTGGACGAAAGCCATCATGTCTGAGCACCCGACCGACTCCGAGCACCAGAACGACGACGTTCCTCCGAACCACCTCTCCATCGATCCGCGGAGTGCCCACTACAGCGAGGACGCACTGATCCGCGGCGTGGGGATTCGCTTCAATGGCGTCGAGAAGACCAATGTGCACGAATACGATGTGGATGAGGGCTGGGTTCGCCTGGAGGTGCCCACCGCCAAGGACCGCCGCGGAAATCCGATGGTCGTCAAGGTCAACGGCACGGTCGAGCCGTTCTACCGCTCCGCGGAGTAGTCGGCATCTTCTCCGGCCGTGAGTCCGTCGCCTGCTGATGTCGTGCGAATCCGGCGGATTGTGCGTGCCGACTGGCGGTGGGTCGCGCCGTGGTTCGACGATGACGAGCTCTGTCGCCGCCTGGGTCCGCTCGACGAGGAATGGCTCGAGCATGTTCTGGCCGAGAGCGAGGGCGTCCAACTGGTGATCACCGATGTCGACGGAGCGCCGATCGGCCTGGCGGGGTGCGCGTGGGACTCCGAGGGTGTTGCACACGCAATCACCGACCTGGCCGTCTGCCCGTGGCGTAGGCGCGTAGGTCTGGGGCGTGCCATCTTGTCGGCGGTGCTGAACTGGGAAGAGCATCCGCCCGCGCGGCGCTGGGTCGCCTTCGTCGACCCGGACAACCGGGCGGCCTTGGAGTTCTTTACCGCCGTCGGTTGGCATCTCGACGGTCTCGATGACGAGATGTATCAGTTCTCCCGGGACTTGTGAACCAGGCATCCTGAGCTGTTCAGCTGCTGCCCGTGGTGCGGTGCCACCCAAGGAATACACCCGCACATCGGGTGTACCCGCGATGCGATGACGTAGATGCGAAATCGTCGCTCGAGGGTGCTCAGCGGTACCGGGTTTAGCAGCATCTCTGAAAAATCCCCGCGGATTTAGTGGCCGGCAGCAATGCCCATGCGTGTATCGCCTGGTGGTCAGCATTTGAATTTGACTGGAGTCGAACAGATTTCGTCCCGTGATGACCGACCTTCGTGATCTCTACTGGTTCATTTGTGAAAAGTCCTGTCAATGAACCGATTTCACTGTCGGGCTATTTCTCTGGTCCAATGCCCTACTGACCGGTAACCGGTGAACGGTTCGATATTTACTGTTGTGAAAGGTATTCCGCTCATTTCGTTGAATAGGTCACGCGCCGTGCGAATTTCGCGATCAGCTTCTAACGTTGATTCAAATGATGTCGGGGTGAGAAAGGGTGACCAACGATGACGCGGCGGATGTTGACAGGGCCATCCGAGGGGTGGGATTGAAATGCGACGACTCTCAAGTTTGGATGCGCAGTTTTTCGCTGCCGAGCGAGCCGGCGCGGAATCGCACTATTGCGGGCTGTCGATCTACGACACGCCGGACGATGCGCGGCCGATCACCGCTGCTGCTGTCGCGCAACGTATTCGGGAACGTATCGAGCACTATCCGCCACTGCGCTGGCGAGTAGTCACCGTGCCATTCGGGTTGGACCACCCGGTTTTCGAGACGGTGACCGTGGATCCCGTCGACCACGTACGCGAGGTCGAGTTGGATATCACCGACGAGCAAGGCCTGAGAGCCGCCGTCAGCGACGACCTCAAGGCGCCGCTGGACCGCAGCAAGCCGCTCTGGCGGGTCACCGTGTTCCACGGGTTACCCGGGCGCACCGCGGTGGCTTTCACGCTGCATCACGGTGTGGTGGACGGTATCAGCGCCAAAGAGGTTTTCGGGGTGTTGGTCGACGACGCAACCTCGTTGGGGGCACCGCCCGCGGCGCAGGGCGAGTCGTCCGGTGCGGTGAGCCGGCTCGGTCTGGCTGCACGGGCGGTGCTCGAGATGCCGGTAGGTGCGGTGCAGAAGGTGCGCAATGTCGCGGGAAGCCTTGCCCACCTTGACCAGAGCCCGGTGCTGAGGTCGTTGCCCGGCGTACAGGAATTCGCGCGGCTGATTCGCCGTGACGGTTCCCCGTACGCGGTGCACGCGCCGCGTACCCGTTTCAACAGCCGGTTGTCGGGCACCCGGTCCAACGGCTTCGCCAGTGTGTCGCTGGAGGACGTCAAGACCGTCAAACGGCACCTCGGCGTCACCGTCAACGACGTGGTGCTGGCCGCCTGCGCCGGCGCGTTACGAAACCGATTGCTGGCCAACGACGAACTTCCCGAGGTGCCGCTGCTGGCCTACATTCCGGTGTCGGTACGCGACCCCGAGCACCGGCGGTACGGCAATGCCATCACGTTTGTCAGCGATGTCATGAAACGCGCCAAAGACCGCACTGCGCAAATACCGCCGAGTCTGATGGCCGATGTCAACGACATCATCCCCACGCCGATGTTCCAGGTGGCGGCGCGCGGCCTGATGGACGTCATCTGGCTCGCCGCTGGTGCGCCCGCCGGTCAACTTGATCATGTCCAACGTGCCGGGGCCGAGCGACGGGCTCACCCTGCTGGGTGCACCGCTGCTCGCGCATTACCCGCTGAGTCTGATCTTCGACGGCATTGCCTTGAACATCACCGTGGTCAGTTACCGCGACGGTATGGACATCGGCGTCGTCGGCGATGCCGAGGCCGTGCCCGATGCGGCGGACCTGGTCGAGGATCTGCGCACGGAATTCGCTGCGCTGCTGCGGCTCACCACCGAGGACTGAGTTCAATCGGGTGTTCGGGCGGTGAACTGATCACCACCCGAACACCCGACCGGTCTTCAGACGCCCGCGGGAGCGAGGCTCTCGGTAAGCAGCCTGCTGCGCGCCTCGCTGTACTCGCGGCCCAGGCGTTCCACCAACTGCGCCGTGGAGGTGACCTCACGAATCGGGCCGATACCCTGGCCTGCGCCCCAGATGTCCTTCCAGGCCTTGGCATCGGTGTTGCCGCCCGAGCCGAAGTCCATCGCCGACGGGTCCGACTGCGGGAGATTCTGTGGGTCCAGCCCGGCCGCCTCGATCGAACCGCGCAGGTAGTTGCCGTGCACACCCGTGAACAGATTCGAATACACGATGTCACTGGCGCCGCTGGTGGTGATCATCTCCTTGTAGGCGGGCTCGTTACGCGCCTCGGTGGTCGCCAGGAACGCCGAGCCGATATAGGCCAGATCGGCACCGGCGGCCTGTGCCGCCAGGATCGAGCGGCCGTGACCGATGGCGCCGGAAAGCAGCAGTGGACCGTCGAACCAGGCCCGAATCTCCTGCACGAGTGCGAACGGCGAGATGGTGCCCGCGTGCCCACCTGCCCCTGCGGCCACGGCGATCAATCCGTCGGCACCCTTGTCGACCGCCTTGCGGGCAAAGGTGTCGTTGATGACATCGTGCAGAACGATGCCGCCGTAGGAGTGGATGGCGTCGTTGACGTCGGCCCGGGCTCCCAGTGAGGTGATCACGATCGGCACCTTGAAATCGACGCACGCCTGTACGTCCTCTTCCAGGCGCTCGTTGGATTTGTGCACGATCTGGTTCACGGCGTACGGGGCCGTCGCCAGTTCGGGATGGTCATGCCGGCGGCGCTCCAAGGTGGTCGAGATCTGCTCGAGCCACTCGCGCAGCGCGGGTGCCGGGCGCGCATTGAGGGCGGGGAAGGAGCCCACCACGCCGGCGCTGCACTGGGCGATCACCAGCTCCGGGCCCGAGCAGATGAACAGAGGCGACGCGACGACGGGCAGGGCGAGATTGTTGCGGAGAATGTCGGGAAGGGTCATGCGGCAATCACTTTCGGTCGGTGTGGACGATGGGGGACAGCGGGGGCGGTGTTGCCGAGCCGGGGCGCGACGGCGCGAGTTCGTCGGCGGTTTCCGCGATCTCGCGCCAGAACGCGATGGAGGCCTTCTCGATCATCTGGCCCGCCTTCAACGTCGCCAGTGGATAGCCGAGATCGGGCCGGTCCTGGTATCGCCGCTCCAGATCCGCGTAATAGGCCAGGCGTGCTTTACGTTCGACGATCTGGTTCTCGGCGAGCTCGCGCATGCTCGACGGGTCGACGAGCTCACCGAAATGCAGCTTGAGAAGCGCTTCGTCGTGGAGTTCGGCCGGTAGCGATGTCGTGGGGTCGCGAAGCCAATCGCGAAGGCAGTCAAGGCCTTTGTCGGTGATCGTGAAGAACTGACGCTTGCGCCCACCGTCTTCGGTCTCGGATCGCAGCAGCCCGGCACCCTCCAGTCGGCGTGGCTCCCGGTACAGCGTCGCGTGTTGCAGCGGCCATAGATAGGCGATGGACTCGGCAACGTACTGCTTGAGCTGATACGAGGTGGTAGGGCCCCGCACGGCGGTCACCCCCAGAACCACATAGGACAGGTGGGTGACTCGGAAACCCTCGGACACCGCTTGACCGTATCATTGATACGGTCCAGGTGGCCAGTGGTGGCGCCGGACGGAAGGTCGTTTACCCTTGTGTGACGCCTCACAGCGGTGGCGCCAGGCGGAATGGGTCATAGGTGACCCGTGATGGCCGGTTGCGCGCGGTGCTTGACCAACTGCAGCCACGGCACCGAGATTGGCGGCCTCCTTGAGCCGGCAGCGACCTTGTCGATGACGATCACCTGTGCGGCGCCCAGGATGACGGCGGCCATGGCCGCGCACAGACCCACCGGGCCCCTTCGGCCTTCTCGTCACAGGGGTCGAAGATGACCTTGATGTCCGGGCGGAAGACTGTCGTCATCTCACATTCGGGATCGGTGTAGATGGTGTCCACTTCGGCGGGTCGATGAAAAAGCCCATGTCAGGAAGCTCCAGTTCTCACGGTGTGACGGGTGTCGCCCATGTAAACACCGTGTTCGAACTCCAGGCAGCTGTCGTTGGTGAGCTCTTTCTACCCCCTTAGGGGTATCGCATGCCGCTGCAAGGTGCCCGATATCGAGACATCAACGAGCACCGTCGGGAGGGGATGGGGTCTAGGGGGTGGTGGCGGCGATGAACCCGTTGATCAACTCGGCGAGTTCGGCGCCGCGGTCCTCTTGCAGAAAGTGCCCGCCGCCGGTGATGGTGGTGTGCGGTTGCCCTTGCGCTCCCGGCACGTTGTCCAGGAACAGCTGTTCGCCGCCGCGGGTGATGGGATCTTGATCGCTGAAGCAGGTGAGCAGCGGCTTGTCGAAGGTCGACAGGACCGACCAGGCATGGATGTTGGCGGCCGATTCGGGATCGTCGGTGCTGGTCGGCACCAAGGTGGGGAAGACGCGGGCCCCGGCCTTGAACGAGTCGTCGGGAAACGGTGCGTCATAGGCGGCGATGACCTCGGCGGTCAGATCGGTGGTACAGCCGCCGTTGATGATGGCACCGACGGGGAGGTCCGGGACTTCTTGAGAGAACTTCTGCCAAGCGGCGAACGCCTCGCCCAGCGAGGACTCACCGGTGGGCAGCCCGGTGTTGGCCACGATCACCCGATCGAACCGTTGCGGTAGCGCGGTCACCAGACGCAGGCCGATCAGCCCACCCCAGTCCTGTCCGAAGAACGTGATGTTCTGCAAGTCGAGCATGTCGAACACGAGGGCAGACATCCAACCGATATGGCGCGCGTAGGTGTAGTCACCGGTCGCCGCGGGCTTGTCGCTGCGCCCGAACCCGACCAGATCCGGTGCAATGACACGATGTCCGGCGGCCACCAGCGGGCCGATCATGTGCCGGTACAGATAGCTCCAGGACGGTTCGCCGTGCATCAGCAGAATCGGATCGGCATCGAGCGGGCCTTCGTCGAGATAATGCAGGCGCAGTGTTTGTCCGGCGCCACTGGGGATTTCGGCGTAATGCGGTGCGAAACCGTAGTCGGGCAGGTGGGCGAAGCGCTCATCGGGTGTGCGGACGATATCCATGGTGTGTCTCCTGGGTCGGCGGGGTCGGGGAACTACTGGCGCGCCATCGCCGCCCTGGAGGCGACGGCATCGGATCCCGTGGGCGGGGACGAGACCAGGTCGACGGTGATTTCGTGCAGGATCCCGCGGAATGCGAAGGGTGAGCGGTAGCGATCGGATACCGCCGATCCGTGGTCATAGCCGATGCTCGATCCGACGGAGGAGATCATCAGCATGTACAGCGGCAGGTCGGCGTGTCCGACCGGCACGGAATCGATCTCGAGGTCCACGGTGCCGCCACGATGGTCGCCGCGCCGGAACCTGGCGGTCAACACCGCATCGCCGGCGGCTAGTGCCCGGGTCGAGATGACCACGGTGTGTTCGCCGAATGCGTTGTAGTCCACCACCAGGTGGTCGTCCTGGACGAACACCGCGATACCCGAATTCTCTGTGCCCGTGGCCCACAGCACGCCGTCTTGGCCGTCGGCGCGGGCGACCCGTGCCGTCAGGTCGAAGCTGGTGCCGCCGATCGGGGCGAAGGCCTGCGGCGGAATGGGCGAGCACGGGGGACGGTAGGTGTAGCGGCCTTCGACCGGATGCGGCGAGTGATGCCGAAACCGGGGGGCGAACAGTTCGATACCGCGGTCGTCGAGTGGCAGCACGCCGTGCCGGTCGGCCTCGAGCCACCACAGGGCGATCAGCTCCGCCAGCCGTTCGGGTTCGGCTCCAGCCAGGTCCTCACACTCGGACATGTCGTGGGACAGGTCGTAGAGCTCCCAGGGCTCGGTGTCATAGTCCGCGCCGGGGATGTGCTTGCACACCGCCTTCCAGTGGCCCGCGACCAGCGCACGGCTACCGGCCATCTCGAAGTATTGGACGGTGTTGGTCGAGGGCGCGGCGGGGTTGTTGAGCAGAGCGGCGAACGAGTGGCCGGTGACCGGGAGTTGTGGTATCCCTCGGTAGATCGGCGGTGGCGTCACACCGGCGAGTTCGTAGAGTGTGGGGGCGATATCGCTGACGTTGACGAACTGGTCACGTCGGGAGCCGCGGTGGTGTTGGTCGATGCCGGCCGGCCAGTGCACCAGCATGGGGACATGCACTCCGCCCTCGTGGGTGTTCTGTTTGTACCACTTGAACGGGGTGTTCCCGCACTGAGCCCAGCCCCACGGATAGTTGGTATGGCTGTGCGGGCCGCCGATATCGTCGAGTCGCGCCACCGCGTCGGCTGGATCCTCCAGGATGCCGTTGAAGAACTTCATCTCGTGCAGCACCCCGATCGGCCCACCCTCCTGGGATGCTCCGTTGTCCGACAGGAGGATGAGCACGGTGTTGTCCCAGACGCCGATTCGGCGTAGACCGTCGACAAAGCGGCCGATCTGATCGTCGGTGTGGTCCAGGAACGCGGCGAACGCCTCCTGCAGACGGCACGCCAGACGTTGCTGGTCCGCCGGTAGGGTGTCCCAGGCCGCCACGCCTGGGTTTCGCGGAGCCAGTGCGGTTCCCGCGGGTATGAGCCCGGTTTCCAGCTGACGGCGGTACACCCTCTCGCGGGCGATATCCCACCCCTCGTCGAATGCACCGCGGTACTTGCGCAGATAAGCGGCCGGCGCCTGGTGCGGGGCGTGCGCGGCACCGAAGGGAAGGTAGGCGAAGAACGGTCGGTCGGGCCGCACGCTGGTGCTGTCGGTGATCATGGCGAGTAACCGGTCGACCAGATCTTCGCTGAGGTGGTATCCCTCTTCGGGCCGCGCCGGGGGATCGACCATATGGTTGTCGCAGACCAGTTCGGGACTGAACTGGTCGGTCTCACCGTCGAGGAAACCGTAGAAGCGATCGAATCCGCGTGCCAGCGGCCATTGGTCGAATGGTCCTGCCGCCGAGCACTGTTCCATGGGGGCCAGATGCCATTTGCCGGCCGCGAAGGTCGCGTAGCCGGCGGTGTGCAGCACTTCGGCGATGGTGGCGGCGCGGTCGGTGATGTGTCCGAGTTGGTGCGGAAATCCGGTCCGGAAATTGGAGACCGCACGCATGCCCACAGCGTGCTGGGATCGGCCGGTGAGCAGTGCGGCACGGGTCGGCGAACACAGCGGTGTCACATGAAAGTTGGTGAACTGCAGCCCGTTGCCGGCGAGTTGGTCGATGTGCGCGGTATCGATATCGGAGCCGTAGCAGCCCAGCTGGGCGAAGCCCGTGTCGTCGAGCACGATCACCACCACGTTGGGAGCATCTTGGCCCGGGTGTGGTGGTTCGCTGAACTCCGGCACCGATTCGGCGATGGTGGTACCGATGGTGCCACCGAAGTGTTGGTCTGGCTGCGACATGGCAACCCCCTCTCTCCGGCGACGCTATGTGTTGATAGTTCCACTGTCAATACTTTGGAGCAGTGCTAGCCTCACGATCGATGAACCACACACCGCCGGAGCCAGCCGAACCGGTCGACGGCCGCCGCGCGCGACGCGAACGGGGCCGTGCGGCGGTGGTCGAGGCGACCATCGACCTTGTGTTGGAGGGTTTTTCACCGCCGACCGTGGAGCAGGTTGCCGACCGGGCGGGTGTTTCCACCGCGTCGGTGTTCCGATATTTCGACACCCTCGACGAGCTGCGTGATGAAACCACCCGCCGTTACTACCAGCGATTCGCCCATCTGTTGCAGATCTCGGATCTCGGCGTTGGCACCCTGGATGTGCGGATCAGGCGCTTCGTCGACAGCCGCCACGAGCAGTACGCGGTGACCGCGCCGATGGCCCGAATGGTGCGCAACCGCGCCTCGAAGGTGTCTGCTCTGCAGGAGATCCTGCACCGGCACCGCGCGGCGATGGCGGCCGATATCGGCACCCACTTTGCCGCCGAACTGGACGAACTCGGCGCGGCGGCGCGGGGGGATTTGGTCGGCACCATCGCCACCCTGACGTCGTTCGAGGCGTGGTCTGAGTTGACCGAGGATCACCGCCGGACGCCTGCGCAGATTCGGCGCGGATGGATCGGGGCGCTCACCCGATTGTTGACCGGCTGAGCGGCCTGTGGCGCTTCACGCGTGCAGCGATTCGGCCAAGGTGTTGACGACGGGCCTGGTGATCATCGTGTAGGTGTCGGCGATGGCGGCGTCGCGGTGAGTCTTCTGCGCCTGTAGCCGTGCCGGGTCGGTGGCGACTGCCATGAATGCCCTTCGGCTCGGAAAGAGATTGAATCGGACCTGATGCCAGGAGCGGCCGTCGCCGACGATGGTGCCGTCGACCCTGAACCAGCCTGCCACGCGGGCGCCGTGGGACAGTGCAACACCGGCGGCGGCGCTCTGATAGGCCTGCATGGCATCGGGGGTGGTGCGTGCGGATTCCGGATCGGCGAAGCGCAGCACGTGCACGATCATCACCGGCCCGTCCTGTGTGCTCGGGGGTTCGGGGACATTTTTCCAGTCGAGCTGTTCCAATCCGTGCGGAATCGGCGGGTAGGGCAGCGGATCGCAGCCGAGGACGATGGTCTGATCCATCCCGGCTTCTTTGTGGACATGCGCGGCCTGGAAATCAGACCGTGACTGCATGTCGATGAACGATCGCCCGGTCGGGTAGCGCACGACGGCGATCCGATCCCACGTCGGAGCATCGCCGAGGAGTTGGGTTTCGACATCGGCAAGAAGGCACAGCTCGGCGCCGATTTCGGCCAAGGTGTCCAGCGGTGCGTACAGATCGTCGGCTTCGCGTCCGGAAATGGTGCCGGCGACCCCGTCGCCATAGTCTGCGACAGCCCGGTACTTCATCAGATTGACCATCCAGCATGGCTTTTCGGACTCGGGTGTCACATCACTCAGTCGAGCGGCGTAGTCGAGATCGATCAGGCCGTATCGGGGGCGATGGTGAATCACGTTGTCTCCAGGACGATTGCGGCGTGGGTGTATCGAGCTGACTCCACGCTAAATTATGAGAGTTGCACTGTCAATATCTGAGGTATGCGGGTGATCAACCGACGACAGTGGTGACGGCGAGCGCGACCACACAGGCGGCGATCACCGCGGTGGTCAGTCCGTATATGGCGGTGCCGGTCCGGCCGACGGCGAACGTGCCCATCAGATTCCGGTCGCGCGCGATGCCGATCATCGCGATCAGGATCGGCACCAGCAGCACGGCATTGAGGATCTGGGTGGCCACCAAAATGGTGACCAGGGGCACCCCGGGTAACAACACGGCGGCCGCACCGGCGACGGTGACGGCTCCGAATGTCACATAGAACGTCCGTGCCTCCCTGAACGAGTCGTCCACAGCCCCCTCTGCTCCCGCGTACTCACAGACCGAGTAGGCGGTGGACAACGGCAGTACCGAGGCCGCCAGCAGCGCGGCGCCGATCAGTCCGATGGCGAACAACGTGGCCGCGGCACTGCCGGCCAGCGGCTCCAAAGCCCGAGATGCGTCGGCGGCCTCGGTGATCTGCAGTCCGTTCTCGTGCAGAGTCGCCGCACATGCCACCACGACGAAGAATCCGATCACTCCCGTCAGAACGGCGCCGGTGACGACGTCCACCCGCTCCAACCGAAGATCGTCGGTGCGCAGTTTCTTGTCGACGGCATAGGACTGGATGAACGACAGACCCCACGGCGCCAGTGTGGTGCCGACGGTGGCGGTCACGATGGCCAGCGCGGCGCCCGTGGCCGGCATCGAGGGCACCACGAGTCCGCGTGCGGCAGCACCCCAGTCCGGTTCGGCGAGGATTCCCGAAGCGATGTAGGCGAGAAACACGGTCGACAACAGGAGCAACACGTGCTCGACGCGGTGGAAGCTGCCACGCAGAACCAGGAGCGAGACGATGATGGCCGCGGCGGGCACGCTGACCCGACGATCGATGCCGAACAGCTCCGAACCCGCGGCGATACCTGCAAATTCGGCACACGTGGTTCCGATGTTGGCGACCACAAGGGTCGCCAGCGTGGCACCGCCGATGCGCACACCGTAGCGCTGGCGCACCAAACCGATGAGCCCTTGACCTGTGATCACACCCATCCGTGCCGCCAACCCATGGAAAAGGACAAGTGCGATGGTGGACAGCAACAGCACCCAGAGAAGCTGATAGCCGAACTGAGCGCCGAGCACCGAATAGGTGGTGATTCCTGCCGGATCGTCATCGGACAGGCCGGCCAGCAAGCCGGGCCCGATCACGGCGACCAGCGCCGCGACGGTGAGTTTGCCGCGTGGACCGGCAGTCATCGCTTCCGCCGTACCCGGCGCCGCGGCCACACCCGTGAGCGCAGCAAGTGGCGACCGAGCAGTCGCGGTGTGCGCTGCAGGCGCGTGCGCCACTGCGCTGCATGGGCGGACGGCATGGCGGTGACGATCCGTTCGACATCGGGGTTCGGCAGCGCCCGCAGCACTCGTTCCCCGGTTTCGGGGTCTACGCGCACCGCCGAAGCGGCAACTGCCGGAGGGTAGGCCGCGACGACCTCGGCGGCCGCGGACACGTCCAGCCGGCCCATCAGTTCGGCCAGTGCGACAGCGTCGAGATGGTGTATGGCAGCCCGTGGTGTCGACAGCGCGACCGCGTGGCCGCGCTCGGAGGTCGGATGTAGATCGGACCACGCCACGGTGTCGTGTCGCGCGCGTGCGGTGACTCTTCCCAATCCCAATCGGCGCACAACCCCGGCGAATCCGACGTCGACGCCTGTAGCCTCCAAGCGGTTTGCGTCACGGCTCACCAGGAGAACGTCGGAAACCCTCGCTATTCGGCGACCGACGATATCGAGGACCTGGGTGTCCAGCACATCGCGGTGCAGCCAGATCTCTGTGTCGTCCCCGGACGGGGCGGTGATACCGACGCCGGTGTCCACCACGAGACCACTGGCCGTGCAGCCCAGGACCGCGGACCACGGGGCGGTCAACGGGGCGTCGTGTCGGCGGGCGATGAGTAGGCCGGTCACCGGCGCCGGCTCCCGGAGCCCGGTGAACCGGACACACAGATCGTCAAGGCGGCCGATGGATCGGCCTGAGCGGTCGTGAACGCGTCGACCGATCACCTCACTGAGTAGCACGGGTCCGGGTCTGACACCGTCGATCGACGGCAATATGGCCGGCACGGTGGTTTCCTCCTGCCATGTCCGCACACCGAAGGCACTGACGAGGCCACGGTATCCGTCAGGGCGTGAAGTCGGCGGGCAGTTGAATGTCGGCGATGGCGACGTTCTCTTCAAGATGGGCCACCGACGAGGTGCCGGGGATCAACAGCACGTTGGGTGCCACCGACAGCGTCCAGGCCAGCGCGATCTGGGCCGGGGTACGGGCGAGCTCGGCGGCCGCATTCTGCACCGCGACATTGCCGAGTACCGGGTTGTCGGTGGTGAAACCGGAGCCCAGCGGAAAGAACGGCACGAAGGAGATGCCGTGTTCGGTGCACAGGTCGAGCACCGGCTGCGAGGAGCGGTCGACCAGGTTGTAGGCGTTCTGCACGGTGACGATCTCGGTGCGGTCCAGCGCAATTCGAAGGTGGTCGACCGAGACGCTGGACAGTCCGATCCCGGCGATCAAACCCTCGTCGCGGGCAGCGATCATGGCGGTCAGCTGGCGGTCGAACAGCTCCCGGTCCACCGGGCTCACACTGTTGGGATCACCGGAATGTATGCGTAGATTCACCGCTGCGAGGCGATCGATACCCAGGGTTTCCAGGTTGGTCTCGATATCGGCGCGCAGTTCATCGGGCTGCTGCGCGGACAGCCACTCGCCCTGTTCGCTGCGGCGGGCGCCGACCTTACTGACCAGTGCAAGGTTTTCGGGGTAGGGATGCAGTGCCTCGCGGATGAGCTCGTTGGCGACATCGGGTCCGTAGAACTGGGCGGTGTCGATATGGTCCACGCCGAGATCGACGGCCCGCTTCAGCACGGCGATGGCCTGATCATGGTCGCGCGGCGGCCCCATCACACCGGGGCCGGGCAACTGCATGGCGCCGAATCCGATGCGCTTCACGGTGAACGGGCCCAGCGGAAATGTTGTCGTCATGGGTCACACTACCTCGCCACCGACGGGATTATTCCGCGATCGCGAGCGTGTGGAGGGCTTGTCGGGGGTCGGGTGGATAGTGCATGCAAAGAGCGCCGCCGAGCGTGGCGGCGTCGATCGGGGTTGGGGGGCACCATGGGAAACAGAGCCAATATCGTGTTGGTAGACCACGACGGCTGGCAGTTGCGATACGCGCACTGGGCCGGCTGTCGAATGCTCGACGCGCTTCTGGCCGGGCCGGAGATGGCTGTGCGCTACATCCGGGACCAGCAGACCAGCGATTTCTGGACCGACGAGCTGTGGGCGGACGGCGGCCTGCTGCTCGATCTCACCGAGCACCGGTTGCTGTTCTTCGGTGAGGAACTCATGGCGACCATGAACGAACGCCGGGCCATGTTCGAGGTTCTGGTTCTACTCTGGCCGGGTTACACCATCTCGTGGGCGTACGGTGCGACGGCGGAGATCGCGGCATATGTGGGGGCACAGGCATCGCTGCGCGACATGCCATCCGAACCCGAGCTGACCCTGGCCGAGGACACTGCCCGGCTGCATCATCTCGTCACCGTCATCGACCGCATCGGCCGGGTGCGCGCGTGGCCGCTGTGGTGGGGCAGCAGCGCGGCGTGGCTCGGTCCGGACCTGCTCGACATCTTGCCGGGGCCCGGTGAACCGGCCTTGGAGTTGGGGGTGATTCCAGAGAGCGGCGTCTATGTCAACGTGCCGAACAAGACGCTCGGGGTGTGGATGACCCGTCCCGTACCGGGCTTGCTCCGATGGTTGCCACAACTGTGGCCTGGGTGGCGGACCGAGTTCTGGGAGGACCGTTTCGAAGAACACCTGCGACGGTGTGGCGGGCAGATCACCGCTCCCATGGTCGATATCGACTCCGGCCTCGCCGAGGCCCAGTCATGGCTTCGGAAAAGGGTTTTCCAGAGCGATGCGGACAGTCCGGCAGGCCGGATCGCGCACCTGGCCGAATTGTTGGCGGACGCGAATCTGCCTACTCCGGAGATCAGTCCGGCGGCGGTGGCGGGCGGAGGGGCACGGCCGACGGCGCAGGAGTGGGAACGATTCGAGGACGCGTGTGCTGCGGTGCGTGCCGCGGTGAGGGCGGCATGATGCGGTGACGCGTTTGCGTCGCCTTGATTCGTCCTGCGCGCCATCCGGTATCTCTCGATTCGGCTACCGCGCCGGTGCGCGCAGGCTATGAATCAAGGGGTGAGCAACCACCACGTGAACCTGACCCCGCACGAAGAATCCCTGATCGACGAAAGTCATCCCGAAGCGCTAACCCGGATGGACGAGAAGTCACTCAAAGAGCTGCAGAGCCGTTTGCGCACTGCGCGGGAGAAGAACTTCAGCCTGCTGCGCAGGCAGGGCGCGGCGCGGGTCGAGGCCGAGGGCGGCCGCGGCGCGGCCGCGCAGGCCAACGAGAAGCGCAGTGAGAAGGTTGACGTCTTCGGCGACGCGCTGGCGCGGGTCGATCAGCGTCTACAGGAGCTCGCCGCATCCGACTGAGTGCGTCCGGCCGAGTGTCGCCGAGTGTGCAACCAGTGCGGTGATCGCGCGAATCTGTCGCAGTGGATGCGCACTCGGTGTCGGGGCGTCAGCGCTGCGGCGGGACGGCAATCAGGTGATGCGACACCGGCTTTCCCTGTGCGTACCGTTCGACGTTCTGCTCGATCACCAGGTCCTGTCCGGTCTGCCGGGTGTGGTGCTGATGCAGGTGCTCGCCCCAGGACCGCACGATGAAGGTTTCGACGAAGGTCTGCTCGCGCTCGACACTGCGGTACAGCCGCCACCTGGCCGCTCCGGTGCGCTGCCGGGATCTGCCAAGCACCGCCATCGCCGCCAGGAATTGTTCTTCATCCTGCACCGGAACGAGATAGTCGGTCATCACCAGCACCGGGCCGTCCAGCGGTTCGGGCTCGATCACCAGCGATGGCTCCGGCCAGTGCGAGGAGGGGCTCAGATCGATGTTGCCTGTCTTGGCGTGCAAGGGCCACCACAGCGTCGAGATCGCACAGCCCACCAACAGGCCCGCGCTGACCAGCAGGCTGTTCACCGGCGTGGTCGTACCCGCGAGCACACCCCACAGAATCGACCCGAGCGCCTGCCCACCCATGAAGATCAGCTGATATACCGACAACCCCCGGGCACGGACCCACCCGGGCAGGCTCAGTTGCATCGACGCGTTGAGTGTGGACAGACACAGCAGCCAGGCCGTCCCGCCGAACACCAGCGCGATGAGCACCACGGCGAACAGGTCCACCAGTGCCAGAACCGCTGTCGCCGCGGCGAACCCGGTGGCGGCCAACGCCAGCAAGGTGTTCTCGCCGAACCGGGACCGTAGCCGGGACAGGCCCACTGCGCCCAGCACCGCACCGAGTCCGAGTGCACCGAGCAGCAGCCCGTACCCCGATGACGTCAATCCCAGCTTCCGGTCGGCGATCACAGGCAGCAGACCCCACAGCGCGCTGGCCGGAGCGATGAAAAGTGCAGTGCGCAGCAGTATCCGACGAACGATGGGGGAGCTTCGGATGTACCGTCCGCCGGCACTCAGCGCCGCCAGCGCCCGTTCCGACGGGAAATTCTGGTCGACGGTGGGCCTGCGCCACAGCACCAACACGATCACCGTACCGACGAAGGACACCGCGTTCAGCGCGAACACGACTGTGGGCCCTGACAGCGACACCAGCGCTCCGGCGATCGCCGGTCCGATGGCGCGGGCGCCGTTCATGCTCATGCTGCCCAGCGCCGCGGCCGCGGGGATCTGTGCTGCGGGAACGAGGTCGGGCTGGATGGCCTGCCAGGCCGGCATGGTCAGTGCCTGACCGCACCCGATCAGGAACAACAACAGCAGCAGGACCGTGGGGGTGGTCAGTCCGGTGCCGGTCAACACCGCGAGCAACGCGACCGCGGACGCCATCGCGCCCTGGGTCGCGATGAGCAGCCGCCGCCGGTCGATCAGGTCGGCCAGCACTCCGGATGGCAGCGCCAGCAGCATGACCGGCAGCGTGGTGGCGGTCTGCACCAGGGGCACGAGCACTGCCGCCCGCGGATCACCGACGAGCATCCACTGGGCGCCCACCATCTGCATCCAGGTGCCGAGATTGGAGACGAACTGCGCGATCCACAATGCGCGGAAGACCGGCGACCGTAACGGCGCCCAGGTCGTCACCGGCGAGCTCACGGGCTCAATCTACGCGCCATCGGTGCGCTCTTCCGGCCGATGCGGGCTGGCCCGCAGCGAGCCGGGGTGTGCCTTCGCGTCGGGGTCCTTGCGCGTCTTGATGAGGCTGGCGACCGTCACGATCGTCAGGATGACGATGATCACGGCCAGGCTCACGTATGTGTCGATCTCGGGAATGCTGGGATTGATGTCGACATGACCCCAGTGCAGGACGAGCTTCACGCCGATGAAGGCCAAGATGATCGACAGCCCGGTCGACAGGTACACCAACCGGTCGAGCAGCCCTTTAACGAGGAAGAACAGCGCTCGCAGCCCGAGCAGCGCAAAGGCGTTGGCGGCGAAGACGATATAGGCCTCGCTGGTGATGCCGAAGACCGCGGGGATGGAGTCCAGCGCGAACAGCAGATCCACGCTGCCGATCGCGATCAGCACCGCCAGCATCGGCGTCGCCATCCGGCGGCCCTGGGCCCGGGTGAACAGTTTTCCGCCGTCATAGTCGTCGGTCACCGGCACGAACCGGCGCGTCGCGCGGACCACGAAGTTGTTCTCGACGTCGGGATCCTCGTCGCGGTGCCGGAACAGCTGGACGGCGGTATAGATGAGCAGCAGGCCGAACACCAGGAACATGAACGAGAACAGCGACAGTAGCGTCGCGCCGAGCGCGATGAAGATGGCGCGCATGATCAACGCCAGGATGATGCCGAAGGTCAGCACCTTGTGCTGGTGCTCCTCGGGTACGGCGAACGTCGTCATGATGATGACGAAGACGAACAGGTTGTCCACCGAAAGGCTCTTCTCGACCAGATAGCCCGCGAAGTACTCGGTGCCGGCGTCGCCCCCGTAGGTCATGGCGAACCAGACTCCGAACGCCACGGCCACCAATATGTAGAACACCGACCACGCGGTGGCCTCCTTGAACCCGACCCGGTGCGGTCGCAGCGCGGCCAAGAGGAGGTCGACGGCGAGCAGGACGATGATCACGGCTATCGTCAGGCCCCACGTCACCGGGCTGATATCGAGCATGTGTGTGCGTCTCCTCCGCATGACCGGCACGTCCGGTTTTCAAGATCACCGGTACCCAGTCGGGGGAGTCGTCAATCACTTCCTGGTGTCGACCATAATTCCTCCGTGAGTGCACAGACCTCCCGGTCGCGTCGGTTCGGACGCATCGAGTCCGCCGACCTGACCCAGGCCGCCGTTTTCGCTGGTCTATTGGCCGCGCTGGGTCTGCCCGGCACACTGACGATCGGGCCGACGGGTGTGCCCATCACGCTGCAGACCCTGGGTGTGATGTTGGCCGGATCGATCCTGGGACCGCGGAAGGGCGCGTTGGCCGTCGGGTTGTTCGCCGTGCTGGCCATCGCAGGGCTACCGATTCTGGCCGGTGGCCGCACCGGGCTGGTGTCACTGTCGTCGCCGACGGCCGGGTTCTTCGTCGGCTGGCTGCCCGCCGTCATCGTGATCGGGATGCTGACTGCGCTGATGATGCCGCGCTACCGGACGCTGTGGGGTATCGGCATCAATATCGTCGGCGGGATGGCGGTGATCTATCTGTTCGGCACCGCGGGCCTGATGCTTCGTACCGACCTGTCCTGGTGGGCCGCGCTGGCCACCAACGGCATCTATGTGCCAGGCGATATCGCCAAGGCGGTGTTGTGCGGCGTCGTCGCCGCGCAGGTCCACCGCGCGCGTCCCGGGCTGATCACCCCGTGGCGGACCGCGCGGGCCTAGGCGGGGACGGACAGCGTGACCGAGGAGCTCATCGTCCTCGACGGCGTCTCGCACGCATTCGGGGAGCGCACGGTGTTGCGCGACATCACGCTGACCATCGGCGAGCGTCGCGTCGGCATCGTCGGAGCCAACGGAAGCGGTAAGTCGACGCTGGCCCGGTTGCTCAACGGGCTGGTGATACCCGACACCGGTGCGGTGCGGGTGCGCGGTCTGGACACCAGGCGCTCGGTCAAACAGGTGCGCCGACTGGTGGGGTTCGTGTTCACCGACCCCGACCGCCAGATCCTGATGCCGACCGTGGGTGAGGACGTCGAGCTCTCGCTGTCGCGTCTGTCGATGGATCGGGCCGCCAAGGCGGCGCGGGTGGCCGAAGTGCTGGAGAGGTTCGGACTGTCCGGGCATGCCGACCAGCCCGCGCACCTGCTCTCGGGCGGACAGAAGCAGTTGTTGGCGCTGGCCACCGTGTTGGTCACCGAGCCGGCGGTGGTGGTCGCCGACGAGCCGACCACGCTGTTGGATCTGCGTAACGCGCGGATGCTCCGCACCGCCTTCGCAGATCTGGACACCCAGTTGATCGTTGTCACCCATGACCTGGACCTCATCGAGGACGCCGATCGGGTGATCGTGTTGGACGAGGGCCGGGTGGTGGCCGATGACGTACCTGCCGCCGCGCTGGCGGTGTACCGGCGGTTGATGGGGTGAGCGTGCTTGGCGATTACCGGCCGGGGACATCATGGCTGCACCGACTGCCGGCCGGGGTGAAGCTGGTCGGGCTGGGCGCGGTGATCATCGTGATGACCATCGTGGTGAACTCCCCGATGAAGCTGACCGTGGCCACCGCCGCACTGCTGGTGGCCGCCGGCTCGGCGCGGCTGTCGGTCTGGTCGCTGATCGTGCAACTGCGCCAGGTGCTCTGGGTGGTGGGCTTCATCTTCGTTCTGCAGGTCGTGCTCACCGACTGGCGCCGGGCGCTGGTGGTGTGCGGGGTGTTGCTGCTTGCCGTGGCCTCGGCGGCGATGGTGACCCTGACCACCAGGACGACGGCGATGCTGGATGCGGCGATGCGGGCGATGGGGCCGCTGGCACGGTTCGGTTTTCCGGTCCGACAGGTCGCCATCGCCCTTGCCCTGACGATCCGGTCGATCCCCTTGCTTGTCGACATCATCGCCCGCGTCGACGAGGCGCGGCGCGCCCGTGGCCTGCGCGTCACCCCACGGATCGTGTTCGTCCCGATCATCGTGGGGGCCTTGCAGGCCGCCGATGATTTCAACGAGGCGTTGATTGCGCGCGGTCTCGACTGACCGGGCCCGCGCGCGGAGTCAGCCGCTCTCGGCGAGGCCGGCCTCGGCCTGGACCAGTTCGACGGTGTCACCGACGTCGATGGTGACCACGGCCGTCGCCTGGAACAGGCCATGGACGTCGTCGGTGCGCGCCACGGTATGGGCCCGCGCGAAGAGCGGCTGCACGTCGAACACCTTGACGCGTACCTTTTCCCGAGTGAGACGGCCCAACTCGCGTCCGGACTCGGGATCGGTGATGACCTGACCGAACTCCGAGTGGACCGCGAACACCATGCCCGCCGTCACCCCGGCCTGCGAACCCCGGTTGATGACCAGGGTGTAGTCGTCTTCGATATGGGCCACCTGGCCGTTCACGAGGCCGCCAACGAACTGCTCTCCCGCAGAGCGGTTTTGGCACCCGCTCGGATGCGCGGGCGGGCCGCGGACTCATCGGGGAGCAGCAGTGCGTCGATGGGCGTCGTCTCGGTCTGCTCGGTGCCCAGGGTGAGTTCGAGGGCGGTCTTGGCCTGGAACAGTGCGATCATCGCCGCCTGCTGACGCTCGGCGCCGAAGGAGTTCAGCGCCAGCGTGAGCTTGTGGTCGACGTAGTCCACCGCGCGCTGCAGGTCTTTCGCGGAGGCCGCCGGAGCGGCTGTCGCGGTTTGCGCGGTGTGGTCGGCCTGGGAGTGGCCGTTGCCGTACCGGCGATGGCCGAGCGCGCCGAGTGCGATGGCGCACACCGGAATCACGACCACCGAGCAGAGCAGGCCTGCTGTGCCCCGCCAGGCGATCGAACCCACGATGCCGAGCAGCATCAGGGCGGCCAGCACGGCCATGGTGCGCAGAGCCGGCGGCACGGAACCGACTGCCCGGCTGGTGGCGCGTGCGACGTCGGCACACGATGTGGCCACCGCATGGGCTGCCGTGAGGAGGGCGGTTCCCGCGCTGCGGGCCAACCGCCCTGCAGTGTCGACATGCCGCCGGGTCACCGGATTCTTCGGCATCGACCATCCTCGAGCACCCTGCCGAGAATCTTGTCCGGTGGTCTTCGCGTCGGCCGTCGGGGCCTCGGCGGCGGGGGGATAGCCCGGGCGCGCGGGCTGTGGGTCCGAGGTCACCGGAGGCACCACAGCGACAGTTGACCCATCGAACACATTGGTGTCATTGGTCTCAGTCGTGTCACTGGTCACAGTCGCACCGTCGGCCACGTTCGCACCGTCGGCCACATTCGCATCATCAACCACAGTTGTATTTTCGCGCCCTCGCCGTGCGAAAATCTCTCCGGCGCGCCGATGCCACCCCGAATATGTGCCGGACAGGTGCATAAAACGAGGAATCGGACGCGGAGCGAAAATATTGACGGTCGTTGCGTGAAATATGCGTGCACGGGGTACGCGTGCGTCGGCGAAAGGGAGCCCGATGATTAATGCAGGGGAGCGGCGGCTCGGTTTGTGTCCGGGTTGCGGCTATCCGGTGATCGGCCCGCAGGCCTGCGCGGTCTGTGCCCCGTTGCTGACCGCTGCGCAGGGCGAGCATGCCGACGCGGGACCGGGCCCCATCGTCGCCGCGTAACCGTCACCATCGATCGGTTCGGTTCACCGCAGCATTCCCAGCAGCTGGTTGAAGAATTCGGACATGGACGGGTGGGTGTACATCCCCTCCCGCATGGCGGTGGCGGTAACCCGGTGCCGCATGGCCAGTGACACCAGATTGATGACCTCGTGCGCGTCATGACACAGCAGCGCCGCGCCGAGGATCAGGTCGGTCTCGGCGTCGACCACCAGCTTAATCAGGCCCGCGGTCTCACCGACGATGCGGGCCCGCGGCACCGTCGCCAGCTTCGCCACCGGGCTGACCGCCACCCGAACGGCCCGACCGGCCTGGCGTGCCTCGCGCTCGGTCACCCCCACGCGCGCCAGCGGCGGCGTCAGGAACAGACAGTTCGGTACGGCGGCGCGCTGGGCCGTGGAGCGTGGCTGAGCGACACCCGACAGCTGGTCGAGCACGATGCGGTGATCGTCGAGGGAGATGTAGGTGAATTGCGGGCCGCCGTTGACATCTCCGACGGCATACACGTTGGGCACGCCGGCGCGCAGGAACTCGTCGACCGCGACGGCGCCGTTGGCAGCGGTGCGTATCCCGGCGGTGTCGAGGCCAAGGCCCGCGGTGTCGGGAACCCGGCCCAGGGCGACCAGGATGGTGTCACCGTCCGCGGCAGTGGTTTGGCCGTCGACCGAGTAGCGCACCCGCGCCCCGCCGCCCACCGTGCTGACCTCGTGGAGGGCCGCGCCGGTGACGATCCGCACTCCGCGCCGCTCCAACAGGTCGCGCGCCGACGCGGCGACATCGTCGTCCTCGAATCGAAGGATCTGCGAATGGTGTTCCAGGACTGTCACTTCGGTGCCGAAGCCAGCCATCATCGATGCTAACTCCAGCCCGATGTACCCGCCGCCGAGCACCACCAGCCGATCTGACCGTGGGACCCTGGAGAGCAGTTCGGCGCTGGTGACGGCAACCGGGCATTCGCGGAGACCAGGGATGTCGGGAACCACCGGCACCGAGCCGGTGTCGATCACGACGGCGGCGGCCGACACGGTCACCTCACCGTCGGCGGTGCTCACCGATACCGAATCGGGCCCGGTGAAAACGGCTCTGCCGGTCAGCACCCTGACACTGGGAATGGGATCGAAGATGCCGTAGTTGACCGCGCGCAGATCCGCGGTCAAGGCTTGGGTGGCCGTTACCGCGACGGCATGAGCGGTGACCCCGTCCTCGCCGGGGCGACGTTGCTCACTGTGATAGACCATCGATTTGGTCGGCACGCACCCCACGTTGATGCAGGTGCCGCCGTACATGGCCGGGGACTTTTCGACCAGGACCACGCTGCGACCCTGGTTGCCGAGCGCTGCGGCCAACGTCTTGCCGCCCTTGCCGAATCCGATGACCAGCAGGTCCACTCGCAGATGTGTCATCCTGCCCTCCTCTGCGACGCAACGGTATTCGTCAGCACCGGTATCACTGTGGATGCGCCGCGATGTACTCGACGGCCGGAACGGGGGAGAGGCTTCGGTAACCGACAGGGAGCAAGACGTCGCCGGCCGTGGTCCGGTAGTACACCTCCCATCGGTAGAAGCCGGCGAAGGCGCGCGGATCCGCGGCGAGTACCGCCGCATAGGCCTTGACGGCCGCCACGTAATCATCGGAGTTGTTGTACCGGAACAGCGCATGATCGGGATCGTCGACGAAGCCGTTGGAGGCCAGATAGCGACCCGCGGCCAGAATCGCGTCGCGCGGGTCGCGGATGTCTCCGCCGGCGCCGTGCGCGGCGAACGTCGACGGTAAGAACTGCATGGGTCCCTGCGCACCGGCGCTGCTGGTGCCGGTGATGCTGCCGAGCCGGGTCTCGACCAGGTTGATCGCGGCCAGGTAGTTCCAGCCCACGCCCGAGGTGGCCTGGGCCTCTCGGTAATGGTCGAGCAGTTCATCGGCGGGCTTTGGCGCGACGATCCGCCAGGCCGGCAGGGTCGCGTTGGCCTCGGTGGTGAGCAACGCGTCCAGATGGCGGCGGGCGGTGATGTTCAGGTCGTAGACCGAGACGAACTCCGCCGGGATGCGCGGGCGAACGATCGCATCCCATTCGGGATGCCTACCGATGGTTCGATAGGCCATCTGTTGGCGGCGCGCCGCGATCTGCAGCACCGGCTCCGGTGCGCCGGCGTCACGCAGCATCCGTTCGTCGGTGACCAGATCGTCGGCGATCTGAGCCGGATCGGCCGCCAGCCGCGGCTGTGCGGGAGCCGCCGGTGCCGGACGTGGTCGCGACGGAGCGGTCGGTGCGGTGGCGGCCGGATTCGCGGCCGCCGGCTGCTCGGCCGGCGGCCGAGGGTGCGCGCAGGCGACCATCGTTGTCAGCACCGTCATCGACGCGGCGACAGCCACCGCCATCGACACGTCCCGGCCAAGTCGCGCATTCCCGGCCGTCGGGAGGTGTCGTTCGCGTAATTTGCGATGCAGCTTCACCGAGCAGCGTGTGACGACGATGTGGCGACCATAGCAAGCGGCCGTCACCGGCACGTCCGTGCTGCGAATTCGGTGCGGTGCATCGGTATCGCTTCGGAAGGGACTCTCATGGGATATGCCGCGCACATCGGACGAGTGGGGGCGTTGGCGGTCACATTGGGCGTCGGGGTCGCGGTGGGGTGGGCGCCGGCGGCGTCGGCCGATGCCTCGGGTGACGCGTCGTCGAGTACGTCATCCTCTTCCTCGTCGTCATCATCCTCGGGCACGGGTTCGTCCTCCTCTGCCGGGTCGTCGACGTCGAGTTCCTCGGAGACGTCACCTTCTGAGACAAGCCCTGCGACGTCTCCCACCGCAGGGGGATCGGCTGCTCCGTCGGGCACAGATCCCGGGCCGACGGACCCGACCGACACCTCGGGGCAGGCGGGCTCCGAGGAATCCGACGCCGCACCGGACACGAAGAAGACCACCAGGAAATCTGCCCGTCAGGCCGGGACATCAGGCGTCCTGGAGCGCCGTGCCACGACCCGCGCCACGACCCGCGCCACCGAGGCGCCCGGCTCCGACACGCAATCGGGCACCGAGCGCCTCACCGCCCGACAGACGGGCATCGAGCAGCCGGCCACCACGTCGGGCGCCACGCCGGTCGTGACCGCAGACCGATTGCCACCGACCGGGGCGCCGGCCACCGTCGCCGAGACCGCCCAGCCGGTCCTCGGTGCCGGTACCGCCACGACGCCGACCGAGCTCGCCTCGGCGGCCGCCGGGCAACCGCTTGTCGAGACCGATCCGGAGCAACCGCCCTTGCAGGCCGCGGTGGCCGTCGCCGCACTGGCCGCCGTGCGCGACGAGCTGGAACGTAACTCGATGCGCCGCAACGCCTCTCCGGCGGCGGCGCCGGCCGCATCGCCGGAGAGCAAAAATGTCCTGCTGATCGGGGTCGACGGCACGAACCTCAGCAAGGTGCTGTCCGATCCCGCCAATGCCAATTTCTTCACGCTGATCCAGGAGAGCACCACGGCGCCGTCGAGCATCGTGGGGCACACGACCATCTCGAATCCGTCATGGACTTCCATCCTGACCGGGTTCTGGGGTGAGCGGACCGGGGTGATCAACAACATCTTCACGCCGTGGACCTATGACAACTACCCGACGGTGTTCAATCAGCTCGAGGGTGCACACGGCAACGGCATCCAGACCACGGCCATCGCCAACTGGGACGTCATCGCGGCCATCGCCGCGGCGGGCGCGAACCGGGCCGACACGGTTCACTACATCGGCCCGGAGTCCAGCTGGGCGGCGTCCGACGATCTGGTCGGTTCGGTCACCGGTGCCACCATCGCCGCCGCCGACCGCGATGTCGCCAACTTCGTCTTCAGCTATTTCGTCGGTGTCGATGAGGCCGGACACGCCTACGGCGGCGGCTCGCAGGAGTACACCGATGCGCTGCTGAACTTCGACCGCAACCTGGGCTTGATCATGCAGCAGGTGCGTGACTGGGAGGCGGTGAACGGTGAGACGTGGACGGTCATCCTGGTCACCGACCATGGGCATCAGCCGCAGCGGGGGCTCGGCCACGGTTTCCAATCCCCGGACGAGACGGGCACTTTCGTCGTCGTGCGTGGTGAAGGATTCGGCGGATCAGGCCCCGGGAACGGTCTGATCAACCTGCAGTACGAGATCGTCGATGTCACCCCGACCGTTGTCACGTTGTTCGGCGGCACCGTCCGACCGGGTAGCGACGGCACCTCGATGACCGAGCTCACCAACAACGTCCGTCCGATCGACAACGACGATGCCTTGCGCGCGGCCCTGCAGGACATCATCGGTATGAACGGCTACCCGGATATCGCCACCGATGTGACGCTGGGGATCCGCACCATCTTCGCCTCCGTCCCTTACTTTTTGGTCGATATCGTCGACGGCATCGTCGGTGGACTGAAAGCGGTTGCCGGACAGAACATCTTCCTGGTCAGCTTCCTGGCCGGTGCGGCCGTCGGTCCCGTCGAGTTCATCGGCGACCTCGGCTACGTGGTGACCAACTTCGCGGCGCAGATCGTCGCACGGATCACCGGGGTCACCGGTGCCAGCATCTTCCCGCTGTGGCCGCCCGCCGCACCCGATTTCGCCCCGTATGACCCGGATCAGCTGATCACGATGGTCGCGGTGTGCGGCGACCCGAGCGCGGCCGCCGCGACACAGTGCCCGGCGTCGATCGCGGTCTGAGCGATCAGGGTTTCATCGAGCCCAGGTAGTAGGACTCGTCGCCGGTGGGATAGCCGCCCCCATCGGTGGCGATGTGGACGTGATCGAAATGGTTCAGGGTTTCCGAACCGTAGTCGGCCGTCCAGCTGGGCGCGCCGATGCCGGGATAGAAGCCCTGCCGCCAGATCACGTGGATGACGCCCCAGCGTTCGGCGTTGGCCAGCGCGAGTCCGGCGATCTGGTTGCCCAACTCGATACCCTGCTCGCTGTTGTGGTCGGGAATCATCACATCGATCGCCAAACCGTTGGGATGCCATTTCAGCGGATCCTGCCGGTAGCCACCGATGGTCGTGATCTCCGGGTACATCATGCTGATGGCACGGGCCACCCAGACCGTCTTCACCTGCAAGCCCGCCTCTGGCGCAACGCCGGAGGCCAACGGGAAGTCCAGAACCCGAGGTTCGACCGGGGCGGTCGCGGCCAGCAACTCGGCCTCGGTGGCGCGCTGTCCGGGTGGGGCCGAGGAGGAGGGCGGTGTCGTCGGGTTCGCACCGGCTGCCGCTCGGTGTTCGGGGTCCGAGAGGTGCGCCGGCGGTGCACCGTTCTGGACGATGACCACGGTCGCCGACACCGCCACCGACATCGTGAGCGCGAGCCACCTGCCACGGTTGCCGGCTAATGCGATCTTGCTCACGGAATGCACCTTAAACCCGGTGTCGGGTGGATCACGGCAATGTCGACGAACTGACCCGTCGAGTTCGCCCGACAGGACCTCGACCCGGCGCCGGGCTGACGCGTCGCGTCGATTGAGCAGCAACCGATGTATCGGACGGGTGCCGTGGTCGCCTCGCGTAGATCAGCAAAATGGGGCCGACGGGATTCGGTACAGGGTTGGCGCGATGACGCCGGACAAATGAACGGTCAATGGCCGACGTGTGGCGCTCGACGGAACACGTTTGCGCGATGTGTCGCAAACTGAGAGTTTTCTAAGCGCACGTCTGACATACTGCTCGCGGCAAATTGTGTCAGCTTAAGGAGCTTCGGTGGGAAACGTGCCCAGCACAGTCTTTTCGGCATTGGCAGCGGGTGTTTTGGCGACGACGGGGGTGGCCGTCGTCTCGGTGGACGGTGAGCGCGCGGAACTCGCGGGCTCGGCAACCGTCGCGGCCCCGCATATCGTGCACGCGCAACCGGTGCTGGCCGCTGCGACCGCGGTGCTGCCCGCCCCGGCCCCCAATGCGCTCTACGGTGCGCAGGTCGGCGCCGGCGCCCAGGATGCCGGTGGCCCGGCCGCCGCTGATACCGGTGGCACCCTGATCACGTTCGTTCCCGCCGACAACGGTGCCGACGATTTCTCCGCCGCGCCCGGTGACTCCGCACGTTCGGTGGCGCCCGAGTTCACGCCCGAGGTGTTGGCAGAGGCTGTCGCACGCACCGGCGGAGACCGTGACACGCCGGTCACCATGATGATCGCGGCGGCGGACGGCTCCCTGCAGGTCGCGCAGACCAATCTCGGCGATCTGCCCGGGGCCATCGCCGGGTTGCTCGGTGATATCGGCGGCCGTATCCCGGTGATCAGCTTCTTCGTCCGCAACGGTGACGCGGCCAACCCCGACGGCGGCCTGCTCATCGGCAACGGATTCACCTCGGTCACGGCCGGTGTCAACGGTGGTCGGGGCGGTTTGCTCTTCGGCAACGGTGGTGCCGGTGGACTGGGCGCCGATGGCGGACAGGGCGGCCTGCTCGGCAGTGGCGGCGACGGCGGCCTCGGCGGCGGAAACGGCGGTCACGCCGGCTTGCTGGGTAACGGCGGGCGCGGCGGCGACGGTGTCGGCGCGATCAACGGTGGTGACGGCGGTCGCGGTGGCCTCATCTTCGGTGATGGTGGTCGCGGCGGTAACGGTGATCTCACCAACACCGGCGCGGTCGGTGGTGCCGGCGGCGCCGGCGGACAGGCGGGCCTGCTCGTCGGCAACGGTGGTGCCGGTGGTGACGGCGGCAGTGCGGAAGGCTTGAACGCGGTCGGCGGTGCCGGCGGCGACGGCGGTACCGCGGGCATCCTCGGTGCCGGTGGCGGCGGTGGTGCCGGAGGCAGCGCAACCGGAACCGAAGACGTCATCGGTGGGACCGCCACCGGTGGTGCCGGCGGTAATGGTGGCCAGGGTCTGTACGCGCCGGGACGCGGTGGCAACGGGGGCTCGGCGACCGCGTCCGAGACCGGTTCGGCCGTCGGTGGTGCCGGTGGTACCGGTGGCGTGGTCGAACTCGGATTCGCCGGCGACGGCGGCACCGGCGGTGACGCGACGGCAACGTCCGGTAACGCCACCGGCGGTGCAGGCGGCAGCGGCGGTGGCAACGCGATCGTCGGCGGCGGCGGGCGCGGCGGCAACGGCGGTAACGGGACATCGCAGACCGGTGCCGGAACCGGTGGTGCCGGCGGCAGCGGCGGCGGCAGCGGCCTGGTGCTCTTCGGCGGTGGTCGCGGTGGCGACGGCGGCAACGGCACCAAGAACAACGAAGGCGGCACCGGCGGCGCCGGCGGCCAGGGCGGTAACGGCCGGGGCATCCTGACCGGCGGCGGACGCGGCGGCGACGGTGGTAATGGCGTCGGTGACGGCGGCTTCAACAGCGGCAACGGCGGCAGCGGCGGCAACGGCGGTAACGGCAACTTCGGTGGATTCGGCGGCAACGGCGGCAACGGCGGCCAGTCCAACGGCAATCCCGGCCAGGGCGGCAGCCCCGGCGGCGGACCGGGCAACGTCGGCGGCAATGTCGTCTGACCGATCGCACATGTGAGAAGGGCCGACCCGCGGAACAAGGGTCGGCCCTTTCTCGTTGGCCAGCTGAGTGACACTGGACCTACATCCGGCGACGTCACGATCGCTTGGCACCGAATCGAACACGGGGGGCCCATGACCACGTCCGGTCTGTTCCGGGCCACCGCTCTCGTCGCGGCAGTCACCGTCCTCGTCGCAGCGTGCTCCACCGACTCGGGACCCGATGATCACGGCCGACTCGGTCCGCAGGCGCAACGCGCCACCTCGCCGATCAACTTCGCCTTGCCGGAATCGGAGCGTTACCACCGGCTGGCGACCTATCCGGTGTATCTGAACCGGCCGGCGGGCGCGGACCCGGCGGCCGAGACCGCGGCCGAGATCTGCACCGCCGGCGCCGACGGCAACACCGTCATCTACACCGATGCCGCCGCCAAGCGCATCGGCTTCGTCGACATCAGCGATCCTCTCAACCCCGTTGGTGCAGGCACCATTTCGCTCCGATCGCTCGGACGCGCCGACGACCGGCCGACATCGATCACCGCGGTGGGGGAGTTCGTGCTGGTGGTCGTCGACGGCACCGGAACGGACCTCACCAAACCGTCGGGACGGGTGGACGTCATCCGGGTCGCCGACCGGACCCGGGTGCGCAGTATCGATCTCGGTGGACAGCCCGATTCGATCGCGCTGAGCCCGGACGGCAGCTTTGCGGCCATCGCCATGGAGAACCAGCGTGACGAAGAGACCGCGCCACCCGGTGGTGCCGAAGGTGACCTCCCGCAGCCGCCGACCGGATTCCTCCAGTTGTTGACCCTCGAAGGTGGGCCCGCCCAGTGGCGGTCCCGCCGGGTCGACTTCGACATCGAGCAGGCCCGCGCCGCCGGTCTGGACACACCGGAGGATCTCGAACCGGAGTACGTCAGCATCAACGCGCGCGGACAGGTCGCGGTGACGCTGCAGGAGAACAACGGCATCGCCATCATCGACGGGAACACCGGTGCTGTCTCCTCGATCTTCAGCGCGGGCACCCAGGCCGTCGAGGGTATCGACACTCACGAGGACGGCAGCGTCGACCAGAGCGGCTCGATCGCGGCGGTGCCGCGCGAACCGGATGCCATCGGCTGGATCGGTGACGATCATGTCGCCACGGCCAACGAGGGTGACTGGAAGGGCGGTACCAGAGGCTGGACGGTGTTCGACGCCGCCACCGGCGAGATCACCTGGGACGCCGGCAATTCGCTGGAAGAGCTCGCGGTCCGCACCGGGATGCACGTGGAATCGCGGGCCGAATCGAGGGGCGCCGAACCAGAGGGTCTGATCAGCACCGAGATCGGCGGTCGGCCGATGGTGTTGGTGGCCTCCGAGCGGAGCAACTTCGTCGCCGGCTATGACGTCAGTGACCCGAAGGCCCCGGCGTTCCGCCAAATCCTGCCCACCACGGCCAACCCGGAGGGCATCCTGACGATCCCTTCGCGAAATCTGCTGGTGGTCTCTTCGGAGGCGGATCATGCCGATGACGGCGTGCGTTCGGCGATCACGATCTTCGGGTACGGCGGTGCGTACGCGGGCATCGATGCCGGCAGGCCCCTGTTCCCGTCCGTCGTCTCCGGCGACCTCGACGGAACGCCCATCGGCTGGGGCGCGCTCGGTGCGCTGGCGGCCGACCCGGCCGCTGCGGACCGGCTGTTCACCGCGACCGACGGCGCGTACGGACCGGCACGTGTGCTGAGCATCGACCTGTCCAAGACACCCGCGTTGATCGACAGCGAACTGCCCATCACCGAGAACGGATCACCGGCGAGCCTGGACATCGAGGGCCTGGTGGTACGTCCCGACGGCTATGTGCTGGCCGTGGAGGGCCCCGACGGTGGCGGCAACGAGTTGGTGAATGTCGCGCCGGACGGTGCCGTCAAGGATCACGTGCGGCTGCCCGCCGAGGTCGCCACGGGTTTGGCCGGTCAGGGCCTGGAGGGGGTGGCGATCGACGGCGAGACGATCTGGGTGACCCTGCAGCGCGAGATCGCCGGTGATCCACCGGGAGTCGTGCGCCTGGGCAGGTACACCCCGGCGAACCGGCAGTGGGACTGGTTCGGCTACCGGCTGGAGCCGACCGAGGCCGACGGGGATCGGATGAGCCTGTCCGAGATCGTCGTACACGACGGTGGGTTGCTGGTCCTCGAGCGCGACAACCGCACCGGTCCCGAGGCCAGGGTGAAGGCCATCTACCGGGTCGCGCTGCCCGCCGGGCCCGGTGCGGCCGGTACCGCCGAGCCGCCGGTGCTGCCCAAGACACTCGCCCGCGACCTACTTCCCGATCTGGCCGCCACCAAGGGATTCATTCAGGAAAAGGTCGAGGGCTTCGCGATCGCCGGCAACGGGAACCTCTACGTCGTCACCGACAACGACGGTGCCGAGGCCGGCACCGGCGAGACGGTGCTGTTGAACCTCGGCCCTGCTCGCGATGCGCTCGGCTAATCCTCCTTGCGGATCAGCCGGCCCAGTGCCGCGCGGTCGGCAGACAGCAACTCGTCGATACGCGCCTGGTTGACGTCGGCGACGATGATCTCACCGACCTCCTGATACACGTTGCTGAACAGGCCGTGCTTCTTCAGCTTCTCGGTTTGGTAGATGTTGTCCTCGGTGGGTGTCACGTAGTACACGATCTCGGGCTTGAAGCGGTGGATGAGCCACAGATGGATCACGTCCATCAGGCGCTTCTTGCGCAGCTTCTCGGCGTAGGTGTTCTGGTCTCGCACCGTCAGGATGCTGCGGCCGTGCCGGTCCTTGATCGGATCGACGATGACGTCGGCGACCTTGTCCTCCCCGTCGCCGTAGATGCCGAGTTCCAGCACATCGGATCCGGCGCGACGCGGCCTCAGCTGGACCCGCAGTGTCTCGCTGAGCTGATAGTGCTCGCCCCAGATGGCCAGCCACTCTTCCAGCAGCTTCTTGGGCACCTCGGTCTGCACGAGGTGCTGGTGTTGGGTAGATCCCTTGCCCATCGATTTGGTCGTCGCGGTGCGCCCGGACGATGCGGCGAGCGCGGCATCGCTGCGCGGACCACCGACGAGGGTTTGCGGTGTGCGATAAGGCGATTCGACCAGGCGCATCTTGCGCTGCAGGCGGGCCAAGGACAGCATGCCGTCCTGGAGCAACGCGGTCGCGAATTCCTCGGCGGCCACCCCGTCGATCTGATGTCCGCCGTAGGTCATGAAGTTGAACACGAAGCCGAGCTTGCCGATCTCCTCGGGGAAGGCCCGCATCTCGTCATCGCTCATACCGGTGGTGTCCCAGTTGAAGGACGGCGAAAGGTTGTAAGCCAGCATCTTGTCCGGGTACACCGCGTGGATCGCGTGGGCGAACTCGCGGGCGTCGGCCAGGTCGGCGGTCTTCGTCTCCATCCATAGGATGTCGGCAAATGGTGCCGCGGCAAGCGATTTGGCGATCGCGTAGGGAATGCCGCCGCGGATCTGGTAATAGCCCTCCGGTGTCTTCACCCGTTCGGGGTCCCACACCACGTCCGCACCGAGGGATTTCGCCTTCTCGCGTGCGGCGTACAGCGAGGCGGTCTTGGCGAACTCCCGCCAATCGGCGGCACTCATGTCCGCGCGTTCGCCTTCGCGCTCGCGGAACTCCAACAGTTCGGCCACCGCATCGCCATAGGTCTCCAACCCGGCATCGTCTTGCCACGCCTGGACGAATTGTGATTCCACCTCGTCGAACAGGGCATCGACGGATTGGCCGGGCCGGTAGGACTCGGCTGCTCTGGACACCGCGTCGAGCAGACCCTGGCGTTCCAGCCAGGATTCGGCCGCCGCGTATTCACCCTCGGGCAACGCATAGAGCAGATGCCCGTTGAGTTCGGTGATCCCCAGGGTGTGGAAGCGCCGGGTGATCGCGAGGAAGCAGGCCTTGTACGGCGGGATCTTCACATTGGTCGCCCCGAGTAGGAACGGTTGATCACGCTCGTCGGCACGGCTGTCGATCAGGTTGGCGGCCTCGGCATCGGTGCGCGCGACGATGATGCCGGGCACCCGCATGATGTCCAACTGGAAGCGGGCGGTGTTGAGCCGCTTGATCTGTTCGTCCGAGGGGACCAGCACCTTGCCGCCCTGGTGCCCACACTTCTTGGTGCCCGGCCGCTGGTCCTCGATGTGATAGCCGGGGACGCCTGATTCGACAAAACGCCGGATCAGGTTGCGTACGTGCGGATCCCCGCCGTGCCCGGTATCGGCGTCGGCGATGATGAAGGGCCGGTAGTCGATCGGGGGTTGCGCGGCACGTTGCTCGGGGGTCATCTTCAACCGCAGGTACTGCTGGTTGCGGTCGGCGGTCAGCAGAGCGCGGACAAGTCCGGCCGCCTCGTCGGGTACTTGACTGAGCGGGTAGCTGGCCAGATCCGGTCCGGGGTCCTCGCTGATCGACCCCTTCGCCGAGGTCGCCCAACCACCGAGATAGATGCCCTCGATCCCCATCCGCTTCATGGTCACGGCTTGGCCGGGAGAGTAGGGACCGAATGTGGTGATGCTCTTCTTCTGCTCGAAGAGTTCCCGCAGTCGCGGATAGAACGCCGTGGCCGCTTCGCGCGCCACCGGATAGTCCGAGGGGATGGTGCCTCGCTGTTCGGCGACCTGGCGGGCCGAGTACAGCCGGGTGATGCCGTCGAAGCGCGGGCTGTCGAAGTACTCCTGGGTGGCGGCCACATCCTGGGAGAACTGCTGCTCGGATGTGGTGTCGGCGCTGCTGGCCATCTATCTGCTCCTCGTCGAGCCTCTGCGGACCACTCGATTATCGCGGTGCGGGATCGTGGCCGGAGGCGAGTTGGGCCGATTGCGCCCGACCGGCCGAGGTCGGACCTAGGCTGCCAGCCATGTCGATCGACGGTGCGGCCGTGGCAGTCGGAGGATTGCGGATGGCTTCGGGCATCTCGTTTTTGGTGGACCCGCTACGCGCGAACCGGCTGTGGGGCTCGCCCGATCGCCCCGACGCCACCGCCCAGTTGTTGTTGCGGTCGATGGGATACCGCGATGCGTTGATCGGGGGATTGTTGCTGGCCGCCGGTGTCCGCGGCAGGAACACCCGCGGGTGGTTTTCCCCCGCGAGCGGGAGGTGCCCCCACGCCTCCGGCGGGGCCGATGCCGCCGACCTGCTCGGTGGCGCCGGAGTTCACCATCAGATGCCGCAGTCCCAGCGGATCATCGGTCTCGGCGGTGCGGTCGTCGGCATCGGTGTCGGCCTGTGGGGTGCCACCCGGCGGCGGGTGACGCAGACCGGACCGACGGCGAGTGCGCCCGGGCATCAGATGTCGTGACTGCCCGCGGGACCCGACCGTGGCCCGTAACGCTCCTCATAGGCGCGGTGTTTGTGCGCATTGCGCTGACGGGACAGGGCGTCGACCAGGTTGGGGTTCAGCCCGTGCTTGGCGAGCATGTGCCGCCGCCAGACCTTGTTGAGCGCGTGTGAGAAGAACACGAACGGGATGAAGATCGGCAGGGTCATGCTGACGTGCAGGTACAGCGACATCGGGATGAACCAGATGGGAGCCAGGATGGCGACGGCCGGAACCGCCACCCTGGCCATCATTCGAACCGTGGCGCCGGGCCCGGCCAGGTCCTCGGCGAGCCACTGCCGCATGGGGGCGGGAAGCGTCTTGCCGTAGCAGTAGGCGATGTACTGAAGCGGGCCGGGTCGCGTCTCGGGCCCTGTGGCAGTCGGCATGGACTCGAAGTCTAAACGTCGGTATTGTGAATTGCGAATTATCTCAATCCATCAATCAGGGGTGCGGCGGACGTGGCGGACAGTTTCCTTGGCGGACCCGAACGACCGCTCTACGAGATCAAGGCCAATCTGTTCAAGGCCTTGGCGCACCCGGCGCGAATCCGGATCCTGGAGATTCTCTCGACCAGTGCGGCAGCCACCCCGGTGAGCGCGATCCTCGCCGATACCGACATCGAACCCACGCAGCTCTCCCAACACCTCGCCGTGCTGAAGCGACACCACGTCGTGCGTGGTCACCGGGTCGGCAATGCCGTGTACTACGAACTCGCCCACCCCAAGATCGCCGAGTTGCTCGTCATCGCGCGCGTGTTCTTGACCGACACCCTCTCGGCTCAGCGCGACCAGCTCGACGCCATCGGCGCACTGCCGCCCATCGGCACGGCGGCGCGATGAAGCCGTCGCGATGGTGGACAACGGCCCGCGCGCTGCTGCCCGGTGCTCGCGACTACGTCGGTCTGCGGTCATCGTGGCGACGCGATGTCCTTGCCGGTATCACCGTGGGTGTGGTGGCGCTGCCGTTGGCGCTCGCATTCGGGATCAGCTCGGGGGTAGGCGCGGCAGCGGGACTGGTCACCGCAATCGTCGCGGGCATCGTCGCCGCGGTGTTCGGCGGCTCCCATGTGCAGGTGTCCGGGCCCACCGGAGCCATGGCTGTGGTGTTGGCGCCCGTCGTCGCCCAGCACGGTCTTTCCAGCGTGGCCATCGTGACCATCCTGGCCGGCGCCATGGTGTTCGTCGCCGGTGCGACGGGCGTGGGTCGGCTCGTGACAGTCATCCCGTGGCCCGTCATCGAAGGGTTCACCCTCGGCATCGCGGTGATCATCTTTCTGCAACAGGTGCCCGCGGCTGTCGGCGCCGCAGCGCCGGAGGGGTTGCGGCCCTTGGCCGCTGCGCTCGAGGCGCTGACGACCGCAGATGGGGTGACCGCCCGGTGGGCGCTGCTGGTGGTGGCCGTGGTGATCGTGGTGATGGTCGGCCTGCGCCGCCTGCTCCCCACCTTCCCGTCCTCGCTGGTGGCGGTGATCGTGGCATCGGTGGTGGTTTCCGTTGCCGCGCTGCCGATCCCACGCATCGGCGAGCTGCCCGCCGGATTGCCCGTGCCGACCTGGCCGCAGGCGGATCTCGCGGCGATGAAGGCATTGTTCGGTGCGGCACTGGCGATCGCGGCGTTGGCTGCCATCGAGTCGCTGCTGTCGGCCCGGGTGGCCGCGAGTCTGTCGGGCACCGCCGCCGGTGATCCCGATCGCGAGCTCGTCGGGCAAGGAATGGCATCGGTGGCCGCCGGACTGTTCGGCGGGATGCCCGCAACGGGTGCGATCGCGCGCACCGCGGTCAATGTCAAAGCCGGGGCGAGAACACGGATCGCCGCGCTCACGCATTCGGTGCTGCTGATCGGCGTCGTCTATCTGCTCAGTGGGCCGGTGGGTGCCATCCCGTTGGCGGCACTGGCCGCGGTGCTGATGGTGACGGCGGTGACGATGATCTCCGGCGGCGTCATCGTCAGGATTCTGCGCAGTGGTCGGTCGGGAGCGCTGATCTTCGTGGTCACCGCGGGTGTCACGGTGTGCCTGGATCTGATCCAGGCCGTGGAACTGGGGATGTTGGTGGCGGCGCTGTTCGCGCTGGCCGCCATGGCCCGACGCAGTGGTGTTCATCGCGAAGCGTTGCCGGGCCCGTACCGACCCGGCGATGAACACATCATGCTGCTCCGGTTGGACGGCGCCATGTTCTTCGGTGCCGCCGAGCGGATGTCGGCCACGATCGCCGAACTCGCGGTCTCCGGGCCAGCGGTGGTGATCATCCGGATGTCCGGCCTGCATCACCTCGACGCGACGGGTGCCCATGCCCTGAGTCGGATCACCGGACAACTGGAGTCGCGCGGAACGATGGTCATCATCAAAGGTGTCGACCCCGAGCAACACGATCTGCTGACCAATGTCGGCATCCTCGAATCGTTGCGGCACGAAACCCATCTGATGAACGGTCTCGATGAGGCCATCGCGCACGCTCGCGCGCACGTGCACCGCGAAAATGCGGTGACGGCACAGGGTTGGCACCACGCCTAGACTCGCAGCCGTGACGAAGCGCCTGGCTGCGGTAATTCTGATCTGCGTCCTGGCCGGCTGCACCAGGACGGTGGACAACCCGCGGGCCACGTCCCAAGCGTCGATCGGACCGATCGCGGCCGGACAGGTCGCCGATCTGCTCAGCCCCGATATCCAGAATCAGGATGGCAACAGATTCGCCGTCGTCGTTCCGGACAGCTGTGCCGGCACGGCCCTGGAGGTCGACCCGCCGTTCCTCGTCGACCACGGGCCCGCGGCCGAGGACGGCGGGCACTGGTCAGGGGCCAACGGCAGCTCCGAAGTGGTGAACGAGGAGATGGTCGCGGTGTACCCGTCGGACTTCTCGGCCGCCGACGCACTCGCATCGGCGCGGCGGGTCGTGGAATCCTGCGCGGGCAGCGAGGTGGACGTGACCACCATGGCCGACCGCACCTACACGTTCACCGTCGAGGCGCCCGCCGTGCAGGCACCTGCGGGTTCGGTGCTGTGGTCGCTGCGCAGCGCGGAGTGGAACTGCGACAACCTGGTGGTGGCGGCACACAATGCAGCCATCGAGGTGACCAGCTGCGGACCGGGCGGTGGGATGGATACCGTCGCGGCCGCCGAGCAGGCGCTCGAACGCATCGAGACGCTGGCCGACAACACCGCCTGAACTCGGGTAGTCCTACTCATCCGCGCGGCCGCCGAGTGCGGCACGCTGTAGCCATGCCGCTCGACAAGCTCCTGCCCGCGCCCAGATCGGTGACCGCCGACGCGGGTAACCGTGACCGCGCCATCGATGTCGCCCGGCTCTCCGCCCTTGTCGTCGTCATGTTCGGGCACTGTGCACTGTTGCTCGCCACCATCGACGGCGACGGACTGTGGATCGGCAATATTCTCGGCGAGTTGCCGCAACTGACCCCCATCACCTGGGTGGTCCAGGTGATGCCGCTGTTCTTCTTCGCAGGCGGAGCGGCGGCCGCCTACGGCTGGCATCCGGGCACCCCATGGGGCGGCTGGCTGGTGAGCCGCGCGCAGCGCCTGTGCCGGCCGGTGTTCTGGTACCTGGCGTTCTGGACGGCGGCGCTGGTGGTGGCGCGGTTGGTCCTCGGTGGCGAATCGGCCGACCGGTTGGGCCGCGAATGTGTGGCGCTGCTGTGGTTTCTGGGCGTCTACCTGGTCGTGATCGCCTTCGTTCCGCTGCTCACCCGCATCCGCAGTACCGGCGGCGCCGCGGCCGTGGTGGCGCTGCTGGTGGCCATCGCCGCGGGTGTCGACCAGATCCGGTTCGCCGTCGGTTCGGCCGAAGCCGGGGTCGGCAACTTCTTGTTCGTCTGGCTGATCCCGGTGGTCATCGGCGTGGCGTACGCCCGCAGGCTGATCAGGCCCGTCGGTGCGCTGGCCGTGGCGGTGATCGCTTTCGCTGCCCAGGTACTGCTGGCGCTGACGCAGACCTACGAGGTGTCGCTGGTCACCACCGGCAGCAGCCACGGGGTCTCGAACGTGTCACCGCCCACGGTGTTGCTGGCCCTGCACTGCATCTGGATGTCCTGCGTCTTCGTCGCGGCCGCCGGTCCCGTCGGTCGCTGGGCGCAGCGCCCCCGGGTCTGGTATGTGGTCGCGGTCGGCAACTCGGGCGCCATGACCCTCTACCTGTGGCACATCCCGGCGATCGCCGTCGCCACCTTTGCGCTGAACGCATTCGGACTCGACGCCTACGACGTGCACGCGCAGGACTTCTGGGCGATGTTGGCGCTGCGTGCGGCCGTCTTCGCGGTCGTGATGTTCGTGACGTTCCTGCTGCTGTCCCCGCTGGAACACCGCAGGCTGCCGTGGTGGGACGCCCCGGTCGGGGCGGCCGGGGCGCGCTCGGGGCGAGCGGTGGTTCGGTCGGTGGTGGCAGGGGTGCTGATCTGCGTGTCGGGGGTGGCGATGCTGCTGGTCGCCAAGAACGGGCTGGCCGGGGCCGACGGCTGGGTGCCGTTGGCATGCTTCCTGATCGGGGTGCTGGCCGCACGTGCCTGCGCGTGATACTCATCCCGGTCGCTGCGCTCTTACCCTCCGAACCGCTGTCAGGGCTATTCGGTAGGGTCTCGGCGTGACTTCGAGCGCGCCCGTGATCCGTACCGTAAATGCCCGTCTCGCTGAGGAACTGGCGGTTGCCGAACGCCAGGTTGCGGCCGCCGTGCATTTGCTCGACGAGGGTGCCACGGTCCCGTTCATCGCGCGGTACCGCAAGGAGGTGACCGGCAGCCTCGACGATGGTCAGCTGCGCACCCTTGAGGAGCGGTTGGCATACCTGCGTGAACTCGACCAGCGCCGCGACGCCGTGCTGGCTTCCATCGAGGAGCAGGGCAAGCTGACCGACGAGCTGAGGAACGCGCTGCTGACGGCGGAGACCAAGGCCCGCATCGAAGACATCTACCTGCCCTACAAGCCGAAGCGGCGTACCAAGGCGCAGATCGCTCGTGAAGCCGGTTTGGAGCCGCTCGCGGATCGGCTGCTCGCGGACCCGTCCCTGGTACCGGACGAGATTGCCGCCGAATTCGTGGGGGAGCAGGTCGCCGACTCCGCCGCCGCCCTCGACGGCGCCCGGCACATCCTGATCGAGCGGGCGGCCGAGGACGCCGAACTGGTCGGTGACGTGCGCACCAAATTCTGGGCCGACGGCACGCTGCGGACCGGACCGTGGTCCGACGAGGCGGCGAAGAGCCCGGCCGGACAGAAGTTCCGCGACTACTTCGAGTTCTCCGAACCGCTGGAGAAGATGCCGTCGCACCGGGTGCTCGCGGTGTTGCGTGGCGAGAAGGAGCAGATCCTCGCGGTGAACTTCGACGGTGGGGCCGACGAGGTGTACCAGGCGCGGGTCGCGCAGAGCCTCGGTATCGACCTGGCCGCTGCGGGCCCGGCCACCTCGTGGCTGGCCACCACCGTGCGGTTGGCCTGGCGGACCAAGCTGATGATCTCGGCGGCTGTCGACGCTCGCATCCGGTTGCGCCAGCGCGCCGAAGCCGATGCCGTCGCGGTGTTCGCCCGTAACCTGAAGGATCTGCTGCTGGCCGCGCCGGCCGGGACGCGCACCACGCTGGGGCTCGACCCGGGATTCCGGACCGGGGTCAAGGTCGCCGTGGTGGACGGCACCGGCAAGGTGGTCGACACCTGTGCGATCTTCCCGCACCAGCCGCAGAAGCAATGGGATACCGCCAAGGCCACACTGGCGGCGCTGGTCGCCCGCCACGGTGTCGAGTTGATCGCGGTCGGCAACGGCACCGCCTCCCGGGAGACCGATGCGCTGGCCGCCGAACTGATCGCCGACATCCGCGCCGCAGGCGGTCCCGCGCCGGTGAAAGCGATGGTCAGCGAGGCCGGCGCCTCGGTGTATTCGGCGTCTGCGTATGCGGCGCACGAACTGCCACAACTGGATGTGACGCTGCGCGGGGCGGTGTCCATCGCGCGGCGACTGCAGGATCCGCTGGCCGAACTGGTCAAGATCGAGCCGAAGTCGATCGGTGTCGGCCAGTATCAGCACGATGTCACTCCGGGCACTCTCGCCCGCAGTCTCGACGCGGTGGTCGAGGATGCCGTCAACGCTGTCGGGGTCGACCTGAACACGGCGTCGGTGCCGCTGTTGGCGCGGGTCTCCGGTGTCACCGACACCTTGGCCGAGGCCATCGTCGCGCATCGGGAGAACACCGGCCCATTTCGCAGCCGCAGCGCGCTGCTGAAGGTGCCGCGGCTGGGGCCCAAGGCTTTTGAACAGTGCGCGGGCTTTTTGCGGATCACCGGCGGCGATGATCCACTGGATGCCTCCGGGGTACACCCGGAGTCCTATCCGGTGGTGCGGCGCATCCTGGACCGTTCCAACATCACGCTGGCCGAGCTGATCGGCAACGAGCGCGCCCTGCGCGCGCTTGCGCCGACAGATTTCGCCGACGAGCGGTTCGGCGTGCCCACGGTCACCGACATCCTCGCCGAACTGGAGAAGCCCGGCCGCGACCCGCGCCCGGCATTCTCCACCGCGACCTTTGCCGCCGGTGTCGAGAAGGTCGCCGATCTGAAGGCGGGGATGGTGCTCGAGGGCGTGGTCACCAACGTGGCGGCGTTCGGCGCCTTCGTGGACGTGGGCGTGCACCAGGATGGGCTGGTGCACGTGTCGGCGATGTCGGACCGATTCGTTTCCGATCCCCACGAAGTGGTCAAATCCGGACAGGTGGTGCGGGTCAAGGTCGTCGATGTCGATATCGATCGGCAGCGGATCGGGTTGTCCCTGCGGCTCAACGACGACGCCGCGCGCAGCGGTGACCGCGGGCCCGGCAAGGGCGGACAGGGGCAGCAGAACCGCGGCAACCAGCAGCGTGGCAATCACCAGCGAGATCCGCAGCGAAAGCCCAACCGCGGTAACAACTCCGCCCGTCGCGAGTCGGCGCCGTCGGGATCCATGGCGGAGGCACTGCGCAATGCGGGCTTCGGAAAGTAGTCCCCGGGATATATTGCCGGCATGGCAGAACAGCAGGTCCCCGGCGGGGTGGTGCATCCCTTGCCCGCGGATCTGCGTTCCGCGCTGATCGGCAACGGCACCGCGCTGGCGGCGTGGAAGGACATCACGCCGCTGGCCCGCAACGAGTTCATCTGCTGGGTCGAAGACGCCAAGCAGGACAAGACCCGGGAGCGCCGGATACGGCGGACACAGGAGGAGCTCGAGGAGGGGAAGCGGCGACCGTGCTGCTGGCCCGGCTGTAAGCACCGCAAGCGCACGGGGAAGGCTTGATCAGGGGTTGATGGTGTCCTCGCCGACCTGACGTCCCCAGACGTACTCGTTCATGATCGGCTGCCCGAGCTCGAAGTGGTTGTATGGGGCGATGCTGGCGCCGGTGTCCATCACCAGGTACGGCATCGGCCACAGGTCCCGGGTGATCGGCTGCCAGCAACCGGGACGGCCGCCCGGCCCGCCGCGGGCGTTGACACGCGGCAGGTTGTCCGGGAATACGTAGCGATTGCCGGCCCCCACCAGCTGGTCGCGCAGCACCAGGGAGTAACCGTTGCCACCGAGCATATCGGCGTACTTCGGTGCCACGTTGTGGTAATTGCGCAGGCTGCACAACAACTGCGGACTGTAGTAGTCCAGCAGCGCGCTGGTCGGTAACAGGTCCTGGGCGCCGCGCACCAGGTAGGGGCCGCCGCGCTCGAGAACATCCGCGGCGTTGTTCCCGAATCCGACCGCTGACAGCAGCGCCGCGTCCACCGCACCGCGTTCGTCGTTCATGGCACGTGCGGTGATCGTGGCGTTATCCAAGCCGTCGAACAGGTCGGGCGCGGCATCGGCATAAGTGTCGGACAATGCGATCAGTCCGGACACGTCACGACGGATCTGCGGCATCCGCGCATTGAGCTCGCCGAGGATGTCGTTGCCGTCGACCAGCGACCGACCGAACTTGTCTCCCAATCCATTCAAGGCCTGGGCGGTGGCGGTCAGGGTCTGGTTGAGCTTTACCGGATCGATCTGCTGGGCGATCCCCATGATCGTCTCGAAGACGGTGTTGAACTCGGTGGTGGTCGCCGACGCGTTGATCACCGCACCGGGCTCAAGTCGTTCGGATGACGGATCGGCGGGTGAGAGCAGCGAGATGTATTTGTTGCCGAAGACCGTCGTGGCGCGCAACTGCGCATCCACGTTGGACGGGATCAGTTCCAGGTATTGAGGTTTGACATCCAACAGCAGCTTCGCACGGACATCGTCACCCTCGGTCACCACCCCGGCGGAGGTCAGGCGGCCGATCGGGACTCCGTTGAAGGTCACCTTCGAACCCGGATCCATCGACAGCCCGGCGCGTTCGGCCATGATCACCAGTGGCACAACGTCTTCGAGGTAGCCGCGGAACTGCACCCAGGTCAGGCCGAATATCAGCGCGACGATCAGCAGCAGGACCGCGCCCGCCGCCCGATACGGTGGTTCCTTCGGGTCGTTGGTGGGCTCCTCGTCGACCGATTCGGTGCTATCGGCCCCAGGTGCCATGATCACCGGCCAATTGCACCACAGCGCAAGGGATTTACGATCACCACGGGGGTGTGACGCCGGTGTCACCGACCGCCCGTTGTGATGGCGGTTACAACCGTCGACTACAGACCCATGTCCTTGGCGATGATCATCTTCATCACCTCACTGGTCCCGCCGTAGATCCGGCTGACCCGGTTGTCGGCGTAGAGGCGAGCGATCGGGTACTCGTTGATATAGCCGTAGCCCCCGTGCAGCTGCAGGCAGCGATCGATGACCTTGGACGCCAGATCGGTGCAGAACAGCTTGGCCGCTGCCGCATCGGCGGGTGTCAGTTCGTCGGCGTCGTGGGCGTTCATCGCGCGGTCCACCACCGCCTCCATGGCGTCGACATCGGCCTTGCATGCGGCGAGTTCGAACTTGGTGTTCTGGAACGCGGCGACCGGCTTGCCGAAGACCGTGCGGTCCTTGGTGTACTGCGCCGCGAAGCGCACGGCGGCCGCCGCCTGGGCGTAGGAGCCGACCGCGATGGCCAGCCGTTCGCGGGGCAGGTTGCGGCCGAGGTAGGAGAAGCCCATGTTCACCTCGCCGAGCACGTCCTCGGCGGGCACGGTCACGTCGGTGAAGTTCAGTTCGGCGGTGTCGGAGGTCCGCAGGCCCAACTTGTCGAGCTTGCGGCCGACGGTGTAACCGGCGGAGGTGGTGTCCACGACCAGCAGCGTGATGCCGAACCGTCGGTCGTCTTCCCGCGGTGCCGCGGTACGGGCGCACACGATGACGCGGTCGGCATGGACGCCACCGGTGATGAAGGTCTTGGACCCGTTCAGTACGTAGTGCGTACCGTCACCGGAAGGCTTTGCGGTGGTGCGCATTCCCGCCAGATCCGAGCCCGTGCCCGGCTCGGTCATGGCGATGGCGAACATGGTCTCGCCCGACATCATGCCCGGGAACCAGCGCTGCTTCTGCTCCTCGGTGGCCAGCTCCTTGAGGTAGGGCAGGCACAATCCGATGTGGACGCTGGAGCCGCCGAAGGACACTGCGGCGCGCGAGCACTCCTCGGTGATGATGGCCTGGAACTTGTAGGAGTCGATGCCGGATCCGCCGTACTCGGTGGGGATCTCGATGCCGAACAGGCCCAGCTCGCCCAGCTTGTAGTAGAAGTCGCGAGGCGCGATGCCGTCTTCGAACCACTTGTCGTACACCGGCACGACCTCGGCTTCGATGAACGCCCGGATCATCGCGCGAAAGTCCTCATGTTCCTGGGTGTAGACGTCCCTGCGCATCGCAACCTTCCTTGACGGTGAACGGCGTTAGCCAATGCCGACCACTATAAGCTAACATCGTTCGCCAACGCAACGAAGGAGCTCATGGTGGCCAGGCCGCGCATTCTCAGCCGCGAGCGGATCCGTGACAGTGCGCTCGCCATCATCGACCGGGACGGCCTGGAGGGGTTGTCCATGCGTAACCTCGCGGCCGATCTCGGAGTGCAGGCCGCCTCGCTCTACAAGCACTATCCGACCAAGACCGAGGTGCTCGACGAGATAGCCGGCATGGTCGTGAGTGCCGTCGACACCTCGGCCTTCGACGCCGACGAGCCGTGGAACCTGGCGCTGGCCGAATGGGCGCGCTCCTACCGGTCGGCGCTGGCCGCGCACCCCAATCTGGTGCCGTTCCTGGCGCTGGGGCTCAGGCACCGCGATGAGAGCCTGCGCATCGCCAATGCCGTGCACGGCGGGTTGGTGCGGGCCGGATGGCCTGCTCGCGAGGCGACGATGATCGGCGCCGCCACCCGGTCGTTGGTGCTCGGGTCGACCATCGGATCGTTCTCGCGCGGATTCGCCGATGATGCGCAGGTCTACCGGGACCGTTATCCGCACATGCAGCAGGCGCACCGGCTGCCCGCAAAAGCCGACGAGATCGACCAAGGCAGCTTCGATCTCGCGCTCACGTCGTTCATCGACGGATTGCAGGCCCGTTACGCCAACGTCGATCGGGCAGCGGGAGCCTGAATCCTTCGTGCCATACCGGCGCAACGCGCCGACTGTGCGACGTACGCTGACCGGTGATGCCTGGCGCCGGGGAGCGGAAATGACCGAATCCGATGACGAACGGGTGGATGCGGAACCGGATTACCGGTTCACCCTGGCCAACGAGCGGACGTTCCTGGCGTGGATCCGCACGGCGCTGGCCCTCATAGCCGGCGGTATCGCGGTCGTCCAGTTCGTCCCGTCGTTCGGAATCGCCGGCGTTCGGCACGGTTTGAGCATCGTGTTGACAGCAGGAGGGGGAGTGCTGGCCGCCCTGGCGGTATGGCGCTGGCGCCGCGTTCAAGCGGCGATGCGCCGTGATGTGGACCTACCGCCCACGCTGATTCCCGCCATGCTCGGTGTGGCGATCTTCGCGATCACCGTGGCCGTGCTCGTCGTCTTGGTCATCTGGCCTCCAGGCGGTCGGTGAGATGCCACGGTTGCAGCCGCAAAAGCCTGGATTGCAGGCGGAGCGCACGCTGTTGTCCTGGGAGAGAAGCGCTTTGGGTTTCATTGGCGGCGGAGCGCTGCTGATCATCCGTCAGCACGGGCCCTTCGGGTCCGGTCGTGCGCTACTTGCGCTGATCGCCACCTGTCTGGCGTTGAGTGTGCTCGTGGTCGGTTGGCGACGTGCGAAGCTGCTCAATCACCGCGCCCCCGGGCAAACCAGCGTGCCCGCCGCGTATGCGGAGGTGATGTGGATCGGTACCGCGACCGTGGTTTTCGCGATCGTCATCGTCGGCACGCTCGTCGCGTCGGCGATCTTCGATCAGGCGCCGGGTATCAGGCCAACGCCATGAACAACTTCTCCAGCTCGGCTTCGGTCATCGGCCGCTGCCCGTCGGCCGACTCGCCGGTCAGACAGTCGCGCATGCCCGTCGCGACGATCTTGAAGCCGGCCCGGTCCAACGCGCGGGACACGGCGGCCAGCTGAGTCACCACGTCCTTGCAGTCGCGGCCCTGCTCGATCATCGAGATGACGCCGGCAAGTTGACCCTGCGCCCTGCGTAGCCGGTTCAACACCGCTGTGATTGCTTCCTCGTCGCCGACCATGTCTGCTCCCTTCGTCGCACCGAACAGCAATGGTACCGGCGGGGGTATTCCCCATATCGGTGAATGAACTCTCGGTGAATTCACGGCCCGGACGGATAGTTCCCGCTGCCGGCGTCGTGCCTGGTAACGCCCGTCATGGTGGCGGCGATAACCAGTAGACAGCACCGGAAACGGCATTCTCACGAGATGCCGAGTCGAAGCGAGCAAACTAGGCTTCGTCGCGATCCGCAGCCGGGGGATGAGACAGGAGCAGAGGTCAGGGGTTGAGAACCGTACTCGGATTGTCGGTCACCACCAATGGTGTCGACTGGGTTCTGGTCGATGCCACCGTGCCCACGGGGCGTCCCATCGATGACGACCGATTTGCGGTCCGACGCCTCGACGACCTGGTGCCGCGTTGTCTGGCCGCGGTACGCGGGGCCGCCGGTATCGCCGCGGCGGCCGGTTATCGGGTCGGTGCGATCGGCGTGTGTTGGAGCGCCGATCTGGAAGACCGATCCACCGAACTGCTCGCGGCGCTGCGCGATGCCGGCTGGGCCGACGTCCGGCCGGTCCGGCAGATCACGCCCCCGGTACCCGAATTGGACGAGCTGGCCGACTCGGATGACGCCGCGCAGGTGCCTGCAGACCTGTTCGGCGCCGCGATCGACACCGTTGTCGCCGACTGTGCCGACTGCGCGGGCCGTGTCTCGGATTGTGATCCCGAGGTCATGCAGGCGCCGTCCTATCAGGCCGCACATCTGGTGCTGACCAACGCGGTGCCGACCCGGACCGATGGGGAGCAGCCGGCCCGCAGCACGCGCCTGCGCGCGCAGTTGGGCGGGCGACTGCTGTCCCTGGCCGGAGCGGCCGCGGTGACAGCTGTGATCGCGCTGTTCGCCGTCGGCTCGCAGTTCGGCGGATCCGAGGTGCCGGAATCGGCGACCCTGGCAAACCGAGCCACCGTCTCCACACCGCAGACCTCTCCGATCGTGCCTGCGAAACCGGTGGCCGCGCCGGCGGTGGCGCTGCCTGCCGTGCCACCGGCGGCTCTTGCCCCGGCGACGAGTGTCGTTGTAGACACGATTCCCAGCATGGAGTGGGCGCCACCGGCCGTGGAGTATGCCGAGCCCGCACCCGCCGCGCCGGTGGCGCTGCCCGAGCCGATATCGCATCTCGGCGACCCCGTCGTTACCGCCGCGGCGCCCGGCCCCGAAGCGGAGGCGCAGGCACCGGACGCGTCGATGCTGACCGTCCCCGCCGCACCGGCGCCGGCGGGGGAGCCTGTTCCCGCCCCCGGCGCGCTCCCGGGTCCGGCCCCGGCGGATATGGCGCCGCAGCCGGTAGCGGTGGCGCCGGCAGTTCCCTTGTTGCCACCGCCACCTGCCCCTGCCCAACCTGCTCCGGTCCAACCTGCCCCGGCCCAGTCTGTCGATCCGATCCTCGGCGCCTTGCCCTGACGGTCCTGCCACCATGGCGCCGCCCGCTGTTCGTCACCATCGCCTGAACAGCAGAAGCGTAGGCTGTCTAACTATGGGACGAGTCGACAGTGACACCTGGGACCTTGCAACAAGCGTCGGCGTGACGGCCACTGCCGTGGCCATGAACCGGGCGATCGCCACCAGGGCGAATATCGCCGGGATCAGCGATCCGTACGCCGAGCCGCTGGTATCGGCCGTCGGGATCGGCGCGTACGCCCGATACGCCCGTGGCGAGATCGATGGTGCGGCGGCCGACGATATATCCCGGATGGCCGACGGTATCGCTGCGCGTACCCGCTTCTACGACGACTTCGTCACCGACGCAGTCGATTCGGGCATTCGGCAGGTCGTCATCCTGGCCTCGGGTCTCGATGCCCGCGCCTACCGGCTGCGCTGGCCGTCCGATGTCGTGGTCTACGAGCTGGACCAGCCGCAGGTGATCGAGTTCAAGACCCGAACCCTGGCAGATCTGGGCGCGACCCCGGCGGCGGAGCACCGCACGATCGGGGTGGACCTGCGCGACGACTGGCCCGCCGCATTGCGCGCGGCCGGATTCGACAGCTCGGAACCGGCCGCGTGGCTGGCCGAGGGATTGCTGGTGTACCTGCCGCCGGAGTCCCAGGATCGGTTGTTGGACAACATCACCGAGCTCAGTGCGCCGGGAAGCCGGATCGCCACCGAGAACACCGCGACCATCAGCTCGGATGATCTGGTGATGATCAGCGAACGCATGCAGGAGATGCGCGGGAGGTGGCTGGACAAGGGGATCGACCTGGGGGTCGACGTCGATGTCGCCGAACTGTTCTATCCCGGCAAACGCAGCGAGGCCGCAACCTACCTGGCCGGCTCCGGGTGGCGGCCCGTGCTGCGGACGAGTTCGGAACTGTTCGCCGAGTACGGGATGCCCGCGTCCACCGAGGTGCTCTCCGCCTTCGGCGATATCACCTATCTCTCCGCCACGCTCGGCGAGCGTTAGCTCGCGGGCAGGCTCTCGCCGGTGGCGACGGCCTTGGCCCAGCGGTAGTCGGCCTTACCCGCCGGCGACCGCTGGATCTTCGGATGACGGATGAAGGCCTTCGGGACCTTGTAGCGCGCCACCGTCTGTCCGCACACCGCCGCGAGGTCCTCGTCGTCGGCGTCAGCACCCTCGGCAAGTTGCACCACGGCCACCACCTCCGAGCCCCACCGCTCCGAGGGGCGTCCGACCACCACCACGTCATAGACCGCGGGGTGGGCGGCGATGGCACGTTCCACCTCCTCGACGAAGATCTTCTCGCCACCGGAGTTGATGGTGACCGAATCCCTGCCGAGGAGCCGGATGCGGCCGTCGTCCAGGACATCGGCCCGGTCGCCGGGCACCGACCAGCGCACCCCGTCGATGGTCGGGAAGGTGCGCGCTGTCTTGTCCGCATCGCCGAGATAGCCCAGTGGGATCAGATCGCGGCGCGCCAGCCAGCCGCCGCCCTCGCCTGCGGTCAGCACCCTCGACAGGTCCTCGGCGACCACCGCGGTATCGGACTGCGCGGTGAAGACCGCCGGTGTCGTCTCGCCGCCGGAGGTGGAAAATGTGCTCAATTGGGCGCCGGATTCCGAGGCGCCGACCGCATCGAGCAGCGTCACATGGGGCAGTGCGGCCAGGATCCGCTCGCGCACCGTGGGGGAGAGCGTGGCCCCGCCGTTGGTGACGGTGAACAGCCCGGACAGGTCGTAGTCCCCACGTTCGATCTCCTCGACGAGTGGTCGGGCGACCGCATCGCCGACCACCGGAATCGTCAGTACGCGTTCACGTTCGGCCAATTGCAGCACCTCGGCGGGCCGCAGCCGCTCGACATCGTCGGGGATGACCAGGCGCCCGCCCATGGTGATCGCGTTGTAGGCCGCCCATTGGGCGGCGCCGTGCATGAACGGCGGGATCATCAGCATGGCCAGCGCACCCGCGCCCGCGCGGGCCTTCTCGGCCAGCTCGTCATAGGAGGCCAGCGCCCGATCGGCACCGAACGGCCGGCCGCCCATCGAGGACAGGAAGATGTCATGCTGGCGCCACAGCACGCCCTTGGGCATCCCGGTGGTGCCGCCGGTGTAGAGGATGTACAGATCGTCGCCGGACACCTCGGGCAGTCCGGCGGCCGGGGCGGGCGTGCGCACGGCCTGCTCGTAATCCACTGCGCCGGGCAGCAGGTCGTGGCCGGTGCCGTCGTCGACCTGGATCAGTATCTGCAGGTGCGGTACCCGGTCCCGGATCGAGGCCACCCGCGGAGCGAACTCGGCGTTGTAGACCAGGGCCCGGGCCTTCGAGTCGTTGAGCAGATAGATCAGCTCGTCCTCGACGTAGCGGAAACTGACGTTGAATCCGGCGACGCGGGCCCGATAGGCACCGATCATCGACTCCAGGTACTCGTTACCGTTGCGCAGGTAGATGCCCAGGTGGTCCTGGCCGGACTCGTGGCCCGCCAGGCCTTCGCGTTCGGTGTGGCAACCGAGGCCTTGCGCGGCAAGGAAGTGGGCGAAGCCGTCGACCCGGGCGTCGACATCGGCGTAGCTCAACCGGCGATCCCGCCAGACCAGGAACGTCTGGTCGCCGACGGCCCTGGCCACGGTGCCGAAGACCGATGACAGGTTGAAAGTCGCGTCGCTCATACATTGACCATACATTGCAGGCTAAAGCGTATGGTCGAGATCGGCTGCCTCAGCTCAGCGGAAGTGGGGCATTGGCGCTGTCGAGGTGTTCCACCGTCGTGAATACCAGTTCGCCGTCTCCGATGTTCTCGATATCGTGCAGAAGGAACTCGCCGGGACCGAAATGGAAATGCCGCGTCTCGCCCGCGCCGTAGGAGACCTCGCGCACCGTCCCGTCATGGGTGTGCTGACGGCTGCGTCCCGCGTTGACCGCCGTCCAGAAGTAATCCAGCACATGGCGGTGGGCATGCCAGCGTTCCCCGGGAGCCAACCTGATCTCCCATACCCGGACCCGGTCATTCGCACTGAGCAGCCGCGATCCGACCGCGCCGTCGTGCGAGTGCTCCTCGAATTCGGTCTTCAGCCAGTCCGGCCAGCTGTCGAAATCTTCCGCGACGAGTTCACCGGCGAGCGGCAGGTCGGCCAGGAAGCTGTTGTCGGTCATGCGATATGCCTTTCAGAGGAGGGGTGTGAGGTGTTCACGCGCGGGTCAGATGCCGGGGCCGTAGAGGCCGAACCGCAGATCGGGATCCCGGGGATCCCAGGTGTTGTGGAACTGAGACCGTTCGCCCATGCCGACCACGCGTCGCAACAGGGAATCGCTGAGCTGTAACTGCGCGGGCTCCCATTTCGCCAGCGCCGAGGGAATATCGCCGGTGGTCTCGGCCAGCGCGGTGGCCAGCGTCCACGCGTCGGCCGCTGCCTTGGCGGTACCCGCGGCGGCGTGCGGTCGCGACGCGCACGCCGCGTCACCGATCAGTGCCACCCGACCCAAGGCCATCCGGTTGGAACGGACATCGGAAAGGACCTGCAGGTACGGCGTCGGGGTGGCCACGACGACCTCGGCGACCGCCGGGGCGAACAGTTCGGTTGCGGCACGGCGCATCTCGTCGATGTAGCGGTCCTGGACCTGGCCGGGATGAATGGACACCGAACCGGTGAACCCACGCTTGTCGATCAGCATCTCGCCGAGGTCGGGCCCGGCCGGCACATTGCGGTACCAGACATAGTTGATCAGCCGGTGCGCCTCGTCGAGTCCCTCCTCACCGGGAATCGGGTACATGGTGATGTGCGAATTCGGCACCACGTCATAGGTGATCGCGTCGTGCAGCGTGGCGCGGGTGGCTTCGGTGAGCATCGACTGCGGCACCGTTCCGCGCCACCCGACATAGCCGGAGTAGACAAGTTCGGCGGTCGGGTCGAAGCGCTGCCGCGCCGCGGAGGTGATGCCGTCGGCGAACACAACCAGGTCGGCACTCTCGGTACGGCCGCTGACGAAACGCACGGTGGCTCGCGTGTCGTCCTGGTCGAAACCGCAGGCGTACTCGCCATAGTGGTAGTGCTCGGTGCCGAAGTCCGCCAACAGGGCCCGGTAGAACGTGCCCCACGAGGTGTACGTCCAGCGCGCGGGCTCGCGGTGGGCGATACTGCCGTCGGCGTTGAGGTATTGGACGTGCGAGGTCGCGGTGTGAAGGTCGTCGAGCCGCTGGCTGCTGCGCTCGACGAACCAGCGCACGGTGTCGGGTTGCAGCACGATACCTCCGCCGCGGCCGTCCAACGGGCCGGGCGTCCGCTCGTACACATCGACGGTGAAGCCCAGGTCGCGCAGGAGCAGGGCGGTGGTCAGTCCGCCGATGGATCCGCCGATGACGATCGCCGACGAATGGGGGTGCTCGCTCATGAGTGGCTCTTCTCGGTGGGGGTGACGGGCTCGAAATAACTGTCGGTGGGCAATGGGGTGCCGCGGGTCTCGGCGGCGAACGCCAGGCCCACGACGGCGATCAGTCCCAGCGCCGCCACCGTGGCGGTGGCCACCCCGAGGTCGCCGCCGAACCATGATGTGGCGATCACGCCGGCGCTCAGCGGTCCCAGCGCGGTGACGAATCGACCGACGCTGTTGGACACGGCAAGCGCGGTGGCCCGCACGCTGGGCGGGAACACCTCGGGCCCGTAGATGAAGGTGCCCGACAAGGCGCCGAACAATCCGAACCCCAGCAGCGGCATGGCGAACAGGAACTCGGTGTACCCGCGGTCGAAGGGGAAGGTCCAGGCGATCGAGGCGGCGGAGACGGTGAAGCTCATCAGGAAGGTCCTGCGGCGCCCGATGGCATCGGCGATGAAGCCCCATGCGGCATAGCCGATGATGCCGCCGGCGTTGAACAGCATTGCCGTGACGGCGACCCGATGATCGGTGACCGCTTGCGGCACAGCATCATTCGCGCTGATCTGCCGGATGATCTGTGGATACCAGGTGGACACACTCCAGAAGGCCAGCAGCGCGCCGGAGGCGAGTGCGGTGCACACCAGCATAGGCCTGCGCAGCGGCGGTGAGATGAGGCGGCGCAGCACGAACTGTTCCCGGGTGCCCGCGGCCTTGCGCTGCTTGCGGACGTGCATCGCGGCGTTGATCTCCGGAGGCTCGGGGACATAGCGTCGGATGAACCAGACCAGCAGCGCGGGCAGGCCGGCCAGCAGCATCATGAACCGCCAGCCGTGATCACCCAGCAGTGCGTACACCGCAGCGGCGGCAAAGAACCCGCCGGCGTAGCCGGCCATCATGACTCCGCCCGCGCGGGCACGGTAGCGATTGCGCCAGGTCTCGGCGATCAGCGCGGCACCCACCGGCGCCTCGACACCGGATCCGACGCCTGCGATGAATCGCAACAGGCCCAGCTGCCACCAGGTGTCGGCGAAGGCGGCCAGGGCGCTGAACACGGCGTAGGTCAGGATGCCCACCGAGAGAACCCTGGTGCGGCCGAAGTAGTCGGCCAACATCCCGAACATGATGCCGCCGACAGCCCAGCCCGTCAGGAACAGCGCCACGGTCAGTCCGCCGTACAGCCCGATCGATGATGAGGAGACCTCGACGCCGCTGTTGGGTAGCAGTTCGGTCATGGTGGGTCCGAGGACCAACACGTAGAGGCTGCCTGCGAAGCCGTCGAGGCCCCAGCCCAGGGTGGTGCCGGCAAGGACAAGCCATTGCACTCGGGTGATCTCATGTCGCCAGCCGCTACCGGCCGGCCCACGGGTCGTGTTGTGGTTCACGAAAAGCCTTTCAGGAGTCCGGATCCGGGGTCAGTTCAGGCGGCGCTGGCCGAAGTTGCCATACCAGTCCACGGGTTCGGCGGCAGTGCGCACCACGATGGTCTTGATCCACGAGAAATCGTCGAAGGATTCGGTACCCGCGTCTTTTCCGGTACCGGATTCCTTCACGCCACCCCACGGCAACGATGGCTCCAGCCGGTGGTGGTCGTTGATCCACACCATGCCCGCGGTGATCCGCGCGGCGACACGATGCGCTCGGGCCACGTCGAGGGTCCACACCCCGGCGCCGAGTCCGAACTCGTTGTCGTTTGCCATCGCGACGGCGTCGGCCTCGGTATCGAAGGGGATGACCACCGCCACCGGGCCGAAGATCTCCTCGCGGGCCACCGTCATGGCCATGGTGGCGTCGGCCAGGACGGTGGGGGACAGGAAGAATCCGTCGCGAAGTTCCACGGGCAGCCGGGGGGCCTCGCCGCCGGCCGCGAGGCGAGCACCCTGGTCGACACCGGTCTGGATCAGCCGACGCACATTATCGCGTTGGCGGGCGCTGATGAGCGGGCCCATCTGGGTCTCCGGGGCGGCGGGATCGCCGACGACGATGGCCCGCGCACGGTGCACCAGGGCAGCGACGAACGCGTCGTAGATGCTGCGGTGCACCAGAAAGCGCGAACCGGCGACACACGACTGGCCGGCGGCCACGAAGGCGGAGAACGCCGCGCCCTCGGCGGCGTCGACCGGGTCGACATCGTCGAAGACGATGACCGGGGTCTTGCCGCCCAGTTCGGCCGTCACCCGGGCGAACCGGGTTGCCGTCGCCACGGCGGCCGATCGGCCTGCCTCGGTGCCGCCGGTCAGCGTGATCTTGGCGACGTCCGGATGCTCGGTCAACCGGATGCCGGCCTCGCGTCCGCCGGTCACCACGTTGACGACCCCTTCCGGTATCCCGGTCCCGGCGATGATGTCGGCCAGCGCCAGCGTGGTCAGCGGTGTCATCTCCGAAGGCTTGACCACCACGGTGTTGCCGTTGGCCAATGCCGCGGACAGGCTGCGAGCCAGGATCAGCAGCGGATGGTTGAACGGGGTGATGATGCCGCATACGCCCAACGGCAGCCGCTGCTGATAGGTGAGGTACGGGCCATCGCCCGGCAGGACCGAATGACGCTGGGCGGCAAGTAGTCCCGCGTTGTAGCGAAACCACTCGGGCACGCGGGACAGCTGAGCCCTTGTTTCGGTGATGGGTCTGCCGTTGTTCTCGGCTTCCAATGTGTAGAGCCGTTCGGTCTGCTCCTCGATGGCATCGGCGATGCGCAGCAACAATCGGGCGCGCTCGCTGCGCGGCATGTCGGCCCACGGGCCGTCGGCGAAGGCGGCCTTGGCGGCGGCCACGGCGGTGTCGACATCCGCGGCGCCCATCTCGGCGACCGTGGTGATCACGCTCGCGGTGGCCGGATTGATGATCGCGCGGACATCGAGTGCCGATGGCGGCGCGGTGACGGGTGCGGCGTCGGTGCTGCTGGTCATGTGGGGGTGTCCTTCTCCTCGGCGTGACTATGAGTGTCGTCACGTCGGGAGGGTTGGACAATGTAGTTCGGACCATAAGAGCGCTGTTTTTATGTTCGCGCGGACATGGTCGTGTCATGCTGATCCGGTGAGTTCAACCGAGACGGACACTGTCGAGGGCAGGCCGGGTGCCGAGATGTCGACATGGCTCGGTGCCATGCGTGAACTCAGCGCCGCCGCCACCTCGGCCGCGGGCCTCGCCGAATTGCTCGGCCAGATCGCGACGACCGCGCGCGCACTGCTGGGATTCGACTTCTGTGGCGTGCTGATCCCGGACTCCGAGCGCACCAGGCTGATCGTGGCCGGATGGAGCGGGTTGTCCGAGGATTATGTGGATCAGGTCAACGGCGATCGGCCGATCCGCCTCGACGGCGGTGCCCCCTCGGCCCGTGCGTTCCACAGTGCGCAGTCGGTCACCATCCGCGATATCACCGCGGATCCGGAGTTCACGCCGTGGGGAGGTGCGGCGCAGGAACAGGGGTACCGGGCACTGATCAGCGTGCCGCTGATCGCGGGTGGCCGCACACTGGGCACGCTCAACGGCTACTACATGCCGGTGCACACCTTCACGTCGACCGAGACCGAGCGGATGACCCTGCTGGCCAACCATGCAGCGATCGCACTGACCTCGGCCGACCGGTTGGACCAGTTGCGCACGCTCAACCGCGAGCTGCGGGAACAACGCGACGCCCTGGCGCGCTCGGAGGAGATCCACAACAGCCTGCTGGCGGTGACGCTGCGCTCCGGCGGGCTCGACGGCGTCGCCCATGCGCTGTCAAATCTGATCGGCAGGCCGGTGCTGATCGAGGATCCGTTGCATGAGATCCTCGCCGTCGCAGGGGATTCGGACTCGCTGCCGGATTCCGACCTGCGGATCCAGAGCGCGCCCACCCACGACGGATCTTCCCGGCCGGTGCGGTCGGCCGACGGATCATTCCTGGTGTCCTCGCCCGAACTCGACGGGGAGTTGGTGGCCCGTATCTGGTTTCCCGATGGCGAGCTCGAGCCCGATCCGATGACGGTGCGTGCCGTCGAGCACGCGTCGATGGTGGTGTCGTTGGAGCTGCTGCGCGCCCGCACCGCGGCCGAGGTGGAGCAGCGACTGCGTGGCGAACTGCTCTCAGAGGTGCTCAGCGAGCAGGCCGACCTTCCCGAGACCGTGCTGCGCAGGGCGCAGTTGCTCGGGCATGATCTGAGCCAACCGCATGATGTCATCGTGGCGCGGATCGACCGCTCGGCCGGGGTGCCCGACAAGATGTTGCGCCAGCGCATCTTCGGGCTGATCTCCGATCTTGCTACCGGACAACGCTTTCGGCCACTGGCGGCGAATATCCGTGACGATGTGGTCGTGCTGTGGACACAGGGGGTTCCGGTGCCCGGTGGCGGTGAGGGGTCCGCCGCGGCGGTCGCTGCGGCCGTCCACGGTGCGCTGACCCGCCTGGCCGACGGGGTCGAGGTGACCGTGGCCGGGGTGACTCCTGGGCGGCAGACCTACGCCGAGGCGTACCGCATCGTCAAAGGTGCGCTGTCGATCGCGGTGGCCGCGCGGCGCACCAATACCGTGGTGACCCTGGAGGATCTGGGTGTCGCCGGGCTCCTCCTGCAACTCGATGATCCGGCTCTGCTGACCGCCTTCGCCGCGCGCACACTCGGGCCGTTGCGCGACTACGACCTGGCCCACGGCACGGAACTGGTCAGCACCATCCGCACGTATCTGGCGCACAACCAGGACCGCAGGGGTGCTGCCTCGGCTCTGCACATCCACCCCAACACCTTGACCCAACGGTTGCAGCGCGCCGAGGCGTTGTGCCAGATGACGCTGGCCGACCCCGCGGTGGTGCTGCAGTTCGCCACCGCACTCACCGTCGACGCCGTGGCCACCGGTCGGTAGGCCGCCGGCCGCCACGTGAGTGCGCATGGTCTCCGGCACATTGGATGCGCGAAATTATGTGTCTGTCGACATTGAGCATGGTCCTCGTGGGGCTGACACTCGTAAGCACTCCCGAGAAAGGACGTATCGATGATCAGCGCAGATCTGGCGCCCGGCGTGATCGATGTGCACGCGCACTGGTTGCCGCGGGAGTTGTTCGACCTCCCCGGCGCCGGCCCACACGGACGCATGCACGATCGCGACGGTCAACTCTTTCTCGGCGAGATCCCACTGTCGATCGCCGCCGACGCGATGAGCGATATCGCCGCCATCCGTGCCGATATGCGCCGCAGCGAGGTCGGGGTTCGGGTGTTGTCGGCACCGCCCTTCGCGTTCCCGCTGCAACCGGGCGCCGCCGCCGACGACTACGTGGGCGCCTTCAACAGTGCGCTGACCGAGGTCGTCGCCGATGCCGACGGCGCGCTGCTCGGACTGGGACTGGTCAGTCTGGCCGACAGTGCGGCCGTCACCACGCAGCTGACACAGCTGGCCGGCTCCGAAGGCATTGCCGGCGTGGCAGTCCCACCGCTGTTGGGCAACGAGTCCCTGGACGGTCCCGCCCTCGGGCACGTGCTGCGTGAGGCGGCTCGGCTCGGGCTGTCGGTGTTGGTGCACCCGATGCAACTGCCGCAGCCGCAGTGGGCGAACTACTACCTGAACAACCTCATCGGCAACCCGACCGAATCGGCCACCGCGGTGGCCGCGCTGATCCTCAGCGGACTCAAAGACCAACTGCCGGGCCTGCGGATCTGTTTCGTGCACGGCGGCGGTTGCGCCCCAGGTCTTCTCGGCCGATGGAACCACGGCTGGCGGGCGCGTGCCGATGTCCGGGCCGCCGGGGCGCGTGCACCGCAGGAGGTGTTCGGTGAGCTGTTCTTCGACACCGTCACGCACGGAGCGGCCCAGCTGGAGCTGCTCTGCACGCTCGCAGGCACCGACAAGGTGGTCTGCGGTAGCGATTATCCGTTCGACATGGCCGATGCCGATCCGGCCCGCTTTGCCGTCGACCACGGTCCGGGGCGCGACAGCATCATCCGGGCCGCCATGGCATACCTCGGCCTGGATCAGGAGTAGCGGACATGACACGGTTGTTCAGCCCGCTCACCCTGCGCTCGGTGACCTTCGCCCACCGGGCATGGATGTCGCCGATGATGCAGTTCGCCGCCGTACCTTCGGGTCCCGACGAGGGATCGCCCACCGACTGGCATCTGCAACATCTCGGTTCGCGTGCCGTCGCCGGAGCGGCACTGATCATGGTGGAGGCGACCGCCGTGCACCCGGTGGGCCGCAGCAGCGTGTTCGACCTCGGTCTGTGGAACGAGCGGCAGGCCGACGGTCTGCGTCGCATCGCCGAATTCGTCACCGCGCAGGGGTCCGTGCCGGGTATCCAGATCGTGCACGCCGGCCGTAAGGGTTCCACCGGGCGTCCGTGGGGAGTCGACGAACAGCGCTGGCCCACGGTGGGGCCCAGCGCTGCGCCGTTCGGTCGTCTGCCGACTCCCGCTGAACTCGGTATCGACGAGATCGGCTCCATCACAACGGCATTCGCCGACGCCGCGGGCCGGGCCGCGCGAGCCGGTTTCAAGGTGCTGGAGATCCACGGTGCACACGGGTACCTGATCCACCAGTTCCTCTCTCCGCAATCCAACCGCCGCACCGACGGGTACGGCGGCACGCTGGAAAACCGGATGCGTTTTGCCCTGGAGGTCGTCGGCGCCGTGCGATCGGTGTGGCCGCCGGAGCTACCGCTGTTCTTCCGGGTGTCGGCGACCGATTGGCTCGGCGGCGATACCGAGGACCCGCGTCCGGGGTGGACGGTCGCAGAGACCGTGACGCTCGCAGCGCGTATGAAGACGCTCGGCGTGGACCTGATCGACGTGTCCAGCGGGGGATCGGTCCCCGATGCGCGGATCACGGTCGGCCCGGGCTACCAGGTGCCGTTCGCCGCTCGCGTCCGCAAGGAGACCGAGATCCCCACCAGCGCTGTCGGCCTGATCGCCGACGCCGAACAGGCCGAGAGCATCATCGCCGGCGAGCAAGCCGATGCGGTGTTCCTGGCCAGGGAGCTACTGCGCAACCCGGGCTGGGTCTGGCAGGCAGCGCGGCAACTGGGCGCCGAACTGCGTCATCCGCCCGCCTACCGCCGCGCCTTCGCCTGACCGGCTTCGGTCGACCGGGGTCCGTTCGGGGGTCGCCCCCATCAGGCAGGGAAGAACCCGTCGCCGGTCAGGGTCCCTGGCTGCCATCCGCGGGCTCCCAGACACAACATCGGCCGGCCGTCGGCCGTCTGGGCCGCACCCTGGGGCACCGAGCACGGCGCACCCACCTCCTGCACACCGTGCAGGTCGTAGGACATCGTCCAGAAACCGGTGTACACCGGCGGCCATTGATTGGGGATCCAGCTGCATTTCATCGGCTGGCCACCGCGGCCGCGGCCGAACGTGAACAGCTGGGTGTTCTCGCACGGTGCACCGAGTGCCGCGTGGTAGTTCATGCCGGGCACATCATTGGGGTACTGGCCGGATCCGTCATCGGCGGCGGCAGGGACAGCGAAACCCACCGCGGCGACGATGGTCGAAGCAGCAACCGTCAGTTCACGAAACATGTCCCGCCCTCACCGTGGTCGATCATTCCGGCAAAGCCTAGTGGTGTCGGCCGGGCGATGGTGGCTATTCCGGCGCGTCGAGCGCACTGACCGCGATGCCATACGGCAGGAAGCGCACCCGTCTGGCCGGGTCGGTGTTGTTCTTGTTGGCCCGCAACGCCTGCAGTTCGTTGGGGTAGACCTCTTCGATGTGCGCACCGCCCGCGGCATCGACGGTGTAGATGGCCCACACCCCGTCACCGGCGTCCCCGGTGGTCTCCGGCGCCGCCGGGGTGGCCTGGGCGGTGAACTGGTCGATCAGCGTCGACCAGCCTGCCCTCTTGCCGAACCTGTCCAGCGCATCTCGCAGTCCCTCGCCGGCTTCGCGGGCGAGCCTGTCAAACTCTTCTGGGTCGATACCGAACGGCCCGTTCTGGCTCATTGCCGTCCTCCTTCGCACAGGGGTGGTACCCAAGGATATGTCCACAACACGATCAGCGGTTCTGGCAGCGGTGGAACGCTCGCCGGTGGCCGCCGCCGCGCACGACAGGGCGGGATGGGTGGGCCTGTTCACCGCGGGGGCGCGCATCGAGGATCCGGTGGGGTCGCGCCCGCACACCGGTCGGTCCGAGATCGAACAGTTCTATGACACCTTCATCGGTCCGCGGGACATCACCTTCCATCGCGATATCGACATCGTCTGCGGCACCACCGTGTTGCGTGACCTGGTACTGGAGGTCGCGATGAACGCGTCGGTGACAATGCGCATCCCGGCACTGTTGCGCTATGACCTCGCCGAGGTCGGTGACGCGCTGGCCATCGACCGGTTACGGGCCTACTGGGAGCTACCCGCGATGGCATGGAAGTTCACCCGCAACGGTCCGGCCGCCTTCCCCGCGGCCATCGCCCTGACCCGTTCCCTGCTGGCCAACCAGGGTCCGGCGGGTGCACTGGGCTTCGTCGCCGGGGTCAACGGTGTCGGAGCCCGCGGCAGGCGGCTGATCGGGCAACTTGTCGACGATGCGATCGCCGGTGACGAGATGACGGTCAAGCGGGGGCTCGGTGACGCCGAGATCACCACCGGTGATCTCGGCCGGCTGCGACCCAGCGAACTGGTGGCCGCGCTCGCGGGCAAACGCCGGCGGACGATCCTGACCGCGGGCCGGCATGTCGTCGTCAGTCTGACCGGCACCGACGGTGCAGCAGTCCTGATCACCGAGGTGGGAGTCCGGCCCAGCCGGGTGCGACGGGTGCGATTGTTCACCGAGGCGCCCGGCTAGATGGGTGTGTCGCGCACGGTCGCATGTGCCACGTGAGACGGTAGTGATCATCATGGACAGTTCCTCACCGGCGGACCCCGCCACCGGCGCGTCGGCCAGGTACATCAGCTACGAGGAGTTCGGCCGCCACTTCTTCGACGTCGCGGTGTCGGAGAAGCGTGTCGCCGACGCCATCGGGGCGATCGCCGGTGACGAGTTCGAAATGGGTCCGATGGGCCAGGGGCCGGGCGGTATCGCCAAGGTGACCGCTCGGGTGCGCGTGCAGTACCCGCGCGTGACGCGCCACGTGGGCGAGGCCATCTCCTTCGACATCCGCATCCCGTTGGAGATCAACATGGTGATCGACCTGCGGATCGACAAACCGCGCTTCTTGGTGTTCGGGGAGATCTCGCTGCAGGCCATCGCGCGGGCCGCCGAACCGTTGCTGCTGATCCTCGATGTCGGTAAGCCGGGGCCCCGCGATATCGCCATCCACGTGACGTCGGGGACGTTGCGGGCCGAGGTGCTGCGCGTGATGGCCGGTATCGACGCCGAGATCAAGCGGTTCATCTCGGCCCATGTGGCCGGTGAGATCGACAGTCCCGGGGCCAGGGCGGCCAGAATCATCGACGTCGCCCAGCAGATCGACGGTGCCTGGCACAGCTGAGGGCGCGGTAGGCCGCGATGGTGCCCTAGCATGGTCACCCATGCGTCGAATCAACACCTGTGTGCTCACCACCGTGGCGACGGCCGGTCTTGCCCTCGGGCTCGCCGGTCCGGCACATGCGGATTCGGCGGCCGATGTCTTCCTCGGCGCACTCGACGCCGCCGGGGTGACCGCACCGGCCACGCTCAACGCGGTGGACACGCTGGCGCTGGGTCAGTCGGTCTGCCCGATGCTGTCGGCGCCCGGCCAGAACGTCGCCAATGCCGCGGCCACGGTCGCCGATCGTGCGGGCATGTCATTGGGCCCCGCGACGATGTTCACCGGCGTAGCGATCTCGATGTTCTGCCCGGCGGCCGTGGCCGGTATCGGCGACGGCAAGATCTTCGGCTTCGACCCGTTCGGCCGCTGAATGTCGTTGCTCCTGTGCCGCTGAGCTCGCCGGGACCGGCACCAGCTGCGGATTCCGCGCCTGGTGCCCGTGAAAGGCGCTGCGGCCCCGCATATGTCGCCATATCCACGGCATGAACATGTTCTGCGTCCATGCCAGCTGCGCCGTCATCCGGGACCGTAGCGATCGGTAATCGTCGCCGGCCGCCACCAGAGCCCAATCATGATCGGCCCCAGCCAGTTCCAGGGCTTCTGCCGCCGCCGCGGCGAACAGCACATGCCCGGCGGTGGAACCGTGCACCCGGTCCGGGCTCCACACCGCGGGATCGGTCATCGCCGCGGCAGTGTAGAGGTCGACCAGCCGGAAACCGTGCCGGTCCGCAGCGCCGCGGATGACGTCGTTGATGCGCAGTACCCGCGGCACCAGCAATCGGCCGGCGGGCAGGATCTTGGTGATATCGGGGAACGTGGTGGTCACCACCGTGGCACCCGATGACGCCAACGCCTCGTGCAGGGTGTCCAGGTCGCCGAGAGCACGGTCGAATTTCCGGCCGGGTCGGGTCACGTCGTTCATGCCTACGCACACCGTGATCAGATCGGGCTGCATCGCCAGGGCCTGTGGCAGCTGCACATCGAGCACATCGGCGATGCGCTTACCCCGGATCGCCAGGTTGGCATATTGCAGGCCAGGGGATTCGGCCGCGATCATGCGCGCCAGTCGATCTGCGAATCCGACCAGCGCCCCGGATTCGTCGACATCCCAGAGGCCTTCGGTCTGACTGTCACCCACGGCGACGTACCTGCTGTACCGGATGCCGGCCACGGTGGTCACTGTAGCGCCGACACCGCCATGGTGCTCGCCGAGACCCGTCGGCGCGGTCGTGGACTACGCTGCGCTGATGCCACGTGCAAGCGCAGGGGTGCTGCTGTACCGCGTGACCGACGGTATGGCCGAGGTGCTGATCGGACACCCCGGCGGCCCGTTCTGGGCGCGCAAAGACGATGGCGCATGGTCGATTCCGAAAGGTGAGTTCGACGAGTCCGAGGACGCCTGGTCCGCGGCCAGCCGAGAGTTCGCCGAGGAGATCGGATTGCCGGTGCCCGACGGTGCGCGAATGGACTTCCCGCCACTGCGTCAGCCCAGCGGCAAGATCGTCACCGCGTTCGCGGTCGAGGCGGATCTCGATGTCACGAACGCGGTCAGCAACACCTTCGAATTGGAATGGCCAAGGGGCTCCGGTCGTATCCGGCAGTACCCGGAACTCGACCGCGTGCAGTGGTTCACCGTCGCAGAAGCCCGCGCCAAACTGCTCAAAGGGCAACGGCCACTGCTGGATCAACTGATGGAGCGGCTGGCCGGCCGGGCCGGTTGATGTATCAGGGCGACCCGTTGCTGATGCGGATCTGCTCGCGGCACTCTCGTCGGGTCTGACCGGTCTGCTGCATGCACACCCGCACCGAGGGGTCCAGAACCCCCGGTAGTGGCTCCTCGCTGGGATCCGGCGCCTCGGTGGTCACCGTGGGACTCGCCACCGGCCCCTGCGTCAGCGACCAGATGGTCGCCTGGGTGCCCGCCAGGGTCTCGCAGTACACCGTCGTGCCCTCGGCGGTGGTGCCCGTGCCGCCGAGTGGGCCGCAATCGGCACCGACCACCGCGGCGGTGGCCGGTTCGGTCACATCGGTGGTGACCGTGACGGTCGGATCAGGGGCGGAGGTGGTCGTGCTCGCCACCGGTGGCGGCGCGGGGGCCGCCGTGCTGGACGGCCGGGCGCTGGAGGTGGTGGCCGGGGCGGCCTCCGGACGCTCGTCGTCGGCGCGGCCGAATTCGAATGCGGCGACCACGATCGCGACGCACAGCAGGACCGCGAGAACCCCGGCAACCATGATCGCGGCCGCGGGACGCTGCCTGCGCACCTTGGGCTTCTTGGGTGCCGGTGCGAGTGTGGTCTGCTCGGAGATGTCACCGGCCAGCTGGTGGCCGAGTGCGCGTGCGAAGTCGGTGCACCGGTCGAACCGCTCGCCGGGCTCCTTGGCCAGGGCCTTGGTGAACACCGGGTCCAGGTGCGCCAGTTCGGGGCGCCGGCTGCCGATCGCAGGTGGCGAGGCCGACAGATGCTGGCTGATGACCACCGCCGGGTTGGAGTTGCGGAACGGTGGTGTTCCGGAGAGCAGCTCGTAGGCCGTGGCCGCCAGGGCGTACTGATCGGACCGGCCGTCCACGGGATTGCCCATCAGCTGCTCGGGCGCCGCATAAGACACCGTGCCGACGGTCATGTTGGTCGCGGTCAGCCCGCTGACATCGTCGGACCACCGCGCGATACCGAAATCGGCCAGCATGATGCGTCGGTCGCCGGACTCCGGACCGCAGATCAGGATGTTGGCCGGTTTGACGTCCCGATGCAGCAGATTGCGCTGATGGGCGTAGTCCAACGCCTCGGCGACCGCCGTGACGATCTCGATGACCTGCTGTGGGGGCAGACCCTGTGGGTGCTCCTCGCGCAACAGGCGTGAGGTGTCGGTGCCGGGAACGTAGTCCATCGCGATCCACAGCTGACCGTCGCTCTCACCGCGGTCGTGCACACCGACGATGTGCGGATGCCACAGCGTGGCCGCGATATCCGCCTCGCGTTCGAAACGTTGGCGGTATTCGTCATCGGTCGACACCTGCGCGAGCAGGATCTTCAGCGCGTCCTGGCGCGGGAGTCGTGGGTGCTGGGCGAGGTAGACCTCACCCATCCCGCCGGCGCCGAGGGCGCGAACGATCGTGTATCCGGCGAACGTTGCGCCAGGCGCCAATGGCATGGGCGAATACTAGACGCCGGACTCAGCCAGCCGGCGGAGGAACGGGCGCCGGCGAGGTGGGAACTCCGGCCTGGGCCGGCGGCATCGGGGTCGGGGTCACGGTGGTCACACCGTTCGCGCCGACCGTGCGTCCACCCGGGCCCGATCCGGTGGACCGGCTGGCGCCGGCGGCGTCGAAAGCCGCCTGCGTGCAATTGAGCATCAGCTGCATCTTCCCGGACGGGATGTACTTCTGCTTCTCCACGATGCACATGCTCTGTTGGATGTCACTGCCCACCGCGCCGCCGAACATCGACGGAATGCCCATGCTCTTGAGGATCGCCACGGCCTTGCCGTACGGTTCGCCGACCACGTTGTACGCGGCCTGCGCCGCCTGCGGGTCCGAGCTCGCCGTGCCTGCGGTGACGATCGCCGCCGATGCGATGGCGCAGGCGCCCAGCCCCAAGCCGATTAGCTTCTTCACGTGACCTCCGGGTGTCGCGGTGCGGTGCGAACATATCGCAGAACCACACCTGTAGAAACTCCAGTCACGTGTCCATCGCCGGCACCTGGGCTTTCATTACTTCGGCAAGAGCATTGGCGCGGGGATCGGTGAACACGTCCTCCAGGGACATGCGCTCACCGTCGGGCCCGGACAGCGGCACACGCCAGTTCGGGTACTCGTCGGTGGTGCCCGGCTGGTTCTGCGCGCGGAGGTCGCCGACCGCGTCCGGCAAGGCCAAGGCCAGCAGTTTCGACGGTGTGCGGCCCAGGAAGGCGTGCAGACCACGGACGATCTCGTCGATATCGGGCTGCTCGCCGAGCAGACCGAGCCGGCGCAGTTCGTCGAGCCAGGCCTGCTGTTCGATCCGATCGTCGGCGATCTCCTCGTCGACCGGCCGGGTCAGCAGCCCCAGCGACTCGCGCAGCCGGATGTGCTCACCGGCCAGGTAACCGGCTGTCGGCGGCAGATCGTGGGTGGTCACCGCGGACAGGCAGGCCTCGCGCCAGCGCTCGGCGGGCAGCGGTGCGCCCCCGTCGGTGCGTTCGAACCACAGGATCGACGTACCGAACAATCCGCGGTCGCGCAGATAGTCACGCACCCACGGCTCGACCGTGCCCAGATCCTCGCCGACCACGACCGCGCCGCTGCGATATGCCTCCAGCGCCACGATGCCGATCAGCGCATCATGGTCGTAGCGCACGTAGGTGCCTTCGGTCGGCGCCGCACCCTGGGGGATCCACCACAACCGGAACAACCCGATGATGTGATCGATCCGGACCCCGCCGGCATGGCGCAGTACCGCGTTGACCAGGGCGCGGAACGGCGCATAGCCGGTTCGTCGCAACTGGTCGGGCCGCCACGGTGGTTGTGACCAGTTCTGGCCGAGCTGGTTGTACTCGTCCGGCGGCGCCCCGGCGCTCACCCCGCGCGCCAGCACATCTTGCAATGCCCAGGCATCCGCGCCGTCGGGATCGACCCCGACGGCGAGGTCGTGCATGATGCCCAGGCCCATGCCGGCCTGGGTGGCTCGGGCCTGGGCGGTGGTCAGCTGATCATCGAGTTGCCATTGCAGCCAGCGGTGGAAGTCGACGGCCGCCTCGTTGGCGGCGGCGAAAGCCGCGACCTCGGGGTTGTCGGGATGGGTCAGCTTTTGCGGCCAGGTGTGCCAGTCCGGCCCGTGCACTTCGGCCAGTGCGCACCAGGTGGCGAAGTCGTCGAGGCTGCGGCCCTCGCGATCGCGGAATGCCGCGTACGCCAGGTCCCGGCCCGCGGATCGCGGCACCCGGTACACCTGTTGCAAGGCAGCACGTTTCACCTTCCACGCCGCGTCCCGGTCGATACCGTCGCGGCGTCGGGCGCGGCCGGCCAACTCGGCGCGGGCCTTGCGTAGTGGCCCGCGCCTACGCAGCTGGGCGTACTCGTCGATGGCCTCGACCCGCAGATACAGCGGATTGACGAACCTGCGGGAGGTCGGCAGATAGGGCGACGGCTCCATCGGCGCCACCGGTGCGGCGGCGTGCAATGGATTGACCAGGATGAATCCCGCGCCATGGCGAGCCGCCGACCAGACGGCAAGATCGGTCAGATCCGTCAGATCGCCGGTGCCCCAAGACTGTTCGGAGGTGACGCTGTAGAGCTGGGTGGCCAGACCCCAGTGCCGCCTGCGCGGCGGCGCCAGCACGGCGGGTGCGACGATCACGGTGGTGTCGGTCTCGCCGGTGTCGGTCCTGGCATGCAGGCGGTGATATCCGGGCGGCAGATCGGCAGGCAGCTCGAAGGTGGCCTCGCCGATTGTCCGCCCGTCCAGATCATATGGCGCACGATTGTTTTCGAGCTGGCGCAGCTCGGTGCGCACGGAGCCGTCCTCCAGCTCGACCCAGACATCGACCGGCCGGCCGTGGGTGACATGCACCCAGAACGACGACGCGGTGCCCGAGCGGGCCACCACCGTCGGTGGCAGGGCATCGCCCCAATACTCACGGTCGTGCGTCCGCGCGGCGTGCTCCCGGTCGGCCGGGGTATCGGCCGGCACCCCGAGCGCGGCGAGCACGGACACCAGCGTGTGCTCGGGCACCGGAACGCTGCGGCCACGCCAGTCGACGAACTCCGTTGCCACCGCGTACCGCTGTGCGAGCTCGGCCAATTCGGTCATGCTCGCAATCTTGCCGGATCCGCCGCGTCGCCGCCGGACCGGTGGGCACCGTTGCGCGTGGTGTCAGTATCGTCGGCGGGCATGCCGCCAGGAGCCACTACCGACCCGGCCCGGCGGGCCCGGATCGCCGTGGGAGCGCTGTTCCTGACCAATGGAGCGATGTTCGCCAACCTGCTGCCGAGGTACCCGGAGATCAAGAGCGATCTGGCGCTGTCCAATGCCGGCTACGGGGCGGTGGTGGCGGCTTTCGCCGCCGGTGCGCTGGTCGCCGGACTGGCCGCCGGCGCAACCGTCCGGCGGTTCGGATCGGCCCGCACTGCGGTGGGGTCATCTGTACTCCTGGCAGTGCTGATCGCGACCGCCGGTTCGGCGAGCACGCCTGCGTTCCTGGCCGCCGCACTCTTTTTTGCCGGCGCCTGCGATGCCGTGACCGATGTCGCGCAGAACGTGCATGGCCTGCGGGTTCAACAAACCTATGGCCGCTCGATCATCAATTCGCTGCATGCCGTCTGGGCCGCGGGGGGCATCCTCGGCGGATCCATGGGCGCCGCCGCCATCGCCCTGGGGCTCGGGCGCTCAGTGCACCTGGCCATCGCCGCAGCAGTGTTCGCGGCGGTGGCACTGGCGGCCTATCCGTTCCTGTTGCCGGGACCCGATCGAGCCGACGATCACCGCGGCGGTTCCACCGGGTTGGGGCGGCGGGCCCATCTTCCGGCGTATGCGTTGCTGGCGGTTCTGGTGGTCGTGGCCATCGCGGGGGCCGTCATCGAGGATGTCGGCAGCACCTGGGCCACGCTCTATCTGCGCGATGGGCTCGGCGCGCCGGGGGCGGTCGCGGTGTTCGGGTACGTCGCGTTGATCGGGTGCATGTTCGTCGGGCGGCTGACAGGTGATCGCCTGGTGGACAGGTTCGGCGAGCGCATCGTGACCAGGACCGGGGGACTCGTGATGGCGGCCGGTATGGGTTTGGCCCTTGCGTTTCCGTCGGTACCCGGCACGATCGCCGGTTTTGCGGCGGTCGGCCTCGGGGTGGCGACACTGGTGCCTGCGGCGATGCACGGCGCCGATCGACTACCCGGGCTGCGGCCGGGTACCGGACTGACGGCGGTGGCGTGGCTGATGCGGCTGGGGTTCGTCGCCTCGCCGCCGGTGATCGGGCTGATCGCCGATGCTGCCGGGCTGCGGGTGGGACTGCTGCTGGTGCCGGCGGTGGGACTACTGGTCGCCGTGTTGACCTGTGTGCCCGGCGTGCTCAGTGCGCCACGCCGGCCATCTCGATCGTGAGCACACCGGCGATGATCAGGGCGATGCCCGCCACCATCCGCCAGGTCAGCGGATCACGGAAGAGCACCCGTGCGGCGACGGCCACCAGCGCGACACCGCACGCGGTCCAGATGCCATAGGCAACCCCCACCGGCATCCCTAACGACAGCGAGACCCACAACAGATAGAAGGACGCCAGATAGCCGGCCGCCACCGGGACGATCCACCGGCGGCGGCGGAAACCATCGGATGCCCGCAGCGACAAGGTGGCGAGCACTTCCGTCCCGATGGCCCCGGCCAGCGCCAGCCACATCACGGGGTCACCTCGGAGGGCCCGTCGTGGGAGCCGAATTCGACCAGCAGGACGCCGGCGATGATCAGCGCGATGCCGGCCAGCAGCGGCCAGGTGAACGCCTCACCGAAGATCAGGGACGCGGCGACGGCGGTGACGGCGGTGCCCGTCGCGCCCCAGATTCCGTAGGCCACCCCGACGGGCATCCCGGTCCGGAGGACCGCGGCCATCAAGATGAACGACGACAGGTAGCCGGCGACCACCAGGGTCAGCCAACCGGAATGGTCCTGTGAGGCACGTAGCGACAGTGTTCCGCCGACCTCTGTCGTGATCGCTCCGCCCAGCAGAGCCCACTTACGCACGGCGCCAACTTAGCGGTGCGCCCGGCCTGCGGCAGGTGTCGGGTGGTGGTGGCGACGTGCGAGCGGGAGATATGGACCCCGTCACGTATCGGTGCACCCGAGATCGGCGGTGCCACTATGGAGGATGTGACCGATACAAGATTCTCGATGCACGACACCGCGGTCGTCGAGACCACTAACGGCCCGGTGCGTGGCACCGGCGACGGCGTCGTCACCCGCTGGTTGGGGGTTCGATATGCCGCCGCGCCCGTCGGTCCGCTGCGCTGGCGTGCGCCCCAACCGCCGCAACCGTGGACCGAACCGGCCGATGCCACCGTGCTCGGCCCAGTGTGCCCGCAGCCCACCGACCCGCGGATCCCGCTGGATCTGGGCGCGCCGCAGGGAGCCGATTGCCTGACGGTGAACATCTGGGCTCCGACCCGCGGCGATGGGCCCGAGGGAGATGGGCCCGAGGGAGATGCGCACAAGCCGGTCCTGGTGTGGGTGCACGGCGGCGCCTACATCCTGGGTTCGGGTGCCCAGCCGCTCTACAACGGGCGCGAACTGGCCGCCGGCGGGGATGTCGTCGTGGTGACGGTGAACTACCGGCTCGGCCCGTTCGGCTTCCTGGACCTGTCGTGGCTCGGCGAGGGTTTCGAGACCAACACCGGCCTGCGCGATGTGCTGTTCGCGTTGCGGTGGGTGCGCGAGAACATCGCCAATTTCGGCGGCGACCCGGATCGGGTCACGCTGTTCGGTGAGTCGGCGGGCGGGGGCGTGGTGACCACGCTGCTGGCCAGCCCCGCCGCGGAGGGATTGTTCAGTCGCGCGATCGCCCAGAGTTCGCCGGTCACCTCGGTCTACGACCAGAAGCGCGCGCAGCGGATCGGTGAGCAGTTCCTGGGCGAGCTCGGTATGACGGCACGGCAATCGGACCAGTTGAGCGAGCTGCCGGTGACTGCCATCATCGCCGCGGCCAAGGAGTTGTTCAACGATGTGCCGCGGTTGGCGCCGGGCACCCTGGGCTTCGCCCCCATCGTCGACGGTGACATCGTGCCCGACTACCCGGTGAACGTCGCCAGATCGGGCCGTACGCTGCCGGTTCCGCTGATCATCGGCACCAACGAGCACGAGGCGGCGTTGTTCCGGTGGATGCGCTCGCCGCTGCTACCCATCAGCGGGCAGGCCATCAGCGAGATGTTCACCGCGATCGCTTCCGAACAACCCGACCTGCAGATCCCCACCCCGGCCCAGATCGCGGCGGTCTACCGCGGGCGCGGCAAGAAACCCGGTCTCGGCGTCGCACGTGACATCGGCTTCCGGATGCCCTCGATCTGGTTCGCCGAGGGCCACAGCGTGGTCGCGCCGGTGTACATGTACCGGTTCGACTGGTCCACCCCCATGCTCCGTGTTCTCGGATTGGGCGGCGCGCATGCCACCGAATTGCCCTACGTGTGGGGCAATTTGGTGGCCGGGCGTCGTGACCCGACATTCAAGCTCGGTGGTCTCGGCGCAGGCACCGAGGTCTCACACAGGATGCGGCAGCGCTGGTGCAATTTCGCGCGCGGTGGGTCACCGGATGCCGACGAGGGGCCGCGGTGGCGCCCATATGACGAAAAGAACCGCGTCAATCTGTTGATCGGGCGCGATGATCAGCTGGCGTTCGATCCGGACCATATCCAGCGCAGCACCTGGGGGACCGAGGTGTTGAGCTTCCGCTGATCCGGCACCGCTGCGGTTAGGCTCCGTGGATGGACGCCGTCATGGGATTGCTCTCCGCGCTGCCCGCGCAGATGCGCGACCCGGTCCTGTTCGCCATCCCGTTCTTCCTGCTGCTTCTCGTCATGGAATGGGCGGCGGCGCGCCGGCTCGAACACCTCGAGTCCGAGCCCCACGCAGCCCGGCCCAGCGCCGCAGACGCACACCAGCGCAGCGCCGCAGGCGCAGACCAGCGCAGCCCCGCGGGCGCTTACCAGCGTCGCGACGCCTGGACGAGCCTGTCGATGGGATTGGTCTCGGTGGTCACCACCGCGGCGTGGAAGGCCACGGCGCTGCTGGGCTACGCGGCGATCTACGCCTACCTGGCGCCATGGCAGCTCCCGGCGGATCGGTGGTACACCTGGGTGATCGCGTTGCTCGGCGTGGACCTGTTGTTCTACGCCTATCACCGGGCTGCGCATCGGGTACGACTGATCTGGGCCACCCACCAGGCCCACCATTCCAGCCAGTACTACAACTTCGCCACCGCCCTGCGTCAGAAGTGGAACAACAGCGGCGAGATCCTGATGTGGATTCCGCTGCCCTTGCTCGGTGTTCCGCCGTGGATCGTGTTCGCGAGCTTCTCGGTGAACCTCGTCTACCAGTTCTGGGTGCATACCGAACGCATCGACAAGCTTTGGCGACCAATTGAATTCGTCTTCAACACGCCGTCGCACCATCGGGTGCACCACGGCATGGATGCCGAGTATCTCGACAAGAACTATGGCGGGATCCTGATCCTGTGGGACAGGATGTTCGGCAGCTACCAGGATGAGCTGTTCCGACCGCATTACGGGTTGACCACGCAGGTCGACACCTTCAACATCTGGACACTGCAGACCCATGAGTACGTCAAGATCGCCCGTGCGGTGCGCAGCGCCCGCGGATTGCGAGACAAGCTCGGATACGTCTTCGGTCCGCCGGGGTGGACCCCGACCCGCAGCACCGAGTCGGTCGGGTCGGCTGCGCACTGAACCGCCCGTTCACCACGTAGTGTCGCCCTGGTGAGGACAGTCTTCGATGCCCCTGTCGACCCCGCGCTGGTCGAACGGTCGCTGGCGGCAAGCGTGTTCGCCCCGATGTGGCTTGATATCGCACGCCCGGACCATCCACCTCTGGTCGGGTCGCAGAGCTGCGATCTGCTGGTCGTCGGTGGCGGGTACACCGGGCTGTGGGCGGCGCTGCACGCCGCCGAACGGTATCCGGACCGCCGCATCGTGCTGGTCGAGTCGGACCGGATCGGCTGGGCGGCCTCGGGCCGCAATGGTGGTTTCGTCGAGGCCAGCCTCACCCACGGTGCCGAGAACGGACGATCAAGGTGGGCAGCCGAATTCGACACCCTCACCGAGCTCGGAATGGCGAACCTGGATGGCATGGCCGCCGATATCGAACGGCTCGGGTTGGACGTCGATTGGGAGCGGACCGGGATGCTCTCGGTGGCCACCGAGCCGCACCAGGTGGACTGGCTCACCGAATCCGCCGCCGCAGGCGAGGGACGATTCCTCGACCAGGAGCAGGTGCGCGCGGAGGTCCACTCGCCGACCTATCGGGCCGGGCTTTACGAGCCGGACAGTTGCGCACTGGTGCACCCGGCCAAACTCGCCATGGAGCTGGCCAGGGCCTGCCTGGCCGCCGGCGTGCAGATGCACGAGCACACACGGGCTTTATCGCTGGAGTCCGCCGATGGTGCCCTGCGCGTGGGCACCGGCTCGGGCACGGTGACGGCGAGCCGGGTCATCCTGGCCACCAACGTCTTTCCCAGTCTGCTGCGCCGCAATCGTTGGTACACCGTTCCTGTATATGACTACGTGTTGTCCACCGAGCCGCTGACCGCAGCGCAACTGGAGCGGATCGGCTGGACCGGTCGGCAGGGCGTCGGCGACAGTGCCAACCAATTCCACTACTACCGGCTCAGCGCGGACAACCGGATCGTCTGGGGCGGCTACGACGCGGTGTATCACTTCGGTCGCCGGGTCGATCCCACCTATGAAGACCGGCCGCAGACCTATCGCAGGCTGGCCGAGCACTTCTTCATCACGTTCCCCCAGCTCGATGACGTCCGCTTCAGTCACCGCTGGGCGGGGGCGATCGATACCAACACCCGATTCTGCGCGCACTGGGGTACCGCGCACCGGGGGAGGGTCGCGTACGTGAACGGGTTCACCGGGCTGGGGGTGGGCGCGACGCGTTTTGCCGCGGACGTCTGTCTCGATCTGTTGGATGGCACGCCGACACCGCGCACCCGACTGGAGATGGTCCGCAAGAAACCGCTGCCATTCCCGCCGGAACCGTTCGCATCGGTGGGGATCCAGGCGACGCGGTGGTCACTGGATCGCGCCGACCATTCCGCGGGCCGGCGCAATGTGCTGTTACGCACCCTGGACAAGCTGGGGCTGGGCTTCGATTCCTGACGGTCCGGCCGCAGTGTGCAAATACCTCCCGTGACTGCCCTCGTGGTCTCTAGGCTGGGGCCACGAGGGGAGAACGACATGGGGATTCGACTTCAGCGCGCCAAGAGACCAGCACTGGGCTCGCCGGTAGCGCCACCACGCCCACGGACCTACGTCGTGGTGTCCGGCGACACGCTGTGGGGCATCGCCGAGCGGTTCTACGGGGACGGCAGCGAGCAACAGCGCATCGCCGAAGCGAGCGGCTTGATCGATGTCGACCTCGTCCATCCTGGTCAGATCTTGACCCTTCCGTAGGGCCGCCGAACGTTACGCCATGTTACTGGTGTGACTGTTGTGACACGCGGGTCGTTACACGACTTGTGATGTAACGAGATCTGACCGTTATCCGATTCACCCGTCAGCACCCCGGTAATTTCGTCCCGGAGGGGTGGAGGATCGGAGGGTTGGATGCGCGCACGGCTTTTCCTGACAATGATCGCCGCGGCCGCCGCGGTCGGTGTGTCCCCGGCCGGTATTGCCGCCGCCGAACCTGCCGCCGCCGGACCTGTCGCCGCCGGACCTGCAGTCACCGTGCACCCGGGCATGGAAATCCGGCAGGGCACCACCATGTGCACTCTCGGGTTCGTCGACCCCGCGGCGCGGGTGGCCTTCACTGCCGGGCATTGCCGCGGCGCGGGGCCCGTCACCGACCGATTCGGCAATGCCCTCGGCGAGATGGCCCTCTTCGACGACAACACCCCCGACGGCGCGACGGTGACCGGTGATCATCAGCTGGCCGACTGGGGGGCGATCACCCTGAACCCGGACGTCGAGGTCAACACCGTGCTTCCCGGCGGTCGGTCGCTGGTTCTCGACCAGGCGCTGGCGGTCCAGCAGCCAGGTCGGCCCGTCTGTCATTTCGGCATCGTCACCGGAGAGAGTTGCGGCACGGTCGGCGTGGTCAACAACGGCTGGTTCACCATGAAAGACGGTGTGGTCAGCCAAAAGGGCGACTCCGGAGGTCCGGTCTACGTCCTTACTTCCGACGGAAGGGCTGCCATCGTCGGGTTGTTCAACAGCACCTGGGGTGGTGCGCCCACCGCGGTGTCCTGGCAGGCCACGGTGCCGCGGATCCGCGAGGCGGTCGCCACTCAGCCGGCCAGTTCGAACACCGGTATCGAGGCCGCGATCTCCCTGACCTCGGACTCGCTCGATGAGGGTGTCAACCCGCCCGCGTGACCCTTGACCTCCCAGTACCAGCGATCCAGGTAGCGCCGGAGGAGTTCGGGCTTGTCGGCGTCGACGATCTCCACGACGCTCCGGCGTCTGCGCCTCCATCGCGGCCCGGTGAACACCTCGCCGGCGGCCCGGGCGTTTCGGACCCACTGGGTGTTCCCCCGGGTGGCGACCACGTAGTCGCGGCCGTCGACGGTCAAGACGTTCACCACCACCGTCCGCCATTGTCCGGTGCTGCGGCCGCGGACGCGTAACGCGCGGCTGCCCGCGATCTCGATGCCCAGTTCGGCGAGTTGCCGGATCAGCGTATTGGCTGCCCGGGCCACGCGGCCGGGTTCGTCGTATCGAACGGTCATCGTTCCTCCAAAGATGATGTGAGCACTGCTCTCTCTTGACGATGGCACCCTGGGTGCGAAAAAGCAAGAGCACTGTTCTCGTTTGTGGCAGACTGGTGCCGTGGGTAAGCGGCAGGAGGCGCGGGACCGTATCGAGGCGCAGATCGTGCAGGTCGGCCGCCGTCATCTGGTCACCGACGGTGCCGCCGGGCTGTCGCTGCGCGCCATCGCCCGAGAGCTGGGCATGGTGTCCTCGGCGGTGTATCGGTACGTGGCCAGTCGAGATGACCTGCTGACCTTGCTTCTCGTCGACGCCTACGACGACCTCGCGGATGCGGTGGACGCCGCCGCGCTGGCAGGGGACTGGGATCACCGGCTCGTCGCGCTGGCGCGCGCGGTTCGCGCGTGGGCGGTGGCTCAGCCCGCGCGGTGGGCGTTGCTCTACGGCAGCCCGGTGCCCGGATATCACGCGCCCCCGGAGTTGACGGTGGGTCCGGGAACCCGGGTCGTCGCCACCTTGTTGTCGATCATTGCCGACGGGGTGCGCAGCGGGGCCGTGGGTAGCCCGGACGACTCGATGGGTGAACCGATCTCGTCGGATTTCGAGGGCATCCGCGCGGAGTTCGGGTTCCCCGGCGGTGACCGGCTGATGCTGGCCTGTCTGTCGACCTGGGCGACCGTGGTCGGCGCGATCAGCTTGGAGATCTTCGGGCAGTACGGAGCCGACACGCTCAGTGATCCCGGCGCGGTCTTCGATGCTCAGCTGGGAATGTTCGTGCGCATGGTGAGCAGCGAATTCCCGGCAAACTAGAACCTGTTCTAGCGGTTGTCGGCCGCTGGCGATATCCTCACTGCGATGCATGATCAGACACCTGTCCAGGTTGCCTGGGTGACCGCAGACCTGACTGCCACCGAGCAGATGCTCAGTGCGCTGTCGGGTGCCAGAACATGGGTTCGCATGCCCGACGTGCATTTCGGTCCGGATACGTGCACCCATCGCGGGGAACCCGCAGACTTCGTCGCCGACATCTCGCTCAGTTACGCCGGTGACCTGCAGCTCGAACTCATCGCGCCGGTACGCGGAGAGAGCATCTATGCCGAATTCCTGGCCGCACACGGTGCGGGGCTGCACCACATCTGCGTTGCCGTGCCGGATGTGGACGCCTTCGAGGCCGCGCTGGACGATGCGGCGGCAGCCGGTGCGCCGGTCGTCACCAGGGGTGTGATGCCCGGCGGTATGCACTTCGGATACGTCAGCGGCGCCGACGCCGGCGTGCCGTTCGTGGAGATCGCCTACATACCGCCCGAAATCCAGGCCTTTTTCGACCACGTGAAACAACAACAGCAGTGATGCGCCCGAGGAGACAACGATGACCCTGCAGCAGATCCCGGCAACCATCGGCGTGGCCGACGTCAGCTCCTGGTCCGATGACGTCGATGTCGTCGTCGTGGGTTTCGGTATCGCCGGTGGATGTGCGGCGGTGACCGCGGCCGAGAACGGGGCTCGGGTGCTGGTGCTGGAGAAGGCGGCCGCTGCCGGCGGTACCACGTCGATGGCCGGCGGGCATTTCTACCTCGGCGGCGGGACGGCCGTACAGCAGGCCACCGGACACGAGGACAGTGCCGAGGAGATGTACAAATACCTGGTCGCCGTCACCGAGGACCCGGAACTGGACAAGATCCGCGCCTACTGCGACCACAGCGTCGAGCACTTCGATTGGCTTGAGTCCCTTGGCTTTCAGTTCGAGCGAAGCTACTACCCGGGCAAGGTGGTGGTCCCGCCGGGCACCGAGGGTCTGTCCTACACCGGCAACGAGAAGGTGTGGCCCTTCATCGATCAGGCCAAGCCCGCACCGCGCGGTCACTCGGTGCCGGTTCCCGGCGAACTCGGCGGCGCCGACATGGTGATCCAGTTACTGCTCAAACGCGCCGCGGAGCTCGGGGTGCAGTTCCGCTACGAGACCGGTGCGACGAACCTCGTGGTCGCCGACGGTGCGGTGCAGGGGGTGGCCTGGAAGCACTTCACCGAAACCGGCGCGGTCAAGGCGAAATCGGTGATCATCGCCGCCGGCGGCTTCGCGATGAACGCCGAGATGGTGGCGCACTACACGCCGGAACTGGGTCAGGAGCGCAAGACCAAGCATCACGGCCTGGTGGCGCCCTACATCCTCGGCAACCCCAACGACGACGGCCTGGGCATCAAGCTCGGTGTGTCCGCGGGCGGTGTTGCCAAGAATCTGGATCAGGCATTCATCACCGCCGCGGCCTACCCGCCGGAGATCCTGCTCACCGGTGTCATCGTCAACAAGGACGGCCGCCGGTTCGTCGCCGAGGACTCCTATCACTCGCGCACATCGGCGTTCGTGCTCGAACAACCCGATCACGCCGCCTACTTGATCGTCGATGAGGCACACATGCAGATGCCCGAGATGCCGCTGATCAAATTCATCGACGGCTACGAGACCATCGCCGAAGTCGAGCAGGCACTGGGTATTCCGTCCGGCAACCTGGCCGCCACGCTGGAGCGGTACAACGCCGATGCGGCTGCCGGTGTCGATCCCGACTTCCACAAGCAGCCGGATTACCTTGCCCCGCAGGACACCGGGCCGTTCGCGGCATTCGACCTGACCCTCGGTGTCGCGATGTACTCCGGGTTCACCATGGGCGGTTTGACGGTATCGCTGGACGGTGAGGTCCTCGACGAGTCCGGCGCGGTGGTCCCGGGTCTGTATGCCGCCGGTGCGTGCGCATCCAATATCGCGCGCGATGGCAAGGGATATGCCAGCGGTGTCCAGCTCGGCGAGGGTTCGTTCTTCGGCCGCCGAGCGGGCAGGCACGCCGCCGCGCGCTGACCCGCTCTCTGCTCAGTTAGGCAGGGGTGATTTGGGTTTTCCGGTCTCGGGATCGACATCGCCGAGCACCCACTTGCCCCCGCCGAACAAGTGCAGGTGCTGCTCGTGATGCTGGCCCACGGTGCTGCGGTGGGTGACGCTGACCAGGATGGTATCGGGCAGCTCGCGGCGCACGAGGTCGTACATCGTGAACTCCAGGCCCTCGTCGAGGGCAGAGGTCGCCTCGTCGAGGAACACCACCCTCGGCTTGGTCAGCAGCACCCTGGCGAAGGCGACGCGCTGCTGCTCGCCGGGGGAGAGCACCTTGACCCAATCCGCCACTTCGGCAAGGCGTCTGGCGCATTGCGGGAGCGCCACCTTGTCCAGTGCGGTGATGAGCTCCTCGTCGGTGAACTCGTCGGGACCCTTCGGGTAGGACACCACCGCTCGCAGATCGCCGAGGGGCACATACGGCATCTGGGACAGGAACATCGTCTCGTTGGCACCTTCGGGGCACCGCAGGGTTCCGGTGGCGAACGGCCACAGTTGCGCCAGGCTGCGCAGCAGGGTGGTCTTGCCCGCGCCGGACTGGCCGGTGACGATCAGCGTGTCACCCGACTGCATCTGCAGGTTCAGGTCTTCGACCAGGATCTCGCCGGTGGGCGTGCTCACCGCGACATCGCGGATCTCGACGGGGCAGCTGCCGCACGGTTCGACGGTGAGCTCGTTGAGCGCCCGGCCCTCCTCGTTGGCCACCACCAGGCCGTGCAAGCGGATGATCGAGGCGCGCCAGCCGGCAAACGCGTCGTAGGAGTTGCGGAAGAACGACAGCGAGCTCTGGATGTTGCCGAACGCCGACGAGGTCTGCGAGACGTCGCCGAGTTTGATCTCACCGGCGAACAGTCGGGGCGCCTGGATGATCCACGGCAACGGGTTGATGAGCTGGCTGACCGTCAGGTTCCAGCCGTTGAAGGCGATCGACCGGTTCACATAGCGCTTGTAGTTCGACACGACCGGCTCGAAGCGTCGGCGCAACTGCACCCGCTCGGCGATCTCGCCTCGATAGAACGCCACCGCCTCCGCCGAATCGCGCAGCCGCACCAGGGCGTAGCGGAAGACGGCGTTGAACCGCTCGTTGTCGAAGGTCAATCGGATGATCGGGCGGCCGATCCAGAACGCGATGATGGTCGCGACGGACACGTAGACGATGGCTATCCAGAACATCGCGCGGGGGATGTTGACGCCGAACACCGACAGATTTCCGGACAGGTTCCACAGAATCGCGGTGAACGAAATGACCGACGCGATCGAACTGATGGCCCCGAACAACAGTGTGGAGCCACTGGTGTTGTTCGGCGTGTTCGGCAGCGGTCCGACGTTGGTGGTGAAGATGTCGATATCGGCCTGGATGCGCTGGTCGGGGTTGTCGATGGTGTCATCGATGAACCGGCTGCGGTAGTAGGCCTTGCCGTCGAGCCAGTCATCGGTCAGCCGACCGGTCAGCCACACCCGCCAGGCCAGCATGAACCGCTGCATCATGAAGATGTCGAGCAGCACCCGGCAGACGTGGATGGTGGCCAGTACCGCGAAGATCAGGATCGAGAACCAGAACCCGTCGATACCGGATTGGCGGACCGCGTCGTCGCCGGCGGCCACCCCCTGCACCGCGGTCTGCGCGGCGGTCATCAGGTCGTTGCCGTAATAGCTGAGCAGCACGTCCAAGCGCACACCGGAGATGATCGAGAGCAGGATGGCACCCAGCCACAGCCACGCCTTCACCGACTCCCGGCCGGTGAAGTAGGCGCCAGTGATGCGCCAGAACTGCCGCCCCCAGACCGTGAACTTCGCCAGCAGGATCAGCACGATCACGGTGCTGACCGCCGCTATCGTCCAGGCCTTGGCGATCCAGATCAGTGAGGTGCCCAGCTCACTGCCCCAGTCCAGCGTCGGGGTGAACATGTCCATGCGGGCAAGGTACAGGCTGAGGCTGGTCGCAGCGCGGCTGATGGCATCAGCCCGACCGGCGAGTGCGGTCGGTGTGTCGACCGGGCCGTGGTCCCCCTGAGCCCGACCTGCTCCGCGTACCGTATGACTGTGGCTGTGAGTTCCAAGACCTCGAAGGTGTCCAAGTCCGGCGGTGCGAAGTCAGGACGGTTGAGCAACCGGTTCTGGAAGCTGCTGGGCGCCAGCACCGACAAGGACCAGGCGCGCTCGATGACGCAGGTGCATGCCGCGGCCAAGTTCGAGGAAAAGGCCGCCGGTCTCGACGATGATCAGCTGCTCAAGGCCGCCGGGCTACTCAACCTCGACGACCTTGCCGACTCGTCGGACATCCCGCAGTTCCTGGCGCTTGTCAGGGAGGCCGCCGAGCGGTCGATCGCGCTGCGGCCGTTCGATGTTCAGTTGCTCGGCGCGTTGCGCATGCTGGCCGGTGACGTCGTCGAGATGGCCACCGGTGAGGGCAAGACGCTGGCCGGCGCCATCGCCGCAGCGGGATATGCCATCGGTGGCCGCAGCGTGCACGTCATCTCGGTCAACGACTATCTGGCTCGTCGCGATGCCGAGTGGATGGGACCGCTGCACCGTGCGCTCGGGCTGACCGTCGGCTGGATCACCGCCGACTCGACTCCCGAACAGCGCCGGGAGGCCTACGGCTGCAACATCACCTATGGCTCGGTCAACGAAATCGGCTTCGACGTGCTGCGTGATCAGTTGGTGATCTCCGTCGACGACCTGGTCTCACCGAGCCCGGACATCGCACTGATCGACGAGGCCGACTCGGTCCTGGTCGATGAGGCGCTGGTGCCGCTGGTGCTGGCGGGCACGTCGCACCGGGAGACCCCGCGGGTCGAGATCATCCGGCTGGTCGGCGAGCTGCGCGAGGGCGTCGAGTACGAGACCGACGCCGACAAGCGCAACGTGCAGCTCACCGACAAGGGCGCGCGACGACTCGAGGCCGCCCTCGGCGGTATCGACCTGTACTCCGAGGAGCACGTCGGCTCGACGCTGACCGAGATCAACGTCGCCCTGCACGCGCACGTGCTGCTGGAACGCGATGTGCATTACATCGTGCGCGATAACGCGGTGCACCTGATCAATGCGTCCCGCGGGCGCATCGCCTCGTTGCAGCGCTGGCCCGACGGCCTGCAGGCGGCCGTCGAGGCCAAGGAGGGCATCGAGATCACCGAGACCGGTGAGGTGCTCGACACCATCACGGTGCAGGCCCTGATCAACCGGTACCCGCGGGTGTGCGGCATGACCGGCACCGCATTGGCCGCCGGTGAGCAGTTGCGCCAGTTCTACAAGCTCGGGGTGTCCCCGATCCCGCCGAACAAGCCCAACATGCGCGAGGACGAGGCCGATCGGGTCTACATCACCATCGCCGCCAAGAACGATGCCATCGTCGAGCACATCGCCGAGGTGCATACCACCTCCCAGCCGATCTTGGTCGGCACCCGCGACGTCGCCGAATCCGAGGAACTGCACGAGCGGTTGGTCAAGGCCGGCATTCCGGCGGTGGTGCTGAACGCCAAGAACGATGCCGAGGAGGCCGCCGTCATCGCCGAGGCCGGCGCGCGGGGCCGGGTCACGGTATCGACCCAGATGGCCGGCCGCGGGACGGACATCCGGCTGGGCGGCTCAGATGAAGCCGAGCATGATGAGGTCGCCGAACTCGGCGGCCTGCACGTCATCGGCACCGGCAGGCATTACACCGAACGACTCGACAACCAGCTGCGCGGGCGCGCCGGGCGGCAGGGCGATCCCGGGTCCTCGGTGTTCTTCTCCAGCTGGGAGGACGATGTGGTGGTGTCCTTCGTAGAGCCCAACAAGCTCCCACTGGCCACCGACGGCGACGGCCGGATCACCAGCAACCGGGCCGCCGCCCTGCTGGACCACGCGCAACGGGTGGCCGAGGGCAAGACGCTCGACCTGCATGCCAACACCTGGCGCTACAACCAGCTCACCGCGCAGCAACGCGCAATCCTGGTCGAGCGCCGGGACACCCTGCTGCGGACCGCGGCCGCCCGGGAGGAGCTGGAAGAACGCTCTCCGCAGCGCTACGAGGAACTCGCCGAGACGATTCCGCAGGAGCGCCTCGAGGAGATCTGCCGGCTGATCATGCTGTACCACCTGGACCGGGGGTGGGCCGACCACCTGGCTTACCTGGCCGATATCCGGGAGAGCATCAGCCTGCGGGCCCTGGGAAACCAGAATCCGCTCGACGAGTTCCACCGGATGGCGGTGGACGCGTTCGCCTCGCTGGCCGCCGACGCGATCGAGGCCGCTCAGCAGACCTTCGACACCGCCACCATCGTCGATGACGAGGAGGGGGTGGCCGGGCTGGACCTGACCAGGCTGGCGCGGCCCACCTCGACGTGGACGTACATGATCCACGACGATCCACTGGCCGACAATGTCATGTCGGCGCTGAGTCTGCCCGGCGTGTTCCGCTAGGTTTCTAGCCATGACCCGGGCGAGCGGAGCGGCGGGGGATCGTCCACAGGATTCGGTGCCGAGCGGCATCGGTGATCGGGTGTTGACGATCCCGAACGTGCTCTCGGCGATCCGACTGATCCTGGTGCCGGTCTTCCTGTACCTGCTGCTGGTCGCCGAACAGACCGGGTGGGCGGTGGCGGTCCTGATGTTCAGCGGGTTCTCCGACTGGGCCGACGGCAAGATCGCCCGGCTGGTCGACAACCAGTCCTCGCGGCTGGGCGAGCTGCTGGACCCCTTGGTGGACCGCATCTACATGATCGTCGTCCCGCTGGCACTGGCCGCGGCCGGCGTGGTGCCGTGGTGGTTCGTGATCGTGCTGCTGGGCCGGGATCTGGTGCTGGCGGCGACCCTTCCGCTGCTGCGCTCGCGCGGTCTGACCGCCTTGCCCGTCACCTACCTCGGCAAGGGCGCCACCTTCGCGCTGATGTCGGGACTGCCCTTGGTCCTGCTCGGCCAGTTCGACGCCCTGTGGAGTCGGGTGATCCTGGCCTGCGGGTGGGCGTTCCTGATCTGGGGTCTGGCGCTCTACCTCTGGTCGGCCGTGCTGTACCTGATGCAGGTGTCCATGGTGGCGCGATCCATGCCGCGCGCGCCTGCGACACCGCGGGGGCGCGTTACCGGTGGCTGAGCGATCGAATTCGTTGGGCGGTTATCACCCGCGGGCGGGGCTGAGCGCCCACCAAGCCGGTGCACCCCAACGAATTCCGGTCCCCTCCCTGCTGCGCTCGCTGCTGACCGAACACCTCGATCCCGGCTACGCGGCGGCCGCCGCCGCCCGCCCGGATCGACCGCCACCGCGCGGGCGGCAATGGGGCTGGACGTTGCTGGCCGGGCTGATCATCGCGACCGTCTTCGCGGCCGCCGCGTCGCAGGCGCAGGCGCTCGCGCCGGCGAATCGCCAGACCCAGCAGGTGCTCTCCGAGAGCGCCCGTGCTGCCGAAACCCGCACGGCAGCAATCGAGGCCACCCGTGACGGGCTGGCCGCCGAGGTGGAGGCCGAACGCCGCAGCAGGTTGGCGGGCGACGAACAGGGCCGGGCGCTGCTCGCCGATCTCGACGCCGCCGAATTCGCCGCTGCGGTGACCCCGGCGATCGGCCCCGGCGTCACGGTTACCGTCACCGACCCCGGCGTGTCCCGCGATCTGACCGATGTGAGCAAGCAGCGGGTCGCGGGCAGCCGGCAGGTGATCCTGGATCGCGACCTGCAGCTGGTGGTCAACTCGTTGTGGGTCGGCGGCGCCGAAGCGGTGTCGGTGGGCGGGGTGCGGGTGGGCGCCGGCGTCACCATCCGGCAGGCCGGTGGCCGCATCCTGGTCGACAACCGCCCGATCACCAGCCCGTATGAGGTGATCGCGCTGGGTCCGCCGCACGCCATCCAGGATGTGTTCAACCGCAGCCCCGGTATGCAGCGACTGATGCTGCTGCAGCGGTCCTACGGTGTCGGGGTTACGGTCAGTACCGGCGAGGCGCTGAACGTGCCGGCTGGCTCGGTCCGCGAGATCCGCTTCGCCAAGGAGATGAAGCCGTGACGGCTGCTGCTGAAATGATCGAGCGATGATCGGAATCGCCGCACTGGTCGTCGGCATCGTGCTCGGGCTCGTCTTCCACCCGGGTGTGCCCGAGGCGATCCAGCCCTATCTGCCCATCGCCGTGGTCGCCGCGCTGGATGCCGTCTTCGGTGGTCTGCGCGCCTACCTGGAGCACATCTTCGACTCCAAGGTGTTCGTCGTCTCCTTCGTCTTCAACGTGCTGGTGGCCGCCCTGATCGTCTACGTGGGTGACCAGCTCGGCGTCGGTACACAACTGTCCACCGCGATCATCGTGGTGCTCGGCATCCGGATCTTCGGCAATGCCGCGGCCCTGCGCCGTCGACTGTTCGGGGCCTGAGGTATGGGTGAGCACAGCGAGCACACCGATCACCAATCGAGCGAGCCCGAGCATGGCAGGCACGAGATGCCGCCGGGCGGTGCCGGCCGGGCGCGGCGGACCCGGTCCCAGGTGATCTTCGGGACCTTCGGCGTGCTGCTGTGTCTGCTGCTCGGTATCGCGATCGCGACGCAGGTCCGTCAGACCAGCACCGGTGATTCCCTGGACTCGGCCCGCCCGGCGGATCTGCTGGTGCTGCTCGATTCGCTGCAGCAGCGTGAGGCCGCGCTGAACAGCGAGGTTGCCGAGCTGCAGGAGACGTTGAGCTCATTACAGCAGTCCGGCAGCAGCGATCAGGCCGCCATCGAGAATGCGCAGGCCCGGCTGGCGGCGCTGTCGATCATGATCGGCACGGTCGCCGCGGTGGGCCCCGGTGTGACGATCACCATCGAGGATGCGGCGGCCGGTGTGTCGCCGGAGACCATGCTCGACGTGATCAACGAGCTGCGGGCCGCCGGTGCCGAGGCCATGGAGGTGCGGGGGACCCGCGCCGGCGGGGCCGGACGGGATGCGGCGGGTATCCGGGTCGGGGTCGACACCTGGGTGGTGGGGGCGCCGGGCGCGTTGATCGTCGACGGGGTCACCATCGGGGCGCCGTATTCGGTTCTGGCGATTGGTGATCCGCCGACACTGGCCGCCGCGATGAACATCCCCGGCGGTGCGATGGACAGCGTGAAGCGGGTCGGCGGATCGATGACGGTGGCCCAGGCCGATGTCATCGATGTGACCGCCTTGCGGCAACCGAAACCTCGCCAATACGCTCAGCCCGTCAAGTAAGTCCGCTTGTATCCGTCAAAGGAGCCCCGTGAGCGAGATCCCGTCCGATCTGCAGTACACCGCCGAGCACGAGTGGGTGCGACGCACCGGCGAGGACACCGTCCGCGTGGGCATCACCGACTACGCGCAGGCCGCCCTCGGTGACGTGGTGTTCGTGCAGCTGCCCGACGTGGGGGCCGCGGTCAGCGCAGGCGACAGCTTCGGTGAGGTCGAATCGACGAAGTCGCTGTCGGATCTGTACGCACCGATCACGGCGAAAGTCGTTGCCGTCAACGGTGAGCTGGAGGGCAATCCGGAGTTGGTCAACTCCGACCCCTACGGCGCCGGATGGCTGGTCGAACTGCAGGTCGAGACGGCCCCCGAGCCGGGCCCGTTGCCCGATCTGCTGGACGCTGACGGCTACCGGGCAATCCTTCCCGAGTAGGTGTTGTTAGGGTTTTGCCGATCGTTCATCAAGGACAGGCGTGACCGAGCCCGTGTCAGGCGGATCCGGCGGTGGTGGACCCAATGGTCTGCCCGGCGCGGTACGGTCGACATGAGACGCAACCACGGTCCGTTGGGCTGCCGAATGGCCTGACGGGCATCGGCCAGGCACGCCACAGCAGCCAGCAGAGGAGCAGCGGGTGACGGAGAACAGCAACTTTCAGGCAGACCAGTCCGACGAGGTGACGGTAGAGACGACCTCGGTTTTCCGCGCGGATTTCCTCAACGAACTGGACGCCCCGGCCAGCACCGGCACCGAGAGCTCGGTATCGGGCGTGGAGGGTCTGCCTGCGGGTTCGGCGCTGCTCGTCGTCAAGCGTGGCCCCAACGCCGGTTCGCGGTTCCTGCTGGATCAGGCCACCACGTCGGCGGGCCGCCACCCCGACAGCGATATCTTCCTCGACGATGTGACGGTCAGCCGTCGGCATGCCGAGTTCCGGTTGGAGTCCGGCGAATTCCAGGTCGTCGATGTCGGCAGCCTGAACGGCACCTACGTCAACCGGGAACCGGTCGATTCGGCCGTGTTGTCCAACGGTGACGAGGTGCAGATCGGCAAGTTCCGGCTGGTGTTCCTGACCGGTCCCAAGACCGACGACGCCGGCTGAGTCGCCGGAGCGCTCGCGCGAGGACCAGATGACCCAACCGGACCCGGTGCCAGCCGGGATGTCCATCGGAGCGGTGCTCGATCTGCTGCGCCCGGATTTCCCTGATGTCACCATCTCCAAGATCCGGTTCCTGGAGGCCGAAGGGCTGGTCACGCCGCAGCGATCGGCGGCCGGGTACCGGCGCTTCACCGCGTACGACTGCGCCAGATTGCGCTTCGTGCTCACCGCACAGCGCGACCAGTATCTGCCGCTGAAGGTGATCAAGGCGCAGTTGGATGCCCAGCCCGACAACGAGTTGCCTGCCAGTGCGGGTTATTCGACGCCGCGGTTGGTCCAGGTCGCCGACGGTGACTCGGCAGGAGACCCGGCAGCCATCGCCCCCACCCAGGTCCGGCTCAGCCGGGAGGATCTGGTGGCCCGGTCGGGGATCGACAACACCATGTTGTCGGCCCTGGTGACGGCGGGTGTGATCAAGCCCGGCCCGGCCGGACTCTTCGATGAGCATTCGGTCACCATCGCCCAATGTGCCAAGGCCCTGGCGGATTACGGCGTCGAGCCACGCCACCTACGCGCGTTCCGCTCGGCGGCCGACCGGCAGTCCGACCTGATCGCCCAGATCGCGGGACCGGTCGCGGCCGCAGGCAAGGCCGGTGCCCGCGACCGGGCCGATGATCTGGCCCGCGAGGTTGCCGCCCTGGCAATCACACTGCACACGTCGCTGATCAAATCGGCCGTGCGCGACGTTCTCGACCGGTGAGGACTAGAATTTTCGACGACGGCTTCTTCGCGGAGGGCAGGCGCTGATGGGTGAGGTACGGGTTGTCGGTATTCGCGTTGAGCAGCCGCAGAACCAGCCGGTGCTGCTGCTGCGCGAGGCGAACGGCGAGCGCTACCTGCCGATCTGGATCGGTCAGCCCGAGGCGCAGGCCATCGCGCACGAACAGCAGGGCATCGAGGCACCTCGGCCCCAGACCCATGATCTGATCCGCGATTTGATTGCGGCGTTGGGACATTCGCTCAAAGAGGTGCGCATCGTCGATCTGCAGGAGGGCACCTTCTACGCCGACCTGATCTTCGACCGCGATATCAAGGTCTCGGCCCGCCCGTCGGACTCGGTCGCGATCGCCCTGCGGGTCGGGGTCCCGATCTATGTCGAGGAATCCGTCTTGGCGGAGGCCGGCCTGCTGATTCCCGACGAGACCGATGAGGACTCCGCCGAGCCGGTCCGCGAGGACGAGGTGGAGAAGTTCAAGGAGTTCCTCGACAGCATCTCGCCCGACGATTTCAAAGCGACCTGACCAAGATCACGGATGCGTCTCGTGATGTCGACACGCGGTTTCTGTGTCGGCGACGTGCCGCACGGACAGCCATAATTTTGATCGACGACGAGCAGTAGCGGCAATGTGTTGAGCGTATGCTCGACATATTCGAACTCGGGTTCCAGCGTGATGTCACGTGTGCCCGTGGGCGACGGCGAGAGGATGGACTGTGGGCGACACGCCACATCAGGGGGAGTTGGATCTGTCTTCTGCCGGCGGGCTGACACCGCCCGCGAACGGCGCATCCGGAGAACCCGTCCAGGGCGGCCTGTTCCCGGATGATTCGATCCCGGACGAACTTGTCGGTTACCGCGGTCCCAGTGCCTGCCAGATCGCCGGGATCACCTATCGCCAGCTCGACTACTGGGCACGGACCTCGCTGGTCGTCCCGTCGATCCGCGGTGCCGCGGGATCGGGTAGTCAGCGGTTGTACTCCTTCAAGGACGTGCTGGTCCTCAAGATCGTCAAGCGGTTGCTCGACACCGGCATCTCACTGCACAACATCCGCGTCGCAGTCGACCATCTGCGCCAGCGCGGCGTGCAGGATCTGGCCAACATCACGCTGTTCTCCGATGGCACCACCGTCTACGAATGCACGTCGGCCGAGGAGGTCGTCGACCTTTTGCAGGGCGGCCAGGGCGTGTTCGGTATCGCGGTGTCCGGTGCGATGCGCGAGTTGACCGGTGCGATCGCCGACTTCCCCGGCGAGCGCGCCGACGGTGGCGAGTCCATCGCCGCCCCCGAGGACGAATTGGCTTCCCGGCGCAAGAGCCGCGACCGCAAGATCGGCTGATTCAGGCCGCTCCCGGCGTGAACGCCGTCGGATCGGGTGAACCGCTAGAATCGAGCGCGTATCGCCCATGCGCGGGAGAGTTCCGTGGCCGCCAGCCACGGACGCCGAAGGAGCAACACCTCTCCGTCAACCTCTCAGGCCCCCGGACCGCGCGCGGCCACGATGCCTCTGGAAAGCGGTGCCGCGCGCACCCGCCCATGGGGAAAGGCCCGGATCCGGGCTGAATCTCTCAGGCACCCCGACAGAGGGAGAGGACGCGCTTCGCGGCGCACACCTCGACCCGGGGAGACTTCTGTGTCACCTGATGTGCCTTCGACCTCGTCCGGTTTCGTTGCCCGCCATATCGGGCCCGATTCCGACGCCATCGCCACCATGTTGAGCGTGATCGGCGTCGGCTCGCTCGACGAACTGGCAGGCAAGGCGCTGCCGGCCGGCATCCTCGACGCGGTCGGTGCCGACGGTATCGCCCCGGGTCTGGAACAGCTGCCGCCCCCGGCCACCGAGGAAGAGGCGCTCGCCGAACTGCGCGCGCTGGCCGATGCCAACACCGTCGCGGTGTCGATGATCGGGCAGGGGTACTACGACACACTCACCCCGCCGGTGCTCACCCGCAACATCCTGGAGAACCCGGCCTGGTACACCGCCTATACGCCCTACCAGCCCGAGATCAGTCAGGGACGTCTTGAGGCGCTGCTGAACTTCCAGACCATGGTCGCCGACCTGACCGGGCTGGATGTGGCCAACGCCTCGATGCTCGACGAGGGCACCGCCGCCGCCGAGGCGATGACCCTGATGCACCGTGCGGTGAAGGGTCCGTCCAACCGGCTTGCCGTGGACACCGATGTGTACGCCCAGACCGCCGCCGTGCTCGCCACCCGCGCCGAACCGCTGGGCATCGAGATCGTCACCGCCGACCTGAGCAGGGGGTTGCCCGAGGGTGACTTCTTCGGTGTCATCGTCCAGTTGCCCGGCGCGAGCGGGCGCATCCAGGACTGGTCGGACCTGGTTGCCGCCGCGCACGAGCGCGGTGCGCTGGTTGCCGTCGGTGCAGACCTGCTGGCGGCGACGCTGATCACCCCGCCGGGGGAGTTCGGTGCCGATGTCGCCTTCGGCACCACGCAGCGGTTCGGCGTGCCGATGGGATTCGGCGGTCCGCACGCCGGTTACCTCGCCGTGCACACCAAGCACGCCCGCCAGCTGCCGGGCCGGTTGGTCGGAGTGTCGCTGGATGCCGACGGATCACCGGCCTACCGGTTGAGCCTGCAGACCCGCGAGCAGCACATCCGCCGGGACAAGGCGACCAGCAACATCTGCACCGCGCAGGTGCTGCTGGCCGTGATCGCCGCCATGTACGCCAGCTACCACGGTGCCGCCGGCCTCACCGGCATCGCCCGCCGGGTGCATGCGCACGCGGCCAGGCTCGCCGCCGGCCTCGGTGCCTCGCTGGTGCACCAGGCGTTCTTCGACACCGTGCTGGCCCGTGTCCCCGGCCGCGCCGACGATATCGTCGCCGCCGCGAAGGACGCCGGGATCAACCTGTGGCGCGTCGACGCCGACCACGTGTCGGTGGCCTGCGATGAGGCGACCACCGACGCGCACGTCGACGCCGTGCTGGCCGCTTTCGGTGTGAATGCCGCCGAGCCCGCCGGGGTCGATATCGAAACCCGCACAACGGAATTCCTGACCCACCCGGCGTTTCACCTGTACCGCACCGAGACCTCGATGATGCGGTACCTGCGCTCGCTGGCCGACAAGGACATCGCGCTGGACCGCAGCATGATCCCGCTGGGATCGTGCACGATGAAGCTCAACGCGGCCGCCGAGATGGAGCCCATCACGTGGCCGGAGTTCGCCAAGCAGCACCCGTTCGCCCCCGCATCGGACAATCCGGGTCTGCGTCGGCTGATCTCGGATCTGCAGACCTGGTTGACCGGGATCACCGGCTACGACGAGATCTCGCTGCAGCCCAACGCGGGGTCCCAGGGCGAGTACGCCGGCCTGCTGGCCATCCAGGCCTATCACCGCGCCAATGGTGACGCCGAACGCAATGTCTGCCTCATCCCATCCAGCGCGCACGGCACCAATGCGGCTTCGGCGGCCCTGGTCGGGATGCGGGTCGTGGTGGTGAAATGCCGGGCCAATGGCGACGTCGACCTGGATGACCTGCGCGCCAAGGTGTCCGAGCATGCCGAGCGACTTGCGGCGTTGATGATCACCTACCCCTCCACCCACGGCGTGTACGAGCACGACGTCGCCGACATCTGCGCCGCGGTGCACGACGCCGGTGGTCAGGTCTACGTCGACGGTGCCAACCTCAACGCGCTGGTCGGCCTTGCCCGCCCGGGCCGGTTCGGTGGCGATGTCAGCCATCTGAACCTGCACAAGACGTTCTGTATCCCGCACGGTGGTGGCGGTCCCGGTGTCGGGCCGGTGGCGGTGCGCAGCCACCTGGCGCCGTACCTGCCCGGCCATCCGCTGGCAGACGAGCTCGGCGATCGCTACACCGTGTCGGCGGCTCCCTACGGGTCGGCGTCCATCCTGCCGATCACCTGGACCTACATCCGGATGATGGGCGCGGTCGGGCTGCGGGCAGCATCGCTGACCGCGATCGCGTCGGCCAACTATGTGGCACGCCGGCTCGACGAGTACTTCCCGGTGCTCTACACCGGTGAGAGCGGCATGGTTGCCCACGAATGCATCCTCGATCTCAACCCGATCACCAAGGCGACCGGGGTGACCGTAGACGATGTCGCGAAACGCTTGGCGGACTTCGGCTTCCACGCCCCGACCATGAGCTTCCCGGTAGCCGGCACGCTGATGGTCGAGCCCACCGAGAGCGAGAGCCTTGCCGAGGTCGACGCGTTCTGTGACGCCATGATCGCGATCAGGTCCGAGATCGACAAGGTCGGGTCCGGGGTGTGGCCTGCCGATGACAACCCGTTGCGCGGCGCCCCGCACACCGCCGAGTCGCTGCTGGTGGACGAATGGGCGCACCCGTACAGCCGCGAGGAGGCCGCCTACCCGTTGGGCAAGGGCTTCCGTCCCAAGGTGTGGCCGCCGGTGCGCCGCATCGACGCCGCCTACGGCGACCGCAATCTGGTCTGTTCGTGCCCGCCGGTGGAGGCGTTCGCTTAGCCTGACCGGGTGTTACCGGCAGATGTGCGGGACTGGGCGGACGGTGGTCGATTCCTGACCACCCCGTCGGGTCGGATCTTCGTCCGGTCCGCACCCGGTGCGGGCCCGACGCTGCTTCTGCTGCATGGGTTTCCGTCCAGCTCCTTCGACTATCGCAGGGTCGTCGACGAGCTGGCAGGGCAGTGCTGGCTGACACTGGACTTCCTGGGGTTCGGGCTGTCGGACAAGCCTCGGTGGGCAGGAGCGCAGCGACCGGGGAGTCGGCGCAGCCCGCGCGTGTACAGCCTGCTGGAGCAGGCCGACATCGTCGAGGATGTGCTCGCGCAGACGACGACCGGTCCGGTGGTCCTGGTGGCCCACGACATGGGCACCTCGGTGGCCACCGAACTGCTGGCCCGAGATGCGCAGGGGCGCCTGACCTTCGATCTGCGGGGTGCGGTGCTGACCAATGGCAGCGTGATCCTGGAGCGAGCCAGTCTGCGTCCGTCGCAGAAGGTATTGCGCGGGCCGCTGGGACCGCTGCTGTCCCGGCTGACCGGTCGCGCCGCATTCACCCGTGGTTTCGCTCGGCTGTTCGCCCCGGCGCACCCGCTCACGGACGACGAGGCCGAGGCACAGTGGGCGTTGTTGGCCCACAACGGCGGTCATCGCATCATGCATCTGCTGTGCGCATACCTGGACGAGCGTGAGCGATACGCGTCGCGCTGGCACGGAGCGATCGCGGATTGGCCGAAACCGCTGAGCTATCTGTGGGGGCTGCAGGATCCGGTCGCGACGGTCGACGTACTGGCCGGCCTGCGTGATCTGCGGCCGGCCGCCGACGTGGTCGAGTTGCGCGATGTCGGGCACTACCCGCAGGTCGAGGTGCCCATCCGGTTCGCCGCGCAGGTCAGGAATCTGTTGTCGCTGCAGTGACATCGGGGCCCGGCGGCGTACGTTGGGGTGTCATGAAGCGGGTGTGGCCCTCGGTGTTACGCAGGACCACGTCGATGCCGGTGCGATGGTTCGACTCCGGCTGGACCCGTACCGCAGACCGCCATGGCGGCGGCGCTGACCTGGACCGGCTGTCGCTGGCGACCTACAACATCTGGTTCAACGGACTGTTCGCGCGGCAGCGGTATGAGGCGATCGCCGCCATCCTGGCCGCAGAAGCCCCGGATGTCATGGTGTTCCAAGAGGTCACCGAGCCGGCACTGACCGTGCTGCTGGCCCAACCCTGGGTCCGCGCGCACTACTCCAGCGCCGCGGTGTGCGGTGGCAGGCTCGGTCACTACGGCATGCTGCTGTTATCGCGTATCCCGGTCGACCGGGTGAGCTACACGCGGCTGCCGTCCAACCTGTCCCGCGGGTACCTCACGGCGCGCTACACCATCGGCGGCCGGGCCTTCACCGTCGTGGGTCTGCACCTCGAAAGCGGCAAGGCCGCAGCCGCGGTGCGCGACCGCCAGCTGAGGCTGGTCGTCGACTCGGTGCGCAGCCACGCGAATGTCGCGATCATGGGGGACTTCAACCTGCGCGACGCCGAGAACGCCATCCTGCCCGCCGACTTCGCAGACGTCTGGCCGATGCTGCGTCCCGACGAGCCGGGATTCACCGAGGACACCACGATCAACCACATGCGCTATGACATGAAGGACAAGCACCGCCACGTCCGATTCGATCGGGTGCTGCTCAAAGCCGACACCTGGACGGCGCACTCCGTCCAGCTGCTCGGACGTGAACCGGTCGCACCCGAGCTGCCGCGAATCTTCCCCTCGGATCACTTCGGCGTGCAGTGCACGCTCAAGCGTGTCAGCCGAGAAACTCGCTGACGGCAGCGCCGAACGCCGGATCGGCGGCACCGGTGACATTGCGGTACTGACCACCGCTGGCCTGGGCCACCGCCTCCCACGTCGCCCGATCCGGGTCGTCGCCGATGTTGATGACATTGACCGCCACCGGACGCTGCTGATTGACCGCGCCCTGGATGTAGGAGATCAATCCGGGACCGTCGAGACTGCGGTCGGTGTGCGGGCCTGCGGTCACCACCAGTACCGAATTCGGTTGGTCGGGACGGAAACCGGCGACTGCGTCGCCGTAGACCAGGCGCAGCGTGGTGAACGACACCGCACCGCTGGCAGATCCGCCCTGGGACTGCAGGCTCGAACCGAGCGCCGCGGACCGCGGGGTTCCGCCGATATCGTCCCCCAGCGGACCGGTGGTGATCGCCGATCGGCCGGACACCCCGTCGAAAGTCCACAGACCCACGGCCGCTGACGGCGGCAGTTGTTGTAACCGGTCGTTGAGTCCGGCTGCGACGTCGGTCAGCCCGGGCGCGGACTGGCCGAGCATCACGGTGACCGTGCCGTCCTGCACCGGTGCGGCCAACCGGGCCGCCAGACTTGCCCGGTCGGCCGGATCTGCGAACGACAGCGGTGCGGTCACGGCCGGGAAGTCGGTCACCGCGCTCTCCGGATTAGTTGCGCCGTCGGCGCGGAAACCGGCCTCGGCCAGTTTGGCGAGCTGCTCGGGTTTGCGCATGAAGCGGTCGAATTCGCTGGCGGCACTGACCTGTTCCTTGGCCAGCCGGTCACCGCTGAGCAGCACGACCGGGAAGTCGGCCACCGGGGTCGCACCGGCCGGAATCACGGCGGCCAACTTGCGGTCCGCATCGGCCATATCTGCTCCGCGCCGGAACACCTGCTGCTCGGTGGTGGCCACGGCATGTACCGGCGCCGCGGCCGGGTCGGCGGCATCGACCAGCGCATCGAGTGCAGTGGACGCCTGCTTGTCGGCGAGTTCGGGCTGCGCGCCCATGAGCCGTTGCGCGGCACCGGCACCGGAGGTCACCGGCGCGTTCGGGGCCGCAGACGCCGCCGCGACGGCCTCGGCCGCGAGGATGCCCGCATCGCTGTTGCCCGCCGTCGGCAAAGCCAACCGCAATCCGCCCCAGCCGGGCAGGTTCAGTCCGTCCAGACCGGCCGGATTGGTCTGCAGGTTCGGCAGCGCCGACCAGTTCTGATCGGACAACGCGGTTTTCAGCTCCGGTCGCACGGCGAGCACCACCGGCGAGCTGACCAGGGAACGGCTGTCTATCACCGACTCCGGTCCCGCGGCCGCCTCCAGCCGGGACTCCGCCGACGAACTGCCGGGGAGCCACACCGCGGGCCGCTCACCGAGCTCGCCGGGCCAGTCGCCCTTGAACCCCGCGACGACGGCATCGGCATCGGCGGAAGTGACGGCCACCTTCACACAGCGATCACCGACGCGCGGGTTGGTCCCCACATAATCCTCGGCTTGGGCCGAGATCTGTTCTGCGATGGCCGGATCGGCCACGACGGCGACGGTGACCTCGCCCTCGACGCACCGGTCGGCCGAGGCCTGGCTGCGGTCGGAGAGCGCGTTGCCGAAGAACTGCCACAGGATGACCGCACCGACCACGGCGACCACGGTGATCAGTGCGATGACGACACCCCGGCTGACGGTGCGTCGGCCGGGTGTGATGGCCCGGTGCGAACCGGTCCATTCCCCGCCCTCGAAGGTGCGTTGCCGGCCGGTGACCGAGAACGCCTGGGTCGGGGAGTCCTCGTCAGCGACCGCCGGGAAACCGCGCGGAGCCGGATCCGGATCCGGATCCTCGTACGTACGGTCCGCGTAGTCGTGCTGGCGAGGCTCGTCGTAGTCGGCTGCCGTGTCGTGCCGGTAATCGTCTGCGTCGTAACCGAACTCGGGCTGTTCGTGCTGCCCGGCCGACGACCCGGCAGCGGGTTCGTCGCGGCGGGGATCGCCGAAGACTCCGAACTGCTCGTCAGGCTGGTCGTCGGGATCGGGAATGCTGTGCCTGCCCATCCCTACCCTCTTGTCTCGTCGTGTCGAATACCCCGCCGAAGTCTAGTCACTGGTTCGCGGCACGCGCCTTGAACTCGCGACGGCGCCGGTGCAGGATCGGCTCGGTGTAGCCGCTGGGCTGCTGTGCACCCGAGAGAATGAGCTCCTGGGCCGCCTGGAAGGCGATGCTGGCCTCGGGGTCGGGTGCCATCGGCAGATAGTCCGCGTCGCCGGCGTTCTGCTCGTCGACGATGGCGGCCATCCGGCGCAGGCTTGCCTTGACATCACCCTCGGTGATGACGCCGTGGCGTAGCCAGTTGGCCAGCAACTGACTCGAAATGCGCAGCGTGGCACGGTCTTCCATCAGCGCCACATTGTGGATGTCGGGCACCTTGGAGCAGCCGACACCGGCGTCGATCCAGCGCACGACATAACCGAGGATCGACTGGCAGTTGTTGTCCACCTCTTCGTGGATCTCGTCGGGGGACCAGGCCAGCTCACCGGCCAGCGGGATGGTCAGCAGCTCGTCGATGGTGGCGCGCTTCTTGCCCGCCAGTTCGGACTGCACCGCGGCGACGTCGACCTGGTGGTAGTGCATCGCGTGCAGGGTGGCCGCCGTGGGTGAGGGCACCCACGCGGTGGTGGCGCCGGCCTTGGGCTGGCCGATCTTCTGCTCGACCATATCGGCCATCAGGTCGGTCATCGCCCACATGCCCTTGCCGATCTGGGCGCGTCCGGCCAGCCCGGTCGCCAGGCCGGTGTCGACGTTGGCGTCCTCGTAGGCCTTGATCCACGGCTGCGATTTCATCGCGCCCTTGCGGATCATCGGGCCCGCCTCCATCGAGGTGTGGATCTCGTCGCCGGTGCGGTCCAGGAAGCCGGTGTTGATGAACACGACCCGGTCGGCGGCGGCCTTGATACACGCCTTCAGGTTCAGCGTGGTGCGGCGCTCCTCGTCCATGATGCCGACCTTGAGGGTGCCCTGCGGCACGCCGATGACATCCTCGACGCGGGAGAACAGTTCGCAGGTGAACGCGACCTCGTCGGGGCCGTGCATCTTGGGCTTGACGATGTAGACCGAGCCGGTGCGCGAGTTGCGGTACGGGCCGTTCTGCTCGCCCTCCTTGAGACCGTGGATGGCGATAAGGCCGGTGAACAACGCATCCTGGATGCCCTCGGGCACCTCGGCGCCGTCGGCACCGTCATTGTCGAAGACGATGGCGTCGTTGGTCATCAGGTGTCCGACGTTGCGGACGAACAGCAGGCTGCGGCCGGGCAGGCTCAGCTCGCCGGACCCGTCCGGGGTGGTGAACTCCCGGTTGGGGTTGAGCACCCGGTTGAACGACTTGCCGCCCTTGCTGACCTCTTCGGAGAGGTCGCCGCGGTTGAGTCCCAGCCAGTTGCGGTAGCCGAGCACCTTGTCCTCGGCGTCGACGGCGGCCACCGAGTCCTCGAAGTCCATGATGGTCGTGATCGCCGACTCCAGGACGACATCCTTGATGCCTGCCTTGTCGGTCGATCCGATCGGCGAGGACGGGTCGATCAGGATCTCGATGTGCAGGCCGTTGTGCTTGAGCAGCACCGACCAGGAGGCCGCGCCCAGCTCGCCGGTGTATCCGACGAATGCCGACGGATCGGCCAACGAGGGAACCAGCTGCCCGTCTTCGATCTTGACCTCGGTGATATCGGCCCACGAGCCCTCGGCCAGCGGCACCGCTTCGTCGAGGAAGTTGCGGGCGTAGGCGATGACCTTGTCGCCGCGGACCTTGTTGTACGACGTCCCGGCCTCGGCGCCGCCCTCGTCGGAGATGACGTCGGTGCCGTAGAGCGCGTCGTACAGCGAGCCCCACCGGGCGTTGGCGGCGTTCAGCGCGAAGCGGGCGTTGAGGATCGGCACGACGAGCTGCGGGCCGGCGGTCGAGGTGATCTCGGTGTCCACTCCGGAGGTGGTCACGGTGAAGTCGGGGGGCTCGGGTGCCAGGTAGCCGATATCGGTGAGGAACTGCTTGTACTCGGCGGCGTCGAAGGGACCGATGACGCGCGCGCGGTGCCACCTGTCGATCTGGGCCTGCAGGTCGTCGCGGCGGGCGAGCAGCTCTTCGTTCTGCGGGGCGAGGTCGGCGACGACCTTGTCCACACCCGCCCAGAAGGTGTCCGGATCCACGCCGGTGCCCGGCAACGCCTCATTGGTGATGAAATCGTGCAGCACCTTGGCGACCCGCAGGTTGCCGACGGTCACGCGCTCGGTCATGATTCCTCCCTTAACAGTCGACCCAGTTTACCCGTCGGTAACTACGCGCGAACGGGCGCGGGCAGCCGTGCCAGTAGCGCGTCACACCGGGCCAGCAGCGCCGCACGCAACGGCACGGCGCGGTCGGCGATGTCCTGCTGTGCCTTGGCGTACTCGGCACGGCCGGCGGCGGTTTCGATGGCCACCGGTGCAAAACCATAGTCGGTGAGGTCGTATGGGCTGGCACACATGTCCAAGAGCCTGGCGTCGGCGGCCAGTTCCAGACAGTCCACCACCAGTTCGGACTCGACAAGCGGTCCCAGCTTGTAGGCCCATTTGTACAGATCCATGCCGCTGTGCAGGCAGCCCGGTTGTTCGGCGGCGAGCTGGCCGTCCCTGGTGAGCTGCTTGGCGTTGCGGGTCGCGGCGGCCGGGGTGAAGAACCGGAACGCGTCGAAGTGACTGCACCGCAGCGGCATCGACTCGACCACCGCATCGGTGCCCGCCGCACCCAGTCGTAGCGGCACCGCGCCGTGCCGGACCTCGTCGGACCGGTACACCATCGCCCATTCGTGCAGCCCGAAACAGTTGAACCGGGCCGGGCGCCGTGCCGTGCCGCGCAACAGGGTGGCGACGAATTCGACGGTGGCGCGCCGCGCGCGCAGCAGCTCGTCGGAGACGCCGACCAGTCCGTCGCGCTCGGTGTAGCCGGTGCGGTCCAGGAATCGCCGGGCGTCCGGCCCGGACAGGGCCACCCCGAACCCCGGATGCCAGCGGCGCAGCTGGCGTGGGCGCAGGCTGTAATAGGTGAACAGGAAGTCCCACACCGGATGCGGCTCACCGCGCCGGGCGCGTTGCAGATGCGGGGCGACGAATGTCTCGACGCGCCGCCGATGTGCGGCCTCGCGTGCCGTCCAGACGTCCTGAGCGAGTGCGGTCACACCCGATGGGTCCCGTCGCGCACGGTCCCGACGAGGTCTTCGACCAGGTCCTCCAGCGTCACCATCGCGGTCACTCGGCCGCCGTTGGTGACCAGCGCGAGATGGCTCTTGGTGCGGCGCATCCGGGTCAGGGCGTCGGGCAGGGACATCGACGAGGGCACCTGGATGAGTGGGCGCACCATATCGGCGGGAAGCACCGTGAGGTCCTCGCTGAGCACCGGAAGGACATCCTTGATGTGCAGGTAACCAAGATAATTGCCGTCGGCGCCGGCGACCGGGAAGCGCGAGTAGCCGGTCTGCGAGAGCGCGTGTTCGATGGCGGCGATGGTCGGGCCCGCACCGGGCTCGGCGGCCGGCACCGCGAAGATCCGATCCAGCGGTATCGCCAGGTCGGCCACGTGGCGGTCGCGGATCTGCAGGGCGCGGGTCAAGCGGGTGTGCTCCTCGCGGTCGAGCAGACCCTCCGAGAGCGATTCGGCGATCATGTCGGACAGCTCCACGGTGGACACGGTCACGTCCAGCTCGTCCTTGGGCTCCACGCGCAGCGCCCGCAACGTCGTGTTGGCGGCCCAGTTGTAGAAGGCGATGAAGGGTCGCGCCGCCCGGATGTAGAGCAGGTAGGGCGGGACGAGCAGCATCGCGGTGCTCTCCGGCCCGGCGATGGCGATGTTCTTGGGCACCATCTCGCCGAGCAGCACATGCAGGGTCACCACGACGGCCAGGGCGATGACGAACGACACCGTGTGCAGCATCGCGTCACTGATACCGATGAGCGCGGCGGGCTTCTCCAGCAGGTGGGCCACCGCGGGTTCGCCGACGCGGCCCAGCAGGATCGAGCAGATCGTGATGCCGAGCTGGGCTCCGGCCAGCATCAGCGACAGGTGTTCGCCGGCACGCATGACGGTGACGGCGCGCTTCTTGCCCTGCTCGGCGAGTGCTTCCAGGCGGTCACGCCGAGCGGAGATGAGCGCGAACTCGGCGCCGACGAAGAATGCGTTGGCTGCGAGCAGGAGCACGGCAAGACCGACCCCGAACAGATCACCACCCACGGGAGTTCTCCTCGGGGTCGGCATCGACCTGCACCAGCTCCAGCAGGTCGATGCGCCTGCCGTCCATCCGCAGCACGCGGGCATGCCATCGCATCGCCGGGTCGCCGGGGCGGTCCGGATCGAATTCGGTCAACTCGACGGTCTCGCCCACGGCGGGGATGTGTCCCAGCTTCTCCAGTACCAATCCGCCGATGGTCTCGTAGTCACCCTCGGGGGCGCGAAACGGTGTCTCAGAGTCGACCTCGTCGATGCGCAACAGTCCCGACACCTGCCAACCGGCACGGCTCTGCACCACATCCGGGGTGGCGTCGTCATGCTCGTCGCGCACATCGCCGACGATCTCTTCGATCAGATCTTCGACGGTGACCATGCCCGCGGTACCGCCGTATTCGTCGACGACCATGGCGGTCTGGATGCCGTTCGCGCGGATCTGCGTCATCACCGCATCCCCGTCCAGGGTCGAGGGCACGGTCGGTACGGGCACCGCGAGCCGGGAGAGCGGCGTCCGTGCGCGCAGCTCGGCGGGCACCTCGAACACCTGCTTGACGTGCACCATGCCGACGGTCTGATCCAGGTCGCCGTCGACGATCGGGAAGCGGGAGTGCCCCGTGCGGATCGCGGCGGCCATCAGGTCGGCCACGGTGTCCTCGATCTCCAGGGATTCGATCTTCGAGCGCGGTGTCATCAGTTCCTCGGCGGACCGGTCGCCGAATTGCAGTGATCGGTCCACCAGTACCGCGGTGTCGGCGTCGAGTGCGCCGCTGCGCGCGGAGGTGCGCACCAGCGAGACCAGCTCCTGCGGTGAGCGGGCCGAACGCAGTTCCTCTGCCGGTTCGATGCCCATCCGCCGCAGGATCCAGTTGGCGGTGCCGTTGGTGGCCTTGATCACCGGGGTGAAGAGCTTGGAGAAGTACCACTGCGGGGCGGCCGCGAACCGGGCGGTGGCCAGTGGTTTGGCGACCGCGAGATTCTTGGGCACCAGCTCACCGAAGATCATCGACACCGAGGTGGCGATCAGCAGGGCCAGCGCCAGCGCGATGCCACTGACCCAGTCGGCCGGGATGCGGATCGCGGTCAACGGTGCGTAGAGCAACCGGGCGATCACGGGCTCGGCCAGATAACCGGTGGCCAATGTCGTGATCGAGATGCCCAGTTGGGCGCCCGACAGCTGGAAGGACAGGGTGCGATGGGCCTTGCGGATGAACTGCTCGCGTCGTCCGCCGGCCCGGGCATTGGCCTCGACGACGCTGCGTTCGAGGGCGGTCAGGGAGAACTCTGCCGCCACGAAGACCGCGGTGCCCGCGGTCAACAGGATGAAGGCGAGAAGGCTGAGCAGGGTCATGGTGAGAGTCACGGCCACCTCACCGGATGGCTGCCGGGCCGCGTGCCCGGCTGACTAGAGGACGGTTCGGCGTCGGACGCCTCGCCGGGTGGGGTGGCGGTGCCCGGTGGGATTCCCGCGCCCAGCGGTGAACCCGGAGCCTCCACGGGTGCCTGTGGCACAGGGTCCCTCTCTGGTCTTCGGCGCGACGCAGTCGCGGCATTCTTCGGGCGGCGGAACCGGTCCATCCTAACTGCCCGCTGCGTGGCGCCGAGCATCACCAACCCGTCGGCAGCGGATGGCCTTCGGCGAAACCGGCGGCCGACTGCACGCCGAGGACGACCTTCTCGTGCAGTTCGGGCAGTGTCCGCGCGCCGACGTAGGTGCAGGTGCTGCGCACACCAGAGGTGATGTGGTCCAACAGGTCCTCGACACCGCCACGGTTGGGGTCCAGGCTCATCCGAGAGCTGGAGATCCCCTCTTCGAACAGCGCCTTGCGGGCCCGGTCGAATGCGCCGTCGCCCGCGGTGCGGGCGGCGACGGCCCGCTTGGAGGCCATCCCGTAACTCTCCTTGTACGGCCGGCCGTCGCGGTCGCGGAGCAGATCGCCGGGGGACTCGTACGTGCCGGCGAACCAGGAACCGATCATCACATTGGACGCGCCGGCGGCCAGGGCGAGGGCCACGTCACGCGGGTGACGCACGCCGCCGTCGGCCCAGATGTGCCCGCCGAGTTCGGTTGCCGCCGAGGCGCATTCGACGACAGCGGAGAACTGCGGTCGGCCGACGCCGGTCATCATCCGAGTGGTGCACATCGCGCCGGGGCCGACGCCGACCTTGACGATCGAGGCACCGGCGTTGATCAGGTCGCGGGTGCCCCCTGCCGAGACGACGTTGCCCGCGGCCAGCGGGAGCCCCAGGTCCAGGGCGGCGACGGCCGCCACCGCGTCCAGCATCTTCACCTGATGCCCGTGCGCGGTGTCGATGACGAGCACATCGACACCGGACTCGGCGAGGTCGCGGGCCTTGGCCGCCACGTCACCGTTGATGCCGACGGCGGCGGCGATGCGCAACCGTCCTGCGCCGTCGACGGCGGGGGAGTAGATGCCTGCGCGCACGGCACCGGTTCGGGTCAGCACCCCGGCCAGGTTTCCGGCACCGTCGGTGAGCACCGCGACATCGATCGGCGCGTGGTCGAGAAGGTCGAACACCTTGCGCGGGTCGGTGCCGGCAGGCGCGGTGACGAAATCGCTGGTGGCCACGTCACGTACCCGGGCGAACCGGTCGACCCCGGCACACCCGGCCTCGGTGACGACGCCGACGGGCTTGCCGTCGGAGACGACGACCGCCGCGCCGTGGGCCCGCTTGTTGATCAGGGCGAGCGCATCGGAGACCGAGTCGTCGGGTGCCAGCTGAACCGGGGTGTCGGCGACCAGGTCACGGCTCTTGACGAAGTCGACGGTGTGCCGCACGGCCGCGAGCGGAACGTCTTGGGGCACAACGACGATGCCGCCGCGCCGGGCCACCGTCTCGGCCATCCGCCGGCCGGCGACCGCGGTCATGTTCGCCACCACGACCGGGATGGTGGTGCCCGACCCGTCGACGGTGGACAGGTCGACGTCGAAGCGGGAGGCGGCCTCCGAGCGGCCCGGCACGATGAAGACGTCGTTGTAGGTCAGGTCGTACGGGGGACGGTGGCCGTCGAGGAAACGCATACCCCGAGTCTAGTGGGCTCGGTTTCTCCCGCGAGCAGACGCTTTTACCCCCGAAACCCACCCATGACAGGGGTAAACGCGTCTGCTCGCGGGAAGGCTAGGCCTCGATCTCGTTGCGCTGACCGCTCCACAGCGTGTGGAACCGCTTGTCGCGGTCGGTGTCGATGCGCCCGTAGGTGTGCGCGCCGAAGAAGTCGCGCAGGCCCTGGGTCAGTGCCGCGGGCAGCCGTTCGGTGCGCAGGCCGTCGTAGTACGACAACGCCGAGCTGAATCCGGGGATCGGGATGCCCAGCTCGGTGGCCTTGATCACGACACGACGCCAACCGTCGATCGCGGCCTCGACGGCATCGCGGAAGTACGGGTCGACGATCAACGTCGGCAACTCGGCGTTGTTGTCGAAGGCATCGGTGATCCGGTTGAGGAACTTCGCCCGGATGATGCAGCCGCCGCGCCAGATCCGCGCCATGTCGCCGGGGGTGATATCCCAGTTGTACTCGGCGCTGCCCGCCTGGATCTGGTTGAACCCCTGCGCGTAGGCGATGATCTTCGAGGCGTACAGCGCCTGGCGGATGTCCTCGGTGAACTGCGCGGCATCTCCCGGCTTTTCGCCGAGTTCCCCGGACGCCAGCCCGGTCGTGGCCTTGCGCTGGGCGACCGACCCGGACAGCGCGCGGGCGAAGACGGCCTCGGCGATGCCGGTGACCGGGACGCCAAGGTCGAGCGCGGACTTGACCGTCCAGCGGCCGGTGCCCTTCTGCTCGGCCTCGTCGAGGATCAGGTCGACCAACGGCTTGCCGGTCTTGGCGTCGACCTGCTTGAGCACCTCGGCGGTGATCTCGATCAGGTAGCTGTCCAGATCGCCTTTGTTCCACTCGGCGAAGACGTCGGCGATATCGGCGGCGGCCAAACCGAGTCCGTCGCGCAACAGCTGGTAGGCCTCGCCGATGAGCTGCATATCGGAGTACTCGATGCCGTTGTGCACCATCTTGACGAAGTGGCCCGCGCCGTCGGGGCCGATATGGGTGCAGCAGGGGACACCGTCGACATGCGCGGAGATCTCCTCCAACAGCGGGCCGAGCGACACATAGGACTCGGCGGGACCACCCGGCATGATCGACGGGCCGTTCAGCGCGCCCTCCTCGCCGCCGGAGATCCCGGCGCCGACGAAGTGCAGGCCGCGCTCGCGGATCGCCTTCTCGCGGCGGATCGTATCGGTGTAGAGCGCGTTACCGCCGTCGATGATGATGTCGCCCGGCTCCATGGCGTCGGCGAGCTCGTTGATGACGGCGTCGGTAGGGTCGCCGGCCTTGACCATGATCAGCACTCGGCGCGGCTTCTCCAGCGCGTCGAGGAACTCCGCGATCGTCTCGCTTCGCACGAAGTTGCCCTCGCCGCCGTGCTCGGCCAGCAGCGCGTCGGTCTTGGCGATCGAACGATTGTGCAGCGCAACGGTGTAACCGTGCCGGGCGAAGTTGCGCGCGATATTGGATCCCATGACCGCGAGGCCGGTGACCCCGATCTGAGCTTTACCGGTGTTGCCCGAGTTGGTCATGCGGGAGCCTTTCGCGTCGGTGTGCGTCCTTCTCGATCATTCCCTGACCACATCGCGACCGCGGAACCGGGTGATCGCTAGCTGCTGAACAGGCGATGGAGTTCGGTCAGCCAGGGCAATGCCAGCGCGATCGTGGGCACGATCAGGATGGCGGCCGCCGCCGTGTACGCGCCCACCGCCAGGGCCAGGCTGTTGCCCTCACCGCACAGGCGTTGAACCCGGACCACGGTGGTCGGTCCGCCCGCGGCGAGCGCACCGGAGGGGGTGCGTCCGCCTGCGCACGCCACCAACGCCCGCGCCAGCGGTGTCGGTCCGGCGACCCGGACGGCGGCATCGTCGGCAAGCAGTTCGATCAGTAGGCGCACCGCGTCGAGGGCGTTGCCGCTGCGGACGAACCGCGGGAACGCCCGGTGCACGGCGGTGAACATCTCCAGCACGAGGTCGTGGCGGGCCCGCAGGTGGGCGCGTTCGTGGGTGAGGATGGCCGAGATCTCGTTCTCCGACAGCGAGGTCAGGGTTCCCTCGCTGACCACCACCCGGCTGCGCACACCGGGCAGGCAGTAGGCCATCGGCTGGGCGACGTCGAGGATGCGCAGGCCGGCCGGTCGGCGCGCCGGGGTGCTGATCTGATCGCGGCACTTACCGACCAGGTCGACGACCATGCGGTGGTGCGCGCGGCGGCGGCGGGTGGCCACACCCACCTGGATGACGGCGACGATCAGCCGGGCGCCGATCATCAGCGTCAGCGCGAAGACCACCACGTACAGCGCCCACAGCGGCCAGCCCAGGACCGCGATCTCGCTGGTCAGGGTGGCGGTCGGACGTCCGTCGGGCCCGGGCACGAACAGTCGGCTGGCGATGGCGATTCCCGCGGAGAACGCCGAGAGCACCGCGGCCAGTGCGATGGCTTGCCACAGCACGATCGCCGCACGTGGCGCCCGTAGCGGCCAGCGGGCCCGCGCCAACAGTGCGGGTACCGGACCGACGAGCACCAGCGCGACGATGGAGAAAGCCAGCGCGGACACGCCGCTAGTGTCTCTCAGTCGGTACCGGAATTACCAGTCGGTGTGACCGCCGCGTGCTTGGCTTCCAGTTCGGCCAGTGCCCGGCGCAGCGCGGCGGCCTCACCGGCACCGACCCGTTCCACGAAATGCACGAGGGCGGCTTCGCGACTACCCGAATCGGCCGCCTGGTCGAGTGCGTCGACCATCAGGCCGGCAACCAGTTCGTCGCGTCCGTGCGTGGGCGCATACCGATGGGCCCGGTCGTCGCGGTGCTGGACGACCAGATTCTTCTTCGCCAGCCGCTGCAGCACCGTCATGATCGTGGTGTAGGCCAGATCGCGGCGTGCGGCCAGCGCCTCGTGGACCTGGCGCACCGTCTGTGGTTCGCGCGAGGTCCAGAGGTGGTCCATCACTTCGCGCTCGAGTTCCCCGAGCCGCGTCAACTTGGCCATGTTCCGTTCACTCCCTGAGCAATGAAAACAGCGTACTACGCGCTTACTACCGTGCGTCGTATCCAATCACCGGGGTTGCCGCTCCGCGTGGCGAAGAAACTTCCCGCGCCGGTCACGGGGCGTTTTGCGTGATCCTGTGAGTCCAGTCACACGCTTTGGCCCGTTGGTAGGTCGTGACTATAGTAAGGCTAACCTAACCGATTGAGGAGGTGCCGATGACGGTCGTGGTCGACGATCCGCTGATCGCCCGTATGTCGATCCGGCGGGCTTTACCGCTGCATGAGTCGAGTCGCCGGCTGCGCGAGCTGTATCCGGAATGTCCGCGGGTCTACGGCGTGGCCGTGATGGGCGATCTGTCCCGGCGTCGCTGGTGGCCGCTGATCGAAATGGTCACGACCGACCGGCTGCGCCTGATGTTCGATGCGGCCGTTGCCGAGACCGACAGCCGGATCGCGGTCGCCCAGCAATTGGCGGCGACGCTCTCACACGTGGTGATCGGCCGGGTCGTCCCGTTGGTGGCGCTCGAGGGCCGGGCCTGGGATGTCGGGCTGGAGAACCTGTGGGTGCACGTGGATTCCGAGGGTGCGATCGACTGGGTCGGCGTCGTCGATCCGACGTTGCGCGCCCTTCCCGACGATCCGCACCTGGCGCAACGCCGCAGTGTCGGTTCGGTGCGTACCCGGCGCGACGGCATCGTGGCACTGCCCAGTGAGGCGGCGCTGACGACCTGGGTCGCCCATCGCAGCCATCGCGCGCTGGCCCCGTTGTTCGCCAAGCTTCACGAGGTGAGCGACGGCGCCATCTCCATCGCGTCGATGTGGAACATCGTCGGCGCCGCGGTGGTGGGCGCCTCGACGCAGGTGCCCCTGCTCGCGGGGTCCAGTGAACTGACGAGCATGAGCCGCGGGCAGGCAATTCTCGATGCATTGGTGGGCTTCGGGCTGCCGGTGCGCGGTGCGAGCAGATTCTCGGCGGGGAAAGCCTTGCTTAATTAGGCAAGCCTTGCCTATGATGATCATGCGAGACTAACGGACCGAGCCGGAGTCCTGAGGGCTGCAGAGACCCCCGGTCCACTCGAAGGAAGGGCCCCACGCGATACGCGTGGGGCCCTTCCGCATCTGCGGGGTGCAGTGGGTCGACGCCGCCTTCGCGCGACGGTGTAGACACATCAATCGTGACTTCTTCCTTGCCTCCCGGCCTCGGCGCCGGCTTCGACAGCGAACTGGGACTGCAGTACCTGGAGGTGACTCCCGACGGCGGCCGGGCCCAACTGGTCATCAGCGACAAGGTCAAGCAGCCGTGGGGGATCGTGCACGGCGGCGTCTACTGCGCCATCGTCGAGAGCCTGGCCAGTGTGTCCGGTCACGTGTGGCTCGCCGAGCACGGCGGCGGCACCGTCGTCGGCGTCAACAACAACACCGACTTCCTGCGTGCCATCACATCCGGCACCGTCACAGCGGTATCGACACCGATTCACCGCGGCCGTCGCCAGCAGCTGTGGCTGATCACCATCACCGACGAGGACGACCGCACCGTCGCACGCGGTCAGGTCCGGCTGCAGAACATGGCCGACTGACCGCAGCGCTGCCGAAACTCCGTCGGCGTGGCAGGATCGCGCACTATGCGTTTGACGCCGCATGAACAGGAACGGCTGCTCATCTCCTACGCCGCCGATCTGGCGCGCCGCCGTCAGGACCGTGGTCTCAAGCTCAACCACCCGGAGTCCGTCGCGCTGATCACCGACCACATCCTCGAGGGTGCCCGTGACGGGCGCACGGTGGCCGAACTGATGGTCACCGGCCGCGAGGTGCTCACCCGTGATCAGGTCATGGACGGTATCCCCGAGATGCTGCACGATGTCCAGGTCGAGGCGACCTTCCCCGACGGCACCAAGCTTGTCACCGTCCACCAGCCGATCTCCTGAGGCCGTCACGATGATTCCCGGTGAGATCCTCTACGGCGACGGCGATGTCGAGCTCAACCGCGGTGCCGCGCGGCTGTCCCTGCCGGTGGTCAACGGCGGCGACCGACCGATCCAGGTCGGCAGTCATGTGCACCTCGCGCAGGCCAACAGTGCGCTGGAATTCGACAGGGTCGCCGCGCGCGGCCATCGCCTGGACATCCCCGCCGGAACCGCGGTGCGGTTCGAACCCGGTATCGCCCAGACCGTGTCGTTGGTCCCGCTGGGCGGCACGCGCGAGGTGCACGGACTGTCGCTCGATCCGCCAGGAAGATTGGATCCGTCTCTGTGAGTTCGTTGTCCCGCGACCGGTATGCCGCGCTGTTCGGACCCACCGCCGGTGACCGGATCAGGTTGGCCGATACCGATCTGGTCATCGAGATCACCGAGGACCGCAGCGGTGGACCGGGGCTGGCCGGCGACGAGGCCGTGTTCGGCGGTGGCAAGGTGCTGCGCGAATCGATGGGTCAGTCCCGGGTCACCCGGGCACAGGGCGCTCCCGACACCGTCATCACCGGCGCCATCATCCTGGACTACTGGGGAATCATCAAGGCCGACATCGGCATCCGTGACGGCCGCATCGTGGCCATCGGTAAGGCGGGTAACCCGGACATCATGTCGGGGGTGCACCCCGATCTGGTGGTCGGGCCCTCCACCGAGATCATCGCGGGTAACGGCCGCATCGTGACCGCGGGCGCCATCGACTGTCACGTACACCTGATCTGCCCGCAGATCATGGCCGAAGCGCTCGGCGGCGGCATCACGACGATCGTGGCAGGCGGCACCGGTCCGGCCGAGGGTAGCAAGGCCACCACCGTGACCCCAGGGGCGTGGCATCTGGGTCGGATGCTGGAGGCCCTGGACTCCTGGCCGCTGAACATCGCCCTGCTCGGTAAGGGCAACACCGTCAGCCACGAGGCGATGTGGGAGCAGTTGCGCGGCGGTGCAGCGGGTTTCAAGCTGCACGAGGACTGGGGAACCACCCCGGCGGCGATCGACGCCTGCCTCACCGTCGCCGACGCCGCGGGAGTGCAGGCCAACATCCACACCGACACCCTCAACGAGATGGCCTTCGTCGAGGACACCCTGGCCGCGATCAAGGGCCGGTCCATCCACGCCTATCACACCGAGGGGGCGGGCGGCGGGCACGCGCCCGACATCATCACGGTCGCGTCGCACCCGAATGTGCTTCCCAGCTCCACCAACCCGACCCGCCCGCACACCGTCAACACCCTCGACGAACACCTCGACATGCTGATGGTGTGTCATCACCTCAATCCGCGCATCCCCGAGGATCTCGCGTTCGCGGAGAGCCGGATTCGGCCGTCGACTATCGCCGCCGAGGACTTGCTGCACGATATCGGCGCCATCTCGATGATCGGATCGGACGCCCAGGCGATGGGTCGTATCGGTGAGGTGGTGTTGCGGACCTGGCAGACCGCGCATGTCATGAAGCGTCGCAGGGGAGCGCTCGAAGGCGACGGATCCGGCCCCGGGGGAGCCGACAACAACCGGGCCCGCCGGTACGTGGCCAAGTACACGATCTGCCCGGCGGTCGCGCACGGCCTCGACGATGAGATCGGGTCGGTCGAGGTCGGCAAGCTCGCCGACCTGGTGCTGTGGGAACCGGCCTTCTTCGGGGTGCGCCCGCACGCCGTGGTCAAGGGCGGCATGATCGCCTGGGCGGCGATGGGGGATGCCAACGCGTCCATCCCGACCCCGCAGCCCGTGCTGCCGCGGCCCATGTTCGGCGCGGACCCGGTGGCCGCCGCCGCCACGTCGGTGCACTTCGTCGCTCCCGCCGCCGTCGAGGGCGGATTGTCCGATCGCCTGGAAATCCGGCGAAAGTTGGTGCCGGTCAAGAACGTCCGTCAGGTCGGAAAGGCGCAGATGCCGCTCAACGACGCCATGCCCCGCATCGAGGTCGACCCCGACACGTTCACCGTCCGGATCGACGGCGATGTGTGGACCGAACAACCCGCCGCCGAATTGCCGATGGCGCAGCGCTATTTCCTGTTCTGATGCTCGCCCAGGCTCCGCACGGATTGGCCACGCTGCTCACGCTCGCCGATTCCCGGCTGCCCACCGGTGGGCATGTGCATTCCGGTGGCATCGAAGAGGCGATCACCACGGGCCGGGTGAACGATCTGCCCACGCTGCGCGCGTATCTGCGCCGCCGGATCGGCACCCAGGGTCTGGTGAGCGCCTCGCTGGCCGCTGCTGTTCACCGCGGCGAGCTGTCTGTCGAGCTGGCCGACGCCGAAACCGATGCCCGCACACCGTCGCCGGCCGCCCGCGCCGCTTCGCGGGCCCAGGGCCGCGGACTCCTGCGGCTGGCCAAACGCGTATGGTCGGATCCCCAACCGGAGACGGGTTGGGCCCCGCTTGGTGCCAAACCGCACCTGCCGGTGGTCGCCGGCCTGGTGGGTAGCATCAGCGGGATCGCTCCCGAGCACACCGCGCTGTCGATGGTCTACACGACCATGACGGGGTCGGCGACCGCCGCGCAGCGCCTGCTGGCGTTGGACCCGGCCGATGTGGCCGCCGTGACCTTCGAGCTGTCCGCGCTGTGCGCACAGACCGCCGCGCAGGCGCTCGAGGGCCTTGCCGATCTGTCCGACCCGTTGCTCGACGTGTTGGCCGAACATCACGCCGCGCGCGAGCGCCCGCTGTTCTCCTCCTGACCGACCGATATCGAAGGAATGACATGCCACCACATCTGATCGACGGCGAACCGCACGATCACCATCACGACCGGCCGAAGCGGGTCCGCCGTCCCGGCGAACCGCTGCGCATCGGGATCGGCGGGCCGGTCGGGTCGGGTAAGACCGCGTTGACCGCCGCATTGTGCCGGCAGCTCCGCGATGAGCTCTCGCTGGCCGTGCTGACCAACGACATCTACACCACCGAGGACGCCGACTTCCTGCGCCGCCACGCCGTACTGCCCGACGAGCGCATCACCGCGGTGCAGACCGGCGGCTGCCCGCATACCGCCATCCGCGATGACATCACGGCCAACCTCGATGCGATCGACGATCTGATCGCCGCGAATCCGCGCCTCGACCTGATCCTCGTCGAATCCGGCGGCGACAATCTGACCGCCACATTCTCTTCCGGCCTTATCGACGTCCAGATCTTCGTCATCGATGTCGCCGGCGGTGACAAGGTGCCGCGCAAGGGCGGCCCGGGGGTCACCTTCTCGGATCTGTTGGTGATCAACAAAACCGACCTGGCGCCGATGGTGGGGGCGGATCTGGACGTCATGCGCCGGGATTCGACGACGGTGCGCGGGGATCGGCCCTTCGTGCTCATCTCGCTGACCGAGGACCCCACCGCGGGGCCGGTGCTGGCGTGGGTTCGTGAACAACTCCAGGTGCCGGTGTCGGGCTGACATCGTGCGTTCGGACGTCCTGTTGGTGGCGCGGCCCGGTCGTGGCGCGCATATCGAATGCACCGGCGGCATCACCGCCCGGCGCACCGGTGCCGAGACAGTGCACCTGCTCTCGGCGGCTGCCACACCCTTGGGCGGCGACGTCATCACCGTGCGGATCATCGTGGAGGCAGGGGCACGGTTGGCGGTGCGGTCGGTGGCAGCCACCGTCGTGCTGCCCGGTGCCGCGACCGCCGAGTCGCACAGCACGTGGGATGCGGAGGTGTGCGGCGAGCTGGACTTCGACCCAGAGCCGACCGTGATCGCGGGCAGCTCCCGGCATTCGGCGGCCACCCGAGTCCGGATGGCCGCCGACGCGAGAATCCGGGTGCGCGAACGCATCCAGATCGGCAGGCACGGTGAATACGACGGGTACTGGACCGGGTCGCTGCGCGCCGATATCGACGGTGCACCGTTGCTGCGGCACCGGGTGGAGTTGGGCACCGCATCGGTCAACGATGATCAGATCGCCGCGCCGCGCGCGTGCGTCAGCGAGTTACGTTATCCGCAGGCATCTTTCGCCGGTGCCGGGACGGTGCTCAGCCTTGCCGCCGGCGGCGCGTTGTCGACCTGGCAAGGCCTACGACTCGACGGGGCGCCGACCTGACCCGCACGAATCGGTTCAGCGCTTTCCGCGGAACATCGGCGCGCCCTCGAACGGGTTCCAGCTGGTGCTGGCGCGCGTGACGTGCAGGAAGTAGGCCCAGTTCGCCGTGCTGGAGTAGAGCACGCCGATCGCGGCGCCGTACGCCGCCGAGGAGAAGGTGAAGTTCAGCGCGATCTCGATCACGCTGATCACCGCCGCCAGCACGAACGAGATGCCGAATAGGCTCAACCCTTTCCGCCACGGTCCCTTGATGGCGAAGTAGATCGGTCCGAAGAAGAACGCCGGGCCGTTGGCCCCCAACCGCATCCGCTGGCCGAATGACAGTTGCTTGAACGCAGCCTGCGCGGCCGGCGTCGAGGCCGGATGCCCGTAGCGGGAGAAGAACTCGAAGCGGCTACGCCATTGCTCGGGAACCTGGAGGCCCGCGGGACCGGGAGTCGGTGCTCCGTAAGGGATGTCGGGATTATGGGGATATTGGGACGGGAAGCCGCTGTCTGTCACCGCGCCATAGTACCGTTCGCGCACTTCGTTGTGCGGCTACGGTCGGTGGATCACATGGGCGGTGAGATCTGTTCAGCTGGCGGCTTTCTCGCTCTCCTGAACCGAGGCCGCGATCTCCTGGAGTTCCTCGATCCTGATCCGCGCGTAGGCCTGCTGCTCGGTGATGGTCAGCTGTCCTCGCTGTCGGCTCAGGAAGGTGACCGCCCACGACAACAACGTAGCGATCTTGGTCTTGAAGCCGACCAGATAGATCAGGTGCAGGCCCAGCCAGGCGAGCCAGGCGATGAAACCGCCGAACTCCAGCTTGCCGACCTTGGCCACCGCGTTCCACTTCGACACGGTGGCCATCGAGCCCTTGTCGAAGTACTTGAACGGCACCCGCGGCTTGGGCTTGGTGCCGTGGGCGCGCGCTGCCGCTTCGTTCTTCACGATCGCGGCGACGTACTTGCCACCCTGGATCGCACCCTGCGCCATGCCGGGCACGCCGGGCACGAAGGCCATATCGCCGACCACGAACACGTTCGGGTGTCCCGGGATCGACAGATCCGGGTTGACGATGACGCGACCGGCGCGGTCGATCTCGGTCTCCGACTGTGCCGCCAGGTCCTTGCCCAGCGGGCTGGCCTGGACACCCGCCGACCACACCTTGCAGGCCGACTCGATGCGGCGCAGCGTGCCGTCGGAGTCCTTGACGGTGATCCCGTTGCGGTCGACGTCGGTGACCATGGCGTTCAGCTGGATCTCGACACCCATCTTCTCCAGCCGTTCCTTGGCTTTGAGCCCCAGCTTCTCGCCCATCGGCGGCAACACCGCCGGTGCGGCATCCAGCAGGATGACGTGGGCCTCGGTGGGGTCGATGTGGCGGAAGCTGCCCTTGAGGGTCTGATCGGCGAGCTCCTGGATCTGACCGGCCATCTCGACGCCGGTCGGACCGGCGCCCACGACCACGAACGTCAGCAGCTTCTTGCGGCGCTCGGGGTCGCTGGAGCGTTCGGCCTGCTCGAAGGCGCCCAGGATGCGTCCACGAAGTTCCAGCGCATCGTCGATGGTCTTCATACCCGGCGCCCACTCCGCGAAGTGGTCATTGCCGAAGTAGGACTGACCGGCACCGGCAGCCAGGATCAGGGTGTCGTAGGGGGTGCTGTAGGTGTGCCCAAGCAGCACCGACTCCACGGTCTTCTTTTCCAGGTTGACGTGGGTGACGTCGCCCAGGAGGACCTGCGCGTTGCGCTGCTTGCGCAGGATGAGCCGCGTCGGCGGAGCGATCTCACCCTCGGAGATGATGCCCGTGGCCACTTGGTACAGCAGCGGCTGGAACAGGTGATGGGTGGTGCGCGCAATCAACTTGATGTCGACATCGGTGCGCTTGAGCGCCTGCGCGGCGTTCAAACCACCGAAACCCGACCCGATGATGACGACCTTGTGCCGATCCGATGCCGTAGCTCCGGGATGGCTCATCTCTGCTCCTAGCGAAGTGCTTTGTCAGTACAACCCCAGGGTAGTCGGTGGCCATCCCAGCAGCGCGGTGAGATGGCACACCGGACCGAGAATTCATCCCTTGGACCGAGATCGCATCGAGAGCTCTACCCCGAGATCAGGGGTTTCAGCGCCTCGGCCACACCAGTGACTCCGCCGGGGACGTATCCGCCCATGGTCGCCGGGCTCAGGATGACGCCGTCGACCCCGACGTCGTACACCTTTTCCTTGAGCTGTTCGGCGATCTGCTCGGGACTGCCGAACACGGCCTGCTGCTTGAAATCGTCCGGGATCATGTCGGCGGTGAACTGCTCGCCGATCAGCGCGACGACCAGCATGCTGGTCTCCAGCGTCGCCGGGTCGCGGTCGATCTCCTCGCATCTGGCCCGCACGACATCGAGCTTGCGGGGTAGCTCGTCGAAGCCGGCGATGATGTTGAGGTGGTCGAAGTGCCGCGCGGCCAACGGGATGGTCTTCTTCTCGCCGCTGCCCCCGATCATCAGCGGAATGTGGTCGCGGAAACGGGGATTGGCGAACGCTTCGTTGGTGCGGTAGTAGGTGCCGTCGACGGTGACACGCTCACCCTTGATCATCGGGATGATGATGCTCAACGCCTCGTCGAGCTTCTTGAACCGATCGGTGAAGGTGCCGAACTCGAAACCCAGGCTGTCGTGTTCGAGCTCGAACCACCCGGTGCCGATACCGAGTATGGCGCGGCCCTGGCTGATCACGTCGAGCGTGGTGATCTCCTTGGCCAGCACCGTCGGATTGCGATAGGTGTTGCCCGTGACCAGCGTTCCCAGCTGGACCCGTTCGGTGGCCGTCGCGAGGGCGCCGAGGGTGGTGTACGCCTCCAGCATCGGCTCCTCGGGGGCGCCGAGTCCGGGCAGTTGGTAGAAGTGGTCCATCACGAAGACCGAGTCGAAACCGGCATCTTCGGCCTCGCGGGCCTGCGCGATCACGGTCGGGAAAAGCTCGGAGATGCCGGTGCCGTAGGAGAAGTTGGGGATCTGGAGTCCAAGTCGAATCGCCATGAACTCACCAAACCACAGCGAAGCGGAGTGGTCACCCCGTTTCAGCTTGGGGTGAACGCGGAATATTTCAGCCGAACTGTGCCAGCGCGCCCTGGCTCACGTGCAGCGTTTCGCCCGTGATGTGGCGGGCGGCCGGTGTGGTGAGGAACAGTGCCAGCCGGCTGATCTCGGCGGCAGTCGAGCCCGGCTCCGGGTCGGCCCCCGGGTAGCCTGCCTCGGCGCTGCGGCCCGCGGCGATGGTGTTGATGGTGATGCCGCGAATGCCGAAGTGGGCGGCCTGGCCCGCGGTCCAGTTCGACAGGGCGGCCTTGATCGCGGCGTCGGCGCTGCCCTCTGCTGGGTTCTCGGGAACGATATTGAGGATCGATCCGCCGGAGCTCAGCTGATCGCCGAGGACGGTCACGGTCAGCACCGCCGAGAGGACTGTGGTGTCCAGCGCATGCCGCCAGGTGGCGGCGCGCTCGGCCAGCGAGTGCGTCCGAGGATCGCCTGCGTCCCAGCGCGGTGCGGGAACGTTGACGATGCCGTCCAGATGCTGGGGGAGGGATCCGCGCGCGGCTTCGAGGCTGGCCGGATCGATGTTGTCGAGGACGACGAAATCGACGTCGAGTTCCTTGGCGGCCACCTCGAGCTCCGCGCGCCGCGAGCCGGCGATCAGGACATCGTGGCCGGCTTCCCGGAAACCTCCGGCGATCTGACGGCCGAGGTCGGTGTCGCCACCGGTGAGCAACACGTGCATCGAACCCTCCTTGGTTCAGCGCTGAGACAGCGAATACCAGCGATGTTACTGGACAGTAGCTAGGAGGTGAAATCCGACGCGCCCACTCGGGAGCAGTGTGGTAACGCAAGCGTGTGCTCGCGCGAAACATCGGTGAGACCCGCCGAACGTGCACCGCGCACGATCGGTGCACCCGTGATCGACGGCCGATGTCGGCAACGTGGGCAGGGTCTATTTGCGTCGTGTTTTGGCACTGGTAGCTATCTTTCAGCAAAACACTATTAGAGCAACTCACACTTGCGTCACGGCTGTAACACGGTATTTTCTTCTCCATGGATCAGTCGGACGTGAATTCCTCACACCGCAGGCGCCGCACCGCCGGGTTGCTCGCGGCTGCCGCGGCCGGGGCGACAGCCGCCGCGCTGACGCTGCCGGTGGCGGTCTCGCATGCCGAACCTGTTCCTGCGCCGCCGCCGCCGGTACCTGCCGAGCCGGCGCCGGCTCCCGGCACGCCCGCACCGGCTCCTGGGGCGCCCGCACCGACCCCGTTGCCGCCGGGGGTGCCACCACCGCCCGCTGATCCGAACGCGCCGCCGGTGGACCCCAATGCGCCACCGCCGCCCGCACCGGAGCCCGGCCGGGTCGACAACGCGGCCGGCGGTTTCAGCTATGTCGTGCCCGAGGGCTGGAGGGTCGCCGACGCCACCCAGTTGTCGTACGGCCAGGCGCTGCTGACCAAGATTCCGCCGGCAGGCACCGAACAGCCGGCCAATGACACCAGCGTGCTGCTCGGCAGGCTCGACCTGAAGCTCTTCGCCGGTTCCGAAGCCGACAATGCCAAGGCCGCGACCAGGTTGGCCTCGGATATGGGTGAATTCTTCATGCCTTTCCCCGGGACCCGGCTCGGCCAGGAGAGCGCCCCGCTGACCGCAGGTGATCTCACCGGGTCCGCGTCCTACTACGAGGTCAAATTCACCGATACCAACAAGCCCAACGGGCAGATCTGGTCCGGGGTCGTCGGCACGCCGGTGGCTGCGGGCACCCGTGGGCAGCGTGCTCCCGAGCGTTGGTTCGTCGTGTGGCTGGGAACGGCCAACAACCCGGTCGACAAGGCGGCTGCCGTGAATCTCGCGCAGTCGATCAGGCCGTGGTCGCCACCTCCGCCTCCGCCGCCGCCGGACCCCAACGCGCCTCCGCCGCCGCCGGATCCGAACGCGCCGCCGCCGGACCCGAATGCGCCGCCGCCGCGTCCCGCCGTGGGTGTGCCGGTCCCGGTGGATCCGAACTCAGCTCCGGGGATGCTGCCGCCGGCCTGATCCACACTGTCCCGGCCGCCGACTTTGGCACGATCGTGCCCCTTTTGAGGGCGTGATCGTCATCTGACCGGGGTACACCGGAGAACAGCACGGCCTGAAGGGGCTGTGAATCCCGCTACGGGAGCCCATCCGGGGGATCTAGGCAGGAGTGTTGATATGGACATGCTGGCGGCAACAGAAGTTCTGGCCCGCTCGACCACCCAGACGAGCGTGGGGTGGATCGGCTACATCATCATCGGCGCCATCGCAGGCTGGATCGCTGGAAAGCTCGTCAAGGGCACCGGATCCGGGATCTTGATGAACATCGTCATCGGCATCGTCGGTGCGCTCATCGGCGGTTTCCTGCTCAGCTTCTTCCTCGACACCGCCGGTGGCGGATGGTGGTTCACGTTGTTCACCGCGGTGCTGGGTTCGGTGATCCTGTTGTGGATCGTCGGGCTCGTCACCAAGAAGTCGTAGCCGTTTCAGCTGCGCGCGGTGAGCACCCGGGGCGCGCCGTCGGTGACGGCAATGGTGTGTTCGCTGTGCGCGGTGCGGGAGCCGTCGGCGGACCGAATGGTCCAACCGTCCGGGTCGTAGACGATCCGGACGGTGCCGGCGGCCAGCCACGGTTCCAGCGCCAATGTCAGGCCCGGGCGTAATTTCAGGCCGCGCCCGGCCCGGCCGATATTGGGCACGTGGGGGTCCTCGTGCATGGTGCGGCCCAACCCGTGTCCGCCGAAGTCGGTGTTCACCGGGTAGCCGTAGTCGGCCGCGACGCTCCCGATGGCCGCGGAGATGTCGCCGAGTCGGTTTCCCGGCACGGCCGCAGCGATACCGGCGGCCAGTGCGCGCTCGGTGGCCTCGATCAGCCGCAGGTCCTCGGTCCTGGGGGTGCCGACGATGATGCTGCGGGCCGAGTCGGCCACCCAGCCATCGATCGATACCGCAATGTCCATGGTGAGCAGGTCGCCGTCGGCGAGGGTGTGGTCGTGCGGAAGACCGTGCAGCACTGCGTCGTTGACGGACAGGCAGATCACATTGCGGAACGGTCCGCGGCCGAAGGAGGGTGCGTAGTCCCAGTAACAGGACTGCGCGCCGCGTTCGGCGATGAGGTCGCGGGCGCGCAGTTCGAGGTCCAGCAGATTGACTCCGGGCCGGGCCCGCCCGGCGAGGTCGTCGAGAAGGGCGGCGATGAACGCCCCGGTGACCGCCATCGCGTCGACTTCCTGTGCTGTCTTCAGTTCCACCATGTTCGCCTGTACCCCGCCGTGATCGTCGAAGCCGGTATGAAAATACCGGCTGGGGATCACGGTAGCCGATCATCCCGGTATTTTCATACCGGGCGCGCTAGGCTGGCCGCATGGTGCGCCTTCCGCTGACAGCCGAACAGCTCGCCGCCGGTAAACGCATCGGCGAGCAACTCCGCCACGCACGTGGCGAGCGGACGCTGGCCGAGGTGGCGGCATCGGCCGGGATCTCACCGGAAACGCTGCGCAAGATCGAGACCGGGCGGTTGGCGACGCCGGCATTCACCACCGTGGCCGCGTTGGCGCGGGTGCTACCGGTGTCGCTGGACGAGCTGGCCGACAGCTGCCTGTTTCCCGTAGATCTGGAGCACGCCGGCTGACCCGTTCAGCTGGAGGCGTGCCACACCAGCGCCGCTGCCAGGGCGCCCATCCCATTGAGCGACCAGTGCAGCGCGATAGGTGCGATGAGGCTGCCACTGCGGCGCCGCAACCAGGTGAACACGAAACCCGCGGCGCCGGTGACGATCACGGCGCCGACGATGCCGGCCACCATGCCGAACACGCCGCCGCCGAGGATGCGGGTGAAGCCGACATTGCCACTGGTCAGGCCGAACGAGCTGGCGATATGCCAGAGGCCGAACAACAGCGATCCGGCAGCTGCGACGCCGCGGAAACCCCAGGCGCGATCCAAGGCCCCGTGCAGCACCCCGCGGAAGGCGAGCTCCTCGGGGATGACGGTCTGCAGGGGGATGATCACCATCGACGCGATGAGCGCGCCGGACAACGTGGCGTAATGGTTGTTCATGAACATCGGTCGCGTCCACGGCAGCGCGACACCGATCGCGATCACGGCGAGCACGATCCCGACGGCGGCCAGTGCGTAGCCGGCGCCCGAGCGCCACTGTTCGCGCCCGAGACCCAGCTCCGACCAGCCCAGCCCCCGGGAGCGCACCAGGATCACCAGGCCGACCGCGGCGGCGGGGACGATCGCGATATTGGCCCACGGGGTGGTGAAATGGGCGACGAGATTGGTGGCCACCAGAACGGTGACGACGATTCCCACGTCGATGTACACCCGGAAGCGCTGCAACGCAGAAGGCTGCCCAACCAGCGGGTGGGCAGGCGAATCGATCGGTGAAACCACCGCGCCGGCGTCAGACATCGCTTGTCAGTGTACGTGGTGGTGTTGTCTACCTAAGTTAGCGAACTGACGCGCTAAGGTGTCGGTCGTGCGGAAGAAGACACTGTGACGGCGGGGCAGGTGCTGCTCGACGGAGTCCGCGTTCTCGACGCCGCCGGGCCCGACGGTGCAGCGGTCACCCGGCTGCTCGCCGATCTGGGTGCCGACGTCCTCAAGGTCGACGCCCTGCGGGTCGATGTGCCCGGTCGCGATGACAGTCTGGCACCGCCCCTGGTGGAATCCCTGAGTGTCCCGCACACGCTGGACAACGCCAACAAGCGGTGCCTGTCGCTGGATCCGGCGGCCGATACCGACCGCGACCGGTTCCACGAGCTGGTCGCGGGGGCCGACATCCTGGTGGCCGACGGCCGACTCGCCGCCGAGTTCGGCGCCACCGCCGCCGAACTCGCCGATCGCCACCACGACCTCGTGGCCATGACGATCACCGACTTCGGTGCCGACGGACCGTACCGGAGCTGGTCCGGTACCGACGCGGTCTTCTACGCGATGTCGACGGCGCTGTCGCGCTCCGGACCCGCCACCGGCACCCCGGTACTTCCGCCGGTGGGGATCGCTTCGGCGACGGCCGCCGCTCAGGCCGCCTGGGCGGTACTGGCCGCCTACTACCACCGCCTGCGCCACGGTGGAGGCGAGCACATCGACTTCTCCCGATTCGAGGCGGTGGTCCAGGCCCTCGATCCGCCCTTCGGTTCCCAGGGACAGGCCGCGGCCGGACTCAAACGCACCGGCGGATGGCGTGGACGCCCGAGAAACCAGCAGATCTACCCGACGTTCCGATGCCGCGACGGTTACGTCCGCATCTGCCTTCTCTCGCCTCGGCAGTGGCGCGGGATGCGGGCCTGGCTCGGCGAGCCCGCGGAGTTCGCGGACCCCGAGTTCGACTCGATCGCCGCCCGGTTCGCCGCCACCGAACGGCTCAATGCGCTGATCGGTGCGCTGTTCGCCGAGCACACGATGGCCCACCTGGTTGAGCAGGGGCAATCGCGCGGGGTGCCCATCGCGGCGGTGCAGACTCCGGCCGAGGCGCTGGCATCCGATCATCTGCGCACCGTCGGAGCCCTGACATCGCTGTCGGTGGCCCCCGACGCGTCGGTGACGGTGCCGGTCGGACCCTTCGTCGTCGACGGGCAGCACCGCGGGCTGAGGCGGCCCGCGGTGGCCGATGCCGGGGCACAGTGGCTCGGTGCACCCAACGCGTTGGGGCGCCCGCAGAAGCAGGGTGTGCGGCCGTTCGACGGTTTGCGGATCCTGGACCTCGGCGTCATCGTCGCCGGCGGCGAACTGGGGCGGCTGTATGCCGATCTCGGCGCGCGTGTGGTGAAGGTGGAAAGCGCTGCCTATCCCGACGGGCTGCGCCAAACCGCACCGGGGCAGCCCATGAGTGCATCCTGGGCGCTGACCCACCGCAATGAGCTCAGCTTCGGTGTCGATCTGCGCACCCCCGAGGGCGCCGAGATCTTCACCAAGCTGGTCAGTCGGACCGATTTGGTGTTCGCCAACTTCAAACCGGGAACCCTTGCCGGGCTTGGCTTCTCGTTCGAGAAGCTGCAGCAGATCAACCCGCGACTGGTGCTGGCGGAAAGCAGTGCGTTCGGCGATACGGGGCCGTGGAGTGCCCAGATGGGCTATGGGCCGCTGGTGCGCGCCACCACCGGTGTCACCCGGCTCTGGCGCGCCGCCGGGGGCCGGGAGGACAGTTCTGCGGCGTTCTTCGATGCCACCACGGTGTTCCCCGATCACGTCGCCGCCAGGATCACCGCCATCGCCACCCTGGCCGCGCTGATCGGCCGTGAACGCACCGGCACCGGCGCGCATGTGCACATTTCGCAGGCCGAGGTGGCGATCAACCAACTCGCGGTGGCCTATGTCGCTGAGGCCGCCGCCCGGTCCGGGCTCGCCCTCACCGCGGACCCTGCCGTGCACGCGGTGTGCCCCTGCGCCGGCGACGACGAATGGTGCGTCATCTCGGTGCGTGATCAGACCGACCGCGACACGCTGGCCGCGCTGATCGGCATCGACCTGCCCACCGAGGCGGCCGCGCTGACGGCCATTCTCGGTGCCTACACCAGCGGGCGTGACAAGCACGAGCTCACCGAGCAACTGCAGCGGGCCGGCATCCCGGCCGGGCCGATGAACCGCCCCGCCGATGTCCTCGACGATGTGCAGCTGCAATTCCGGTCGCTCTACACCGATCTGGAGCATCCGCTGTTCGACGAACCGATGCCCAGCGAGACCGGGCCCGCGCCCTATCGGCGGATACCGCGCGGCGAGCTGCGCCCGGCGCCGACGGCGGGGCAGCACACCCGCGATATCGCCCACCGCGCACTCGGACTCGACATATCCGAGATCGACCGGTTGATCGCCGATGGTGTTCTCTTCGAGAGCGCACCGGTCGCCACCCCCACCGACGCGAGGAACACGTTATGAGCACCGCATCTATCTTCATCGACGGCGAGTTCCGTTCGGCATCGAAGTCGACCCCGGTGATCGAGGCGGCCACCGAGCAACAGCTCGGACTGGGTTCGGCGGCAACCGAATCCGAGGTCGACGCCGCGGTGGCGGCGGCGCGGTCCGCGCTGATCGGATGGCAACGGACACCGGCCACCGAACGCGCGGCGATCCTGCGGCGCTTTGCCGACGCCCTGCAACAGCGCGGACCCGACACCCACACGCTGTGTTCGCGCGAGAACGGGATGCCCATCCGGTTGTCCAAGGGTGCCAATGGCCTCTACCCCGCGCTGCTGCTGCGCTACTACGCCGACCTCGTCGACCGCGGTGCCGACGAGGAGACCAGGCCCGCAGCCATCGGACACACCATCGTGCGCCGCGAGCCGGTCGGGGTGGTCGCCGCGATCACACCGTGGAACTATCCGCAGGCCCTCGCCGCCATGAAGATCGCGCCGGCGCTGGCCGCCGGCTGCACCATGGTGCTCAAGGCCGCTCCCGAAACCGCCCTGGACGCATTGGTGTTCGCCGAGGCGGCCCGAGCGGCCGGGTTGCCTGCAGGGGTGCTCAACGTGCTGGCCGGTGGGCCGCAGGCCGGGGCGCATCTGGTGTCACACCCCGGGGTGGACAAGGTCGCCTTCACCGGTTCGACCGCCGCCGGGCGGGCCATCGCCGAGACGTGCGGCCGACTGCTGCGTCCGGTCACGCTCGAACTGGGCGGCAAATCGGCTGCGATCATCCTCGACGACGCCAACCTGGAAGCCACCGTCAAAGGTCTGCGTTCGGCCTCGTTCGTGAACAACGGTCAGACCTGTCACCTGAGTTCGCGGATCCTGGCCCCACGCTCGCGTTACGACGAGGTGGTCGACGCCGTCGCCGCCCTGGCCGACGGACTGGTGGTCGGTGACCCGCTGCAGAAGTCCACCGATATCGGGCCGCTGGTCAGCAAGCGTCAGCAGCAGCGCGTACTGGAGTACATCGAGGTGGGCCGGTCTGAGGCCAAACTGGTTGCCGGCGGCGCGGTTCCGGCCGATCAACCGCAGGGCTGGTTCGTGGCGCCGACGGTGTTCGCCGACGTCGACAACTCGGCGCGCATCGCCCAGGAGGAGATCTTCGGCCCGGTGCTCACGGTGATCCCGTACGGCTCGGACCAGGAGGCTATCGATATCGCCAACGACAGCGAGTTCGGCCTCGGCGGCACGGTGTGGTCCCAGGATGTCGAACGCGCCACCGAGATCGCGCGCGCCGTCCACACCGGCACCATCGGCGTCAACGAGTATCAGCTCGATGTGAACGCACCCTTCGGGGGCGTCAAGGCCAGCGGCCTGGGTCGCGAGCTCGGACCCGAGGGGCTGGCCGCCTATCAGGTGCTCAAGTCGATCTACCGCGTCGGCCCCGCCTGATCCCCAACCCGGAACCCGACGAGCGCGCGTGTCTGTACCCCGACACGCAGCTCTGACACTGAAATTTCCGCACGCTCGTGGAGAGGAATGCACGCATGACCATTGATCCCAGGACCCCGGTGCTCGTCGGTTTCGGCCAGACCAACCAGCGCGAGGAGAGCGCGACGACCGAGCCCGTCGACCTCATGGAGGCCGCCGCTCGCGCCGCCGCCGACCCGCGCGTGCTGGCCGCCGTCGACTCGGTACGGATCGTCAACCTGCTGTCCTGGCGGTACCGCGATCCCGGTCTGCTGTTGGCGCAGCGCATCGGGGCGGCCTCGGCGGCCACCCGCTACACCCCGATCGGTGGCAACGTGCCGCAGTCGCTGGTCAACCAGGCGTGCCTCGACATCCAGCAGGGGCGCAACGATGTGGTCCTGATCAGCGGCGGTGAAACGTGGCGCAGCCGAACCCGGTTGCGGGCCCGCGGTGAAAAGCTCACCGGCACAAAGCAGGACGAGTCGGTGCCGCTCGCGCCGGGCTCCGATGAGGAGTTCGCGCTTGCCGGCCCCGGCGAGCTGCGCATCCATCTGGACCGGCCGTCGTTCGTGTACCCGATGTTCGAGCAGGCCTTGCGCATCGCCGCCGGCGCCGCACCAGTCGAGCACCAGCGACGGATCGGCGAACTGTGGTCACGCTTCAGCGCGGTCGCGGCGACCAACCCGCACGCCTGGAACCGGGAGCCGCTGTCCGCCGAGGAGATTGCCAACCCGGGACCGAAGAACCGGATGATCAGCACGCCCTACACCAAGCTGATGAACTCGAACAATATGGTCGATCAGGGTGCCGCCCTGATCCTGATGTCCGCGGAGAAGGCCACCTATCTCCAGATACCCACCGAGCGTTGGGTTTTCCCGTACGCCGGCACCGACGCGCACGACACCTACGAGATCAGCCACCGCGCCGAGTTCCATGGCTCACCTGCTATTCGGATCGGGGGACTGACCGCGCTGGAACTGGCGCAGACCGATCTCGCCGATATCGCGTTGGTCGACGTCTATTCGTGCTTCCCGTCGGCGGTGCAGGTCGCGGCCAACGAACTCGGACTGGCTCTCGATGACCCGCGCCGGCCGCTGACCGTGACCGGCGGGCTGACCTTCGCCGGCGGACCGTGGAACAACTACGTGACACATTCGATCGCGACGATGGCCGAGCGGCTGATCGCCGAACCGGGCAGTCGGGGCCTGATCACCGCCAACGGTGGCTATCTCACCAAGCACAGCTTCGGGGTGTACGGGACCGAGCCGCCGAGCCACGAATTCCGTTGGGAGGACGTGCAGCAGAAGGTGGACGCCGAACCCACCCGGGCCGCCGAGGTCGAGTGGTCCGGCGTCGGCACGGTGGAGACGTGGACGACGCCGTTCGATCGTGAGGGCGAACCGGAGAAGGCGTTCCTGGCAGTGCGCACCCCCGCTGACACGCGCACACTGGCGGTGCTCACCGATCGCTCCGAGGCGCGGGCCAGCGTGGACGAGGACATCGCCGGGGCGAAGGTCACCGTGCGCGCCGACGGCACGGCGACGCTGGGCTGACCTACAGCAGGCCCAGTGCCGCCACGGCGTCGCGCTCCTCGCGTAGTTCGGCCACCGAGGCGTCGATCCTGGCGCGGGAGAACGCGTTGACGTCGAGTCCCTCGATGATCTCCCAGCGGCCGCCGACCGACCGGCACGGGAACGAGGACACCAGACCTTCGTCGACGCCGTAGGCGCCCGGCGACGGCAGTGCCACGGAAGTCCAGTCGTCGGCCGGGGTGCCGTGGACCCAGTCGTCGATATGGTCGATGGCTCCGTTGGCGGCCGAGGCCGCCGAGCTGGCGCCGCGTGCTTCGATGATCGCGGTGCCGCGACGAGCCACCGTCGGGATGAAATCGTCGGCAAGCCAATGGGTGTCGGCGGCATAGTCGGCACCGGACCGGCCACCCACCACGGCGTGGAAGATATCGGGGTACTGCGTCGGGGAGTGGTTGCCCCAGATGGTCATCCGGCTGATCTCGGTGACCGGCACCCGCGCATGCCTTGCCATCGCGGCGACGGCCCGGTTGTGATCGAGACGGGTCAGCGCGGTGAATCGGTCACGCGGGATATCGGGTGCGTGCGCCGATGCCACCAGGGCGTTGGTGTTCGCGGGGTTTCCGACGACGAGCACCCGCACATCGTCGGACGCGCCGGCATTGAGCGCCGCACCGGCGTTGGCGAAGATCTGCGCGTTGGCGCCGAGTAGGTCGGCGCGTTCCATGCCCTTGGTCCGTGGCCGGGCGCCGATGAGCAGCGCGACGTCGACTCCGTCGAATCCCCGCACCGGGTTGTCGTAGATCTCGGTGCCTGCCAGCAGTGGGAACGCACCGTCGTCGAGCTCCATCACCACACCCTCGGCGGCACGCACCGCATCGGGTAGTTCCAGCAGCCGCAGCGTAACCGGTGTGTCATGACCGAGCATCGCACCTGCGGCGATCCGGAACAACGCCGCGTAGCCGATCTGGCCCGCGGCGCCGGTGACGGCGACGGTGACGGGGGTGGGGGACATGCCGACCACCCTAATCGCGCCTCTGCGCGGTCAGTCGGACAACTCCGCGAGTGGCACCGACGGATCGGCCAGCCTCTGCCGGTCGATCTTCGTGCCGGATCGGATGAGGGCCTTGATGTCATCCAGGCCCTCCCAGATGTTGACGTTCATCCCGGCCAGCACGCGGTCCTTCTCGTCCAGCCAGAACGAGGTGTACTCGCGACCGTCGACATCGCCGCGGAAGATCACAGCCTCGTAGTCCGGTGCGTGACCAACGTACTCCATACCGAGGTCGTACTGGTCGGTGTAGAAGTAGGGCAGCTCGTCATAGACGCCCGGCTTGCCGAGCATCCCTGCGACGGCCACGGCGGGTTGTTTCTTGGCATTGGCCCAGTGCTCGGTGCGAATCCTGGTGCCGTACAGCGGATGCTGTGCTGCGACAATATCGCCGACGGCGTAGATGTCCACGTCGCTTGTGCGCAGCGACGCATCGACCGCGAGCCCACCGTCGGCGATGTCCAGACCCGCGCGTTCGGCCAGTTCGAGATTCGGTTGCGCGCCCACCGCAATCAGCACGGCGTCGGCCGCGACCGTGGAACCGTCGCCCAGGAGCACTCCGGAGGCCGGTCCACCGGCAGTGGTGGTGATGCCCTCGACGGTCGCGCCGAACCGGAAGTCGACGCCGTGCCCGGTGTGCAGGCCGGCGAACACCTTGGCGTTCTCCGGGCCGAGCGCCTTCAGCAGCGGCAAGTCAGCGTTCTCGACGACGGTGACGGCAAGATCACGGGACCGCGCTGCCGCGGCGACCTCCAGGCCTATCCAGCCCGCGCCGATGATGGCCAGTCGCTGTCCGTGCTGCAGCGCCGACAGCAGGGCATCGGCATCGGCGACCGTGCGCAGTACATACACACCATCGGCATCGGCGCCCGGGATCTCCAACCGGCGCGGCCGTGATCCGGTGGCCAACAACAGTTTGTCGTAATGCTCATGCCGGCCTTCGTCGAACCCGACGGCATGTGCGGCCGGGTCGATGGTGCTGACCTCGGTACCCAACCGCAACTGCACATCGTGTTCTCGAAACCAATCCGCGTCGTGCACGGTGAAATCGGGCGGTGCAGCCTTGCCGAGCAGGTAGTCCTTGGACAGCGGCGGACGCTCGTAGGGCAGCGCGGATTCGGCACCGAAAAGGATGATGCTCCCGTCGAAGTCGTTGTCGCGCAACGCTTCGGCGGCCTTTGCGCCGGCCAGTCCGCCGCCGATGATCAGATAGCTTGGTGTGGTCATGTCTGCTCCGTGGTTGCGGTTACGAGGGTGGCGCGTAATTCGTCGTCGAGGGAAACCCGCACCAGGGCGGCGGCCAGCCGGGCCGACCTGCGCGGTGCCAGGCGGTGCAGGCCATCCGGATCGTGGGGCAGACCCAGCCCGCGTGCGGCCTCGATCGCGCGGTCGTCGAAGTAGGGCCGCACCCAGGGCCACACGACCTGCACCTCGCGCAGGAAGATGTCCGCGCCCGTCGGCCCGATGCCTTTGAACTCCTGCAGTTGGCGTTTCGTCGTCGCCACGTCGTGGCCCGAGTTTTCGGCGAGCGTGCGGAGGTCCCCGCAGTAGTGCTCGCGGACCCGGGTCGCGAGTTCGGTCAACCGGGTCGCCGAGCTCTCGTCGTAGCGGGCGTAGTGTGCCCGGCCGAAACAGTCGATCATCGTCCGTCGGTCGGAATCCAACACCGAATCCGGTGTGCGCAGGCCCGCGGTGTGGAGTTCGCGGGCGGCGGCGGTGGCGATATCGGAGCCGATGGGCTTGCTGGCGAGCATCGCCAGCGTCAGCAACTGGAACAGCGGGGCGGGGGTGTCCTTGAGCGTGATGCCGGCTTGTTCGGCATACGTCGTACCCGCCTGCTGGATCAGCCGCTCGGCCCTGTTCTGCGAATCAGACATCGGTGTTGAGGTACCCAGGGCGGTCCGGCACAAACGTCGGCTACTTCGGGGGCAGCGACCTCGCGTGCGCGATCCCGCGACCCACCCAGGATTGCAGCCTGCGTGTATCGGAAACACCGGCGGTCGACACCCGGATCCAGCCACGGACCTCGCGCCCCGACATCACCATCGGCTCGACATGCTCGCGGCCGAGCAGGGCACCGGTGTCTTCGGCGGGCACCCGCACCATCAGCCCGCCCTGACCGGATACGCAGACGGCCATGTGCCCGTTCACCAGGAAGGCCAGCCCACCGAACATCCGCCGCTCATCGGCCCCGCCGACAAGCTCCCGCACGCGCTCTGCCAGATGCAGGTCGTAGGCCATGTCAGTCCAGGTCCGCCCGGATGGTCAGGTCTGTCATGCCGAGATTCTAAGCAGTACCGGGCTCACAGCGGACGTCGAAATTGACAGAGTTCGCGATGAAGCACAGGTGATGGGCCCGCTCATGGATCGCCGACAACGCATCCAGGTGTCGGGGATCATCCACCCGGACCTCCGGCCGCAGCACCACCTCGGTGAAATGCCCACCACCATCCTCGGTTTCGGTCATTGTGCCCGACGGATGATCGGTGTACCCAGTGACGACGATGCCCTCCTGAGCGCATAGCCCGAGAAACCACAGCATGTGGCATTGGGACAGCGATGCGACCAGCAGCTCCTCTGGATTCCACCGCTGCGGGTCACCGCGGAAGGACGGATCCGCGCTGCCGGGGATCGTCGGCTTGCCGGCCCCACTGATGTCATGGGCGCGCTCGTATGCGCGGTAGCCGCTGGTGCCGGTTCCGGTGTTCCCGGTCCAGGTGATGTCCAATTCGTAGCTGTGTGTCTTGCCGGCCATGCTCATACGGTAGGGGTCCACCCGAGCGCCGGTCCCAGGTGGGCAGCCAGGTCGCTGATGATCTGGGTGTAGTCGGCCGACGCAAAGGTGAACGGTAGTGCGAAGGTCACCTCGTCGGCGCGCTGAAATCCGGCGTGCTCATAGAGCAGTTCGGCGAGTTCGCTGGAGGGGCCGACGTAATCGGGCGAGAACAGCATCCCCCGCGGACCTTGAGGTTCCTTGGTGCGTTCGAAGCGACTCGCGGCGTAGTTCCGATAGCGGCGCACCTGTTCATCGGTGGCGCTGTCGGTCGGAATGACCACCAAACCTTGTGACACCCTTGGGTTTCCGGTGTGGACGGCCCGGTAAGCGTCGATGTGCTCGGCCTGGATGGTGGCGAAGTCCCTGGAATCGGTTCCCTCGATCGAGACAACGGAGCTGGTCAGGTAGTTCAGGCCGTGGCGGCCGGCCCAGACGGCCGAATCCCGGCCACCCCCATACCAGATCCGTTCCACCAGTCCAGGGGAGTGCGGTTGGACGTGGTCGGTGAATTGTTCGATGCCGAGGGTGCCGGAGAAGTCGCTGACCGGGTCACCGCGCAACGCACGCACCAGGCGCAACACGCGCTCCTTCGAGAAATCCTCGGTGTCATGGGTGCTCGGGTACAGCGCCGCCTTGTAGTGGTCGTAGAGCATCGGGGTACCGACCGAGACACCGGGATTGATACGACCACCGGACAGCAGGTCGACGGTGGCCAGGTCTTCGGCCAGGCGAAGCGGGTTTTCCAGACCCAGCGGAATCACCGCGGTGCCGAGTTCGATGCGGGAGGTGCGCTGGGTGGCGGCCGCCATGATCGCGACCGGTGAGGAGATGCCAGGTTGTAGATGCCGACACCGCAGCCAGACGCTGTCGAACCCGAGCTGTTCGGCGAGCTCGACGACTTGCAGGGTCTCTTCCAGCCCGGGCCGCGGATCGGCGGCGTCGAACCGACCGATGGTCAGGAATCCGAGCTTGCGCAGCGGTTCACCGCGTCGGGGCATGGGTGGTCACCTCTCTATGGCGAGCTGGGGGCACCTCCCGCTTGCGGGGGAACGCAAACTTGCACTATTTCCAGGGAAATGCGCGAGTTTGCGTCTGCTCGCGGGAAATCAGGCAGCCGCAGTGACGGCCTCGGCGGCCGGCTCCAGCGCCAGCGCGACGATCTCGGCGACATCGGTCATCGGCCGGACGTCGAGCGCGGCCAGAACTTCCTCGGGGACCTCGTCGAGATCGGGTTCGTTGCGCTGCGGGATGAAGACGGTCTTCAGCCCGGCCCGTTGTGCGGCAAGCAGTTTCTGCTTGACACCACCGATGGGCAGCACCCGGCCGTTCAGCGTGACCTCGCCGGTCATGCCCACGTCACCGCGGACCTGCCGCCCGGTCGCCATGGAGACCAACGCGGTCACCATCGTCACACCGGCCGACGGACCATCCTTGGGCACCGCTCCCGCGGGCACGTGCACGTGAATCTGCCGGTCCAGCGCCTTCGGGTCGACGCCGAGCTGCTCGGCATGGGCACGCACGTAGGACAGCGCGATCTGCGCCGACTCCTTCATGACGTCGCCCAGCTGACCGGTCAGCTTGAGACCCGGTTCGGCATCGACCGCACCCGCCTCGATATAGAGCACATCGCCACCGAGTCCCGTCACGGCCAGACCCGTCGCCACACCCGGCACCGCGGTTCGCTCGTCGGAGTCCGGAGTGAACCGCGGACGGCCCAGGTACTCAACGAGATCCGGCTCGTCGACGGTGATCGCCGACGGGTCGGCGGCCAGCTTGGTCGTGACCTTGCGCAGCGCCTTGGCCAGCAGCCGCTCGAACTGCCGCACGCCCGGTTCGCGGGTGTAGTCGGCGGCGATCTTGCGCAATGCCGCGTCAGTCAGCGTGACCTCCTCGGGGGTCAACGCCGCGCGTTCGGCCTGTCGGGGCAGCAGGAAATCCCGCGCGATCGCCACCTTGTCGTCCTCGGTGTAACCGTCGATCTGGATCAGCTCCATGCGGTCCAACAGCGCCGACGGGATGTTCTCGATGACGTTGGCCGTCGCCAGGAACACCACATCGGACAGGTCCAGGTCCAGCTCCAGGTAGTGGTCGCGGAACGTGTGGTTCTGCGCCGGGTCCAACACCTCGAGCAGCGCCGAGGACGGGTCGCCGCGGTAGTCCGAGCCCACCTTGTCGATCTCGTCGAGCAGCACGACGGGATTCATCGAACCGGCCTCGCCGATGGCCCGCACGATCCGGCCGGGCAGCGCACCGACATAGGTGCGCCGGTGCCCGCGGATCTCGGCCTCGTCGCGCACGCCGCCCAGGGCGACGCGAACGAACTTGCGGCCCAGGGCCCGTGCCACGGATTCACCCAGCGAGGTCTTGCCGACCCCGGGCGGGCCGGCCAGCACCATGACGGCACCGGAGCCACGCCCGCCGACGACGGACATGTTGCGTTGGGCGCGCCGCGCCCGCACCGCCAGGTATTCGACGATGCGGTCCTTGACGTCCTCCAGACCGTGGTGATCGGCGTCGAGGATCTCGCGGGCCGCTTTCAGGTCGGCCGAGTCCTCGGTCGTGACGTTCCACGGCAGGTCCAGCACGGTGTCCAGCCAGGTGCGGATCCAGCCGCCTTCGGGGCTCTGATCGCTGGAGCGTTCCAGCTTGCCGACCTCGCGCAGCGTGGCCTCGCGGACCTTCTCCGGCAGCTCGGCGGCCTCCACGCGGGCCCGGTAATCGTCCTCACCCTCCTGGCCGTCGGGACCCAGCTCGCCCAGTTCCTTGCGGATCGCGGCCAACTGCTGGCGCAGCAGGAACTCCTTCTGCTGCTTGTCCATCCCGGCCCGGACGTCCTCGGCGATCTTGTCGTTGACCTCGACCTCGGCCAGGTGCTCGCCGGTCCAATCGATCAACAGACGGAGCCGACGCTCGACATCGGAGGTCTCCAGCAGTTCACGCTTCTGCACATCGCTCAGGTACGAGGCGTAGCCGGCTGTGTCGGCCAGCGCGGACGGGTCGCTGATCTTGTTGACGACGTCAACGATCTGCCATGCCTCGCGGCGTTGCAGCATCGCCAGCAGCAGCTTCTTGTACTCGCCGGCCAGGGCTGTGGTCTCGATGGAGACCTCCGCCTCGGCGATCGGCTCGACCTCGACCCACAGCGCGGCGCCGGGTCCGGTGGTGCCGGAGCCGATGTGTGCGCGGGTCTCGCCCTTGACGACGGCGGCCGCGCCGCCGCCGGGAACCCGGCCCACCTGCACGATCGAGGCGAGCACCCCGTAGGTGGGGTAGCGGTCATCCAGGCGCGGTGCGATGAGCAGCTTGCCGGTCTCGCTGGCCTGCGCGGCGTCGACCGCGGCACGGGCAGCGTCGTCGAGCTCGATGGGCACCACCATGCCGGGCAGCACGATGGGCTCGCTGACGAACAGGACCGGGACTGTGATGGCTTCAGACATCAATCCTCCAAAGTTGATTCTGATGCACTCAACCCGGAGCGGTCTGCGGTTGTTCCCGGCGCACGGTCACTGCGCTGAGGGCGAACACCGGGGTGGCGGTGCCGGGGGATCGGCCGACGGCACCGCCGACTCGTCCATGCGCTGCCCTCGCGCCCGGGCCCGTTTGGCGATGACGATCGTCAGCAGCGTCAGAATCCCGATGACGATGAGCGACACCGCCGTGTTGAGGCCCTTGCCGACGTCGACCGAGAACGAATAGATGATGCCCAGGCTCAGCCCCGTGCCGACCAGCAACCCGACACCCCACATCGCGGAGAGCAGGACGTGGATGCGTCGCCGGACGGCCGCGGCCCCGGTATCCGCCGACTCCGGCGCGTCGTCCGGTTGCACCCGTTCGGCGACAACCTGGGTCAAGGGCTTACCGAGGACACAGCTGCCGAGGAAGATCAGCGCGCCGATGCCGCCGACCAGGGTGTCGCCGACCATCAGCATCCGGGCATCCGATGTCGCCAGGCCGACGGCCAGGCTCAGGCCGAAGTTGAGCATCAGGTAGCCGGCGAACGGGTCCAACCGGCGCGCGCGGATCGCGTCGTAGCCGACCTTGGCTCCGGCCAGCAGCGTCGCGGTGAGCAGGGCCAGGTATTCGGACACCCCCGCGGCGCGCAACCCGTAGTAGGCGACCAGCGGCGGGGCGATGTCGAGCAGCATGCCGCGCAGAACAGGGGTCACGCGCAGATGCTAGATGGCGATTCTGACTATCGGCTGTCAACGTCCCTGAGCCGCGCCACATAGCCGTGAGAGTGACGTTTCTGCGCTATCCAGGCCATGGATAGCGCAGAAACGTCACTCTCGTGAACAGACACAAAGCAGGGAGCCTGCCGTTCGGGGGGTACGGCAGGCTCCCTGGGTCTTTGGTGTGTCGGGTCAGTCCGTCATCATGCGACGGCCTGGGCTCCCAACACGCGCTGGATATCAGGCTTCATCATCTGAAGCTGCTGGCCCCAGTAGCCCCAGCTGTGGGTGCCCTGTGACGGGAAGTTGAACACCCCGTTGGTCCCACCGGCCGCGACGTACTTGTCCCGGAAGCTGACGTTGGTCCGCAGGGTGAAGCCCTCCAGGAACTGCGCGGCCATCAGGTTGCCGGTGTTGGCGCCGACGTCGAGGTCCGACGGGGTGCCGGTACCGCAGTAGATCCAGACGCGGGTGTTGTTGGCCACCAGCTGGTTGATGTTGACCATCGGGTCGTTGCGCTTCCACGCCGGGTCCGAGGACGGGCCCCACATGCTCTCGGCATTGAAGCCGCCGGCATCGTTCATGGCCAGCCCGATCAGCATCGGCCACCAACCCTCGGACGGGTTGAGGAAGCCGGAAAGCGATGCGGCATAGATGAACTGCTGCGGGTGGTGGATCGCGTAGTTCAGCGATGCGCTACCGGCCATCGACAGGCCGACCACGGCGTTGCCGGTGCGCGACACGCCCTTGACGGTCTCCAGGTAGGTGGGCAGCTCCTGGGTCAGGAAGGTCTCCCACTTGTAGGTGTAGTTCTGCCCGTTGCCCTTCGAGGGCTGGTACCAGTCGGCGTAGAAGCTGGACTGGCCGCCGACCGGCATGATGGTGGACAGACCGGACTGGTAGTACCACTCGAATGCCGGGGTGTTGATGTCCCAGCCGTTGTAGTCGTCCTGGGCGCGCAGGCCGTCGAGCAGGTACACCGCGTGCGGCCCACCGCCCTGGAACTGCACCCGGATGTTGCGGTTCATCGCCTGGGAGAACACGTCGAGGTACTCGACGGGCAGCCCGGGCCGCGAGAACGCACCAGCAGTCGCCGAACCCCCGGCGAAACCGATCAGCCCGGGCAGCGCCAGCATCGATGCGGCAACCACCGCCAGTCTGCGGAGCCAACCGCCACGGATTTTCCTGATGGTCTTCATAACGGCAACCAACCCACCTTTCGTCTTCAAGCAATCGCCGTTGCTTTCTTCGATGGGTAGTTCAACACGGGCCACTTGCGTCACACGCGTACCAGCGCGGCGTGGTGTATCGCGGTTGGGCAACGATTCCGACTCGGCGTCGAGACCCGGAACGTCGCACAGTCCGAGGGTGGCCCCCGGGCAGGGTCAGTCGGCCGTCGCCAAGGCGTCACGCATGCTTATCCGTCGATCCTCGATGATTCGTCCAATCTCCTGCAGCAACAAGGGATTTCGCATCACGAGGTCCTCGACGTGGCTGCGTCCGATCTGCAGGACGGCCACCTCTTCGAGGGCGCGGGCGTCGGCACGAACAGGTTCCCGGGTCAGTGTCGTCTGGCCCAGGAAGTCGCCCTGTTCCAGCGTGGCGACCGCGACGACGACGCCATCTGCGCGTGGCGCGTACAACTGCACCCGGCCATCGAGGATGAACGACATCTGGTGGGGGACCTGCCCGCGGGACTGCACCAGTTCATCGGCCCCATACCGCGTTATCCGGGCGTGCTCGACGATCCCGTCCAGCTCGCTGCGATGCAGGCGCAGGGAGGCGGCGACGGCCTGTAATGCCTCACCGACGCGCGCGGGGGTACTGAACTCGTCGGTGCGCTCGTCGAGATGCAACCCCGCACGCCGGGAGGCATACCAGACCCAGCGCAGGAACGTCGCCTTGGCCGCGCCGTCATCGGCGGGGCTGCGCACCGGGATCGAGGTGCGGTACTCCAGTCCACCGATGGGCACGGCTTTCGGATGGGCTCCGCTACGTAGCTGCGGCAGCGTCGCGGCCACTTCGGTGAGCATCGCGCAGACTTCGTCGGGCGCGTCCTCGGTGCTGAACACGCTGACGACCGAGATGCTGTGCTGGCCTGGCGGCCGGCTCAGATTGGTGAACGATGCGGCGGCCAGAACCGAGTTGGGCATGATCTGCAGCCCGCCACCACCGGTGTCCACGTGAGTGGCCCGCCAATTGACCTCGACGATGCGGCCCCGCGCGGAGGGGGTGTCCAGCCAGTCGCCGAGCTTGAAGGGTTGTTCGAACAACAGCAGCAGGCCGGAGACGATCTGGCCGACCGAGTTCTGCAGCGCGAGACCCAGCACGATCGAGGTGACGCCCAGCGCGGTGAACAAGCCGCCGACATTGGCGCCCCACACGAAGGAGAGGATCATTGCCAGACCGACCGCGATCAGCGCAAGGCGCGCTACGTCGAGGAAGATCGACGGAATGCGCTGGCGCCAGGAGCCTTCGGGGGCGTCCTGGAACAACGCGGCATTGAACCCTGACAACAGCAGGATCAGGACCACGAAGCCGAACACGGTGGCGATGATGCGCACACCGGTGGCTTCGGCCGATATCTCGGTGGCCTCGGTGAGCAGTAGTAACAGTGCCCCGATCGGCACCACATAGTTGCGTACCAGGCCGACCGCGGGGGTGAGCGCGCTGCCCCGCCGGGCCAGCGCGTTGCGCAACTCGGTGAGCGCCACCAACGCGACCGGCAGGCCGACTGACACCCCGACGGCCCACAAGAACCACGGGGCGTCGAACAGTCCGTTCACGAGCGTTGCTCGGTCAAGCGCCACACCGGCTCGCCGATGGCGCTGTCTTCCACCGCGACGAAGCTGCGGCTCTCCCGCATCACGTCGTGGACCCTTGCCGTGACGTAGATCCCGGGCCGCGACGATCCGCTCTGCATGCTGTTGGCGAGATCCACGGTGTCGCCCCACATGTCATAGGCCAGGCTCGATTTGCCGATCAGCCCGCTGGTGACCGTGCCGGTGTCGATACCGGCACGCACGGTCAAACTGTGCCCGGTCTCGGCGTTGAACCTGTCGACGATACGAGACATCTCGACGGCGAAGTCCACGGTGCGGCGCACATTGTCCAATCTGGGCGTGGTCAGCCCGCAACTCGCGAGATAGCCGTTGTGCAGCGTGCGCACCTTTTCTACGCCGAGATCCTCTGCGGCCGCGTCGAACTGGCGGATCAGGTTGTTGACCAAGGACAGATCCTCGTCGGCGCTGAGTTCGGCGGACAGCTCGTCGAGACCGGCGATGCCGGCGAAGATCACCGTGACGTCCTGATGGTCCTGGGCGATGGTCTCCTCCCCGTCGCGGTAGCGCGCGGCGACCGGCTCGGGCATCAGCGACAACAACAAGCGGTCGTTCTCCCTGCGCTGTTCGTTGAGAAGGTCTTCCTTGATGGCCAGATTGCGGCTCATCGCGTTGAAGGCGACCGTCAGATCACCGAACTCATCCCTGGACTGCACAGGTACGGTGACGCCGTAGTCACCGGAACTGATCTGGCGGGCCCCGGCCTCTAGCCTGCGGATAGGTCGGGTGAACAAGCGCGCCAGCAACATCGAGGCGATGGAGACGATGAAAACGATGGCCGCTGTCGAGAGCACCAACGTCCGGGTGAACGTGGCAACTGGGGCGAACGCCTCGGAGGTGTCGATATTGGCGACCATCACCCAGTCCAGGCCCGGTAGGTTTACCGGTCCGTAGGCCTGCAGGGATTCGTTACCCAGGTAATCGGTTTCGACGATGGTTCCGGTTTGCCCGCGTTTGGCACGACGGGTGGCCTCGTCCTCGACTGGCTGGATCAGGACGTTGGTGTTGTTGCGCAGCGACCGGTCGGCGACATCCGGCGGTGTTCCGGCCTGCACCACGCGCTCTCGGAACGCGTCGCGGTCCTCCTCGAACAGGCGTGAGTTCGAGCGCATGGTGCCGTCCGGACCGACCAGGAACGTTTCACCGGTACTACCCATACCGGCCTGCTCCCATTGGCGGTCCATCGTCATGACGCGGTTGACGCCGATGGTGGGGAACTGCAATGCCAGCACCCCGTCGATCTGCCCACCGGAACCGATCGGCGACATGAACCAGGCCGTGGGCTCGGCAGTCGGCTGATAGTAGGCGAAGTCGGTGACCCCGACGTAGTCGACCACGTTGGACTCCAGCGTGTCCCGATAGGCTTCGGTGAGCTGGCCGTCCCGGTAGGGTCCGGTCAGAATGTTGGTCCCCAGATCCGGCCCTTTGTAGGCGGTGTAGACGACATTGCCGCGGGTGTCGAGAAGCAGGGCGTCCTCGAACCGAAATCGGTGCACTATCTGCCGGAAGAAGTCGTTGAACCGCGCGTTGGCCGCAGACCATCGACTGCCGTCCCCGGCGTCGTCGTTACGCAGTGCGGCGTCCCAGTCGTCGAAGGGCGCGGTGTAGAACGCCTAGAGGTACTTTTGCGCCGGTGCGGTCGGCAGCAGGCCACTGACATCGATGTCCTGCCCTGTCGCCGCGGCGGTTTCTTTGGCGAATTGCTCCCGGTAGTAGTCGTTGATCGCGCGGTCTTGAGCGGGAGTGGTGGCGGCGGTACTCAGCTCGTCGAAGCCCGCGGTGTACTCGCGGGCGGCTTCGTGTGCCGTGGAACCGCGGGTGTAGATCACCAACGATTCGCGCAGATAGCGATACTCGGCCTCCAACTGGCGAGTCTGCGACGAGAGGATCTCGTTGAGCCGGTTGAAGGCCGCGTCGCGCAGCGAGGTACGCCCGGACTGATAACCGATATAGCCGATCACGGCGGCGGACAGGATGCTGGTCGCCAGCAGCATGATCAACAATTTGGACAGGATGCTCATCCGCGACAGAGCACTTCGCCTACGGCGCTTGTGGTTGTCGGCAGCGGGCCCGGGCTCTGACATTGTTTCGCTGGTGATCGCCATCAAGCGGTGAGCGTAGCCGTCTGCGGCGGGTCACGCGCGCGGCTTGAGGAAGTGACCGGGCGACTAGCCTGGCAGGGGTGAACAACGGACGCACCAGGGTGCTCATCATCGGGGGAGGGTTCGGCGGTCTGTTCTGCGCCCGCCGGCTCGGGCGCACCGGCGCGGCGGTCACCCTACTCGACCGTGCGGCCGGACATATCTTTCAGCCGCTGCTCTACCAGTGCGCCACCGGAACGCTGAGCATCGGTCAGATCAGCCATTCACTGCGCGAGGAGCTCTCGCGATACCCCAATGTGCGCACCCTGCTCGGCGAGGCGGTGCAGCTGGATCCGGACGCCAGGACCGTGACGGCGTTACGTCCCGACGAATCGACCTACACCCTGGATTACGACGTCCTGGTGATCGCCGCGGGTATGCAGCAGTCCTATTTCGGCAACGAGCGTTTCGCCGAGTGGGCACCGGGGATGAAGACACTCGATGACGCGCTGTGCATCCGGCAGCGATTGTTCACCGCATTCGAGATCGCCGAGACCTTGCCGCCGGGCCGCGAGCGGGACAGCTGGCTGACCTTCGCCGTGGCAGGCGGCGGCCCGACCGGGGTCGAGATCGCCGGGCAGATCCGCGAGGTCGCCTCGCGGACACTGGCCAACGAGTTTCACAGCATCCAACCCGAGGACGCCAGGGTGCTGTTGTTCGACGGTGGTGACCGGGTCTTGAAATCGTTCGCCCCGGGCTTGACCGACAAGGCCACCCGCACCCTGCAGGCGCTCGGTGTCGAATTGCACATGGGCGTGCACGTCACCGACGTCGGCCGCGACGGCGTGACGGTCACGCCCAAGTCCGGCGGACCGGAGCAGCGATACGAGGCCAGGACGGTCCTGTGGACCGCCGGCGTCGAGGCGGTGCCGTTCGCCCGACGCGCCGCGCAGGCCCTGGGCGCCAAGACCGATCGGTCCGGCCGGATCGACGTCCAACCTGATCTGTCGGTGACTGGTCATCCCGAGGTCTTCGTCATCGGCGACCTGGCCGGCGGCGACTATCCCGGTGTCGCGGAGAACGCAATGCAGGGCGGCCTGCACGTTGCCGCGTGCGTGCGTCGTGAGCTGGCAGGTAAACCGCGCCGCCGATACCGGTACCGCGATCTCGGCTCGGCGGCCTACATCAGCCGCGGCAACGCGCTGCTCCAGGTCGGCCCGGTGAAACTGTCGGGTCGGCTGGGCTGGATGGCGTGGGGCTTCATCCACATCGCGTTCCTGACCGGTGTCCACAACCGGGTCAGCACCGTGCTGACGTGGATGGCAGCGATCGGGCGCGGCGAGCGTGAGCATCGGACGTTCATGCTCGGCGATCGCGGTGTGCCCGAGCAGCCCTATACGTGGACCACGAACGATCAGTCGTAGTCGGCGATCACCCAGCCGTGCGGGGGCACGACGAGCTCGTCGACACGTTCGGTGGGCGGGGCCCCGGATCCCGCGATCACCCGCCCGGTCCCGGGCAACCCGGCCGTCAACGGGGCGTCGTCGAGGTTGAGTGCCACCACCAACGCTCGATCATCGGCGGCGACCCGGTAGGCGTACCCGGTGTTGGTCAGGCTCAATGATTCGGTACGGGCGTTGTGCAGCCACGGGTTTCGCCGGCGTAGGCCGATGAGGTACTGGTACAGCCGCGTCATGTCATGTGGTGGCATCGGCGGCGCGCCGAACTCGGGGCGGATCGCGTCGTCACCGCCGACGCGTTCCTCCTTGACACCGCGCCAGGCCCACTCGTCGCCGGCGTACACGCTCGGGGTGCCTCCGGTGGTCAGCAGCAGCACAAGGGCATGCTCGAGATGCTGCGGATCTTCGATGCGGCTGGCGATCCTGGTGACGTCGTGGTTGCCGATGAACGTCAGCGGCACAAAGGATCCCAGAAAGTCGTTGTGGCGCTGCAGCGCCCAGTCGAGTTCGTGGAAGTTCTTGTCGTTCAGGGCACTCCAGACGGCCTTCCACAGTTCGTACTGGGTGACCGAGTCGAATCCGGCGGCGCTCACCTGCGCCGGGTAGTCGCCGTGGATGACCTCGCCCAGGAACCACGCATCGCGATGGCGGCGACGAACCTGCGGTAAGACCTGCCGCCAGAATTCCGGATCGACTGCGTAGGCGGCATCGAGGCGCCAGCCGTCGGCACCGCGATCGAGCCAGTGGTTCATCACCTCGACGGTGTGCGCCACCACCTCCGGACTACCGTGGTTCAGCGCGATCAGTTCGCCGTGGCCCTCGAAGGTGTCGAAACCGCCGGAACCATGCCGGAACCAGTCCCTCGGGCCACCCGCGACCGCGTCGCGATAGCGCGGGTAGTCGGTGCCGACGTGGTTGAACACACCGTCGAGCAACACCCTGAGCCCTCGCCGGCGGCATTCGGAGATGAGCTGGTCGAAATCGGCATCGGTTCCCAAGCGTGGATCGATACGCAAGTGATCGGTGGTGTCATAACCGTGGGTCCGGGAGCTGAACACCGGCCCGAGCGCCAGACCGGAGGCGCCCAGTTCCAGCGCGTGGTCGAGCCAGTCGATGATCCGCAGCAGTCGGTGCTCGGCGGCCGTCGGTGCGGGATCGGCGGGGAACGCGCCGACGAACCCGAGGGGATAGATCTGCCACCAGATGACGTGGCGCACCCAGTCTGGATCGCTCATGGTCGGAATGCCCGCTCGTAGAGATCGCGCATCTCGTCACCCAGTTGCGGAGCGGGGCCGTCGACGACGAGACCCGGCGCGACGGTGGTGATGGGAAGTGGTGCGACCGGCGCCGGGGGAGCACCCCACTCGGCGCTCCACTGGCTGAGCTGCCGGGCCGATGTCGCGTAGACAATGCGCCCGAGGCCCACCCATGCGTGCGCGGCCGAACACATGGCGCAGTGTTCACCGGAGGTGTAGACCGTGGCGCTCGCGCGTTGTTCGGGGGAGAGGTGCTCGGCGGCCCATCGGGCAATGGCGAACTCGGGGTGTTCGGTGGCGTCGCCATTGCCGACGCGATTGTGATCGGCGAACAGGGTGTCACCTGCTTCGTCGACCAGTAGGGAGCCGAAGGGCTCGTCGCCGAGGTTCAGCGCGTCGCGTGCCAGTTCGACACACCGCCGAAGGAATTCCAGGTCCGCGTCGGTGATCGCCACGCGGGCGAGTTTACCCAGCGGGGTGGAATGTCAACCGCAGCGCAACGGTTGGGGCGCCGATTCGTCGGTGGCCGCCCCCCAGCACCACGCCGCGTACGCGGCCGCGACGGCGATGGCCTCGACATCGGCTTTGCTGCCGCCGGCGGAGCGGACCGGGTCGCTCACTGCGTGCCGGATCATCCCGACCAGTGCGACCAATGGCTCGTCCTTGGAACGGAGGTGCGCCAGGTGGCGTTCGTTGGACATCGTTGTCCTCTCCACAGGTAGGGGCGGGAGCGCACTCGGCTTGCGCGGGCCCCCGGTTCTTTTCCTGACGCACACGATAATGGCTCGGGGCCTCGTTGGTTGCATGACACGTTGACTGCCAACTAAATTCACCTATTCGCAACACGTCTCCGGCCCTGCTGTGACATCGAGGCGGCACGCGCAGGACGCGAGAACGGGTACGTCGGCGCGGGCGCGGGCCAGCGTCAGCTGCTGGCCGATGATTGCCGCTTCTGCATCACGGCCCAGACGTTGCAGGCACTCGTGGTATCCGTGCAGACTCCAGACGTTGCCAGGGTGCTGGCACGACCGGCGCAAAGTGCTGTCGAGGCCGAGATCCGCTGCGTACACGTCGGCGGCCTCGGACACCCGGCCCTGCTCGAGCAGAAGTGCGCCGTAGGCGTGCCGTGTCGGCTGCATCCAGCCCCAGGGTTCGTCGTAGGGTAGGGCGTCATCGAGTGCGATGGCATCGCGGAGCCGGGCGAACGCTTCGTCGAATCGCCCTTCCCGATAAGCGATTTCGCCGTCGAGCATGGCGACTCCGACGGCGAGGATGTCGCGGCTGGTGTTGTTGAACAGGTAGCGGGTATCGGGAATCAGCGCGTAAGCGGCTGCGAGAGCATCACGTTCGATGTGTGCCTGAGATAGCTGGCCGGTCGCGGCGTAGGCGACGCCGCGGCCGTAGTGCACCGTCGCGGTGGTGGTGCAGTAGAGCGCAGCGTCTTCGGGCACCGGCAGCGAGATCAGATCGGACCACCGGCCGAACCGCACCAGGACGTGAACCTCAAGGGCGGCGAACGCCTCCAGCCAGTCGGCCATCGGGGGCGAGGGGATGGCGAGCAGTTCGGGTGTGAGCTGTTCGGCGAGCTCGCGCGCGGCGTCGTGGGCAATCTGGAACCGACCCTCGAACATTGCCGAGTACACCACGAAGTGCAGATCGTGGGCGCGGTAGAGCGAATAGAAGTTCAGCGGCCCGGCATCGGCGACGAACAACCGATCGGCGGCCACGGCGGCCTGGTTGGCCACCACCGAGGCGCGGTAGTCGCCGCAGAGCACGTCGATATGACTGGGCATGTGCTCCAGATGGCCGGCATCGGGTACCAGGCCGCGGAGCAGGTCGGCCGCGGGCAACGCGAGCTCGGGATGCGCCGACATCTCCATCGCATGGATGTAGAGGTGCAAGACCCCGGGATGCGCCTGCCCGGCGGACCCGGCGAGGCAAGCCTCCAGGATCGTCGTGGCCTCGTGCACCCGCGAGCCGGCGGCCGGCTGACCGGTCGTGCTGTCCCAGAGTTCCCAGGCGCTGACGTTGAGCAGTGCGTCGGCGGCCAGTGCCTGCACATCGACATCGTCGGGGAAGCACGCGGCGACCGACACCATCGCGTCTGCGTAGACGGCGTGCGCGTCGCGCAGCGCGGTGTCATCGGCCGGGTCGTCGGTGGGGAACCGCAGCGACAGGGCGTCGATCAGGGCGCGATCGGTGGCCGAGGCCCGCCCCGCTGCGGCCGAGGCCAACTCTGCGCGCGCCCGCCGCAGTGCCGTGTCCAGTTCGACGGGATCGAAGGCATCCCAGGCCTTGTTGTAGTTCGGGCCGACGGCGTAGGCGATGCCCCAGCGGGCGATGGCCAGGTCGCCGTCGTGTTCCAGTGCGCGTTCGAAACAGCGAACCGCCTCTTCGTGGTTGAAGGCGTAGGCCCACACCAGACCCCGGTCGAACCACACCTGCGCCTGTGCAGAATCGGTGTCGACCGGGCGTCGGTAGCTGCCCAGGTCGTAGTAGCCCGCATCCATCGACCAACCATAGTGGGGGTCAACCGCGTGAGCCGGCGCGACGGCGCAGACGTTCTACGGCCGGTGTGCGCACGGTGGTCGCCAACGCGGCGAGCACGAGTCCGGTGGTGGCCCAGATCATCAGCGTGGCAAAGGGTGTCAGCGCGCCGTTGCCGTCGAAGTACTCGATACTGCGCAACAGCGAGACTCCCGAACCCTGCGGCACGATCTGGTTGAACAAGGTGTAGAAACCGGTCAACAGCGGTCGGCCGATCGGGCCGGCGGCCGCAGCATTGCCGACGACCACCAGGAAGGCGGTGACCGTCATGGCCGCCACGGTGCCGAAGGCGGCCGCGACCCCGGTCACCGCGCCGCCGACCGCCATGGCGTAGAGCCACAACGCCCCGAAAACCTGCCAGGGGTGACCGGTCAGTGCCCCGAGCCCGCTGTCGACATACACGGTGACGACACCGGCCAGCAGTGCCGCGTAACAGCCGAGCGTGACCGTCCGCAAGGCGAGGGTGGCCGGACGGTGCACGGCGCCGACCAACCGCCCGAACGCCGCCGCGCCCACCGAGGCGCCGATCGAGACGAAGATGACCGCGTAGAACTCGACCGTGCCGGACGGGTCACCCGCCGAGGTCGGCGCGATATCGGTGACAGCCGGGGTCAGTCCGGCTCCGGCCGCCACGCTGCGCCCCACGCTCTCGGCAGCGGTGGCCACGCTGCGGCCACCGCCGCCGGCGACATAGATGTCCAGGGTCCCCGTGGGCTGGGCGACCAACGCGGCGTCGGCCTTTCGCTGTAGCACCAGATCGCGGGCGGCACCGTCGTCGCCGACCGCTGTGACGGCGAGTTCGGGTCTGGCCTGCATTGCCTCGATCAGCTGTGTGGGCGCTGCAACGGCGATATCCATATGGCGCAGCGTCGGTTTGGCGAACGCACCGGCGTAGCTGGCGATCATGGCCAGCACCAGGGCGGTGAACACGCCCATCGCGAGTGCGACGTTGCGGATCTGGGTTCTGGTGACGACCGGAGGTGCGTCGCGATGCTTGCCCATCAGATCCGTCCCGGCAGCGTCAGCAGGGCGTTGACGGTGTCGAATGCGGCGGTCACACGCTCACGGAGATCACGCGCATCGCGCTGGACCGGTGCCTCCATCCACGATCGCAGCACCTCCATGAACCCTCCGACCAGGAAGCGGGTCACCGCTTCGACGGTGAGCCCGGACATCGGCGCGATGACCGACATGCCCTGCGCGGCGATCTCGGCGCAAGCCGGTGCCAGTTCGGCGCGGAAGGCATTGACGACCCGTTGGGTGACCGCGCTGGGGATGACATTGCGGTACATCTCCCGATGCTCCCCGGCGAAATCGAACAGCCGGGTGATGCGCACCCGGGGGTCGTCCCCGATATCGGCGGTCGCCTGTTCGAATGCCACCGCGAAGGCGGCCGCGACCGCGTCGTCACGATCGCGGAAATGTTGGTAGAAGACCTGCCTGCTCACGCCGGCGCGACCGACGATGGTGGCGACGGTCAGCTCGTCGACCGGATGTTCGTGGGCCAGCGCGAAGGCGGCCTCGTAGAGAAGGGTGCGGACCCGCTCGGCGCGCGGGTCCGCACTATGTGTGCGTGCAGCCATGAATGCGAGGGTAATGCACTTCGTAGACAAGTGACTACGAAAGCTTAGGTTATCTATGCCACCGTCGGGGTTGTCCTGTGACCCCCGCCGCCCAGGTCAGTGACCGGCGACGATATCGCTCTCGTCGATCACGGCCGGTTCTTTGGCACCCGGCAGCAGGCTGTACAACAGGCATACCGTGGCGAAGAACAGGTAACCCAGCGCCACCGACGGGTTGGCCGCCCACGCCACTGCCGGAGAGTGGATCAGCCCGATGAAGGACAGTGCCGCGCCGACGGTTGCGGCGGCGGCGGCGAAGAGGAATTTCTTCTCCAGGATGAAGACGACCATCGTGCCGAGGATCAGGCCGACCAGAACGGCACCCTCGCCCAACGTCTTCAACCCCGCGTACACCACGCCGGAACCGTTGAGCGCATCCATGCCGACCTCTGAGGCCGTCGTTCCCGCGGCGTTCAAGGCATTGTCGATCTGGCTCTTGGCCCATTCGGCGAGATTGGGCAACAAGGCGATCACCACGGCAATCGCGTGCAGGCGTGGCACCGCCTGGAAGGCCTGGGCGCCGATCAGGAGGCCGATGTAGAGCAGGATCGGCACGATCGCAGGCACCGGCAGCAGCGCGTCCAGGATGCCGAAGAGGCCGACGAAACACAGCACACCGATGAGCAGGCCACTGGCCAGCGAGTAGCTGGCGCGACCGCCCGCATCCTTCCAGCCCGGATGGCCGATATAGACCGCCGGCGGGAACGGCGAACCGAAGGCCGAACCGATGACCGCGCCCGCGCCGTCGGCCAGCAGCACGCTGCGCAGGTTGTAATTGTCCCCGGCCGCCGCGGCGGACTCGACATTGCTCATCGCCTCGGTGAAGTTGTAGACACCCAGCGGGATCGCCGTACCCAGCAGCGGAGCCAGGTTGGTCAGCCCGGAGAACAGCAGATCCAGGCGCAGGTCGGGGATGCCGATCGCGATATCGGAGACCGCTCGGCCGACATCGGGCGCCGACATGTAACCGCCCATCCAGCCGATGGCGGTGCCCACCAGTAGCGCCGCCAAACCGACCGGCATGCCGAACGGCAGTTTCACGTCGGTGAAGAATCCGATCAGGATGATGGCGAGCACCGGCAGGCCGATCCAGGCGGCCTCCCACATCTGTGCGGCCGGCCGCATGGAGATGAAGGTGATGGAGATCCCGGCCAGCGTGCCGAGCATGGCGGCGCGCGGAGTGAGCTTGCGGATGTAGGGCCCGACGAACGCGCCGATCATCACGATGATGCCGATCATGAACGCCCACGCCAGTCCGGCGGACCACGCCTGCAGTGGGTCCTGGGTGTTCAGGTACACCGGCAGCATCACCACGAACACGACGATGAACATGTGCGGCACCGACGGGCCATAGGGGAGTGCGGTGACGTCCGTCCGGTTCTCGCGCCGCGCGAGCCGGCGGGCAAGAAATGTGTAGTAGAGGTTTCCAAGGATCAGCGCGACGCCGAGGGCGGGGAGCACCGTACCGAGCACATCGCCGGCAGGCACCGCGACAACGCCGATCATCAGCCCGGTCAGGGTGAGGACGTTGACCAGGATGTTGAACCCGAGCCCGAAGAACGCGTTGGTGTCGCCGCGGGTCCACCACGGCACGGCTGCAGCGGCTTCGGGCACCGGCGGGCCGACTGGTGGATCGGTGATCTCGGTACTCATGGCAATCTCCGATCAGGCGGCGTCGATGGTCAGGGTGTGCAGGGCGGTGAGGACGGCGGCGCTGTCGGCAACCCAGCCGAAGATCCCGCCTTGTGCGGCGATCATCTCCAGGCCGATTCGATGAAACTCCGGGAAATACGAACCGACGCAGTCGGATACGACCAGACATTCGTATCCTCGGTCGTTGGCCTCGCGGGTCGTGGTGTGCACGCACACCTCGGTGGTGACACCGGTGATCAGTAGTTGCGTGATGCCCGCCCCGGCGAGCACCTCGGCCAGTTCGGTGTCGTAGAACGCACCCTTGCCCGGTTTGTCGATGACGACCTCACCGTCGAGGGGGCGCAGCTCGTCGATGATGTCGTGGCCGTACTCGCCACGGATCAGGATGCGGCCGAACCTGCCTTTGTCGCCGATCCGCTTGCTGGGGACGCCGCGCTGGAGTTTGGCCGGAGGGCAGTCCGACAGGTCGGGCCGGTGCCCTTCGCGAGTGTGGATCACCATGACGCCGGCCTCTCGTGCCGCTGTCAGGAGTGCCGCGAGCGGCGGTACGACCTTCAGCAGCTGCCCGACATCGTTTCCGAGGCTCTCGCCGAAGCCCCCGGCCAACAGGAAGTCTCGTTGCATGTCGATGATGACCAGCGCGGTTCGGCCGGCAACCAGGGTGAATGGTTCGGGTGTTGCTGGAATGGCAACGTGCTGGCTCATACTCGCTCCTCGATGGCGGTGGCAACCGGAGTGCCGGGGGTGGCGCGGCTGCGCGGTTCGTCGAGAATCTGCGCGGCGATGTGCAGCGCGAGGTCGTCACGCCGGGCGGCCGACAGCACGGTGGCGCTGTGCGGGCGGCCGTCTCGTGTACGGCCCAGTGGGATTGCCACCCCGAGCAGATCGAGCAGATTGCCGAAGTGGGTGTAGTGCCCGAGCATCGTGTTGGTGTCGATCGGCCGGGCGAGCACCTCGTCGACGGTGAAGGTGGTCCCGATGGTCGGCACCACCATGGCGTCGATATCGCACCAGATCCGGCTCACCTCGGCGCGCAGTTCCTGCAGTCGCTGTAGCGCGGCGAACGCATCGACGGCGGTGTATTTCGCGCCGCTGCGCAGGATGTCCCTGACCACCGGGTGTATCGAGTCCGGTTCGGCAGCAAGGAAATCGCCGAAGACGACGAGCCGCTCGGCCACCCACGGGCCCTGATAGAGCAGCTCGCCTGCGGCAAGGAAGGGCGCCAGCGATACCTCGACGGTGTGCACCTGACCCGCGAGGCGGCGGCGAAACGCCTCGTGCGCACGTGCCATCTGCTCGTCGCCGAAGAACTCCAGTTCGTCGAGGGCAGGCAACCCGAGCGTGATCGGCTCACCCGTGTACCGGGGCCCGCGGTCACGCGACCAGGCATCGGCATCGTCGCGGCCGGCCATCACGTCGAACACCCGTTCCACGTCAGCTATGCACCCGGCCATCACGGTGATGCAGTCGAGCGACTTGCAGGCCGGTACCAAGCCGACGGTGCTGATCAGTCCGCGTGATGGTTTGAAGCCGATGACGCCGTTCAATGCTGCGGGCACCCGGCCGGACCCGGCGGTGTCGGTGGCGACGGCGAACGGGACCTGGCCGAGCGCGACGGCCACTGCCGAACCGGAACTCGAACCGCCGGAGATCAATTCGGCGCCGTACACGCTGCGCGGAATGGTGTGGGGGGTGCGGGTGCCGTTGAGGCCGGTGGCGAACTGGTCCAGGTTGGTCTTACCGACATACAACGCGCCGGCGTCGAGCAGTCGCTGGACCGCGGGAGCGGTCTCGGTCGCCAGGTAGCCGAAATCGGGACAGGACAGGGTGGTCGGGACCCCGGCGACATCGATGCTGTCCTTGACCCCGAACGGCACGCCGTAGAGGGGCAGGGTGCGTGCCCCGGGGCGCCGTTCGATCTCGGCGGCGGCGTTCAGCAGTTCGGCCCTGGGCACCGTCGACAACCAGGTGCCATCGTCACCGCGGGCGGCTATCGCATCGGCAACACGAGCGGCGGTCTTGGTGGGCGATCCGCTCCCGCTTTCATGCGACGCCAGTATCTCTGCCACCGACGGCCCGACGGTCGGGCCCGACGCATCTGAATCCATATCTGTCGATTGTCGACAGAATAGTGGCGATCTCGGTACGGCCGTGTGTCGATCGTGTTAGCGATCCGGCAGCTCGAGAAACTGGAGATGACCGTGCTCGGCCAGCGCGGTGATCACCGTGGCGGGGTCGTTGGTCTCGAGTGCGGTCAGGATGGCGCGATGCCGGTCGAGCCCGTCGCGGGCCCGGTGGTGTCGAGCCTCCTCGCGAAGGTTCATCGCCATCGGGAGCTGGAGCTTGAGCAAGATCGGTGCCAGCGCGATGTCGAGTTGACGATTTCCGGCCAGCGCCACGACGGCAGCGTGGAAGCGGCGGTGGGCATCGTCTCGGTCCAATTCGTCGCAGGCCCGGGCCATCTCTTCCAACGCACGGCGGACCGGCTCAAGGTCGGTGGCCGGATCGGCCAGCGGCAGCGCCAGCTCCATGGCGTGCCGCTCCAAGACATTGCGCAAGGCGAACAGTTGGAGGATGTCGGTCGGCGACCACACGGTGACCCGGGATCCGCGTCGCGGTAGGTGCTCGACCAGGCCCTGTTGGGCCAACAAGCGCAGCGCCTCGCGCAACGGTGCCCGGCTGATCCCGAGATCGGCGCAGAGCTGTTCTTCGACCAGTTTCTGGCCCGGTAACAGTGCGCCGCTGAGGATGGCGGCCCGCAGTCGGTCGGCGGCCACGTCGACGAGGGTCGCGGGTAGGCCCTGTCGCGGGCCGGGCATCCTTGGTGCCGCCATGGCTACGGTTGTCACCTCCCACGCGTCGTGTCGCCGGCATCGCTCTGTCGCGACCATAGCGTCATGGGGTGGACACGGCGCGAGGTGACTCGACAGGGTTGCTAGAACGTGTTCTAGTTCTGGGATGTTGGACTTCACCCACGAGGACCTCAGCGCCGAGGAGGTCGAACGGCTCCGCAGCATCTACGGCCCGCTCACCGAATCGGTTCGCCGACTCGTCGATGCGACCATCCGGACGGAAACCGATGCCGACACCGTGGCGGCGGCCAAGGCGCGCATCGACGAGGCGACTGCCGCGCTGCGCGGTAAGCAACTCGACGGTGCGTTCGGCGTGCGGTTCACCGCCCACGGCGACCGGATGCCGTGGGGTAACGCCGTGATCGGCCTGCGCAACCCGATCGCGCCGCCGTTGGCGGTTCGCCGCGGCGACGACGGTTCGGTATCGGCCGATTTCGTTCTCGGCGCCCCCTACGAAGGACCGCCAGGACATGTGCACGGCGGCATCGCCGCGCTGATCCTCGATCACGTCCTCGGCGAGGCCGCCAGTCCGGCCACCAGTCCGCGGTTGACCGGAACCATCAGCGTGCGATACCTGCGTCCGACACCGCTGGGCGCGCTGCGCGCCGAAGCGGCGATCGTGCGTACCGAGGGCATCAAAACCTTTGCCGCGGGTACGATATCGGACGATGCCGGACCGACGGTGCAGGCCGAGGGGGTGTTCATCCAACCCCGGTGGGCACGGGGGTGACGCCGTCTCACGCCACCTGGATATCGCTTGCCGCAACCTCGGTGACCACCGCGGTGATGGTGGCGATCTCGGCAACGAGTACCCGCTCGGCGCCGTCGGCGTCGGTCAGCAGTGCCGCCGCGGTCCGCACGCCGGCGTTGGCGGCGAGCAGCGCGTCGGTATCGACACGCCATGGCGCGGCCGGGGTGGCAGGATTACCCGACAATGCCTTCACGTACTCGTCGACGGCCGCGACGAATTCCCGGTTTAGGTCGGCCGGCGGATGTGCGGGCAGGTTGGCTTCCAGCGTGGCGCATGACGTGGTGACCGCGTTCAACGCCGCTCGGTAGGAGCGCATCCATCGGCGTAGCTGCTGCCAGTCGGTTCCCGTCGCCCCGGCGGTCGCCTCGAACGCGGTGCGCGCACTCACCGCCCTTGCCCATGCCGATTCCAGCGCCTCCTTCGGGTGGTCCAGGTCGTGCACGAAGGCGCGCACAACCATTGCCGCATAGTCGATCTCGGTCTTGAGCAGCTCGCCTGCGCGCTGTCGCAACCGCACCAATGCGTTGTCCGGTAGGGCGACGTGCACCGTCACCGCCAGTGCGCCGCCGATCAGTACCGCGAGCAGGCGGTCGGCGATGGCGGCGGCATCACCGGTGCCACCGGTGTTCAGCAGCAGTACCAGGGCCGCGGCGATGGCCGTGTTCACCGCCAGGTAACTCACCTCGGCGCTGGCGTAGGCCAGTGCGATCAGCAGCACCGCGAGCACCGTCGAGGCAATGGGCGACGGTCCCGACACCGCGACGATGACGGCTCCGAGCGCCACCCCGGCAGCGGTTCCGACGATTCGCCACACACACCGGGTGTAGGTGTGCGCGGTCTCGGGCCGCAACACCATCAGCACGGTGAGCGCAATCCACGCGCCATGCGGCACCCCGGCAAAACGCCACACCGCCACCCCGATGACGGTGGCGGCGGCCAGCCGGATCGTGTGCCGCAGGATGGGCGAGTACCGGTCGGTCTGTTCGCGCATCAGGTGCACGGCCGCGGCCAGCGCGTGCGGCAGACCGGGCCTGCGCAGGTGGGCGACCTGCTCGGGTTCGAACTGCCCGTAGCGCAACTCCACCGCCTCACGTAGTTGGCCCACCAGGCGGACGGCGGTGTCGCGTGGCTCGCCGCCGCCGACGGCCTGCGCCGAGCCCGCCAATTGTCCGAGGGCGTGACCGAGGTCCTGCCGAGAGCGACGCCTGGCATGGGCGATCACCGTCAGCAGGTCGGCAGCGGCGCGCAGCAGCCGCGCGACGGCTTCGTCGTCGGTGTGCTCTCGCAGCCCGGTCAGTGACTCCGAGATGCGTTCGGGCAGGCCGTACCAACCCCGGTAGATCGGCGGCCGGCGTTTGGCCATCGCCTCGTTGACGGTGAAGGCCTCCCGCAGCTGCAGCAGCGGTTCGGCGTTCATCTCGGCGCCCGGATCGGTGAGCATGCTCCCGGCGTAGGTCGCCAGCGACAGGTAGGCCCGGGTGAGGGCGCTGCGTTGGTCGCGCCAGCGCCGCTGCGGCCACAGCGCGATGAGCACCGCCTGGGTCAATCCGGCGGCCAACGCGAGCGCGGCCGCGCTCACCGCCGCGGATGCCGTCGCCGGCGGCTCGGCCGTCAACAACAGCGCCGCGCCCGCGGCGGCGACCAGACCTGCGTTGGCGCTCAGTGCCCAGTGCAGGCCTGCTACCACGCACCACAGCGCCAGCGCGATCAGCAGGGCCAGATCGCTGCCGCCGGTCAGCGCGCCCAGCAGCACCGCCAACGCCATCTCGGCCGAGACGAGGACCACGATCGGGAACCGGCCCCGGGGGCTGTCCTGTAACGCGCTGGCGCCGGCGACCATCCCGGCCATCGCGGCGCTCGCCACCGCCGACAGCTGAGCCGGGATGCCCAGCAGTATCGCGGGCACCGTGATCGCCACGACACCGGCCAGGCTGCGGATCACCGCGCCCGAGTCATACAGCGTCAGGCGCAGCCGGCGGCTCGTCGTCATGACGCCATTGTCACCCCAGTCGCACCCGTAACAACGGTGATCCGCCCTTCCCGCGCGCCGTTGTGATCATCGAAACCGGCTGCGATTGCTACGTTCTGATCTTGCTACGTTCTGATCGTGGAAAAGGTGATGATCACGTTGCGCCGCTCGGCCGCGGACGAGCAGTGGTGCCTGCGGCTGCGCACCGAGGTGGCCGCCGACCTCTCCGGCTCGGGTCTTGCCGGTCTGACGGTCAACGTCCGCGACGATGACGTGCGGGCGTCGATGATGACACTGACCACGTTGGACCCGCCGGTCGTCGCGGTGGTGAGCATCTGGACCCAGCAGTACTACGGGAGCGCCGTCGCGGCGGCGCTGCGGCGACTGGAGAAAGAATGCGATCTGTTGGCCGCCTACCTGGTGACCGAGTCGGTGCCGCTGCCCGCCCCCGAGGTGCCCGTCGGCGCGCGCACACCCGGTCTGGCCAACGTGGCGTTGCTGCGCCGTCCCGCGGATCTGGACACGGCGACCTGGCTGGAACGCTGGCACATCGACCACACTCCGGTGGCGATCGAGACCCAAGCCACCTTCGGTTACACCCAGAACACCGTGGTCCGCGCGCTGACCGCCGATGCGCCGGTGATCGATGCCATCGTCGAGGAACTGTTCCCGATCGAAGCGGTGTCGGACCTGCTGGCGTTCTTCGGAGCCGCCGATCAGGCAGATCTAGCCGACCGGATGGGGCGGATGGCAGCCAGCGTCGCGAGGTTCGGTGCGGACCGCAATATCGACACGGTGCCCACCAGTAGGTACGTCTGCCCGGCCGAGGGGCTTACGCTGCACGCGTGACACTTTTGATCTCGGATGACAACCGGGTGCGGACCCTGACCCTCAACCGGCCGGAGGCGCTGAACGCCTTCAGCGAGGCGCTGTACGACGCGACGACCGAGGCCCTGCTGGCCGCGGCAGAAGATCCCGAGGTGTCGGTGGTTCTGCTCACCGGCGCCGGCCGGGCCTTCAGCGCGGGCAACGATCTGGTCGAGATGCAGAAGCTGGTCACCGACCCGGAGTACACGCCGGGCAAGTACGGCTTCCGCGGACTGATCGAGGCGCTGACGGCTTTCCCCAAACCACTCATCCTCGCCGTCAACGGCCTCGGATTGGGCATCGGCGCAACCATTCTGGGCTATGCCGACCTGGCCTTCATGTCCAGCACCGCGCGGTTCAAGTGCCCGTTCACCAGCCTCGGTGTGCCGCCTGAGGCGGCATCGTCCTATTTGATGCCCAGATTGATCGGTCGGCAGAACGCGGCCTGGCTGTTGCTGTCCTCGGAATGGGTCGATGCCGACGAGGCGCTCCGGATGGGGCTGGTGTTCAAGGTGTGTGAGCCCGCAGTTCTGATGTCCGAGGCGCGCTCTCATGCCGAGCTGCTGGCGTCCCGCCCGCTGAACAGCCTGATGGCGGTCAAACAGACGATGATGGAAGCCATCCGCCCGGCGATCGCCGCGGCGTCCGAGCGCGAGAACGCCCTGTTCGCCGAGCTGCTTGGCCAGGCCGCCAACGTCGACGCGCTGGCGTCGTTCAACGCCGGACGTAGCTGACCGGTCAGCCCGCGGCGTGCACCGGGCACTCGCTCGTGCGGGATGCGGCCAGAATCGCCCGCACCGTTCGGCGACACCGGCCGCAGTCCGAGCCGGCACCACAGGCGTCGGCAACCTGTCGAGACGTCGTCGCGCCCGCGGCCACGGCGTCATGCACGGCCTGGGTGGTGGCGCCGGTGCACAGGCAGACGAACATCGGATCAGGCCGCCATGCTCGTGATGCCGTGGTGGTTATTCGGGAAAGGCAACGCGGGGTGGCCGGCCGAATGCGCGCCATTCATCGGCAATGAATACCGCTCGACATCGGAATTCAGGTGCCGGAACGCGATTGAAGCGAAGAATTCGTCGGAATTGCACGGGAAGACCGGGCAATGGCGTGAGGAATTCGCATGGTGGGTCATGATTCCCCCTTCGCTCACGCATTTCCCTCGGCGCTGCCGACACCGCCGTCTGCAAGTTAGGTCATCGTAACCTAACTAAGGGTAGCCAGTCCATAAGACGTTCCCGTAGTTGGGTTTGCCTTGCCTACGGCACGCCGTAGCGGCGCAAATCTTTGTCACGAACCGCCCTCGACACCCTCGCTGCGGCCTTCCGGCTCGACTAGATTCAGGTGCGCACGGCTTTGGCGACACTTGACAGCCCTCAAGGTGCTTAGGAGCAACATGCAAGGCGATCCGGATGTTCTGAAACTGCTCAACGAGCAGCTGACGAGCGAACTCACGGCGATCAACCAATACTTCCTGCACTCCAAAATGCAGGACAATTGGGGATTCACCGAATTGGCGCGTCACACTCGCGAAGAATCCTTCGAAGAAATGCGTCACGCGGAAACGATCACCGACCGCATTCTGCTTCTGGACGGCTTGCCCAACTACCAGCGCCTGTTCTCGCTGCGGGTCGGGCAGACGCTGCGCGAGCAGTTCCAGTCGGACCTGGCCATCGAGTACGAGGTGGTCGAACGTCTTCGTCCCGGCGTGATGATGTGTCGCGAGAAGGGTGACGCGACATCGGCGGGCATCCTGGAGACCATCCTTGCCGATGAGGAAAACCACATCGACTACCTGGAGACCCAGCTCGAATTGATGGACAAGCTCGGCGAAGAGCTGTACTCGGCACAGTGTGTGTCGCGCCCGCCGGGTGTGGGTACCGCCTAGGTCGCGCGGTCGTCCGGCTCACCGACCGCGGTATATTAGATAGCAAGGCTAATATTTCGCTGGGTCGGGGAGGACCGGGGAATCGTGACGGCCACTGCCACGGGTACGAGTGCCGCCGGCACACAGATCGGCCTGCAGCGCCGCAACATCATCTTCGTCTCGGTGCTGTTGGGGATGTTGCTGGCGGCGCTCGACCAGACCATCGTCGCCACCGCACTGCCGACGGTGGTCGCCGATCTCGGGGGAGCCGGACACCAGTCCTGGGTGGTGACCAGCTACCTGCTCGCGTCCACCATCGCCACAGCGATAGTGGGAAAGCTGGGCGACCTGTTCAGCAGGAAGTCCGTGTTCCAGGTCGCGGTGGCCTTCTTCTTGCTCGGCTCGGTGCTCTGTGGCTTGGCCGGTTCGATGGCGATGCTGGTGGGTGCGCGCGCCCTGCAGGGCATCGGTGGCGGCGCGTTGATGGTGACCGCCACCGCCATCATCGGTGAGGTGATCCCACTGCGTGACCGCGGCCGCTATCAGGGCGCGCTCGGCGCGGTCTTCGGTGTCACCACCGTCATCGGCCCGTTGCTCGGTGGGTTCTTCACCGACCACCTGTCGTGGCGGTGGGCGTTCTGGATCAACGTGCCGGTTGCGGTGGCGGTGTTCCTGGTCGCCGCGGTCGCAATTCCTGCGCTGGCTCGCACTTCGCGCCCCGTGATCGATTATGGCGGTATCGCCCTGGTCGGTCTCGGTGCCTCGGGCCTGACGTTGGCCACCAGCTGGGGCGGCGGTGAGTATGCCTGGACATCGCCGGTGATCATCGGGCTGTTCGTGGGTTCGGTGATCGCGTTGGCGGCTTTCGTCCGGGTTGAACTGCGCGCAACGGAACCCATTCTGCCGATCCGGCTGTTCGCGGGACAGGTGTTCTCGGTCTGCTGCGTGCTGGCGTTCATCGTCGGTTTCGCGATGCTCGGTGCGATGACATTTCTGCCGACGTTCATGCAGTTCGTCGATGGCGTATCGGCGACGGTATCCGGTCTGCGCACCCTCCCGATGGTGGCCGGCATGCTGATCACCTCCATCGGCAGCGGTTCGATCGTCGGCCGGACCGGTCGGTACAAGATGTTTCCGGTCACCGGCACCGCCGTCATGACCGTGGGATTTGCGTTGTTGTCCACCATGGATGCGTACACCGCGTTCTGGATGCAGTCGTTGTATCTGTTCATCCTCGGTGCCGGTATCGGGTTGTGCATGCAGGTGCTGGTCCTGGTGGTGCAGAACACCGCCGATTTCGCCGATCTCGGGGTGGCGACGTCGGGAGTCACGTTCTTCAGGACCATCGGAAGTTCCTTCGGCGCTGCCATTTTCGGGTCGTTGTTCGCCAACTTTCTGTCGAGCCGGATCGGTCAGGCGGTGGCTGACAGCGGCGCGCCCCCGATCGCTCGGCAATCCCCGCAGGCGCTGCGCGAACTACCGCCAGAGATGGCGGCCCCCATCATCGACGCCTACGCCGATGCCCTCGGCATGGTCTTCCTGTGCGCGGCCCCGGTGGCCTTCGTGGGATTCATCGTCTCGCTGTTCCTGAAAGAGATTCCGCTGCGTGAGATGGAAACGGTCTCGGCATCCGATCTCGGCGAAGGGTTCGGCATGCCGACGTTGGAGACCTCCGACGAGATACTGGAGATGGCGGTGGCGCGCATCTTCCGGGATTCTCCCGATATTCGCCTGCGTAGGCTGACCGACCATCCGGGGTGCGAACTCGATATCGCAAGACTGTGGGCCGTCGTGCAGATCTACCGACACAACCAGGTGTACGGGTCGGCAACCTTGACCGATATCGCCGATACGCGGCGGGTTCCCGCCGAGGTGCTTGAGCCCACCTTCCAGCGGTGTGTCGACACCGGTTACGCCCTGCGCACCGGCGACCAGCTCTGGTTGACCCAAGCCGGTGCCGACCAGGTGCAGGTCGTCATCGATGCGCTGGTGAGCAAGCTGATCGACCGCCTCGCCGGGGCGAGCGCAGCGACGAGGGATGGGCACGGGGCGAGCGCAGCGACGGGGGATGGGCACGGGGCGAGCGTGAGTTTCGCTGCCCGGCCCGACCGTCTCCAGGTGGAGGCGGCGCTGGAACGAATCGCCCATCGCATGATGGTCCAGCCGCAATGGGTGGAGGATCGCGACGAACTGGCCACCGCCGGCCCACCAAAGAACTAGAACACGTTCCACTTTGTTCGTCGGCGGCGTACGGTTGCGCACATGAGCCGTATCGGAGATTTCGCTGATGACGATGCCGCCGCCTGGATCACCAAGTCGCCCGATATCGGGATGGCGATGGCGGGCTACACCCACGCCGTCTACAACAAGAACCGGCTGCCCATGCGGGTGCGGGAGCTGGCGCGCATGGTGATCGCACTGAACAACGAGTGCGTGGTGTGCCAGAACACCCGCGATTCCGAGGGCGCGGCGGCCGGGGTCGATGAAGACCTCTATGACCATGCGGCGGTGTGGCAGACCTGGCCGGGGTTCAGCGACCAGGAGCGGGTCGCCGCCGAGTTCGCCGAACGTTTCGCCGACGACCACACCGGTCTGCGTGACGACGAAGACTTCTGGGCTCGCTGCCGTGAGCAGTTCAGCGATGAATTGCTCACCGATCTCGCGCTCTCGTGCGCGATGTGGCTCGGGATGGGGCGCATGCTGCGCACGCTCGATATCGGCCAGTCCTGCAAGATCACCCTTTGAGCAGTCCCGCCGCGGCGGTTGCGTTCACCTTCGTCTGGTTGGGCATGGTGCTGGCGATCTCCTTTCTGGAGGCGCCGCTGAAGTTCCGGGCTCCCGATGTCACCCTGCGCATCGGGCTGGGTATCGGCAGGCTGGTCTTCCGCGCGCTGAACACCGTGGAGACGGTGCTCGCCGTACTCATCGGCACGGCCTTGGCGCTCTCCTCGGCACGCGGTCCCGCCCTGATCGGATTCGCCGTTGCCGCAACGATGTTGGCGGTCCAGATATTGGTGGTCCGGCCACGACTGAGCCGCCGGTCCGATGCGGTGCTCGCCGCGCCGTCTGGAGGTGGCGCGCCCGCGCGGTCGCGGGCGCACTACGCCTATGTCGGGTTGGAACTGGCCAAAGTGGCGGCACTCGTCGTGACCGGTGTCGCGCTACTGCGCTGATGCCGCGGCATGCGGGCATCCCGGTGACATCGCCACCGCGTGCCGCGCACGTACACGAATCCGCGCCCCGCGGTGCGGCATCAGGATCACGCTCTTGACGCGGCGCCGTTCGCCCGGAGCCGTCGTGGTGTCCAGGTCGACGCGTCGCAAGACTTCGCGCAGCACGATCCCCATCTCCACGAGCGCGAAGTTCGCACCGAGGCAGCGCCGGTTGCCGCCACCGAACGGCAACCAGGTGGTCGGGCTCAGCTGGGCGTCGAGCATCCGGTCGGGATCGAACTTCTCGGGATCGGGATAGCGATCGGCGTCGGCGTGCACCAGCCCGATCCCCGGCGCGACCATCACACCCGCCGGAAGTCGATACCCGCCGATCTCGACCGGCTCGGTGAGAACCCGTCCGACGTCGAAGACGACCGGGCGAATCCGCAGGATCTCCTTGCACACGGCATCCAGGTAGGCGTCATCGCCGTCGCGGGCCGCCGCGGTGGCCTTGGCGAGCAGATCCGGGTGCCGGGTCAGTCGCTCCAGCGCCCACGACAGTGCGGTCGCGGTGGTGTCGTGTCCGGCGACCAACAGCGTCATCAGCTGGTCGCGCAGCTGTTCGTCGGACATCTCGCCGGTGCGGATCATCATTGCGAGCGCATCGGTCCGGGATTCCAGCGCCGGATCGGCGCGCCGGTCGGCGATCTCGGCGTACAACAGCTCGTCGGCTGCACGCAGTCGCTCGGCGAAGGGCCGCCACGGCGTCAGTCGCTGCAGGCCGGGAGTGCTGATCGCCAGTGATTCCCAGGTTCCCACGCTGAGCAGCTTGGGCATGACGCGCCGCAGTGCGGCCAACCGGTCGGGGTCGCTGGCACCGATCACCGTCCGAAGGATCACCTCCAGGGTGATCTCGGCCATCTTGGGCGCCACCGCGAAACGCCGGCGCAGGGGCCAGTCTTCGATACTGTCGGCGGCCACCCGGGCGATCACATCGGTCTGTCCGGCGACGGCCTCGCGGCCGAACGGTGCCAGCATCATCCTGCGTCGTTGCCGGTGTTCATCCTCGTCGATCACCAAAACCGAGCTGGCACCGAGCAATCCGGTCAGCATGGAGTTCGCTTCGCCGGCGTGGTAGATCGTTGGGTCTCCGCTGAACACAGTCTTGATATCGGCCGGGTCGGCCAGGTACACCACCGTGCCCATCGATGCGATGCGCAGCGTGAAGACGTTTCCGTACCGACGTCGACAGCCGGCGATCAGACGAGGCCAGAATTTCATCAGCAGTGCTGCCTGCAGCCCCGGTGGCAGCGGCGGTCCGGGCGGCAACGCCAATTCAGTCATGTGTATGAGTCTACGGACGAGCGCAACCCCTCACAGCTGACCGGTCGCGTCGTACACCCATGACATGTCGGCGGTGGCGAAATCCGAGAGCCAGTTCGCGGGCGCATGGTTGGTCAGGCCACCCATGTCCCAATAGTCCTTCCACAGGATGATCCGGTCGTCGAGGACCCGATGGACGGTGACGAACGGCAGCACCGCTCGCTCACCGGTCGGCCACGTCCAGGTCTCGGAGTGCTCGTACATGACATGCGGCCCGTCGGCGACGAGCAGGCCGTCGTGATTCTCGTAGGCGGCCAACGATTCCAGCCCGATCTTGAGGCGCTTGACGATGTCCTGTGGACCGCGGGCCGCCGCGGCCGGCCCGACCGGCATGTCGGCGTAGATGCAGTCCGGAGCCAGGAAGGTGGCGACCTCCGTCCAGTCGCGGCGCGACAGTGCGCGCCACATGCCCAATACCGTGGCCGATTCGGCGCAGTGGGCCGCGCCGGCGGTGTCAGACGACATCGGCCAACGCGCTCTCCTCGGCGCCACGGGCGGGGGAGCGGTGCGCGGCGCGCAGGAACCGACCGGTGCGGTCCCGGCCCACGGATTCGGTGGCGTGCCCGTCGATGAATACCGCACGTCCGCCCACCAGCACGGCTGCGACGGTGTCGTCGTTGCGGTTGACCATCCGCGACAGCCCTCCGTAACAGTCGACGGGTTCCTCGGCGTAATCGTCCAGGCCGGCGTCCAGGCGATCGGGATCGATGATCACGACATCGGCCCGATCGCCGATGCGCAGGTGACCGGCGTCGAGGCGGTACCAGTCGGCGAGCTCGCCGGTCAACCGGTGCACCGCTCGCTCGATGGTCATGAACTCCCGCCCGCTGTTCTGGGCATCGCGCACGTGGCGCAGCAGTCGCAGGCCCATGTTGTAGAACGCCATGTTGCGCAGGTGCGCCCCGGCATCGGAGAACCCGAGCTGGATACCGGGTTCGCGGGCCAGCTGTTTGAGCACCTCCGGACGATGATTGGAAATGGTTGTCCGCCAGCGCAGTCCGCGGCCGTGCTCGAGGACCAGATCAAGGAACGCATCGACCGGGTGTAGGCCGAGGTCCAGACCCACCTGTCCGAACGATTTGCCGATGACACTCGCGTCGGGGCACCCGACGATCTCTGCGTCGAAGAAATCCCGGTGCCAGACGCGCATGCCGTACTTGCTCTCGTAATCCTTGCGGAACTGCCGCCGGTAGCCCTCGTCGGCCAGCAGCGCATTGCGCTCCACTTCGTCGCGCAGGTGCAGAGCCGCTGCGCCGGAACCGAACTCCTCGAATACGACCAGGTCGATACCGTCGGCGTACACCTCGAACGGCACCGGGAGATGCTGCCAGCGGAAGTTGCCGCCCAGTGCGTTGATCAGTCGCGAAGACGGACCCATGATCTTGATCGCGTAGGGGTTGGCCTTGATATCGGCGGCCGAGAGCAGGCTGGTCTTGAGTGGGTTGCGCAAGAACCCCAGCGACTGGGCCATCTGCGAGAGCAGGTTCAGCGGATTCTGGATATCGGGCCCGGATTGCAGGGCCCGACCCGTGCGGCGCAGCAGCGACTTCAACCTGCGCAGCTCGCGCGGTTTGGCATAGGTCGACGGCAAGGTGCGCGAGCGGCAGGTGTCACCGTCGATCTTGTCGAAAAGCAGTTGCTGCGAAGACATTCCCACAAATCCCGCGTTCAGGGCCTCGGTCAGCATGCGTTCCATCTCGGCCTGCTCGGCCCGAGTCGGCCGTTGATCGGCGCGGGTGGCACGGTCCAGGCCCATCACTGCGGTGCGGATGTCCGAATGCCCGATGAAGGCCGCGAGGTTGGGCCCCAGCGGCAGCGATTCCAGCGCCTCGACGTAGCCCTCGGCGCCGGTCCAGGTCTTGTGGTCATCGACGGTGTCGATGACGTACTCGCGCGGGATCGCCTCGACCCTTCCGAACAGGTCACCCGCGTCGGCACCGCCGATGTGCACGGTGGACAGCGAGCACGAGCCCAGCATCACGGTGGTCACCCCGTGGCGCAACGACTCGGTGAGCGACGGCCGGGCCAGCACCTCCACGTCGTAATGGGTGTGGATATCGAGCATTCCGGGGATCACCCATTTGCCCGTGGCATCGATCAGCTGCGGGCAGTCGGTGTCATCGAGGTCGTCGGGGCTGACGGCGACGACGTGTCCGCCGCGGATACCGATGTTGCGGACGGCGGACGGGGCGCCCGTGCCATCGAACCAGCGTCCGCCACGGAGGATTGTGTCGTAGGTCACCCCGTCATCAGAACAGTGGCGCCGACGGGTGTCAACGAGAATTGTGAACAGATTTGCAAAGGTGTCTACTGCGGGCGCGCATACTCGACACCATGACGCCACTGCAGCGCTATATCGCCGAAGAGATCGCCACCGATCACGTCGACGGCCTGCTGTCGCGACGGGAGGCCTTGCGTCGACTCGCCCTGCTCGGGGTCGGGACGGCCGCGGCCACCGCGCTCATCACTGCCTGCGGGGACGCCAAGAAGGATGTGACCGCGACCAGCACGGAGACGACCGGTTCCACGCCGCCGGGGATGGACGCCGCCCGTCCGACGGCCCCCGTCAGCTGGCAGGGGCCGGCCGGGGAGCTGCGGGGCGCATGGGCCGAGGCACCCGATCCGCGCGGGGCGATTCTGGTCATCCACGAGAACAAGGGGCTCACCGACTGGGTGCGCTCGGTGGCCGGCCGACTGGCCGGAGCCGGCTACTCAAGCCTGGCCATCGACCTGCTGTCGGCCGAGGGCGGCACCGCCGCCTTCGCCGATCCGGCCGAGGCCACCGCCGCGCTGGGCAACCGTCCGCCCGAACACATGGTGGCCGACCTGAAGTCCGGGATCGCCGAGGTGCAGGCGCGGACTCCGGGCAAGCGGGTGGCGGCCATCGGCTTCTGTATGGGCGGCGGGCTGGTGTGGCGCCTGCTGGCGTCGGGAGCGCCCGAGCTGTCGGCCGCCTTCCCGTTCTACGGCCCGGCGCCCGATGATCCGGACTTCGCCGGCTCGAAAAACGTTGCCGTGCTCGGCTTCTACGGTGAGCTCGATCAACGGGTGAACGCCACCGAACCGGTGGCCGCCGCGGCGCTGGACCGCGCCGGGCTGGTGCACGAGCTGGTCATCGAGCAGGGCGCCAACCACGCGTTCTTCAACGACACCGGCGATCGGTACGACCCGCGGGCCGCCGAGGACGCCTGGCAACGCGCACTGGCCTGGCTGTCGACCCACGTCGGCTGAGTCGCAAGCGCATTCACCGGCAGTTCACGTCGGTGTCGGCGGCGCGTGACCACCCGAACACAGATCGCGGCTACTCATGGCCCATGAGGGTCGTCCAGGTCGCCAACTTCTACGGTCCGCGCTCGGGCGGACTGCGCACCGCCGTCGATCGGCTCGGCGCCGAATACAGCGCCGCCGGCCACGATGTCCTACTCGTGGTGCCGGGCGACGGTGCAGGTCGGCAGGTGCTGCCCTCCGGTGTCACGCGGTTGTCCCTGCCGGCGCGCCGCATCCCGTTCACCGGCGGCTACCGGGCCGTGCTGCCCGGACCGGTGACCGCCCTGCTCGAGGAATTGCAACCCGACGCGCTGGAGGTCTCCGATCGTCTGACGCTCCGCTCGCTCGGACCCTGGGGTCGGCGCAACGGGGTGGCCACCGTCATGATCTCGCACGAGCGACTCGACCGGCTGCTCGGGCAGATCCTGCCGCGCCGCGCGGCCCGCACGATTGCCGATGCGGCCAACCGACGTACCGCCCGCAACTATGACGCGGTGGTCTGTACGACGGGTTTCGCACGTGCGGAGTTCGAGAGGATCGGAGCGGTAAACGTGGCGACCGTGCCGCTGGGCGTGGATCTCGACCAGTTCCACCCGCGTTACCGCTGTCTGCAGCTGCGCGGCCGATGGGCGCGCCCGGAGCAGACCCTGCTGGTGCACTGCGGCAGGCTCTCGGTGGAGAAGCACGCCCATCGCAGCATCGACACCGTTGCGGCCCTGCGTGACTCGGGTGTGGACGCGCGACTCGTCGTCGTCGGGGAAGGCCCACTGCGGTCGCGGCTGGAGCGTAAGGCCGCCGGTCTGCCGGTCGACTTCACCGGTTACATCGGTGACCGCGACACGGTGGCCGCCATCCTCGCCTCGGCCGATGTCGCGTTGGCGCCTGGGCCGCACGAAACCTTCGGCCTGGCCGCCCTTGAGGCGCTGGCCTGCGGCACACCGGCAGTGGTCTCACGCACCTCGGCCCTTGCCGAGATCCTCACCGCCGACAGCGGCGCCGCCGCGGACAACGATCCGCGGGCCATCGCCCGTGCCGTCGCCTCGGTGATCAGCCGACCCGAGACGACCCGCAGACGCTGCGCCCGGCGCCGGGCCGAGCAGTTCACCTGGCCCCGTTCGGCGGCGGGCATGTTGGACGTGTTGGCCCGACGGTGACCAAACGCGACGGCCCGCAGGCACCGTGTCCTACGATCTGGGCATGAGACGGCTTGTGCTGGCGGTACCGATGGTGAGTGTGGCGGCACTGCTCGGCGCGGGATCGGCGACCGCGGCCCCCGAACAAGGTTGCGCGGTCACCCTGCAGCCGCCCACGGTGGTGCAGGACGCCGGGGTGCGTGCCGTCGTCGCATCGGTGAGTCCGGGAGCGTGCAACCGTGCGGTTCCACAACTGCAGGTGGCATGCCTACAGCAGGCAGGCAGCCCGGTGGCCCCGCTGTGCGTGCAATCCGAGGGCCCCGGCACCGCCGAGGTCAGGTTCAGCCCGTACACCCCTGGTGCCGGATACATCGTGAGTGGCCGGGTGTGCGCGAACGCAGGCAGCCCGCCGGTGACCTATTGCAGTACCGTCGGCCCGACCACGGTCATCCTGTAGCGCCGTCGCGCAGGTAGTGCACATCGGCGCCCATGTCGAACCGATAGCCGCCGCCGCGGATCGTGGTGATCACGCGGGCATGGCGGCCGAGTTTGACCCGCAGCCGGCGAACATGGGTGTCGACGGTGCGCCCGGCTGCCGGCCGGTCATCCCACAGCTGTTCCATCAACTCCTGGCGGGATACCGTGCGGTGCGGGTGTTCGGCGAGGTAAAGGAGCAGTTCGAGCTCCCGATAGCTCAGATGCAGTGCGTGACCGTCGACAATGACCGAACGCCGCGAAGGGTGGATCCGCACGCCGCCGGTCTCGCGGGTGGGCCCACCTGCGCGGTCTGCGGAGGTGATGACGGCCGGTCGGGCGTGTACCCCGGGTATCGAGCGGGCAATCACGCTGCCGTACTCATCGGCCAATTGAGCTGTGCGCAGCGGAAGTTCGGTGAAGCCCGGCGGCACGTCCAGGATGAGGACGACCTGCACCGGATGCGGAGTCAGCGACGACGTACCTGCTCCCGATTGGTACATCGCTGCATGGTGCCCCAGGATCCGGGTGCCCGGCAGGGTTTGGAGCGCCGTGAGCGCAACTCAGAACGCGGGGATGACCTGACCCGAGTACGTCGTCTCGATGAACATTCTGGTCTGCGGCCCGGTGAGCGCCGCTGCCAACGTCGCGACATCTGGGTTGCGTTGTCCGGCATGCTCGGTCACCAGATACTCGGCGTAGACGGGGTCACCGCGATCGCAGTGCAGGGCGGTGTCGGTGTGTACGTTGCGTTCCATCGCCTGGTTGCCGAAGAGGAACACCGCGTCGAAATCGTCGAGAGCCGAGGCCATCGTCCAGCTGGTCAGTTCCTTGAACACCAGCCGGCGCGGGTTGGCCCACACGTCGGTGGTGGTGGCCAACTGCCCCGCGTCGGGCCGACAGTCCAGCAGGCCGAGCCGATCGAGCATCATCAGTGAGCGGTCGGCATTCACCGCGTCGGCAGGCAACGCCACTTCCGCGTAATCGGGAATGGTCGCCAGGCTGGTCACCCGGCTGGAGTACAACCCGAACGGCTCGATGTGGACCGCGACCACCGGGGTCAGCGCGGTCCCGGCGGCCCTGTTGAACTGCTCCAGGAAGGGCAGGTACTGAAAGTAGTTGGCGTGCAATCGGCCTGCGGCCAGCCAGTCGTTGGGCTCGTCGAAACTGTCGAACACGATCACCTGCAGATCGATCTGGGACTCGGCCAGCGTTGTGCGGACACTCTCCAAGATCTCGGCGTGCGGGACCGGCGACGCGCCGACCCGCAGTGGCCGAAGCCCTTTCGTGCTGACCGATCGCACCGAACTGGTCGACATGGTCGCCAGCGTACTGAAGACCGCACAGCGTGCAAGGTGGCAGCCGAGGCGAATGTGCCGCCATGTTACGGACTTCGGCGCACGATGACCGCAGCGGTTCTCGTGCGTTCGATGGCGGCCTAGGTTCTGGCCAACAGTCATCGCAGGGCCGAGAAGGATTGGTGCACCATGTCCGAGATCACCGCTGTAGCCGGGCAACTGAGCGACCCGGCCAAAAGCCCCGACCGGAGGTTGCGGGGCAAGCTCGGGGTGGCCTCCATCGTCTTCATGGTGGTCGCCGCCGCCGCACCCCTCGGGGTGGTCGGTGGTGTCTTTCCGCTGGGTATCGCCAACGGCAATGGAGCCGGATTCCCGGCGACGTTCCTCGTCTCGACGGTGATCCTGCTGCTTTTCGCGGTGGGCTTCACCGCGTTGACCCCGTTCGTCGACGATGCCGGGGCCTTCTTCTCCTATATCCGTCACTCCCTGGGATTCTCGGTCGGCATCGGGTTCGGCTTCGTCGCGTTGGTCAGCTACGTGGCCCTGGAGGCCGGGGTGTACGGTCTGCTGGGGCCCGCCGGCGTCGGTGTCATCACATTGTTCGGCGGGGCCGAGATCCCCTGGTGGGCCGTCGCGGCGGTAGCATTCGCGGTGACAACCTATCTGGGCTACCGCAACATCGAGTTGTCCAGTCGGGTGCTTGGCGTGTTGCTGACCGCCGAGATCGCGGTCATCGGCGTGCTCGACCTGGTGATCGTGCTCCGCGGCGGAGGGGATGACGGACTGTCGACCGGCGCGGTCAACCCCGCCACCGTGTTCTCCGGCTCGCTCGGTATCGGGCTGCTCTTCGCGATGCTCAGCTACATAGGTTTCGAGGCCACCGCGGTCTTCCGCGACGAAGCCAGGGACCCGCAGCGCACCATTCCGCGCGCCACCTACGCCGCGCTGATCCTCATCGGTACCTTCTACGCCGTCAGCAGCTGGGCGCTGATCTCGGCATGGGGTGATGATCGCGCCGTCGCCCAGGCCACCGATTCCGGTGGCACCTTCCTCGCCGACATCGCCCAGACCTATATCCGCACCGCAGGCAACGACATCATCACCGTGCTGTACTTCACCAGTCTGTTCGCCTGCATCCTGGCCTTCCACAACGTGGCATCGCGCTACGTGTTCGCGCTGTCCCAGCACCGGGTGTTGCCCGACGCACTCGGGGTCGCGCACTCGGTGCATGGTTCACCACACAAGGCGTCGCTGTGGATCTCCGGCGTCGTCGCGGTCGGTATCGCGGCGGCCGTCGTGTTCGGCCTGGATCCGGTGACGCAGTTCTACACGTGGTTCGCGGCCACCACCACGGTGGGATTCGTGGTCCTGCTGATCGCCACCAGCGTCGCGGTGCTGGTGTTCTTCGCACGTGACCGCCGCGGGTACTCACAGTGGCGGGTACGCATCGCGCCGGCATCGGGACTCGTCGGACTCGGTCTCACCCTGGCGTTGATCCTCACCAATCTGGAGGGCCTGGCCACCTCGAATGCGTTGGGGTGGGGCATTGTCGGCCTTCTGATCGTGTCCTTTGTCGTCGGGGTGGTCATTGCCCGGCGGGTGGCGGGTGCCGCCGAGGTGACCCCGGTGGTGCACTCATGACCCTCGCCGCCGACACCACAAATTCCGACACCGCGACCGAGGAGCCCGTGCGCGCGGTGTCCGAGCGCCTTGCCGACGGCTCACTGACCGAGATCGAAGTGGCCTGGAGCGATCCGCTGGGACATGCTCAGGGTAAACGGATCCCGGCCGCGCAGTTCCTGGACCGAGCGCAGGGGAGCGGATTCGCGTTCTGCGAGGCCTCGCTGGGCTGGAACGCCGACGGCACCGTCGTCGACGGGCTGCGGCTGACCAACTGGGCAGGCGGTTATCCCGATGTGTACGCCGTGCCCGATTTGTCGACCCTGCGCGAGTTGCCGTGGCGGCCGGGCGTCGGGCATGTCGTCTCCGATATCGTCACCCACGACCGCACACCGTCGCTGTTGGATCCACGGGCCGTGCTGCGGCGGGTGCTCGATCGCCTTGCCGCACTGGGCTATACCGCCAAGGTGGGCGTCGAGTTGGAGTTCTATCTGTTGAATCCGGACGGCACCGCCCTGCAGGATGACATCCACGCCTACTCGCTGGAGAACGCCAACGCGCTGGATCCGGTGTTGTCCGACCTCTACGACACCCTCGGTGCGTTCACCCGACTGGAAGGAATCCAGAGCGAGTACGGACCGGGACAGGTCGAGGCGAACCTGGTCTACACCGATGCGCTGGAGGCCGCCGACGACAGCGCGCGGTTGAAGTATGCCGCCAAGGAGGTGGCACGCAGGCACGGCACGCTCGCCAGCTTCATGGCCAAGCCCTTCACCGAACATTCCGGAAGTTCTGCGCACCTGCACATCTCGCTCTGGCGGGAGGAGGAACCGGCTTTCGCCGAGGTGGACGGCACCGAGAACGACCTCGCCCAGTTCGCCATCGCCGGTCTGCTGGAGCACCTGCCCTCGATCACGCTGTTCGGTGCACATTCGGTCAACGCCTACCGCCGTTTCGTGCCGGACTCCTTCGCGCCGGCGACGGTCACCTGGAGCCGTGACAACCGAAGTGCCGCTGTGCGTTCGCTTCTGGACCAGGACCCGCGGGCGACCCGTATCGAGCTGCGCACCGGTGGTTCGGATGCCAACCCGTACTGGTTGGTCGCCTCGGCACTGGCGGCCGTGGTGGCCGGTATCGAGGCAGGGCGCCGGCCCGAACCGGCCCTGGCCGGCAATCTGTACGGATCGGGCACGCCGTTGCCGGATTCGCTCGCGGTGGCGGTGGCCCTGACCACCCAGGACGACACCATCGCCGAGATCCTGGGCCGGGATTCGGTTGCCGACTTCGCCACGATCGCACGCTCCGAGTGGGCTGCCTACTCGGGACAGGTCACCGACTGGGAACGTCGCCGCTACCTGGGCGCATCCTGATCAGCCGATGTCGCGGGCCGCGCCGGGCGTCCAGCGCACCGGCAGCCGCTTGATCCCGTGGATGAACGGCGAGAGAAGGCGGTCCGGTTCGGCGTCGGCCAGCAGATCGGGGACCTGGCGGTGCAACTCCTCGAACGTCACCGTGATCTCACGGCGGGCCAGGTTCGCGCCCAGACAGAAATGGGCGCCGCCACCGCCGAACCCGAGATGAGGGTTGGGGGAGCGCAGCACGTCGAATCGCCACGGGTCGGGGAACCGGGTCTCATCGCGATTGGCCGAGCCGTACCACATGGTGACCTTGTCACCTGCGGTCATGGCGACACCACCGAGCTCGATATCGCGGGTCAGGGTGCGCCGCATGTAGGCCACCGGCGATGCCCACCGCACGATTTCCTCGACGGCGGTCGGCGCGATCCGGTCGTAGTCCGACCACCACAGGTCGCGCTGCTCGGGATGCCTGCTCAACGCGACCACACCATGGCTGATGGCGTTGCGGGTGGTTTCGTTACCGGCCACCACGAGGAGGATGAAAAAGGAAGCCACCTCCGCCGACGTCAGCCGTTCACCGTCCAGTTCGGCCGAGATGAGGGCGGTGGTCAGGTCATCGCGCGGACGCGCACGGCGGTCTTCGGCCAACGCGGTGGCGTAGGCACCGATATCGATTGCCACCCTGGCGAACTCGTCGAAGTCGGCGGTCAGATCCGGATCGCCGAAGCCCAAAATCACATTGGTCCAATGGAATATCCGATCGTGATCCTCCTCGGCGATACCCATCATGTCGCAGATCACCTGCAGCGGCAGCGGACCTGCCAGCGCCGAGACCAGATCCGCGCACCCATCGCGATGACCGGCGACCATCGCGGAAACCAGGTCGCGGGCGCGCTCGCGAACCGATTCCTCCACCCTGACCAGGACCCGCGGGGTGAAGGCGCTGCGCACGATGTTGCGCAGTCGACCGTGACGCGGATCATCCATGGCGATCATGGAGCCGAAGTACTCGGCCAGTTCCGGGGTTTGGTCCCCGATGGTGATGTTGGGACTCGAACTGAAGATCTCCGGGTGCCTGCTGGCATAGTGCACGTCGTCGTAACGGGTCAGCGCCCAGTGTCCGGCCCCGGCATCGACACCTTCGGCCGTGACCGGTCGGTGGAAGGAGATCGGGTCGCGGTGCCGCAGGGTGGCGAACGCGCCATCGCGGAAATCGTCGTCGCCGCGCCAGAATCCCCAGGACCCCAGATCCACCTCGGCGCGGTCGACGGTGCGCGGGGGTGTTCCGTTGCGACGGACCGCGATCGACATGGACCTCAGCATAGGTTCGTGGGCGTCGGCGCACGCCGGAATCGCGGCCAAGCGCTGCCCGGGCGTCAGCCTGGGGCCGAGTCACCGAAAATGCGGCGGAGTTCGTCGGGCACCGGCCGTTTCGCCCAATCGCCGGTGGATACCGTCACGTAGACGTTGCGGCCGCGGACTGCCGTCCGTTCGATGCCGTCGCCATCGGTGCGCAGCACGTCGAAGGTGACGGTGAAACTGGTGGTCCCCACCGACTCGCAGGCCACGACCACCCGGACGGTGTCGCGCCAGCGCACGGGCGCGCGGTAGTCGATCTCGCTGCGCACCACCTGGAAGTCGACACCGGCGACGATCAGGTCGGGATAACGCAGCGACCGATGGTCCAGATACGCGGTCCAGGCCTCGTCGAACCAGGTCAGGTAGTGGGCGTGGAACACCACCGACTGCTGGTCGACCTCGGCGTACCGGGGGACCACCGACAGCGCGAACCGTGCATCGTCGACCGGACTCACGGAGCACACCTTGCCCCATCACGTGCTCGTTACGATCAGGGGGTGCCTCCCACCCTGATCAGCATCGACGATATCCGGTCCGCCGCCCGACGCCTGGATGGTTCCGTGGTGCGCACTCCGCTGCTGGCGGCCGAGTGGGGTGATCCGCAGCGTCCCCTCTGGCTGAAGCCGGAGAGTCTGCAGGCGATCGGTGCGTTCAAGGTGCGCGGCGCGCTCAACGCGATCGGACGGCTCGACGCCGACGAGAAGCGCCGCGGCGTTGTCGCGTACTCCAGCGGTAACCATGCTCAGGCCGTCGCCTATGCCGCAGCACGATTCGGACTGCGAGCACATATCGTCATGCCGGAGGAGACCCCACGTATCAAGATCGAGCGGACCCGCGCGCACGGTGCCGAGGTGGTGCTGTGCGGTATGGGCCGGCGCGAGGCGGTGGCCGCCGAGCTCGTCGAACAGACCGGCGGATCGCTGATCCCACCCTTCGATCACCCGGATGTGATTGCCGGACAGGGCACCATCGGCCTGGAGATCGCCGAGGACTACCCGGATATCGCCAATGTGGTGATTCCGGTCAGCGGTGGTGGATTGGCATCGGGCATCGGAACGGCGATCCGCGCACTGTGCCCGAATGCCCAGATCTTCGGCGTGGAGCCGGAGTTGGCCGCCGATACCGCGGCCGGCCTACGTCGGGGCACCCGGGTCGACATGCCGATCGAGGATCGCAATCGGACGATCGCCGACGGTCTCCGTTCGCAGCCCTCGGAGTTGACGTTCGCCCACCTGCAGCACGTGCTGAGCGATGTTCTCACCGTGTCTGAAGACGATATCCGTTCTGCGGTAGCGGAATTGGCGTTCAAGGCTCGGCTGGTCGCCGAGCCGAGCGGAGCCGTCGCGCTGGCCGCCTACCGGCGGCACGTGATGCCGCCGGGTCCAACCGCGGTGATCGTCTCCGGCGGCAATATCGAGCCGGCGTTGCTGTCGGAGATCCTGACCGCGTCAGCCGCGATCGGGGAAGACCAACGGGACTGACACTCCGCAACCCAGATGGGCGCAGTGCGACCAGGCATCCTGTTCGGCGGCGGCCTTCAACAGCCGGCGCCGGCCGATCCAGCCGCACGAGCAGCCGGCGGTGGAATTGCCCACACCGCGGTTGTACACGTAGGCCACCCCGCTTCCGGTCGATGCGGTGAGGCGGTCTTCCAACAGTAAGACGTTCATCTGATCCATCTCCTTCGTCGACCTGACCTCGGTGTCATGCAGACGTGCGAGCTTGTCGCAGTTCGAATTCTGCGCTGCCGAACCCTGGTTCGGCGGGATCGGCGAGTCACGAGTCGACGCTGATCCGGTCAAGCCGGGATAACGGACGCCTTCGATCTACCCGCCGATCGGCGTTGCCAAACACGGCGTCTTACCACGTCGCGTTGGTCAGAGATGTTGCTACGGCGTCAATTTGGGAACGCTGGGGCAGCTGTTAGTGCACACCCTCCATGAGCCGGCTGATCCGCCCCGCCAGCCCCAGCACCACGGCACCGGCGGCAATCGCGACCGCACCGAGGATCCCGAAGTATGCGAACTCGCTGGCGGGGTCGTAGTACCCGGACAGCACGCCCGACATGGCCGTGCCCAATCCCACGGAGAAGAAGTACAGCGCCATCATCTGCGCCCGGAACGCCTCGGGCGCGAGCTGGGTGGTCACGGCCAGGCCGATTGGGGACAGCAGCAGCTCCGATACCGCGAAAACTGCCATGATGCCCATCACCAGCAGTGCCGGCACGGCCTTGCCGGTCGTGCCGGCGAACGGCAGGAACAGCAGGAACGCCGCGCCCATTCCGATGACTCCGTAGGCGAACTTCTGCGGGGTGGTCGGCGCGCGGTTGCCCAGCCGAGTCCACATGATCGCGAAAAGCGGTGACAGCAGGATGATCCACACCGGCTCGATCGACCCGATCCAGCTCGACGGGGCGGTCCACCCGAAGATCGACCAGTTCATCCGTTCGTCGGAGTACACCGCCAGCACGGTGAATATCTGTTGGAACAGCGACCAGAACACCGCGTTGGCGATGAACAGCGGAATGAACGCCCGCACCCTGGTCCGTTCCAGGCCGCTGACCTTCGGGCTGCGCAACAGCACCGCGAAGTAGGCGATGGAGGCCAGGACAATCACGCCGGTGGTGACCTGAGACAGGATGGCCAGCGTCACCAGACCGGTCCAGAACGCGATCACCACGACGACCAGCCCCCCGACACCGGCGGCCACTGCGGGCAGGATCCCGCTGCGCGGCAGCGGGTTGGGGACCTCGCGGCCATGCGTGCCGAGGTTGCGCCGGAACACGACGTACTGGGTGAGCCCGATGGCCATGCCGATGGCGGCCGCGCCGAAACCGTAGTGGAAGCCCACCCGGGTCTGGAGCAGACCGGTCAGCAACGGGCCGATGAAGGCGCCGAGGTTGATGCCCAGATAGAACAGCGTGAACCCGCCGTCGGCGCGGGCATCACCCTTGTCGTACAGCGTGCCGAGCAGCGAGGAGGCGTTGGCCTTCAGCGCGCCGGATCCGAGCGCTACCAGCACCAGGCCGACCGCCACCCCGGTGATACCCGGGAGCAGTGCCAGGGCGATGTGCCCGGCCATCACCACGACGCCGCCGTAGAACACCGTGCGTTCCATGCCCAGGACCCGATCGGCCAGCCATCCGCCGAGCACCGTCGACAGGTAGACCAGGCCGCCGTAGGCCCCGACGATGCCTGTCGCGGTGGCCTTGGCCATCTCCAGGCCACCGTCGGTCACCGAGTAATACAGGTAGTACCCCAGGATCGTGAGCATCCCGTAGAACGAGAATCGTTCCCACAGTTCCACGCCGAACAGGTTGGTCAGGCCGATCGGGTGGCCGAAGACCGTGCGAGTTGCTCGTGCGTCGCCGCTGCCGGTTGCCGTGTGTTCCGCCCCAGTCATGGGACACCACCCTGCCACGCCTCGCGACCACGTGTCGCATTGTGGCGATGTCACTTTCTCGGGGTGCGTGCGATGACGATTCGGCGAATATGTCTGCGGCCTGGACGTCGATATATGTCCGCACTGGCAAATGTGTGGCCGCCGGTGATGGCGCGCTGACTGGGCTCCGGGCCGCCCGCCCGGGTAAGGTCGGCCGGATAACGGGGCGGTGACCGAATCGTCTCGACCCGGTCGCGTGCCTGCAGCCGGGTGGTCCGAAGGGGTTCATGTGGACGCGGTGCTCGGTTTGTCGATGACGCCTACGTCGCTCGGCGTGGTCGTCGTCGATGGTGACGGGGCCCCGGAGGGCGCGGCCGCTAGGGATTCCTTCGAGGTCCGCGTCGATGGATCGGACGCCCGTTCGGCAACCGAACAGGCGACCGCGGCGGTCGGGGCCATTGCCGCCGCACGGGGGCAGCGCCTCAAATCGATCGGTGTCACCTGGAGTGAGAACGCCGACGCCGAGGCGACCGCCCTGATGGACTCGTTGAATCGGTCGGGTTTCGGCAATGTCGTCCCGATCCGCCTGCCGGAAGCCACCGAGGCGCTCGCCCGCGGAATGGCCGATGTCATCGGATACCGGACCAGCGCGGTGTGCGTCATCGAACCGGACACCGCCATTGCCCTGATCGTCCATACCGACGACGGCGCGATACATACGGCGATCAATCACGGCATCGACAGCGATGAGAGCCTGATCGGCTGGCTGAGCACCGTGTTCACTCGCGCCGACTGGCAGCCGGAGGCACTGGTCGTCGTCGGTTCTGCCGGTGGCTTCGACACCGTCCTGCCGCAGCTGGAAGAGGCGCTCTCGGTGCCGGTGTTCGCTCCCGCGGAGGCGCCCCTGGCGTTGGCCCGCGGTGCCGCGCTGGCCTCCACGCACAGCTCAGGTCTGCCGTTCAGCCTGGAGTTGCCTGCCCCCGCCGCGGCGGGTCGGCACGCCGCCCCGCCGGCCGGCAACAACGCGACGCGTCTCATCGCCGGAGCGCTGGTTGCCGGCGTACTCACGTTCGTGATTTCGGCATCGGTGGCGGTGGCGGTGCAACTGTCGCCGGCGCGGGAGTCCGCTGCCCCCGAGCCCGCTGCCGTGGTCGTCCAGGATGAGCCCGCCGCGCGTGTTGCTCCACGTCCGGCCCCGCCCGCGGCACCGCTCGCCGAGCCGGCCGCGGGGGAGCGGTCCTCGCTCTCCGACGCGCTGGCGCCCCCGGTCGAGTTCGCGCCGCTGCCGCAGGCACCGGTCGAGCCGGTGCTTCCCGAGGCACCCGCGCCCGAGGTGAGCGCAGGCTACGACCCCGCGCCGGTCGAGGCGGCGATGCCCGATCCGGCGCTGGCGCCCGCACCGCCGGTCGTCGATGCACCGCCGGCCGTGCTACCGCCGCCGGTCCCGCCGGTCGCGACGCCGCCCCAGGTGTTCGAGCAGCCGAAGAAGCCGTTCCTGCAGCGGATCAGGGATCGGCTGCGCCTCGGCGGTCCCGACCAGGGCCCTCCGGGCCAGATCATCGTCAGTCCGCCGCAAGGCTAGGCCTTTCGGGCGCCGCGCTGGTCTGCGGCTGGCTAACATTTACCGGACTCGGTGCGACAAGCAGGTGAGCGGTCAGGTCGGGTCCGGAGTGTCCGGAGTTCATGGGAGGTTCGGCACGTTGCGAAAAGCTATTCGATACATGGTGGCCATCGTCGGTGTCACCGCGCTGTCACTTGGCGCGTCCACGACCACCGGCGTGGCCGCGGTGAGCGTGCCGGTGTCGGCCGTGGCCGTGTCGCCTGCGGCCGGTGAGGTCGTCGGTGTCGCTTATCCGGTCACCGTGTCCTTCGGCGCTCCGGTTCTCGACCGCGATGCCGCCGAACGGGGCATCACCTTCTCTGCCCCGACGGTGCCGGGCGGTGAGTTCGAGTGGCTCGACGATGCCACCGTACGGTTCACCCCGGCCGAGTACTGGCCGGCGCATTCCACCATCACCGTCGAGGCAGTAGGTCTGAAATCGAGCTTCCAGACCGGCGCTCTGGTGCGCGGTGTCGCCGATATCGACGCACACACCTTCACCGTCAGCATCGACGGCGAGGTCGCCCGGGAGATGCCCGCATCGATGGGCAAGCCCGGACACGCCACGCCCATCGGCGAATTCACCGCGCTGGAGAAGCAGAGCGTGGTGGTCATGGACTCGCGCACGATCGGCATCCCGCTCGATGATCCCGAGGGTTACAAGTTGACGGTGTACGACGCGGTGCGTGTCACCTGGGGCGGGGTTTACGTGCACGGTGCGCCGTGGTCGGTGGGCTCGCAGGGCTACGCCAACGTCAGCCACGGCTGCATCAACCTCAGCCCGGACAATGCCGACTGGTACTACAACAATGTGAGCATCGGCGACCCGATTGTGGTGCAGGCCTGAGTTTTCGCCCTCATCAGACGTCGGCGTGCAGGTTGCGCGCGGTCGGTGAGGTGTCGACGACCGCCGGATCCGGGTAGGTCCGCAGCACGCGGTCGGCGGTCCCGCTGCTGGTCACGGTGAACCAGTAGTGCTCGTTCTTGAAATGATGCCGGCGGTGGTTACGCCAGATCGCACGGTACACCGCGGTTTTCGGTTTGTAGTCGGTGTGGATCAGATAGTGGCACCATTCGTAGCCCAAACCGAGCGCGGCCAGGATCGTCAGGAACGTCAGACCACGGCCCAGACTGGGAAAGGCCAGCGTCGCGATCGCGACGGCCAGCGGCAACACCCGGAGCAATGACCGCCAGGGGATGAACACCAATGGCAGGTCACGTGGTTCGACGTGGTGTTCGCGGTGCTTGCGCGACAACAGGGGATCCAGCCGGATACCGGCGATTCGGCGTGGACGCCAGTGCAGGATCAGTACGTGGATCAGCCATTCGGCGAACGGAAACGCCGCGAGCATCACAGCGGGCACCAGCGCGTCGGTCAGTTGCCAGTCGCCGGTATGGATGCGGGCTGCGGTGGCGCCGACGAGTGTCGCGCCCAACATCCACGGGGTGGGGTGGCGCCGGAATTCCCGTGCCGCGTCGTGCAATGTCATCCCGCCGCGGCTGTTCATCGGGCCTCCTCGAGTTCGGTCAACGCGGCGGACAGCGCCGTGGTGGCGGGTTCCAGCAGCGCGCGGGCCGCGGCGGTGGCCGTGTCGGCATCGCCGGCGATGACGGCGTCCGCGATGGCCTGATACGCCTCCGGCCGGCCGACCTCGGCGGCCATCATCGCGGCCAGTGCGGGAAGGGCGGGCTCGTAGGCGGCGCGCAGAGTGTTGTACATCAGCCGGAATGCGATCGAATTGGCATGGTCGACAAGGTGATCCCAGAAACCGAGTGCGTGGCGCTGCAGTTTCACCGGATCGGTTTCGGTGCGCAACGCCTCGACGGCGGCCTCGAGCAGGCCGGGTAGTTCGGCGCCGTGGCGCCGTGCGGCCAGTTCGGCGACTTTCGGGCCGTTGTGCAGACGGGTTTCCAGGATGGAACGCACCACTGCGGTGTCGAGTTCGCCGGCCCGCAGTAGCAACCGGGGAAGCAGATCCAGTCCGGCATGCCTGCGGAAATCGCGCACCGTGGTGGTGTCGCCCTGACGGATCTCGACCAGGCCGATCGAGCTCAGCCTTTTGAGCGCTTCGCGCACGGCGGGTCGGGATACGCCGAGTACCTCGGCCAGTCGGCGCTCGCTGGGCAGGTGGTCGCCGGGTTGCATGGCGCCGCTGAGCACCTCGTCGACGATCTGCTCGACGACGTCATCGGGGACCGAGCGGCGGGGCACGGGTTGCAGGGCCATGCCTGAACAATGGCAGGGTGGCGGTAAGAGGTCAAGTGGTCAGACCAGTTTGATCGGAGGCAAACAACAGTCTGTCAGCGGTCCCAGCGCTACTTCCGAACTCGCCCATTATTGACGTGTGCGTTAGCGCGATGTTGTAGTTTGAGCAACGCTTCAGGGGCGACGCGAGGGGGAGGGGACCCATGGGGGTTAGTGCTGGCTGGTATGACGATCCCTGGAATCAGGCAGATCTTCGTTGGTGGGATGGGCAACAGTGGACGGGGCAGACTGCGACCACGAATCGTGACCACCGCGAGCGAGAGTCAGAGGATTCCTTATCTGCGGGGATCGAGCATCTGATTGGTCGCGACGGACGCGTTGCGGTCATCGATGTCGAGACGACCGGCGTCTACAACAGCGACCGGATCGTCGAGATCGCCATTCTGACCTTGGATTGCGACGGGCGCATTCACGACGAATTTGAGACGCTCGTCCAACCGCACCGTGATGTCGGTCCCACTTGGATCCACGGCATCGAGGCAAGCATGGTCCATTTGGCACCGACCTTCGCTGACGTGGCTCCGCACGTGGCTGCAAGGCTCCACGGGGCCGTAATAGCCGGTCACAACGTTCAATTCGACACCAGGATGGTCGGTAATGAACTGCTGACTGCGGGCATCGATGTCAACTGGGGTCTGTCGCTGGACACCCTACGGGCGACGGGCTGCAAGCTCGGTCAGGCCTGCAAAGAGCACGGCATCGAACTTGCTGATGCGCATCGCGCCATCGCTGACGCGCGAGCCACCGCACGTTTGCTGTTCGCGACTCGACACCGATACCGCGATGAATGCTCACCGGCCGCAGCGCGACCGCTGAACGTGACCCCCCTTCGAGTTCACGCCCGCGAAGGCCGCGTCGATGTGTTGCCACCAGCGCCGTATCTGGCGGAACTAGCCCGTGGCGTGCACACAAGCGTGGACGTCGCGCCGTATGTGCAATTGCTGGATAGCGCGATGGCCGACCTCAAGCTCACTACGGACGAGCGGCGCGCGCTCAGTGACGTCGCCACACAACTGGGACTTGATGAACGTGCTATCGCACGGGCACACCGAGAATTCATCAACGGACTCATCGACGCCGCGGTCGAGGATCAGGTCGTCACCGACGAGGAGTACGACCAGCTGTGTCGAGCCGCTGCACTCCTCCAAGTCAACGCCGAAGCGGTGATGAGCCGAATAGACCCGTTTCGTTCGTCTGCCGAGCACCTTCAACTCGTGCCGGGGATGACTGTGTGCTTTACGGGGCAAGGGCGTCTGGGCCGTGAATGTATCGACAGGTCGGCCCAGGAGCAAATGGCGACAAAGTACGGGTTGCTCGTTGCCAAGTCAGTTACCAAGAAGGGGCCCGATCTCGTCGTTGCGGCCGACGGCGATTCTCGGTCGAGTAAAGCGCGCAAAGCGCGACAAGCTGGGATCGCGATATGTGCCTTCTCGGAATTCGTCCGTGCACTCGAGGCCGGTGGCTCAGTGCAAGTGGTGCGGGCCGCCTCAGGCGGCGTTGCGGTGGTTTGTGTCAGGTGCGGCGGATCGTGGATGGCGCCGCGCCAGACGATCGGGACAGTTTGTGGAGACTGCTCGCGCGATGAGTTGCTTGAAAGCAAAACAGCAGCTGGCCAACGGATCCCGATGGTAAAAGTCGCCTCCGCAGCCTTGGTATTGCTCGTGTGCTCCGATTGTGGCTCCGAGTGGGAGCGGCCGAAGGTACGCGGGCGGCGGCCAAACGTTTGCCCGGACTGCACAGAGCGGGTACAGCAGCCATCATGACTGTCGTGTATCAGCCGGTGTGCATTGTGGATGCCGCGAGTCAAGGTGCAGTGGTCTGGCAGGTCGACATCAGTGTGGAAACCGAACTAAGTCGGATGTGTGGTGCGTGGGTGATCGATCCAGCGAGGCTCAACATGCTGACGACCCTCACGCGAGATCGGTACCTCGTCGCTACGCCGCCCGGACACTTGGCGTGCCAGGCCGCTGACATGAACAACCACCGCGGTGTTGTTGACCTCAAGTCGACGCTCGCGACCGTAGAGTTGGAAATCACCCTCTTACAAGCTGCTTTCGAGGAAGAGTCGAAGAGGACGAAGTCGAAATTGGTCGCGCCTGAGTGGCCCCAGGTGCCTGAGCAGATCGATCTTGAGCACCCGCCGCGTGCCGTTGGATCACCGGATCTGGTGGCTTCCGCGCTTGGCATAGCCCGCTGGCTGGAGACGCTCGCACTGGCATGGGGATCGATTGAGCGACAGCGGCTGGCCAGGAAGTACCTTCGACTCGACGATCCGAGTCCGCGGGCATTGCCCATCTCGCTCAAGGGTGTTAAGGCACTTGATCGTTGACCCCAGGTGTGTTGCAACGCCGGCGGTTCAGTCTCCCGATCCGTCGGCCTCGGCCTCCGCACGCTCCTCTTTGATGCGGTCCTTGCTGCGCAGTAGTCGCAGCAGCGTCACCAGCCCCAATCCGCCGATGATGTTTCCGACCACCACGTAACCGAACCAGCTGAGCCAGTCCAGATATCCGAACGGCGCCTGGCCGGTGGCGAGGGCGCCAAAGATCAACAGCGAGTCCAGGATCGAGTGAAACATCTGTAGGCCCGCCAGCAGGAACGCGCCTGCCACCGCCGCGGCGATCTTGCCGAACACGGCGTCGGTGCCGTGCTGCATGCGGGTCATCAGCGTGATGGCCATCCCGCCGAGCAGCGACAACGCCACCGTCTCGGCGGATATCGGCGCGGTGACGAAGTGGCCTGCCGATTCCACCGTCTGCTCGTGCAACTTGGGAAACGCCAACATGATCAACCACATCAGCACCCATCCGCCGGCCAGGTTCGCCACCAATGTGCCGCTCCAGAACGCGAACAGCTGACCGATGCCCGCCCGCTTGGCGGCCACCGTGGTGATGGGAATGAGGAAGCCTTCGGTGAAGAGCTCACTGCGGCCGAGTAGCAGGGCCAGAAAGCCGATGGAGAAGGCCACGCCGGCGAGTAGTTGATCACCGGTGGCGGCGAGTACCGACAGGTAGGCCAGTACACCCATCGCCACCTCGGTGCCGCCGAAGAAGCCGGTCACCAGCACTTCGCGCCAGCTGCGGTGCAGTCGCTGGGTGCCCTCGTCGACCATCCGGTTGAAGGCGTCTTCGAGCTCGTCCTCGATCGGACTGCCGGAGCTGCCCAACTCGCGCTGGCTGGTCGGGCTCATGGGCGAATCCTCCGTGTCGATGACATCAGATCCGGGGGGTACCCCGCCGGCGGAGTTCGAAGCCGCGTCTTTACCGGCGTGCCGGCAAGCTCACGGTGAAGCGCGCCCCTGACGGACTGTCGACGCAGATGAGGTCACCGCCGTGGGCGCGCGCGAGCGCCCGCGCGATGGACAATCCGAGTCCGGCCCCACCCTGGTCGCGGGCTCGCGACTGATCGAGTCGAACGAGTCGGTCGAAGATTCGCTCTCGCTGATCGGCGGGCACCCCTGGTCCGGTGTCGGTGATGGTCACGGTGACCATCTCACCGTGTCCGGTGACGTCGATGGTGATCGACCCGTCGGCGGGCGTGTGCCGGCGCGCGTTGTCGCCGAGGTTGGTGAGGATCTGCTGGATCCGGATCGGGTCGACCACAGCGGGCAATGCGTCCGGTGCGTTCATCGTCACGGTCACCGACGGCGCCAGCATCGTTATTCGACGTCGCTCGTTGTCTGCCAATTCGACGATGTCGCAAGGCAGGACGTCCAGTCGGGGGTCTGCGTCGATCCTACTCAGATCGAGCATGTCGGATACCAGTCGTCCGGCCCGCCGTGCCTCGGTCAGCACCAACTCGGCCCGATGCTGTTGGCCTGCGGCCGCTGGATTGTCGAGGTCCTGAAGCGCGGCCGCCACGATCTGTTGGGCGCCCGCGTGGATGCCGGCGATCGGTGTGCGCAGTTCGTGGGCGGCGTCGGCCAGGAACTGCCGGGTCGCGGCATCTGCGCGCTCGGCTTCTGCCGCCGCGGCATGCGCACGCCGTTCCGAGGTCTCGAGCGAATCCACCATTGTGTCGAACGCGGTTGCTGCCCTTCCCAGTTCGGTGCCCGGACGATCCGGATCCAGCCGTGTGCCCCGATCGCCGGCGGCGATGCCCTCGGCCACCGTGGTCAGCCGGCCCAGGGGAGACATCGTGGCTCGCACCACGACGGCCACGCTGATCGCGGCGACCAGCAGAACGCCCAGGCTGGACAGGACGAGGATGATGCGCAGCTGCTGCAGCAGCGCGGTGGTGGCCGTGGTGTCCGCGAGCAGAATCAGGCGGTCACCCCCGGGAAGGGGGTGTTCGATGACCGTCGCGGTGGCCCCGACCGGCGGTGGAGGCGGGGGTGGGTGATGTCTCGGACCGGGGCCCGGACCCGCTGGCCCGCCAGGCCCGGGCGGGCGGGGTGGTGGTGGACCCGCGTCGGATGCCGGACCGGCCATCACGAAGGGGTCGCCGTAGGACGTCCCCGCGGCGGTGACCAGGCGGGTGCGGATTCCACCACCGCCGGTCTCGGCCACCAGGCGTTGCGGCGACGCTCCTTGAGCTGCCAGCGAATCGGCACGTGCGACTGCGGCCATGAGTCGGTCGTGCAGGTCGTTTCGGGCCTGTGCGCCGACCACCGAGTCAATGGTCACACCGAGCAGTGCCAGCAGGACCGTGAGCACGATCAGCACGGCGACGATCGTCCGCCGGGTCAGCGACGGAGTCGGGGTGCTCATGCGGTGAGCTGCAGACGGTAGCCGATCCCACGCACCGTGTGCACGAGCCGGGGACCGTGCGCCTCGAGCTTCCGACGCAAGCTGCTCATGTGCACATGCACCAGGTTGTCGTCATAGGCGGTGTAACCCCACACGGCATCGAGTATCTGTGCAGCACTGACGATTCGGCCGCGCTGATCGATGAGGAATTCCAGGAGTTTCAGTTCGGTCGCCGTCAGCGACAAGGGTTGACCCGCTCGGGTGGCGACGGCGGCGTCCTTGTCGACCAGCAGATCGCCCAGTTCGATGATCGAGGCGAGCGTTCCGCGGCGCCGTAACACCGCGTTGACCCGCGACAGCAATTCGGGCATCTCGAAGGGTTTGACGACGTAGTCGTCGGCGCCGCCGTCCAGCCCGCGCAACCGGTCGGGTAGGCCGTCGCGGGCGGTGAGCATGATGATGCCGGACTCACCCCACTCGCGGACGACATCGATCAACTCGAAGCCGTCGCGTCCGGGGATCATCACGTCCAAGATGACGGCGTCGGGTCGGTGTCCGGCCAGCCGTTCTTCCAGCCCGTCACCGTCGGAGTAGGCCGACACCGTGAACCCCGCATCGCGCAGCGCTTCGGCCACCATGTCTCGGATGGCGGCAGAGTCCTCGACCAGCAGCACGTGCGGTGGGCGGCGTGCCGCGCCGGTGGAGGGTGTCACCCGTCCATTGTGACGTTCGCGGGCTGAAGTGAATCTGAAGATCGCCGATCAGGGGCCGGGCTTCAGGTTCGCTTCAGATCGGCCGCTTAGCGTCGGCTCTCGTCAGCTTTTCACCCGAGGAGTCACCATGTCGAATGATCAACGCAGTCAACCCGATTCCGGCGAGCCGACGAGCTCGTCGGAGGTCACCGCGCCGGTGGCCCACCAGGAGGTCGCTGCGCAGGAACCCGAGATCGCCGAGAAGCGTCCGGCGCGCCGCCACCAGGTCGGGGTGGCGGTGGCCACCGCGGCAGCCGGGCTGCTGGTCGGTTTTCTGGGCGGCGTCGCCGTCGACGCGCATCCCATGGTCTCGTTGACCGTGGGCAGCACACCGGACCCCGGTGGTTTCGCTCGCCCGCCGGCACCTGGTATAGGACCGGACGGTCCAGGCGGGCCAGGGATGTTTGCACCGCGTCCCCCGATGCCGCCCGGCCCGGCCGACGGTGGGCCCGGTGCGCCCGGACCCGGGGGAGCGGGACCCGGTGGCCACGGTCCAGGTCCGCAAGGACCAGGTGACCCGGGTCCTGGTCCAGGCCCGCGAGGAGCCGGTCCCGGCGATCGTGGACCCGCGGGCCCGCCGCCCGGCCCGCCCGCGGACGGTGAGCCGGCGGGACCCAGGCCCGTCCCGCCCGCCGGCGAGGCGCCGCCGCTACCCGCGGAGCGTCCCGCGGGTTAGGCATCCAGGATGGGCACTGCGCGGGATTCAGCGCAGCGCTGCGGCGGTGCTGTCGTCGGCCGGCAGAAACGCCTCGATGCTGAGTTCGGCCGCGGTGAGGTCCAGCGCGGTACCGAAGGTGGTGACCGTGCTCAGGAAGGTCAGCCTGCGCCCGTCGACACCGGTGAGTTCCAGTGGGACCGCCACGTCACCGGAGTCGATGGTCTCGTCCTGGCCACCGGGATAGGACTCGATTTCGGCAAGAAGGGCCGCCGACTGTGCCGATCCGCTCAGCGTTGCTTCCCGGCGCAACCTGCCGATCACGTGGTGGCGCCACTGCGCGAGATTGCGGATGCGCGGTGCCAGGCCGTCGGGATGCAATGCGATGCGCAGCGCATTGGGCACAGCCAGAAGATGGGCGGCGACCCCGTCGAGCAGGATCGCCGCGCCGGTGTTCGTCTGCAGCACATTCCAGTATCGGTCGACGGCCAGGCACGGAAACGGGTTGTAGGCGTCGAGCACCCGCTCCACGCCGGTACGCACCGCGGACATCCCGGGATCGTCCAGGCCACGTTCGGAGTACGCCGGCGCCAGTCCCGCCGCCAGGAGCAACCGGTTTTGTTCGCGGGCGGGAACGCCCAGTGCGTGGGCGAGCCGCAGCACCATCGCCCGGCTCGGCACCGCGCGCCCGGTCTCGATGAAGCTGACGTGGCGCGCCGAGACATCGGCTTCGGAGGCCAGGTCGAGCTGACTGAGGTGCCGCCGCTGACGCCAGGCCTTGATCAGCGCACCGAGCGGCGGATTCTGCAGGTCGACACAGGTCACCTAAGCCAGTGTCGGCCAGAATCGGGCCAAACTCCATTACCTCGGCGGTAATTGCGAGGCTCATCCGCGGCGAGCACCGTGGCGGTATGAGCACAACAGTGGATCCGCGGGTTCCCCGATGGTTGCGAACGGTGTTGCAGTGCGACCGGGCCGGGTCGTCCTGGTACATCGGCACCGGCTTCTTCTTCGCGCCGGTGCTTGCCATCATGTCTCCGTGGCCGGCGCTGACCGCCGCACTGTGGGTGCTGATCGCCCTCGCCGGGTTGTGGCTCGGGCTGCTCGGCATCGCAATGGCAACCGGGCTCGCGCTGGCGCTGCGCCGGGGTGCTGAGATCGATGAGGGCTACTGGCGTTCCGTTCTGGACTACCCCGAGCCCGCAACTAGTGGTGCACAGCCTGTTTCGACGCGCCCACGTAGTCGACCTGCCAGTGTTTGATGCCATTGAGCCAGCCGGACCGCAACCGTTCGGGCTGGGCCAGCGAGGTGATGTCGGGCATCGCGTCGGCGATCGCGTTGAACATCAGATCGATGGTCATCCGGGCGAGGCTGGTGCCGATGCAGTAATGCGCCCCGGTGCCGCCGAAGCCGACATGGGGGTTCGGGTCACGCAGGATGTCGAACGTGTACGGATCCTCGAAAACATCCTCGTCGAAATTGGCTGCGCGGTACATCATCACCACGCGCTGACCCTTTTTGATCGACACCCCGGACAGTTCGGTGTCGGCGAGAGCGGTGCGCTGAAACGATGTCACCGGTGTGGCCCACCGGACGATCTCGTCGGCCGTCGTCGACGGCCGCTCCCGCTTGAACAGCTCCCACTGATCCGGGAAGTCGGTGAACGCCATCATCCCCTGGGTGATCGAGTTGCGCGTCGTCTCGTTACCCGCAACGGCGAGCAGAACCACGAAGAACCCGAGTTCGTCGTCGGTGAGCTTGTGCCCCTCGACATCGGCCTGCACCAGCTTGGTGACCAGGTCCTCACCGGGGGAGTCGGCGCGTTCGGCGGCCAGCTTCATGCCATAGGTGATCAGCTCGACCGACGCGCTGATGGCGTCGTTACCGGCGAACTCGGGGTCCATGTCGCCGACCATCTGGTTGGACCAGTGGAACAGCTTCATCCGGTCTTCCTGAGGAACACCCATCAGCCCGGCGATGGCCTGCAGCGGCAATTCGCAGGACACCTGTTCGACGAAATCGCCCGACCCGGCCGCGGCCGCCCTGGCAGCGATCTCGCGGGCCCGTTCGGCCAGGTCTGCGCGCAACAGCTCGATGGCGCGCGGAGTGAAGGCGCGGGAGATGATCTTGCGCAGGTGGGTGTGATGCGGGGCGTCCATGTTCAGCAGGACGAACTTGCCTGTGTCGATCTGTTCCTTGACCGTGCCGTCGGCATAACGCGGCAGCGCGGTCTTGGCCAGGCTGGAGAAGACGTCGCTGCGCCGCGAAACCTCCTTGACGTCTCTGTGCTTGGTGACGACCCAGTACCCGCCATCGCCGAAGCCGCCCTTTTCTGCCGGTTGTTCGTTCCACCAGATGGGCGCCACCCGGCGCATTTCGGCGAATTCCTCGATGGGCAGCCGGTGAGCGTAGATGTCCGGATCGGTGAAATCGAAACCGGGAGGAATGTTGGGCTGCCGGGCGTGGGCGGTGTCGGTCATGGCGTCCAGGACTCCTCGCGACGAAGCTGTCTAGTGGCCTAACGCATTGCTACACCACCCCGGGGCCTGCGCGGCGCCGCTTCGGCAAAGTCGTACGAAGTGCTGGGAAGAACCTGTTCTCGTTTTGTCCGAGTAACGCGAACCAGGTCGGTGGAGATACATTTTGCGTCAGAACTTCGGTCCCTTGGCTTCAGTGAGAGGCAGCTGCGATGAGTGTCGACCTTCGTCGGTTCGTGACCACGGTGAGCTGGTGCGCGGCGAGCGTGTGCGTCGCGCTTGCTGCACCTGCGACTGCGCTGGCCGAGCCGCTTCCAAGCCCCGTCCCGCCGGTGCCCGCGCCCGGTCCCGTGGTGGCTCCACCGGCACCCGGACCCGGGGTGCTGGCTGCCCCGGCCCCTGCGCCCGATCCGGCCGCGCCGGCGCCCGATGCGGTGCTGGCTGCTCCGGCGCCATCGATGGATGGCACCCCGCACCTGCCGAGCCCCGACGCGTTGCCGGTGGGCACCACCATGGATCCGACGTTGGCCGGCCGCGATCCGTCGCCGAACGTCAGCTACCTGCGCGATCTGTGGCACGCGGTCCAGAGTCAGGAGATCAGTGGGAAGGAGGCGCTGGTCCTCGGCCTCGCGCAGCGTGGGATGAACACCCCGATGCCTGCGCAGGCCCCGGGGCCGAACGTGCCGATCCAGTACCCGCGCGATGCCGCGGCCCCGTTGGCTCCGGGCGCGCCGCTGCCGCCGGTGGCGCCGCCGCCGCCCGGTGCGCCGCTGCCGCCCGCCCCCGCTCCGTCGGGTCCCGCACCGCTGGTTCCCGCCGCCGCTGAGGCTCCGGCCCCGCTGCCGCTCCCGTAGCCGTACGGCGCCTCATGACGAGGCTGCCACGACCCTTTCCAGCCGCGCCGGGACGTGTTTGTGCCACGGGGTGCCGGCGTACTCGTCGCGCCACTGCGATGCGGTCAGTTCGTTGGGCGCCACCCCGGGCGCGACAGCCCGGCCGTCGGCACCGATGTGGTCCACTCCGAAACCGTTGGGCAGGGCGATGTGCCCGCACTGCATGGCATCGCTAATCTCGACGGTGGCCACGGCCGAACCGCTCGCGGTGGTGATGCGCACCAGATCGCCCGTGGCTACACCGGCAACATCGGCGTCTTCGGGACTGATCCGCAGGGCGCCATCCTGATCACGCTTACGCCACGACGGATCGCGCAGTATGTCGTTCGCGGTGTAGGCACGGCGTTCGCCTGCGGACAACACCAGGGGAAATTCGGTGCTGGTGAGGGGGCTGCGGCCGGCGGCCAGGGCTCTCGTCTCGGCAAGCATCTCGGGAATGTCGAGGGCGATCCGCCGGTCGGCATGGCTGATCAACGCGACGTCGTCGACGTACTCGTGTTCGGTGAAGGTGACGCCGGAGGGATGGTCCAGGATCGCCAGGAACAGGGCGTTGCCATCGGCATGGCCGGCCCGGCGGACTGCCTCCGGGTAGGCCATCGCGGTCTTCTGCGCCAATCCCCACAGGGCCGCTGCTCCGCTCAGCCCCGCGGGCAGGGTCGGGCCGAGCGTGTCGTACAGCACGAACGGAAGAATCCGTCCGAGTGCGGGATTGGCGCTCACCGCGGTGAAGAAGGCCGCCGTGTACGCTTCCAGCCCCGCACGGGCGGCAACGCGCAGCGGATGCAGATCCGCCTCGTCGACCACCCCGAGTGCGCGGACCAGCCGCGCCCAGATCTCCGGTTCGGGCAAGGTGCCCGGGAGCGGGTCGAGGACCGGGCGGCGCAGCTGAAACGTATTGTGCGGGAACTCCAGATTGAAGAATGTCGCCTCGGCTTTTTCGAACTGGCTGGCGGCCGGCAGTACGTAGTGCGCCAGGCGCGCGGTCTCGGTCATCGCGACATCGATGACCACCAGCAGATCCAGCGCGGCCAACGCGCTGCGGACGTGTGCCGAGTCGGCCACCGAGTGCGCCGGATTGCTGCTCTCCACGATCATCGCTCGAATGCGTTCGGGGTGATCGGTGAGGATTTCGTCTGGCACGACGTTGGAGGGCACCAGTCCCGAGATGATCGGGGCGCCGGTGACCGGTGTGCGGCCGACACCCCCGGCGCTGAACAGCGGTGCGAACGACGAATGTAGGTGCTGGGTACCACGCTTGGCGAAATTGCCGGTCAAGATCCACAGCAGCTTGTTCAGATATGAGCACAACGTGCTGTTGGGTGCCTGTTGGATCCCGAGGTCCTCGAAGACCGAGACGCTGGCCGCGGCGGCGATGCGCCGGGCGGCGCCACGAATCAGTGTCTCGTCGACTCCACAACGGGTGGCGTACGCGGCCACATCGACATCGGCGAGTACCGCGCGCACACCCGCCGCCCCGGTGACCCGGGCGGCCAGGAACTCCTCGTCGCAAAGGTCCTCCTGCACCAACACCGCGGCGAGCGCGGCCAGGCACCACGCATCGGTGCCCGGGCGGACCCGCAGGTGGAAGTCGGCGAGCTCGGCGGTATCGGTACGCACGGGGTCGATGACGATCATCGACCGTGCCGGATCCTTGGCGATCTCGTTGAGCACCACCCGCGCCCGCGGGAAGCTCTGTGACATCCACGGGTTCTTGCCGATGAACACCGATACCTCGGCATGTTCGAACTCGCCGCGGGTGTGCCCGCCGTAGAGCTGTGCGTCGATCCAGAACTCGCCGGTCTTTTCCTGGGCCAGTGCATTCGATCGGTACCGCGAACCGATGGCCTTGAGGAACGCACCGCTGTATGCGCCGCCAAGATGGTTGCCCTGTCCGCCGCCGCCGTAATAGAAGACCTTGTCCCCGCCGTGCTGGTCGCGCACCGTCGTGAACCGCTCGGCGATCTCGGAAATCGCGGTTTCCCAGTCGATCTCCTCGTAACTGCCGTCATCGCGACGGCGCAGCGGTGCGGTCAGTCGGTTCGGGTTGTTCTGATAGTGATCCAGACGCAGCGCCTTGTTGCAGGTGTAGCCCTGCGAGGCGGGGTGCGCCTTGTCGCCGCGGATCTTGGTGATCGTCCGGTCCTGTAGCGCAACCACGATGCCGCAGTTGCATTCACACAGAATGCATGCGGTGGGGTGCCAGTCGCTCTGCACGGCCATGTCAGTCCCTTCCGGTCGCCGCTGTGACCAGCGCGCGCAACTGTCGGTGCACGAGGTCGAGCGCGTTGCTCGATCCGGTGGTGCGGCTGACCAGCACGGCGCCCTCGATGGCGGCGGTCGTCAGCATTGCCAGTTCAGCCGCCCGGTCGGCATCGACGCCGTCGGCCCGCAGCCTGTGCTCGATCTGGTCGATCCAGCGGGTGAATGCCGCGGCGGCGCGCTCGGTGATCTGAGGGTTGTCGGCTTCCACCGCGACCGCGACCACCGGGCAACCGGCTCGGTAGCCCGTTTCGGTCAACTGGACGCGGAAACCGTCGGCCACGGCGTCGAGCGCGTCGAGCGCGGACGGTGCCGAAGCGATCCGGTGCACGATGAAATCGGCAGCGAAGTCGATTGCTTCGCACAGCAACTGGGTTCGGCCGCCGGGAAAGTAGTGGTAGGCCGATCCACGGGGTGCGCCGCTGTGCTCGAGCACGTCGGAGATCGCGGTGGCGTGCGCTCCGCGTTCTCTGATCAGAACGGCGGCCGAGGCGACCATCCGGTCTCGGTGTTTGGCCATCGAGCAGACTCCTCCCGCCAAAACTATGTATAGCAGCATACATAATCGTGAGGCGCTCCGGTCAACCCCGAACAGCACGAATCCCGCCGGTCCGGGAGAACGGAGGCCGGCGGGATTCGCGGGTCTGTCGATGCGGGACGCGGGCTACACGGTGGCGGCTTCGTTGATCTCGTTGAGCGTGTTGGACGCCTCGAGATACTCCTGCACCCAGCGTTCGATGACGGTGGAGGTCTTGTCGACCTTGGTGAACTGGCCGACCACCTGGCCGATGGGGTTGAAGGCAACGTCGATCGTCTGGTCGGGGAACTTGTGCGTGGCGGCCACGGCCATGCCCGACACCATGTACTGCAAGGGCATGCCCAACGGCTCGGGATTGCCGGCGGTCTGCCAGGCATCGGTCCAATCGTTGCGCAGCATCCGGCAGGGCTTTCCGGTGAACGAACGGCTGCGCACGGTATCGCGGCTGGTCGCCTTCGCATACGTTGCCTGTTGCACCGGGGTGTTCTCGGCTTCCTCGACCATCAGCCATTGCGAGCCGGTCCACGCGCCCTGTGTGCCCATGGCCAGCGCCGCGGCGATCTGGTAGCCGCTGCCGATACCGCCCGCGGCCAGCACGGGGCGCGGCGCGACCGCCTTGACCACCTGGGGCCACAGCACGATCGAGCCGACCTCGCCGCAGTGGCCGCCGCCCTCGCCACCCTGGGCGATGATGATGTCGACGTCGGCCTCGGCGTGCTTGAGGGCCTGCGCGGGGGAGCCGCACAGCGCGGCGACCTTACGTCCGGACTCGTGGATGTGCTTGATCATGTCGGCCGGCGGGGTCCCCAGTGCATTGGCGATCAAGGTCACCTTCGGGTGCTGTAGGGCGATCTCGACCTGGGGGGTGGCGGTCGCCTCGGTCCAGCCGAGCAACTGCAGCGCGTTGTCGTCGAGGTCTCCGGTGGGTACGCCGTGGTCGGCCAGCAGCTTCTTGGCAAAGTCGAGATGTTCCTGTGGCACCAGGGCGTTCAACGTCGACTTCAGCTCGTCGGCCGACATGTTGGCGTCCATGCCCTCGTATTTGTTCGGGATCACGATGTCCACGCCATAGGGGTGGTCACCGATGTGTTCGTCGATCCAGTTGAGCTCGACCTCGAGCTGCTCGGGGGTGAACCCGACCGCCCCGAGTACGCCGAAGCCGCCTGCCTTGCTGACGGCGACGACGACGTCGCGGCAGTGGGTGAAGGCGAAGATCGGGAACTCGATGCCGAGTTGGTCACAGAGGGCGGTGTGCATGCCTGCTCCTTGCTTGGGCGCGACTGAAACGTGTTCTAGTTTAGTATCACAGCCGCTGTCGTCGACAGGGGACTCCCGGCAATATCTGGCGCGATCTGCACGCCATCATGCGAGAATGTGATTATCGAACTAGGCACATGGCATTAACAGCGACCGTATCCGCGAGCCGGGGGTGTCCGATGAGGGATTGGCTGGCCAACTCGCTGGTGCTGGTCTCCGACTATCGGGTGCCCGACCCGTCTGCGGTGTGGATGCTCTTGCAACGACGCGCCGACTCGCTCGCGGACCTGGGCGTGCATCACGTCCTGGTCTACACCTCGACGACCGATTCCGAACGCGTTCTGGTGATCCTGGGAATTCACGCCCATGAGCCGGTACGCGACCTGCTGCGCTCGCGGGTGTTCTTCGATTGGTTCGATGCCGTCGGCGTGCAAGACCTACCTGCGGTGTTCGCCGGGGAACTGGTCGAACGCATCGATTTCGACAGCGACACCCATGCCGCCCCGCCGGTGATGGTCTGTCTGATCAGCTCGATCGCCGATATCGGCCGAGTGAACAGTCGGGTGCGAGACGACGCCGCGATATTCCATGCCGCCGGGGTGCAGCGGTTCTGGAGTTTTCGCGCCCTCGATGACCCGCACGAGGTGCTGATGCTGCAGCAGGTCGACGACGAGTCGACCGCTCGGCGCTGGCTGCACGAGTCCGAGGACGCCGCGGTGTGGCTCGCCGAGGCGGGTGTCGGAGCCTATCCGCCCGTTTTCATCGGGTGCTTCTTGCAGATGATGACCATCGAGCCCAGCGGCGGAGCTCCTCCGCGGAGTTGACCCGCAGTATCGGCCGGCCGTTTCGGATGATCAACGAGCCGCGACATCGAACCACGGCGGTAGCCGGAACGTTCCGTCGGCTTGGCTGGCAGGACTGAGAATGCGGTGGCCGTTGCCCTGGATCTGGTACACCAGATGAGCCAGTGCCAGCGACCCGTCACCGTTGGATGCGGGGTACGCACGTGCGGACTGATCGGCAGCTCCCATGTAGTACACCCCGTTGACGCCCCGGTGCACGCCTGAGCGCAGTTCCTCGGCGACCATCCGGTGATCGTGCGGTCGGGTGGTGCGCGACCACGCATTGGCCAGGATCATCGCTCGGTCGTAGCTGATCCCGGCGTGCGATCGTCCGGGCGCCACCCCGTAGGCCCGCCGGTAGGAGTCGGCGAACGTGGTGCCGACCGGATCGGAGTAGGTGCCCGTTGTGGTGGCCCAGATGATGCCCTCGGCCTGCTCGCCGAGGCGCTGGCGAAACTCCGGTATCGAGGGTGCATACAAGCAGTAGATCAGGGCGTCGGGCGCGGCAGTGAGCAGCGCACGGATGAATGCCAACGCTCCGTTGATGAAGTAATCGCCCACCATCACCGCGGCAGGGTCGAGATCTCGGATGCGATCGGCGCATCGCGCCCAGTCCCGTTCGGTGGGTCCTACCGGAATCACCAGGAGTTCCCAGCCCGAGGAAGCGGCGATGTCGGCGGCGTGCTCCAGGCCGAGATCGGTCACCTCCCAACCGCCCTGCAAGACGACCAAGGTGCGGCTTGACGGCCGCCACTGGTCACGAGTCCGTAAGTCCTGCAGGAAGCTGACAAAGCCCGGTCCATAGTTGGTGTCGCTGGGGCACACCTGGAATATCCGGCCATAGCGGGCTGGATTGTCGCGCACGCGATCTGCCATCACCTGCAGCGTTGCCGCATGTAGGTACGGCGCACCGTGATCGGCGGCAATCTCATGGGCAATGTCCTGCCAGGCGAAATACCCGGAGGTGAAGGCGTCGACGTTGCGCTCGGCCAACGAGAGCATCGCCTGTTCGATACTGACCGCACGGCGCCCTTTGCAGCCTGATAGGCGGCCACGCCGGATCCGCCCACGACGCCCCAGGCCGAGGACAGGTTGATGATGGATCCACCTCGTTGCTTCATTCCGGGAATCACCGCCCGCATCCCGAGCATGACGCCCGTTTGATCCACGGCGAGCACCCGCTCCCACTCGGCGTCGGTGACGGTGGCGATGTCGGCATAGGCGATCACGCCGGCGTTGTTGACCAGGATGTCGATCGTCCCGCTCTGGCGGGTTATGGTGTCCACCACCTGCGCCCACTGATCTGGGTCGGTGACGTCGAGGGTCATCGCCTGACTTCCGGACGGCGGCTGGCCGGTGGTGAGGTCGGTGGCATAGACGGTGGCGCCCTGGGCGGCGAACTGTTCGGCCACACTGCGCCCGATGCCTTGCGCCGCTCCGGTCACCAAGGCGATCTTGCCTGCGAGTCGGTTCATGATTCCTGTCTTCGGTCCGGGCCCTACCGGGCCAGATATCCGCCATCGATGGGCAGTTCGATTCCGGTGATGAATTTCGCTTCGTCTGAGGCCAAAAACACTGCGCCCCAGGCAATATCGTCCGGATCGGCTACTCCGGCCAACGGTGTGTGGTCGAGGTAGCGGTTGTTGACCTCGTCGGTCTGGGCGAGTGTCATCGGTGTCGGGATCCAGCCAGGGAGAATGACGTTGGCCCGAATCCGCTCTGCGGCATACGTGATCGCGGCGTTCTTGGTCATGGTGATCACCGCGCCCTTACTGGCGTGGTAAGCGCTGATTCCTGGCACGGCTGCGGCACCGCAGATCGACGAGACGTTCACGATCGCACCGCCTCCCGCGCGGCGCATCGCCGGGATGGCCGCGCGCATGCCGTAGAGCACTCCGGTCTGATTGACACCGATGATCCGCTCCCACTCACTCACCGATGAGTTCTCGATGTCCTGATAGCCGGCGACGCCGGCGTTGTTCACCAGGATGTCGACTCGGCCGTATGCACTTTCGGCACTATCGACGATCTCGTCCCACCGGTCGGGTGATGTCACGTCCTGTGCGAGCACCCGGATGGAGTCGATATCGGCGGGCCCCGACACATCGGTGGCGATGACCTCGGCGCCTTCGTCGGCGCAGCGTTTGGCTATCGCCAATCCGATTCCACCGGCAGCTCCGGTGACTATCGCGACCTTTCCGGCCAACCGGCCCATCGCATTACCTTCTCTCTGGCGGCGGGCACGCCCCGCGGCCTTGCATGAGTGAAGATGTTCGAGCGTGGTTGCGTCATCCGTACTTCTACGTAGTGGTCCGGAACGCCGGCCCTCAGCTGGGCATATGCGGAGTGTCCGAAGGCCGGATCAGCACCTCGGAAACCGTGATTAACGCGGTGGAAACGCAGTAGGCGGGTATTGGTTCGCCGATGCGGTCATCTGCTCCGGGGCCGAGCGGTTCGGAACCACCGGCGGCGTTCCTCCGCGGAACTGACCCGCAGTATCGGCCAGCCGTTCCGGGTGGCCGCTGCGGCGAGACCGGACCGTGGATTCACCGCGTGGGGGTGCCCGACGGCATCGAGCAGCGGCAGATCCTCGGTGCCGTCGGCGTAGCAGAAGCTTCGCCCCAGCTCGATACCGTTGGCGGCGCTGAACTCGGTGACCGCGCGGGCCTTGTTGCGGCCCCAGATGATGGGTCGCACGATCTCACCGGTCAGCCTGCCTGCGTCGTCGACGTCGAAGTGGTTGCACAGGACATGCTCGATCCCGAGGTGCCGGGCGACCGGTCCCGCGTGCATGGTCAGTGCCGACGAGCTCATGGCGACGGTGTGCCCGCGCTCCTGGTGTGCGGCCACCACCTTGGTCATCAGCGGGAACAGTCGCCCGATGATGCGTTCGTTGAACAACGTATCGCCGAGTGCCTCGAGCTCGGCAAGGGAATCGCCGACCAGATAGCCCGCGGCCCGCTGCAGCAACCGGGCGAACTCCATGCGCCCGACCTTGTAGCGGACCGAGGCCTCCAAGATGCCGGTGAGTTCACCGAAGCCGGACTGTCCGTTGCGGAAGCGGTGTCCGGCATGCACGGTTGCGGTGAACCCGCGCACCAGCGTGCCGTCGAGATCGAAGAATGCACCGACCTGCGGCCCCTGCGGACTCGCGAGGACGGCGGCTAGCGGGTCGGTCACCCCTCCATTGTGCGGATCGGTGGATCAGACCTGATAGACCAGGCCCTTACCGGTGCCCAGCGGCAGGTCGAGGGTGGTGCGGATGCCTGCGGGTGCGGCGATGACATCCGGGATGGCGTTCACGATCCGCCCCGCAGCGGCCAGGATCGCGGCGTAGTTGTGGTCGCCGCGAGCGCTCGTCGGGCAGATGTCCACGACGTAGGACGGTTCGCCGGTGATCTCCACGCGGTACGAACCGCCCGGTTGGGCAGGTTGGGCCCAGTCCGGCCGAAGGTCCTCACGCACCCTGGTGATGTGCTCGACGACGATCACAGGTCGGCCACCGACCATTCCGTTGATCTCGAACCGCATGGCGGCGACGGTGCCCTTGGCGATGACACCGGTGGCGACCTCGATATCTTCGGGTGCCGGCTCCAGCTCGTAGCTCTCGGTGATCTCCTCGACCTCGACACCCAGTCCCGCCGCGAGCATCTGGATGGCCGTTCCCCACGCGGCGCCGAGGATCCCGGGAAGGAACAACATGCCCGGCTGATCGATCGGATTGCCGAATCCCATCACGATCGACATCACCTCGGCGCCGTCGTAGGTGGCGTAGTCCGCGATCTCCATCGTCTTGATCTGGTCGATGCGCTGACACGTGCTGGCGATCGCGAAGGGCACCAGATCGCTGGCGAAGCCGGGGTCGACCCCGGTGATGAACACACTCGAATTCCCCTGGCGAGCAGCCTCTTCCACCCGGGCGATGGCCTTCTCCGGCATGGCTCCCCAGGGAAATTGCAGGCCCCCCGGCGCGGATCCGACCACGTTGATGCCTACGGCCAGGGCGGCCATCACATCACGAGTGGCCTCCACGGGGCGGGTGTCACCCATCGCGCAGTACACCAGACAGTCCGGGGCGGCGGCGATGGCGTCATCCATGCCGAGGGTGGCCCGCACGCCAGTGCTGATATGCAGGCCGGCCAGCTCACCGGCATCGACGCCGACCTTCGACTCGGTGGATGTGCCGACGGCGACGAGCTCGAATCGCGGATCCTCGATCAGCTGGATCAGGGCCAGCCTCCCGCAGTTTCCGGTGCCGACGAGTGCCACGCGAATGGCCATACGAGTCTCCTGACGGTGTGTGGTCTGATCGCAGTATGCGCGGTTCGGCCGCGAATTGGAACAGGTTCTAGTTCTGTCATGCCGTGCGGTAGCGTGTGCGCGCATGGGACGCGTGGACGACAAAGTTGTACTGATCAGCGGCGGGGCGCAGGGTATGGGCGCCGCGCACGCCCGGATGCTGGTGGCCGAGGGTGCCAAGGTGGTCATCGGCGACATCCTCGACGACAAGGGCGAGGCGCTGGCTGCCGAAATCGGTGACGCCGCACGCTACATCCACCTCGACGTCACCCAGGCCGACCAATGGGAGGCCGCGGTCAACCTTGCCGTCGAGACCTATGGCAAGGTCACCACGCTGGTCAACAACGCCGGCATCGTCGCGCTGGGCAAGATCGGCCAGTTCGACATGGCGAAGTGGCAGAAGGTCATCGACGTCAACCTCACCGGCACTTTCCTCGGTATGCAGGCCGTCGTCGAGCAGATGAAGGCCGCCGGCGGCGGATCGATCATCAACGTGTCCTCGATCGAGGGTCTGCGTGGCGCGCCGATGGTGCACCCGTATGTGGCGTCCAAGTGGGCCGTGCGCGGTCTGGCGAAGTCAGCGGCGATCGAACTGGGCAAGTTCAACATCCGGATCAACTCGGTGCACCCCGGATTCATCCGTACCCCGATGACCAAGCATTTCCCGGACGATATGGTCACCTCGCCGCTGGGCCGCCCAGGTACCTCCGAAGAGGTTGCGACCTTCATCGTCTTTCTGACCAGCGACGAGTCGTCCTTCTCCACCGGCGCGGAGTTCGTGGTCGACGGCGGCCTGGTGACCGATGTTCCGCACAAGGACCTCTTCTGATCCGGTGCCGACCGGCACCGCTCGCGACGCCCGCCACCGCACAGGGCAGGATGGCGGGCAGCCGACTGAGGAGGACCCATGGCTGACGGAACGCAACGGCAGGCCCTCGCCGACTTCACCGCCGACAAGGGATGGAACCGGCGCACGATCGACCGCGTCGACGTCTATCTGCGCGACGCCACCCGGATTCGGGTGATCTGGGGCGGTGACGATGCGCTCTCCGGTGGCTCGCGCTACCACGACGACATGATGGAGCAGTACACCCGCGAGCTCGACACGGTGAAGGGCTGGCTGTCTCGCTGACCGACGCGCTGCCTAGGCTTCACACATGAGCGTGCGCGCCGGGATCGTGATCACCGGGACCGAAGTGCTGACCGGTCGGGTCCGTGATCTCAACGGCCCGTGGTTGGCCGACCAACTGCTGGAGCTGGGCGTCGAGCTGGCGCATATCACCCAATGCGGCGATCGCGCCGAAGATCTCACCGCACAGCTGGTTTTCCTGGCGGGCCAGAACGTCGACCTCATCATCACCAGCGGCGGCCTCGGCCCCACCGCCGACGATCTGACGGTCGCCACCGTCGCCCGGTTCTACGGTCGCGATCTGGTCCTGGACGACGCGTTGGAACAGCGCATCGCGGCCATCCTGCGCCGGCTCGGCGCGGGCAGACCGGGTGTGGATTTCGACGCCGTGATGGCGGCCAACCGCAAGCAGGCGATGGTGCCGGTCGGGGCGCAGATCCTCGAGCCGGTGGGCACCGCCCCTGGTGTCGTGCTGTATTCCGAACACCAGCCCACGGTCGTGGTGCTGCCCGGCCCGCCGCGGGAGCTACAGCCGATGTGGTCGACCGCGGTGGCCACCGACGGGGTTCAGCGCGCGATAGCCGGACGCACCCGGTACCTGCAACGGACGGTGCGGATGTTCGGGCTGCCCGAGTCTGGCCTGGCAGAAACACTGCGCGAGGCACAGTTCCAGGTGGCCGGATTCGACAACCTGGAGATCACCACATGTCTGCGCCGCGGCGAGTTGGAGATCGTCACCCGGTATGAACCCGACGCCGCCGACAGCTACACCGCCCTTGTCGAGCTGCTGCGCGAGCGCTATCCGCGCGAGCTGTTCTCCGAGGACGGTTCCCTGATCGATGACCAGGTCGCCGGTGCGCTTGCCGGCCGGACCATCGCCACCGCGGAATCGTGCACAGCCGGTCTGTTGGCGGCCCGACTGGCCGACCGGGCCGGCTCCTCGGCCTATCTCGCCGGCGGCGTGGTGTCCTACTCCAACGAGGCCAAGATCGAGTTGCTCGGCGTCGACGAGGCCCTGATCGCCCAGCACGGCGCGGTGTCAGAACCGGTCGCCAGGGCGATGGCCGAAGGTGCGCTCGCCAGGTTCGGCGCAGACACGGCGGTGGGCATCACCGGTATCGCCGGGCCCGGCGGGGGATCGGAGCAGAAACCGGTGGGCACGGTGTGTTTCGGGCTGGCCGTGGCCGGTAGCGACACCGTGGCGCGGACACTGCACCTGCCAGGGGATCGCAGCGATGTCCGCGAGCGGTCGACAACCGTGGCGATGCATCTGCTGCGCGAGCACCTCGGCAGCACGCAGCTGCCCTGACGTGACCAGGTGAGACCGACACGCGCGTCGGCCTCACCCGCACGCGTCAGTTCAACACCGGTGCCAGCCTGCGCCACTGCGCCATCGGCATGACCGCCGGGTCGGCGTCGAGGACCTGCACGCAGACATGGTCGGCGCCGGCGGCCTTGTGCTCGTCGACCCGCGCGAGGATTGCCTCCTCGTCACCGGATACCACGATGGCGTCGACAAGTCGGTCGCTGACGTCGTGGACGTCGCCCTCGGTGAAGCCGGACCGCAGCAGGTTGTTCGCGTAGTTGGGCATTGCCAGGTAGTTGCGCACCCAGTCGCGGGCGATACCGCGGGCAGCATCCGCATCGTCGCTGAGCACCACCGTCTGTTCCGGGAGGAGCAGGGGGCCGGTCCCGAGGACCTCGCGGGCTGTCGCGGTGTGCTCCGGGGTGACCAGATAGGGGTGTGCTCCGCGCGAACGATCGGCGGCCAGCGTCAACATCTTCGGCCCGAGCGCGGCGAGCACCCGATCCTCGGCGGGCACCGGTTGTTCGGCGTTGTCGAGCCCGTCCAGGAACGCAGCGGTCGCGGCGAGCGGCTTGCGGTAGGTGCCAGGGGATTTGGAGTCGATCAGCGGGGCGTGGCTGACGCCGATGCCCAGCAGGAACCGCCGGCCGTGAGCGGCCTGCAGACGCGCGTGCGCGGCGGCGACCTCTGCCGGAGCGTGCATCCACAGGTTCAGGATGCCGGTGGCCACGGTGATCCTCGTGGTCGCCGCGAGCAGATTCTCCACCGACTCGAGCACCGGTCCGCCCACATCCGGGATCCAGACCGCCGGATAACCCAGCTGCTCCAGTTCGGCCACCGCCTCGGCGGCCTGCCCGGCGTCACCGTAGCGCAAGTGTGAACTCCAGATGCCGGTGCCCGAAAGATCCACGTGCCGAACTCCTTTCAGCGAGAGTTTGGCCTCTCGCGATCCCAGATGTCCAACATCGTACGGAGGATCTCCTCGGCGCGACCGAGGCCCCCGAGATGGCTTTCGCCGGACAGCACCGTCATCTCGGCGTCGGGGAGCCGGGACACCGCGTGCGCGCCGTGGGAGAAGGGGACGATGTGGTCCCTGTCGCCATGCCACCAGCGCACCGGCACCTTCACCTCGTCGAGGCGGAAACCCCAGTCCCTGACGAAGTCGACGATGTCGTAGAACGGCGCAGCCAACTGTTTGCGGCTGCCGTTGAGCAGATCGTCGAGGAACATGGCCTTGAACTCCGGTCGCCCCAGCAGCTTGCGGTCACCCTCGGGCGACACGCGGGCGTAGAGATCGAGTGCCGGTGACCCGATCGGCGCGACGATCTTGATCACCGTCGCCGCTACCAACCGGATGGGAGCCCCGGCGAGGTGCAGGACGGGCGCCACCGTCGAGCCCAGGTTCATCAGCGGACTGGTGATGCCGTCGGGTCCCACGTAGGGCGCCACACCGCCGAGTACACCGGCCGCGACCACCCTGTCGGGCATGGCGGCGGCGGTGGCCAGCGTGTAGGGCCCGCCACCGGACAATCCGACGACCGCGAACTCGTCGATGCCCAGAGTGTCGGCGATCGTGCCCAGATCCGCGGCGAAGGCCAGTACGTTCGGGTACTGGTGCGGTGTCGAGGAACCGATGCCGGGCCGGTCGACCCCGATCAGCCGAATCTTCTCCAGTTCGGCATAGGCGCGAGCTTCGGCAGGTATCTGGCGTCGCGCCCCTGGGGTGCCGTGCAACCAGAAGATCGCCCGGCCCTGTGGGTCACCGAACTCGGCGAAACCGAGTTGGCGGTCTGCGCTGACCGCGACATTGCCCTCCAGCTTGGGGCGCTCGATGGGTGGAACCATCAGCAGAGTGTGTCACGGCTAACAGTCCGGAAACACCCAGGCCCGCGTGGCCTGATTCAGCTCGATCGGCGCCGTACGGACACGCCGTTGCGTTCGGCCAGCGACCGCAACTGTTTGAGCGCGAACTGCCTGCTGCGGCCGGCCGGCGGCAACACGATCCCGGCCCACAGCCCCTCGGCGCCCGGTGTCACGCAGGCCTCTTTTGCGCACTGCCAGCGCCGTGGACAGGCGCGGCACAGTGCCTTGGCCCCCTCGTCGGCGGTCGTCGTCCAACGGTCGGGATCTTGCGTACACGGTGCCGTCCACATCCCGTCGGCTGCCGTTATCGGATACATGTTCCCCCCTTCCAAACTTCCGAACTCGACAATACGTTTGTATCGTAAATTCGTCTTTACCGTCGAGGCGGTGGAGGAGTGATGTTGACTACGGTTACTCATGTGAGCGCAGAGGGCGGCGGACCGGGCGTGGCAGAACCGCGCAGTATCGACAGAATTCGCGGTGCGGCGCTGGCGAGCTTCGCCGCGCAAGGAGCCGCCGCGACGACACTGCGTGGTGTGGCGGCGGCCGCCGGGGTGTCGCTGGGTCTGGTCCAGCACCACTTCGCGACGAAGGCGGGCCTGATCAAGGCTGTCGACGAGTACGTGCTCGACGTCGTGATCACGCCGATGGCCCAGCCGATCGACGAGCGCACATCGGATTCGATCTCCGAGGTGGGGCGACGGGTGAATCGGATCATCGCCGAGCATCCTGATGTGGCTGCTTACCTCGGGCGCGCGCTGGTCGACGGCAGCGCACTGGGGCACGTGGTCTTCGACCGCCTGTTCGAGGTCGGTGTCGCGCGCTGGCAGGCGCGCGCCGACAGCGGCGAAGCGCGTCCCGATATCGACGTGGTGTGGGCGGCGACCAATGCGCTGGTGCTTGCCCTCGGTGCGGTGAGCCTGCGCCCGCATATCGAACGTCACCTGCCCGAACCGTTCACCGCCCCATCCCAACTCGATCGTTGGCAGACGTCGGTGGACACGCTGCTGCGCGATGGTCTGTTCCCGCACACGGAGCGGAGCTGACCATGCGCGCCCGCCACGCGCGGTTCGTGGCGCGGCGATCCGGCGAGAAGCGGATCGCTCGGGTCTAAGGTTGGGGCATGACCGATCTGGATCGTGCTGCCGCCCGTCGTGATATCACCGATGCCTTGCTCAAGGCACTCGACCGCAGGCACGAGGTACTCGACATCATCGTCGACGCCGATGACCGTGATGCCGCTGTCTCGGCGATCGCCGAGTTGCTGGGCACCAGCCAGGCAGGCAGCGAAGCGGTGTTCGGGCTGTCCTTCGACAAACTCACCAAGGATTCGCGCCGCAGCATCGCCGCCGAATTGGAGGATTTGAACAGCCAGCTCACCTTCACCCTCAACGACCGGCCGGCCTCCGGAGCCGAAAGCGTCGTGCTGCGTACCTTCTCCGGCACCGAGGACCGCGATATCTTCGGTGCCCGCATCGAAGACATGCATACCGCCGGCGACGGAAGGGGCGGTCCCGCGGGCAGTCTGGAGGATGAGATCAGGGCTGCGCTCGGCCGGGTCGACGCCGAAGAAGCGGCATGGTTCGTCGCCTTGGAGGGTGATCGCAAGGTCGGCATGGTGCTCGGCGAGCTCGTCGACCACGAGGTCGAAGTCCGGGTCTGGATCCATCCGGAATGCCGCAAGAAGGGTTATGCGACCGCGGCTCTGCGCAAATGCCGATCAGAGATGGCGATCTACTTCCCGGCCGTACCGGTCGTGGTCCGCGCTCCGGGTGTGCCCGCACCCTGATCGCCCAAACCCGGTGATCCTTACGGCCATAGGAGATGTGGGCGGCGCGTCACCAGGCGGTGCCCTCACACACCAGGTCGGTCGGGAACGGGATCGAGGCAGGCAGTTGGACCGGCAGGCCCGGCATTGCCGGTAGTGCCAGCGGAGGCGGCGGCGTCGCCGCCAGCACCGCGGGCGCCGAGGCAATGGCGGGCAGCACGGTATCGGTGGCCAATGCGGCGGCAGCCGGAGCAGATATGGCAGCAGCCGATGCAGCCGCGGCGGCCTCGGCCGGTGCGGCTGCGGCAACCGGCGCTGCAGCGACCGGAATCGGTGCGGCGGCCTCGACCAGCTCGGCCGCAGCGGCCTCCACCGGAGCCGGAACGGTCTCGGCGACATCGGCAATCGGTGGTACCGCCGCGGCTTCGGCCATCACGGGTGCCGGGCTCAGCACGGGCGCCGGGGGAGTGATCACAGCGCCGGCCTGGGTCAGCGGCGCGGCCACCGGTGCGACCGGAGGTGCTGCGCCCGGCACGGGCACGGGTACCGGCGGCACGGCGGCGGGCAGGACGGGTGCCGGCGCCACCGGTACCGCCGGCGGCGGCCCGATCGGCGCGGCCGACAGAGGTTCGGCAACCGGCGGTCCGGCCAGCACCGGAGAGATCAGGTCCAGCGTTTCGGTCGGAACAGCCGCTGCGGCTACGGGTTCGGCGATGGGTTCGGCGATCTGTTCGGCGATGGGCGCCGCGACGGCCGCCGGTTCGGGCGCCGGTGGTGCCGCGACGGCCGACGGTTCGGGCGCCGGGGGGACGGCCGCGGCCTCGATCAGCGGGGCCTCGATCAGTGGGGACACCCCCGTTTCCGCGGGCGCCGCGACCGCGGCATCGACAGCCTGCGGGACGATCTCGGGACTGGTGGACAGCTGCTGGACCATATCCAGGCAGGGCACGCCTGGACTGGTCGTCGGCTCGGCCGAAACCACGGAACTCATGGCCAACACGCCGAAACACATCCCTGCCGTCGCAACAGACGTGATGGCGAGCCTGTTGACGGTGGGTGGCATCGATTTCCTGATTCGGCCGGCGACAAACGACGTGGGGAACCTATCGCGGTTCGGCTCCCAGATTCACCGCGCGTCGGAGCCGACACCGATCCGATGCCAACCGGTGCCCGTCCCGTGACGCGAAGCCCGCATCGCGAAAAGAGCGTCCCGCGAATGCCTTTGCCGCCGGTTCGGCTCACATCCCGACGGCGGCCTTTTCCAGGTCGGTCAGTGAATCCTCCAGATGCACGAGCAACCGCTGCAGGTGCGGCACGCTGCGCCGGCAACCGACGAGTCCGAAATCGAGGTTGTCGGCATTGTTGGTGAGCGTGATGTTCAGGGCCTGGCCGTCCAGCGCGATCGACATGGGGTAGTTGCCGTCGAGTCGGGCCCCGTTCCAGTACATGGGCTCTCGTGCCCCCGGCACATTGGAGATGACGATGTTGAACGGCGGCGGAGTCGAGGACACGACGCCGGGGACCAGGCTCAGACCCAGCCCGGCGACCAGGAAACCCGACAGCGCCAGTGCCTGAGTCCGCGGGAGTTCGCTGAACACCCGCTTGTTGTCGCGCGTCGAGGAGCTGATGGCCTCCAATCTGCGCAGCGGATCGGCGGTGTCGGTGGCCAGGTTGCACAGGATGGTGCCGACCATGTTCCCGCCGGCGTCCTGCTCGTGCTCACTGCGCAGGCTCACCGGAACCATTGCCACCAAGGGAGTTTCGGGTAACGCGTTCTGCTCTTCGAGGTAGGCGCGCAGCGCACCGGCGCACATGGCCAACACGACATCGTTGACCGTGACGCCGGTGGCCGCCTTGACCGCCCGGATCCGCGCCAGCGGCCAGGATTGCGCGGCGCACCGGCGGGCGCCGCCGATGGGCACGTTGAACATCGTCTTGGGTGCCCGGTACGGAAGCGTGAGTTGCTGCTCGAGCAGGGCGGCGCGGGCCAACCCCAAGGTGGTCGGGGCCAGCCCCGCGACGGCCGAGGCGGTACCCGTCACCGACCGCACCAGTGATCCCGCCGTGTTCGGGCGCGCCGGCCTGCGCTTGGGCGCCAGGGTCCAGGGAACCCGGATCTCGCGATCGTGCGGGTCCGCCGACAGTGTCCTGATCATCAGCCGTTGTGCCGAGACGCCGTCGATGAGGGAGTGGTGGATCTTGGTGTAGATGGCGAACCTGCCGTCGCTGAGTCCCTCCACGAAGTACGCCTCCCACAGTGGCCGATGACGGTCCAGCAGGCTGCCGTGGATGCGCGAGGTGAGCTCGAGCAGCTCACGTACCCGCCCGGGCCTCGGTAAACCCGAACGGCGTAGGTGGTAGTCGACGTCGACCTCGTCGTCCAAAGTCCAACCGATATTGGTGATTCCGCCGAAGAACGTCGCCGGGTGCTTACGGAATGTCGGCTGGAAATCGCCGAAACCGGCGATCGCCCGATACATGTCCGCCACGAAGTCCGGCCCGGCATCGGCGGGTGGTTCGAAGAGTTGAAGACCTCCGACATGCATCGGATGCTCGCGGGACTCGCCGACGAGGAACATCGCATCGGTCGGGGAAATCAGCTTCATGGGGTGAAACTACCCACCCGGATGCCCGTCGTACCGTCGAATACTCAGGAGGGCGGAAGTGTGGCCTGCTGGACCGCCGCCGGGGCTGCTGCCGGGACCGCGAGGGCCGGTGCGATGGGCGCGGCGACGCGGGGCGCTGCCGCGAGCGGCGGGACGGGTGAACCGACCGCCGCTGGGGGTTGTCCTGCGCCCACGGCCGGTGCGACGGCCGGTGGCAGACCTGGAACAGGAGCGCCCGGCACTGGCGCGGCGGCCGGCGGGGCAGGCGGAATCACGCCGAGCACGCGTTGCAGATCCGGCTTCATCGCCTGCAGCTGGGATCCCCAGTAGCCCCAGCTGTGTGTCCCGTCCTTGGGGAAGTTGAAGACACCGTTGCGGCCGCCCGCGGCAAGATAGCGCTGCTGGAAGGTCTTGTTCGTGTTCAGGGTGATGTTCTCCAGGAACTGCGCGCTGAACATCCCGCCGAAATCACCGCCGGTGTCGAGGTCGGAGGGGGTCCCGTCACCGCAGTAGATCCAGATCGCGGTGCGGTTGGCGGCCAGCGTCGCCACGTTGACCATCGGGTCGTTGCGACGCCAGGCCGGGTCGTTGGTCTGCCCCCACATGCTCGTGGCGTTGTATCCGCCCGCATCGCGCATGGCCAGTCCGATCAGAGTCGGCCACAGACCCAGCGACGGGTTGACGAAGCCGGACAGCGAGGCGGCGAAGATGAACTTGGTCGGGTGCCAGACGGCGAGTGTCAGCGCAGATCCGCCCGACATCGAAAGCCCCACAACCGCATTGCCCACCGGGCTGATCCCGCGGTTGGCGGCCAACCAGCCGGGCAGCTCCTGGGTCAGGAACGTCTCCCACTTGTAGGTGAGCGTGCCATTGTTACCCGTGGCCGGCTGATACCAGTCGCTGTAGAAGCTCGACTGACCGCCGACAGGCATCACGATGGACAGACCGGAGTCGTGGTACCACTCGAACGCCGCGGTGTTGATGTCCCAACCGCTGAAATCGTCCTGAGCCCGCAGTCCGTCGAGGAGGTACACCGCATGGGGGCCGCCACCCTGGAACTCGACACGGATGTTGCGTCCCATTGATGGTGACGGGATGTCGAGTTGTTCGACCGGTAGCCCCGGCCTGGAGAACGCGGCGGCCTCGGGAGCGCCGATCAGCGAGCCCGCGACGGCGGTGGCCAGGACTGTGGACACGCAACGACGCGCCCAGCGCCGCAGCCTTGTCGGATGCGTCATGCACGGCAAACTAGCAGCGCACGGATGAGTCGCCACGGTGCGACGCTCGCTGTGATCGCGTTGTTACATAACGATTTAACTCATGCGGGCACGATGACCGTCAGGGTGTTCCCGTCGCGTTCCACGCACATACCCGCCCGGCGCGCGATACCGGCGACCTTGGCGGCGTCATCGGGTTCTGCGCGACTGGTCGCCAGCGCCCTGGCCAGTCTGCCCTTGTGCGCCTTGTTGAAATGGCTCACCACCGAACGCTGTCCGTCCTCTCGTTCGGCAAGGACCTCCACTCGTACGGCCCCGGGAAGCCGGCCCAGTCCGACATAGGACCCCGACCGCAGATCGATGACGAGGTCGTCCTCGGCGATCTCGGCCAGCAGTGGTTCCAGGACCGGGCGCCAGCGGGCGGCCAGTGTGGAGCGTCCCGGGATCTTCGACCCCGCCGAGAGTCGGTAGGCCGGAACCGGGTCGTCGGCGCGCAGCAGGCCGAACAGCGCGGACCCGACCGCCAGCCGGGCACGTGCCCGCGCCGCTGCGGCACCGCGTAACGAGTCGACGTCGAGCGCGTCGTAGAGCACCCCGGTGTAGCGCTGGATGGCCGCGATGGTCGGCGCGGTCGTCAGCTCGGCATTACGGGCGATCTCGCCATCCTGGGCAGCGGTCACACCGAGCGCCCGACGAGCGGCAGGGATATCGGAGGCCAGTGCGACCAGTTCGTCGACGAGCTCGCCGCGCACGCCGTTCAGGGCCGGAAAGCTGAGGTCGTGCAATCGCAGAGCTGGGCCGTCGCCGCCGGCGCGTTTGGTCTCCGAAGGGGGAAGCAGCACGATCACGGGACAGACGTTAGCTCAGCCCACACCGCACTGTGCCGCGGCTCCGGCGTGGTGCCGGATGGTCTCCATCGGCCTGTAGATGAATTTGCTGAAATTGCACGAACGGGGATTTTCGGTGCTTTGTCCATTCGAGAATTCGAATGGCGAGCGCGCACGCTTTTTGTGCCATCCGCAAATTGACCACCCGGCGGTCGCCGACATTTCGGGAGTCCTTTGCGGGGCTGTGGCCGAGCAGATTGGCGCGCCAGGAGTTTACGATGGACACACCGGGTGCAACGCCAGTCCGACCATCTTTCCGGCTCGTTGCGGCGGACGGATTGACAACGTTGTATTCGGTAAATGAGGATCGGCGTGTTCGGTTGGGCGTCGATCGGTACGAGGGGATCGAACCGATGCTCGTCGGGGGCTGGACGTGCAATGAGAAACAGCGCAGGGCCGGATCGCATATCCGTTTCTGCGTCTCACTCGACTGGGTGGCCGCGGATGGCGGCCGCCGCGGATGACTAGGGAGTTCTGGTGACTGCTCAGGGAATCGTCGGTGCCGGCCCCGACAACCAGGATCAGGGATTCGCCATCGACGCGCGAGTGCGCGTCCATGCCGGTACCGAGGACGAGGCAGTCGGAGTGATCGTCGACGATTTCGGTGACACGGCTGGTCAGTCCGTCGATATCGGTGAGCACCACATTGCGGATCCGGCGCGGCGGTGGGCAGTCCTGCTCGACAGCGGCTCGCTGACGTTCGTCGATTCCGACGTCCTGCAGCCGGAGTAGGCGACTACCGCTCCGGAAGCCGGTCGAGTAGTTCGTCGAGAAAGCCGCCGGCCTCCCTGCTCGCCAGCGCCTGGTCGCCGTCGGCGATGGCCTGGATCAGCTCGCGGTGCTGCGGGCTGTCATCGAGATTTCCGGTGCTCGTGACCACGCTTGCGAGCACGACTTCGGTCAATCCGCGGTACAGCTCCGTCAACACCGCGTTGTGTGCGCTGCGCACGATCGCGAAGTGCAGGTCGGCATCGGCGCGGGCGAACTCCTCGTCCCGGCGGTCGCCGCGGAGCTGCTCCGTGCGCTCCCAGAGTTGCCACAACGTGACCAGATCCTCGGCGCTGCGTGCCGTGGCGGCCAGCCGGGCGGCCTCCACCTCGAGGCAACGCCGCACCTGAAGCACATCGCGCAGTTCCGAGCCGCACAACCGGTGCAGGGCTCCGGAGACCTCGCTGGTGGCCCGCACATACGTGCCATCACCTTGTCGGACTTCGAAGATCCCACTGTGAGCAAGGGCACGGACGGCTTCCCGGACGGTGTTTCGTCCCACTCCGAGGGACTGCGCCAGTTCCGGTTCGGTCGGGATTTTGGCGTTGACCGGCCATTCGCCGGTGGCCACTGAACTGCGCAGCTGCTCGATGGCCTGGTCGACCAAGCCTGTCCGGCGCGTCGAAGCCAACGGCACGCGAAACCCCTTTCATCCAATCATCGGATGTATGGCAACCTAGTGCAGATGAACCACAGCCGCCACCCGCAGACCCTGGACGGCCGGGACGTCGAGGCCCACGGTCCGAGCGATCCACGTCCCGCCGAGGTGGTCGCCGGTGGCGTGCTGCTGATGGCGGCGGTCGTGCTGACGGCTGCGAATCTGCGCCCGGCCATCACAAGTGTGGGGCCGCTGCTCGCGGACATGCGGGGTGAGCTGGGAACATCGGCGTTGTGGGCCGGACTGCTCACCACCTTGCCGGGATTGTGCTTTGCGCTGGCCGGACTGACTGCGCCCTATCTGGCGCGTCGGATCGGATTGGGCCACGCCATCACCGCCGCACTGGGGGTCCTGATCGGCGGCCTGGTGCTGCGCGTCGTCGACGGGCCTGCGGTCGTCATCGGCGGCACCCTGGTGGCCACCGCCGGGATCGCCTTGATCAACGTGTTGATACCCGTCGTGATCAAGGAGTCCTTTCCCGCCCGGATCGGCTTGATGACCGGCATCTATACGGCGGCCCTGCAGGGCGGGGGCGCCGCCGGTTCCGCTGTCACCCCGCCGCTGGACGACCTGTTCGGCGGCTGGCGGCCCGCTCTCGGTGCCTGGGCAGGCCTGGCCGCCGCGGCACTGGTCTTCTGGGTGCTGGCCATCCGCGGGCACCATGCGCGGGCAGCTGCCACCACGCCGGCCGTCGCGGCGGGACAACCGCGTTCGATGCTCCGGAGCAGGCTGGCCTGGACCATCACCGGATTCTTCGGGTGCCAGTCGTGCCTGGCCTACATCGTGATGGGTTGGCTACCGCAGGTCTTCATAGACCACGGGATGAGCAAGTCCGATGCCGGACTGCTGCTCGGCTTGAACGCGGTGATCGCCGTGCCGATCAGCATCGTGGTGGCCCCGATGGCTGCCAGGCGGGCCAGTCAGAGCGGCTGGATCGTCGGACTGGGACTGCTCGGTTTCGGTGGAGTTCTGGGGTTGACGCTGGCGCCGATGGCGGCGCCGTTGTTGTGGACGGTCCTGCTCGGACTGGGCATGAGCGTGTTCTCGCTCGCTCTGGCGGTGATCGGCCTGCGCTCGCGGACTGCCGCGGATACCGCCCGGTTGTCCGGGATGGTGCAGGGGTTGGGATATCTACTGGCCGGGGTCGGACCGTTCCTCTTCGGACTGCTGCACGAGACGAGCGGTGGATGGACGGTGCCTTGGGTCATGGTCATGACGGTGTACATAGTGCAGATGGTGTTGGGCGCTTTGGCGGGCCGTCCCCGCTACGTCTGAGTCTCGCCTAGACGGGAACGCCGGGCGGGGGTGCGACGGGAGGGAGCTGTCCCGGCGGGGGCGGCACGAAGGCCACCGGCGCCGGCGGCGGGGGTGTGCCCGGCGCGGGAGGCGGCGGGGGTGTTCCCGGCGCGGGTGGTGCCGGCGCGATCTCCTCGACGGGGAGATACATGTGCTTGGTGAATTGCGGCTGGTACGCGCCTCCGCCGCCGATCTTGACTCCGCCGCCTTCGCCGGAGGACACCGCGGTCCCGTCCGGCAGTGTCACTGCGGTGTGGCCACTGTTCCATCCGATCACCAGCGCGCCGGGCTGAGTTCCGTACTTGAACCCGCGCGCCAGCAGTGCGCTTTCCTGATTGCCGGTATTGAACCGGTCGCCGAAAACCGGCCGATTCGTGGCGGCGTTGCTGACCCATGATGCGAGGCCCGAGCAATCTGTCCCGGCCGGGGAGTCCCCACCCGAGATGTATGGCGTTCCCGACACCTGGCCAACCAGCGCCAATAGTGAAGCTACAGCAAACATGGCGACGGACGTTAACAGAGCATTTTGTAAGCGGGCAAAATCCTGTGACTCCCAACACAGGATGATAAAAGCGCAGTTCACGTCACAAATACGCTCCGCGGCGGTGTTCTGTCGACCTGTTTGACGTGAACCTTTGCGACCGGATTTGAAGTTCTCGCAAACTCGGTAGCGATACGAGGTCGACGCGGCGGCGATGGCTCCTCTGGACTGGGAAACCGAAGGGCCGCAACGAATTTGCCGAATCATTCGGTCGCGACGCAAGGGTGAGTCGCACCACTCGTTTTCGCAGCTGCCGCGCCGCGCTTACTCTGGGTGTCATGGCTTTGAGGAATCCGGCGATGCTCGGTGCGGTTCTGGCGGTGGCTGCGATGGCCTCTGCCGGTTTCGCGACCGCCGAACCACCCGCCCCTAGTCCGGCTCCGGCGGACCCTTCCGCGCCCGCCGTTGATCCCGCTCCGGCCCCGGCCCCGGTGCCGGCGACCGTGATCGACAAGGACGGCACCTACCGGGTCGGCGTCGATATCGTGCCCGGTGTGTATGCCTCGGCGGGACCGTTCCCCGACGGCACATGCTCCTGGCGGCGGATGGCACCGGCGGTCGACGGTGCCGAACAAGGCGAGACCCTGGACCGTGCGTTCACCAAGCAGCCTCAGGTCGTCCAGGTCCTGCCGACCGATGGCGTGTTCAAGACCACCGAGTGCCAGACCTGGACGCTGACCGATCAACAGCCGCCGGCGCCGGGAGTGGGCCCGCTGCTGGCCGGACTGCAGGTGCGCGGCTACCTCGATTCGCTCAACCGCAACGCCCAGCAGTACGAGGCCAACAAACCGCCGGCGCCACCGGCACCGGCACCACCGACCCCGGCGCCTTAATCCGGACGGGGTCCGGTTCCCGCGGCGCGATCTCGCCCTACCGCGCCAAGGGCCGTAGCGCTGTTATTCTGCGTGAGCCGGAAGTGAGGACCTCGGGGAGAACGGTCCGCCCGGGCAGCGCGCGCGAGCGCGAGGTAATCGGAACGCGAAAAGAGTGTCGTGCGTAGCGGAGAAATCAAGGCCCTCACCGGCCTTCGCCTCTTCGCCGCCATCTGGGTGGTGTTATTCCATTTCCGCCCGCTGCTCGCCGAGTCGATACCCGATATCAATACCGCGTTGGCACCGATTCTCAACAGCGGCGCCCAGGGCGTCGACCTGTTCTTCATCCTGAGCGGTTTCGTCCTGGCCTGGAACTACCTGGACCGAATGGGTCCGACCTGGTCGACCCGCGACACCCTGCACTTCCTGTGGATGCGGTTGGCTCGGGTGTGGCCGGTTTATCTGGTCACCCTGCATCTGGCGGCGTTGTGGATCATCTTCACCCTCTACGTCGGGCGGTTCCCGTCCGAAGTAGCCGATACCCTGACCGCCACCAGTTATCTGCGGCAGCTCTTTCTCGTGCAGCTGTGGTACCTGCCCTACTTCGACGGCTCGAGCTGGAACGGGCCGGCATGGTCGATCAGCGCCGAGTGGCTGGCCTACCTGATCTTCGGTTTCCTGGCGCTGGTGGTGTTCCGAATGGCCGCGGCCACCCGCGCTCGCAGCCTGTTGCTGCTGTCGTTCGCGGCCACCCTGCCGCCCGTGATGTTCCTGCTGGCCAGCGGCCAGTTCTATACGCCGTGGAGCTGGTTGCCCCGCATCCTGATGCAGTTCACCGCCGGAGTCATCGCGTGCGCGGCGGTGCGCCGTTTGTACCCAAGCGACCGGGCCCGGACCGCGGCAGGACTGGCCTCGATCGCATTGGTCGCCACGATCATCGGCAGCCTGTACTGGCTGGACGAGCATCCGATCCCCGGTGTGATCGACAGCGGGGGAGTCGTCGACCTGCTGTTCGTGCCGCTGGTGGTGACGTTGTCGATCGGTGCGGGCACGTTGCCGTGGCTACTCTCACACCGCATCCTGATCTACGGCGGGCAGATCTCGTTCAGCCTGTACATGGTCCACGAGCTGATCCACACCGCCTGGATCTGGGCGGCCAAGCAGTTCGAACTGACCATGGCCGGACCAGGCGGAGTGTGGTGGCTGGTCGCGGTGTTCGCCATCACCCTGACGGCGTCGGCGGCGCTGTATCACGTGGTGGAGGAGCCGGCCCGGATATGGATGCGTCGGATGGTCGGTAGAAAAAAGCCTGCCGCCAGCGTGCGCGCGGTGGACTCCGAGACCCGGCTGTCGGCATGACCCGCCGGGGAACCCCAATGGCCGTGTGCGGCAGGGCTTCTCACGGGTTCTTCGAGTAAGCTCGCCGCCGATGATCATGACAGACGTGCTGCGGCGCCCCATCCTGCCATTGTCGACTCTGGCAGCGGTGGTCGTGATGCTCGTATGCGTCGCCATACCGGACGCCCGCATCGACGCGCGGCGACTGTCGGTGGAAACACCGTCGAGCCGGGTTGCGGTGATCGGCGACTCGTATACCAACGGGACCGATTGGGGCGGGATCGGTGCGGCCGGGTGGCCGGCTCAGGCCTGGCAGTTGCTGGCCTCCCAGGGCAGGCCCGTCGTCGCCGATGTCGCGGCAGAGGGCCGGGCCGGCTACGGCGTGCGGGGTGACCGCGGCAGCCTGTTCTGGGATCTGACGACGCGCGCAGTCCAGCCCGATGATCGGTTGGTGGTGTTCTTCGGATCGCGCAACGACCAACCGGTGGCGGTAACGGATGTCGTCGATCAGGCACGCAATGCCTTTGCCCTGGTGCATGGGATCGCACCGGCGGCCCGCCTCCTGGTCATCGGGCCGCCCTGGCCGACCGCCGACGTGCCGGTGGAGATCCTGCGCATCCGGGATGCGCTGGCGGCCGTTGCCCGATCGGCCGGCGCGCGATTCGTCGATCCGATTGCCGAGGGCTGGTTCGTCGGCCGCCCCGATCTGATCGCCGCTGACGGGGTGCATCCCACCGACGCGGGCCATCTCTACCTCGCCGACAAGATTGCCCGGCTGATGGGTGCGCAGCTGACGCCGCGACGCTGATTCACACCCCGGCTTTGCGCCGGGCCTTCTCCTTGAGCTCACCCGGCAGGGCGTCGGCCGCGAGCAGTGCGGGCCAAAGGGCGGGCTGCGTCGTCATCGCCAGGAAGACGGTGCCGATCGTCACGTCATGGTCCGGGCGATCGATTATCTCGACCGCATCGCCGCCGCGCACCGACCCCGGGGAGATCACGCGCAGATACGCTCCCGGTGCACCCTTGCGCGTGAATGTCTTGATCCAGCCGTCGATATCCAGCCACGCCGAGAAGGTCCGGCACGGGGTGCGGGGACGCGTCACCTCCAGCACAAGACCGTCCGTGCCGATGCGCCAGCGTTCGCCGACGAGCGCGTTGGTGACGTCGATGCCCGCGGTGGTGAGATTCTCGCCGAACACGCCGTTGCCTATATCGCGGCCGAGTTCGCCCTCCCAGAAGTCCAGATCTTCCCGGGCATAGGCATAAACCGCCTGATCGTCACCGCCGTGGTACTTCTGTTCGCTGACCAGATCGCCGACCAGGCCACTGCCGAGACCACCCCGCATCGGGCCGGGAGCCCGTACGGCGACCGCATCATCGGTGGGGCGCTTGTCGATGCCGGTCGGCTTCTTCTTGTGATCGGGGTTGGTCATGGGGTGGGCGATGTTGACCGTCAGCACGCTCGACATGGGGCAAGCCTAGTCTGGCGGCATGTTCGTCTCCCCGCGCTACGGCACCGGCGCACTCGCCGACCTTCTTCCGTCCGTGCTCGGGGTTCTCGGTGTGGCTGGCGAGTCGGACCGGATAGGTCTGGATCTGGGTTCGGTGCGACGAATCGCCGTCCTGCTGATCGACGGCATGGGCAGCGAATTGGTCGCGGCCCGCCGGGATGTCGCGCCGCTGCTCGCCGCCCGGCCGGACCGATCGCTCACCGCGGGTTTCCCCAGCACGACGGTGGCGAGCCTGGCGTCGCTGGGCACCGGCCTGCCGTCGGGGGAGCATGGCCTGGTCGGCTACCTGCTTTCGGTGCCCGGTCACGACCGTTTGATGAATCCGCTGAAATGGGGGTTGATGGGCCAGGGGCCCAAGGTCGATCTGCTAAAAGAGCTCATCCCCGAGCATTTCCAGCCATCGCGGACCGCCTTCGAGCGGGCCGCCGCCGACGGTGTGGTGGTGACCCAGGTGGCACCGACCTATCAGGCGGGCTCTGGGCTGACCCGGGCGGCGCTGCGCGGTGGCGACTTCCGGCCGACCTTCTCCTCGGGCGACCTTGTCGACGGGGTGCTCACGGCGCTGTCGGCTGCCGACCGCACGCTGGTCTATGCCTATCACGGCGACCTCGACATGACCGGCCATGTACGTGGTCCCCACTCCGAATCCTGGGCGCTGGAACTGGCGCAGATCGACCTCATGATCCGACTGATCGCCGAACGGCTACCGGCCGGGTCGGCGCTGATCGTCACCGCCGACCACGGCATGGTGCAGGTCGCCGACCCGGTCGACTTCGACAGCACCGCGGTGCTGCAGACCGGTGTGCGCACGCTGGGCGGCGAACCACGCGCCCGGCACGTCTACACCGAACCCGGTGCGGCCGACGATGTTGCCGCGATCTGGCGCGAGACGCTGGGCAGCGATTTCACCGTGTTGACCCGCGTGGAGGTCACCGGCGCCGGCTGGTTCGGACCGAACGTACGCGAGGATGTCGCGCCGCGCATCGGTGACGTCGTGGTGGTCTCCGGTGCTGACCGCGCGGTGATCCGCTCCGGTGCTGAACCCTTGCAATCGAACCTTCTCGGCCATCATGGTTCGCTGACGCCGGCGGAAATGTTGGTGCCGCTGTACACCTTCGCCGCCACGGGCAACTAGCGTCCACTGCTTGTGCAGACCCTCATCGACCTCGAGGCCGCCGCGGTGTTCGCCGTTCCGCTCCGTGACGGCGGCACACACGAGGGCATGATGCTGGAAGGACCGCAGGGCTGGGGCGAATTCAGCCCGCCTGCCGACTGTCCCGACCAGCTGCTGGGACGGTGGCTCACGGCAGCCACCGAGGTGGGCACGGTCGGTTGGCCGGATGCGGTACGCGGGCGCGTCCCTGTTGCCGTGGGCATCGGCGCCGTCGACCCCGGTCGTGCCCAAGCGCAAGTCCTCGAATCGGGATGCCGCACCGCCACGGTCGAGGTACACGGCGCGACGGGTGAGGACATCGATCGCGTGGCGGCGGTCCGTGCGGCGCTGGGACCCGACGGGAACATCCGGTGCGATGCGCGGGAGCGTTGGGACGCCGCGAGCGCGGTGGCTGCGATCGGGGCGCTGGACCGCGCCGCCGGTGGCCTCGAGTTCATTGCGCGCCCCTGTGCCGACCACGAGCAGCTGCGCGCCGTGCGACGCCTGGTCGATGTTCCGATCGCCGTCCACGCTGCGCCGGATCTGGAGTTGCGCGGCCTTGCCGATATCGCGATCCTGCACTGCGGTGTGCTCGGCGGGGCGCGGCGGGCACTGCGTGTCGCCGAGATCAGCGGGATGCCCTGCGTGGTGACCTCGGGTGAGCAGACCAGCGTTGGTGCAGCGGTCGGGGTGGCCCTTGCCGGCGCGCTGCCCACACTGCCCTTCGCCTGCGAGCTGGGCGCGGGACTGGTGGTGGCTGCGGATCCCGTCGCGGCGTCGCGAAGTCTGGTCCCGGTCGTGGGGTTCCTGCCGGTCGCACCGATGTCGCCGGCACCGCAGTTGCCTGCGGAGCACACGGTGACGGATCCGGAACGAATTCGGTGGTGGCGCAGACGTCTGCAGAACGCAATTGCACAATGAGGGCATGACCTCCGTGTCCACCCCGCAGGTACTTCTCGGCCGCGCGCTCGACCCGGCGAACCGGATCGACCCCTATCCGGTGTACCGCCAACTGCGTGAATACGGGCCGTTGCAGATCCCCGAGATCAGCTTGACGGTGTTGTCCTCCTACGCACACTGCGATGCCGTGCTGCGGCATCCGGCAGCGGCCAGCGACCGCATGAAGTCGGCCATCGCGCAGCGCCAGATCGCGGCAGGGGAGCAGCCCCGACCGTTCGGCCTGGCCGGACTCGTCGACAAGCGACGGACGCCTGCCTTTCTGTTCCTCGATCCGCCGGACCACACCCGGCTGCGCAAGCTGGTGGCCAAGGCGTTTGCGCCGCGGGTGATCAACCAGCTGCGCCAGGAGATCATCAGCACGGTCGATTCTTTGCTGGACACTGCGCAGGACCGTGGCGAGTTCGATGCGGTCGGTGGGCTGGCCTATCCGGTCGCGGTGGCCGTCATCTGCCGGCTGCTCGGTGTTCCGGTCGAGGATGAACCGAAGTTCGGGATCGCCTCCACGCTGCTGGCCCAGACGGTCGATCCGTTCCTGTCGGCCACCGGCGAGGTGCCCGAGGGTTTCACCGACCGCATCGAGGCGGGCAAGTGGTTGCGCCGTTACTTCCGCGACCTGATCAGCGCCCGGCGGAGCGATCCCGGTGACGACCTGATCTCCGCGTTGATCGCCGTCGAAGAGTCCGGGGATCAGCTATCCGAGGACGAGATCATCTCTACCTGCAATTTGTTGCTCATCGCAGGACATGAGTCGACTGTCAGCATGATGGCCACGGCGGTACTGGCCATGCTTCGCGACAAGCAGCAGTGGGCGGCGCTGGGTGCCGACCCGAAGCGTGCGTTGCGGGTCATCGAAGAGACGCTGCGTTTCGACCCGGCCGCGCAACTGCTGGGTCGCGTTGCCGCTGACGACATCACCCTGGGCGATCTGCATATTCCCAAGGGCGACACCATGATCGTGTTGTTGGCTGCGGCCCACCGCGACCCGGCCGCCAACGGGAATCCCGACGTTTTCGATCCAGACCGTGGCGTCATCCGGCATCTCGGCTTCGGCCACGGTGCGCACTTCTGTCTCGGCGCACCCTTGGTGCGACTGGAGGCCTCGATCGTGTTGTCGGCGGTGACGAAGCGGTTTCCGAATGCCGAACTCGGCGGCGAGCCCAAGTACAAGCCAAACGTCACGCTGCGCGGCATGTTGTCGTTGCCGGTGACGGTGTAGGGGCGGCCACCCTTTTCAGAAGGGCGGGGGATCGGTGCCGCTATCGCCGGCGGCTGCGTTGCGGGTGCGTTCGGCGTTGATGCGGTAGTCGCGGTCGTGTTGTCGGGTGCGTTGGCGTCGCGGGATGTCGGGTTCGCGGTCGGGGTGATCGATGAGGGTGATGTGTCGTGTTCTCGGGATTTCGACGTCGGATCTGTTGTGGGGGAACAGGGCTGGTCCCAGCGGCATCGTGGCGTATCGGTGCCCAGACGGTGAGGTCCATTCGGTGGTGCCGTCGGGGTGGGCGGTGGGGGTCCAGCCGGTTTTCAGTGTTTTGAGTAGGTGGTGTTCGCGGCAGAGCGGGCGCAGGTTGCCCGGGTGGGTGGCCCCGGCCGGCCACGCGACGACATGGTCCAGGTCGCAGCGTTGGGCGGGTTTCCCGCAGCCGGGGAAACAGCAGGTCATCGCGGTCATGCGGACGTAGGCGGCCAGTTTCGCCGACGGGCGGTAGCGGGATTCGGAGCCCAGGTCTGTTGCGCTACTCAGGGGCCGGACTGTCGCGCCGCCTGCGATCAAGTCGGCGAGTAGGTGGGCCGGAATAATCGCGCCGTCCAGGGTGATCCCGGCACTCAGGCCGGGTCGAGCGCTGGCGGCTGGTGCAGCGGGTGCTGCGGGTTCGGACTCGGGATCGGTGCTGCCCTCCTTCGCGGCGGGCTCCTCAGCTCCCGGCTCGCCCACCGGCCCTTCCTCAGCACCGCCGGTATCCGGCGTGCCAGGCACCGGACCCGACTCGGGCGTAGGCCCCGCGTCCGGCCTTGCCCCGTGCCCGCTATCGGGTTCCTGTCCGGTGAGGACGTAGATGGTGACCGCCCCCGCCCGCGGATCTTTGCCCGACCCGGCGCAGTCAGGGTTGCCGCAGAGGCAGGTGAGTCGGTCGGCGCCGGCCAGGACTGCGGCGAGGGCGTCGGCGCGGCGTTCGGCCACGGTGCGCGGATCACCCTCGCAGACACCATTGGCGAGTTGGGTGAGTCGGGTGTCGCTGATCGCGGCGTCGGTGGTGCGCATGCGTCCCCAGAACGAGACCACCCCGTCGGGATCGTCACGGTCACCGAAGTCGATATAGCGGTCTTTGGCCGCGACCTTGGACCGGATGACCGCGATCGGATCGAACTTATGCACCCAGTAGTCGACCGCCCGGATCAACGCGTTCTCCGACAATGCGCCGTACTGGTGGGCGGTGCCGGTGATCCCGGCGTCGATCAACGCCAACGCGTCGTCGTCGGTGACGAGTTGGGTGCGCCAGGTGATCGCGGCGATCACCTTCGCCGAGATAGCCCCGCGGGCGAACGCCTCGGCGGTGCGGGGTAGCCGGTCACGCAGGGCCATCGCGATGCGTATCTGGGCGCTGGCGGCCCGGGGTCCGAGGGTGCAGGCGGCACTGATCTCGGCTTTGGCCAGTGCCCATCCGTCGATCAGCTTCAACGCCGACGATTCGTCTTCGTCCTCGCAGTGCCGTGCGGTGACTTCGGCGATCGCGGCCAGCCGCCGGGCCGCCGCGGCCGCCTCAGCACGGGTGGCATCGGTGACCTCGGCGATGAGCGCCTCATCGCTCAGCTCCGACAGCCCCGACCGTTCGAACATATGGGCGATTCTACTTTGGCACACCGACAAGATCGGCCGGCCGAGCGTCAGTCCTGCACCGCCTTGGCGATGGCCACGCACATGGTCAGGTAGCGGCCATCGGGGACGGTGTTCTCGGTGAGCTCCCACATTGCGTCGTGCATCATCCGGATGATCACCCAGGCCCTGGCCCGGTCGGCGTCGAGTCCGGCGGCATCGACCAGCGTGTAGAACCGCCGCCGTACGCCCTCGCGGACGTAACCCTCCAACTCGTCGAATCGGTTGGACAGCATCGGTGCCAGCTCGTAGTGCGGGTCGCCGCTCATCGGTTTGGGGTCGATCACCAGCCAGGGCTCGCGGTCGGCGGCCAGCACGTTCTCGTAGTGCAGATCGCCGTGGATCAGGGTGCCGCCGCTGGCCGGGTCGCGCACCAGGTCGGCGCCGAGGCTCAACGCCTGTTCCACCAATCGGTGCGGCAACGCCGCGCTGCGTGGCAGTTCGGCCAAATCCGCGTTCCATTTCTCGATGAATCCGACCAGCGGACTCAGCTGAGGTAGGGCAGGTACATGCAGATGCCCGTACAGTCCCGCCACGATTTCGCAGGCCTCGATGTCCCACACCCTGTTGAGGTTTTGTTCCTTCAGCCGTTCCAGCAACAGAGCCCGCCGATGCGGGTCGGCGCTGAGCAGCCGCACTGTCGCGACACCGCCCCAGCGGCGCAACGCCAGATGCTCGTGCTCGGACTCGTCGTCGGGGAACGCGATCTTGAGCATTGCCGGCACTCCGTCAGCGGTTCGGACCGGCAACACCAGCGAGCAGAAGCCGTGTTGCGCGGCTCCGTCGATGGCGAGGTTCCAGTCCTGGACAGCGGCCGCGGTGCGGGTCGGCAAAACATCGATCCAGCGTTGCCATTCGGGGCCGCGGGCGGCCATCGCGCGGACCCCTTCGGGCAGGTCGATCACCCCGTCGATGCTGCCACGAAACCGGCGGGATCACTGTGACAGACTGATCGCCATGGCACAGATAACGCTCAAGGGAAACCCCATCAACACCGCCGGTGAACTGCCTGCCGTCGGCTCCGCGGCACCGGCGTTCAGCCTGACCGGCACCGATCTGGGACCGGTCAGCAATGACCAGTTCAGCGGCAAGGCAGTCGTGCTCAACATCTTCCCGTCGGTCGACACCCCGGTGTGCGCCACCAGCGTCCGCACCTTCAACGAGCGCGCCGCGGCCACCGGTGCCACGGTGCTCAATGTGTCCAAGGACCTCCCGTTCGCGCAGAAGCGTTTCTGCGGTGCCGAGGGCATCGAGAACGTCGTGACGGCCTCGGCCTTCCGGGACAGCTTCGGCGAGGACTACGGCATCACCATCACCGACGGTCCGATGGCCGGCCTGCTCGGTCGCGCGGTGGTCGTCGTGGGTGCCGACGGTAACGTCGCCTACACCGAACTGGTCCCCGAGATCGCCCAGGAGCCGGATTACGACGCAGCCCTGGCTGCGCTGCAGTAGACAGCATCGTTGACGGCGCCGGCAGGCCGAGCCTGCTGGCGCCGCTTGCTGTCCGGGCTCACCGACCGGTATCGAAAGCGTTCCGGTTGCGTCACGAAATCGGGTCCTGAATCACCATCCGGTCACGGATGCATATCTCATTGCCGTTGTGCCGCAGTTGGATTGGGCGCCAGCCGCAAAGCTCACCTAGATTGAGCACCAGTGGGCGTCAATTCGGCGCCGACGTATGTGCCGTCCGGAAATGAGTAGACACTAGCGATGAGAAGCTTCTGTGCCCTGGTGCTCGGTCTGGCGATGCTCGCAGTGAGTCCGGGCGTCGCGTCCGCCGATTCCTTCAACACGCGTCCGGCACGTAACCAACAGGCCGTGGACTACGTGATCGCGCGTGCACTGTCGCAGCGGGGTGTGCCTTTCGCCTACGGCGGCGGCGACGCCAACGGCCCCACCCTCGGCGTCGTGCGGGAGACGCCTCCCGACGCTGCCGATCCGGTGGCCAACCCCATCCCGGGTGGTGTTCCAGGGCTGAACTTCCCCGGTCTGGCTCCGCCGGCCGCGGCGACGGTCCCGGGCTTGCCGGCGACCCCGGCGGCGCCGGCACCGGCCACCAACGTCGTGGGTTTCGACGCCTCCGGCATCATCGTCTACGCCTTCGCCGGCGTCGGCGTGAAGCTTCCGCGGTCATCGGGGGAGATGTACAAGGTCGGCCAGAAGGTGCTGCCCGCGCAGGCGCTCCCGGGGGATCTGATCTTCTTCGGGCCAGAAGGTACCCAGAGTGTTGCGTTGTTCGTCGGCAACGGCCAGATGCTGGAGACCGGGGATTCCGGTGTCACCGTGTCGCCGGTGCGTACCTCGGGCATGACGCCCTATCTCGTGCGCATCATCGCCTGACCTGGCCCGCCGCCTCATCGGCGAGCAGACGCTCATGCCCCCGGAATCAACCGATTCCGGGGGCATAACCGTCTGCTCGCGAGGTGTCGGTGCACCGACAATCAGTGCACCGACAACGCATTGTTGCGGCGCAACACGAAGAAGTACGGCCGGCGTCCGCCGCGGTAGTCCATGGCGCCGATAACGGTGTCCTCGTCGATCTTTCGGAAGACGTCGTTGATCGGCAGGTTGTCGTAGATCATCGTCGCACTGTCGACGCCGCGGTAGCGGGTGGTGCGCAGCCGCGCCTTGGCCGATTTGGTGCGCAGTGCCGGGCGGAGCGCCGAGATGGGCTGCACCAGTGAGAGATTGCGAACGGCGGGGACCTTGGTCGCCAGCCCGAGGCCGCCGAATGCCAGCACCGGATTCAGCGCCCACAGCGCGGTGCCGCCGTCCTTGGGGAACAACAACGGGTGCACGTTCTCCTCGTCGATGAACTGCTTACCCCACCAGCCGCTGGCTTCCAGGAGCCCATCCATGGGATGAGCGGTCGGCAACTCGGCGCCCTGCCACGTGCCGAACATGAAGTCCGGCTCGACTGCCGGGGCGGCATCGAAGAGGGCGGTCGCTTCGCCGGTGGAGGTCGGCACGGTCGTCAGAACGTCCTGAACAAGCATGCCGTCAGCGTACTTGACAGGTGTCAAGTCATCAATCGTGCTCGTCGCGCCGCCGAGCAGGCGCTGGGCGTACCGTCACCCGGGTGCGCTATCTCGTCGATGCGATGAACGTCATCGGGGCCCGGCCCGATGGTTGGTGGCGCGATCGGCAGGCCGCGTTGGCGGCGCTCGTCCAGCGACTGGAGATCTTCGCCGAACGCGAGCGCGCCGAGGTGACCGTTGTATTGGAGCGGCCGCTTCCCATCTGTTCCTCGGTGCTCACCGTGACGAGCGCCCCGGCGGCGGCGGCCGATTCCGCCGATGACGAGATCATCCGCCTGTTGGACGCCGATGAGCATCCGCACGACATCGTCGTCATCACCTCGGACGCAACGCTGGCCCGACGAGCGCGCGGGGCTGGTGCGCAGATTCTGTCCGCGGGCAGGTTTCGTGACAATCTGGACCGTCTGGACCGTCTGGACCGCCCCGGCGCGACAGGGGCGCCAGAATAATCGTCGGAAATTAGGCGATGTCGGCGTCCACTGGGTACGCTGTGTTGGTACGTCGCAACTGTAAGGCGGCGTGTCTGTGTTCGGCCGAGCCGCGGCCGGGTGTCAGTTCCACCCCATTGCAGCCCTGTGCCGGCGATCGCACACCCCGTTTCGACCGCGACACGAATGATCATTCGCGGTCGTACCCCCATACTTGGCTGCATGACGGCAGCCAAAGTTCGAAGAAGAGAGAACAAACAGCATGACTGAAGGAACCGTCAAGTGGTTCAACGGCGAAAAGGGCTTCGGCTTCATCGCTCCTGACAACGGCGCAGCGGACGTGTTCGTCCACTACTCCGAGATCCAGTCCAGCGGATACCGCAGCCTGGAAGAGAACCAGCGCGTGAAGTTCGACATCACCCAGGGCGCCAAGGGCCCCCAGGCCGTCGCGGTCTCGGTTATCTAGACCCTTTCGTACAGAAGCCCCGCGGTACCCGATCACCGGGCCGCGGGGCTTTTGGCGTTCCGCACCGAATGATCGGAAACCCCTTGCCGTTACCGGTATCCCATCTCGTGTGCACGATGCCGGTACGGGGTTTCCACTGCGGCAGGCAACGTCAGTATGGTGTCGACAATGGCTCCCGATAACCCGGAAGACACCGCGCACAGCCGTCTTCTGCGCCGCGGTCTCCGCGGCGCACTGCGTGGGCGTCGCGATCCGGCCCCGATTGCAGGCCAGCGGCGGCGCAGCACCAACAGGGTCGGCGATGTCCACACCCGTAAGGTCCTCGACCTGACGATCCGGCTGGCCGAGGTCATGCTGTCGTCGGGCTCGGGAACCGCCGACATCGTGGCTACCGCCCAAGATGTCGCCCAGGCATATCAACTCACCGACTGCGTCGTCGACATCACCTTTTCGACCATCATCGTCTCGGCGCTGCCCACCGCCGACAGCCCGCCGTTGACCATCGTCAGGGCGGTCCGGCACCGAGCGACCGACTACACGCGGCTCGCCGAACTGGACAACCTGGTCCGGCGGATCACCGCGGGCGGTGTCACCGTCGAGCAAGCTCATGACGCGATGGACGAGCTCAGTGAACGTCCGCATCCATATCCGCGGTGGATGGCCACCGCGTGCTGGTCAGGTTTTGCTCTCGGTATCGCGATGCTGCTCGGCGGCACCTGGCAGATCTGCCTGTTGGCGGCGGCCACATCGGCGGTCATCGACCGGATCGGCCGGCTGCTGAACCGCGTGGGCACCCCGTTCTTCTTCCAGCATGCCGTCGGCGCCGCCATCGCCACCTTGGTAGCGGTGGCCGCCTACCGGTTCGCCGATCAGAACCCGACGGCGCTGGTCGCCACCGGGATCGTGATGCTCTTGTCCGGCATGACCCTGGTCGGTTCCGTTCAGGACGCACTGACCGGACACATGGTGACCGCCGTCGGCCGGTTGGGGGATGCGCTGTTCCTCACCGCAGGGATTGTGGCCGGCATCGTCGCGGGTCTGCAGATCGCCAACCTTGCCGGCATACAGATCGAATTGCACATCGACGCAACACAATCGATCATCGTGCCAAGCGGCCCCCTGAAGGTCGGGATCGCGGTGCTGGGCGCGGCCCTGGCCGGCGTGTTCCTCACTTTGGCGTCCTACGCGCCTCTGCGATCGGTGCTGACCGCCGGGGCAACCGCAGGCACCGCGCAGGCAGTGCTGATCGGACTCGGGCACGCACAGTTCGGTGTCGTCTTCGCCACCGGCATCGCCTCGGTCGGCGTCGGCCTGTTGGCGACCGTCCTTTCCATCCGTCGCCAGGCGCCGGCCTTGGTCATCGCCACAGCAGGTATCACCCCCATGCTGCCGGGGCTGGCCGTCTTCCGGTCGGTGTTCTTCTTTGCGGTGGACGAGCGCTATATCGACGGCATCGCACAGCTACTGTCTGCGGTCGCCATCGCTCTCGCCATCGGCAGCGGCGTGGTGATGGGCGAGCTGCTGGGGTCACCGTTGCGTTATCGAGCAGGCCGCGTCGGTGACTTCGTGCGGATCGAAGGACCACCGGGTCTTCGTCGCGCGGTCGGCAGGGTTGTGCGGTTACAGCCGGCCGATGGTGCCTCCTCGGGCGGCAAAGCCGTACGCGCGCGCAGTGTCGCCCTGGAGCCGGAAACCACGGACCGAGCCGACGACCCGGCCGACGAGAACAGCGATCCGGATCCACGTGAACCGCGATGAGGGCGGGCGGCACCTTTGCGCATCGTGTGACGCCTGAGCCTGGAGACGCTAGCCTTCTCGCAGGCATGCCCGACGACATCACGACGCGGACGAGGCATGACCGGAGAGGACGAACAGCGGTGATCACCGAACGAGGGCTGTCGGCCCTGCGACTCGCGGTCGCGGGTGCACTGGCCGGAATGGCCCTGACGACGGCGGGCCTTGCCGGCGCCGAACCCCCGCCGGTCCCGCCCGGCCAGCCGGTGCCGCCGGGACAGCCCGTGGTTCTCGGTCCCGGCGAGATGCCGGTGGCCGCACCAGCTCCGCCGCCGGCCGGCGCACCGCCGGTACCCGAGATCAGCAATCCGGTCTACGGCCAAGGGCAGACGCCCGGGGCCGGTGGTTACATCAGAGATCTCTGGCGAGCCTTCCAGACCGGTAACCCGATGGAGGCGCTCGTGGCCGATCCGGGCGCCGCACCCGGCGGCGCTCCACCCGGGGCCGGCCCGGCACCGAAGCTGCCGCCGGGCTACACGTCGCTGACCGATCCCGCGTCCTCGACCCCGGCTCTCGAGCGCGCGCCCGGAGTGGGCGGTCCGCCGTTGCCACCGGGGTTCGTGTCGCTTTCCGACCCCGCCCCGCCCGCGGATGTGCTGCCCATCGGTGCCCCAGGCGCTGCGCCCGCCGAAGTGCCGCATCCGGCGGCACCGCCGCCGCCCCCAGCGCCGGTGGGGCCGCCGCCACCACCGATGATCATCGCCAACCAGTAGCGCTCACCGCAGGCCCGAGCGCCATTTCTCCAGCTCCCGCCGCTCGCGCTTGGTGGGCCTGCCCGCACCGCGGTCCCGTACCGCAACGGCGGGTTCGACGATCGCCGGGGCCGGCGGGGTACGGTCCAGATAGCAGGTGGCGGCGTCCGGGGCGCCCACCCGTTTCTGTATCACCCGGACCACCTCGACGACGCGTTGACGATCACCCAGCCGAGCCTGCACCCGATCTCCGGGCACCACCGGCGTCGACGGCTTGGCGACGCGATCGTTCACCCGCACGTGCCCGCCCCGGCAGGCAGCCGCGGCGTCGGGCCGGGTCTTGGTCAGCCGGACCGCCCACAGCCACCGGTCGATCCTCGTGGATTCCACCGCTCGATGATCGCATCATCGGGCTGAGCGAACGGTCACGCTGCAGGCATGACCCGCGCGGCAACGTAGGAAGCTGCCTCGTTGGTCATTCCGTTGATGCCGTACACGGCATGCGCCATGGACGGCATGGCGCTGGGGGTGCCGTCGCAGATCGTGTCACCCGGGGCGCACAGCTCGATGGTCTTCGGTGCGTACCGCGGACCGATGGTTCCGATGGGCGCACCGAACTGGTTGAGGAATGCCTGCGACGGATTGCCCAACAGCACAACCGCAGCTACATGGTCGGATACCTCATCGGGTAGCGGACTCGGGAGGTAGGAGAGGTACTCGCTCGGAACTCCTTGCGGTACCGCATCGGCGGTGACGTATCCCGCGACCACCGCACCCTGTGAGAAGCCACCGAGCACAGTTTTGGTGTCGGGGCAGGAGGCTGCGGTCGCCTGGATGTGTGACCCAGCGTCGCGCACGCCATCGACGACGTTCTGCGCAAACGGAATTCGATCCGTGAAGTTGCTGCTTGCCGGGTAGTTGACCGGATAGACAGCGACCGACTTCCCCGGCGTCTGGGCGCGCAGGGCGTCGACGAACGCCTGACCTGTCCCACCGACACCCGGTGCTTCGGACGTCCCCCGGGCGAAGACGACCTCGACATCGGGACAGGCCGGTTCCGCGGCCGCCACGGGTGCCGCTCCGACCGCCAGTCCGGCTGTCAGCAAAACTCCAGCGCCGAGAAATCGGGCGGATTGACCAAGGCTCATCGGGCGCTCCTTCGGTGATTCGCCGTGCCCGCCTGCTGGCAGATGGCGACTTGCCCCTCTGTACCCCTGCCATTTGCTACCGAAACAGCGCCCGCACGCTGACAGGCGAACCGAATCGGCTCAGGCCAGCCGACCCGCGGCAGCAGCAGCGGCAGCAGCGACCAGTCCGTTGACCGGATAGGTGACGTGCACCAGAGATCCGAGCAGCGATGCGGGCGAGGATCCGTCACAGATGTTGTCTCCGGGCGCACACAGATCCAGCGACCGCCCGGCGTACTGCGATCCGATGTTCGCCGCTGGGGCGCCATACCGGGACAGCAGCCCTGCCGATGGTTTGCCGAACAGCACCACGCCGGCGATGCGATCGGTCACCGCTGCCGGGATGTCGGAGCTGCTGACATAGGCCGCCACCGCCGCGCCCTGTGAGTAGCCGCCGAGGATGAACCGGGTGTTCGGGCAGTTCGCTGCCGTCGCCCGGATCCTGGCACCGGCGTCGGCGACACCGTCGAACATCGTGGACGGGAAGACCGCGCGGTTGTCGAAATCACCGGTGGCCGGGTAATTGACGGCATACGAGTCGATTGTCTTGCCGGGGGACTGGGCGCGCAGCGCGTCGACGAAAGCCTGCCCGGTGCTCCCGAGACCAGGTGGCTCATCGCTGCCGCGGGCGAACACGACTTCGGCATCGGGACAGGCTGCCGCCCCCGCGTGCGGTGCTCCGCCGGTTGCCAGCGCCGACGCCGCGAGCGCGCAAACTGTCCACACCCGGAGCTCTCGGCCAATCCCCATGCGCGGCATGCTACCCGCGATGCTCCTAGCGGACACCCTGGCGAGCAAACGAGAATCGGGACGCAGCACCCTGCGGCGTCAGTCCGACGACGGTGTTCTCGCCAGCGCAGCGGCGACGAAATCCGCTGCCTGAACGGCCATCCCATTGTCCTTGTATGCGCTGTGTGCGGCGCGGTCGAGGCCGCCTGGCGCGCACACCGGATCACCGGGTGCACACAGTTGAATGGTCTTGGCTGTGTAGAGCGGACCCACCGTGATCGGTGGAGCAGTGCGGTCGACCAGATTGAGAAACCAGTTGTCGGGTGTGCCGAACAATGCCACGGCGGCCACATGCGGTGCCACGGACGGAGGCATCGGTCCGGCCAAGCCGGGAGGGAGGGCAAGACCGGCCGGCACCGCATCGAAGGTGGTGTAACCGGCGACCGCGGCACCCTGTGAGTAGCCGCCGAGCACGATCTTGGTTGCCGGACAACTGTTGGCTATGTGTTGAATGCGGTTACTGGCATCGGCGATGCCATTGGCCGCAGCCTGGAAATCCAGCGATGCCGGGTAGTCGACCGGGTAGACATCAACCGATGCACCGCCGAGGAGCGGGGTGAGGGCGTTGACGAAGGATTGTCCGGTCGCCCCGATGCCGGGTGCCTCGAAAGTGCCGCGCGCGAAGACGATTTCGACATCCGAACAGGCCGGCGGGGCGGCAACTGCCCGTGCCGACACCAGTGGACTGATCGCCACCGCCCACAACAACACGACGGTGCCGGCCAGATGGTGAACACGGAGTGATCGAACACGTTCGAACAGTGCGGAAGTCATGGCGGTCCTTCGGGAGCGAGGGTCGTGGTGGATTCAAGGATTCCGCATCACCGCCCGTCGCACATTGCTGCGGGCGCGCATAACCGATACCTGCTAGCACCACCTCGCCGGGAAAGCGGCCATGAACGGGTCAGATGCGTGCTGCGGCGTACGTTGCGGCTTCGGTCACCATGCCGTTGACGATGTAGGTCTGGTGGGCCACCGGATCGAGGCCGTCGGAACAGACCGCATCGTTGATCGCGCACAGGTCAAGGGTTTTCGACACGAAGTTGGTGCCGATCGGTACGTTGGGTTGGCCGATGAGGAAGAGCATCCGGTCGTTGGGCTTGCCGAAAAGCAGCACCGCGTCGACGCGCTCGGCGATATCGGCGCTGAGTTCCGTGGTGGTTCCGTGTGCGAACGAATTGGGTGGGATGGCCGGTGGGTCGGCGGTGACCAATTGCGCGACGGCCGCGCCCTGCGAGTAACCACCGAGCACAATGCTGGTGTCCGGGCAGTCGGCAGCGACCGTCCGGATGTGGTCTGCCGCGTCGTTGACGCCCAGGACAACGGTGGGCCAGTTGTTGCTGGCCGGATAGTTCACCGCGTAGCTGTCCACCGTCTTCCCGGTCACCTGTGCCCGCAGCGCATCGACGAAGGCAGTGCCGACACTGCCTGCACCGGGCGCTTCGTCGGTGCCGCGGGCAAAGACCACCTCGACATCGGCGCAGGCCGGTGCCGCCGCCGCGTGCGGTGCCGCACCGGGAGCCAGCGCAACGGCGGCCAGTACGCCGAGGGTCGATGCGGTGACCGGAATCAAGCGGCGCCCGATTGCGCTGGCGCGGGTGCACTGGAACATGAATATGATCATGCCATCACCTCGCGGGTCGACCAGACGTTCCGGGCCGCGCCGCACCTGACCGCTCGGAGCTACGAATTGACCCGGACCTGCAGTAATTCTCATCTGGCCGCACGCAAAGGCGTTCCCGGCGCATCGGCAGCGGGTGCACGCCGATGAACGCGGTTCTGGCCCGCACCGCGATCTTCGCCGATGTCGATGCCGAGGCGATGGAAACCCTGAGCGAAGAGCTGGAGTGGATGAGCTTTCCGCGCAACCACACCATCTTCGTCGAGGGTGAGCCCGGAGACCGGTTGTATGTGCTCGTCGAGGGCAAAGTGAAGGTCGGCAGGCGTACCGCCGACGGCCGGGAGAGTCTGATCGCGGTGATGGGTCCCGGAGACACGTTCGGCGAGTTGGCACTGTTCGACCCTGGGCCGCGGACCGCCACCGTGGCCACCTTGACCGAGGTGCGGGTGGCTGCGGTGCCGCGGCAGGCGCTCGGCGCCTGGATCGCGGAACGTCCGCAGATCGCCGAGCAGCTGCTGCGGGTGCTCGCCCGCCGGCTGCGGCGCACGAACGACGATCTGTGCGACATGATCTTCACCGACGTGCCGGGCCGGGTGGCCAAACAACTGCTTGATCTGACGAAGCGGTTCGGTCGCCCCGACGGGGACGGACTACGCGTCGATCACGAACTCACCCAACTGGAGCTGGCGCAGCTGGTCGGGTCGTCGCGCGAGACCATCAACAAGGCGCTGTCGGAATTTGCCAACCGTGGGTGGATCCGCCAGCAGGGCAAGACGATCTATGTCATGGAGCCTGCCAAGCTGGCTCGACGCGCCCGCTGACCGCCCGGGTCAGCTCATCGCGTCCAGGATCTTGATCGCGAACACCAGGGTGTCGCCCTTCTGAATGCCGGCTGCCGGTTGGCCCTCGGGGTAGCCATCCTCCGGAGTCATCGCCACCGCGACCGTCGATCCGACCTTCTGGCCGGCGATGGCCTTCTGGAATCCGGTGACGACGCCGTCGAGCGGGAAGTCCACCGGAGCGCCCGTCTTGTAGCTGCTGTCGAAGACCGATCCGTCGCGGCCGTTGACACCCATGTAGCAAACCAGCACCGTGGCGTTCTCAGCGACAACCGGACCGTCGCCGGGCTTGAGCGTCTGTACCTGCGTTTCGGTCACGCTGAACGGTCCGTCGACGGTCACCGACGGCGCTGCAGTATCGGTCGACCCGATGACCGCCACGTTGCCTGTGGTGCCCGACAGGGTCCACTCGGGGGTACCGCCGGCAGGCGCCGGCGTGGTCGGGCAGCCCTCGGATGTTGCTGTGGGCTGGACTGCGGGAGCGCTCGGCGGGCTGAACACATCCGAGGCCGTCGACGAATTCGCCGCCGGCGCGTCGGTATCGGAACCGCAGGCGGCCAGGGTCATGGCAGCGGCAGCGGCAGCGGCGCAGGCCGCCATGGTGACAACGGAGGGCAGACGGGTGAAGTTCACCCCGGTCACGCTACCTGCGGCAGTTCGGACCGTGACGCGTAGGTGTCCGCGCAATGGGTCGAACCATCGCGTCGAAAACGGGCGCCGGCACGCCAATGATGCTCGTGGGGAACGTTAATCGGTTGCATCCGGTGCCGAGTGCGGCCAATCTGTACGTGGGGATACACAGTCGAGGGGGGAGTCTCATGACGGGTTTTCGCGCGGGCGACACGGTGGCGGCGTGCCGCCGACTGGAGGGTATCGACGTGCCTGTCGTACCGGAGGGGACGATAGGCACGGTGGCATCCACCACGGTGTTCGGCAATCCGAAGCGGGTTCATTTCACCGTTTCGGACACCTGGGGCACCAAGCGCTTCCGGGTACGAGTGCGCCGTGGCGACGTAGAACCGGTGGACGTAGAACCGGTGGATGTAGAACAGGTGGATGTCGACGAAAACGAGCACGCACAGCGGGACGTGTGACTCAGGTCACGGTGGTGGCGCACCGGGAGATCGGGTAACCCGGGGGTTCTACAGCCCCAACCATGCGGAGTCGAAATGGCGAAAGTAGATGTGTCGGTCTCGTCGGATCTGACACCACAGCAGGCCTGGAAACTAGCGTCTGACCTGCAGCGCTTCGACGAATGGCTGACCATTTTCGGTGGCTGGCGCAGTCCTCCACCCGCGGTGATCGACGTCGGAACACAGGTCTCGTCGCTGATCAAGGTGAAGGGATTTCGCAACACGATCCACTGGCAGGTCACCGACTACGACGAGCCGCGGCTGATCGGTATGCGCGGGTCCGGTCGCGGCGGGGTGCACATCACCCTCACCATGGAGGTCTCCGATAACGACCCCGGATCCATTCTTCACCTGCAGGCCGAGCTATCCGGCGGCCTGCTCAGTGGGCCCATCGGGACGCTGGTCGCCAAGATGTTGACGTCCGATGTGCGCAAGTCGGTCCAGAATCTGGGTGCGTTGCGCTAGCTGGAGCGACCGGTTCAGAACGCGGACAGCGAGTCGTCGATCATGCGGTGCCCTTGCCGCTCGAAATCGCTGTCCCCGACCTGGTAGGCCCAAACGGCAGTCCCGATCGCTTGCTGCAACGCCAGTATGGGCCAGCGGTCGGGCTCACGGGGGTCGGCCCCGTAACCGGTGATGAAGGCGGACTCCAGGGCGGAATCGGCGCGCCACTGTTGGGCGGCCAGTCGGCAGAAGTCGGTGGCGGCCGGTCGCCAGGCGAATCGACCGAAGTCGATGACGCGGACGGTGCCGGAGTCGACCAACCAGTTTCTGGGTTGCCAATCACCGTGCGTGGGCACCACCGTCACCGGTCGGCAGCGGTGATCTCGCAGGATTTGCCGTAGGGCCGATTCGGTGCGGGGCGCTATGCGGTGCGGTTTGTCCAGCCAGGCAAGCGATTTGGCGACCTCGGCGGTCTCCCAGTCCGGGTCGGCGCGGTGTCCCACATCGTGGAGGGTGCGCAGGAGCTGTCCTGCGGCATGGTGCGTCGCGGCAGCGAACTCGGCTGCCGATCCCTGCGCGAGCTCGCCCGGTAGGTGATCGATGACAAGCAATTTCGCGTTGTCGTCCTGGTAGCGCAGCCGTGGAGCATGGCCGGTTCGGCTCAGGGCATCGGCGACGGTTCGGTAGGCCGCGATCTCCCGGACGATGTGATGGTCGGTGGGTCCGGCGGCCTTGATCACCAACCGGGCATGAGAGGCTTGGACGTCGAGTACAACGGTGCTGTGCTGGTCCCAACTCATATCGGCGATCACGCGCGGTTCGGACAACCAGCTTTCGACCTGTTCGGCCTGTCGGGTACTGAGCCTACCGGCGTGCCAAGACTCCACGTGGACCAGAGTATTCGTCGGCATGCCTTATTCGCAAAGCGGTCAAGTAGCTGGCGGACAACGGCTTTGGATGCATGTGCATGATGCTGTCGCGTCGGTGTTTAGGCCTCCCGGCCTCGGGTACACCCGGCTACCGCGATCTACAGCCCAGTTGGATCTGTGGCCATACAGCCAGTGATGTCCGCGACCGAGTGCCCGGTCGCGGATCACGGTCAACCGTGCCGGGAGGCGATATGTTCACTCACAACAAAGATCTGCAGTTCGAAGTCAGGGTCAGCGAGCCCGATCCGCGATTCGCGTCGTTGCTGATGGAGCAGTTCGGCGGCGCCAACGGTGAACTCACCGCAGCATTGCAGTACTTCACCCAGGCGTTCGTCCTGCGCGAGAAGAACCCGAAGATGTACGACCTGTTCATGGATATCGCGACCGAGGAACTCAGTCACCTCGAGATAGTCGGTACCACGATCACCATGTTGCTCGACGGCCTCAACGACAATCTGAAGGTCGCCCACGAGCGCTGCGATTGGATGCCGGCAGTGGCCAGCAAGACCGGCAAGGAGCAGGCCATCCACCAGGTCGCCGTGAATCCGATGTTCCTCGTCCTCAGCGGTGGCGGTCCCGGTGTGAAGGACTCCGCGGGTAACAACTGGACCGGGGCGTTCGTCGACGCCAACGGTGATCCCACGGTGGACCTACGCAACAACCTCGCCGCCGAGTCCAGGGCCAAGGTCGTCTACGAGTACCTCAAGCAGTTCACCGATGATCCCGGCGTCCAAGACACCTTGACGTTCTTGATGACTCGGGAGATCGCGCACTACCAGCAGTTCACCGCTGCGCTCAACGAGCTGCCGGTGAACTTCCCGCCCGGACAATTGCCGGGCGATCCACGGTTCCAGAACGTCGCCTTCAACATGAGCAACGGTGACGGATCCGTGCGCGGACCGTGGAACGAAGGTCAGGGCCCGTGGCCCGAGGGAATCGAGTGGGATTACGTCGAGGACCCCGAGCGGCAGTGGCTGGGGACATCGTTGCGCGCCAATACCGGGGCCGAGCGCAATCCCGATGGTCAACCCGCGGTCGAGGGTGACAAGCCGTTCACCCACGAGCAACACGCGGCGACGAGCTGAGCGACCGGATCGACGAGGGGCCTCATCCCGGCACGCCGCCGAGCGCCGGCATCCTCAAAACGGTAGGCATGGTGACCGCCACCCTCGACCATGTTCGCGATGCGGCTACCGGGCGCTCCGCGGACAATCCGCCCGATCCGCAGGGGCACTTACCAACACACCGACGAAAACCGTTATCGGACAGCGGTTTACTAGAATGACTCCGGGCGGCGTTCATCATATCGACGATCGCCGCCCGGATCTGTGTGTTCGCTCAGTGTCTTGACTAAAAGCATGTCTCTTCCAGAACCACAACGTTTTTCGCCGATTTCTTGATTGCGTCCACATAAGGGGTCACACTGAAACGTGATGGCTGACGCTGGAGAATGCGCGACAATTCTGCGAGCGGCCGGACTTCGCGTCACGCGGCCCCGGCTGGTGGTCATGGACGCTGTCCAGGAGAATCCGCACGCGGATACGGATACGATTTTCGTTGCTGCCCGTCGGGTTCTTTCCGATGTCTCCCGGCAGACCGTCTATGACGCCCTCGGTGCGCTGACCACCGTGGGGATGGTGCGCCGAATCCAACCTGCGGGCGCCACCGCCCGTTATGAGTCGCGGGTCGGCGACAACCATCATCATCTGGTCTGCCGGTCCTGCGGGACCATCGCCGACGTCGACTGTGCGGTCGGCGAGGCGGCATGCCTCTCGGCCTCCGATGATCTCGGGTTCGAGATCGACGAGGCCGAAGTCATCTACTGGGGTCTGTGCCCCGAGTGTGTACGAAAGCGATCTTCCTGATCGACGCGACGACGTTGTGCAGCCCGCACGAAACCCGACGAAAGGCGAGTCCATGTCCGACACCTCTGATGCCCGGCCTCCGCATTCCGATACCAAGACTCACAGCGGCAGTGAGTCCGAGAATCCCGTCATCGACTCGCCGAAGCCGAAATCGCATGCGCCGCTGACCAACCAGGATTGGTGGCCGGGACAGGTCGATGTCTCGGTACTGCACAAGCAGAACCCCAAAGGCAATGCTCTCGGCGCCGATTTCTCCTACAGCGAGGCCTTCGCCAAGCTCGACCTCGAGGCGTTGCGGGCCGACATGTTGGCGTTGATGACCTCATCCCAGGACTGGTGGCCCGCTGACTATGGGAGCTACGCGGGGCTGTTCATCAGGATGAGCTGGCACGCGGCGGGCACCTACCGCATCTACGACGGCCGCGGCGGCGGTGGTCAGGGCGCCCAGCGCTTCGCGCCGCTGAACAGCTGGCCCGACAATGCCAACCTGGACAAGGCGCGGCGGCTGCTGTGGCCGATCAAGCAGAAGTACGGCAACGCGCTGTCCTGGGCCGATCTGATCGTCTACGCAGGCAACGTCGCGCTTGAATCGGCGGGTTTCGAGACGTTCGGCTTCGGGTTCGGCCGTGAGGACATCTGGGAGCCTGAGGAGGTGCTCTACGGTCAGGAGGACACCTGGCTGGGCACCGACAAACGTTACGACGGCAGCAGCGACGGCGATCGCAACCTGGCCGCGCCGTTCGGTGCCACCACGATGGGCCTCATCTACGTCAATCCCGAAGGTCCGGAGGGGAAGCCCGATCCGCTGGCCGCGGCCCACGACATCCGGGAGACATTCGGTCGAATGGCCATGAACGACGAGGAGACCGCGGCGCTGATCGTCGGCGGTCACACGCTCGGCAAAACGCACGGTGCCGCCGACGTCAACGTCGGCCCCGAGCCCGAGGGTGCGCCCATCGAGCAGCAGGGGCTCGGCTGGAAGTGTCCTTTCGGTTCCGGCAACGCCAACGACACGGTGACCAGCGGGCTCGAGGTGGTCTGGACGGCGACCCCCACCCGATGGAGCAACGGTTATCTGGAGATCCTGTATGGCAACGAATGGCAGCTGACCAAGAGCCCCGCGGGCGCCTGGCAGTTCGAGGCCAAGGACGCCGAGGCCACCATTCCCGACCCGTTCGGCGGGCCGCCCCGCAAACCCACGATGCTGGTCACCGATGTGTCCATGCGGGTCGACCCCATCTACGGCCAGATCACCCGGCGTTGGCTGGATCACCCAGAGGAGATGAACGCAGCTTTCGCCAAGGCGTGGTACAAACTGCTGCACCGCGATATGGGCCCCGTGAGCCGCTATCTCGGTCCGTGGATTCCCGAGCCGCAGCTGTGGCAGGACCCGGTGCCCGCAGCCGACCATCCGTTGGTCGACGAGTCCGATATCGCGAACTTGAAGGGCAAGGTGCTCGAATCCGGGCTGTCGGTGCCTCAACTGGTGAAGACCGCGTGGGGTGCCGCCTCGAGTTTCCGCGGTACCGATAAGCGCGGTGGTGCCAACGGTGCACGTATTCGGCTTGAGCCGCAACGCAACTGGGAAGCAAACGAGCCCTCCGAGCTGGACAAGGTATTGCCGGTGCTGGAGAAGATTCAGCAGGACTTCAACGGCTCGGCAGAGGGCGGCAAGAAGATCTCGCTGGCCGATCTCATCGTGCTGGCCGGATCGGCGGCCATCGAGAAGGCGGCAAAGGACGGCGGATTCGACGTCACGGTGCATTTCGCGCCCGGTCGCACCGATGCCACCCAGGAGAACACCGATGTGGAGTCCTTTGCGGTGCTGGAACCTCAAGCCGACGGCTTCCGCAATTTCGTCCGGCCCGGTGAGAAGGCGGCGCTGGAGCAGTTGCTGGTGGACAAGGCGTATTTCCTGGACCTGACCGCTCCGGAGATGACCGCGCTGATCGGTGGACTGCGGACCATCGGTGCGAATCACGGCGGGACCAAGCACGGTGTGTTCACCAGCCGGCCGGGTGCACTGACGACGGACTTCTTCGTCAACCTGCTCGACATGGGAACCGAGTGGAAGGGTTCGGAGTCGGCCGAGAATGTCTACACCGGATACGACCGCGCCACCGGCGAGGTGAAGTGGACGGCGACCGCCAATGATCTGGTCTTCGGCTCCAACTCCGTGCTGCGGGCGATCGCCGAGGTGTACGCCCAGCAGGACAACCAGACGAAGTTCGTCGAGGACTTCGTGACGGCGTGGGTCAAGGTCATGAACAACGACCGGTTCGATCTGGACTGACTCGCCGTAGGTTTCCTACCCTCAGGTGCCGAGGCCGCCGTGACTCAGCGGCGGTACTCGGCCAGATCGTCGGCCGCGATGCGCTGATAGGCCAGCCACATGTCGTGGCCCATTGCGCGGATTCCCGCGGCGTTGTAGTGCCGGTCGACATCGCTGTTGAACATTCCGCGATTGCCCGGCACAAAGGCCGCGCGGTGTCGGCGATTGGGCGTGTCACGGTGCACGGCGTCGATGGGCGGATAGTCCTTGCCGCTGCGTTCCATTTCCTCGGGGACCATGCCGCCGAGAATGATGGGGGTGTCCTTGCCGTACCGGGCGCGGAGATCGTCGAACAGCGCGTCCAGATGTCGCTGGTACTCCGGCGCAGACATGAGGGGCACATCGGATTCACCCTGGTGCCAGAGCACGGCCGCGACCGTGCTGCCGGGCCGGTGAGCCAGCGCGGAGTCGATGGAACGCACCGCTTCGCGGTACAGATTGCGGCGGGTGGTGGTGTCTGCGATGTCCCAGGTGTAGCCGTTCTTCGGGTGAAATGACGTGTCTCCGCGGGCACACGGCACCAGCAGGACGGCCCTGTTGGTCGCGTCCGCGAGAGCCTTGCCGAAGGTGACTCCGAAACCGACTCGCCGAGCCGGAGTTTCGTGGAACAGCGGGTCGGCGCCGAGCACGACGGTGTTCTTCGACGGGCCGCTGTTGGCCCATTGGTGCACGCGGGGGTGAGGCCGGTCGGCGCCGTCGGGGTCCAGCGGTAGACCCATTCCGTAGGCGTTCGACTGGCCGAGGATCGCGACGATCAGATAGGGCTCGTCGGGTGGAGTGACGGGCACCCCTTTCGGCGCGATCTGGCGTTTGACGGCGCATTTGAGTTCGAACGCCATCCGCTTCCACAGCGGTGCATCACCGTCGGGGTTTCTGGGTGTGCGCATGGCCAGCACAGTACAACTCGCCCGTGCCGAACACGCGCAACGGCGGTGATCGTTCGGCATCTGCACCGACGAAGCCATCCGTAGTTTCCGATCGTGCGAGTTTGGGCAGTGTGAACCTATGACCGACAACGAGAAAGTCACTGTGGAACGAACCATCGCCGCACCGGTGGCGGCGGTCTTCGATGTGCTGTCAAATCCGCACCGTCACCCCGCTCTCGACGGCTCCGGATTCGTGCGCAGCGTGGATCACGCCGACCGGATTCAGAAGGTGGGCGAGGTGTTCACGATGAACATGCAGGGTGATCACATGGGCGGGGAATACCAGACCGACAACCACGTCACCGGTTATGCCAAGGACAAGCTGCTCGCCTGGCAGACCGCACCGGCCGGTACCGAGCCTCCCGGCTGGGAATGGTTGTGGGAACTGGAATCTCAGGGGCCGAACGACACGTTGGTGCGCCACACCTATGACTGGTCGAAGGTGACGGACAAGAAGCTACTGGAGAAGGTGAAGTTCCCGCTGGTCACGCAGGGGCAGCTCGATGACACATTGTCCCGGCTGGCCACCGAGGTCGCGTCGTCCTGAGACGCCAAGACGAATGTGCTCCACCACCATTCGGTGGTGGAGCACATTCGTCCTGGTCGCTGTCATCCACGCCCGGTCTTGGCCTGCAACTCTTCTATGAGGTCCGATGCCTGGGCTTTGGTGACGTCGTCGGGAACCTCGGCTCCCGCCTCCTGGGCCAGGGTGTGCAGATAGCTGCGCTGTGGGCCGGTCATCGGCTCGTCCCCGGTGACCCATTCCGAGGTGTCCTTTTCGGCGTTTTCCTGTGGTGCTGATGTGGTGTGCTCGCTCATGCACCCCGAATGCCCATCGCACATACATGCTACTCCTCAGGTTTTCGTGGGGAGCTTGATGTGGAGCCCGCCGAGGCACAGGTAGATCATCGAGGTCAGTGTTTCGGCTGAGTGATGTCCGTAGCCGCGTGCGTTGATGAGTCGGATCTTGGCGTTGATGCCTTCGGCGAGTGCGTTGGACAGTTTGAGTTCAATCGCAGCGAGGATGGGTTCGGTGTAGACCTCGAACCGTTTGCCCAGTGCGGCGAAGGCCGGGATGCGGGAGCGTTTGGCGGCGGTGATCCAGGCTCTGAGGAGTTGGCGTGCAGCGCCGGGTTCGTGGTCGTAGCGGTAGAGGTCGCGAGCTTGTTCTTTGAGTGCCCATGCCCGCCCGACGTGCCGGTTCTGTTTGGCGATCTCGTTGACCAGGGCGCGTTTGTCGTCGGGGAGTTTGTCCTCTCCGGTGCGCAGCGCCCAGCGGGTGGTCCGCCATTGCGTTGAGGACATGTGGACTCGGTCTGGCCCAGCGGCAGCCTCGGAGAAGACACGGTCCAGTGCACGGTTGACCCATTGCAGAATGTGGAATCCGTCGTAGCAGATCGTTGCCTGGGGCAGGTGCTCTTGGGTGGCTGCGGTGTAGACGCTGCTGACGTCCATGGTGACCGCTTGGATTCCGGCGAGGGTCGAATCTGGTTGGCTTGTATAGAATTTAGCGAGTGATTCGCGACTCTTTCCGGGTTGGACATCGATGACGGTGCCAGACGTGTGATCGCCGATGATGGTGAGATAGCGGTGCGGGTGGCGGTAACAGATCTCGTCGACACCGATCTGATACAGGGCCCTTAGTCGACGTTGGTCGAGCAGCTCAGCGACTCCGCGTTTGATGATCGAGGTGACCGATTCCCAGGCGCAGCGCATCAGTGTGGACACTGTCGTGCGGTCGGTGCGCTGGGCCAGCCACAGCACCGTGTCTTCGAAGTCTCGGCTGAACCTGGCTCCCGGGCGGGCCCAGGGCACCTCTTCGGTGGTCACACCGCAATCCGGGCAGTGCAGTCGGCGGATGTCGTAGGTCAGCCACAGTCGTTTGGTGCCCAGATCGAGGTGTCGCCATCGCCGCCGGCGGCGGTCATAGACTGACCGGACGCGTTTGCTGCAGGGGCACCTCAGCAGTCGGGCTGTGGGGCGCAGGGTGACTTCGACGTCGCGGTCGCCGATCGACACCTCGACCACGGATGCACCAGGAATCTGAAGAAGACGGTTAAATGCAGTACTGACGCGCACGCGGATCGATCCTCTGGTTGAGGTTGGTGTGGTAACCCCGAAACCTAGAGGCACGCCGCGTGCGCGTCCTTCATTTCACGAACGACCCGCTGAACCTCTTGCACTGCACTGCAAATCAACCCTCAACAGCACAAAGACGCCCACTAAAACACTAGGAGCGCCACATACATTCGAAACGTGGCGGCCCTCAGGGCCGCCACGTTTCGAATGCGCTACGGGGTTCCGACGCAGACCGAGCCGACGCACGCTCCCGCACCGCCGGGGCCCGCACCTGCTCCGGCACCGGGAACACCTGCAGAGGCGCCTCCCGGTCCCGCCTCGGCGCCGGCACCCGGGACGCCGACCGATGCGCCTCCCGGCCCGGCCTCGGCTCCTGCTCCGGGGACGCCGGCGTTGGCGCCGCCGGGTCCGGCGCCCGCACTGGCTCCCGGCACGCTGGCGGTGGCCCCGCCCGGGCCGGCATCGGCGCCGCCACCGGCCGGCGGCATCGGCGAGGACGGCGCGAGGGTGGTGGTGGCCGCGCCGGTCGACGGCGCGGTCGTCATCGTCGATTCGGTGGTCGAGGTGGTGGTCGTGCTGTCCGGTGCCTCACTGTCGGAACTGCAGGCGGTCAGCCCGCCGAAGAGAACTGCGCCCGACACGGCGGCCGCAAGCGGGAGAGTCCGGGCGATTCGAAGGACGGTCATCTGACGGCTCGATTCTGCTAGTACGGCCGCTGGGCGAGACAAGATGTCGAGCCCAGCGAAATTGGCGTCGGTGAATTACCCGGTTTGTCCGATTCCTAAGCGCTGCCGTCGTCCAACAGTCTGGCGAGCCCGTTGACCGTTCCGAGGCCGTGGCCCAGTGGGTACGCGGCGTGGATGCAGTCGGTGACCCACCGCTTCCCGAAACCGACGGCCTCGGGAACCGTGTGGCCGTGGGCCAGTGCTGCGGTGATCGCCGCGGCCAGCGTGTCGCCTGCGCCGTGGTCGTCGCGGGTGTCGACCCGCGACGCGGCGTACTCGTGGAAGTCGGCACCGTCGAACAGCAGATCCGAGCTGATCCGCGAGGTACGCAGGTGGCCGCCTTTGACCAGGGTCCACTGTGGCCCCAGTGCATGCAGTGCGCGTGCCGCTTCGCGTTGGGTGGCGTCGTCGACGACATCGATACCGACGAGAAGCCGAACCTCGTCCAGGTTGGGCGTGATCAGCGTCGCGGTGGGGATGAGCTCGTGACGCATGGCGTCGAGTGCGCTGGGGTGCAGCAGCGGCTCGCCCACATTGGATGCACACACCGGGTCGACGAGAAGTGGGACCGACCCGGTCAGGCCCGCGCTGCGCCACGTCGCCACGACCGCTCGGATGATCGCGGTCGAGGCCAGCATTCCGGTCTTGGCTGCCTCGATCCCGATATCGCCGGCCACCGCGGTGATCTGTCCGGCCACGACATCGGTAGGCACTTCGTGGAAGGCGCTCACGCCGAGGGTGTTCTGCACCGTCACGGCGGTCACCGCGGCACACCCGTGTACGCCGAGCATGGCAAAGGTCCGCATATCGGCCTGCAGGCCCGCGCTTCCGCCGGAGTCGGAACCGGCGATGGTCATGACTCGCCGCGGCGTGTGGCCGGGTGCGGCCGGCGGTAGCTCGGTCGGGTCAGTCATCCGTCGTGCTCGTCGGTGGGGGTCAGGGCGAGGATGACATTAGCCGCCCGTCACCCGAGCATCGGAGAAAGGTCAGACATCCTCGGTCATCGAGAGCAACTTGGTTCGGGCCGATTGCAGATCCGCCTCGGTCAGGTACGGACTCTTCCTGGCCATCGCCAGGCCCTCGGCGGCATGTTGGATGACCAGGACCAGGTCCATCGGTAGGCCGTCTGCGGCCAGCGCGGCACGCCACCGCGCAGCGTCTCGGAGGAACAGATCCTCGAAGATCGCGGGGTGCCCGAGGGCCGCACTCAGACTGGTGGGGTCCAGGAGCGTCGAGAGCAGATCATCGGCACCGGTCAGTGCGCGAACGTAGGCACGCATCAGCTTTCCCGGCCGATTTTCGGACAGATCGACCATGTTGTGGATCTCGGTCCAGTACCGCTGCACGATGTCTTCGGCCACGCCGAAAAGCAATGCTTCCCTGCTGTGAAAATGGTGTCGAAGACCGCTTTGGGTCACTCCGGCCGAGGTCGCGATATCAGCCAGACTGGCCTTGGATCCACGCTCGGAGAACATCTTCTCGGCTGCGACGAGTATCGCCCGCCGGGTCCGCTCCTTGTCGCGGGTGGCCGTCGGCTCATTTGCCGTCATGGCTGTCCTTTCGCAGACCGATGCGATCCGACGGGATCACCCGCCATGCTGCCACGGCGGCAAGGACCAGCAGACCCGCCGCGGTGAAGGCCGTTGTCTGTACGGCGGTGGCGAAAGCGTCACGCGCATGCTGGACGACCACCGGGTCCGACACCGTCGTGATCGTCTTGGCCAGCGAGGCATTCGCGGACTCGGCGTCCGCCGCTGCAGTTCCCACCGGCAGGTCCAGATGACTCCGGTACATCAGGAAGTGCAGCGAACCGAGTACTGCAATCCCGAACGCGGTACCTAGCTCATAGGCGGTCTCGGCGATCGCCGAAGCCGCTCCCGCGCGTTCCGTCGGTACCGCCGACACGACCGCGTCGGTCGACAGCGTCATGGCGATACCGATGCCGAACCCGATCACGACGAGAGCAAGGGCCAGGGGCCAGTAGCCGGCGTGGAACACGCTCAGGCCGATACCCGTCAATCCGAGCGCTCCGGTTGCCAACCCCAGTCCGATCGCACGTCCCGCGCCGAGCCGGGTGCTCACGGCGCCGACGACGGCGATCACCGCGATCGACGCCAGCGTGCCCGGCAGTTCGGCCAAGCCGGCCTGCAGCGGACCGAACTGCCGCACGAGTTGCAGGTACTGCGAATAGAAGTAGAGAAGTCCGATGAACGCGAAAATGGCCAATCCGTTGGCGGCGACGGCACCGGCGAACGCCGGAACCCGGAACAGTGTGATGTCCAGTAGCGGATGGGTGAGCGTCCGCTGGCGCTGGAGAAACAGCCAGCCGCTTGCGATTCCGACGAGCGCGGCCATGGGAACGGCGGCGTCCCAGCCGCTACCGACCCAGTGCTTGACCGCGTACACCAGCGGCACGATGGCCGCGATCGACAGCAGCGAGGACCATATGTCGATGCCCTTGGCGGCATCGCCCCGCGATTCCGGGATGAGGATGGGGCCGGCGATCAGCACCAGCGCCATGATCGGCAGATTGATCAGGAAGACCGATCCCCACCAATAGTGTTCCAGCAGCAGGCCTCCGACGAGCGGACCGGCAGCCGCACCGGCCATGGCGCCGGCCGACCAGATGGCGATGGCCGTCGTGCGTTGTTTCGCGTCGGCGAACATTGCCCGCACGATCGACAACGTGGAGGGCATCAGGGTGGCTCCCGCGATGCCGAGCAAGGCGCGGGCGACGATGAGTGTTCCGGCGTCCGGGGCAAAGGCGGCAAGTGTCGACGCGGCCCCGAAGGCGGCGGCCCCGATCAAAAGCAGCCGCTTGCGGCCGATGCGGTCGGCGATATTGCCCATCGTGATCAGCAGGCCGGCCAACACGAACGAATAGATGTCGCCGATCCACAGCAACTGCGTGGCGCTGGGTCCGATATCGGTCGTCAACGAGGGAACGGCGAGATACAGAACAGTCCCGTCGATCGCGAGCAGTGTCACCACCAACACCAGCACTCCGAGCGCCGACCACTCGCGGCGCCCCGCCCTGATCGTGCTGCCAGGTGTCTCGATAGCCATGGATCGACCATAACAGCTCAAATGAGTGGTTAATACGCCCAAGTGAGTTGTCCAAGGGCTTAGCAGTCAACGATGACCGTTTGCTCTACGCTGTCACCGTGGTGGTACACCCGAGGGCAGCACGCGTCTCGCGCCCCGACCGGCGCGCCGACAGTCGCGCCTTGATCCTCGACGCGGCGGTGCGCGCTCTGGTGGAGAACGGCTACAGCGGTGCGACCACCGTCGTCATCCAACGGTTGGCGGGGGTGTCCCGCGGCAGGCTGCTGCATTACTTCCCGTCCAGGGACGCCCTGCTGATCGCTGCTGCGCAGCACCTGGCCATCGAACGGGTCGCCGAGATGGAGCGGTGGTTCGACGCTGCCGTTCCCGACGGTGCCGCGAGTGGGTCCGCGCGAATCGACTATGCGATCAGCCTGCTCTGGAGCACTTTTCGGCAGCCGTACTTCTGGGCGGCGATGGAACTCTGGACCGCTGCGCGGACCGATCCCGGACTGCGCGCGGGATTGGCGGAGGCCGAGCGCAGACTCGGCCGAGCCATCGAACATGTCATCGCGACGATGTTCGGGCCGGTGCACAGCAGTCATCCAGCCTTTCCCGACCTGCGTGAGTTGCTTTTCAGCAGCATGCGCGGGGTGGCGCTGACCTACTCGATCGGCGAGCGAACTGCCGATACCGATCCGCACCTTCGGTTGTGGAACGACATGGCCGTCCGGATGCTGTCGGAACGGCCAGATACGCAGTCTTCATAACGGTCATAGCTGACTGTTATTGTGATCCGGTGATCGAACGTACTCAAGACCGTATGACGCACGACGTCTGGTTGCCCGAGGAAATCGTGCGCGTGCGAGAGTTGGCTCGCGACGCCGTCAACCGCTCGGTGGTGCCCTACGCCCGCGAGATCGGACAGCGCGAAGAGTCGACGGAGAGCTTCCCCTGGCAGGCCTTCCGGGGCCTGGCGGACGAGGGTCTCTTCGGGGTGCCGTTCGGCGCGGATTTCGGTATGGGCCTGCAGCATCCGATGCTGGGCACATGCACCGTCACCGAAGAGATCGCCTACCACTCTTCGTCGTTGGCGGGTGTATTCGATGGCCAATGTATTTTGGTACCGCAGACACTGACGTTCGCCTCTGCCGAGTTGCGGGCCCGCCTGATCCCCGAATTGGTCAGCGGCCGCATGGCTTTCGCGTTCGCGACCACTGAACCCGACACCAGCTCTGATCTGACCGCCGCACGCCTGCGGACTGTGGCCGAGGAGACGTCGGACGGATTCATCGTCAACGGTCGCAAGCGGTGGATCACCAACAGTGTCGCCAGGGGATGGGTCTCGGTGTTGGTGCGGGCAGGCGAGGGCAGTGATCGAGCCACCATGCTACTCGTCGACCTCTCGTCACCGGGTGTGCGGATCGGCACGCCGGATCTGAAGATGGGCCACCGCGGCCAGATCACCGCCGACATCGAGTTCACCGATGTGCACGTTCCACGATCGAATCTGCTGGGTAAAGCGGGCGGCGGGATGGCGGTCGCGCTGTCGGCGCTCGTACGAGGACGTATCGGGATAGGTGCTGCGGGCGTGGGAGTGGCCCAGGCGGCGGTGGACCTGGCCGTCGACAGGTTGCGCACCCGTCAGGTGTTCGGCGCTCCGCTGGGTGCGATGCAGCACTGGCAATTCGTCATGGCCCAACGCGCCACCGAAATCGAGTGTGCTCGAACGCTGTATCAGAAGGCGGCGACCCTGGTCGATCGCGGCGACAGGACCGCCGAGCCGGAGGCTGCGATGGCGAAGGCATACGGGACGCGCTTGGCCAACGATGTTGTGCGAGAGGCGATCCAGATATACGGCGCGCTCGGGTTCGCTCGGCAGGTCGGTGAGACGGGCGAGTCGGTGCGGCTGGAGGAAATGTACCGCGACGCCAAGATCCTTGAGATATTCGAGGGCGCCAACGAGTTGCAGCAGTGGATCATTGCGCGGCGGTTGATCGGCCGGGATATCACGGGCTGATCGCGATCACCCGTTGTCGCGCCAGGCGAGCACCTGCTTGAGTGCTGCCAGATCGTAACCGTCGTCGGCGGTGAGTTCGGTCTGGAACAACGTGACGCCTGCTTCGCGGAAGGCGTCGGCACTTTCCGGGTCCTGCCACAGTGTCGAACGTTCGATATCGGTACCGTCGCGGCCAAAACTCGCCGCCAACTCGTCGACACGGTCGCTGGACCGACGAAAGCCATCCAGGTCCTGGAACGCGTGCCAGATGTCGGCATGCTTGGCCACGGCCGGCAGCGAACGCTTGGGGCCTGTCCCGCCGATGAGAATCGGAAGCTGACGTACCGGCGGCGGTACCAAAGCCGCAAGCCTGTTCTCGATGCGGATCAGGCTTTCGTCGAACAGGTCGAAGCGTGAACCGAAGGTGCCGAACTCGTATCCGTATGTTACATAGTCCTTCTCGTACCAACCTGCACCGAGCCCCAGGATGAGGCGGCCGCCGCTGATGTGGTCGACGGTGCGGGCCATATCCGCGAGCAGGTCGGCATTGCGGTACCCGACCCCGGTGACCAGAAGCCCGATCTCGGCATGCGAGGTGATCTCGCCCCACGATGCCAGTGCGGTCCAGCCCTCGAAGTTGGCGACGTCGGGCTGCTCGTCGAACATCACGGGTTTTCCGTCGACGATGCCCTTCATCGCGGGCCGGTGGAAGTGGTCGTATCCGAAGATCACGTCGACGCCGAGGTCGTCTGCGGCCAAGACGGCGTCTCGCCACGTGCGGTAGTCGGGTGTGCCACCGGGCTGTACCTGGACAGCGACGCGGACAGGTCGATTCATGAGCACTCCAGAGTCGGGGGAGGAGGACACTTGAGCCAAGTACGACCCCGGCGCGTTTATTCCAGAATGGCCCGCGCGGCTCGCTCGGCGATCAACATGACCGGTGCATTGGTGTTCCCTGACGTGATGGTGGGCATTGCCGAGGCATCGATGACACGAAGACCGGCGACCCGGTACACCCGGCAGTCGGTGTCCAGCACCGTGGCGGTGGACCGCGGCCTGCCTCGGGTGTCGAAGGCGCCCATGGCGCAGGTGCCGACCGGGTGGAAGATGGTGGTGCCCAGCTCCCTGGCGGCCTGCTGCAGGTCGTCATCGCTGACCAGTTGCGGGCCGGGTAGCAACTCTTCCGGACGGTAGGGCGCCAGCGCCGGCGCCGCCATGATGGTGCGGGTCATCCGCAAGCCCTGCACGGCGGCGCGCAGATCATCGTCGGTGGACAGGTAGTTGCACGAGATCTTCGGATAGGTGAGGGGATCGGCACTCGCCAGTCGTACGTGGCCGCGAGAACTGGGCCGCAGATTGCACACCGAGGGAGTGATGGCTCCGAACCGGTGTAGCGGCTCGCCGAACTTGGCCAGCGACAGCGGTTGCACATGCCACTCCAGATCCGGGCTCGTGCGGCTCGGGTCGCTGGTCGCGAAGGCACCCAGGGTTGACGGCGGCATCGTCATCGGACCTGACCGGGTCAACAGGTATTGCAATCCCATGCCGGCCCGGGTGATCAGGTTGCGATAGAGCGTGTTGACGGTGCGAGCGCCCTGGATTCGGTAGACCGTTCTGAGTTGGAGGTGATCCTGCAGATTTTCGCCGACGCCGGGAAGGTCGACGCGCACCGGAATCTGGTGCGCCGCGAGCAGCCCGGCCGGTCCGAGACCGGAGGCCTGCATGAGGTGGGGTGAACCGATGGCACCGGCGCTGAGGATCACCTCGCGTCGGGCCCGTACATCGACCTGCCGTCCATCCTTGATCATCCGCACACCGGTGGCGCGGTGTGCGGCGGTGGTCCAGGCGCCACGTCGTTGGCTGTCGGCCACCTGCTCATCCGTCAACAGCTGTACCGCTTGCGTTTTGGTGTAGACGGTGAGGTTCGACCGGTGGGCGATCGGATGGAGGAACGCGTCGGCCATCGACCAGCGACGTCCTCGGCGCTGATTGACGTGGAAGTACGCGCTGCCGGCGTTGTCGCCGCGGTTGAACTCCTCGATGGGGTCGATCCCCACCTGGGCGGCGGCGGCCTGCCAGGCGTCCAGGATCTTCCAGCGCACGCGCGGTCGCTCGACACGGATCTCGCCGTCGGTGCCGTGCCATTCATCGGCGCCACCGAAGTAGTCCTCCAACTGCTTGTAGATGGACAAGGTCTGGCCTGCGGATTCCGGACCGCCCCACAGCCACCGGTCATCACCGGTTGCCTGCGCCCACGAGACATAATCGCTGGCCTGCCCACGCATGTGGATCATGGCGTTGATCGACGAACAACCGCCGATCACCCGGCCGCGCGCATAGATGATGCTGCGGTCCGCCAGGCCCGGATCGGCCTCGGTCGCGTAGCACCAATCGGTCCGCGGGTTGGCGATGGTGTACAGGTAACCGACCGGGATCTTGATCCAGAACCAGTCGTCGTCACCACCGGCCTCGACCAACAGCACGCGATGTTCGGGGTTGGCGCTGAGCCTGTTCGCCAGCAAGCAGCCGGCGCTGCCCGCACCCACGATGACGTAGTCGAATTCGGCGGCGCCGGTCATGTGTGTAGTCGTTCCTCCCGTGCGTTTCTCGTCGGGTCCAGTGTGGGTGATGCGGACCCGGCGTGGGCAGGCATTCTGACGAATGCCGTCGGCCACCAGAACCATCGGCCACACAACCGCGCGATGGCCGGAACCATCAGGGAACGAACGATCAGCGTGTCGATCACCAACCCGAACGCGACGGTCGTGCCGATCTGGGCGATATTGGTGGCCGAACTGCCGAGCATCGCGAACATGGTGGCCCCGAAGGTGAGACCGGCGGTGGTGACCACGCTGCCGGTGCCCACCATCGCGCGGATCAGACCAGTGCCCGTACCGGCCGCCATCTCCTCTTTCATCCTGCTCACCAGCAACATGTTGTAGTCGGCACCGACAGCCACCAGAAAAGAGAATGCCACCGGCGCAACTGCCCAGTGCAGGGGGTTGCCCACGAGGTTCTGCCAGACGAACACGCCCAGCCCCAACGCCGCCAGATAAGAGATCCCGACTGTCGTGATCACCACCACCGCGGCGACGAGACTGCGCAACAACACCAGCACGACGCAGAACACGAACGCGAATGCTGCGACCGCGATGGCGATGAAGTCCTCATGTGCGAAGGATTCGATGTTCAGCAGGGTCCCGCCGGGGCCGCCGATGCTCACGGTCGCACCCTGCAACGAGGTTCCTTTGATCGCACCGAGCGCAGCGGGTATCACGCGCTCGCTCAAATCCATTGCCTGACGGCTGAATCCTTCGATCTCGGGCGTCACCACCATGCGGGTCACGGTGCCGTCGGAGGAGAAGAAATAGGGAACTGCGCTGCGGAAGAGCGGGCTGTCGATGGCTTGGGCAGGTAGGAAGAACCCGGTGGACGGTGCCCCTTCGGCGTAGGAACGGCTCACCTCGTCAAGAAATGCGGTGATCTCGGTGGTCTGCGGGATGAGCGCTTGCAGACTGCCTTTGAGCGGTTGGATCACCTGCCGCACTTGAGCAATCGCCGAGGTGATGGCCGGGATCTGCGCCGCCGCGTGCGGAAGGGCGGCGGCTGCCGCGGCGGTGCCCTGTTCGACCTTGGCGGACAGCTCGTCGAGTCCGCGGACGTCGTCGATCAGCGAGAACCCGGTCAACGCGCCCTGACAGACCTCGATCGACTGGCACTGTGGAAGGCCCCTGAGAACATCGACAGCGGGCTGACTGGCATCCTGCACGATGGCCAGCTTCGAGGTCAGGTTCACCGCTTCGGATTTCAGGACGGTCATGGCGGAGACCACGTCGCCGGCACCGCTCTGCCCCTGGGAGAGAGCGCTCGAGAGTGCCCTGGCCGATCCGTCGAGGCCGTCGAGGGCGGATTCGACGGCCTCGATGTCACCCAACCGAGCATTCAGCAGGGCCGCGCTCTGCTCGATCCGGCTGCCGATGTAGCCGGCCTGGCTTGCCAAAGTGCCCTGCGCTATCGGCGCTTTCAACGGCCTGGTCATGCCTTGCACCGCGTCGATACCTTCCAGGCCTGCGATGGCGGCGGTCAACCGTTCCAGGGCGATCAGGTCGGCTGGATTGCGCATGTCGTGGTCGGCTTCGATGATGACCACACTCGGGGCCATGACATTGGGCGGCAGGTGGCGGTCGGCCGCCGCAAACCCCATATTGGCGGGGGAATCGGTGGGCTGCGCGCGCCGTTCGTCGTAGCTGGGCTGGTACAGCGGCACGAAGGCGATCGCCACCAGCAAGATGGCGGTGGCTCCGGTCAGCACCGGCCCCGGCCACCGCACGACTGCTGTGGCGATGCGTCGCCATCGGCGGGCGGAGCCGTCGCCGCGGGGCTCGACGTATCCCATCCGGATCAGTATCGCGAGTAGAGCGGGCCCCAATGTCAATGCCGCACAAAGCGTTACGACAATCGCGATGGTGCAGGGAAGTCCCGACGTGCTGAAGATCGACAGCCTGGTGAGCGTGAGACACGCCATGGCACCGGCCACCGTGAGTGCCGATGCGATGATGATGTGTGCGACACCGCCGAGTGCCGCGTAGAAGGCGGTCTCGGAGTCCAGTCCGCGGCGGCGGCCCTCCTGGTAGCGCCCCACCAGGAAGATTCCGTAGTTGGTACCGGCACCCAGCACCACCACGGCCGATAGTGCCGCGGCGAAGATCGACACGCTGATCCATTCCATCTGACTGAAGAGAGCGATCAGCGCCCGTGCGCCGCCGAGGCTGGCAGCGACCGTGATCAGCGGCACCAAAGCCGTTACCGGCGAACGATAGACCGCCAGCAGCACGGCAGTCACCAAGACGGAGCACAGAATGATGAGCCGCAGTATCGAATCCGAGATGGCCACCAACTCGTCGTTGACCACGGCCGATGGACCGGTGATGTGTGCCGAGACGCCCTCGGGCGCCGGCACCGCGGCGATGATGTCGCGCGCGGCGCGGGTGGACTCCATCGCGGCTGCGGTGCCCATGTTTCCGGTGAGATTCACCAGCCCGTAGGCCGCTCTGCCGTCCGCGCTCTGGGCGGCGGGTGCGAGATCGGGATCCGACCAAAGGTTCATGATCGAACTCACGTGCCGCTCATCGGCAGTGAGTCTGTGGACCACCGCGTCGTAGTAGTCGCGTGCCGGCTCGTCGAGGGGCCGTTGGCCCTCGACGAGCAGATACACGAAGTTGTTACTGCCGCCGCCGCCGAAGTGATCGCCCATCTTGACCAGCGCCTGCACCGCGGATGCCTCGTCGGGGAGAAACGATTTCGCGTGCTGGTCGATCACCGTTTCCAACTGCGGCACGGCGATGTTGAGGGCGCCGACGACGACCAACCACCCGAGCACGATGGGCAGTGACAGCCCATACAGCGCTCGGGCCCACCACGGCCGATCCGCAGCGGCGGTGCGGACGTCGCTCATACGTATCGGGTGCCGCAGTTCGCCCGCGATGCCGCGAAGGGCCTTGGGAATGGTCATGGTTCAGGCCGCCGGTATCGAGCAGTTGACGACGGCGGCGTCTGCCGTGGCCTCTCGAAGGATTCGCGATTGCCCGGCGACGGCGATCTCACAACGTAGACGACTGCCACTGGTCTGAGCGGCGAGGCCGACGGCGGCGGTCAGTGTGCTGATGGGTGCCTGGGTGCGCCACGGCAGGACCACATTGGCGTCGACGACGTGCCCTTCCGGGGTGAGGTAGGACACCACGGCGTGGCGACCGGGATCGCCGTCCAGCCGGTACTCGACGAGTCGCTCGCGCGGATCGGCCACCGCATGCGGGGGAGGGGAATGACCGATGGCGCGATCCGGAATGTCACGCAACCTCAGTGAGCCGATCACCGCGGCCGAGACGGCAACGACTCCCACGATCACGGCCACCATCCATCGTTGACCATCCAGCATCGTCGCGCCTCCGTTGGTAGAACGATTGGTTTACCGGACGCTAGTACACCGATTGGTATAGTGACAACGACCGATTGCATGTGATGGTCATCACGAAAGGGGTGTCGCGGCGGCATGGCAGCGAGCGACAAACTCATCGAGAGCACCATCCACCTGATGCAGCGATTCGGTGTCGCCGGAACTGGGATCGCCGCCGTGCTCGAGCGTGCCGGCGTCTCCCGCCGCTCCATCTACCTGGCCTTTCCCGGTGGAAAGACTGAGATGGTGTCGGCGGCCACCGCGCGCGCCGGCGCCGTCATCGGCTCCTATATCGCCGCGCTCAACGGTGCCGCTGATCCGCTCGCGGCGTTCGTGAACCAATGGAAGGCCATGCTGGTGGCCGCGGACTTTGCGGCCGGCTGCCCCATCGTTGCCGCGGCGTTGGGTCGCGGCGACTCACCCGAGGCCGCTGAGGTTGCCGCCGCGGTCTTCGCCGAGTGGGGTCAGTCGCTGTCGGCAATTCTGCGCGACAACGGGATTCCCGAAGAGGCCCGCGCCAGCCTGGCGACCATGGCCATCGCGTCCATCGAAGGGGCGGTGGTCATGGCCATCGCGCAACGCTCGACTGCGCCCTTGGACGATGTGCACCGACATCTCGTCGAGCTCATCGATCTACACCGTGGCCTCACATCGGGCGGCAGGTCCTGAGGTAGCTAAGGAACGACGCCTGCATTCCGGTGACATGAGTCTCGCGCAAGATCTCGGCACTGACGCCGTCGCAGGGGAGTAGTCGATGAAGGACGTCTGTGACGTTGCTGGCCAGCTTCTGATATACGGTCAACTCTCCCAACAGCTCTCGCTCGTTCATCGTGACGTGGAGTCTTGCTTTCGGTCGGGTGTCACCCATGGTGTCGAGCATGGTGAAGATCTGGCTATCTGCGCCGATGACGCCGGGACTTCCGGCTCCGACGGTGTCGAACAGCCCGGTATCGGCAAGCCAGGCATACATCGCGAAGAGACCACCATACGAGTAGCCGAAGATGCCGTGTCCGCTGTCAGCCGTGCCGTATTCGCGTTCGATTCGGGGATGGAGATCGGCGGTGATGAACGTCAGGAACACATCAGCGTGCGCATCGCGCAGCTCTGCAACATAGGCATCGGCTTGCCGGCGGGTTCTCGTGCCATCGCGCACTCCCATCTCGACGGCATCGATGAGTTCTGGGGCGATAGGCTCGCCGGGCGGGACGAAATCTCTGTTGCGCAGTCGATCCCAGTCGTGTGCTTCGTCGCCGGCGTATCCGATGGCCACTTGGATGTAGGGCTGAATCCGCTGTAACGGATCCAACTGGGTGACGATGAGCGGCGCCGTCATGCCGACCGCCCAGTTCCCGTCGAGCACATAGACGACGGGTGCCGCCATGGACGGGGTGTAGCCCGGCGGCGTGGTGACCCACACGCCATAGTCATGGCCACCGCTGGAGTGGATCTCGAAGTAGTCGGTGTCGGGCAGGCACCCATGCCACATCGAACTCATAGAACGTCCTTCACAGCTTCGGCGTCAGTTATCCATTGGAAAACTGCTTACCCAATGGATAAACTAGTCGTATGACCATGTCAAGCTCCGACCGCAAAGGTGATGCGCGCGAACGCCTGCTGGTCACATTGCTCGACGCCTTCGGGGACAACTTTCCGTCACCGGACGTGTCACTGCGAGAGGTTGCCGAACGTGCGCAGACCAGCCACGCGCTACTGCGTTACCACTTCGGTTCATTGTCTGGGGTTTTGGCGGCCATGCTCACGGCTCGGCGGTCACGTGACAATCGAACACTGAGCAAGGTCGCCGTGGACGGTGGTTTCGACGACCTGATCGCGGCGATGTGGCGGACGTACACCCGACCCGGACAACTCTCGCGCACACGCGGGTTCTTTCACGTTGCGGCGCTGGCGGCGTACTGCCCCGAGAATTTCGGCGAGTTCATCGATTCGCTCGATGATTTGACCGCCATGCTGGCTTCGGCGGCCGAACGCGAGGGGAACGGGACCGAGCAGGCGCTGGCCATGGCGACCGTCGCGGTGGCGGCGCTGCGCGGCATGCTGTTGCATCAAGTTCTGCATCCGGCGACCCCGTCGGCAAGCAATGCGCGACTGATCATCGAGATGAGCCGGGCACTCTCCAGGGGCTGACCGCAGTGTCTCAGTCTGGCGGCAAGGCATCGAGCACGTCACGCAAAACTGCACGCAGGGCCGCGATCCCGGGGTCGTTGTCGACCCGCTCATGCCAGAACAACCTCACCTCGTAGGACGGCAGTGGCAACGGCAGCTCGAAAAGCGTGATCGCCGAGCGCTGCGCATGGTGACGGGCAAGGCGTCGTGGCACGACGGCGATGCACCGACCGTTCTCGACAATCGGAAACAGCGAGCTGTAGTGCGAGACCGTGAAGCATATGCGTCGTGCGTGTCCCAACCGACCGAGGGCATCGTCGACCTCGCGGCCCCGGCCCGGGCTGATCTGGACGTGTGCGTGCGGCAGATCGACGAAGCGTTCGAGTGTCATACCGATCCCGGCATCGGGACGGTGTGCAGACATCACGCCCACCATGTCGTCCACGAACGCGGGTTCTGAGTGCCATGCCGACGGGATCGTCGTAGGTATTCCCAGGTAGAGGTCGATCTCCCCGGTGGCCAGAGCATCGACCACGCTGATGCGGTCCAGCGGTGCGACCCTGATGGCGGACCCGGGGGCCCGTTGCTGAAGCAGCCGGTCCAGACCCGGTAGCACCAGCGGACCGTACAGGTCGGCGAATGCGATGACCCATTGGCGGGTCGTCGTCTTCAAATCGAAGTCATCGAGGTCGCGAACGATGCCCTCCACCAATTGCAGTGCGGCGTCGAGTCGGGGCTGGATTGCCAGCGCCGCCGGGGTGGGGGTCAGGCCTCGGCCGGAGCGCACCACCAACGGATCGCCGAGGAGCACCCGCAACCGTGCCAGCGCATTCGAGACCGCCGGTTGGGTCAGACGCAGCCGGGTCGCCGCCTTTGTCGCACTGCGCTCTTGGAGAACTGCATGCAAGACGACGAGCAAGTTCAGGTCGACCCCGGAAAGATTCACCCCATGAATCTCTTATATCAGCAATCATTATTGGCGTTGATGAGTCGTGCTTCTTAATGTCGAGTCCATCAGGAAAGAAAGGACGCACGATGCGAGTGCTCATCACCGGTGCCAGCGGCGGGGTCGGCTCTGCCATCATCAATCAGCTGCGCGGCAGCGGAGTGGAGGTGCGGGCAACGTGCCGCCATCCGCAATCAAGTCACATGCTTTGTGCAGAAACAGTTTCCAGCGATCTCGATCGACCGTCGACGTTGCGACCCGCCCTCGCGGGTGTCGATTGCGTGTTCCTGTTCAGCTTCAGCCGGCAGGAGGTGCTGCCCGAACTGGTCAACGAACTGAGCGCGGCCGGTGTGACGAAGGTGGTGGTGCTTTCCACCATCGACACCACCCGGCACGAGTCGTTCGTCGAATACAACAAGCAACGGCACCTGGCCGTGGAGAACGCCATCAGCGGCGGCGGCTTCACCACCGTCTCATTGCGTCCGGGTGCCTTCGCGCGCAACGCCATCCGCTTCTGGGCGCAGCAGATCCGCCACAATCGAATGGTCGGATTGCCCTTCCCCGATTCCCAGCAGGCGCCGATCGCCGACGAGGATATCGCCGCGGTCGCCGTCCGGGCGATCACCACACCGGATCTCGATGGTGAGAAGGCCGTGCTCACCGGGCCGGACTCGTTGACCATGCGCGAGCAGGTCAGGCTCATTGGAGAGGCGATTGGCGAGCGCATCGGCATCACGGTGCTCTCCGAGCGTGAAGCGCGCGCGCTCTATGGCGAGGTGCTACCGCCGGAGTACCTCGATCTAATCATGGCCCAGTGGGAGTTCGAGACCACCGAGCAAGCCGTCGTCACGCACGCAGTCCACGAGATCACCGGCCGCAATGCGGTCACCTATCGCGAATGGGCGATTGCCCACCGTGCGGTGTTTCTGTAGATGCACGTCACGGGGTGTTCAGGCCACGCTGCTCACGATGGCCATGACCAAGCCGCCTACGGTGAGGATCCCGACCAACACCGCGGTGGCGATCGCCGGGCGTCGTCGTTGCCTGCGGGCGTAGTAGATGGCTACCGCGATGCTGGTGAGAATCAATGCCGCGTACACCGTCAACGCTGCTGTCAGCGCCGCGGCCACCGCCGGGCTGGCCAGAGTCACGTTGTGCATTCGTTGAGCCTACGGGTGCCCTGACACCCCTGCTCGCCCAGACCCGGCCTGCATCCACAATTGTTGTTGCGCAATCCACTTGGCATCATCACCTGATGCGATCTGCCACGATCGGTGGTGATCGGCTGTAGCGTGGGGTATGACTTTCGCCATCGATCGAATCGACCATGTAGTGATCAATTGTCGCGATATCGAGGTCACCGCCGAGTGGTACGAGCGGGCGCTGGGCATGCGGCGCGAGGTCTTTCGTGGCGACCGCACCGCGTTGATGTTCGGCGGCCAAAAGTTCAACCTGCGCCCCACCGGTTCGCAGGGCTGGCCAACCGGAGCGGTGGATGCCCCCGGCTCGCTGGATCTGTGCGTGATCGCCGATGCGGCACCATCGCAGATCGCGGCCCATCTGGCCGAGGTGGGAGTGCCCGTCACCGAAGGCCCCGTTCACCGGATCGGCGCACAAGGTGACATGACGTCGTACTACTGCACCGACCCGGACGGCAATCTCATCGAGATCGCCACCTACCGCACGACGTGAGTGCTGATGCGGCATGAGGTGTGAGGTCCTCAGGTGTACCGCGCCACCAGTGCGGCGCCGATGCGGGCCAGGTGCTCTCGCACGCCGCCCGGACCGGTGATCTCCAGCCATTCGCCGAGCCAGGCGAGTTCACCGGCCAGTACGAGTTCGTCGGTGCCGCGGATCACCACCTCTATCCGGCCATCGGGCGTGCCGCGCCCCACGTCCACACGCTCCCCGAGCATTCTGCGCAGTGCGTCGAGCCCGTCGGGCGAGCACAAGGCGTGCGCCTCCAGCGGCGTGCGCCGGCGATCGACCTCATCGGCGATGTCGCGCCAGCTTTGCGCAAGGTCGAATCCGGGTGGCCTCCGAACGGGATCATCGGTGAGCTCGACAGCGCAGACCCGGTCGACGCGGAAAGTGCGGGGACCGGGTTCGGTATCGCACACCAGGTACCACGTCGGCCTCTTCGCCACGATCCCCAGTGGGTGCACGATCCGACTGGTCTCCGCGCCCCGGCGGTCGACATAACCGAGTCTCACTTGGACGCCGCGGATCACCGCCTCGTGCAGCTCGTCCAGAAAGCGGGGTGGCCGTGGCTCGGGATGGCTGGATCCCCAGTGTCGTGGATCGACGATCAGTGACGATGCGGCCGCCTCGGCCTGCTCACGGAAGGGCTCGGGGAGCGCACGAACGAGCTTGCGCAGCGCGGTTTTCACTTCGGGAGTGGCGGTCGAGGCGGGACCTGCCACCAGGAACAACGCGCGTGCCTCCCGAGCGGTGAGCCCGGAAAGGTCGGTACGAGCGCCACCGACAAGGCGCCACCCGCCCCCTCGTCCCGGTATGGAATACACAGGCACCCCTGCCGTGCACAACGCTTCGAGGTCGCGCCGCGCTGTGCGTTCCGACACCTCCAGTTCCTGGGCGACCTGAATCGCGGTGACCTGCTCGCGTTGTTGTAACAGGAGCAGGATGGCGATCAGCCGGTCGGCTCGCATGCCATCACAATGACACATAAAACCGGCCATGAGATGGCCAGTTTTGGTCCGCACAATGACGCCATGAACATCTCAGGCTCCCGCAACGACGTCCATACCGATCCCCGGCGCACTCTCGACCGCGCCATGGCCACGGCCGGGGGAGTCATCTCCGAAGTCCGGCCGCAGCAGCTCACCGGTGCGACACCTTGCGTGGGGATGGACGTGCGAGCGCTGCTGGCCCACCTCGTCGGCGTGCTGGAGAGGATCGCCGCGCTCGGTCTCGGCGCGAATCCGCTGGCCGTCAACGACAGTGCGGTGGACGATGATCGCTGGCTCGATGCGTGGTGGGCGTCGGCGGGTCGAGCCACCGACGCGTGGATTGACGATGCCCTGCTCGACCGACATATGGCATTACCGTGGATCGAAGGTGCTGGGGCGAAGGTTTTGGCCTCTTACGTCAGCGAGTTGACCGTTCATACCTGGGACCTGGCCGTAGCCACGGGTCAGCGGCCCGAATGGGATGACGAGGTGGTGGAGGAGGCATTCGCCGCGATGCGAGGCATGCTGCCGGTGGAGAACCGGCTGACCCGCTACGAGGAGATCTCGGCGGCGAGGGGGTTCGACGAGGTCACCGTACCGTTCGCCGAGGCTGTCACGATCGCGCAGGATGCTTCCGCCATCGAGCGGCTGGTTGCCTGGACGGGCCGCGATCCGCGCCGCTTCCTCGACACGACGCCAACGATCCCGTTGTGACGGAGGATTTCGCCGCGGTCCTCGCCGTGGGCGGAGAAGCTACTCGGAAAGCTTGATATCTGATCAGAAACGTCACCTCGCGTAGTGGTCGACGAGTGGCAAAAACAGGTCGTCGACGATGGACCGGATGCGTTCGTGCGCAACGGGTTCGACATACATGAGCAGATCGTGGCGCACCAGATCGAAAGGCATGGTGAGCAATGCGGCGGGGATCTGGTCCACGTCGATCTCGCCGCGATCGTGGGCCTGCTGGTAGATGGCCCTGATCCGTTCCGTCGGTTGGTCTCCCAGGATTCGATCGCGCACCTCGGCGGGGGTTAGCTCGCTGGCGGCCATCAGTCCGGAGAATGCCGCAGCGGCTGCCATGGCGAAAAAGGCTGCGCGGGTGCGGCCCATGCCCGTCAGCGCGGCAAGCAGATCCCCGCGCAGGCTGCCTGTGTCGGCGAGTTCAACGGGATTGCTGTCGCGATAATGCGCGAGCGCGGCAAGCGTCAGGTCATCCTTGTTGGCCCAGCGACGGTACAGCACCGCCACGCTATCTGGGCTTACTGGACAACCCGCCTGTGCCGTTGGAGATCCCGTATGAGGACACCACATTGCCCGGATGGTTCTTCCGGGCACCGGGAGGCCAGAATCCGACCCTTGTGATGGTCAACGGGGCCGACGGCGCGGCGAGCTATCTATGGCCCGGTTACGGTTCCGAGGCATCAGAGCGCGGCTACCACGTCGTGCTGTTCGACGGGCCCGGGCAGCAACGGATGCTCTTCGAACGGGGCATCGGGTTCCGACCAGATTTCGAGAACGTCCTGTCGCCGGTGGTGGATGCGACACTGCGATTGCCGGGTGTAGACCCGCGGCGGCTCGCGCTCTATGCGGTCAGCCAGGGCGGGTACTGGGCGCCGCGCGCCCTGGCATTCGAACACCGCTTCGCTGCCGCCGTCATCGACGACGGGGTGGTCGACGTCTCCGAAGCGTGGCACGCGATGCTTTCGCCCGAACTGGGGGAGATGCTGCGCCGCGGTGACCGGGCCGGCTTCGACGCCGCGGTCGGACGGCTCCCGGCCAGCGTTAGACGCATCTTCGCGTGGCGGGCCAAACCCTATGGCTGCGGGAGCTTTTTCGATACCTACGGCGAGGCCGCGCGGTACCGCATCACGTCCGAACTCGCCGCTCGGATCACCACGCCGGTACTGATCGGCGACCCCGACGATGAGGGTTACTTCGCCGGTCAGCCCCGGCGGCTCTACGACATGATCGCGGGGGAGAAGACCCTCGTCCGCTTCACCAGAGCCGAGGGGGCGGCCGGTCATTGCGAGCCGATGGCGCGGGCACTGGCAGCCCAACGGTTCTTCGACTATCTCGACGATCGCCTCGAGGTCACGGACCAGGGGAGCGGCTGCCGACGGCCTCGGTGAATCAGGGGAGTCCCTTGCGATCGATCACCGCCAGGGCGCGTTCGGCCCAGCGAATGTTCTCCTGTTCGAAGGTAATCCCCCGCAGCAGAGTCAGATAGGGACCCACTGCGGCGTCGGTGCTCGCCAGGTAGTCGTCCTCGGAACGGTCGCCGAGCATGCGCGCCTGAAGGTTCTGTAAAACTGCGAGTTTCTCGGTCGCCCAATGAATTTGCTTGGCGATGGCATCGCGGATCGTCGTCACGTCACCGGCGTCGAGGCCTTGCACCATGACCAACAGATCATCGCGGATCGCAATGGGGGTGGGCTGTTCACGGGTGAAGGCGCGAAAGGCTTCGCGACCGGCCGCGGTGAGACTGTAGAGCCGCTTGGCCGGCCGGCGACCCTCGGCCACGACGCGCGCCTCGATCAGGCCTTGATCGTCCATGCGTTCCAGCTCACGGTAGAGCTGCTGAGGGGTGGCAGTCCAGAAGTTGGCCACCGAGCGATTGAAGCGTTTCGCCAGGTCATAGCCCGATGCCTCACCTTCCAGGAGTGAGGCAAGTACCGCATCGCGAAGAGCCATGGCTGGACCCTACAACACTAGTCAACAAGTTGATTAGTCGCTTCTGGACATCTCGTCGACAGTGCGGTTACTGTCATGGGCGATTACTCAACTTGGTGACTATTGAAGGGTGGTCCGCATGCAGGTGTTCCGTCAGGCCGTCGAGGCGCGCGATGAGCAGGCGATCGCCGACCTGCTCGCCGACGATGTGGTGTTCACCAGCCCGGTCGCCTTTGCCCCGTATCCGGGTAAGGCGATCACCGCGGCAATCCTGCGCGCGGTGCTGCGGGTCTTCGAAGACTTTCACTATGTCCGAGAGATCACCGACACCGGTGGTCGAGATTCGGCGCTGGTGTTCAACGCCGTCGTCGGAGGAAAGCAGGTCACCGGTTGCGATTTTCTGCACGTCAACGATGACGGTCTCATCGACGACTTCACCGTGATGGTGCGACCGCTCTCGGCGGCCACAGCACTCTCGGCGGCTATGGCCGAGCAGTTCGACCGCATCACACGCGAGGCGCTGGCCGACGAGGCAGCCTCCAACTGACCACCCACCTTCGACGATTGGAACAGCACATGGGCTTCAACCTGGATCTCACCGAGGAACAATGCGATCTGCAGAAGTGGGTGCACGGCTTCGCTGCCGACGTGCTGCGCCCGGCCGCCGCGGAATGGGATGAGCGCGAGGAACTTCCGTGGCCGGTGCTCAAAGAGGCGGCCGATATCGGACTGTACAGCTGGGATGCGCTCAACCAGTTCTTCGCCGACCCGACCGGCTTGCTGTTGTGTCTGGTCGCCGAGGAGCTCTTCTGGGGCGATGCCGGTGCGGCGATGGTGCTCTTCGGGACCAACCTCGCATTGGGCGGGCTGCTGTCCGCGGGCACTCCGGAGCAGTTCGCCGAATGGGGTCCGCAGTGCCTCGGGGACAAGTCCGACCCCAAGGTCGGGGCGTTTTGCGTGTCCGAGCCCGATGCCGGCTCGGATGTGTCGAAGCTGCGCACCAGGGCCCGTTATGACGAGGCCACCGATGAATGGGTGCTCAATGGGCAGAAGGCGTGGATCACCAACGGAGGAGTAGCCGCGATCCACGTCGTCGTCGCGTCGGTCGATCCCGAGTTGGGGTCCCGCGGGCAGGCCACCTTCGTGATCCCGGAGGGCACCAAGGGGCTGGTCGGCAACCGTAAGATTCTCAAGCTGGGTCTGCGGTCGTCGCATACCGCCGATGTGTTCCTCGACGACGTGCGGGTGCCCGGGCATTGCCTGCTGGGCGGAAAGGATCGCCTCGACGAGCGGCTGGCCCGTGCGAGGGAGGGCGCACGCACCGGCACTCAGAACGCGTTGAGCACCTTCGAGTTCACTCGGCCCATCGTCGGTGCGCAAGCTCTGGGCATTGCGCGGGCCGCCTACGAGTATGCCCTTGGTTACGCCAAGGAGCGGAATGCGTTCGGTCGTCCGATCATCGACAACCAGGCCATCGCCTTCGCGCTGGCCGATATGCGTACCGAGATCGACGCCGCCCGTCTGCTGGTGTGGCGTGCCGCGTGGATGGCCGCTTCCGGCAAGGCCTTTGAGGCCGGTGAAGGTTCGATGTCGAAGCTCAAGGCCAGCGAGGTGGCCGTGTGGGCCACCGAACGGGCTGTGCAGATCCTCGGTGGCGCCGGGTACAGCCGGGAGCATCCCGTGGAGCGGTGGTTCCGAGATGCCAAGATCTACACCATCTTCGAGGGCACATCTGAAATTCAACGGCTGGTCATCTCGCGGGCCATCTCCGGTATCAGAATTCGCTGACAGCACGGCGTACTCGACGCCGACAGGACGCGTGATCACCGCGCCATGCACTCTTCACGAGAAAATACATAGCAACATGATGTATATTGGGGACATGGCAGCGGACGACGGTATCGAGAGGCTCGCCGAAGCTGTTCGGCAGTCTGCACTGTTGGCGACTCGGCATCTGCTCAATCGCGAAGAACTCAGCGTGTCCGCGATGGAGGTGCTGCACACGTTGAGCGTCGAGGGCCCGACCCGGCTCACGGTGCTCACCGAGGCCATCAGCATAAGCCAGCCGGCGATGACCCAGCTGATTCAGCGTCTCGAACGCCGCGAGTTGGTAACTCGTGCAGCCGACCCCGACGATGGTCGCGCAACCATCGTCGCCGTCACCGATCATGCACGATATCTGCTGAATCGGTTACGCATCGAGGACAACGGAAAGCTCGAATTTCTTCTGTCCACATTGACGGCGAGCGATCAAGAAGCGTTACGGCTTGCGCTGTATGTGGCCGGACCGATCATCGAGCAACTCAACGCCAACGCGGCGCGGCTGGCACGGGCCAGCACCTGATATGGCTCCACCTCAGCCATATGCATTCGTCCATTAAGTAAAGGGTTGGGACGCTGCTGTGTCTCGCATGACTGGCGCGCGACCTATCGAAACGGAGACACATGACTAATCTGCTTGTCCTCGGCGGCAGCGGTCGCACCGGCGTCCATGTGCTCGCGCATGCCGTGACACGTGGCCATCATGTGCGGGCCCTGGTGCGTAACCCCGACGCCGTTCGCGCCCCGGGCGGCGTCGAACTGATCGCGGGCTCACCGTCGAACATCGAAGACATTCGAAAGGCTGCCCGGGGTGCGGAGGCGGTGGTCAGCACACTCAACAACTCGCGCGCATCCGACAACCCGTGGGCCAAGGCCGTCAGCCCGCCGATGTTCATGACCGATGCGATTCGTAACGTCCTGGCGGTGATGACCGAGCAGAACATCCGTCGGATCGTCGTCAACTCCTCAATGGGTGCCGGCGACGATTGGAATCGGATCAGCCCGTTCGCCAGATTCTTCGTGAACATCTCGAATATCAAGGCCGGCTTCGTCGACCACAACGGAGTCGATGAGGTTGTACGTGCCTCCGGCACCGATTGGACTCTGGTCAGGGCGGTCGCGCTCACCGACAAGCCGGCCGGTGGACCCGTGCGGGCCGCGGTGCGCGGAACCGACAAACCTGGCTCGCGCATCAACCGTGCCGATCTTGCTGCCTTCCTCGTCGATACCGTTGACGATCGCACCTGGATCCACCAAGCGCCGCTCGTCTGGAACGCCACCGGCTGAGATAACCATGCACGTTTGATGGGCGCCGTTGCGCCGCAGCCCGATCCCGCGTCCCTAAAACGTCACAGTGACGAATAGACTGGGTGCGGTCGGACAGGGGCGAGTGCTGCGCCTTTGGCCGCTCCGGCCGCCGGCAAGGCTCAGACGCGGCGAACGGTCGCGCAATGTCACGGAGCTGTCCTTTGAAGGATGGCAGGTGCGCATCGGTCAGAAGTCTGGGGCGGCTGTCGCGCGCCAGCTAGTGCTGGAGTGAGGATCAATAATCGGTGGCAGTCTTGCGGTCTGGCTTGACGACCCGTTGTGAAGTGCGGATGCGCGGCTAAGGCATGTGGGCCGTACCGCTTGTATCCAGCAGCAATATCATTTCGCCGATAATCTACATTATGTCAAGTAAACGTCCGATCCCGACTACGGCTGGGACCGAGTCTGCGAGCAACGATTCGGCACACACCCAGCGCAGGTGTTCTTCGCCTGGAACACAGCCACCCACGTCCAGGACAACGAACAAGATCCCGAGAAGCGCCCGTTCACCAAACAGGAGCTGCAGGACTTCTTCGACCACGCCGACGACCAGGTCACCGTGATCGCGAATACCAGAAAGAAGGGCTGGCTGCCGGCCTACCGAGACGCCGTAATGTTCAAGGTCGCCTACTCCTACGGAGTGCGATTCAACGAACTGCGGCACCTGCAGACCGTCGACTTCTCTCGCAACCCGCACGCACCGGAGTTCGGCCGCTACGGCGTCGTGAAGGTCCGCTACGGCAAGGCCAAGAAAGGCTCCCCACCCAAACGCCGCACCGTGCTCACGGTGTTCGACTGGACATCGGACATTATCAGCGACTGGCTCACCCACGGCCAGCCCTACCTCGACGACGGCATCGACCTGTTCCCCAGCGAGCGCGGCGCCCTGGTCGCCGAACGGACGCTGCTGCGCAGATTCCGGCGATACTGCAACGACCTCGAGCTCTCCTCAGGCCTGGATTTGCACTCGTTCCGCCGCTCCTACATCACCCACCTCATCGAAGACGGCTGGGACGCCAAGTTCGTCCAAGACCAGGCCGGCCACGAATACGCCAGCACCACCTCGCTCTACACCGGCGTCTCGAGCGACTTCCGCACCCGTACCCTGCGCCGCGTCCTGGACCGGACCATCAAAGACGCCCTCTCCTTCGACGAAGAGACCTCATGAAACGCGACGTCGACTACACCTGGCGCCTCGCCGAGCTGATGGCCGCACACGGCATGCACAACAGCACCGACCTCATCCCCCGCCTCGCCGAACGCGGCATACAGCTGTCGCGGCCACAGGTCTACCGCATCGTGCACCAACGCCCCGAACGCGTCGCCCTGCAACTGATGGCAGCACTGTGCGACATCCTCGGCTGCGGCGTAGAAGATCTCGTCACCGTCACCGCCACCGACACCCGCAAGAAGAAGACCGCCTCAGGCACCACCGCACCACCCAACGTCGTCGAACTCAACAAATCCATCCGACCCCGACGAGCACGCATCATCACCGATGGCAACGATTAACCCCACACCCCGATCCACCACACGCGGGCGACCACGCGTCACCAGCGGCGCCCTCGAATGCAGCCGATGCCACCGAATGGCCAACACGCTGAGGGTCAACTGGCCGCAGGACCAGCTCTGCCACAGCTGCTTCTACACCGCGATGCGCACCCACGGCGTCTGCCCCAATTGCGGACACGACGGTGTCCTCCCCGGGCGAGTTGACGGCAACGACACGCAGCCGGTCTGCCTGACGTGCGCTGGCATTCCGGGCGACTTCACCTGCAAGACCTGCGGTCAAGAAGGCGAACTTCACCGCCGGGGCGAATGCGCGCGCTGCGCCTTGCGCGATGACCTCTGCCGAATTCTGCTGCACCACCCCGCCGACATGGCTGCCATGCAAGCACTCATCGACGTACTCTGCGCCGTGGATCGGCCCGAGAGCATCCTGACCTGGAAACGCAACATCCAGGTGCTGGAACTGCTCGGCGGAATCGCCTCAGGCACAACACCGCTGACCCACGACGGCCTCACAGCGGCAGGATCCGGCCGCCACATCGATCACCTGCGCAGCCTCCTGCAACATCACGGGCTGCTCCCACAACGCGATGAACACCTGGCGCGCTTCGAATTCTGGCTGGCCGCGAAACTCGACGCGATCGACTCCCCCGCTGTTCGCGCCCCGGTTGAACAGTTCGCAACCTGGCACCATCTCCGACGGCTCCGCAGTGAATCGCGGCCGGGCCAATCCTCCGACGGCCCAAAGCGTTCCGCGAAGCAAGAGATCACCGAGACCACCAAGTTCCTCACCTGGCTCGAACAGACTCATCGGCGCACCGTCGCCGACTGCACACAACAAGACGTCGACGAGTACCTCGCCTCCGGCCCGACCACTCGCCATCTGATCCGAACGTTCTTCATCTGGGCCAAGAAGAGCAAGCTCAACGTCGCGGTGCAGATCGGATTCCGGCAGGCGAAGACCAGTCCGACGATCACTCAAGACCAACGACTAGCCTGGCTCAAGGAACTGCTCACCGGCGACTCTGAAAGCCTGCCCTACCGCGTCGCCGGCGTCCTGCTGCTGCTCTACGCTCAGCCGCTGACCAAGATCGCCGCACTCCAAACCACCGCGATCTCCCAAGCCGAGAACGAGACGCGTATCGCGTTGGGAAAAGACCCTGTCCCCGTTCCGGAGCCATTCGCCTCCCAGCTCAACTACCACCGACACAACCGGCCGAACCTGCGCACCGCCGTCGGAGCCGTTGGCACACCCTGGCTCTTCACGAGCAACCGGCCAGGTCGGCACATTGATCCGCAGGCCATCATGATGCGACTACGCGCGCTCGGCATCAACCTGCAGGGCGCCCGCAACACAGCCCTGCAAACACTCGTCTCCGAAATCCCCGCTCCCCTAGTAGCCGAGATGCTCGGCTACAGCGACGAAGTCACCCAGAAGCACGCCGCTGAAGCCGGCAGGACCTGGGCGAGATACGTAACGCGATGAGGAAGTCGGCTGCTGCAACCCAATACCACCACAGGTGTTTGCAGCAAGAATATGACGTACTGCCGTCGGCAGTACGTCATATGTCGCACCGCGGACGAATTCGCTACTGGACAATCCGTTGAGCAGTCGGCCGACTGGAACCTTCGTCCCCTTTGGGCTGCAATATTATTCGCCGTCGGGTTGCCGCGCATGGCGTAGACCACTTGCGACATGGCATGAACGTCTTCCCACGGCGGCAATAGTCGTAGCCCGTACCCGACTGCCACAGATCTACAGTTGCGCCGGGGTTCCGGCGGTCAGCCGGGGCAAGAGGCTGTATGCGTTGTCGTGCATGACCCGCGCGAGCATCTCGGGCCGAGCTTCGAAGTACGCGTCTACGTTGTTCGTAAACCAATTCACGGTTTTCGGGTTGGCGGCAGGGAAGTCGGTACCGAAGAGAATGTGGTCCGGCTCGACGAAGCTCTCGAGAGCCACCAGGTTGGTCTCGAAACCTGATAGGGCGGTCTCGTAGTAGAACGTCCGGAAGTCGGCGAGGATTTCGTCTGCACTCAGTTCGCAGCCGAGATGGAACGCGCCCAATGTGGCGACGCGAGCGGCGAGAACTGGTGTGCTACCGCCAGAATGGGAGAGGATGATCCTCACGTTCGGGAACTGCCGCTTGCGCCCGCTGGTCACGAGATCCGCTGCGCCCTTGTAGGTTTCGTTCGGAGTTTCACTGACCGGGGTGGGCAGGAACTTGCTCGGCGCCCGGTTGCTACCGGGTGTCTGCTCACCGTGTAAGAACACCAGCGCGCGGCGACGGTCGAGTTCGGCCCACAGCGGTTCGAAAATCGGGTCGCCCAGGGATCGGGCCTCATCGCCGACGCCGTAGACGTTGGTGAGGGTGATTCCGTCAGCCCCCAGCACATCGAAGGCGTAGGTCAGCTCTTCCAGCGCGGCGTCGACGTCCGTCGGGGTGGGAAGATGCGCAAACAGACCGAACCGTCCTGGGTGGTCTTCCATTGCCTGGCGGGTCAACGTGTTCAACTCGCGGGCTACGTGACGACGCTTGCCCTCGGGGAGCCGCGATTCGATGTCGTTGGGTATGGACAGGATCGCAGTATCGATCTGCAGCTGATCCATGAAGTCCACACTGACCTGCGGTGTCCAACCGGCCTCGTCCTTTTGGAACTTCCAGCCGGACGTGTCGCCGAAGAGGCCCGAGGTGAGCATGCTGGTCGGCATGAAGTGGTGGTGAAAGTCGATGCGGCCGGGTGTGGTGGTGCTGTCATCAGTCATGCCCACACTCAACCCGCAATAGTTGACGTTTGTCAATAATGATCAGATGTTAGGTTTCTCCCATGGTTGACACCGACGCTCCGGAACTGCAGCTCCTCGACGCTCTCTACCGACTCAACAAATTGGTCGTGGCCGACGCCCGCGAGCACGTCGCCGCGACCGCACAACTGGACCTCGTGGACTTCCTGGTCCTGCGCACGGTCAAACTGGGCATCGACACTCCGAGTGACCTCGTAAGCGATCTCGGACTCAATCCGTCGGTTCTCAGTAGGGCGTTGTCCAAGCTTGCCGACTCGGGATTGGTGACCCGCGAGATTGACCTCGCCGACTCGCGAAGATCGCGGATTCGTTTGACGGACAACGGCGTAAAGACCACCGATGACATCGGGCAGCGGCTTCGACCCAGCCTGGCCCAGCGACTCCGCCTCCTGTCCCCCGACCGGACTCGAATCCTGTTGGAGAGCCTTGAAATCCTCTGCGGGAACACGGTCGACTGAACCCTGAACCACTGGAGAAACCGCACCCGGCACGCGAGCACAACGGTCGTCGCAGTAGTCACTAGCCGGTCGGCAAGTTAGTGCGTTATGGTGGAGCCAGATCAACCGTCGAGGCAGGGAGGTGAGCGGATGGATCAGCGACGAACCGATACCCGCGAGCAGATCCAGTCCGTGGCTCTAGAGCTGTTCGCCGAGAAGGGATACGACCGCGCTTCGCTGCGGGGGATCGCCGAGCGGCTGCACGTCACCAAGGCCGCGCTGTACTACCACTTCCGCACCAAGGAAGACATCCTCGCCAGCGTGATCGAGGACTTCCTCCTTCAGCTGGATACGCTGGTGAAGTGGGCCCATGGACAGCCCTCCGACGTCGACGTCCGCGAGGAGGTACTGCGTCGCTACAGCGCACTGCTGACCGGGCGCACCGCGCAGCTGGCCCGCTTCATGCGCGAGGGCATGGCGAAGATCCCAGAGTTGGCACTTGGCCTGAAGATTCGTGCTCACTTCGCCGCGCTGATCGATGTGCTGGCCGGGCCCGGCGAGTCCACTGAAAACCGGCTACGTGCACAGGTCGCCCTGGCTGCACTGCAACTGGCCACCCTGTCCGATCCCGACCTCGAACCCGCCGGCGACGAGACCGACCGCCGCGCCGCCGCTCTGAAAATCGCTACCGAGCTCGTCCAGCCGTCGACCCCCGCGCCGTAGGCCACCCACCACTCACAGCTTTCCCTGACCGATCCGAGACGACCAGAAACAGGACGCAACCATGGCACGCACCGATCACGACAGTTGGGACCTGGCCTCCAGCGTGGGAGCCACCGCCACCGGAGTCGCCGCCGGCCGCGCGCTGGCAGCCCGCGGACCGGAGCCCCTACTCGATGACCCCTACGCCGAACCACTGGTTCGCGCCGTTGGTCTGGACGCGTTCACCCGCATGATCAGCGAGGACGCCGACGAGGTCGCCGACGACCCGGTCTTCAACCGTCAGCAGATGGCCGAACAGGTCACCGTGCGCACCCGGTTCTTCGACGACTTCTTCCTTCGGGCCGGAGCCGCAGGCATCCGGCAGGCCGTGATCCTGGCCAGCGGCCTGGACACCCGCGCCTACCGGCTGCCCTGGCCGGCCGGCACGGTGGTCTATGAAATCGACCAGCCTAAGGTCATCGAATTCAAGACCCGCACGCTGGCCGAGTTGGGTGCCACCCCGACCGCCGAGCTTCGCACCGTCGGCATCGACCTGCGCGCGGACTGGTCGACCGCCCTGCGCGAGCGGGGCTTCAACCCCGACCAACCGACGGCGTGGAGCGCCGAGGGGCTGCTGATCTATCTGCCGCCGGAGGCTCAGGACCGCCTCTTCGACGACATCACCGCGCTCAGTGCCCCCGGCAGCGCGCTGGCCACCGAACACGTTCCCGATCTCAGCATTCTCGCCGACGACGACCGCATGGCCGAATTCGCCCAGCGCTGGCAGCGCTACGGCATGGCAGACCAATGGACCGACCTCGTCTACCAAGGTGAGCGCGCCCAGGTGCCCGCTTACCTGAGCGGCGCCGGCTGGCAGGTCACCGCCCGAGGCACCGTAGACCTGTACGCCGCCAACGGTTTCGCCCTGCCCGACCACGAGATGATGACCGAACTCGCCGACCTGACCTACATCAGCGCCGTGCTGTCGGACCCGACACCCGGCCGCTGACCCGGTCGCCCGTCCCCCTCGCGCCGCATCACGGCACGTGCTCGACGACAGCAACGTTCACAAGAGCGCGGTCGAAATGACCACCGAAAGCGATGCGACGACCGCCGTGTAGCAAACACACGTGCTACAGACCGCGGTAGCGGGTCCCGGCTTGGTCGCCTCTGGCGATCTGTCCCACAAGTCAGCGCCCCTCCCCGTCGTGTTCGGGCGATCCGCTGTCGCATAGCCGGAGGAATACGGCGGGATCGAATATGGCGGGTTACCCGTAAAGTATTCCGGTTTCATCTGATGAATCACTGACGTCCCCAAGTGACTCCCACTCTGGACCCCAGCCATCGTTGAGGAGCTCTTCGCCGATCTACGTGGCATTAAAGGTCGCGCACAATCGACGTCCCGCGGACTTCTTCGATAACGCCGACGATCAAGTGTCCCTTATCGCCGGTCTCGCGTCCCGCTTATCAGTGTTGAGGTGTGGCCGCGCGGGACGCCGGTGTGCTTCTCTGTCGTCGTGGCGATTCGGTTTCGAAGGGCGCGAGAACGAGGTCGTCGACCATGCGGCGATAAGTGTCGTCAACGCGGGCGTGGTCGGTTGTCGTGAAGAAGTCGATGACGAGACCTTGAATAGCGGCCAGCGCCAGTCGGGCCCGGGGTCGGACGTGCTCAACGAAGTCCTTATGCTTCTGGGTATCAGCGTGATTCGGGTCGGTGTTGAACCACTTGGTGGTTGACACATGATAGGAACGTTGAGCGTTCAACTCTGAAGTTGTGAACCGCACGCTCAAACCGCGGCGCATCTGACGATCACGGTCAGACAATAGCCAGATCGTCGTCGCCGCCGATTCCATAGCGGTACGACACTGAGCAAGGATCGACGTCGTGTGACTGTCACGCGACTTGGGTCGCCACTCAATCAGTTCTGCTGTCGCGCAGAGACAGTCGATAGCGTTCATGATCGAAAACCGAGCTGTAGCACTAACCATGTCGCCCGTGTATTCGTTCATGAACCCTGCATCATCGGCGGCCAGACTGCTGTTCGGGTCCGCGTACTGAGGGTTGAGCCCCCACGTGTACAGCTCTTTGCCTCGCTGCGCCCTCATCAGTGTCCGATGCATCGCTTCGGCGGTCGTCAGCTTCTCGGACAGCCGAGTCAACAGCTCGGCAGGGTCCATATCGGCTAGTCTCGGATCCATCGTGGCGTCTTCCCCCGTCGCGTCGCGTGATCGCGTCATCGATCGAAGTCAACTTTATGCGCGAGGCCGGACATCATCTCGGACATTGACCGCAAGTGCCGTACCACGACCATGGAGGGTTCGTGTTTCGCTTGTCCGGGTGGATTCCTACCGCCGCTCCACTCAGGAGGAATACGGCGGGATCGAATACGCCGGTTTACCAGTAGAGTTCGCCGTTTTGCGCAGCAGTCCTATTGCTCTCACTCATCGCGCGAGGCCGAGGAACGCCATCAAGGCTCGCTCGACCTCGACCACTTGCTCGGCAGTCAGACGGCCGACACGAGCATGGACATTCGATTTTCTCACGGTGGTGAGCTTGTCGATCATCACGTCACTGTCGTGGTCAAGTCCGGACAGCAGGTCTGCTCCGCCGGCTATCCGAATGCGCATCAAAGGTGCATCCAACAGCGTGCTGGTCATCGGCGCCACGGTCACTGAACTTGTCGCGTCGAAGAGGTCATCCTGAACAATCACTGCCGGACGCGGCTTCGCTGCATAGACGCCCCCCGCTACGGTCCAGATCTCTCCTCGGTTCACTCCTCGTCCCAAGGCACCGAGATCGCCTCAACGAAATCCTGGTCGTCGCTGACGTCTTCGGCTTGCGCAACCAACGACGCCTGACGGTGAGCCTCGGCCGCGAAGGTCTCCGTCCGCACATCAGGCACCCAGACCTGCAGAGGTCGCAAGCCCCGCTCCCGCATCCGCCGGCGATACTCGCCAACCCGTTCCCGCACCGCCACGCCTCGATGTTACATGTAACGCGCCGCTTCGGCAGCCGAAAATCCGACCTGCCAGGCCGGCAAACAAATATCTGGATGCCGCGATCAGCATCTCGCCTACTGGGGCGCGACCACCGGCGCCGAACCCGGTGTCGATGAGATACCGCGTTACTACCGCCACACATCACCTTGTTTGCCAGGATCAGTCATCTCCCCCATACCGCCAGACTTCAACCATGCGATCTAGCGAGCGCGTGCAGACGCCGCTGCGGCCTGCTGCAACGCGATGCGGACGGTATCCGAGACGCCGGACGTCGACGGCCATCGATGGCTTCCCTTGGTCATGCGATCACGATATGAGCGTGGCTCATCGCGACCGCGGACCTCGCGTCAGACGAGTTCGATTACGTCGGCGATGGATTCGAACACCCGGCTTGGCCGGAACGGATAACGCTCGATCTCCTCGCGCGTCGTCGAGCCGGTGAGCACGAGGATCGTCTCCAGCCCCGCCTCGATGCCCGCAACCACGTCGGTGTCCATCCGGTCGCCGATCATCACGGTGCCTTCCGAATGGGCGTCGATGCGGTTCATCGCGCTGCGGAACATCATCGGATTCGGCTTGCCGACGAAGTAGGGCTCTCGGCCGGTCGCCTTGGTGATCAGCGCGGCGACCGAGCCCGTGGCAGGCAGAGGGCCCTCCGCCGACGGACCGCTCACGTCGGGGTTGGTGGCGATGAAACGCGCACCGCCGAGAATCAGGCGGATTGCCTTGGTGATGGCCTCGAACGAGTAAGTCCGCGTCTCTCCCAGCACGACGAAGTCCGGACCGACGTCGGTCAACGTGTAGCCCACGTGGTGCAGCGCCGTGGTCAGGCCGGCCTCGCCGATCACATAGGCCGAGCCGCCCGGCAGCTGGTCGTGCAGGAAGGCCGCCGTCGCAAGGGCCGAGGTCCAGATCGACTCCTCGGGCACGATCAGGCCCGACCGCGCCAACCGGGCCGCCAGGTCACGTGGGGTGAAGATCGAGTTGTTGGTGAGTACCAGGAAGGGTCGCTGCCGGTCGCTGAGTGCCTGGAGGAACTCCGCGGCCCCTGGCAGGGCGTGCTCCTCCCGGACCAAGACGCCATCCATGTCGGTCAGCCAGCACTGCGGTGTGGTACTCATGCGTCCAGTCTTGCAGTTGCTGCCGTCGCTCCACATGGAAGTCGCCGACCAAAGGCACCCGCCAATCGCGCGGCGCATCAGGACAGTCAGGTTTCGCGCTTTGGCGGACCCGAGTTGAGGTGCCGGATCTCCCTCTCATTCGCATGTCACAGCAAATCAGACGGACTCAGATATCGGCTGGAATATGCGAGACGACCGGACGCCGGCCAGGCCGGCAATCAAGGCTTCTCCCCTGTGGCACTGCAACCGACTTATCGGTGTGCATGATGTGACCTGACCTAACTGATACTGCCCCGCTCCAACGCCCTCCGATCCTGAAAGGGCAATACCTCGGCAGCGATCTCGAAATCAGCGTCGTAGTGGATCAGGGTCACATCATGGGCATTGAGAAGAATGGCGATCAGGAGGTCGGCTCCGACACTTACGAGACAGCACCGCACTGCAGTCCATGCTCGAGGAGGTCGAAGATGGCGTCCAGCGCTTCGCGTGGATCGGGCTCGTCGCCGACAAATTGCGGGATCTCCAAGACGTAGCGGGCCACCGCGCGAGCGGTGATGTCGTCGGACGGCCGACCCAGCTCTGCCGCAATGGCCTCAGATAGCGGTGCCTCGCAGCGGATCCAGAGCTTTCGCGAGTATTCCCGCAGGGCCGGCGTGCTCATGATCAGTTCGGTACGGCGGACGAAAGCGCGTGTGGGCTTCTCTTCGAACGGTCCCCTGCCTGCCATGAACTCGCGCAGCGCACTGAGTACCGACATCTGCGGCGGGCGGTCATGCACTGCGGCCAAGAGGCTGGCTCGTCGTTCCACTCCATCGTCGAACATGACGGCCGGTTTCCCGTCCGGAACGTGTTTGAACAGTGTGGGCACTGAGACGTCGACCTCGTCGGCGATGTCTTTGACAGCCACGGCGTCATAACCACGTGCGAGAAATAGGCGCTCGGCCGCCTCGGCCAACGCGCGGCGCGTCTGAGCGTTCTTACGGGCGCGGCGGCCCCCCGCATCGGTCATCACCGCCCCATCCTAACCAGTAACCTCAAGTTGCTAAATATCATTAGTCGATATATTACTTTAGTGACTAAACACATTGAGGTCAGGAGCGCAGATGCACGGCACGACAATCGATCACCCGACCGCCCTCATCGTCGGGGGTAGCCTCGTCGGCCTCTCGGCAGCGGTCTTCCTCGCCTCGCAGGGCGTACCGACGACACTCATCGAGCGGCATCTCGGCAGCGCGGCACACCCCCGCGCCATCGGTTACACCACTCGAACCATCGAGTTGTTCCGCGGCGTCGGAATCGAGCTACCGGCCAGCACGCAGCACGGCCCACCGCGTCGGGCACGCGTCGAAAGCCTTGTCGGACAGTGGTTCGAGGAGTACCCGTGGTCACCCCCGGCGACGGCCGCCGTGAAAACAGCGGACCACTCACCGGTGCGTGCCAGTGCGATAGCCCAAGACGCCCTGGAGCCCATCCTGCGCGAACGCGCCGACGCCCTCGGTGCCGACTTGCGGTTGGGTTCCGAGCTGGTGTCCTTCGTCGACAATGGCGGCGGTGTCACGGCCACCGTGCGCAGACGGGTGGACGGCAGTGAGTACCGCATCGATGCGGACTATTTGATCGCTGCCGACGGGGCCGACAGCAAGATTCGGAACAGTGTGGGTATCGGTCGCACGGGACGGGGCCTGCTGTCGGTTCAGCGAAGCATCCTCTTTCGCGCACCGGAGTTGGAACAGTACCTGCGCCACGGCATCGTGCAATTCGAGATCGAACAACCCGGATTCGACGCCTTTCTGACCACGTACTCCGACGGGCGCTGGGTGTTGATGCTCAAGGACGACGTCGACCGCACCGAAGATGAGCAACGCAGCATCATCCGTCGCGCCACTGGAATCGACAACCTCCCGATCGAGTTGATCACCACCGGACGTTGGGAGCTCTCAGCGCTCATCGCCGACCACTTCGCCTGTGGCAGAGTCTTTCTCGTGGGCGACGCCGCGCATCAGCTCCCACCCAATCGGGGTGGTTACGGTGCCAACACCGGAATCGCCGATGTCCACAACCTCGCCTGGAAGATCGGCGCCGTGCACACCGGCCGCAGCTCGGCAGCACTCCTCGACACCTACGACGCCGAACGGCGGCCCGTCGCATGGCTACGTCACGAGCAGATCTTCGCCCGTGCCGATTACAAGGCCTACGTCGACACGCCCACATCGGATGTCGCGATCATCGACGACATCGCCATGGAACTCGGCCAGCTCTACCGCTGCGTCGCGCCCGCGGATACGGCCGGCGACCTGCCGGACGCGCTCCAACCCCAAGAGTGGGCCGGGCAGCCGGGCACCCGTGCGCCGCATGTATGGATTGCCCCGGGCCGCTCGACGCTCGACCATTTCGGCAGAGGCTGGACGCTGGTCACCGGCTCCGAAGCGTGGCGAAACGTGGCGCAGTCTGTCGCCGCCCGCCTCGACATATCGATCGATGTGCTCTGTCTCCCCAGTGAATCGACGCAGTACGAAGCCATCAACACCGCCTACGGGATAGGACCTGGCGGAGCCGGCCTGGTGCGGCCCGACGGCTACATCGCATGGCGGGTCGTGACGGCCCCGGTCGACCGTGCGGGGGCACTGACGGCCGCAATCAGCACTGCCGCAGCACTTACCCTCCAGCCGTCGACGTACGATGATCAGTCGGCCATCGCAGACCTCACCGCGCGTTACGCCGATGCGATCAACCGTGGCTGGGCCGGAAAGACGATTCAGCCCGAGAGCATTGCCGAGATCTTCACGCCAGACGGCGTATTCGAGCATCCTGGCGAGGCACCGACCGTCGGAGCGGCCGCGATCGCCGCCGCATTACCGGGTGCCACGGCGTCGGTCCCCTTCGCCATGCACGCCTTCCTGAACCCCGTCCTCGTCGTCGACGGAGACCATGCGCGCGGCCAGTGGCTGATGTGGGTCGCCGCCGACGACGGCGATAGCCCCCGGGCCGCGTACCTCGGCGCCGACATGCAGTACACGCGTACTCCGCGCGGATGGCGCATCCACTCCATCGTCATCACACCTGGGATGCGCTTACCAGCTCACTGATGAAGTACTCGGTAGTGGCAGAACATGGGTCTGCTGCACGATCAGGTGACAGACAGTTTCGGTCACGCGGCCTGACTGGCCCGTGTGGTCATAATCGCTTCGAATTCGATCGGGGTCAACCGACCGAGGCCGGCTTGGCGCCGGCGACGATGGTAGGTCCGTTCGATCCAGGTGACGATCGCGATCCGCAGCTCTTCTCGTGTGCTCCAGCGGTGGCGATCGAGCACGTTCTTCTGAAGTAGAGCAAAGAAGCTCTCCATGGCTGCGTTGTCGCCAGCCGCACCGACGCGGCCCATCGATCCGACCATTTCATAACGGCTCAGTGCATGGACGAATCTCCTTGACCTGAATTGAGATCCGCGATCGGTGTGGACTATGCAGCCAGCGATATCACCGCGGCGAGCCACCGCGCTACTGAGCGCTGTGGTGGCCAGCCGGGACTTCATTCGGGAGTCGATCGAGTACCCGACGATACGGTTGGAGAACACGTCCTTGATGGCACAGAGATAGAGCTTGCCTTCATCGGTGCGATGTTCGGTGATATCGCTGAGCCACAATTGGTTTGGGTCATCGGCGGTGAAGTCGCGCTCGACAAGATCATCGTGCACCGGCGGGCCTACCTTGCCGTTCTTGCCGCGCTTTTTGCCGAACACGCTCCACAACTGATTCTGCGAGCAGATTCGCCAGGCGGTGCGCTCTGCCATCGATTCGCCGGCCTCTCGGGCCTCCTCCACGAGGTAGCGGTACCCGAACTCCGGGTCGTCGCGGTGGGCGTCGAACAGCGCGTTTGCGCGGTAGGCCTCGACGAGTTCGGCATCGGTGATGGGATTGGCCAACCAGCGGTAATACGGTTGGCGGGCGAGCTTGAGTACCCGGCACGTCACCGCGACGGGAATCCCGTCGCCGGCGAGCTCCTTCACGAGCGGGTAGAGCCTTTTCCCGGCAGATTGGCCTGCGACAGATAGGCCGTGGCCCGGCGCAGCACCTCGTTCTCCTGCTCTAACAACTTGATCCGACGCCGCGCCTCACGCAACTCGGTGGACTCGCCAGTGCTCTTGCCCTGCTTGGTGCCCTCGTCGATATCGGCCTGGCGCATCCACTTGTGCAAGGTCATCGGGTGTACACCGAAATCAGTGGCGATCTGCTCGATGGTTACACCGTCATCGCGGTTGCGAGCCACGCGCACGACATCGTCGCGGAACTCACGGGGATAGGGCCTTGCCATTGGGACATCCTTCCAGCTCGCTCGCCCCGAGCAAGCCAACTCAGATGTCACCTATTCGTGCAGCAGACCCCATAACTGACTGGTCCTTGGTAGAACTCCTGCGGTGCAGGATGTTCACGCATGCGAACCTTCGACGGCTCGCGTGGCGGGCGTGATCCGCTCGACCAGCCAGGGCAACGCGTCGGCGAATGCGGAGGCAGCAAACTGCCACGAGTGGAAGCCGACGGTCTTGTGCACGCTGCAGGTGATGGCGACCTTCTGGGCAGCGTCGCACAGGTTATCCGCGGCCGCCTCGGCTTCGGGACCTTGCGGCCCCATCTCATCGCGGCCGCCGAGACCCTCACCACCTGAATGGTGACCGCCTGACCGGAAGTCCTTCATCACCGCCTCGGCGTTGGCCGGTTTTATGGTGGCCGCAAAGTACCCCGAAACGCCGCTGTAAGGGCCGTGTTTGGCCATCACGGTCCGCGGGTCGAACGCGTCATAGGCTGACCTGTCTCCGCCGTAGAGCCGCTGGACGGTCTGCGCCTCGGTGCCCGAGACCGGACCCGCGTCACCACCGATGTCGACGAATGTCGAGAAGAGATCGGGATGCATGACAGCCAGATCGACGGCGCACGTCCCGCCCATCGACCACCCGACCACACCCCAATTCGTGGCGGCCGCGGACGCCTCGAACGTGGAGATGACATAGGGCCGGACGTCCTTGGTCAGATGATCTGCCGAGTTGCCGCGCGGACCGTTGACACACTCCGTGTCGTTGTTGAAGCTGCCGCCGGTGTCGACGAACACGAAGATCGGCAACTGCTCACTGTGGCTGGCACCGTAGCCTTCCACCGTGGGCATGAAGTTGCCACTGCGTATCCAGTCGGCGGGAGTGTTGAATTCGCCGCCGATCATCATCACCACCGGCAGGGTCGGCGGTGTATCGCCGGCGAACCAGGCCGGCGGCAGGTAGACGTATTCGCTTCGGTGTGTGAATCCACTGGCAGCGTCAGAGATGTCGACCTTGACCAGCTTGCCGGTGGTGGGTGCGGTGTTGCGCAACGACGGCAGATCCGAGGCCTGGACCTCGTTGGGCAGCGGGCCCGCGGTCAGGGCTCCCCAGGCGGACTGTAACGACGGGTAATAGCCCACCCATTGGTTGAGGGTCAGCGCCGAGGTCAACAGCGTCAACGGGACCGCCAGCACCGAAATGATCCGTCGCCACCAGCGTGCACTGCGCCAGCCGAACACACCGACCGCGACAGCCAGGCCGAAGACCGCGATCCACACCCACAGCGCGAACGGCGCCGGGTCCGACGCCAAACCCTGATCGTTCATGTAACTGTGTGCCGCCAACGCCACCAGCACCCCCACCGCGACAGATATGGGAAGCCACACCAACCGCCATCGCCTGGTCCGCCACCCGATCGCCACGATCAGTGCTACGACGACGACCATCTCGATGGTCAGCGGCAACCAACCCTCCAGCAACGAGATGCCATGCCTCGCCGCCAGTAGATCTTTGGGGAGCTCGACGGGGCTTGGCGTCGGAGTCGGCGTCGGAGAGGGCGGCACTTGTTCATGCTTCCCGGTGATCCTGTGCGGTCCACGGGTCTCGGCTGTGAACAACTTATGGATGCGGTGCTGCGAAGTCGGTCCAGGTCCCCTTCGCCTGCCGCGTTCGGAAACCTCCGGCCAAAGCGGCTCGCCGCCGAGTTCCTTGCGGCGGGCGCCGGCGCATCCTGACAACACCCAAGGCCGGCGCGATGCTGCCCGAGGCGGGCCGTCCATCCCGTCGCTACGGGTCCGATCGCGTGATCGATCCGCGGGCAACGAGCTCACCCGCTACCGCCACCCCACAGACCTGAGCCAGCAGTAGTGCAACCAGAACAAGGACTTGTACTGCGCCGGCCTGGGTGGCGGACCCCGTCGCCAGCAGAACACCGACGAATGCACCAGGGAGAGTTACCAACCCAGCGGTGCGGGCTTGGTCGAGATTGGGGATGAGCGCGTCCGAGAGGGGTCGTTGAATCACCATCATCCGCGAGAAGCGTTCCGAGAAGCCGAGACTGAGGGCTGCCTCGATCTCGCCGTGGTGCTCCCCCAAGGCATCCAGAGCACGTCGAGCCGCGACCGCCGTCGCGGTCATGGTGCCACCGAGCACGATGCCGAAGACCGGAACCAAGGCGACACCGGCAAGTGGGACGATCCCGGTAAGCAGTAGCAGGGGAATGACGGCGACCATTCCGGCCGCCAGGGCAACGGCCAACCACCCCGCGCCGTGCAGCGCCTGGCTGCGCCGCGCGGCAGTGAACGATGCGACCGTGAACATCATCGTAAGCACCACGACCGAGGACCACAGCTGCTGCAAAGCGACCACCAGGACGGCTGACACCGCGGCCAACTGCACCGCGGCTCGTAGCGCCGCTCCAGGTGGCGCCCACAGCGATCCATGTAAGACCACGCGGTTCACCAGGGCTGCCAACACCGCCATCACCACGCAGACGGCTACGAGGGTCGGGGTCAGCAGGGGTTCGTGTGGGCTCACCGAGTCAAGTGTGCATCCAGTGACTCACAAGGACCTCTTGCTCCCCCGCACGTGGATCCCAGGCCCAGCCCGCGGCGCGCGCCGACCCGCTCAATCGGGACCGCGGCGAGCCGCGTCATGCACGAGGGCAACGAGGCTCTCGGCGAGTTCTTCGGCCGTGGTCTGCCACTTGTCGGTCTGTAGCAGGCCGCCCATCTCCAGTCCCACCGCGCCATGTACACCGGTCAGGAGCATGGCGGCGTAGCGCTCGGCGTCGCTTTGGTCGGCAATGCCGTCGACGATGCTCTGGAACTCCTCGCACATGCGCTGCGCGGCGACGAACACAGCCGACGGATCGCCCTCTGGCGGGCGGAACATCAGGCGGTACAGATGAGGCTGGCGTCGGCTCATGGTGACGACTGCGGCCAGCGCGGTCCGCACCTTCTCGAGGGGGGAAAGGCCGGCATCGGCGCGCAACTCCACCATCGCGTCCGCGAGGCGCTCCCAGCCGTCGGCCGCCACCGCCGTGAGTAGGCCGTCCTTGTCGGCGAAGTGCCGATATGGGGCACCTCGACTCACACCCGCGCGGGCACCGACCTCACGAAGCGTCACCGCCTCGAGTCCGCCACCGTCGAGCAGCTGGGCGGCCTGATCGATCAGGGCGCCACGGGTAGCGGCGGCCGATTCTTTGCGATTCATGACACGACCACTCTAGTTGACAACGTCAACACATTCCGTACGATTCAAAGATGACGTTGTCAACTCAAAAAGAGCTCATCGTGATCACCGGCGCCTCAACCGGTATCGGCGCGGCCACCGCCCAAGAGATGGCGCAACGAGGGTTTCACGTGCTCGCCGGGGTGCGACGGGAACGCGATGCCGACGGCATCCGAGCGGCGAATGTCGAACCTCTGATTCTCGACATCACCCATCCTGAACACGTCCAGGCGCTCGTCCAGAGGGTGCGCGAGGATCCTCACCACCGTCCACTGCGGGCGGTGGTCAACAACGCTGCCGTGCAGGCCAACGTTCCGGTTGAGGCCTTTGCGATCGACCGTTGGCGAGACATGTTCGAAGTCAACCTCTTCGGCCACGTCTCGGTGATCCAGGCGCTGCTGCCATCCCTGATCGACAGCCGGGGTCGGGTGGTGAACATCAGCTCGGTGGGAGGGAAGATTGCGATGGCCACCTATGGTCCGTACGCGGGCACGAAGTTCGCGCTCGAAGCCGTGAGCGACTCCTTGCGCCGCGAGGTGGGTCCCCACGGGGTCGAGGTGGTCGTGATCGAACCCGGCGCTGTACGTACCGAGATGCTCGGCAGAGCGATCGCCAGCGCGCAGGACACAGTCGCGGCAATGACGGCAGAGCAGCGCCGCCGATATGGCGGGCTGGTCCAGGCGGTGAAAGCGCAAGCCGAAGCGTCCACCACGTCCGGGCTGCCCGCCGCAGCCGCGGCCGCGGTGATCGCCAAAGCAATTACCGCCCGTAAGCCACGAACGCGATACACCGTCGGCCGCGAAGCCGCGCTGCTATCGGTCACACGACTGCTCCCCGACCGCCTCGTCGACCGTGCTCTCTCCGCGGCTCTGCGGCCGTACCTTCCGACAGGGACAAACGCGGCAGTCTGATACCGGGCAAATCGAGACGCGGACCGTCCGAGTTCAGCGCCCGAGAATCTCCGGCTCGGGCTCCGGCAGGGCGCTCGCTCCTTCCGGACGGAGTCCGTCGAAGATGATCGCCAGATAGCGCCGCCACAGGTCGGGTGGCGCATCGGGCAGTCCTTCGGCCACGTGCACGGGTGCGCACATCAGCAGGAAGACATCCGTTCCGGTGACGTCGGCGCGAATCGCGCCTGCAGCACGAGCTTTGGCGACAAGCTTCTCCACCCCGGCGAGCACATCGTCGCGGATGGCTATCACCCTGGCGTCGTTCGCGCTGAATGTCTGCAGGTAGGTCAGATCGTGTTGCCTGCGCTGATCTGCGGCGATGGTGAGGAACTCCAACAAGGCCGCCCCAGGATCGTACGCATCGGCCAACCGCGCTGCGGCATCGGTGAGGGTGACCATATGCCCGCAGACGAGGGAGGCGACCAGATCCTCCTTCGAGGAGAAGTGCCGAAACACCGTCCCCTTGGCCACCCCGGCACGCCGGGCCACATCTGCGATCGAGGCGTCGACGCCGCGCTCGGCGAACACTTCCTCGGCCGCAGCCAACAGCGACTCGCGGTTGCGCGCGGCGTCGGCCCGCAGAGCGCGCGCAGGTGACGTCATTTCCACATGCTACCAAGTTGACCGAGCGGTCACCTTAGGCTTAGGATGACGGTAATATGACCGACTGGTCATCTTATTTCCACGCTCGGATTGCCTTGGAGGACAGATGAAATTGGCAGGTTCGACAGCTCTGGTCACCGGTTCCAATCGCGGCATCGGCACCTCGTTCGCGACCGAGCTCCTTCGTCGCGGTGCCAAGGTGTACGCGACGGCACGACGGCCTGAGCTCGTCGATATTCCGGGGACCGAGGTGCTGCGCCTGGACATCACCGACACAGGCTCGGTCCAGGCGGCCGCTGACGTCGCCGGCGATGTCGACATCCTGATCAACAACGCCGCCGAAACCGCTGGCGGCAGCCTGGTGACGGGTGATATGCATGCGATCCGGCGGGTGATGGAGTCGAACTATTTCGGCACGTTGAATGTCATCCGGGCTTTCGCTCCGGTTCTGGACCGCAACGGAGGCGGTGCCATCGTCAACGTGCTGTCGGCGGCCGCATGGCTCACGGTTGAGGGCAATACCGCCTACGCGGCGGCCAAGTCGGCCGAATGGGGGCTGACCAACGGTGTACGCCGTGAACTGGCCCGACAGGGAACACAAGTCGTCGGTCTCGTGCCTGGACTCATCGGCACCGAGACCTTGTTCGACTTCGCCCGCTCGGCTGGGATCGAGTTCCCCGGAGGAACGGTCACCGAACCGGCCGACCTTGTCACGCTGGCCCTCGACGGGCTGGAGGCAGGCGAGATCGAAATCGCCGATGCGATTGGCCTTCAGGCCAAGGCGACCCTGGCCGGGCCACCGCAGGCTTTTGCACTCTGAGACTCGGTGGTAGGCGCGCCACTGCGTAGCGATGAGGCCGCATCGACGGTCGACTGCGGCCGAGGCGCCGAAAGCTCTCTAGCTCACGGAACAGGTGGGCGCTCTGGTTCACACGTGGTGCGCGTCAATCACCATGTCTCAAGCGTTCTTCGGCCTCTCGAAGCGATGACGTCGCAGTCCGGGTGGGAGATCGACGACACCGGGCCCGCCGTCGCGCAGCCAGTCGGCAATAGCCGATCCCGTCTGCTCGTCCAATACCTGCCCGAGCCAGGTCGCCCGCCCGCCTCGGCGGCGTCCACCGCTCGACGGCGAAACCACCAGGACGTTCGAACGTTCGCACGGGCCAAGGCAATCCGTTACCCGCAGATCGGCGACGTCTCGCACCAAATCGCGAAGCTCGGCAAGTTGCGCCTCGTGGTCGATACGTGGGTGCTTCTTTGCCGTGCCGCAGCAGCACCCCCGGCACACGGTGACGCTGGGTCGGGTTCGGTCCAACGGCACAGTGTCGGTCCTCCTCGGTGTGGATGCGATGCAGACTGTTCGTCTGCACTCTCGAATCGTCAGCATACGAGGCAGCGTTGACCGCCGAACGCGAACACGTTCTGAACACGGCACAGGCACTGCATAATCGCGCCAACGGGATTTAAATCCACACGCTGCGCGACTATAGGCGCGCAGCTCGTCCCGTCGCCGGAACCTCCGACTTCCGCGTTACATTCGCCTGGCACGACTTCATCAAGAGCGGCTGAGAGATTGGCTCGACGACGCCGCAGCAACCGTGGGATTCCCTCAAGGTGCTAATGCCAGTGACGATGAAAGAGGTACGCATCATGCCGTGTCGACTCACGTGAGAAAACCCGCCTTCATAGCCCGCTGACCGGGCTCTTGTTCTCTCCGACGCACGACGATGACAGAAGAGGTATTGCACCACATGACCACCACCCTGGGCGATTCGACGACGACGGCGTCACTGGTCGCCACCACCACCGGCCGAGACTTCTCGGCCAACGATCTGCTGAGCCTGCTCAAAGGAGAGGTGTACGCGATTCGAATCCGCGACATCCTGTCCGGCGACACGCTTGACGGGCTTCGCGACAGACTGCTCGAGCGTGACGACCACGGTCCGCTGGGCACCGACCCCCAGTTCCGCCGCATCGGGCACGCGTTCTCGGAGACCGCCTCCGTCGAGGACCAGGAGGAGTACTTCGGTTCCGCGGCAGATCATCTCGCACACATCAGGAATGTGTGCGCGCCACACCCCTACCCCGCCGACACGCTGCGGCTCCTCCTCGACGAGGTGTGGCCTGCCGGCGCGACCGTCCTGACCTGGGAAAGCCGCAAGTTCCTCCCCGGCGTCGTGCGCTATCAACAGCCGGGCGTGGACCTAGAACCCCACACCGACAACGTCGGCCGGAATCTGCCGGCGGGCCAGACCCTAGGCATCGCTCGCCAGCTCTCGGTCAACGTCTACCTCGACCTGCCCGACAGCGGGGGCGAACTCGAGCTGTGGGATGCCTACCCGGACGAGACCGACTACCAGGAACTCTCGGGTGATCGGACGTGGGGTATCGATCGCCACCTGGTGGGCGAACCCACGTTGACTCTGTCCCCCGAGGTCGGCGAGGCCATCGTGATCGATCCCCGCCGGGTTCACGCGGTGCGTCCTTCAACCGACCGTCCCCGTGTCACCGTCGGCCTGTTCATCGGCGTGCGGACCAACGAGCCGTTGGCGGTGTGGAGCTGACATGACTACGACACTCCTGTCCCCCGACATCGCGCTTGCGTCGCGGTCGCACAAGGCCGCCTTCGACCTCAAGGGCCTGCAGTACGATCTGGCCGGCACGTCGGCGATTCTGCTCGTCAGTGTCGGCGCCGACTATCATGAAGGTGAAAAGTTCGGTGCCACCGTCGATCTGATCAACCGAAACAACTTCGGACAGGTCACCGTCGCGGTAGCCGACACGCTCCAGCGGCACAATCTGGATCTGCCCGCCGGCCGCGCCTACGAAGTGTCGCGACGGCGCGGCGATCAATGGATCGACCGCAACCGGCCGCTGCTGGACCTCATCAGCTCTGATGTCGACATCCTGCGCTGGGACGACGCGCTCAGCCACGCCGACTATCCCGGCTTCCTGTACCAGGTGCAAGCGGCCTATGACGGGGACCCGGCCTATCGGACGGCCATCGACAGCACCATCGACAGATTCATGGCGCGGCGCGAAGGTGACGGGCCGCTCGAGGACCCAGCGGCCGTGCGCCACGGGTGCCTTACCTACCTGCTGGAAGAGTGCCCCATCATCCAACCTCTCTGGGCCGGTCAGGGTTACGACTTCGTCATCTATCCCCAGCAGATTTCGACCGCGATGCAGGCCACTCGGGATCTTTTCGTCGACGACGATCACGTGGCCTGGCTTCCGCTGCGTTTCAAGAAGCGGAAGTCGGCCCGATGAGCGCCGTCACCGAACGTTCGGCCACGACGGGGGCGACGGCCGGCCCGAGGCGCAGGACTGTCGGTTTCGCCGGACTTGCCATCGCCTCGTTCCTCGGGTGCGTCGATCTCACCATCGTCACCACCGCGCTGCCGTCGATCACCGGCAGCCTGGACTCGTCACTGGTCGTCTCGCAATTGGTCTTGAGTGCGTTCCTCACAGCACTGGCCGTATTCATGGTGACCGCGGGAAGGCTTGGCGACTTACTGGGACGCAAAACCGTACTCGTACTGGGGATCACGGTGTTCGTTCTTGCGTCCGTGGGGGCCGCGCTGGCGCCGTCGATCAGCTGGCTGGTGGTCGCGCGGTTCGTGCAGGGCGCCGCATGCGCGATCCTCTACACGGGTACCACGACGCTGGTCGAAACACTGTTCCCCGAAGGCAGCCGCGGCCGCGCCGTCGGATTGTTGTACGCGGTCAACGGCGTGGGCTTGGCACTGGGACCTGTGCTGGGTGGTCTGCTCGTCCCCGCCTTCGGGTGGCCGGCCATCTTCTGGATCAACGTGCCGTTCGGAATCGTTGCGTTGCTGGCAATCTTGGCTGCGGTTCCCTCGCCCGCGCGCAGTCGCGGTCTACCCCTCGATCTTCCCGGTCAGGCATTTCTCGCACTGGCAGTCGGTGGTCTGGCAGCCGCGGCGTCGCTGCCCGAGACGACGGGGTGGCTCAGCGTGCCCGTCGCGGTGGCCGTGCTCGCGGTGATCATCGGGGTGGCCGGCACCGTGTTCGTCGAACGCCGCGCCGCAGCCCCGCTCATTCGGTTGGATCTCTTCCGTCACCCGCGTTTCCGCGCGGCGTTGACCTCAGATTTCCTACTGGCCGTGTTCTACGCCTCGGCGCTGTTGGTGCTGCCGCCCTATCTGGCCTTCCGGCATGGTCTCGATGTCCGCACGACCGGTTGGGTACTGCTGCTGGTGAGTGCCACCATGGCGCTCACCTCGTCGCGGGTGGGGCGCTGGGTGGACCGCTCCGGACCGGTGCGACCGCTGCTGACGGGGTTCACCGCATTCACCGGTACCGCCGTGCTGGTGATAGTCGGTACTGTCCTGGGGTCGCTGCCGGTTCTGCTCGTCGGCCTGGTGACCTTCGGGTTGGGGTGGGCGCTGATCCTGGCCCCGGCCACGCTGGCTGCGCTGTCGGCGGTGGATCCGCAGGAAGCAGGCTTCGCCGTCGGCGCGTCGTGGACCTTCCACAACCTCGGCGGCGCCCTCGGTGCGGCGGTGGCTGCCGGGCTCTTCGCCACGACCGACCCGCAGACCGGACTGTTGCGGGTATCGGTTCTGCTGGTGATGTCGGCGGCCGTGGGGTTGATCGCCAACGCGTTGATCGCGCGCGGGGCCGAACGATGACCCGGCACCCGGGCGTGGCCGTGATGGCAATGGTTGCCGCGGTCACCGTGTCGCTCACCGCCTGTAGCTCCGGGACACAGGCGTTCGACACACTGCGCTACGGCCTGTCCTCGGCACCCAGTTGCGCCGATCCCGCGCAGGCGAGCACCAATCAAACAGTGAACGTGGCGCGGCAAGTGGTGGATTCGTTGGTCGATCAGAACCCGGACAACGGTGAGATCACCGGGTGGTTAGCGCAGCGGTTCGCGATCTCCGCCGATGGCCGCAGCTTCACGTTCCTGTTGCGACCGGACGTCACGTTCAGCGACGGTACGCCCTTGACGGCGACAGTGGTCAAGCAGAATTTCGACGCACTGACGGCGCAGGCGTCATCGACGCGCACACTGCAGGCCTCTGGATTCCTGCTCGGATACGACCGCACCGACACCCCGGATCCGCACACCGCTGTCGTGCGCTTCCGACAGCCCAACGTGCAGTTCCTGCAGGCAGCCGCCACCACACAGCTGGGCATCCTCGCACCCACGACCGTGTCGAAGACCTTCGATGAACGATGCCGGGGCGAAACCGTGATCGGGAGCGGCCCCTACACCTACCAGGCCTGGGACCAAAACCGGTCCATCACGTTGGCAGCCCGGCAGGGCTATCGGTGGGCACCAGAGATCGGATTGTCGCCCGAAGTGCGCTACCGTACGGTCGAATTCAGTGTGGTGCCAGAGTCCGGAGTACGGTCCGGCAGCATCAGCGGTGGCCAACTCGACGCGATAGCCGACCCGCAACCGCAGGACCGGGCCGCGCTGGAGTCCGTCGGGGCACGGTTCGTTTCCCGCCCCAATCCCGGTCTGCCCTACGTCCTGCAGGCCAACCTGTCCCGCGGGGTGCTCGCGGATCCAGCGGTCCGACAGGCGGTCTCCTCATCGCTGAACCGGCAGGTCTTGGTCGACACCACCCTCGGTGCAGGTTTCCGCCCGGCCACCAGCATCCTGGCTTCGACCACCCCGGGATACCGTGCGGACCCAGGGCTCGCGTTCGATCCCGGTGCTGCCCGCGCGGGCCTCGATCGAGCCGGGTGGCAGGTGGGACCCGACGGTATCCGGACCAGAGCCGGTCAGCGTCTGTCGTTCGACGTGATCTATTCACCCGAATTCTACGCGAACAAGCCGATTCTGGAACTCGCACAACAACAGTTGCGTGACTCCGGTATCGACATGACCATCACGGCGCTGTCCAACGACGACTTCCTGACCCGTCGCGCCGATGGTCGATTCGACGCGGTCTACTACAACGTCACTCGTGCCGATCCGGACATCCTGCGCTCACGCATCGGTGTGCAAGGGACCAACTACTCGCGGCGCGCCGACGACCCGGAGACGGACCCACTACTTCAGGCGCAGGCCGGGATCGCGGACCGGAGCGAGCGCTTCGCGCTCGTCGATCGGATCCAATCACGGCTGCTGAGCGTCGATTACGCCATCCCGATCGTAGAGCTCTCACAGGTCGCGGCGGTCGCACCGGGTTATCCAGGTGTCGGATTCGACGCGTCAGGGGTGCTGCGGCTTCAGTTCAGCGAGGAGGCTGCCCGATGAACGCTGTCCGACGGGTTGGCGCCGGGGCCGTCGTGGTCTGGGCGGTGTTCACCGTGGTGTTCGGGATTCTTCGGGTGCTGCCCGGCGATCCCGTCGCGTTGGCGGCCAACGCCGACAGCGGTGGTGCACCGCCCTCACCGGCCACGATCGCCGCGTTGCGCGCTCAGTATCGGTTGGACGACCCGTTGTGGCGACAATATCTCTCGACCCTTGGCGACCTCGTCACAGGCCACTGGGGAACGTCGTTGGTCACGGGGCAACCGGTCACCACGACGCTGTGGCAGGCGGTACCGTCGACCGCGGCGCTGGCCGGGCTGGCCCTCGCGATCGGCATCCCCGCCGCATTCGGCATCGCGTTCGCGGCCACCCTGCGCCCGGGAAGCCGGACCGCTCGACTACTGAGCACCGCTCCGTCTCTGCTGGTATCGATTCCGACCTTCGCCATCGGTCTGTTTCTGCTGCAGGTCTTCGCGTTCACGCTGCACCTCGTGCCGGGTTTCGGCGACCGCTCACCCCAAGCGGCGATCCTGCCCGCGATCACGTTGGCCGTTCCCATCGCCGGCTACCTCGCGCAGGTGCTGGCCACCGGGATGCGCGATGCGGCCGTGGCGCCCTACGTCGATGTTGCGCGGGCAAAGGGTCTGTCTGACGCCGCGGTGCACCTGCGTCACGTCACCCGTGCCGCGGCCCTGCCGGCGTTCTCGGCCGCCGGTGTTCTCGTCGGGTCCGCGCTGGCCGGGGCGGTTGTCGTGGAGACGGTGTTCTCCCGCAGCGGATTGGGGCGGTTGACCCAGCAGGCCGTCGCCGCCCACGACGGTCCGGTGCTGCTGGCGGCCGTTGTCGGGTCGGCGACGATCTTCGTGATCCTGACACTGGCCGTGGACGTGCTGGGCCCGCTGCTGGATCCTCGTGCGCGGCAGCAGATCTCGTGAGCGTCCTCGACGCCCCGTCCCGACTCTGGGTAGGACGGTCGAGACCGTGGCCCAGCGCTGTCATCGTGGCAGTGGTTCTCGTCGCCGCGACAACCCCTTCTGCGCTGACCTCCCGTGACCCGTCCGCCGTCTCACCGTCGCTGCGATTGCAGGCGCCCGGTCTGGCCCACCCCTTCGGTACCGACAACCTCGGCCGTGATGTGTATACCCGGGTGGTCCACGCGACCGCGGCATCGATGACATCGGCCGGTATCGCAGTTGTCGTCGCACTGTTCGTCGGTGTCCTCCTCGGTGTCGCAACGGGCTACTGCGGACGATGGGTGGACCAGGCAGGCATGCGGTTGGTCGACATGCTGCTTGCCGTTCCGAGTCTCTTGCTGTCCTTGACGGTGATCGCCGCTACCGGCGGGGGTGTCGTCGAAGTCGGTGTCGCCGTGGGGATCGCGGGAATCGCAGGGGTTGCGCGGGTCATACGCGCCAGGACTCTGCAACTGCGATCCAGCCCGTTCGTGGAGGCCGCGACGATCAGCGGACTGCCCGCGCTGCTGGTCGTGACCCGCCACCTCGTCCCGCACCTGTGGCCAACGGCCGCCGCGGTGGCTGCGGTGGAGTTCGGGCAGGCCGTACTGGCCGTCGCCGCACTGGGATTCCTCGGTTTCGGCCCGCCGCCACCGGCCCCGGAATGGGGAGCGATGATCGCCGACGGCCGCGGCTATCTGGCCGACTCGTGGTGGCTGACGTTGATTCCGGCGGCAGTGGTGACGGTCGTGGTGATCGCGGCGTACCGGATTTCACACCAGTTCGGCACGGGAGGCGACGATGTCGGTTGAACACCACGACAGTCTGCGGATCGAGGGACTGCGGGTCACGATCGCCGGTACCGAGGTCTTGCATGAGGTGTCGCTGGTCGTGCGGGCGGGTGAGACCGTCGCGGTGGTCGGCAGTTCGGGCAGCGGGAAGACCACCCTCGCGCGGACGCTGGTAGGTCTGCATCGACATCACATCCGGGTCGATGCCGACCGGCTCGAGGTCGCCGGCGAACCCCTACGGCGCCGCGGATGGCGCCGGCGCCCGGACGGGCCCCGGGTGGGATACGTGCCACAGGATCCCGGGAACTCGCTGAACCCGGTCTACCGGGTGGGCACTCAGTTGGCCGAGGCATTGCGGGCGCACGGCATCCGTCCGCACCACGATCTGATCGTGCAAAGGCTGCTCGAGGTCGGGCTCGGCACCGACCGAACACCGGCCGCCTCGCTGGCTCAGCGCTATCCACACGAGCTCTCCGGTGGACAGCGCCAGCGGGTGTTGATCGCGATCGCCTTGGCCGGCCGGCCGGCCCTGATCGTGGCCGATGAGCCGACGAGCGCGCTCGATGCGGCTGTCGCGACGCGGGTCCTGGATACCCTCGTCGCACGTAGCCGCGACGGCGCCGGGTTGCTGCTGATCACGCACGACCTCGCCGTGGCAGCCAGCAGGGCCGACCGCATCGTGGTCCTCGACGGTGGTCGCGTGGTGGAGGATGGCGGTGCGGACACGGTGCTGGAGTCGCCGCGCAGCGATGCGGCACAGGAACTGGCCGCGGCCCTGCCCGGCAGGCGACGCCGTTCCCCGGTGGCGTCCGACGCCGATATCGCGCTGCGCGCCGACAGACTGACCAAACGTTTCGGAGTAGTCCACGCATTGGCCGACGCAGAGCTGACGGTGCGCCGTGGTGAAACTGTCGCGGTCGTGGGTGAGTCGGGCTCCGGGAAGTCCACTCTGGCCCGTGTTCTGGTGGGTCTCGCCACCCCCGACGACGGCAGGCTCACGCTGGCGGGCGCCGATGGTGGGTCGGTACGTCCGGGCCGGATTCAACTGGTTGCTCAGAATCCTTTCACCGCACTCGACCCGCGGTGGACCGTCGGGCGGATCGTCTCCGAATCGCTGCTGCGCACGGTCGACATGGACGACCGCACCCGGCGGGAACGCGTTCGGGAGGTGCTCTCCGAGGTCGGGCTCGGAGAGCAGTTCCTGACGCGAAAGCCGGGTCAGCTCTCCGGCGGACAGAGTCAACGCGTGGCGATCGCCCGCGCGCTGGCTCCCGGGCCGGACATTGTGGTGCTCGACGAAGCCGTCTCGGCGCTGGACGTGGTCGCACAGGCGGCGGTACTGGACACGTTGGTCGCGCTGCAGGAGCGCTACGGCACGGCGATGGTGTTCATCACCCATGACCTCGACGTCGCCAGGGATATCGGCCATCGAATCGTGGAATGTCGAGCGGGCCGCCTCGCCGAGGTGTCGCACAACCGCCGCGCTGTGATCGGGAGCTGACATGTGCCAGCGAAGCGATTCCGTGATAGTAATGAGGTCTCTTTAATTAGATCACGGTGAGCAGAGGTGGCGCATGGGCGAGTACGGCGTGAACACACGATCTGAACGTCCCAATGTGGTGATGATCGTCCTGGACGACCTCGGCTTCGCCCAGCTGGGCTGTTACGGCTCCGACATCCGCACTCCGGCCATCGATCGCTTGGCCAGAAATGGTCTCCGATACAACCGTTTTCACGTCACCGGCCTGTGTTCGCCGACACGGGCCGCGTTGCTCACCGGCCGAAACCACCACTCGGTCGGGATGGGCTTCCTCGCCGACATCCCGACCGCCCAGGCGGGTTACACCGGGAAGATCCCGGACTCGACGCCGACCTTGCCGCGCATGCTCCGGGATTCCGGCTGGAGCACAATGGCCGTCGGAAAATGGCATCTGGCGCCTCGTGGCGAGCGGACGAGCGCCGGTCCGTTCAGCCGTTGGCCGTTGGGACTCGGGTTCGAGCGTTACTACGGTTTCCTGCTCGGCGACGCCAACCATTGGGACCCGCAACTGGTACGCGACAACAGCTATATCGATGGGCCCGATGTGCGACCAGCGGGTTACCACTTGACCGAAGACCTCACCGATGAAGCGATTTCAATGGTGGTGAGCCAGCAACAGTCCGCGCCGGGCAAGCCGTTCTTTCTCTACTTCGCCACCGGGGCCATGCACTCGCCGCATCATGTACACAAGGACTGGGCGGACAGCTACGCAGGGCAGTTCGACATCGGTTGGGAAGCCTGGCGACACGAAGTATTCGAACGCCAGCTCGCCGAGGGCGTCGTGCCGGCAGGCACCACCCTCACCGAGCGGCCCGGCTGGGTCCCCGACTGGAGCAAACTCAGCGACGACGAACGCACCGCGTACGCGCGGATGCACGAGGTCTACGCGGGATTTCTCAGCCATACCGACAGCCAGATCGACCGATTGCTCACGGCCCTGGAACAACTCGACGTCCTCGATGACACCCTCGTCCTCATCATGAGCGATAACGGGGCCAGTGCAGAGGGCGGTGCCGCGGGAACCAGCAACGAACACCGATTCACTCACCGGGTGCCGGAATCACCGGCCGATAACCTCGACCAGCTGACCGACTGGGGCGGAGTAGCGGGATACCCCCACTATGCGTGGGGCTGGGCATGGGCCGGTAACGCACCGTTTCGGCTGTGGAAGCGGTACGCATGGCTCGGCGGGACGCGTGTACCACTCATCGCACATTGGCCTCGTGGCATCCGCGGCGGCGGCGCGGTCCGCCCACAGTTCGCACACGCCATAGACATCATGCCAACGGTATTGGAGGCCTGTGGAATCCGACCGCCGATACTCGGTTCGACCGCGGCTGACAGCGCGATGCACGGCGCAAGCTTCCTGGCGACCTTCGACGATGCGGCGGCGCCGGCGCCCCGATCCACTCAATACTTCGAGGTCGTCGGTTCTCGCTCCATCATCGCCGACGGCTGGAAGGCAACAACCGACCACGTGAGCCAAGGCGTCATGGACGAGGAGAGACTGGTCGATGGCAGCCGTGACTTCGCCGCCGATCGGTGGTCGTTGTTTCACCCCGACGACTTCTCGGAAGCCCACGATATCGCCGCGACACACCCTGGCGAGGTCTCGCGTTTGAGCGCTCTCTGGGACCGTGAAGCCGCCCGCCATGACGTGCTTCCGCTGACCGACTCATTGGTCGCCCGAGCAGCAGACATGGTGTGGCCCGACTTCCCACCCGGCCAGCGTGTGGTGTTGCGACCCGCGGGCGGACCCGTCGTCGATGAGGCGCTCCCCCTGTTGTACAGCCGCATATCCGCCGACATCGAGGTTCCTCCCGAAGCCGCCGCCCACGGGGTGCTGTTCGCGATCGGCAACTGGACCGGCGGACTCGCGGCATACGTGATCGACTCCAGACTGCATATCGCCATCGCCGCACCCGGCGGCGACATTCGCGTGCAATCGGACCGAGTGCTGATGGCCGGTCGGCACAGCGCGGGCTGTCGGCTACATCGTCTCCACAACGGGACGCGGGTGGAAGCGGTGATCGACGATGCTGTCGCAGGATCGGTGTTCACAACGTTGACACTGCCCCACGTCTGGCAGCATGGCGGGACAGCACTGACCCTCGGGCGGGACCGCGGCTTACCGGTCTGCGCCGACTACCGGCCACCGTTCGAGTGGAATGGCCGATTGTATTCGGTGACAGTCGAATCGGATCTGGACTCGCTACCAGGCAGGGAACTTCTCGAGGCTGCGCTCAAGTCAGAGTGATGCGGCGTCGTCAAGGTTGCAAAGCACCGACGGTGTGTGTCGATGCCGGTGCGCAGATGACCGCGGTCAGCGAATCGATGAGGTCGGCCGCGAACACGGCGGTCGGCGGCGCACCGGCCACGGTTGCGCGTTGGCGCTGATGGTCGGCGACTGCGTTCAGACAACTGGTGTAGACGAAACGAAGACGCGCCGCTGCGACGACGTCAGGGAGGTCCGAAAGATGCTGCCAGAGAATCTGGTTGAGCCGTTGACCATGCCCGGTCATGGCGGGATCGGCAAGAATCCACGCAGGCCCGCCCGGTTGGGCATATCCGTGGAACATCAACTGGGTTACCAGCTCGACATGCCGCTCCCCTCGGTTGATGCTGTCGATCTGCGGAAGGACCAAGGCCTGGAGCACGCTCCTGAGTTCGGGCGGTCGACGCGCCGAGAGAGCGTCGTCGAGAATCCGTCCACGATCTCGGTCGATGCGTTCGAGACGGTACTCCAGAATCGCCTTGATGAGGTCATCCTTGGATCCGAAGTGATAGTTCACCGCCGCGGCGTTGCTTTGTCCGGCAGCAAGTCTGATCTCGTTGAGGCTCACGGCCGCGATCCCTCGATCGGCGAACAGCGTTTCCGCAACAGTGATGAGCTTGATGCGCGTCGCTTCTCCGCTGCTGTTGCGGCCGCGTCTGCGCGCCGGCTCCCCGATGCGGTCCGACTCCGTGGGCATTGACTGATCGTACTTATCAACGGCGAGGGGTACATGAATGAGGATTGCTTGTTTGTTGGTCGACCTCCTGGCGGTCAGGGTGTCCGATGTGGGCTGAGCTGATGTCGCTGGCCGTAGTCATCGCCGTATCCCCCGCGTCGGTGATTCCCGCGATCCTGATGCTGAACACGCCGCGGCCACTGGCAGCCGGGTGGTCGTTCGCCGCAGGATGGGTGCTGTCCCTGATCGTGGCAACAGGTCTGTTCGTGGAACTATCCGGGAGCCTGCCCACGGCAGGAGGTCCCGCGCCCGCGTGGGTACGACCCGCCATCATGGCGTTGGCAGTACTCCTCGTCCTCGCCGGCGCCGTCACCTGGGTTCGTCGTGGGCGGAGCACTCGGGCACCGGCCTGGCTACGCGGATTGGATTCCGTCACCGCGTGGCGGGCGCTTGCGGCGGCCCCCATTCTGGCGATCATGAACCCCAAAGTGTTGTCCGTCTGCGCCGCAGCAGGTTTCAGTATCGGATCAACCGATGGCATGCACGCGTTGGCGGAAATGGCCGCCTTCGCCGTGATGGCAAGTCTGACCGTGATCATGCCGGTGCTGAGTTATGCGATCTGGCGCGAACGCATGGAAGGGCCCTTGCACCGTCTCCGGGTCATCCTTGAGCGACACAACGCCGCGATCCTTGCGGTGGTCCTCGTCGCCGTCGGGTCGATGTTGTTCCTGCATGCCGCCTGATCCCGCCGCTGCCGATACCGATACCGAGGAGAGCGCCCATGTCCGAATCCACGCCGCACCGTCCCAGCCGTCGGCTGGCCACTTTCCAGAAACTCGCTCTGCTGGCGGCATCGAGGGCACGAGGCCCCCACGACGTCGACAGAACACGCACGATCACCCGTTCGATGGAGATGCGCCAGCGCCGTGCGCGCGGCGTCGAGGAACACACCGCCACGGTGGCCGACGTTCCCGTTCGCTGGTTTCGGCCGGTTGGCGCCGGCCCAGCGTTGATCTTCCATGTTCACGGCGGGGCCTTCGTCGCCGGCAGCTCCGTGGCGGCGCGGTCTCACAGCCGGTTGGCCCTTTCCAACAAAGCAGACCTGGTCAGTGTCGATTACCGGCTCGCGCCGGAGCATCCGTTCCCGGCCGCACTCGATGACCTGTGGGCGGTCTACTTGCAGGTGGCGCGCGGCCGACCCACGGTCATCATCGGCGAGTCCGCCGGGGGTGGACTCGCCTTGTCGCTGACGCGACGACTACTCGACGAGGGCGCCGAGCCGCCCAGGTCGGTGGTAACCCTTTTTCCCTGGGCCGATCTGACCAACATCTCCGACAGCTTCCTGTCCAACGAACACCGCGATCTTTTGTCCCGCGCCGGACTGAACCACAGTGCGGGAGCGTATGCGGGCGATCACGAGCTGACGGCACCCCTGGTCTCACCGCTGTACGGCTCATTCGCCGGCTTTCCGCCCACGCTCATCATCGTCGGCACGCACGATTGTCTGCTCGATGATTCACGCAATACCGCTGCCCGCATGCGCGCGGCCGGCGTCGACACCACGCTCGTGGAGGTGTCCGGCGGATTCCACGGATTCATCCTGCTACCGGTTCCGGAAGCCGACGCAGCCAGGCAACGCATCTCGTCCTTTGTGAAGACGGCTCTCGCCGATCACTGACGGTGACCAGCACCCGCTGAGCAGGACTCAGCTGAGGGCATCGATCAGCTGACCGACGCTGTGCGCCGATTCCAGCGGGTGACGCAGGCGCCCGGCCCGATTGACCGTATAGCGATTGCGTCGTCCTACCTTGGACTTCTTCAGATAGCCGTCGGCGATCAGATCGGCCAGGATTGCCTGCACCGAACGCTCGGTGATGCCGATCAGCACGCTCAGTTCCCGCGCCGTCAGCGACTCCCCTTGCGCCAGGCAGAGCAGCACATGGGCGTGGTTGGTCAGAAACGTCCAGGTACGCTGCGGCGCCACCGCGGGTTGCGCGGTGGCCCGGCCGAGCGCCTTGCGCGGGGCCGCCACCTTCTCTGAGCTCTTCCGGGACGCGGGCATCCCGGAAAGCATATGTGATTCGTGTAACGCACTTCGGTAATCGGCATGTTTCGTGTCGGCCCATATCCACTGCTGACGGCGACGGCGATCGGAGGGGTACACGTCGCCTTTGTATTACGAACCTTGACACGCGAGACGTAATACACGTAATTTGCTTCGCATGTTGGAGCTCGTCTCGAAGCCACCTCTTCTGGTACTGCTCATCGCACTGCTGGCAGTGGCCGCACTGGCCGCCACCGTCGGCCGGCGCATGCCGGCCGCCGTTGCACGCGTGGGCACATCGGTGACCGTCGTCGGTGCGCTGGTCGCGATCGTGGGAGTGGTATCAGCACCTGACCGCCTCGCTGCAGCACTGCTGGTGCTGATCTTCGGAGTGAGCGCCACCGCCCAGGGATACGCCGTGCGCTACCTTGCCGGTGACCGGCGATCACACTGGTTCACCTGTGGTGCAACACTTCTCACAGCGGCGTCGATGCTGATGGCGACGGCCACCACGCTGGTTGCCCTCGCCATCGGTTGGACCTCGGTCGGGCTCGCACTGTGCCTGCTGTTGGCCACCTACCGAGAGCTTCCCGCCGCACGCGACGGTGTTCGTCGCACAGCGCTGGCATTCGCCCTCGGAGACGGCGCGCTCTGGGTCGCCGTCGGACTGCATCATCTCGACGCCGATGTATTCGCACCCGCGATCGCGATACTGATCGCGGTTGCCGCCCTCTCCCGCACGGCGCAGATACCCTTTCACCGCTGGCTGCCCGCCACACTCGCGGCGCCCACACCGGTGTCGGCTCTTCTGCATGCCGGGGTGGTCAACGGCGGCGGCGTCCTGCTTGTCAAACTCGCCGCCTTCTCGACCCCACTGGCCGCAGGGATCATCATCGCCGCCGGCGTCGCGTCCATGGCCTACGGCGTCCTGATGATGCTGGCGAGGCCGGATATCAAGGGCGCGCTTACCTATTCGACGATGGCCCAGATGGGATTCATGATGCTCACCTGTGGGCTGGGCCTCTGGGCGGCGGCGGTGATCCACCTGATCGGACACGGGTTCTACAAAGCCGCCCTGTTCCTGTCCTCCGGCACTGCGATCGCCAGGCACCGACGGCACCACCTGCTCGCCGGCCCGGCACAAATCTCCCGCAACGCCACATGGGGTGTCGCCGCGGCTGCTGCGCTGCTTCCGCTGAGCGCGTTGACCACCGGGGTCGCGCTGGTACCGACTTGGCAGGAAGGTCATGCCGCCGAACTCGCGCTGCTGGTCTTCGCCTGGCTGGCCGCAGCCGCCGCCACGTGGGGTTGGCTGCACAGGCAACCCACCACGCACGGTGTGCTCGGCGCCACGGCGGTGCTGTTCCCCGCAGCGGTCGCCTACGTGGCGATGATCAGCATGGTCAGCAGATATCTGGGGCCCGCATTACCGGAGTCGACGGCATCACCGCTGACGGTCTGGGCGGTGATCGCCGCAGGCCTGGCGCTGCTCGGCGGTCTGGCGTCCGTGCGGAACCGGCCTGCGGCGCGCGGCCTGCAGCGCGCCCTTTACACCCACGCGATCAGCGCCGGAACCCTTCACCCGACAGGAGCACACCGATGACACCGACCGATACCGCCGCGCGGCGGGCCCAGCTCCGCAGTGACATCCGGATCGCCGCGCGGGCACTGCCCACTCACTTTCCCCTTGGCACCTTCATCGCGGTCAATCCACTCGCCGGTCTGCAGAACATGCCCTTCGAACAGGCCATCCGGCGCGCGAGCGACGTGTACGGGATGCGGGGAACCCTGCCAGAGAGCGTCTTTCGGGCTCTGTACCGGCAGGGCCGGATCACCGACGCCGACCTCGAGGTCGTCCTGTGCAGGCGGTACCCCAACCTGGGGGACGAACCCGACATTTCGTTGGCCGACCGTAACGTCGCGGCCATCGACATCCTGCGGGCGGACCTGCTGCACGGCCACGTCGCCCCGGAACCCCGGCGCCGGTTCACCACTCGTGCCGAGCAGATCTCCGGTGAGCTGGCTGCCGATATCGACGCGCACGCCGCCACCTGGTGCGCGGCCTTCCTCGGTGGCGGCAGTTGGTCCGTGCCAGACCATGCGCACGGTTTCTACACCGCTTGGCGGAATTCGGTGCGGCACGACCGGACCCTGCCTCGCGCGGCACGGCGGAAGCTGCGCGCGGCGCCGGAACGGCCCGACGATGCCGTACTGAAGGCGCTCGAGCGTCTGCGTATCGGCGATGAGGATCGCGTCGTCTATCTGCAGGCGCATCTGACCCGGTTGCCGGGATGGGCGGCCCACATCCAATGGGGCGCCGACCGCGCGGCGGGCATCGATCTGCTGCAGTATCTGGCCGTCCGGCTGTCCGTGGAAGCCGCATTGGCGCAGGACGCCCCGAGACCCCCCATGACCGACGCACCTCGCTCGTCGACACCCACCGCGCGCGAGCGCGCGGCGCATCTGCTGGCGGTCTGGCACGCGGGGACGATCGACGAGGCCGAGCAGGCCACCGTGGCCAGGGTTCTTGCCACGATGCCGGTGGGCGCCCGGGAGATGCTGTGGCAGCAGGCTTTCGAAGGCCACTACCAGGATCAGCTACTGAGCGCTTTGACAAAGGACGACAGCAACGCCGATGCCGATGCCGATGCCGATGCCGTGCCCGTACACACCCAGATGGTCACGTGCATCGACACCCGTTCGGAAGGGTTGCGCAGGCATCTGGAGAGTCGCGAAGGCTATCAAACCTTCGGCTTCGCCGGCTTCTTCGCCGTCGCGATCCGGTTCACCGGTCTGCTCGGCGGTGAACCGATGGATCTTTGTCCGGTGCTGATCTCACCCAGTCACCAGGTATCCGAGAAGCCGGTAGGCGATGCACGTCGGCACGTTGCCGGTGCCACCGGCCTGGCTGCGGCCGAATCCTCCTTTCACACCGCAAAACAGTCGTATACCGGGTCGTTCACCCTCGCCGAAGCGGCCGGTTTTCTCGCCGGTCCGCTTGCTGCGGCCAAAACCGCCGCCCCGGCCGCCAGCGGCTCGATCCGGAAGCGACTGCACGAGTGGATTGCGCCGACGCCGACAACAGTGCTGGCGGTGAGTGGTATGCCACTGTCCGAGCGGGTCCTGTTCGCGCAAGCCATCTTCCAGTCGATCGGGCTGACCGGTGACTTCGCCCGGTTGCTGGTGCTCTGTGGTCACCACAGCACCACCGAGAACAACCCCTACCAGGCGTCGCTGGACTGCGGGGCCTGCGGTGGGCAGGGCGGCGGGCCGAATGCACGCACCGCCGCGCTGATCCTCAACGATCCCGAGGTTCGTGCCGAGCTGCGCATGTCGGGAATCGCCATCCCCGACGACACTCTCGTCGTCGCTGCGGTGCACGACACCACCACCGACCGCGTGACGGTACTCGACCAACATCTGGTCCCGGCCGGGCACCGGGCCGACATCGACCGGCTCACGACACATCTCGCGCACGCCGGCGCGCACCTTGCAGCCGAACGGTGCAACGGTCTGCCCGGCGCACCCCGGCGGCGCTCAGCTACCAGGGCTGCCCGCCACGTCGTCAAGCGCTCGCTGGACTGGGCGCAGGTGTATCCAGAATGGGGACTTGCCAACAATTCCGCATTCATCATCGCCCCACGGGAAGTCACTGCCGGAGTAGACCTGCAGCGCAGGGTATTCCTGCATTCCTACGAGGCTGAGGTCGACGCAGACGGAACCGCGCTGGAGAACATCATGACTGCGCCATTGGTGGTGGCGCAGTGGATCAACTGCCAATACTACTTCTCCACCGTGGCCCCCGACACGTTCGGGGCGGGGAGCAAGACGATCCATAACGTGGTGGGTGATGCCGGAGTGCTGACCGGACACGCAGGCGACCTGCGCTTGGGACTACCGCAGCAGTCGGTGCAGTTCGCCGACCGACTGATACATGAACCGCAACGACTGCTCGCCGTCGTCCAGGCGCCGTTGGCGCGCATCGACACCGTGATCGACCGCAACCCGCTGCTGAAGCAGCTGTTCGACAACGACTGGGTGAGCATCGCCGCCCGCGAGCAGGCCCACCGCAGCTGGCACCGCCGGACCCGCAACGGCTGGCGGGACTGGTATGACGACGCCCTTCCGACAACCGCTTTCGACAAGGAGATGATTCGATGACCACCGCCCTCACCCGGATGACGAAAGTCGAGGTTGTCGTCTCCGGTCAGGACGCCGCCGCGGTGCGCGACGTGATCACCGGCGTCGGTGCCACCGGTTTCACCAGCGTGTCCGGTGTGTCCGGCCTCGGCCACCACGGCTATCACCAGGGTCGCCTGCTGTTCAACCAGCAGGCGACGCTCGAACTGATCATCACCGTGGTGCCCGACGACAAGGCCGAGGCACTGCTCGCCGGTCTGCGCCGGCTCCTCGATGCCTCACCCGGCGTGCTGTTCGTGACCGAGACCTACGTCAGCCGCCCCGAGTACTTCAGCTGAAAACCACCACGAAAGGAATGACCGAGATGACCAGTGACGTGACCACTGCGACGGCGATCTGGCAGGAGCTGCGGTCCGGCCGGCCGTGGCCAGTCGAGGGACCCGTGGCAGCGGTGTTCCGCTGTGCCGATGCCGGCATCAGCAGCGAGACCGTTTTCGGGCAATCTGCCGGATCGCTCGTCGATATCAGCACCTGGGGCCACACCGTGGATACGAGCGTGCTGGCCAGCATCGAGTACGCGGTCGATGCTCTCGGGGTCGCTCTGGTGGTGGTCCTCGGCCATGACGACTGTCCCGCCATGCGGGCCGCGCTGCAGGCCTGGAAGAACGCGCAACTGCCTGACGGCGCGATGCGCAGTGCCGTGGAGAACGCGCTGCTGTCGGTGGTGCGGCGGGGCGCGGCAGCCGATTGTGTGGCGTCGGTGACCTCGGCCCACATCATCGACACCGCAACGTCGTTGGTGCAGCGCCTACCCGCTCTCGCTCGCAAGGTCGATCGCCACGAGGTCGGGATCGTCTGCGCCACCGTCTCCCCCGGCACCCATGACATCACGGTGCACGCCACCCTCGGTGCGGTGCGGACCGACGATTCCGTCCTGGAGCGCATCTGAGCAGGAGTCCGCGGTGTCAGACGAGCGGGTACTTCATGGTCGGTACTTCATGGTCCACGCGTGGACGATCAGATAGCCGGCGACCATGACGCCCAGAGCCAGTCCGATCACGAGTCGGAGGCCGAACCGCCCCCGCGGCACCGCAATGATCGCCGTCGCATACAGGAGGCCGACCACGACAAACGCGATGATCCAATGATGATCCGGGCTGTATGAAGGCCCGTAGCCACCTCCGCTGCAACCGCTGACACCGCATACGGCCAATGTGCCCCAGTAGAGCGGAACGGCGGACAGCGCCGTCGCAAGCGGCAGTGTCCACAACAGGTGCAGAGCACTGCGGCGTCTCATTCGCGTGCGTCTCCTCAGGTCGGCATCGAACTGCTTGCAGGGCCTCGGATCAAGAGTTGCACAGGCGCTGACGGCGGGAGCGCCCGGGCCCGATCGGCAAAACGAGACACTATGACTCGATAGTGCTAATCTCATATACGAGGCATCATGCCTCGTATATGAGAAATTGCTGCGAAAGGACCATCGTGACGAACACCACCCTCGACGGCTCGGCGGCGATGAGCCGAGTCTCGCGAAAACCGTTATTTGCCATTGGTTTTGCCTTCATTGTGACGATGATGGGCACCACACTCCCGACGCCGCTGTATCCGATCTATGCCAGTGAGTTGACGTTCACGGCGTTGACGGTGACGGTGCTCTTCGCGGTGTATGCGATCGGCGTGGTCGCCACCCTGCTCTTGTTAGGCCGACTTTCCGACCACATCGGTCGCAAACCGGTGCTCCTCGCCGCGGTGGCGCTTGCGGCGGCAAGTGCCGTGCTGTTCCTGTTGCCGCCATCGCTGCCGCTGCTGATCCTTGCCCGGCTGGTCTCCGGGATCGGGGCGGGCCTGATGAGCGGGGCTGGAACGGCAGCCATCATCGACCTCTTCGGATCAGAGCGTAAAGCCTTGGCGGGGACCGTCGCGGTCGCGGTGAACACCGGCGGTCTCGCGGTCGGCACCCTGCTGTCAGGCGTCATCGCCGACCTGAGCACCTCCGCGTTGAGCGCGCCTTACCTGGCTCATCTCATGCTGTCCGGGGTGGCCATTCTCGCACTTGGGTGCGGCCTTCCCTCGGCACCACGCACGAGCACCACGTCCGGATGGCGACAGCGCCCGCACATTCCCTCCGCCATCCGCGGGGCATTTGTGCGGGCGGTGCTGGCAGCGGGCTCCGGGTTCGCTGTCACCGGCGTACTGACGGCAGTCAGCGGTCTGCTCTTGGCGGGCAGCCTGCACGTGCACAGCCATTCCGTCGCCGGCGGCGTCGTCTTCGTCGCCTTCGCGGGTATGGCTGCCGGTCAGCTGTGGGCACGGCGGATCGCACCCATCCATGCGCAGATCGTCGGCTGCCTGGGCATGGTGGTCGCGGCGGGTTTGATCGTGCTCGCGTTGACTACCCGGTCGCTTCCTGCCCTGCTGGCCGCCGCCGCCACCGTCGGCATCGGGGGCGGGATGTGCTTGTTGGCAGGACTTGCGATGACCGTCGAGCGCACCGATGTCGCGCACCGCGGCGGGGTTTCGTCGGCGTTCTTCGCCGGGCTCTACACGATGCTGGCGGTGCCCGCGATCGGTGTCGGCGCACTGACCCGGGCAACCGATCTCGTCACCGCTGGTGTGGTGTTCGCCGGGCTGGTGTCGGTGGTGCCCGCAATCGTGGTCATCGCCGAGTTGGTGCTGGTGCGTCGGGTTCGAGCGACCGAGGACACCGACAACTGAGAAGATCGAGCCATGTCCGAAACGTCCAACCGCACGGTGGAACCCGTACTCGGCAGGCCGCGCAGCGAGAGCGCCCGCCGGGCGGTCCTGAACGCTGTCGACGACATGCTCGTCGAACAGGGCTATGCGGCCTTGACGATGAAGGGCATCGCCGAGCGGGCCGGTGTCGGCCGCCAGACGATCTACCGCTGGTGGTCCACCAAGGCCGAGATCCTGCACGAGGCGTGCGCGCAGGACGCGGCGACCGAGTTGGCCGTGCCGCTCACGGCCAACCCGGTCGCTGTGGTGTCGAACTACCTGGCGGCCGTCGTGCACTTCCTCACGCGATCTGCCGCCGGCGGCGCCTATCGGGCGCTGCTCGGAGAAGCTCAGCACGACAACGCCGTCGCCGAATTGCTGCGCGGTGACGATGCCCTGGTGACCAGCGCCGTGCCGGTCATCGCTCATGTGCTCGGCGATGGCACCGTCCCGGCCGCCGTGGTGGACGAGGAACTGATCGCAGACCTCCTGGGGCCGATGGTCTTCCCGATCCTCACCGGCGCGAAGGCGCCGACGAAGACGCAGCTGCGGGAAAGGGCGTCTCGATTCGTCGATCGATGCCGATCTTGATAGTCGGCGACGGCACCTGAGGCGCGGATATCCGGGGTTTCACGACCCGCGGCGTGGGGCAAGATCAATCCATGCGAAACATACTCGGCCGTTCGACCATCGCCGTTCTTGCCGCAGCGCCGATCGCCGCCGCGTCGCTGTTCACCGTCGGGTCCGCCTCGGCTGAACCGCTGAACTGCGTCAACGGACAATTCTGGGACCCCATCACGAACACCTGCCAGACGCCGCGTCCGGCGGAGAATTGCGCGCCGGGTCAGTACTGGAACGCCCTGTCCAACGTCTGTCGTCCGCTGGGTGTGCTCTGATCCTGAGCGGACCTACGGTTCCCGCGATCCGATCAGCGCCTCGGAGATCACCCCGGTCGCCCTCTTCAGCGCAGGCACAGCCCGAGTGATGGCGTCCTTGTGCATGCGCGCGGCCGGGCCGGAGATGCCGATCGCCATGGGTGTGGGTGCGCCGGGAACCGCCATCGCCACCGACCGGATCCCCATTTCGCATTCCTCGTCATCGATCGCGTAACCATCGGCGCGAACACGCTCGACCTTGGCGAACACCGCCGAAAGCGTCGAGGCACTGTTCTCGGTCGGTGCCGGGAGCCCGGACTGGGTGACCAGTTTCAGGATGCGCGCGTCCTCCAGTTCGCCGAGGACGGCTTTGCCGACACCCGAGGTATGCAGGCCGACGCGCTTGCCCACCTCGGTGCCGTTGCGCATCAGCGTCGACGGCAGCACCTGACCCGTGTAGATCACCATGTCGCCGTCGAGCACGGCCAGGCTCGCGGTTTCCGACAGTTCGTCGACCAGCGCCTGCAGTACCGGCATGGCCACCGCACCCAACTGGCGATTGGCCACCTCACCGAGTCGAATCAGTCTCGGCCCCAACGCATAGCGACGGTTGGGCAGCTGCCGTACATAACCCAGATTGACCAGTGTGCGCAACAGGCGGTGAATCGTGGGTGGCGGCAATGGCGACTCTGACGACAACTCGGTGAGCGAGCACTCCCCTCCCGCCCGCCCGATCAACTCCATCAACTCGAAGGCGCGTTCCACCGACTGGACCCCGCCTGACCGTTCCGTCATGCGACCCACTTTCGGTAGACGATGTGCGTTTCATCCAACATCCGATGAAATGATTCCGCAATACGGAATCTCTACGGGGTTATCTCGGACTTCTTCGTGCTGCGACCCGTCCCCACGCTAAACTCCACATTGTGGAATTTCAGTTTGATCGGCATTTCCACGCCCGAAAGGAATACCAGTGACACGACGCCTCGACGATGCGGTGCTGGCCGACGTCGACCATCGGCTGGCGGCCGCCGACGCGCATCTGGCCGCCCGCTATCCCGGTGACGACGGCCGTCGGCAGCCGGTGCACACCGTCTATGTCCCGGCCAATCGGTACGCAGCCACGACGCCCACCGATTGGGGCACCGCTGCCCTGGCCGCGGCCGGCTCGGCCGGCGGACTCGACGCGGTGGCGGCACTCGTCGGAGCCGACGAAGGAACCGACTGTGCGCCCGACACGCTGGCCGCGCTGGTGGACCACAAGCTGCGCACCGAACCGATCGAGGACCTTCGCATCGACTTCGAGGACGGCTACGGCACGTTCGACGACGCCACCGAGGATGCCGATGTCGAACGGGCACTGACGGCACTGCGCAGCGCGATCGATGCAGGCAGCTCGACGCCGTTCGTCGGTATCCGCTTCAAGTGCCTCGAAGCAGGCAACCGGGCCCGCGGATTGCGGACGCTCGACATGTTCGTCAGCGGGCTCGTCGAATCCGGCAGACTGCCCGACGGTTTGGCCCTCACCCTGCCCAAGGTGACCTCGGTCGATCAGGTCGAGGCGATGGTTGCGGTGGCGCGCGCCCTCGAGGCGGCCAACGGACTTCCCGCGGGCCGCATCCGCTTCGAAGTACAGGTCGAAACGCCGCAGGCCATCCTCGGCGCCGACGGTCGCGCCCCGGTCGCCCAATTCATCCACGCAGGACAGGGGCGCGTCAGCTCGTTGCACTACGGCACCTATGACTACTCGGCGTCCCTCGGCATCGCCGCCGCCTATCAGTCGATGGAGCATCCGGCTGCCGACCATGCCAAGAACGTCATGCAACTCGCCGTCGCCGGAACCGGTGTCCACATGTCCGACGGCTCCACCAACATCCTGCCCGTCGGCGACCCCGACAACATCGCGATGGCGTGGACCCTGCACGCACGCCTGGTCCGCCGGCATCTCGAACGGGGGATCTATCAGGGCTGGGACATGCACCCCGCCCAACTCGTCACCCGATACCTCTCGACCTACGCGTTCTACCGCCGCGCCTTCACCCCCGCTGCGACGCGCCTGCGCAACTACGTACACCGACTCGACTCCACGGTCATGGACGAGCCGGCCACCGCTCGGGCACTGGCGAGTGTGATCCACCGCGGCAGCGTATGCGGCGCGCTCACCGGCGACGAGATCGAAACCGCCACCGACCTTTCCACGTCCACCGTGCGTGATATCGCGCTCGGCCGCACAATCAGGAGCACCCCGTGACCCAACCCGTGACCGCAGCGTCCTACTACACGCCCCGTGGCGGACTGCCGCCGCAGACCGACCTGTTGACCGATCGGGCCATCGTCACCGAGGCGTACACCGTCATCCCCCGCGGGGTTCTCTCCGACATCGTCACCTCGGTGTTCCCGGAGTGGACGGACACCCGCGCGTGGATCATCAATCGACCCGTGGCCGGTGGTGCGACGACGTACTTCCAGGCGATCGTCGAGGTGAAGCCGGGCGGTGGCGCACAGCGGCCAGAACCTCAACCGGAGGTCCAGAGCTTTCTGTTCGTCACCTCGGGGGCACTGACGGTCGACGCGGCGGGGCAGTCGCAGACACTGTCGGAGGGCGGCTTCGCCTACCTGCCGGCCGGCACCGAGTGGTCGGCGCACAACGCCGGTGATGCCGATGCGACGTTCGTGTGGATTCGCAAGCGCTACGAGGTGATCCAGGGCCACTCGCCGTCGGTGAAGTTCGGCAACGAGCGGGATATCGAACCGTCGGCGATGCCGGGAACCGATGGGAAATGGCGTACGACCCGCATGCTCGATCCGCAGGATCTGGCCTACGACATGCATGTCAACATCGTGACGTTCGAGCCGGGCGCGAGCATTCCCTTCGCCGAGACCCATGTGATGGAGCACGGGCTGCTGATGCTCGAAGGCAAGGCCGTCTACCACCTCAACGGAGACTGGGTGGAAGTTCAGGAAGGCGACTTCCTCTCGCTGCGCGCCTTCTGCCCGCAGGCGTGCTACGCCGGTGGTCCATCGAATTTCCGCTACCTGTTGTACAAGGACGTCAACCGCCAGATCATGCTCTGACGAAACGACACCGGGCACCCGATGGGTGCCCGGTGTCGTCTGAGAGTTCTTGGCCTACAACTGGAATGGCCAGCCCGTGACCTTCTTCTGCCGCGGAGTGGCATAGGTACGCACCTTCGAGGTGGACAGTCCCATCCGGACAAGCCCTTCGGCGATGGTCACCGCCGAGCGGACGCCATCGACGATCGGCACACCGGTGGCGGCCGAGACCTTCGCCTCCAATTCGGCCATACCGCCGCACCCGAGGCAGATCACCTCGGCGTGATCCTTCTCGACGGCCTCACGCGCCTGCGAAACGATCGCCTGCACGGCACGCTCGGGATCGGATTCCAGTTCCAGCACACCGAGGCCCGATGCTCGCACCGAAGCACATCGGGCGTCCAGGCCGGCCAGCTTCAGGCGGTCTTCGATCAGCGGCACCGTGCGGTCGAGTGAGGTGACCACCGAGTACTTGTGGCCCAGATACATCGCCGTCGACGCCGCCGCCTCGGTGATGTCGACGACCGGCACGTCGAGCAACTCCTGCAAGCCCTCGCGGCCGTGCTCGCCGTAGCCTGCCTGGATCACCGCGTCGAACGGATCAGCATACGAAGTGATCGCGTCCATCACGGCGATGGCGGCGAGATAGCTCTCGAAGTTTCCCTCGCACGAGTCGGCGCCGAAACGCGGTGTGATGCCGATGATCTCCGTGCCCGGCGAGGCGACACCGCGCGCGGACACCGCGATCGCCTCGGTCATCGAAACGGTCGTGTTGACGTTGGCTACCAGAATTCTCATGAGGTCCCTAGTGGTGCGTGCTGGTCACGGCGATGGGCTCTCCGGACACATCGTTGAAGGGGCCCCGACGGTCCGCGAGCATCCAGTAGACGATCGCGCCGAGTCCGGCCCCGATGAACCAGGAGAACTCCGAGACGATCTTGAACGCCGGGACGAAGGCCATCAGCAGTGCAGCGACCGCTGTGATGGCAAGGGCGGCGACGGCACGCATGTTCACGCCCTTCGCGTAGTGATACTCCCCGGCCGCGTCGACGGTGAACAGGGCCAGCACGTTGATCTTCGATCGCCGCACCAGCCAGTAGTCGACCATGATGATGCCGAACAGGGGCCCGAGGATGGCGCCGAGACCGCCAAGGAAGTAGTTGATGACCGCAGGCGAGTTGTACAGGTTCCACGGCAGGATCACCAGGCCGATGACCGCCGAGATGAACGCCGCACGGCGGAAGTTGAGGTGCTCGGGGAAAAGGTTGTTCAGCGCATAGATCGGGGCGACGAAGTTCGCCATGAGGTTGACAGCGATGGTGAGGATCAGCAACGCGAGTGCCGCGAGCACCAGCAGCAGCGTGTTCGGCACCTCCTGGACGATATCGGCCGGCGCTTCGATGATGCGTCCGTCGATGCGGAACTGTGCACCGGCAAGCGTGATCACGATGCCGCCGAACACCAGCATGTTCAACGGGATGCCCCAGAAGTTGCCGCGCACGATGGCGCCTTTTGATGTCGCGTTACGGGTGAAGTCGCAGAAGTTGAGCACGAACGTGCCGTAGATCGCGACCCACAGGCTCGCGCCGCCGATGATCTTCAGCCACATGTCGACGCCGGTCAGCGAATCGGGCGTCGACCACGCAATGCTCCAGTCGGCGTTACTGACCATCCAGATCGCCAGCGCAATCATGGTGAACAGGATGACCGGGCCGGCGAACGCCTCGTACTTGCGGATCATTTCCATGCCGTAGCTGACGATGATCACCTGGATCACCCACAGCGAGACGAACGAGATCCAGCCCAGCGTCGACAGTCCCAGGAAGCTGTTCGAGTCCAAAGTCGCCGCCGACGGCGCGAGCGCGATGATCATGATGCGCAACACCACCGAGGCCAAATAGGTCTGGATGCCGAACCAGGCGATCGCCACCGCACCGCGGATCAAGGCGGGGATCTGCGCGCCCCGGATACCGAAGGCGATGCGGCTCATCACCGGGAACGGGACGCCGGTCTTCTCCCCCATGAACCCGGACAGATTGAGAAGCAGGAACAGGAACATCCCGCCGAGGCCGAGCGCCAGCAGGATCTGCCACCCGCCCAGGCCGAGGGCGAACAGCCCGATGGCGAACGAGTAGTTGCCCAGACTGTGCACGTCGTTGGCCCACAGGGTGAAGATGTTGTACGCACCCCAGCGTCGGCCGGCACGTTTGGTGGGTGCGAGATCGGCGTTGTACAGCTGCGGACTCACATCGGCGAGTGCTGCCGCATCATTGCGATCGGAGCCGCCGAGGAGGCCGGTGGACTCTGTGCTCATGGGATACGCCTGTCACGGTAGGAGCGCCGACGCCTGGGACGTCGCCGCCAGAATTCCACTGTGCGGAAAAAAGATTCCACAGATTTCATAAGTAACGCGTATGTGGACACCGTGTGTCAAGCCTTCGGTCGCAATTGACTGTGTCGGCGCTCACATCTAACCTCGCACTACGATGGAGCCTTACTTCCACAATGAGGAATTTGATCGAGGACGTATGTTCCTCGCTATGGAGAGCTGCCGATGACTTCGATCGCTGACGACACGCCCCCACCGTCGGATCGGCCCGAATACGACCTGGTGGTCCGTGGTGAACGCACCTTGACGACCGCGGGCATCGTGGCGCGCGAGATCGGTATCCGCGACGGCCGTATCGTCGCGATCGAACCGCTGGGCAGCGGCCTCACCGCCACCGAGATCATCGAACTGACCGACGAGCAGGTGATGATCCCCGGCTTGGTCGATACCCACGTGCACGTCAACGAGCCGGGTCGCACCGAGTGGGAGGGCTTCGACTCCGCGACCCGCGCCGCCGCGGCCGGTGGCGTGACCACCTTGATCGATATGCCGCTGAACTCGATTCCGCCGACGGTCAATGTAGAGGCGCTCAACGCCAAGCGGGCGGCGGCTTCCGGAAAGACCCACATCGACGTCGGATTCTGGGGTGGCGCCATCCCCGGTAACACCGACGACCTGCGGGGTCTGCACGACGACGGTGTCTTCGGCTTCAAATGCTTCCTGCTGCACTCGGGTGTCGATGAGTTCCCCCACCTCGACGCCGATGAGATGGAAAAGGACATGGCCGTGCTGGCCGGTTTCGACTCCATGATGATCGTGCACGCCGAAGACTCCCGCGCCATCGATCGCGCCCCGTCTGCCGAGGGCAACAAGTACGAAAGGTTCCTCGCCTCCCGTCCCCGTGGCGCCGAGAACGTCGCGATCGCCGAGGTGATCGAACGCGCCCGCTGGACCGGTGTGCGCGCCCATATCCTGCATCTGTCCTCCTCCGACGCGCTGCCGATGCTCGCGACAGCGAAGCGGGACGGCGTCAAGATCACGGTGGAGACCTGCCCTCACTATCTGACACTGCTGGCCGAGGAGATCCCGAACGGCGCGACGGCCTTCAAGTGCTGCCCACCGATCCGCGAGGCGTCGAATAGGGAACTGCTGTGGCAGGGGCTGCTCGACGGCACGATCGACTGCATCGTCTCCGACCATTCGCCGTCGACGATCGATCTGAAGGATGTCGAGAACGGCGACTTCGGTATCGCGTGGGGCGGGGTCGCCTCACTGCAGCTCGGCCTGTCGCTCATCTGGACCGAGGCCAAGCGCCGCGGTATCGAGCTGACCCAGGTCCTGGACTGGATGGCCGCCAAACCCGCCGCATTGGCGGGACTGAACACCAAGGGCAAGATCGCACTCGGTTACGACGCCGACTTCGCCATTTTCGAACCGGACTCCGCGCAGGTTGTCGACGTCCACAAGCTGCACCACAAGAATCCGGTCAGCCCCTATGACGGGCGGGCACTCGCCGGGGTCGTCACGAGCACCTGGCTGCGCGGCAAGAAGATCGACTTCACGAACCCACACGGCCGGATGCTGCGCCGCGGCGGGGTGTAGCACGGTTCATCCCGACATCGTCACGGGTCCGCCGGCACGGTAGGCGACCGGACGCCCGAACAGGTACCCCTGGCCCAGGTCCACCCCGAGGTCGCGAAGGGTGCCCAACTGCTGGGGATCCTCGACCGCTTCGGAGACCGTCACGGCGTTCAATTCATTGCCCAGCCGCACGATCGACGATGCCAGCGCACGCCGGACCGGGTCGGTGGCGATGCCCGAGGTGAGATCTCCGTCGATCTTGATGATGTCCGGACGGAGGCGCAACAACTGGTTGAAGCTCGCGAAACCCGCACCCGCGTCGTCGATGGCGAGGCGGATCCCTGCTTCCCGCAACGGTTTCAGCGCTTCGGCGAGGTCGTCCGGGAACGGCTCGTGTTCGGTGATCTCGACAACCAGCGGCCGCGGCACCGAGACCAGGAGTTCTTGCACCGTAGGGTTCATCGCCGTCACCGGACTGAGATTGGCGGCCACGAAGGACGCCGGTGGAAGATCCTCGGCGTTGACCAGCAGGCGTCGCAGCGCCGCCAGTTCCAAACTGAGACTCCGGCCGAGGCGGCGTGCGACATCGAACCACTGTTTCGGGGTCAACTCGCCGTCGGTCGGGAATCGGCACAATCCTTCGAAGCCGGTGACGCCCCCGGTGTTCAGATCGACGATCGGCTGGAACACGATGTCCAGGTTGGCCGGATCTGCCAGCACGGCGTCCAGTCGCTGATGCAATCGGTCCTCGCGCGCCATATCGGGAAGCAATACCGAGGCCAGGAACCGTGTGGTGGAGTCGTCCGGCAGGTTCGGGTCCACCAGAAACGCGTCCAGCAGCGCAGAGAGCTCGGTGTGGGCGCTGATCAGTCCCGAGATGAACGTGCTCGCCGCGGCCATCGCCGCGATATCACGCTCGTCGAATCGGCCCGGTTGTGTGGAGGTCATCGACAGCGCGCCGATGGCGGTATCGCGATGGCGCAGCGGAAAGACGGCGAGGGTGCGCAATCCCAGCCGCGCTCCGATGGCGCGCACCTCGGCGGTCACGGCGGGATCGTTGGGTGCGTCGTCACTGAGCTGTGGTCGTCCGGTGGCCACCGCCATTCCCTGGAATGTCCCGGCCACCGGCAGGCGCAGGCCGAGCAACGATTCCACGACACCGAAGGCCGATACCACGACGAACTCGTCGCTGGGCGCCAGGATGCTGACGGCCGCGCCATCGGCTTTCGGGGTGAACAGGCACATCTGTTCGGTGATCCGGCGGGTCAACGCCGCCGGATCAATGGACGCATTGATCGCCGCGATCAGATTGCGCATCGCGCGATTCCGTGCCCGACACGTGATTGCCACCTGATCGCCTCGAACGGGCGTGGGACATACATCGTGAAACCCCTCACCCCCCGAACAGGTGGCATCGCGATCAAACTCTGCCCGGGTCCGCCCACGCGGCGGACCCGGGTTGTCACACTACGGGTTGGGGACCTGCTCAGGAGCAAAACTGCGGCGACTCGCCGCCGTTCTATTCGTTGTATCCGAAGATGGCATTCCACGCCCGCTGGTCCTGCTCAGACCACGCGGTCGCCTCTGCCGGGGTGATGCGGTGCACGCGCGGATCATCGAAGTCCGGCAGCTGGACACCTCGCACATTGGGGGCCGCCACGTCGTCGCGGACGGAGTATTCACCGATGTCGCGCAACACGTTCTGGCCGCGCTGGGAAAGATTCCAGTTCAGGAACACCTTCGCCGCGGCCAGGTGCGTCGCGGTCGAGGCCACCCCGGTGTAGTAGTCGTAGGCGGTAACCCCCTCGTCGGGGACGACGAAGGTGACCGGGGCATTCTCGTTGGCGGCGATGTTCACACTGCTGACCACGACGGTGCCCGCATCGATCTCCCCGCGGGCCAGGCTGTCCAGCTCGGCGCCGAGGGAATCGAACACCCTTGTTTCCCCGGCATACTCGCGCAGATACTGATCGCCGAGCACATCACGCTGAAAACGGGTCAACGCCAGAGCGCTGCCACCGGCACCGGCTTGGGCGATGCCGAGCTTGCCGTTCCATCGGTCGTTGAGAAGATCCTTCCAACTCGTCGGCGCGTCAGCCGGATCCACCAGCGCGGTGTTGTAGCCGAAGGTATAGATCGGGTTGAACGTGCGGTAGTAGCTGCCGTCGTCGAAGACGACGTCGGGGCGCAGATTCGTCGCGGTGGGTGGCGTGTACGGCTGGAACACACCGCGTCGGCTGAGTCCGGAGACAAAGCCGGCATCGGAGATGCGCACCACATCTGCATTGAACTTGCCAGCACCATGTTCGGCAACGATCCGCTCGTACAGGCGATTCGGGGTGAGCCGGATCAATTTCACCTCAAGGCCGGTATCCGCCTCGAACTGATCGAGCAATGCGGCCTCGCTGTCGGCCGTCCACCCGCTGTACAGGGTGATCTGACCATCCTTCTGTGCAGCGGCCCAGAGATCCGGATCGGCGATCTGCTCACCGTCGATCACCAACGCCGAATCGCGCGAGACCGACGCGGCAGGCCTGGTCAGGTCCGGAGCGGGCGGCGGCGGTGTACAGGCCGCCAATACCGTTGTCGCGGAGACGAGTCCGATGACGAGACGGATGATCGATCTCATGAGATCTCCTTGGATCCGAAGCGGCGCGCCAGGACTGCGAGCACACCGATGACGGCGCAGTAGAGCAGGCTGAGCTCCGCCGCTGACTGAAATGACCCGTTGTCGTAGGCGTCGAAGATCGCGATGGACAACAACCGGGTATCGGAGGTGAACAGGAACAGCGCCGCGGTCAGCTCGCGCATGGCCAGCATCATCAGCAGGAGGAAGGTCGAAGAAAGGCCCACCCTCAGCAGCGGAGCGGTGACGAAGGTGATGGCGCGGTGCCGACGCGCGCCGAGCATCACGGCACTGTCCTCGAGGTCCTTGTCCAACTGGATGATCGAGGCGGAAACCCCCCGATAGCCCTGTGGCAGGAACACCGCCACGAACGCGATGACGAGCACCGCCAGCGTGCCGTACACGGGTACCGGTAGTGCCAGCCACGTCCACAACAGACCGAGGCCCAACACGATCGCCGGGACCGCCAGTGGCAGCATCGCCACGTACTCCAGCAGTTTGCGGCCCGGCGCCTGGGTCCGATAGCGCGTGTACGCCAGCGCGAAGCACAGCGCGGTGCCGATCGCCGCGGTGGCCACCCCGACCACCACGCTGTTGACCACAACCTGGTGGAAATCGGTGCTCTGCAGGGTCTGGCCCATGTTCCACAGCGACAACGCACCCGGGCGGGCGAGCTGACCGAGATCGGCGACGTACGGACTGGTCTGCATGGCAGCGATGATCAAGGCGCCGACGGGCAGCAGTACAGCCAGGACGAAATAGCTCCACGCGAACATCGCGGCGGGCAGTCGCCAGCGTCGAAGAGACACCTGCCGCGCCCGGACTCCTTTACCGCTGACCGTCGTGAACTCCTTGCCGCCCATGGCACGCTGTTGCATCGCCACCACGACGACCAACAGCACGGTCAGCACGACGGCCACCGCAGCGGCATCGTTGGATCGCGCCGGGGATGCGTTCATGAGCCGGTAGATCAGGGTGGGCAAGGTGTCCACTCCCCCCGGCACGCCGATCACCTGGGCAACCGGGAAGTTCTCGACCGTGAGCGCGAAGACCAGGATGGCCGAGCCGAGCACGGCAGGCATCACCAAGGGAAACGTGATCTCCCGCAGCATCTTCCGTACCGGCGCACCATGGAGGCTGGCCGCATCCTCCAGATCGGGGTTCATCAGCGACAGCGCCGAGTGCACCATCAGAAACGGATACGGCGCGTAGTACAGGCCCAGGACGAAGATCATTCCGGTGAAGCTGTAGATGTCCATCAGGTGTGGAAGACCGACGGCGCCGAAGGCAAGGTTGAGGTAGCCGGTCGCCGGACCGGCCAGCAGCGCCCACGCCAGGGCTCCGACCAGGGCCGGCAGGAACAACGGCATGATGGCGATGCCGTAGATGAGTTTGCGGCCAGGGATGTCGGTGCGGGCAGCCAGGAAGGCGAGCAGGCAGCCGATCACCAGGGCGACCACGGAGGACCCGACCCCGACGGCCGCCGAGTTCAGCAGGGCCGTCCGCGCGGTTCCCGACCCCAGCACCGCGAAATTGTCGAGGGTGAAGCGACCGAAGTCGAAGAGATTGTCCCGCTCGGTATTCGCGCTGAACGCACCGGCGAGGATGAAGAACATCGGGCACAGGACGATGACCGTGAGGACGGCGAGCTGCACCAGCACCGGAAGCGAACGGCGCGCCGACCGCTTGCGGCGGCGGGGCTCGGCGCCGCGGAGCGCCGCCGGGGCTGTCGTGGCGGGCGGTCGCTTCGTAGTCGGCGCGCTCATGCCGGCACCGCCGTGGGTGTCTCGGTGCGGTCGTCGACCAGTAGCTGGGCCGCACCGGGTCGCGCGGTCACCACGGCCGGTTCGCCGATACCCAGGACCGGGCTGCCGTTACCCGTGGCGACCGCCTCGATCTCGGGTCCGTTGTCCAGGGTCACCCGGTAGCGAATCGACGCGCCCTGGTAGCTGGCGACCTCGACGCGACCGAGCCAGTGCTGGCCGGCGGGTGCCGGTTCGGCGGGACCGGTGACCAGCAGATCTTCCGGGCGCAGGCAGACGATCGCGGGGCCGTCGAACTGGCGTGCCGAGTCGACGACCACCGAGATTGCGGGATGTTCGGTCAGCGTGCAGTCCAGCGCACCGGGTGCGGCCGTGACATTGAAAATGTTACCGATACCGAGGAATTCGGCGATCGACGCACACGATGGGCTCTTGTATATCTGTTCTGGGGAACCGATCTGGACTATGCGCCCCTGCTGCATCAACGCGATGCGGTCGGCGAGGGCGAAGGCCTCGACCTGGTCATGTGTGACGTAGACCGTGGTCAGCCCGAGCCGCAACTGCAGCTCGCGAAGTTCCATCCGCAACCGCTCCCGCAACCGCGCGTCGAGGTTGGACAGCGGTTCGTCGAGCATCAGCACACTTGGACGCATGACCAGGCTGCGGGCCAGCGCGACACGCTGCATCTGGCCACCGGAGAGCTGGCTGGCGCCGCGGTCGGCCAGGTGGCCCAGACCGACCAGGTGCAACGCCTCGTCGACGCGTTGCACCAGTTCGCTTTTCGCGACCTTTTGCATCTTCAGCGCGAACCCGACATTCTGCGCGACCGTGCGATGCGGCCATACCGCGTAGGACTGGAAGACCATCCCGACGTTGCGCTTGTGCGGCGGAACAGATCGCCCCGTCGTGCTGTCGTGGACAATGCGGTCACCGATGCTGATGCGGCCGATACTCGGCGTCTCCAGCCCGGCTACACACCGCATGGTGCTGGTCTTACCGCAACCGGATTGCCCCAGCAGCACCAGGGATTCGCCATCGGCGATCTCCAGGTCCAGGTCTTTGACCACGGTGTTGCCGTGATAGGCCAACGTCAGGTTCTCGATGGTGACTTTCATGATTTCCTTCAGTGGTTGGGGCGGTGTGCGGACATGGCGTAGGCGGGTGTCGATTCCGCGAGGAACAATTCGGCCCTGGCGATCCGGCGGGCCGCCCGATGCAGGGATACGTCGCGGGGCAGACCGATGTCGGTCGTGGTCACCGTGGCCGGGATGATCCCCGCCGCGGTTCCCAGGCGCAGCGTCCCGCCGACGTGGGCGGCGAGCTGCTCGGCCACCACGCTGCCGCGGACCGCGGCCGCGGCGGACACGGCGACGGCCGAGGTGAGACCGATCGCCGGGTGCGGCGCGAGCATGGACACCATGCGGACGGCCACGTCATAGGCGCCGGCGGGGATGAATGTGCCGTCGGTGGTGACGTAGTCACCCGCGGCGCCGATGATGCCGACCTTCGGCACGGCGTGCTGCACGGGATCTCCTGGCTTGGCCAAACCCATTGCCAGCGCGGCCTTCCGGCGTAGTTCGATGAGCACCGGTAGCCGTTCGGCCAGCTGATCATTGCCCTCGGCGCCGGTCAGGTCGAAGTCCGCGGCACGAAAGAGCGCGGCCGGGGCGCCGGCATTGACGAATGTGCCGCGGTAGCGGTGACCGCCGACGTCGATGACATCGGTCACCGAGCCGGTGGGCAGCACGCTGTCCGGGTTGGCCGCGACATCGGTGAACGTGAGCGATACCGGGACTCCGAGTGCATTGGTGCCCGGCACCGCGGCATCACCGTCGGCGGGGATGATCCCGCCCGGTGTGGCGATCCGGGCGGTCAGCCGGGCACCGGTGTTCTGGTTGCGCATCCGCACGACGGTCGTCTCCGGGGCGGCGGCCACCATCCCGGTCTGCAGGGCGTACAGGCCGATCGCGGTGGCACAGTTCCCGCAGTTGCTTCCCCATTCGACGGCGCGACGGCCGATGGCCACCTGCGCGAACAGGTAGTCGACATCGACGTCGTCGAGGCGGGAGCGTCGCACGATCGCGGCCTTGGAGGTCGTCGAGGTCCCCCCGCCGACGCCGTCGAGTTGGCGGGGGTCCTCGGAACCGAATGCCGCGATCAGGACCGCGTCGAGATCGATAATCCGCAGCAACGGATCCACATCCACGGCGTTGAAGAGCCAGCACTTGCTGGTCCCGCCGCGCATCCACGTGCCCCACAGACTGGTCATGGCGTTTTCTCCTCGCTGCCGACGCGCCAGAGCAGAGGGTGATGCCGCTCACGTCCTGGCTGTGACTTCAGCGTGGCTCACATCAGAGTCGAGTACAATTACGAAAATCTCGATTACCCTTTAGATGAACTGAATGGAGCTGGGGATGCTCGATCCTCGCCGGTTGTTATTGCTGGTCGACGTGGTGCGAGCCGGCTCGTTGACAGCCGCCGCCAACCGCCTGAGCTACACCACCTCGGCGATTTCGCAGCAGATCGCGAAGCTGGAAGCCGAGGCCGGTCAGCCACTGCTGGAACGCCATGCCCGGGGTGTGCGATTGACCGAAGCGGGTGCGGCGCTGGCGCGGCGTGCCGAGCGGATCGAAACCCAACTGCAGGCGGCCCGCAGCGAGCTCGACGAGATCGCCGGTCTGCGATCCGGGACCGTCCGCCTCGGTACCTTCCCCACTGTCGGATCGAGTCTGCTACCCCAGGTTGTCAAGCTGTACAAGGCCAGACATCCGGCCGTGAAGCTCACGGTGCGCAGTTCCCGATTCGCGGCACTGCGCGCCATGCTCGACAACGGCGAGGTCGAACTGTCATTGCTGTGGGACTACGAATGGGCGCCGGTGACCGATCGCGAACTGGTCGTACGCGAGCTGTTGGTGGATCCGCCGACGCTGGTGGTCTCGGTCAACCACCGCCTCGCCCATCGCGAGTATCTGGACATGGCCGAGCTCGCCGATGAGCAGTGGATCACCAGGGAGGATCATCACCCGGTCGGCGCCGCGCTCGAAAAGGCCTGCCAAAACGCAGGTTTCACCCCCACTGTCGCCTTCGCCGCCAACGACTACCAGGAGGCCCAGGCGATGGTCGCCGTCGACCTCGGGGTGTCGATGGCGCCCCGATTGGCGCTGTCCAACCTCCGCGAGGACGTCAAGGTCATCCCACTGCGGGGCGCTCCATCACGCCGGATCCTGCTGGCCCATCTGTCCGAACACCGTTTGACCCCGGCCGAGGCCACCCTGGTCGACACATTCGAAGAGGTCGCCTACAAGCACGACGGCAAGACGACCCCCGCGGTGCGTCGCATCAGGCCGAACTGAGGATTTTCCGCCTTAAGTTTTTCTACCAGTGGGTCCGGTAATCATCGATTGTGATGAACGAACTCCATTTCTAGTGTGATCTGGGTAATGAAGAATCGTCGTATGTGACGCAGAGCGGTCCTCACCGACCGAGCTGCCGCCGCAGACGTTCGGCGCCGCCACGGCGACGACGCCGCGCCTGGAACTGAGAGAACGCCCATGAGTTATGTAGAGATACTGCCGCTGATCGCGCTGGTCGCGATGTTCGTCATCGCCACGATCTGCCCGATCAATATCGGCATCCTGGGCTTCATCGGCGCATTCGCCGTCGGAGCCTTCCTCCTCGGCTATGACGACAAAGAGATCCTCGCCGAGTTCCCCAGCTCGATCGTCCTGACGATCATCGGTGTCACCTACTTCTTCGGGATGGCCAAGCAGAACGGAACCATCGACCTGCTGGTCAACGCATGTATCCGCGGAGTTCGCGGACGTGTGACCGTGGTGCCCTGGGTGTTCTTCTTCTGCGCATCGGTGCTGACCGCGCTGGGCACCTTCAGTCCGGCCGCCGTCGCGCTGATCGTGCCGGCCGCCATGACGTTTGCAGCACGCACGAGGATGAGCCCGCTGGTGATGGGCATCATGACCATCAACGGCGCGCATGCCGGGGCCTTTTCGCCGATCTCGGTGTCCGGCGTACTCGTGGTCGACCTGGTCGAGAAGAGCGGCCTGACGGTCAACCCCTGGCTCCTCTTCTTCGCGAGCTACGCCATCAACCTGCTCCTCTCGGTGCTCACCATCGTCGGGTATGCCGCCTTGTCCCGCGTCCGCGACCTCGAGTACACCGCGCTCGGTTCGCAGCCGACGGCGCCGGACGATCTCGGCGGTGCCGGGTCTGCGGCGGGACCGGCACGCGAGCCTGCCGGCGGTGTGGGAGTTCTGACCCGTCCGGCACGTACCGAGGCCGCCACGGCGGTCCAGCCCTCCGTTACCGGGGTACAGAAACTGACCCTGTTTCTGATCGCCACGGTGCTGGTGCTGGTTCTCGTGCTGCACATGCCGATCAGCTTCGTGGCGATCGCGGCAGGGGCGGTGCTGGCGTTCACCGACCTGTCCAAGCAGAGTGAGGCCATCGCCGGCATCAGCTGGCCGACCGTCCTGCTGGTCGCCGGGATGGTGACCTATATATCGATCGTCGAAGAGGTCGGCACCATCGATCACCTGGCCCAGATGGCCATCACGGTGGGTGCGCCGCTGCTGGTGGCACTGGTGCTCTGCTACGTCATCGGCGTGACATCGGCGTTCGCCTCGTCGACGGCATTGTTGGCCGCGATCATCCCGTTGGCGCTCCCGCTGCTGCAGATGGGCACCCTTCCGGTGGTCGGCGTCGTGGCCGCGTTGGCGATCGCTGCCACCGTCGTCGACGTGTCGCCGTTTTCGACCAACGGCGCCCTGGTCCTTGCCAACGCCCAGGGCATCGACCGGCCCCGCTTCTACCGACAGCTGCTGCTCAACGCAGGCATCGTGGTCGCGGTCGCCCCGGCGCTGTGCTGGCTGCTGTTGGTCCTGGTCCCCGGCTTCGCCTGACGCTGCGGGTAGCGGCTTGGTCGGCAGCCGACCGATAGAGCCCAGACACCTTAAGTAAAAGTCGACCCCTATCCAACTATCCGAGATTGTCCTTCACCCTGACGCCGCCGAGAATCGACGGTGGAGGGTTGCTCATCCAGCGTCGGTCACCGCCGACCAGAACCGCCGATGAGCGTCCAGCGTGGAAAGGTACCGACACTCATGCTCGTGCTACGAGGTACATGGATGCGGGGCGGAACCAGCAAGTGCTGGCTGTTCAACGCCGTCGATGTCGACCCGATCGTCGATCGCGCAGGCGGGCTCGACGCGCTGCTGACGTCCGCGTTCGGCTCGGGTGACCCCCGCCAGCTCGACGGCGTCGGGGGCGGTAGCTCGACGACATCCAAAGCGGCGATCGTGCGCCGATCGAGCCACCCCGACATCGACATCGACTACCAATTCGCCCAGATCGCCATCGCCGACCGCAGGGTCGAATGGGCCAGCAACTGCGGGAACTGCGCCACCGCGATAGGGCTCTACGCACTGCAGTCGGGGCTGGTCCCGGTCGACGACGAGGTGACCGCGGTGCGGTTGCGGCATCAGGTCTCGGGCGCAGTCCTGACGGCGACCATCTCCACTCCGGGTGGAAAGGTGCCCACCGAAGGCACGGCCGCGGTACCGGGCACCACCGCGCTGGGCGTGCCGGTCGGACTCTCCTTCACCGGTCTCGATGCGGCACCGGTTCTGCCGACCGGCCGTCCCGTGGACTCCGTCGATGCCGGTGATCGCACGTACCGCGCGACCCTGGTCGCTACCGGCGCCCCCGCGGCATTGTTCGACGCCTCAGATCTGGGACTGGACGGCACCGAGAGCAACGCCGAATTCGCCCACCAGACAACCCTGTTGATGGAACTGCGCAAGAACGCGTCATTGCAGATGGGGCTGCGCCGGTTCGGCGATCCGGTGAGCAACTCCATCCCCAAGGTCGGGATCGTCGGCGCAGCACGGGATTACCGCACGACTGCCGGTGCCTTGATCGGCGCCGACGCCTATGACGTCTCGGTGCGGATGCTGTCCATGCTCGCCCCGCACCCCGCGATCGGTCTGACATCGGCCGTCGCAGTCGCTGCTGCCGCCACGGTGCGCGATGGTGTGCTATCCGGACTGAAACTGCACCAGGGAGCACCGCTGCGGATCGGGACGGCGGCCGGCGTGCTACCGGTCGACCTTGGGTACTCGCCCGACGGCAGGCTGGCGACGGTGACGCTGCACCGCGCGACGCGGCGGATCGCCTCGGCCGAACTCTTCGTCTCCGAGGTCGCCCGCCAACCGATCGGAGCCTGACCCGGGGGCCTGCAGCGCCGAATCGAGGCCAACCCGCGGCGGCAGCCCATAGGCTGTCTCGGTGACTCTCCTGCTCGGCCCCGTCCTGCGCCACGTGGCAGAAACCACGGCGATGGTGTGGGTGCAGACCGACGCACCCGCCGAGGTCACCGTATTGGGTTCCACAGCTCGCACGTTCGAGGTACAAGGCCACCATTACGCGCTGGTGGCGGTGCAGGGACTCACGCCCGACAGCACCACCGAGTACCAGGTGCACCTCGACGGCGAGCAGGTCTGGCCGGAGCCGGATTCACGGTTCCCGCCCAGTGTCATCCGGACGCGCGGGCCGGCGACCGGGCAGCGGCTGCGGGTGATCTTCGGCTCCTGCCGCTATCCCAAGACCGGTGACGACCGGATCGACGCCAAGCTCGGCCGCGACGCGCTGGACTGCTACGCGGAGCGGATGACGACCCAGCCATCCGAGCGCTGGCCCGATGTGTTGATCCTGCTCGGCGACCAGGTGTACGCCGATGAGCTCACACCCGATGCGCGCCAACGGCTCACCGGACGTCGCACGAACAAGAAGCGGCCACCCGACGAGGTGGTCAGCTTCGACGAATACGTGGGTCTCTATCGCCACACCTGGGGGGATCCTGAGATCCGCTGGGTGATGTCGACTCTGCCCACCGCGATGATCTTCGACGACCACGATATCCGTGATGACTGGAACACCTCGGCGGCATGGCGGGTGGCGGTCAACAAGAAGCCGTGGTGGCGCGATCGGATCCGCGCGGGACTGGCGTCCTACTGGGTGTATCAGCACATCGGCAATCTCAGTCCCCAACAGCTGGACGAGGACGTCGACTACCAGCAGATCCTGTCGGCCGGCGGTGATCGGTGGCCGCTGCTTGCCGATCTTGCCGACCGGGCCGACCGCGAAGTCGACGGTGAGAAAGGCCTGCGCTTCAGCTTCCGCTGGGATCTGGGCCGCAGTCGGCTGTTGATGGTCGATTCACGCAACGCGCGCATCTTGGACGACGGCAGCCGCAAGATGTTGGGTGACCGTGAGTTCGGCTGGGTGCAACGTCACGTGGACGACGATCTGGAGTCGTTGGACCATCTGATCCTGGCGACCTCACTGCCGTGGTTGCTGCCGCCTGCGATCGGCGATATGCAAACCGTGAACGAGATCGCCGCCGACCGGTCGGGGATTCGTGGCGTGATGGCCGAGAAGATCCGGCAGGCCGCGGATTTCGAGCATTGGCCCGCGTTCTCGACATCCTTCCTACGGTTCAGCGAGCTGATCGAGGCGGCGGCGGGCCATGCACCGCGAGGGCCGGCGACCGTCAGCGTGCTGTCCGGTGATGTGCACCATTCCTACGCCGCCCGGGCCCGATTCGGTGGAAGACCCGACGTCCCCGACGATTCTGATGAATCCGACGACCATGAAGCCCGAGTGCACCAACTGGTCTGCTCCCCCGTGCACAACTACGTGCCGTTCTACGTCAAGCCGGTGTTCCGGTTGGGCTGGTCGTCCTGGGTTGCTCGACGCGCCCGCCGCTGGGCGCGCAGGCACGGTGCACCTGATCTGCCGATGTCCTGGCGCAACCTGAGCGGGCCGTTGTTCGGGAACACGATCGCAACCCTTGAGATCACGGAGCGACACGCCGGCGTGGTGTTCGAACAGCCCGACGATGAGGGTGGGCTGAGTGCGGTGAGCAGCATCGGCCTGACCGACTGACCAGGCGCTGTAACGCAGCGGCGGAGGCTCTCGATGACTACGGCGGTGGCGGTGGCGGCGGAAATGACGGCACACGAGCCGGGGGTCTGTCACAGTCTGGGTACGAGCGTCTCTGGGGGTAGGAATTGGCTGAAGCTTCACGGGCTTTGCGGGGGTTGCGAGTGCTCGCCCGGACGGTGGCGGCAAGCGGACTGGCGCTGGCCGCGCTACCGGTCCTGATTCCCACGGCGGCGTCCCAGCCGCAGCCCTGTCCCGATATCGGCGTGGTCTTCGCCAGGGGTACCGCCGAGCCACCGGGCGTCGGCGGTGTGGGGCAGCGTTTCGTCGATTCACTTCGTGCCCAGGCCTTTCCGCGGACGGTCGGGGTTCACGCCGTCAACTATCCGGCCAGCAACAACTTCACCGGCGGCGCCCTGTTCACGCAGAATGTCGTCGATGGCGTTCGCGATGAGACCGATCATGTCCGCGGTGTCACCTCGGTGTGCCCGAACACCCGGATGGTGCTCGGTGGCTACTCGCAGGGTGCGGTCGTGACGGCACTGTCCACCTCGGGTGTGGTGCCCGCCGGGGTGGCCGGCCCGCCGCCGCTGCCCAATGACGTCATCGACAATGTGGCGGCGGTGGTCTTGTTCGGGATGCCCTCCGGTTGGTCGGCGGTGAAGTACGGAACCCCGGTGATCGACGTCGGGCCCGCCTACACCGCCAAGGCGCTTGAGCTCTGTGCTCCCGGCGACACCGTGTGCGCGGGTTCACCGCCGTCCGGATCCAGTGCGCCGCATCAGCAGTACGCCGTCAACGGCATGGCCGATCAGGCCGCGGCCTTCACTGTCGGTAAGTTGGCGGTCCCGGCCTGAGGTGGCGGCCCGGGCCCCGGTTGCGCAGGGTGCGAGGTTGGGCCTTGCGGCTGAGAGCCAGCGTGTCCTATACCGGGACGGGGCGGACACGCAGAATCGACTGCAGACGAAGACCGAGAACTCCGCACCCGAGGAATGACGATGACCGCACGCACCAAGGCTGCCCGTGACCCACTCGGGCTCGACATTCCGCTGGTCGCCGCACCGATGGCCGGGGGTGCCACCACCGCGGCGATGGTGATCGCCGCCGCCGAAGCCGGCGGCCTTGGATTTCTGGCCGCCGGCTACAAGACCCCGCAGGTGCTGCTCGCGGAGATCGCTGCGGTGCGAAAGGCGTCGATCCCGTTCGGCGTCAACATTTTCGCACCGAACCCCGTGCCCATCGATGCCGTGTCGTACCGGCAGTACGCATACCTGGTCCAGCAGGTGGCCGACCGGTTCGAGCTCGAGTTGCCTCGCGATCCGATCGAGGATGACGACGCGTTCGGCGCCAAGATCGACCTGCTGCTGACCGATCCGGTCCCGGTGGTCAGCTTCACCTTCGGTCTCCCCGGTGGCGATGTCATCGCCAGACTGCAGAAGGTGGGCACCATCGTGGTGCAGACGGTCACGAATTCGGTCGAGGCGACCGCTGCCGCCGCGGCGGGGGCCGATCTGGTGGTGGCGCAGGCCGGCGCAGCAGGCGGACACTCGGGCACCTTCACCCCCGACCGGCCGCCCGCCGGCATCGCGGTCACCGATCTGGTGGCCGAGGTGAGCGCCGCGGTGGACATCCCGGTGATCGCGGCCGGCGGGCTGGCGAGCGCCGAGGAGGTATCGCAGGTGCTCGGCGCCGGGGCGGTGGCGGCGGCGGTGGGTACCGCGCTGTTGCGCGCTGACGAGAGCGCCGCGTCGCCCACCCACAAGGCCGCACTGCTCGATCCGGTATGCAAGGACACCGTGCTGACGCGCGCGTTCACCGGGCGGCCCGCCCGTGGGCTGCGCAATGCTTTCATCGATCGTTTCGAGGCCGACGCGCCATTGGGGTATCCCGCGATCCACCACCTGACCAGTGCCCTGCGCAAGGCCGCGGCGGCAGCCGGCGTCGACGACCTCGTTCACCTGTGGGCAGGGACCGGGTACCGTCGCGTCCGTGATGAATCGACCGCAACGATCCTGGCGGGGTTGGCTCGCAACGGCTGAGGTCGAACATGGTGGATGACACCCACGCCGCCACGGCGCTGCGTGATGCCATGCGCGCGGACCTCAGCACCGCGATGAAGGCCCGCGCCGCCGAAACAGTGGCGGCGCTGCGCGCGGGCCTGGCGGCCATCGACAATGCCGAAGCAGTCGACATCCCCGACCGCACCGGCGCGCTAATCCCGCCCGGACCGGAGTCCGTGATCGCGGGTGCCACAACAGGTCTGGGATCCAGTGAGGTATCCCGACGCGATCTCTCGAGCGCCGATGTCCGCGCTGTGATCAGTGATCTGATGGCCGAGTACGTCACCGAAGCGGACCGCTACGGCGCGCTCAACCGTCCGGAGGCCGCTGAACAACTGCGACGCCAGGCGGCTGCCCTGAGCAAGTATGTGGGAGCGTAGGCGCGCTGCTTCGGCGATGGCACAATGGGCCGGTGACCGACGGGGATGGGGCCGACGGCGGCCGCGCGCGGCGAGCCGAGCGACGGGGCGAGATCCCGTTGCGCGAGACACTGTCCCAGCTGCGACTGCGTGAACTGCTCGGTGAGGTCCAGGACCGGGTGGAGCAGATTGTCGAGAGCGGCAATCGGGTGGACGGCTTGGTCGAGGCCATGCTTGCGGTCACCTCCGGACTGGACCTCGATGTCACGTTGCGCACGATCGTGCACACGGCGATCGAACTGATGGATGCCCGCTACGGCGCGCTCGGTGTGCGCGGCCGGGACGACGACGGACATGATCTGATCGAGTTCGTCTACGAGGGTATCGACGAGGACACCCGTGCCATGATCGGCAGGCTGCCGCAGGGGCGCGGCGTGCTCGGGCTGTTGATCGACGAGCCCGCGCCGATCAGGTTGGACAACATCACCGACCATCCGGCATCGGTCGGTTTCCCGACGAATCATCCACCGATGCGCAGCTTCCTCGGGGTGCCCGTGCGGATCCGCGACGAGGTGTTCGGCAACCTCTACCTCACCGAGAAGAACTCCGGTGGCCCGTTCAGCGAGGACGATGAGGTGCTGGCCCAGGCGCTCGCCGCCGCAGCCGGTATCGCCATCGACAATGCGCGGCTGTACGAGCAGGCCCGAGCCAGACAGTCCTGGATCGAGGCAACCCGCGATATCGCGACCGAATTGCTGTCCGGGACCGATCCGGCGCAGGCATTTCGACGCATCGCCGAACTGGCCTGCTCGCTCACGGTTGCCGACGCGGCCTTCATCGCTGTCCCGGTCGGCGACCCGGACGAGGCGACCGAGATGGTGATCACCGAGGTCGCCGGCCCGACCGCCGCCGATATCGACGCATTGCCGGCAATTCCGCTGGTGGACAATATCGTCGGACGAACGCTGCTCGATCGGGTGCCCCACCGTTGCGACAACCTCGAGCTCGCCTCGTCGGTACTACCGGAACCCGGGCCTGCGCTGATCGTCCCGCTCGGGGCGACCAGCGCGGTGGCCGGCGTCCTGGTCGCCGTGCGCGGCGCCGAGGCGCGGCCTTTCACGGTCGAACAACTCGATATGGCCGCTTCTTTCGCCGGGCAGGCCGCACTGGCATGGCAGTTGGCCATGACCCAGCGGCGGATGCGGGAGCTCGATGTGCTGGCCGATCGCGACCGTATCGCCCGAGATCTGCACGACCATGTCATCCAACGTCTCTTCGCGGTCGGCCTCGCCCTGCAGGGCACGACCGCCCGCACCCAGTCCGATGAAGTGCGACAACGCCTCTCGTCATCGGTCGACGATCTGCAGGAGGTCATCCAGGAGATCCGCACCGCCATCTTCGATCTGCACGGCGCACATGCCGACTCGACCCGATTGCGACAGCGGTTGCAGGATGCGGTGGACCAGTTCGGATCGGACACCATGCGTATCAGAGTGCAGTTCGTCGGACCGCTCTCGGTGGTCGACGCGGAGTTGGCCGAGCACGCCGAAGCCGTGGTGCGAGAGGCGGTCAGCAACGCGGTACGGCATTCCGGTGCAACCGAACTGACTGTCGTCGTACGCGTCGACGACGACCTGAGCATCACCGTCACCGATGACGGACGCGGTATTGCCACCGACGCGGTGACCGAGAGCGGGCTGGGCAATCTGCGACATCGCGCCGAGGAGATGACCGGCTCGTTCGACATCGGGGTTGGTCCGCAGGGCGGCACGGTGCTGCGGTGGTCCGCCCCGCTACCGTAGGCAGCGAGGACCTAAGCCCCTGCCCGAGGCCCTCGTCAGCGACTACGGTGGATGGCGGTCGATCAAGGAGGAACGACACCATGTCCAGTCCGGAAAAGTCCATCCCGGAAGAGTCCAGCCCGCAACACCATCTCGGCATCGTCGTCGCCGTCGACGGGTCACCCGGTTCGGACGCCGCCGTCACCTGGGCTGCGTCCGAGGCAGTGCGGCGCGCCGTGCCGGTGACCTTGATGAGTGTTTCGGCTCCGGTCATCGCCACCTGGTCGACACCGAATGACGCATCGACAATTGCCAAGGCTCAACAGGATTCGTCGCACGACATACTCGGGCACGCCGAGCAGACCTTCGCCGCCGCGGTGGGCGGCACCCACGCCCCCGGTGTGCGCTCCGAGAGCCGGCCCTCCCCGGTGGTCGGCACGCTGGCCGAGGCCTCCCGACAGGCGTTGCTGCTGGTGGTCGGTAACAGGGGTACCGGTGGTCACTCGCGGTTGCCGCTCGGTTCCGTGGCGGCCGGTTTGCTCCACCATGCGCGTTGCCCGGTGGTTGTCGTGCATCCCGGCGATGCGGCAGACAGCAGCGCGCCCGTCGTCCTCGGCGTCGACGGATCGACATCATCGGATGCCGCCACCGAGCTTGCCTTCGAGGAGGCGGCGTTGCGCGGCGTGGAGTTGATCGCGGTGCACGCGTGGAGCGATGTCGGCTTGCTGCCGCTCTACGGCACCGATTGGCAGATCTTCGAGGATCAGGCGCGGTCTGCGTTGGCCGATCGGCTCGCCGACTGGCAGCGGCGTTTTCCCGATGTCCGCGTGCAGGTCCGGTTGGTACAGGACCGACCCGCCCACTGGATCACCGAAGAAGCACGCAACGCGCAGTTGGTCGTCGTCGGTAGCCGCGGACGGGGCGGATTCGCCGGACTGGTGCTGGGCTCGGTCGCCTCGACCGTCGCGCAATTGTCGACCGTGCCGGTCATCGTGGTGCGCGGGACCGATCACCAGCGGCAGTAGTTGGGTTCTCCCGGCTGGATGAGCCGGAAATCCAACAGCACCATCGGCAGGGTTCGATTCGGTGTGCGCCAGATCGGATCGGTCACGATATCGTCGGTGGTGTACCGAATCCCGCGGTAGCCATAGGTGAGCGGAACGCGGTATCCCGCTTCGTCCCATTCGTGGACCCACTTGCGGAATTCCACGACCGGAAGCGCATACCCCCGCGCCCCCGCATCGTAGTGGTGGATGACGTCACCGTAGCGATCGTCGATATCGATGATCCAGACGATATCGTCCTGATACCCCCATATCTTGAGTGGATTGCCGCCCAGCAGAAGATGATTGGAGCGCTCTCCCTCGGTGCGCAGATTGCTGAACATGGAGAAGTTGCCTGCCGTCCGCAACCCGAGGTAGGGCGTCGCCGCGATGCCGACCAGCACAGCGGGCACCAGATACAGCACCACGGGCGTGCGCGCGTCGATGATGCGCACGCCGCCCCACTCGGGACGCGGTGAAGGTGAGAACACGGCGGCCAGGATCGGCCAGATGACGATGAGGACCGCCGCGTCGAACGCCATGCCCGAGATCAGTGTCCACTGGGGAATTCGGTCGAGGTGCGCGTCGACTCCCGAAACCAGTGCTATAGCGATCGCGATGCCGACGTAGACGCCGATGCGTGAGACCGTGCGTCCGCGTAACCGGATGGCCCCGTCGATCAGCACCTGCCGGTAGGAGGTGGGCAGGAAGGCGAACAGCAACGCCGCCGCCATGGACCCGAAATCGACGAAGCCGATGAGCGCAAGGGCGGCGTGCATGGTCAGGGCGAACGCCACGATGGCCGCTTGCAGGCGCGGCACCGCCAGCAGCAGTCCGCCCACCAGTTCCCAACCGAGCACCGCGATGGCCGCGGTGAGTCCGATGGCGGTGAGCAGGGGGCCCAGGTGTGTGTAGAACACGACGACGGCGACCACCGTGAGCCCGGCCAGTCCCATGGCCGCGGTCACTGCGGTGAAAAGCCGGTTCCCGACGACGCCGAACCTGCCGCGGCGCACCAGCCGGTAGCCCAGGAATACCGCGCCGAGGGCGATCGGTACGACGACCGGGATGCCGAGTAGGTCGGTCCGCAGCGCGTGGATGACCGACGTGAGGATGCCGGCCGCACAGGATGCGGCGGTGTCGAAGTAGTCGCTGTTGAGTTTGTGGAAGCCGGCCAACACATAGATCAGCATCAGGCTCATCCGCAGAACCGGTGCGATCACGGCATAGTCATCATCGGCGCTGCGCGCTCGCCGCAGCAGCGAGACAGCCAGGACTCCGATCATCGCGATGTTCAGGCAGATCATGAGGTTGACGTGGTTGGCCACCTCGGGGAATTGGAAGAAGGCGACGTAACCGGTGGCCGCGACCAACAAGCCCAGGAAGGCGATCCGCGTCATCCCGGTGGCGACGGCGAGCGTCGCCGCGGTCAGGAATGTGCCGGTGAACCAGGGTGTGGGCCAGCGCTCTGAGAACTCCAGGACCATGGCGACGGTGTAGAGCGTCGCGAATGTCGAGAACGGGCCCCTTGGCGAGCGAAGCGACGGGACGTGACACCTGGGCGAGCGAAGCGACGGGACGTGACACCGCGCGGCGACCTGCACCCGAGCAGCCTAACCGCGGCCGCCGTTGTAATGGATCTCGATGTCATCGGCACTGATCGCCGGTTCGCTGTCGGCCGGCGTCACGCGTACCGCGAGCGGGCGTCCCGCCTCATCGCGGAAGGTGAACGGCGGTCCGTTCTCCTGCAGGTGGGTATCACCCCATTGGACGATCGAGAGCAGCACCGGCAGCAGGTCCTCCCCCGCCTCGGTGAGGCGGTACTCATCGCGGGCGCGCTGCCCGGGCTCTCGATACGGCACCCTACTGACCACGCCGGCGCTCTCGAGCTGCCGCAGCGCCCGGGAGACGGCGGGGGCCGACGCGCCGATCCGTTCGACGAAGTCCTCGAATCGCGTAGTGCCGTAAAAGCATTCGCGGATCGCCAGAAACGCCGTCTTGGTGTTGAGCAGGTCGAGAACCTTCACCACCGAGCAGTTGTCACCGATGGTCCAGCGGCTGCGGTCGCGGAGTCGGTCCTCGAAGGTCATCACCATGCACTCCATTTTAACTAACACTTGCATTACTCAGGTAGTGCGTCTACGGTCTGAGTAACGTAATCGTTATTCAGAAAGGAAGGTGCGCCATGGTGGCGATCGACGGCAAGGTGGTTCTGGTGACCGGGGGCCGGCGCGGTCTCGGTTCGGCGCTGGTGGACGAGTTGCTCACGCGTGGAGCCGCGAAGATCTACTCGACCGCACGCGAGCAGTACACAGACCCGCGCCCGGGTGTCATCGGCGTTGAGCTCGAGGTGCGCGACGACGCCTCGGTCGCCGCGCTGGAAACGGTGGCCGCCGACGTCGACATCGTGATCAACAACGCGGGGATCCTGCTTCCCGGATCGCTGCTGACCGGTGACTTCGACGATATCGTAACAACTTTCGACATCAACGCCTTCGGTCCGCTGCGCGTGGTCCGCACGCTGGCGCCGGCCTTGGCCCGCAACGGGGGCGGTGCGGTGGTCAATGTCCATTCCGTCTTGTCGTGGCTGGCAGGCAGCGGGGCCTACGGCGCCTCCAAGGCCGCCATCTGGTCGCTGACGAACTCGCTGCGCGTGGAACTTCGCGGGCAACAGACCCAGGTACTGGGCGTCCACGTCGGGTTCATCGACACCGAGATGGTTGCCGATATCGCACTGCCCAAGACATCACCCGCCGACGTGGCCAGCCGTGTGCTCGACGCCCTGGAGGCGGGTGCGCAGGAGGTGCTCGTCGACGATGTGACGGCCGACGTCAAGTCGAAGCTCTCGGGTCCGGTGGAGGATCTCGCCTTCGATCTCGCGCACTGATACCCACCCGATACGCAAAGGAATCGTCATGCCGCTCTGGACCATTCACCACTCACCCGGAATCTTCACCGCCGAGGACAAGGGTGTGCTCGCCGGCCGCATCACCGAACTCTACGAATTCATCGGATTACCCCGGTTCTATGTGGTCGTGGTGTTCGACGAAACCCGCCCCGAGGACTTCTACGTCGGCGGTGAACAATCAACCGCGGGTGTCCGCGTGGTCATCGAACACATTGCCCGCCACAGTGCCGACACCGCGGGCCGGCGCCGGATCACCGCCAAGATCAAGGAGATCCTGCAACCGTTCGTGGACAAACACGACGGTGTGCACTGGGAATTCCATGTGGACGAGACCAGCGAGGAGCTGTGGATGATCAACGGACTGATTCCACCATCGGCGGGATCGGACGTCGAACGCGAATGGGCACGCACCAACACCGCCTCGGTGTACTGATCTTCCCCTCGAGATGTAAACGTGCCATCATCACGCCGGCACGCAACGACGGCTGCGATTGCTGCGGGCGTCTGGCACTCGTTCCAGCCCCAGATGGCCGCGCAGGGTCGCGTGCCGGTACTCGCGGCGGAACAGTCCCCGGTCGCGCAGAATGGGGATCACGTGGTCGACGAACAGCTCGAGGCCCGACGGGAACACATCTGGCATCAGATTGAACCCGTCGACCGCACCCGCGACGAACCACTCCTCGATGGCATCGGCGATCCGCTCGGGCGAACCGACCACCAATCGATGCCAGGTGATCACCCGGTCGAGTAGTTGGCGGACCGTCAACCGCTCCCGGCGGGCCAGATTCACCACGATGTCGCGGGCGCCCTGCGAGCTGCCGGTTGCCTCGGCCCCGTCGATCAACCACTGCGGCAGCGGTTCATCCCAGTCCAGATCGGCGGCGTCCACGCCCAACTGCCAGGCCAGATGGGCCAGCCGGCGCTCGCCCGCGAGCTCGTTGAGTTCATCGTTGCGCCGGTGGGCTTCAGCCTCGGTGCTGCCGAGCACGAAGGACAGCCCGGGCATGATCCGGACGGCGTCACGCGGCCGGCCGTATGCGGCGGTACGGGAACGCAGTTCGTCGGCGTTACGCAATGCGTCCGGTAACGAGGCCTGCGCGGCGAACACACCATCGGCGTACCGGGCCGCGAGGTCCAGCCCGCCCGCCGAGCCGCCGGCCTGGAACAGCACCGGGTGTCCGTGCGGTGACCTGGGCAGCGTCAACGGCCCGTCGACGTCGAAGTAGTCGCCCCGGTGCCCGATCGTGTTGATCGATCCGGGCCTGCTGAAGGCTCCGGTACGCTTGTCCCCCAGCACGGCATCGTCGTCCCAGGAGTCCCACAGGGTGCGCACCACATCGACGAGTTCGGCTGCGCGCCGGTACCGTTCATCACGATCCGGCTGCGTGTTGAGCTGCCCGACCCGACCGAAATTGCGCCATGTATTGGGATCGCTGGTGGTCACGACGTTCCACGCCGCCCGACCCCGGCTGAGGTGATCAAGCGTCGCGAACCGACGCGCGACGTTGAACGGTTCTTCGAACGACGTCGATACCGTGCCGATCAGCCCCAGGTGCGTGGTCACCGATGCCAGCGTCGACAACAACACGATGGGGTCGAGTGCCAGCGGGGGCGCAGCGAGCGGCGCATCGCCCGAGACCGATAGCGACGGCGTATCGGCCAGGAACAACGCATCCAGTGTGCCACGCTCGGAGATCCGGGCGATTTCGATCCAGTACGCGGGATCGGTGAACCAGTTCGGGTCCGCCGAGGGATGCCGCCATGCCGCCGGATGCATCCCGTCGGAGAGGACGTTCACCCCGAAGTGCAATTCGCGTGCGGTCATCCCGGTGCGCCGGGCAACGCCAGCTTCTTCACCTCGGGATCATCGGCTATGAAGGTCTGCACCCGCGGATCCTTGAAAGCCTTGATCAGGTTCTGGATGTTCTCGGTGTCGACATAGTTGCTGCCCACGGTGAGAACCGAGGCGAACTCGTCCGGGGATTTCGGGGCGAAGATGAGCTTGTCCTCCGAAACGCCGGCAGCCAGAAACGATTCCGCGTATCCCACGATGGCATCCAGATCGGCCAACGCCCGCGGTTGGGCACCGAAGTCGAGCAGGGTGAACTTCAAATTCTTCGGGTTCGCGATGATGTCCTTCTGGGTCAGGGCCGTGATGTCGGCATCGGGTCGGATGGTGATCAGCCCAGCCTGCGCCAGATACCAGATGCCCTGGGAGTTGTTCGCCGGATCGGCCAGCAGCGACACCGAGGCTCCGTCCGGGAGGTCATCGACGGATTTGTACTTGTCCGACCAGATACCGAAGACCCAGTGGAAGAACGGCCCGGTGCCGGCCTCCTCCTTGAAGGTGGGGTTGGCATCTAGCACCTGCTGCAACCAGTGCCGATGCTGGAAGATGGTGCCCGCGTAGCGACCGTCGTTGATGGCGCTGTTGATCTGCGTGCTGTCCCCCAACCCGACGGCGGCGACCTTCACCCCGTAGTCGGGGGCGATCTGTTCACCGATGTACTCGATGATGCGCTTCTCCGCCGGGTTGGAATCCAGGTACACGACCTCCAATGTGGCGCCGGCCGTCTCGTTCGCCGACGTCGCATTGCCACCGCGGAACGCGATGAAGTAGACCGCCACCGCGATGATCGCGACGACGGCCCCCGCAATGTAAGGCCACTTGCGACGGGACTGCAGGGTGAAGCCGTGCGAATCCGCTGCGGCGCTTTCGGACTGGTCGATGCTCATAGTGTGCGTCAGTGTGCGACCCGGCCAAGCCCGCGGCAATGATTGCGATCACGCTGGCGGCAAAGGACATTCGCCGCACAGGCTCATGATGAGCGCAAAGGTATCCGATCACGCGGACGGCTGGCAGGGTGGACACCCATGATCGAACTCACCGATGTGACCAAGGTGTACGGACGCGGCGAGCAACATACGGTGGTTCTGGATCGGATCAACTTTCGTGTCGGCGCCGGAGAGATCCTCGCCGTGGTGGGCCCCAGCGGCGCCGGGAAAAGCACCCTCGCGCAATGCATCAACCTGCTCACACCGCCCAGCTCGGGGTCCGTCGTCGTCAACGGTGAGGATCTGACCACCCTGTCGGCGGGCAAGCTGCGGGTGGCGCGACGCCGGATCGGCACGATCTTCCAGTCGTCCGGACTGCTGGAGCGCCGCACCGCGGCCGAGAACGTCTCACTACCGCTGGACTACCTGGGCGTCACCCCGGCTGAATCCAAACAGCGGGTAGCTGAGCTGCTCGACCGGGTCGGCCTTTCCGAACGGGCCCAGCACTACCCGTTCCAGCTCTCGGGTGGGCAACGTCAGCGTGTCGGCATCGCCCGTGCGCTGGCGCTGCGCCCGACGGTGCTGCTGTCGGATGAGGCCACCGCAGGTCTGGACCCGACAACCACGCAATCGGTGGTGGAACTGCTTCGCGAGCTGCGCGACGACCTCAACCTGTCGATCGTCTTCATCACCCACGAAATGGACACGGTGCTCAAGGTCGCGGACTCGGCAGCTCGGCTCGAGCGGGGCCGGATCACCGAAACCGGATCCCTCGTCGACCTTTTGACCGATCCGGAGTCCCGGCTCGGCGCTGACCTGCGGCCGAGCGGGGTGGCCGCCTCCCCCGGCGCAGATCAGTATGTCTGGCGCGTCGTCTACGACCGGCCTGATGTGCCCGCGGACTGGATCAACCGGGCCACCGCCGATCTGGGCGTCCCGTTGGCCGTGCTCGGCGCATCCGTCCAGGTGGTGGGCGGGGTGACCATCGGCACCGCGACCCTGGGTATCCCCGCCGAGGTGAGCGGCGAGGTGGTCGACGTGTTGGGCCGGCACGGCCTGTCGGCCACCACCGACACCGATGTCGAACGGACCCTGGAGGGCGTGGCATGAGCGGATCGCTGCTCGCCAGTTCGAAGGTGCCGCTCAACGAGCTTCCCGCACTGCTGTTTCCGGCGTTGCTGGACACCTTGATCATGGTTGGCATCGTGATGTCGATCGTGGTAGCCGTCGGTATCCCCGTGGGCGCACTCATCCATAACCTGGCCCCGGGCGGGCTGCTCGAGAATCCATCCCTGCACACGACGCTGAGCTGGGTCATCAGCATCGGCCGGTCACTGCCGTTCCTGATCCTGATGGCGGCGATCATGCCGGTAACCCGATTGATCACCGGCACCAACATCGGCATCGCCGCCGCGGTGGTCCCGATGTCGTTGGCCGGTATCGCCTTCTTCACCCGCATCGTGGAGAACTCGCTGCGCTCGGTTCCGCCGGCGGTGGTACAGGTGGCGCGAGCCTCGGGCGGCTCACGGCTGCAGGTCATCCGCTCAGCGCAACTCGGTGAGGCGGTGCCGTCCATCATCGGCGGGTTGACCATCAACATCATCGCGATGATCGAGTACTCGGCGATCGCCGGGACGATCGGCGCCGGCGGTATCGGCTACGTCGCCGTCACCTATGGCTACCAGCGCTTCGATCAGGGAGTCATGCTGGCCACCATCGTCATCCTGGTGATCACCGTTGCCGTGGTGCAACTCACCGGCGACGCGCTGGTGCGGTACACCACCCCGCACCAGCGCGCCCGGGCGTCGGTGTACTGATCGGCCACACAATGGTGGACACTACGGTGTGGCCCTTTCCGCAACGGTGTTCAAGGTCGAACTCGGCGTCTCCGACGTCGATCACGGTTACTACGCCGATCACACGCTGACCGTGGCCCGCCATCCCAGTGAGAACGATGAACGGATGGTGGTGCGCCTGTTGGCGTTCGGGCTACGCGCACACCGCCTCGCCGATATCGACGGTGAACTGGCATTCGGTCCGGGCCTGTCCACCCCCGGCGTACCGGACCTACGGCTGGCGGACTACACGGGCCGGATCGTGGAGTGGATCAATGTCGGCCAGCCCGACGAACGAGTCCTCGGCAAGGCCGCCGGCCAGGCCGACGAGGTAATGCTGTTCCCGTTCGCCGCCGGCGTGGCCACCTGGTGGCGCACCGTGGGGGCCAAGGTGGCGGGCCTGTCGAACCTGTCGGTGGTGCAGATTCCGCACGCACCGGTGCAGCAGCTGGCCCAGACCGTCGAGCGGCGGGTCGCCGCGCAGGTGATGGTGATGGAAGGTGAGGTGACGATGACCGTCGGCGGTGTCGACGCCACCTTCACCCCCGTGCCGCTGCAGTGACGCTCGCAGCCCATAAGACAGTCCCCGGGCCGACTACCGGCCCCTGGTCGGCTGCGCAGCGACCGATGCCGACGACGACGGCACCGTCGACGGGCGATCGATGACCGTCGAATTCGGTCCGCCCACCCGGTAACCGGCGCCCCGGTGCTCGTCGGGCAACCGATCACCCCGGCCGAGCAGCTTGTGTCGCAACGTCCCTGGGGTATAGGCGTCCTGGTAGGCACCCCTGGCGGTCAACACCGGCACCACATGGTCGATGAAATCGGCGAACGAACCCGGGGTCACGGCGTAGGCGAGATTGAACCCGTCGACGTCGGTCTCCTGCACCCACTCCTGTAGCGCGTCGGCCACCCGCTCACCGGATCCCACGAATCGGGGACCGATACCACCGATCTTTCCCCACTCGGCGATGTCCCGGACCGCCCACTCGCCGCCATCCGGATCGGCGGACTGGAACGCGGCCACCGCGGACAGGATGGCGTTGGAGTCGACGTTGCCGACGGGTTCGTCGAGGCCGTAACGCGCGAGGTCCACGCCCATCCATCCCGACATGAAGGTCAGCGCCCCCTCGGCATCGGCATAGGACAGGTACTCGGCATGTTTCGCGTGCGCCTCCTCGTCGGTGGCCGCGGTGATGACGGTCGAGAGGTTGAAGATCTTCACCCCGTAGGGATCTCGGCCCGCGAGTTCGAGCTCGCGGCGAATGGTCGTGACGTTCTCACGCAGGATCGCCTTGGTGGGCGCCGCGGTGAAGATGGCCTCGGCGTTCTCGGCGGCGAAGCGGACACCGCGCGGGGACGCGCCGGCCTGGAAGATGACCGGGGTGCGCTGCGGTGACGGTTCGCAGAGATGGATACCAGGGACGCTGAAATGTGTTCCGTCATGACCGATGTGGTGCACCTTGTCGGGATCGGTGAACACACCGTTGACCGTGTCGCGGACGACGGCGTCATCTTCCCAAGAACCCTCCCAGAGCTTGTAGAGCACCTCCAGGTACTCGTCGGCGTGGTCGTAGCGGGCATCGTGGGCGGGCTGATCGGTCTGGCCCATGTTGCGTGCCGCTGCCGGCAGGTAACCGGTGACGACGTTCCAGCCGACCCGTCCCCCGGTGAGGTGGTCCAAGGTGCTGATGCGCCGCGCGAACGGATACGGGTGTTCGAAGCCGGTGCCCGTGGTCACCCCGAAGCCCAAGTTCTCGGTGACCAGCGCCATGGCCGACACCAGGAGCAGTGGATCGTTGACCGGTACCTGGGCGGCCTGGCGCAAGGCCGCCTCGTCGCCGGCGCCGTAGACGTCATAGGTGCCCAGCACGTCGGCAAGGAACAGACCGTCGAAGCGGCCCCGCTCGAGCAGCGCGGCCAGTTCGGTCCAGTACCGGAGGTCCTTGTATCGCCATGACTGGTCCTCGGGGTGCTTCCACAGTCCCGGGGACTGGTGGGCGACGCAGTTCATGTCGAAGGCATTGAAGCGGATCACACGTGTCACCTGATCAGCCTGTCGGCGATACCCCGCTCTGTCAGCGGTTGTGTTCAGCGCGATTCTCAAGGCCGTACCCTGAGCCGGTGGCATGTGAGAACAACCATCTGGCGTGGTCTTTTGTGATCGCCTGCGGCGTGACGCTGGCAGTTGCCGGATGCGGCTCCCCCACCGTGATCGATACCGGCGAACCCTGGACGCCTGCGCAAAAGGCTTCGCCGACACCGGAATTGCCTGCGCATCGCACCAACGACCAACTCGCCGATGCCGCCGAGTTCTATGTTGCCGGGCCGGGACAGAAGGCCTATCACTTCACCACTCCGAGCGGACGGTGGCAATGCGCGATCATGCCGCACGCATCGGCAGGGTGCCAGCCGACCGGCGGGTCGGCGCTGTCGATCACCGGCGCGCCCGACGAGGTCGCCGGACCCGACGGCGAGGTGACTGCGCCCAACACCGTCCTGATCGACAGACACGGTGATGTCCAGTTCGTGACGGCCGACCCGGCCTCCTACGCCGTCACCCCGGGCCCGGCGGCGACGCTGCCGTTCGGACGGGTGCTCATGGTCGCGGGATTCCGCTGCAACGTGCAGGAGACGACCGGTATCTCCTGCGGCAGCGAGACCAGTGCCCGGGGATTCACGTTCTCGGCCGAGGGTTACCTGCCGGTGTACACCGATGTCGCCCACTGAGCCCTGAGCTCGCCGTGTCACGATGACCGGCATGACCGATGTGCACCCGTTCCGGATCGACGTCAGCGACGAGGCCCTGCAGGATCTGCGTCGGCGACTGGCCGATACGCGGTGGCCCGACGCCGAATGCGTCGACGACTGGAGCCAGGGCATCCCGTTGGCCTACACCCGCGAACTGGCCGCCTACTGGGCCGAGGGTTACGACTGGCGGGAGCGCGAACGGGCGCTGAACCGCTTCACTCAGTTCCGCAGCGTCATCGACGGCCTGGACATCCATTTCATCCACCAGCGCTCGCCCCACGACGACGCGCTGCCGCTGATCATCACCCACGGGTGGCCCGGATCGGTCGTCGAGTTCGCCAAGATCATCGAACCGCTGACCGATCCCACCGCTCACGGCGGCCGCGCCGAGGACGCCTTCCACGTGGTGTGCCCGTCGCTGCCGGGTTACGGATTCTCCGGTAAGCCCACCACCACCGGATGGGGAGTCGAGCGCATCGCGCTGGCTTGGGATGCCCTGATGCGGCGCCTCGGCTATCCGAGCTACGTGGCCCAGGGCGGTGATTGGGGCGCGGCGGTTACCACCCAGATCGGTCGAAACGGGCTGGGCTGCAGCGCGATCCACACCAATATGGCCATCGGCAAGCCGACCGAGGCCAGCTTGAACAACCCGTCCGAGGAAGATCGACGGGCCTTCGCCGCCATGAAGCACTACCGGAAGTGGGAATCCGGGTACTCCAAGCAACAGTCGACCCGCCCGCAGACCATCGGCTACGGCCTCGTCGACTCACCGGTGGCGCTGCTCGCCTGGATCGTGGAGAAGTTCTGGTCCTGGAGCGATTGCGACGGCCACCCCGAGAACGTCTTCAGTCGTGACGAACTGCTCGACAACGTGATGCTGTACTGGATCGGCGGCGCCGGCGCCTCGGCAGCCCGGCTGTACTGGGAGAGCTTCGCCGCGTTCGGCCCTCGCGAACCGGTCAGGGTGCCCACCGGTGTCGCCGAGTTCCCCAAGGAGATCCTGCGCTCACCGCGGGCCTGGTGCGAGGCGCACTACAACATCACCCGCTGGACCACGATGCCGCGCGGCGGCCATTTCGCCGCGTTCGAACAACCCGAACTGCTCGTCGAGGACGTCCGCGCCTTCTTCAGGACCGTGCGCGGCTGACGTACCGGTAGCCGCCGTACAGCACCGCCGCGACCGCGAAGTTGACGAAGTAGGCGATATCGGCGCCATGCCAGGCGGTCGCGACCGGGCCGGCGATCAAGGTGGTGTTCATGAAGGGAACTGCGGCGGCGTAGGAGACCACGAAGACAACCACCGCGGCGATCGCGTCACTGCGCGTGGTCCGGGCGGCGGCCACGTCGACAAAGTCGCCCGCCGACCGTGTCCGCAGAACCCAATCGATGACGATCACCGCAACGAAGGCCGGGATCCAGTAGCCGATCAGCAGCAACACGTCGAGAAATCGAGTGGCCGTATCGGCGGCCTGCAGCCACAGGATCAAGAAGAACGCACACACGGTGACCAGGACCGCAGAGATGGGACGCCGTACCCGGACCCCGAGGGTCTGCAGCGCGAGCGATCCGGAGTAGTCGTTCATGACCCCGGAGCCCACCGACGCCAGCGCGATGACGAGCAGGGCCACCGCGCCCAACGCGCCACCGCCCATGACATCGCGCACGCCCTCGGCGGTGTGATCGCCGAGTACGCCGGCCGCGGCGATACCGATGCCCTGCACGAAGACATAGGCGAGCACCATTCCGGCGAAGGTGTAGCCGAACACCCGCTTCCTCGACGACTCGACCGGCAGGTAACGGCTGAAGTCCGCCGCATAGCTCGCCCATGAGATGGTCAGGCTGAGCGCGATGGTCACTTCCATGACGAACGCGCCGGCGAGATCGGCACCCGACAGCGCCGTCGGAGTGACGACCTGGTGTCCGTGCACCAGGTTGATCGCGAAGACGACGAACATGGCGAACAACACCACGGTCAACACCGCCTGCAGCCGGTGGATCAGCTCGTAGCCGATGAATCCGACGGCGCCCTGCACGGCCAGCACGATCAGTACGGCGATCCAGAACGGGATGTCCAGCAGCAGAGCCAGTGCCTGGCCGCCGAACAATCCCACCAGGGCGTCCCAGGCGATCGAGGACAGCCACTGCAGCGCGGCGGGCACGGCCACCCCGGACCCGAACGCCAACCGGGCGCTGGGTAGCTGGGCGGTGCCGGTGCGCGGACCCCAGGTCGACAGATAGGCCACCACGAGACCGCCGAGCACGGTGCCGATGACCATCGCCAGCAGACCCAACCAGAACCCGAGGCCGAGCAGGATCGCCAGGGTCCCGGTGAAGACGCCGGTCATGTTCACCTGCGGGGCGAACCACACCGTGAAGAGGCGGGCCGGCGAACCGTATCGTTTGTCCGGCGCCACCGGGGCGATGCCGTGCGTCTCCACCGACAGATCCCCGACACCACTGGGCGACCGACCGCTGAATGAGGGTGAGGTCAGCGATCGATTCGTGGTCGGAGTGGCCCCCGCGCTGTTGCCGGTCATGGCAGTATTCGACCACGCCGCGTCCGCCAAGAGGCGACGGCCCGATTCCGACACCGATGGCCGTCAAGCCATCAGCGCAGCGGAATCTGGCCTCTTGCGCCATGGAACCTATGGAATCCATTGTCGGAATGTAAATTCGTTGCGGAATCGCTTGCGAAGGTCAGTGTGATGGGCGATTGTTGACCTACCGACCGCAATGCTGAGGAGGCCCAGTCCTGTCCGGTACAGACACCACCGCCGCGGACCCTGACACTGGCGAGGGCGGAGCAACGCTGCGCAAGGGCGACCCCGTCATCGAGATCGACCATGTGGTCAAGCGCTTCGATGACTACGTCGCCGTCGCCGACGCGGACTTCACGATCGCCTCCGGCGAGTTCTTCTCGATGCTGGGCCCGTCGGGTTGCGGAAAGACCACGACGCTGCGCATGATCGCCGGCTTCGAGACCCCCACCGCGGGCGCGATCCGGCTCGAGGGCGTCGACGTCTCGAAGGTTCCGCCGCACAAACGCAACGTCAACACCGTCTTCCAGCATTACGCCCTGTTCCCGCACATGACCGTCTGGGACAACATCGCCTACGGGCCGCGCAGCATGAAACTGGACAAGACCAAGGGCAAAGGGGAGATCGCCCGCCGCGTCGACGAGATCATCGAGATCGTCCGGCTCACCGATTTCGCCAAACGCAAACCGGCCCAGCTTTCCGGCGGTCAGCAACAGCGCGTCGCGCTGGCCCGTGCGCTGGTCAACTATCCGAGCGCCCTGTTGCTCGACGAGCCCCTCGGTGCGCTGGACCTCAAGCTGCGCCACGCCATGCAATTCGAGCTCAAACGCATCCAGCGTGAAATCGGGATCACCTTCATCTACGTCACCCATGACCAGGAGGAGGCCCTGACGATGAGTGACCGCATCGCAGTCATGAACGCCGGAAACGTCGAGCAGATCGGGACACCCGCCGACATCTACGACCGTCCCGCCACGGTGTTCGTCGCAGGTTTCATCGGGCAGGCCAACCTGTGGGCAGGCCGCCAGACCGGTCGGGTCAACCGCGACCACGTCGAGATCGAGGTGCTCGGCACCCGACTGAAATCACGGCCAGGCGAGACCACCATCGAATCCGGCGGTCACGCCACGCTGATGATCCGTCCGGAACGGGTACGGGTATCCACCGACGAACCCACCGGTGACCTCGCCGTCGTCCGGGGCACCGTGCGCGATCTGACGTTCCAGGGGCCCGTGGTGCGATTGGCCGTCGCCGCACCCGATGACTCGACCATCGTCGCGCACGTCGGTCCCGAACAGGATCTGCCGATGCTGCGCCCTGGAGACCCGGTGTATGTCAGCTGGTCCCCGGAAGCGTCCCTGGTTCTGCCCGCGGCCGACATCCCCACCACCGAGGATCTCGAAGAGATGCTCGACGAATCCTGAACCTGCGGGTTCACCGTCCTCCCCTCCCCGACGAAAGGCCAAGCATGTCCAACGAGATCGATCCCCGACTGCTGTCCCGACTGGCGGCCAACCGCACCAGCCGGCGGCGGTTCATCGGTGGCAGTGCTGCCACCGCGGCGGCGGCGATCCTCGGCTCGTCGTTCCTGGCGGCGTGCGGATCCGACAGCGGCAGCTCGTCCTCGGGATCATCGGATACCGGTGAGACATCCAGCGATACGCTGCGGATCTCGAACTGGCCCTTGTACATGGCCGACGGGTTCATCGCGGCCTTCCAGACCGCCTCCGGCCTGACCGTCGACTACAAAGAGGATTTCAACGACAACGAGCAGTGGTTCGCCAAGGTCAAGGAGCCGTTGTCGCGCAAACAGGACATCGGTGCCGACCTGGTGGTGCCGACCGAGTTCATGGCCGCCCGGGTCAAGGGGTTGAACTGGCTCAACGAGATCAGCGATGCCGGCGTTCCCAATCGCAAGAACCTGCGTCAGGACCTGCTGGACTCCAAGGTGGATCCGGGCCGAAAGTTCACCGCCCCCTACATGACCGGCATGGTGGGCCTGGCCTACAACCGGGCCGCCACCGGGCGCGACATCCGCTCGATCGACGACCTGTGGGACCCCGCCTTCAAGGGTCGGGTCAGCCTGTTCTCCGATGTGCAGGACGGCCTCGGGATGATCATGCTCTCCCAAGGCAACTCGCCGGAGAATCCCAGCACCGAATCGATCACCAAGGCCGTCGACCTGGTCCGGGAGCAGAAGGACCGCGGACAGATCCGCCGCTTCACCGGCAACGATTACGCCGATGACCTCGCGGCCGGCAACATCGCCGTGGCGCAGGCGTATTCCGGTGACGTCGTGCAGTTGCAGGCCGACAACCCGGACCTCCAGTTCATCGTCCCGGAGTCCGGCGGTGACTGGTTCATCGACACCATGGTCGTTCCGTACACCACCCAGAACCAGAAGGGTGCCGAGGCCTGGATCAACTACGTCTACGACCGGGCCAACTACGCGAAGCTGGTCGCCTTCACCCAGTTCGTGCCTGCGCTTTCGGACATGACCGACGAGCTGGCGAAGGTCGATCCGGCGGCGGCGAAGAACCCCTTGATCAACCCGTCGCCCGAGGTGCAGGCCAACCTGAAGTCGTGGGCCGCATTGACCGACGAGCAGACCCAGGAATTCAACACCCTCTACGCCGCGGTCACCGGTGGCTGACCACCCCACGACACGGCGGACGCGAGGAGCATAGATGGCAGGAGTCGCCGCCAGCAGCAGGCAGCGCAGCAAGATCGCCCCGTATCTGATGATCTTGCCGGCGTTGGCCTATCTCGCCATCTTCTTCGTGGTGCCGTTCGTTACCCTGGCCCGCACCTCGTTGTCCTCGTCCGGTGGGTCGGTGTATCTGCCGACGCTGACCTTCGACTGGAATTTCGGCAATTTCGTCGACGCGTTCACGCTCTACAAGGACCCGATCCTGCGGTCCTTCGGATACGCGGCGGCAGCCACCGTGCTGTGCCTGCTGCTGGCCTTCCCATTGGCCTATGTCATCGCGTTCAAGGCGGGCCGGTTCAAGAACCTGATCCTCGGTCTGGTCATCCTGCCGTTCTTCGTGACGTTCCTGATCCGCACCATCGCCTGGAAGACGATCCTGGCCGACGAGGGCTGGGTGGTCAGTGCGCTGGGGACCATCGGTCTGCTGCCCGATGAGGGGCGATTGCTCTCCACCAGCTGGGCGGTGATCGGTGGCCTGACCTACAACTGGATCATCTTCATGATCCTGCCGCTGTACGTCAGCCTGGAGAAGATCGATCCACGATTGCTCGAGGCATCCAGAGATCTGTATTCCGGTGGCACACGCAGCTTCCGGAAGGTGATCCTGCCGCTGTCACTGCCGGGTGTGCTGGCCGGCAGCATGCTGGTGTTCATTCCCGCGGTGGGTGACTTCATCAACGCCGATTATCTGGGCAGTACCCAGACCACGATGATCGGCAACGTGATCCAGAAGCAGTTCCTGGTGGTCAAGGACTATCCGGCGGCCGCGGCGCTGAGTCTGGGTCTGATGGGCCTGATCCTGGTCGGGGTGATTCTCTACACGAGGGCGCTGGGAACGGAGGACCTGGTATGACCGCCGTGCAGCGACCGTCGGCGTCCGAAGCCGGCCACGCGCACCCACCGAAAACCGTTCGGCCGCGCCCGAAGTGGGGTGACTACTCGCTGCGGATCGTCGCCGGACTGGTGCTGGTGTACCTCTTCCTGCCGATCGCGGTCATCGTGGCCTTCTCGTTCAACAAGCCGGCAGGAAAGTTCAACTACACCTGGCAGGGTTTCACCCTGGACAATTGGCTCGACCCGTTCAAGTACCCCGCCCTCACCGATGCGCTCAAGCTCAGCCTGGAGATTGCGCTCATCTCCACGCTGATCGCCCTCGTCCTCGGTTCGCTGCTGGCGATTGCGTTGGTGCGGCAACGTTTTCGCGGGTACCGGGCGGTGGACACCTTCGTGATCCTGCCGCTGACCGCCCCCGAGGTCGTGATGGGCGCCTCGCTGTTGACGCTGTTCCTGGACCTTGGGTGGGCGGCCGGCTATACGACGATCCTGATCGCCCATGTGGCCTTCGAGGTGAGCTTCATCGCGATGACGGTTCGGGCGCGGGTCCGCGGCTTCGACTGGACGCTCGAAGACGCGTCACTGGACCTCGGTGCCGGTCCGTTGCGGACCTTCTTCAAGGTCACCCTGCCGCTGATCGTGCCAGGTATCGTCGCCGCGGGCATGCTGTCGTTCGCCCTGTCCCTCGACGATTTCATCGTCACCTACTTCGTCAGCGGGTCGACCGTCACCTACCCGCTCTACGTCAACGCCGCGGTGAAGGCCGCCGTGCCACCGCAGATCAACGTGCTGGCCACCGCGATTCTGGTGATCAGCTTGGTCCTGCTGGCCGTCGGCACGCTGTATCGCCGCAAGGTCAAGGTGTAGACACCACCGAGCGCGGTCGGCACCCGCCGATCAGCGGGTGCGCTCCGGAAACCGATCATTGCGGAAGTCGATCTGGGCTGCGGCGTTGCTGATCGCGGTGACCATTCCGGAGCCGAACGGCCCGTGGCTGTCGAAGAGCGTCGAGGTGCCGACCGCTATTCCGTCTGCGGCCCAATGCGAATCGGCCTGGACACCGATCCACTCGTCGCGCGGTAAGCGTGCCAACGCCACGGTGAGATCACCGTTGATGTAGCCGACGCCGGCGGTGCCGAGGTTGGTGACCAGGCTCGTCCCTTCCGAGACCATCGCGGCCCGCACGAACGGCGAATTGCGGACGCCCTCGACGACGTCGATCGGCCTGTTCAGCATCCGTTTACGCGAGGTGTTCTGGTGATCGGCGATGGCGCCGGTCCATCCCAACGCATCGCTGCCCACCCCGATGCCCCGTTCCTCGTCGCGCACGACGGGCATCTCGAAGTCGGCCGTGCCCACCCACTCCTGGCCGTGCGGCGGTGCGGACAGCCGGTACTGGACCAGCGTCGCGCGTACCACCGTGACGCCGTCCTGGATCAGCTCGCACTCGGCGTTGCGCACCCGCCTGCCGTCGCGCACCATGGCCAGCTTGACGACGGTGGGTACCCCACGGGCCGCCTTGAACAGGTCCACCGTCAGACGGGTGGGCAGGAAATCGGGGTCACCGAACTGCGTTTCCAGGCACCCGGCCGCCAGTCCGACCAGAGCGGGCCCATTCAGGTGGTCGTCGCCCCAATGGCTCTGCGCATACCTGGTGGGCACGAAGGCCTCGTGGTCACGCCTGCTGAAATGAAACGGTCGTTCGGTCACTTTCGCATCGTCGCACGACGGCTGCGACCGCCACCGAGCGGCTCAGTGGGTCGTCCGCGTGGCCAGGACGTGATCGGCCGGTTCATCCCAGTGGTCCAGGTTGACCGCATGGGCGAGTGGACGTCGCCGCAACCTGCCGTGCCGGCCTTTCGGCCAACCCACCACGACGTGCCCACCCAACATCCAGTCGTTGGGTACGCCAACGGCATCACGCAGGATCTTCTCGCCGCCGTGGGATGCCCAGCTCGTCAGGCAGGCACCCAGGCCCTGCGCCCGCGCGGCGAGCAGAAAGTTCTGGATGGCCGGAAAGATCGATCCGCCGAGCAGCAATTCGGATGCGGTCGGAAAACGCTTCTGCGCGAACAAGATCGACGTGAATTCTGCAGCACGATCGTGCAACTCGTAGGTCGCCCTGTTGTTGCGGGCGACCAGATCGGTCTCCTGATCGGTGGGGCGGGTCATCCCGTAGACCGGCTCGATCACTTCCAGGACGTGGCGCGCGGCATCGGCCACCGCCGACCGCTGCTCGGGCGAGCGCAATACGATGAACCGCCAGGCCTGGGCGTTGGCACCCGACGGAGCCCAGGTGGCGGCCTCCAGGCACCGGGTCAGGGTGGTGTCGTCGACCGGTTCGTCGGTGAACCTGCGGATCGTCCGCGCGGTCGAGAGCACCTCCCAGACGTCACTGCTCGCTGTGGCCATCTGCGCACCCTAGCCTGCTCTCGCCTACCGGAGGGTGGTGTACGGCGGTCGGGCGCAGGCGCGGCTGATGTGCCCGCGCGGCACATACGAGGGCGGACCCGAGTAGGTTCACCGACATGACCACAGGTGGATTCGACCCCCTATCGACCAATTACGCCGCGTCCGGTCGCGTTCCCGGCGGCCTGCTCGCTCGATGGCTCGCGCGGGTCATCGACGGCATCCTGATCGCCATCGTCTCGGTTCTGCTGGCCTTCGTCACCGACTCACTGGACAGCATCTGGGTAACCGGTCTGTTCACCGGTCTGCTGACCTTCGTCTATTGCGTCGCCTTCGAGGTGACCCAGGGCTGGACGCCGGGCAAGAAGGTGCTCGGCCTGAGCGTGCACGGCGCAGGTGACGGCGGCAAGCCGACCTTGCGGCAATCGGCCATTCGCAACGCGTTCACGTTGCTGCCGATCATCCCGCTGATCGGTGGACTGCTCGGCGTGATAGCCATTCTGGTGATCGCGGTGACCATCAACAGCAGCGCCACCAAGCAGGGCAAGCACGACGAGCTCGCCGGCGGCACCCAGGTCGTCAAGAACTGACAACGACGAAAGCGCCCGAATCCAGTCGGATTCGGGCGCTTTCGTCGTACCGGCGTCAGATGAACAGGTCGAGGATCAAGACCACCGCCAGGCCGGAGACCGACAGCACGGTCTCCATGATCGACCAGGACTTGATGGTCTGTCCCACGCTGAGTTTGAAGTACTCCTTCACCAGCCAGAAGCCGGCGTCGTTGACGTGCGAGAAGAACAGCGAGCCTGCGCCGACGGCCAGCACGACCAGAGACACCTCGCCCGAGCTCATTCCCTCGATCAATCCGATCATCAACGACGATGCGGTGATCGTGGCGACCGTTGCCGATCCGGTGGCAAGCCTGATCGCCACAGCGAGACCCCAGGCCAGCAGCACCACCGAGATGTTGGTGCCCTCGGCGAGATTTTTCAGGGCGGTACCGATTCCGGTATCGACCAACACTTCCTTGAAGCCGCCGCCGGCGGCCACGATGAGGATGATGCCGGCGACCGGCGGCAGCCCGGATTCGACGCACTTGGTGATCTCGGCCCGGCTCATCCCGCCACCGCGCCCCAGCGTCACCATCCCGACGATGACCGCGATCAACAATGCGATCAGCGGGGTACCGAGGGTGTCGAAGATCTGCCGGAACCACTGGCCCTCATCGGCGATGAAGATGTCCACCAACGCCTTGCCCAACATCAACACGACCGGCAACAGCACGCTGAACAGCGTGACCGCGAAGGACGGCCGGCGACTCTGATCGCGATCGGCGGATTCGTCGGCATCGAAGGTATCCGGTGCGCCGACCACGACCCACTTGCCGGCGATCTTGCCGAACAGCGGACCCGCGACGACGATCGTCGGGATGGCCACAGCGACGCCGAGGGCCAGGGTCAGACCGAGGTCGGCGCCGAGGTAGCCGATGGCCGCCAGTGGGCCGGGGTGCGGGGGAACGAATCCGTGCATGGCCGAAAGCCCGGCCAGCGCCGGGATTCCGACGGTGATCAGCGACAGCCCGGACCTGCGGGCCACCAGATAGATGACCGGCATCAGCAGCACCAGGCCGATCTCGAAGAACATCGGCAGCCCGATGATGGCGCCGACCAGGGCCATCGCCCATGGCAACATGCGCGGTGACGACCGGCCGATGATGGTGTCGACGATCTGGTCGGCGCCACCGGAGTCGGCGAGCAGCTTGGCGAACATGGCACCGAGGGCGATGAGGATGCCGACACTGGCCGCTGTCTTGCCGAACCCGTTGGAGAACGAGGTCAGCACCGTGGCGAATTCCTCGCCGGCCACCACCCCGACCGTCACCGCGCCGAAGATCAGGCCCAAGAACGGATTCAGCTTCACCACGGTGATGAGCACGACGATGACCGCGATACCGGCAAGGAAGGCCAGCATCAGGTGTGGGGTGGAGGCGACGGGTTCGACGAGTTTGGGCGCGTCCGCCAACAGGGTGTTCATCAGGCCTCCAGTCCGGTGCGGGAAACGTATTCGTCGACGATGGAATCGATGCTCTGGCCGACGTCGATGGTCTCCCCGCGCTCAGCCGCGGTGAGTGGTTCCAGGGTGTCGAACTGGGAGGCCAACAGCGATGCCGGCATGAAGTGTCCGGGCCTGCTGGCCTGTCGGGCTCCGATGACCTCCGGTGTGCCACTGAGGTGGAGGAACCGCAGGCTTGGGCAGTGGTTGCGCAGTTGGTCGCGGTAGCGATGCTTGAGCGCCGAGCAGCTCATCACCCCACCGGTGCCGCACCGCTCTTCCAGCCAGTCACCGATCGCCTCCAGCCAGGGATGGCGGTCGGCGTCGTCGAGGGGCTCACCGGCGGTCATCTTGGCGATGTTCGCCGGCGGATGGAAATCGTCCGCGTCGGCGAAGGGCACCCGCAGGCGCTGCGCGAGTGCGGCGCCGACCGTCGATTTACCCGATCCCGAAACGCCCATCACCACGATTGGTGCCGTCATGTCCCCTACCGATCTCGCTGTGTCTGGCCTCACATAGCGTGCACCAATCGTCTGATTATTGCAAGCAAATAACGAGAAGAATCCGTTCTTATGTCCCGCCATGGGCCTATGACAGGATGTATAGGTGGTTACCTCGTCCAAGGTCAGCGCAGTCAGCGCTTTGCACGAGAACGTGCTGACCGCGCTCGGCACCGCCGTGGTGTCGGGCGCATACCCCGCCGGACAGGTGATCAATCTCGAACGAGTCAGTGCCGAGCACGCCGTGTCTCGCAGCGTGGCGCGCGAGGCCGTCCGCGTGCTCGAGTCCATGGGAATGGTCGCCTCCCGGCGCCGGGTGGGCATCACCATCCAGCCCCCCGAACACTGGAACGTCTTCGATCCCAGGTTGATCCGCTGGCGGCTGGACTCCGGCGATCGAGCCGCACAGCTGGTGTCACTGTCGGAGCTGCGCCGTGGGTTCGAACCCGCCGCCGCCGCGCTGGCCGCCCAGCGCGCCGATCCACACCACTGCCGCATCATGGCCGCGGCGGTCTCGGACATGGTGATGCACGGCCGGTCCGGTGACCTGGATTCATATCTCCAGGCGGACAAGGTATTTCACCGGACACTGCTGGAAGCCAGTGGAAACGAGATGTTCCGGGCACTCAACGCGGTGGTCGCCGAGGTCCTCACCGGGCGCACCCACCACGGCATGATGCCTGCGGCACCCGAGCCCGAAGCCATCGCACTGCACGACGAGGTCGCCCGCGCCATCCGATTACGCGACGCCGACGGCGCCGAACGCGCCATGCGCGCCATCATCGACGAGGCCAGTGCGGCCGTCGCCGACGATCCGGTGAGGTGATTGACTCTCAAGGGTGAGCAGATCCACGACCGTCGCCCGCCGACTGTTCGACCGCCTCGAGCCCGTGCACGCCGTCACCTACTTCGCACCGGAGGCCCGCACCGCCCTCGACGGCCTCGGCTTCCGCGGATTCTGGAGCGGCTACTTCGCCGCCCGATCCGCCCCGCTGGGGCCGGTGTCCCCCGAGGTCGTCACCGCGGTCTTCTACAACTTCGCCGCACACCGGGTGGCCAAGGCGCTGCCGGCAGCCTGGGAGGTCGCGACACCGCACGCGGTCCTGGCCGCCCGGGAGAACGCCGCGGTCGCGGCGCTGCGCAGGTATGGCCTCGCCGACGGGATCGACACCGCGGCAGAGCTGCTGGGCGCCGCGGCGCGCAGCGCCGCTCCGGAGGGCCGGCCGTTGTTCGCGGCGAACCTGGCGCTGCCCTGGCCGGAGGAACCGCTGGCCCAGTTGTGGCACGCCGCGACCTTGCTGCGGGAACACCGCGGGGACGGACACATCGCAGTGCTCCAGGTTCTCGGGATCAGCGGGCGCGAATCCAACGTGCTGCACGCGGCGGCGGGCCGCGTTCCGGCCGACATGATCAAGCGCAGCCGCGATTACGACGAGGCACTCTGGCAGGAGCAGGTCGACCGGCTCGCTGCGCGCGGTCTGCTGGACAGCACCGGCGCGCTCACGGTCGCCGGGCGTGATCTCAAGGCAGAGATCGAGGACGCCACCGACCGGTTGACGCTGCCCGCCTTCGACGTCCTCGGCGAGACCGACCTCGACACGCTCTTTCGCGCGCTGACCCCGTTGACCAGGCTGGTGATCGACGGCGGCGATGTCCCCGCCGCGACGCCGATGGGACTCGACCGCGCCGATCTGGACAACGACGCCTACTGACCCGGATCGGTCAGCGCGGCGCGTACATGATCAGGCCGACCCCGAGCAGGCATACCAGCGCGCCCGAGATGTCCCAGCGATCCGGCCGGAAACCGTCGGCGACCATGCCCCACACCAACGATCCCGCGACGAACACCCCGCCGTAGGCCGCCAGCACCCGCCCGAAGTTGGCGTCGGGTTGGAACGCGGCGACAAAACCGTATGCGCCCAGCGCGATCACCCCCGCGCCGACGAACAGCCAGCCGCGATGCTCGCGCACTCCCTGCCACACCAACCACGCGCCACCGATCTCCAGGACCGCGGCGAGCACGAACAACACCATCGATTTGAGCACCAACACGGCCACCACCCTGCCGTGAACGTGCGCGAAATGCGGTAGCCCGTCGGCGTGTCCCCCACACGCACGCACGCTCGCCGGGTTCAGTTGCGGTTCCACTCCAACCAGCCGACACCGGTGCGGCCGTCGGCCGTCCGCACCGACGCCCAGGCCCGCGGGAACCTGCTGATCCGGCCATCGGCGGCGGTCAACAGCACCGGTGCCTGCCCCACGATCGTGGCCGCCGCCTCGATTCCCGTCGGCGACAGCGCCAGGGTGGTCGAGATCGGCAGATCGTCCGCGCCGAACTCCTCGGTGGCGACCACGCCACCGAGCTCGATCAACGGCTCGCCTTCGCGCTGGATGTACCCGATGCCGATCGGTCCCATGCCGGGCACCCGCAGATCCAGCCCGTGAATGTGGGTGCCGTCGTCGAGATGCACCGCACTCCACACCCAGTCCATCGTCCACCAGTCCCGTACGCCCCAGGAGTGATCGCGCTGGCCGGGCACACCGGTCAGATCATGGATTCGACCGTCGGCGGACACCGAACCCGATACCGCGCAGGCGATCTCGTACCGGGGCGTGATCCGGTACCGGTAGGGCGTGCTGAGCGACGCGAACTCGAGGTCGAATGCGATGTCCACCGCACGCCCGGGACCGTGCCCGGGTTGCAACAGCACCGCCGGGTCGTCGTAGGCCTGCGCACGTCCGTGCAGGGTGAGCCGATAGGTCTGCAGCGGCACCGTCGCCGACAGCTCCAGCGTCACCTGATCGGTATGCACCGCGCCGGGATCGGCGGGCAGGGCGGCAGCCTGGTCGTCGATCACGATGGTGGGCAGGCCCGGCCCGCACAAGAACGCCTGGATCCAGGCCGTCTGCTGATTGGGTATCAGGCCCAACCGCACCCAGCCACCCAATCCCTGTGCGGCATCGACGAAATCGAAGTACCAGCTCTCGCTCCACAGGGGATCCTCTGCAGGTGGGTGCGGCCCCTCGTCGGCCGGCTCGGGACGCAGCGGTTCGGCGGGCTCTGCGCTGGGCAGCAGGTCCAGCGCGCCGGTGTCCAGGACATGGGTGCAATGCCGGTCGAGCATCGTCATGAACATCTCGTCACCGCGCTCGGTGCGCTCCACGAGCATCGAGGAGACGATGGCCATCATCACCCCGAAGAAACTGGACCGCCGGACGCCGGCGCGGACCTCGTCCAGCGACAGCACAGGATCGGCGCCCAACGCCTCGTGATAGGCGCGCAGCAGCTCGTCGTAGTGTGCGCGGCGTCGATCATTGGGCAGCGCGCAACCCAGGAAGTAGGCCACATCGGTCTGCGCCGGTCCCCTGGTGACGGTCTGCCAGTCCACCACCGTCAAGGGACGCTCGGAACCCGGTCCGCCGAAGAGCATGTTGTCCAGCCGATAGTCACCGTGCACGAAACCCTGCAGCGTGGACGCCTCGTCGGCGAGGTAACTGTCGAACGCGGCGACCAGACGTTCACACACCATCCGGTGCTGCGGGTCGATGCGATCGGCGAACCGTTCGGCGAATCCGGCCCACAGCGTGGCCAGCAGCGCCTGCGTCACCGGCGCGTCCCGGTTGAGCCATTCGGCACCGGCCAGGCCGTCATCACCGAGCAGCGGGCCGTGCACGCGGCCCAGCTCGGAGAGCGCCCGCATCGCCTGCTCGACTGTCGCGCCGCGGATCTCGTCGCCCACCGTCGCCGGGGACGCGTCGCCCAACAGCAGGTCGAAGGCACCGGTTCCGGCGTCGTAGGCGTGGTGGTGACACGGCGCGAACGGGCCGGTCCCATCCTCGATCAGACCTGGCGCGATCTCCGCGTAGAACCGCACCTCACGCTCGTAGAGGCCCAGCGCCAGCCCGGTCTGCCTGCTGTTCGGGTCCGCTGCGGCGACCTTGAGTATCACGCTGGCCGGCCCCCGAACACCGTCGGCGTAGCGCAGCGTGACGCGGTAGCACTCGCTCATCTGTCCGGTACCGATGCGCTCGAATTCGTGTCCGGTCACGGTGCCGACACCGAGGGTGTCGGTGAGCCATTCGTCGGTCAGATCGGTCGGGCGCTCGATGAGTTGACTCTGCACACAGCTGAACCTAGCAGTGGCCCCGATCACATATGACAGGTGTCAACTGTTATGACATTCGGCCGGCGTCGGGGGCACATCCAAGGCCGGGTTGCGATCGAAGAAACCGAACGGCTTCAGCCAGAACGACACGACGTCCACCGGCATGACCGGCCAGTCCTCCGGCCGGGTGATGTGATGGATACCGAAGACATACCACAGCACCACATCGGTGTTCTCGATCGAACGGTTTGCCTTGGTCCATTCACCCAGCCCGGTATCGGTTGCCGACTGATTGACGAATTCACCTGCCGGCCAACGCTCGTCGGCGCGGTTGGGTGTCACCCACAATGCGTGCCCGATGACATTGGCCCGCTGTAACACCGGCGCGGACGGGGCGAACATCGCCGGTATCGCCCCGGTCGGCACCAGCTTGTAGGAAGGATGGGTGCCCAGCCCGTTGCGGACGTTGGTGTTGACGACCTTCCAGCCGCGCTGGGTTCCGAAGTCGACGTCCTGCTTGCCTTCCTCCTCGGTGCGCAACGCGACATTTCGGGCCACCAGCGACAACCCGTGCGGGTTGCCCGGACCGATGGGTTCGGCGAAGGACTCGGACATGTAGACCGTGTTTTCCGGTCCGTCGACGTCCAGGTCGAGCCGTGCCACCAGGAAATGCTGGTGGAACGGCGCATAGGTGCGCTCGTCGACGAGGGTTCCGTTGGGGCTCGTCGCACCGGCGGGCAACGGTGTGGTCACCATGATGCCGGTGGCACGCACCTCGCATTCGATGTTGCCGTCCTGATACAACCGCCAATACACGAGGTACTCGTAGTTCGCGACGGTGACGTGGAACGAGATCGTCAGCCTGCGCATGCGGCGCACCTCGGCACCGGCGTGGTGATCGACGTGCTTCCACAGCACCGCATTGTCTTCCTCGTGGATACAGATGGCGTTATCGATGGTGTACGGCTCGCCCTTGCTGTTGTGCAGGACTGCGTCCAGATATCTGATCTCGCCGAGGCAGTCGCAGCCCAGTGTCAGCGAGGTGGTCATGAAACCCAGTCCCCACTCGCCGATGTCGAATGCCGTGCGCCGGTAGTGATCGGGCGAGGGATCCCGGTAGGGCACCACCATCTCGGCAAAGGACAACCGGTGGGCCACCGAACGTTCGCGGTCCCCGTCGCGGTAGCGCACCGCGTGCAGCACCATGCCCTCGCGATAGTTGAACCCGACGCGCAGTGACCAGTTCTGCCACCGCAAGAGGTTTCCGTCCAGACTGAAGGACGGTCCGTCGGGCTGGGTGATGTGCAAGGGCGCCAACGGCTCCCGGTGCTGTGCTGCGCGAAGTCGTTCCGGGATGTGCCGCGGGGCGTACTCACCCATCACCGCCGGGATCTCGATGTGCTCGCCGTCCTCGACGCGCAGCACCTCCATCGCGTTGACGTCGATCACGCAGTGCAGCCCGCTGATCAGGTGGGCATACGGATTCATGCCGGGCCCGTCCTTGAGCCAGGTGTCCGACCAACCCAACCGGCGGTCTGCGAACTCCGCCGGGGCGACGGCCTCTCCGTAGGTCCAGGTATCGAAGAACACCAGGTCGATGTCGTGGATGCCCCGGCGGGCCAACGCCGCGAGCAGTTCGGGGTTGGTGCGCAGCAGCTCGTCGCATTCGTTGAACTCGTCGACGGTGAAGTTCGGCTGCACGCCGGGAACCAGGTCGAAGGATTCCACCCGGTCCTCATCGAGTGCGACGACGGCCCGATGAGTGCTGTTGGCGGCCCGATTCAGACATACCGCCTGCGCCCGACGCGCGGGTCGCGCTCCCCCGGCTTCGAAATCGCGCAACTCGGCCTTGCCGGGTTCGACCAGCTCGATCGACGCGAATCGCCAGCCCTCCCCGACACCGTGAACGCGCCCCAAGATCGCGGCGACAGCATTGAATTCGTCGTGGCCCAGCGGGTCAAGCGGATGTGTCATCGGCACACGCAATCACACCCGGCGCCGCCGCGCACGCAGTTGTCGCCAATCGCTACTGAGCGGCGAGCGTGAAACCCTCCCACGCCTGGCGGCGGCCGGAGTGCGGGTCGTACTCGAGCCTGGTCTGGCGGTCGAACACCAGAACGGCCCGCATGCCCTCGTCATAGCGCGGCCAGCCCTCACCAGGTCTGCCGGTGCGGCTGAACTCGCCCCATCGCCGTTGGACATCCCTGCTCACCCGGGCGGCCGACACGCGGTCCCCGGCCGCTGTCAGCAGCGACCCGAAACGCGTTCGGTAGATGTCGAATACGGCGAACAGCTCGGTGGCATGCGTCGCGCCGAGACCAGACCACCGAAAGGTGCGCGGTGCATAGTCGTAGCGGTAGACGTAGGTCGGGCTGTGTGCACCGTGCGCCGCGGCGATCTGCCAGGCCGCGGTGCCGAACGCGAAGTCCCCGCCCAACCGCACACACGCCGACGGGCTCGGATATCCGGGATAAGCACCGGTGATCCGCTCGCGGACCTCGATATCGCTGTCGGCGAGCAACATCTCGATCGCCGGCTCGGTGGTCGGCAGCAATTGCAGGAAGCGGGTGAACAGCTTGCCCTCGTCGGCATTGGTACCCACGATGAGCGGCACCTGATGCGCGTCACCGTCGCGCATCGCCACCACCGGGTCCTTCGGCAGCATCTTGGTGCCATATGTCGGCCCCACCGGGAACGCGCCCCGCATGGCCTTCATCCCGTCGACCATCAGCCGGTCCAGGGCGTCGATCAGCTGTGCCGGCTTGGCCGCCATCACCGCGGCCGCCCCCTCGGACGGGCGTACACCGAGCAGGGCCGCGTAATCGTCGGCGAACGCCGCAGCCACCTCGGCGCTGCCCGCCATGCCACTGGCGGGGCTCTCGGCGATGGCCTGACGGAACAGTCCGGCGGCCGCCGGTGTGGCCATCAGCGTTGCGACGGCGTGCGCCCCGGCGCTCTCGCCGAAGATCGTGACGTTGTCGGGATCGCCGCCGAACACCGCGGCGTTGTCCCGCACCCACTGCAGGGCCAGCACCAGATCGCGCAGGAAGAGATTGTCGTCGATCGGATGCTCCGGGGTGGACAGCGACGAGAGATCCAGACACCCCAGCGGGCCGAGCCGGTAGTTCACCGAGACGTAGACGCAGCCCCGTTTGGCCAGCGCGACTCCGTCGTAGATCGGTGTGGCCGAGCTGCCGAGGATGTAGCCGCCGCCGTGGATGAAGAACATCACCGGCAGCGGTTCGTCGCTGTCCGGATTCTCGGGTGCCACCACGTTCAGCGTCAGGCAATCCTCGCTCATCGGCTGGTACTTGCCGACGCCGAGCAGGGTGTACATCTTCTGTTGCGGCGCGCAATAGGTGAAACCGTGGCAGTACCGCACCCCGGGCCAGGGGTCGGCAGGTACGGGCGCTCGGAATCGCAACGGGCCCACCGGGGCCTTGGCATAGGGGATGGACCGCCAGCGGTGCACACCGTCTTTGGTGAACCCCTCGACGGTGCCCGTGCTGATACGGGCCCGGATCGTCTGCTGGTGCATGATGCCGACGTTATCGAAAAAACGGGTGCGTTCCGCATCTTGCGGGCCCACGCCACGCCGCCAGCTACCCTGACCGCATGCGATGGATGTTGGTGGCGGCGACATCTGTGCTGGTGGCGGGGTGTTCGGCGGGGCACGGTGCGGATACCGGCCGAACCCCGCTGACCGTCGCACCGAAGACCACCGGATCCGCCCAATCCTCGCCGCGAACCACCACACCGACGATCACCAAGCCGACGACCACCACGTCGACGAAGCGGGGCGTTCCATCGGCCGGCGCCGACCTCACCGAGGTCATCGGTTGGATCGAAGCGGGTACCGCCGCACCCGCCGACCGGTACGCCACGATGGCCCGTGCCGGGGTCACCGCGGCTGTCGACGGGGTGGCGTTCACCACCGCGGTCACCAACTGCGTCAGCACCTCCCGGTATCGAGCCGGGGCCCTCGCGTGCCTCGTCGACCTCGACGACCCGCCGCCACGACCACCCGACGCGATCACGGTGTGGCGGGGCGATTGGGTCGACTTCGACGGCTCGGCGGTGGAGATCGGATCGGTTCGGGGCGACCCCGGTCCCTTCCGGGACGGCGCGGGTGCCGCCCTACCCGTCGGGGACTCGTTGACATTCGGCGATATGCGGTGTCGCGCCGACACAGCAGCGCTGGTGTGCGTGAACTACGCCCAGCGTTCGGCGGTGCGGATGGCCGCCGATGGCATCACCGGCTTCGGTTGCCTAGCCCAGGATCGCCCGCCGCCGGGCATCGGTATCCGGTTGTCCTGCTGACCGGTCAGCGCCAGCCGTCGGCCGCCTTCGCCGCTCCGAGCAGGTCCTGGCACAGCGCCAGCAGCTCGGCGGCCGTGGCACCCTCCTCGACCGCGGTGGTGACATCTTCGGCGGCACATCGCAGTTGGTAGAGCCGGTCGGAGAGATCGGCCGCTTCCTCTGCCGACAGCACCACCGCGTCCGGAGCCACCGAGGTGCCCTTGACCTGCGCGCGTTGTTCATAGGCACGCTGGCGACAGGATTGCCTGCAGTACTGGCGGCGTCGGCCCATCCCGGCGTCGGGCACCTCACGGCCACACCAGCGGCACGGTTGGGGCCGCGCCCGCCGGCGGGTGGCCGAACTGCCCGGCGTAGCTGAAGTCACGGGGGCGACTGTAGACGGCCTGGCCGGGTGATCGCAGTATCTGCCGTATCCTGGTCAGTCGAGTCGGAGGACGCCGGGGAACCAATCAGGTATCTGCTGCGTTGATCCTGCGGAACAATTGCGCGTGTCTAAGGAGAGTTGACGATGGCTGATCGAGTCCTGCGGGGCAGCCGCCTCGGTGCCGTGAGCTACGAAACCGATCGCAACCACGACCTGGCACCGCGTCAGGTCGCGCGCTACCGGACCGACAATGGTGAGGAATTCGACGTTCCGTTCGCCGATGACGCCGAGATCCCGGGCACCTGGCTGTGCCGGAACGGGCTGGAAGGCACCCTGATCGAGGGTGACGTCCCGGAGCCCAAGAAGGTCAAGCCTCCGCGTACGCACTGGGACATGCTGTTGGAGCGCCGTTCGGTCGAAGAACTCGAGGAACTGCTCAAGGAGCGCCTCGACATCATCAAGACCAAGCGTCGCGGCTAGACGGCCCGGAGGGGCCGGCACAGTTCCGCCAGAGCTGCGCCGGTCCGCTAGAGCTGCGCCGGCTTGCTGGTGACACCGCGGGCCCGGTCGATCCGCCCGCGCAAACCCCATTCGGCCACCTTGACCATGGCCTCGCGGATATTGGATCCGCTCATCTTCGACACCCCGAGCTCGCGCTCGGTGAACGTGATCGGGACCTCGACGACCTTGAATCCGGCGTTGATGGCGCGCCAGCTCAGGTCGATCTGGAAGCAATAGCCCTTGGAGTCGACGGCCGAGAGGTCGATCTTCTCCAGTACCTCACGGCGGTAGGCGCGGTAGCCGGCCGTGATGTCGTTGATGTTCACCCCGAGCAGCACCCTGGCATAGGTGTTGGCGGTCTTGGACAGCACGAACCGCCGCCGCGGCCAGTTGCGGATGGCGCCGCCGGGCACGTAGCGCGAACCGATCACCAGGTCCGCACCGGCGTCCACCGCGTCCAGCAGCGTGCCGAGTTCTTCCGGTGCGTGGCTGCCGTCGGCGTCCATCTCGACAAGGACCGAGTATCCACGGCCAAGGCCCCAGGCGAATCCCGCAAGGTAGGCCGCACCGAGTCCGTCCTTGCTGACGCGGTGCATCACGTGCACCCGATCCGGATCGGCCAGGGCCAGTTCATCGGCGAGCTGGCCGGTGCCGTCGGGGCTGCCGTCGTCGACGACGAGGATGTGGACGTGCGGTGTGGCGGCGCGCACCCTGGCCGCGATCAGCGGCAGGTTCTCGCGCTCGTTGTAGGTGGGGATGATCACCAGCGTCCGCCGACTGGGAGAAGCGGGATAGCCGGAGTCCTGCTCCTGGTTATCGGTCGTGCTCATGCTCTCTTCTCATCCTCACTGCTCTGGGCGGATTGCTCCCGTACCTGCCCGGATGCGTCGGCGTCGGCTTCCCGCCGTCGGCTTCCGGTGTTGCCGGCAGCGGGCTGTCTCCCGCTTGCGAATCTCCGATTATGCAGCATCGCGGCGAGCACAGCGGCCAGGCCGATGCCCACCAGCACCGCCTGCACCACTGGGCCCCAGCGGGTGGCGAAGGTGATGTCGGACCGCAGCTTCACCACGGAATCCAGATACGCGGGTTCGAACCACTCCGTGCGTGCCACCACCTGACCATCCGGTGCTATCACGGCACTGATACCAGTGGTTCCCGCGACGACCACATAGCGGTCGTGTTCGACTGCCCGCAGCCGGGCGAACGCCAACTGTTGGCGGCTCATGGTCTCGTCGAAGGTCGCGTTGTTGCTCGGCACCGCGAGGAACTGCGCGCCGCCGAGGACGGATTCGCGGACCGCTCGGTCGAAGATCACCTCCCAGCAGGTGGCGACACCGATCGGTATTCCGGCCGCCTGCACGACGCCGTTGTCGGTACCGGGGACGAAGTAGCCGGCGCGGTCGGCATAGGACGAGAACTTGCGGAAGAAGCCGCGCCAGGGCAGGTACTCGCCGAAGGGTTGCACGATGCGCTTGTCGTGGCGGTCCTGCGGCCCATTGTCCTGATCCCAGACCAGGACGGAGTTGGTGGTCACCGGCTGGGTGGGCGTGTAATCGGGCGCGGCGAGGACGGTGCCGACCAGGATCGGAGCCCCGATCGCACGGGCGGCCTCCGAGATCGCCGCCGAGGCGTCGGTGTTGCGCAGCGGGTCGATATCGGAGGAGTTCTCCGGCCAGATGACGACCATGGGCCGGGGTGCCCGGCCGGCGCGCACCTCGTCGGCCAGTCGCAGTGTCTCGGCCACGTGATTGTCCAGCACCGCGCGTCGCTGGGCGTTGAAGTCCAGACCGAGACGAGGCACATTGCCCTGGATCGCGGCGACGGTCACCGCGGGGTGATCGCCCGCGCCGACACCGGACTGCCGGACCGATGGCCAGACCAGCGCGGTGGCCAGCAGCACCACGCAGATGCACATGCCTGGCAGCACCGCTTCCGGACGGGCGGCATCGACTTTGCCGGCGCGCCGTGGTCGGTTCGGATGGCCGTGACGCCACCAGAGCACGATCTCCAGCGTCAGCGCCGTGAGGCCGAACCCGACGAGCGCGGTGGCCACCGACACCAGCGGCGCCCCGCCCACCTGCGCGAGCGGTAGCAGCGGGCCGTCGGTCTGCCCGAAACCGACAACACCCCACGGAAACCCGCCGAAGGGCACCGTCGATTTGAGCCACTCCCCGACGGCCCACTCCGCGGCGAACCACACCGGCCAACCGGGCAGTCCGCGCACCAGCACCGCCAGCAGACCGAACAGTGCCGGGAACAGCGACTCCAACAGCGCCAGCGCCAGCCACGGCCCGGTGCCCACGAAAAGCCCTATCCACGGCAGCAGCGGCAGGGAAAAGGCGAGTCCGAACACCAGTCCGTAGCCGAACCCGCCGGCGCGCGTCGTCTGGGCGCGGGTCAGTACCCAACCGAGCAGTGCCAGCGCCGGGAACGCGGTCCACCACCAGCCGACGGGTGGAAAACTCAGATACAGCAACACACCGCCGGCCACCGACGCCAGCAATCGGGCCCAGCGCGCGATCAGCGCTCGCCGCATGGTGTCGGCGTGGCGCGCGAACCGGCCGGGGGCGCCGTCACCCATGCAGCACCGCGCCTCGATGCACCGTCCGCAGGCAGCGGGGCAGTGCGCCGTCCAGGTTCGGCAGCGCGGGCACCCGGGAACGCGGATCGGTCGACCACCGAGCGGCGGCATCGTTGGCGGGGGTGCTGATCTCCAGTGGGCCCGTCTCCCAGATGGCGTAGCTGGCAGGGGCACCCGGAACCAGTGTTCCGGTGACACCGTCCCGCGCTCCCCCGGCCCGCCATGCTCCGCGGGTGGCCGCCGAGAACGCCGCGCGGGCGGAGATTCCGCTACCCGGCGTGCGGTGCCGGACTGCCGCGCGGACGGTCTCCCACGGATCCAGGCCAGTCACCGGACTGTCGGAGCCGAAGGCGAGGGGCACGCCTTGGGATGCTAACAGCGCGAACGGATTCAGCAACGCCGCGCGTTCGGCGCCGAGGCGCTGCGCGTACATGCCCTCGGGACCACCCCAGAGCGCATCGAAGGCGGGCTGGACACTGGCGATCACCCCCCAGCGCCCGAGGTCGGCTGCCTGCTCGGCGGTGACCATCTCCAGATGCTCGAGCCGATGGCCGCAGCGGGCCACGGCGGGTCCGCCGAACCGCTCGGCGGTCTGCCGCACCGCGGCGGTGACCGCGCTCACCGCCGCGTCACCGATGACGTGGAACCCCGCCGGGATGCCGGCCTCGGTGCAGGCATGCAGGTGGGCTGCGATCTGGTCGCTGTCGAGGTAGCGATTACCGCAGGTATGACCGGCATCGGTGTAGGGCTGGTGCAGCCATGCCGTGCGCGATCCCAGCGCGCCGTCGACGAACAGGTCGCCCGCCAACCCCGCGGCGCCGGTGGACGCCATCAGCTCGCGGGCGGCGGCCGCGCTGTCCACCGCCTCGCCCCAGTAGCCGGTGATCTGCACGCCGTGCTCGAGTGAGCGCACCGAATCCCAGTCCTCGCGACCGCCGATATCGGGGCCACCGCACTCGTGGACGGCGGCGATGCCGCGCGCAGCGGCCGCGTCGAGCGCGGCATGCTGGGCGTCGCGCCGCTGCCGGGGTGTCAGCATCTGACGCGCGACGGCTCGGACGAGGTGGTGGGCGGCGGCGGTCAGCGGACGCTGCGGATCGAAGCCCGCGGCCGAGCCGAGGTCGGTGGCGGCAGACCGCAGCGCGCTGGAGGTCACCGCGGAGTGCACATCGACACGGCTGAGGTAGGCGGGGCGGTTACCGACGATGCCGTCGATCTCGGCGGTGCTCGGCGGCGTGCGATCGGGCCATCCCGACTCGTCCCAGCCGGAACCCCAGATTATGCCGTCGGGATGCGCCGCGGCATGCTCGGCGAGCAGGGCCAGGCAGTGTGCCCGCGACGTGGCCTGGCGCAGATCCAGCCCGGTCAGACTCAGGCCGGTCGCGGTCAGGTGGACGTGACTGTCGACGAATGCCGGGGCGACGAAGGCGCCCTCCAGATCGACCACCACGGCGTCGGGAAACTCCGCACGCGCGGTGTCGTCGGCACCCAGCCACATCACCGCACCGTCCGGTCCGTCGCCGAAGGCGATCGCGGTGGCATCGGGTGCGGCGGGACTGTGCACCCGGCCGTTGATCAACAGTGTCGTCACGAAGGTGACACGTTAATCGTTACGGATGACCCGATGCTCCAGTGCGGTCGGATCGGGACGCATCGACGGCGATCCGTCGACGTCGACGACATCGATGACCTCGCCCTCGACGTAGTCGGGAGCGGGCCGCTGCCCGCGGCCGAAACCGCCCGGGTAGACCGTCACGACCGGGGTCGCGGCAAGCTTACGACCGACGAGCCCGATGGCGACCGGCCGGGCGATGCGGCGGGTCGGCGGCAGCAACAGCAGCGCGCCGAGCAGCGAGCTGGCCAGGCCGGGGATCACGACAAGCACCGCCCCGAGCGCCACCAGTGCGCTGTCGGTGGCCAGCGCACCCGAGGCCGAACGCGAGTTCAGCGCGGATTGCAGTCGGGCGAGGTGGCGGGCGACCTGGGAGCCGGCCAGCGCCAGACCGACCACGAAGGTGACCATGATCGCCAGTACCGTCCAGCCGAACCCGACGGCGGAGACCAGCCCGACCACCACGGCCAGTTCGACCAGGACGTAGATCAGGAACATCCGCATTGCCATGTCCGGTCAACGTATGGGGTGCCGTGCGGGTTCCTGGTTCGCCACTGTGCGGTCAGGTCAAGGCGATCAGGTCAAAGCGATGCCCAGCTCGGCGGCGAACACCGTGATCATGTGCTGCACACCGATCTCGTTGCGGCCGATGATCATGTGATCGTGCTGTGCGCGGCGAACGCCCTCACCGCACTGCGGGAGCATGACGAAATCCTCGTCACGCACGGCCGCGTGCACGCCCTCGAAGATCAGGTCGTAGTTGGCGCGCATCTCGTCGTTCTCGGCGGGCACGCGGCTCATCCAGCTGTGCCGCACGGTGCACCGGGTCGGTTCACCAGCGGGCAGCATATCGATGATCTCGACGCCGACCGGGCTGTTGGCCAGAATCAGGTTCGGATAGATCCAGTAGATCACCCCCATGTTCATGTGCGGATCCCACGACCCCGAAGGATCCTCGGCGAGGTTGCGAATCCAGTTGAACGGGAAGCCGATTCGATGGTGCCTACCGAACTCGTCGTAGACACCGGTGTTGGCCAGTGTGTTCTGGCCGATGACGCTCTCGCCGTGCACGAACGGGAAGTGATACCCCTCGGCGAAGGCCTCCAGCGCGCCCTTCCAGGACACCTGGGATTGGAATTCCTTCTCGCCGTGATAGCCGTAGGAGGCGTAGTCCAGCAGTTCGAGCTCGGGGCCGAGCGTGCCGAGGTGGGTGTCGACATCGATATCGGCGTCCGCGGTCAGCACGGCCCAGATGAAGCCGTGCCGCTCCTGGCTGGGCAGTTCGACCAATCCGTAGTCGGCCTTGTCCATCGAATCGAATCCGGCCTGGCCGGGGACGACGAACAGCTCGCCGGTGTTGCGGTAGCTCCAGGCGTGGTACGGGCAGACGAAACGCGACGCTTTGCCCGACCCGCACGCCGGCATCGCCCCGCGGTGCCTGCAGTAGTTGAGCAAGACGTGGCTGTGGCCGTGCCGGTCACGGGTGACCAGCAGCGAATCACCCAGCACGGACCGTACGACGTAGTCATTGACGCCCGCGACCTGCGCGCTCGGCACGATGGCCAGCGGCACCCTGCGCAAGATCTGGGACTCCTCGACCTCGGTGACCTTGGGGTCGCGGTAGTAGTGCAGCGGCACCCGCAGCTCACGCTCGGCCATATCGGTGGTCTTGCCGATGGCGTGTGCGAGGGCGCGGCGAGTCAGTTCCTCGTCCCGGTTGTTCACCGGTGTTCCGATCGATGCGGTCATGAATTCAGAACATACATCAGAGACCATTTGTATGTTCTGATTCCACATCTGATTCCACGATGAAGCTCTTCCCTGTGCGCGTCGGGATGGCACGATGCCTGCATGCGCAGACACGGATGGGGCGGTGACATCCCCGCCGACGACGACGAGGCCGCCCGCCGGATCATCGACGCCGCCCGCGCCTGCATCGATGAGCGCGGGTCGGTCACCATCTCCGATGTGGCGACCGCCCTGGGAATCACACGCCAGACGGTCTACCGCTATTTCGCGACCCAGGATTCGCTGCTGCAGGCGACCGCCTTGGCCTCCGTCGGCGGTTTCCTCGACCGCCTCGCCGCGGATCTGCACGCGATCGACGACCCGACCGTCGCGGTCGTGGAGGGTATCGCCTACACCCTCGAACACCTACCCCACGATCGGTACCTCGGGCTGGTCATGCATCCCGGGCGGGCCAGCGCGTTCGCCGTGGGCGTCACCGCCGACGTGGCGATCGCATTCGGGCGGTCGATCCTCGAGCGTTTCGACGTCGACTGGGCCGCTTCGGGTTTCACCGCAGAGAGCTTCGATGAACTCATCGAGTTCATGCTGCGCGTACTTCAGTCGTTCATCCTCGATCCTGAGGGGCAGAGCCGGCGCGGGGCCGAACTTCGCGGATTTCTGCACCGGTGGGTCGCCCCCGCCGTGCTCGCGGCATCGAGTACGGATCGCAGCCCAGCCCGTAGACACCTGAGCCCGATGACACCGCGACGCTAGCCCACCGGGCTGACCTCGATGGCGGCATGCACCTTGTCCACCCCGCCGCGGATGAGCGCCTGCGGAATCCACCACCAGGCGTGCCACCAGTACCGCCGGGTCACCATGTCGAACACCCGGCGGGTCTCGGATTTCGGCAGGTTGCGGGCAACGGCCTCGACGGGCTCACCCTTGATCTTGCCGAGGACTCCGCACTTCTGGATGGTCACCCGCGGCGTGTTGTTGATCCGCTTGGTCTTCCACGATCCGTCATCGGTGCTGATCAACAACTTGCCCTCATGCGGTACACCCCACACCGGCGTCGGCTTGGGCCTGCCGTCCTTGGTGAACGTGGTCAGTAGCAGGTATTTCTCGCGGTAGACATCATCGAATGTCGGAGCCATGGCAACAGTTCACCACGCCGGGACGCCGGGCACTCAGAAGATGACGGGCACTCAGAAGATGACGGTCTCACCGTGGTGGCGGACGACCCGGTCCTGGCAATGCCACAGCACCGCCCTGGACAGCACCGCGCGCTCGACATCTGCCCCGAGGCGCACCAGGTCCTCGACGGTGTGGGTGTGGTCGACGCGCACCACGTCCTGCTCGATGATGGGGCCTTCGTCGAGGTCCTCGGTCACGTAGTGGGCGGTGGCGCCGACCAGTTTCACACCGCGCTCCTTAGCCCGTCGATAGGTGTTTGCGCCGATGAACGCGGGCAGGAACGAGTGGTGGATGTTGATCAGCGGGCAGCCGATCTGATTCAGGAACCCAGGCGTGACGATCTGCATATAGCGCGCCAGTACGACGAGGTCGACGTTGCCCTTCAGCAGTTCCAGCTGGCGCGCCTCGGCCTCGGCGCGTGTGTCACGCGTCGCAGGAATGTAGACGAAGGGCACCCCGAACGGGCGGACCTGGTCGGCGAGGTCGGGGTGATTGGCGATGACCATGACCACCGACATGTCGAGTTCACCGCGACGATTGCGCCAGAGCAGGTCGAGCAGGCAGTGGTCGGCCGTCGAGGCGAAGATGGCCACCCGCTTGGGGGTGGCGGCATCGGTGAACCGGTGATCGATATCGAACTCGGGCGCGATCCGCTCGGCGAACCGGGCCTCCAGTTCCGGCCGGGCAGCGGCAAGTCCCGGGAGGTGGAACACGGTGCGCTGCAGGAAGGTGCCGCCCTCGGCCTCGGTGGAATGCTGGTCGAGAGAAATGATGTTCGCGCCGGCCTCGGTGAGAAAGGTCGAGACCGCGGCCACGATTCCGGCCCGATCCGGGCATCTCAACACGAGCCTGCCGATGTCCTTGTGCCGGGCGGACTTCGATGTGCCCGTCGGATAATTCGACGTCATCAGGAGTCGGCCGCGCGCAACTCCAGCGCGACGTTGTTCTTCATCCCGCCACGGAGTTTGGATAACAGGCCGAACAGCTTGCCCACGATGCCGTAGCGCCGTCCGATCCCGTCATAGGTGCGGCGCAGTGCCGCCTCGTCCAGGATGGCCGCCACCGCCTCGACCGGTTCACTCTTCGGATTGCCACGACGGTCGCATACGGCCACCGTCACCCGCGGGGTGTTGCGGATCCGCTTGACCTTCCACGAACCTGCCTGGGTCACCACCAGCAGTCGATCCCCGTCGGGCACCGCCCAGATCGCGGTGGGCTTTCCCCGCCCGTCCTTGGTGAAGGTGGTCAGCAGCACATAGTCGGCCTTGGCGACATCGGCGAAGGTGAGAGCCATGCGCGCAATCCTAGTGCGCGGTACGGATTGCGCCGTCCGACGCCGGCCGGCTCAGCCCTCCAGCTCGCCCTCGGTCTCCAGCAGCACCTGCTTGAGTCCGTCGAGGGTCGCCGTCTCGGGCTGGGCCCACATGCCCCGGCCCGCCGCCTCCAGCAGGCGTTCGGCCATCCCGTGCAGCGCCCAGGGATTGGACTCGTTCATGAATTTCCGGTTCTCGGCGTCCAGCACGTAGGTCTGGCTGAGCTGCTCGTACATCCAGTCCGACATCACGTGCGCGGTCGCGTCGTATCCGAACAGGTAATCGACGGTCGCCGCCATCTCGAACGCACCCTTGTAGCCATGCCTGCGCATCGCGTTGATCCAGCGCGGATTGACCACGCGCGCGCGGAACACGCGGGTGGTCTCTTCGGAGAGCGTGCGGGTGCGCACGGCGTCGGGCCGGGTGTTGTCGCCGATATAGGCGGCCGGGTCCTTGCCGGTCAGCGACCGTACGGTGGCGATCATGCCGCCGTGGTACTGGAAGTAGTCGTCAGAGTCGGCGATATCGTGTTCGCGGGTGTCGGTGTTCTTGGCCGCCACCACGATCCGGCGGTAGGCGCGGTTCATGTCCTCCGACGCCGGGGCGCCGTCGAGGCCGCGGCCGTAGGCGAACCCGCCCCAGGCGGTGTACACCTCGGCGAGATCGGCGTCGTCGCGCCAGTTGCGGCTGTCGATAAGCTGCAACAGGCCCGCCCCGTAGGTTCCCGGCTTGGATCCGAAAATCCTTGTTGTGCTGCGCCGCTGGTCACCGTGCTCGGCCAGGTCGGCCAGCGCGTGGGCACGCACATAGTTGTCCTGCGGGTCCTCGTCCAGCGCGGCCACCAGCGCCACCGCGTCGTCGAGCATCGTCACCACATGCGGAAAGGCATCGCGGAAGAATCCCGAGATGCGCACCGTCACATCGATGCGGGGCCTGCCGAGCTCCGCCGGTGTGATGACCTCCAGGTCGACGACGCGCCGCGATGCGTCGTCCCAGATCGGCCGCACGCCGAGCAGCGCGAGGACCTCGGCGATATCGTCGCCGGAGGTGCGCATCGCCGAGGTGCCCCACACCGAGAGCCCGACCGACTTCGGCCACTCGCCGTGATCGGTGCGGTACCGCTCGACCAGTGAATCGGCCAGCGCCACACCGGTTTCCCAGGCAAGCCGAGACGGCACGGCCTTGGGATCGACCGAGTAGAAGTTGCGTCCGGTGGGCAGCACGTTCACCAGACCGCGCAGCGGGGATCCCGAGGGGCCTGCCGGGATGTAATGGCCGTCGATCGCCCTGAGCACCGCGTCGATTTCACCGGAGGTGGCGCGCAGGCGCGGTACCACCTCGATGGCCGCGAACCGCAGGATCTGGGCCACCACGGGGTCGTCGGTCAGCTCGTCGACGGCGCCGGCGTCCCAGCCGGTCTTCTGCAGCCCGGCGACCAACTGCCGCGCCGCGTCCTCGGCGGCATCGACGGCGTGGCGTTCGTCGGCGCCGTCCTCGGCGAGCCCGAGTGCCTGGCGCAGGCCGGGTACGGTCTGCTCACCACCGAACAGCTGGCGGGCCCGCAGGATCGCCAGCACCAGGTCCAGTTCGGAGTCCCCCTCGGGCGCGAGGCCCAGGATGTGCAGACCGTCGCGAATCTGGACGTCCTTGATCTCGCACAGCCAGCCGTCGACGTGCAGCAGCATGTCGTCGAAGGAGTCCTCGTCGGGCCGATCCTCCAGACCCAGGTCGTGATCCATCTTCGCCGCGCGCATCAGGGTCCAGATCTGCTGGCGGATGGCGGGCAGCTTGGCCGGGTCCAGCGCGGACACATTGGAGTGCTCGTCGAGCAGCTGTTCCAGACGCGCGATGTCTCCATACGTTTCGGCGCGCGCCATCGGCGGGATCAGATGGTCGACCAGGGTGGCATGCGCCCGTCGCTTGGCCTGGGTGCCCTCGCCAGGGTCGTTGACCAGGAACGGGTAGATCAACGGCAGATCGCCGAGCGCCGCGTCGGTCCCGCATGCGCTGCTCATCCCCAGCGTCTTACCGGGAAGCCATTCGAGGTTGCCGTGCTTGCCGAGGTGGATGACCACATCGGCCTTGAATGACGAGGGTCCGGTAGAGAATTGGCCGTCGAGCCAGCGGTAGGCGGCCAGGTAGTGGTGGCTCGGCGGCAGGTCGGGGTCATGGTAGATCGCCACCGGGTTCTCGCCGAACCCGCGCGGCGGCTGAACCAGGATCACCACATTGCCCGAGCGCATGGCCGCGATGACGATATCGCCGTCCGGGTTGTGGGTGCGGTCGACGAACAGTTCTCCCGGGGGTGGACCCCAGTGTTCGACCATGGCGTCGGCGAGTTCGCTGGGCAGGGTCGCAAACCAGCGCCGGTACTCGGCCGCACTGACCCGGATCGGGTTGAGCGCCAGCGTCTCTTCGGTGAGCCAGTCGGGGTCCTGGCCACCGCGTTCGATCAGCGCGTGGATCAGGGCGTCACCATCTCCGGCGTCGACGCCGGGCACCTCGCCGATGTCGACGCCATGGTCACGCAGCGCACGCAGCAGCGCGATCGCACTGGCCGGAGTGTCCAGCCCCACGGCGTTGCCGATCCTGGCGTGTTTGGTCGGATAGGCCGAGAAGACCAGGGCGACCTGTTTCTCCGCGGCGGGGATGCGGCGCAGGCGGGCGTGGCGCACGGCAAGGCCTGCTACCCGGGCGCACCGTTCGGGATCGGCGTTGTAGGTGATCAGGCCCTCGTCATCGATCTCCTTGAACGAGAACGGCACGGTGATGATGCGCCCGTCGAATTCGGGCACGGCGACCTGGGTCGCGACATCGAGCGGCGAGAGTCCGTCGTCGTTGGCCGACCAGGTGGCACGCGAGCTCGTCAGGCACAACCCCTGCAGGATCGGGACGTCCAACGCCGCCAGATGGGCCACGTTCCAGCCGTCATCGGCGCCGCCGGCGGTGACGGTGGCCGGGGTCGCACCCCCCGCGGCGAGCACCGTGGTGATCAGCGTGTCGGCGGTCCCGAGCAGTTCCAGCAGGTCGGCCTCGGCGGTGCGCAGGGAAGCGCAGTACACCGGCAACGCCCGGCCGCCGGCCGTCTCGATGGCCGCACACAGTGCATCGATATAACCGGTGTTGCCCGCCAGGTGCTGGGCCCGGTAGTACAGCACGGCAACGGTGGGAGCGTCGGGCCGCGCCGCCTCGGCGCGTTCCAGGACACCCCAGGTCGGGATCTGCACGGGTGGGTCGAACCCCTGGCCCGTCATCAGCAGCGTGTCGGACAGGAAGGCGTGCAGCCCGCGCAGATTCTCGACGCCGCCCTGGGCCAGATAGACATGCGCCTCCAGTGCCACCCCCGCCGGCACCGTCGAGTACCTCATGAGCTCGGCATCGGGTGCCTGTTCGCCGGAGAGCACCACGGTCGGCACGCCGCTGGCGACCAGCACATCGATGCCGTCCTGCCAGGCGCGATAGCCGCCGAGGATTCGCACCACGACGATGTCGACGCCCGTCAGCAGCTCGGCCAGCTCCCGGTCGAGTTCGTCCTGGAGCAGCCGGGACGGGTTGGCCCAGCGGTACTGGGCTCCGCTGGCGCGCGCGGTGATCAGGTCGGTATCGGACGTGGAGAGCAGCAGTACGGTCGGCACCCGCTCAATCCTGCCCCACCGCACCCCCGGCGTGGGGCGCGCCCGGTGTTTCCTCCCCCGGTGGCCTCTCAGCCGCCCCAGCGGGCGTACCAGGAGTCCCGGTAGGGAGTTGCGATGGCGGCGACGACGAGGGCAACGCCCAGTCCGATGGCAATCAATGACGCCATGTGTCGCCTCCTTTCGGTAGGGGTACCGGCTGGTACCAGTTGGTACCGAGAACGTAACCCCACCGCATTGGCAAAAGTGCGATCTGTGCGTGAGCCGACACCGTCGATCTTGATGTGACCCATCACACAATCGAATTGGCTGTGGGGCGCTGAACTGCGCATATCGGCCTTTGGATCGCCGTCGGTAAAACCGTGGGCAGCTGTGGGCCGAGCTGGCCCAATACTCCTATGACACCTTCCGACCCATCGCACCCGCGGCGCCCGATACGTGTCGTCAAGCTCGGCGCGCACATCGGCGCCCGCGTGGACGGTGTGCGCCTTGCCGATGACCTCGACGCCACCGCCCTCACGGCCATCAACACCGCGCTGCTGGAGCACAAGGTGATCTTCTTCCGCGGTCAGGACCATCTCGACGACGAGGGTCAACTGGCATTCGCGCAGCGGTTGGGCACCACCACCGCAGCGCATCCGACGGTGTTGTCGCGGGGCACCAGGGTGCTGCCCATCGACTCGCGCTACGACAAGGCCAACAGCTGGCACACCGACGTGACCTTCGTCGATCGCATCCCGAAGGCCTCGCTGCTGCGAGCCGTCACCCTGCCCGACTACGGCGGGACGACGGTGTGGGCCAATACGGCCACCGCCTACGCCCAGCTACCGGGGCCGCTGCGCATACTGGCCGAGAACCTCTGGGCGGTGCACACCAATCGCTATGACTACACCGCCGACCACCCGGCCGGTGACCAGCGGCACGACGTGCTGGCCGATACCGTGCGCGAACACCGGGCCGAATTCGAGTCCGAGTACTTCGAGACCGAGCACCCGGTGGTGCGCGTGCACCCGGAGACCGGCGAGCGGGTCCTGCTGCTCGGTCACTTCGTCAAGCGACTGGTCGGCCTCGGCGCGACGGAGTCGGCAACCCTGTTCAATCTGCTGCAGGCGCGAATCACCAAGTTGGAGAACACCGTCCGGTGGAACTGGGCTCCCGGCGACCTGGCCATCTGGGACAACCGGGCAACACAGCACTACGCGGTCGCCGACTACGACGACCAGTTCCGCCGACTGAGCCGGGTCACGCTGGCCGGGGATGTGCCCGTCGATGTCAACGGCGCGTCCAGCCGGGTCATCGCCGGTGACGCCGGGAAGTACTCGGCGGTGATCGCCCCGGTTCCGCTGGCCGGCTGAGCATCAGGCGCCGGGCAGTACGGTGGACGGGTGAGCCGAACCCGCGATCAGGACGCCTGTCCCGGCGCCCTGCAGGTGCATCAGGCCGCCGACGGCGCCCTGGTTCGGGTGCGCCTGCCCGGCGGTTACCTCGAGGCCGCGGCGCTGGAGACGCTCGCGCATCTGGCCATCGAATGCGGCAACGGTGCGCTGGAGCTGACGTCGCGCGGCAGCGTACAGATCCGCGCGGTCAGCGACACGGCGCGCGTTGCCGATGCCATCGCCGGCGCCGGCCTGTTGCCCGCGCCGACGCACGAGCGAGTCCGCAATATCGTCTCCTCCCCCCTGTCCGGCCGCTCCGGTGGTCTGGCCGATGTGCGCGAGTGGGTCCGCGACCTCGACGCCGCCTTGCAGGCCGATGCCGCACTGTCCCAGCTGCCCGGCCGGTTCTGGTTCTCCATCGACGATGGCCGCGGCGATGTCAGTGGACTGCGCACCGATGTGGGCCTGCAGGTCACCGACGATGGCGTCGCACTGTTGCTGGCCGGTTCGGACACCGGTGTGCGGCTGTCCCCCGACGGCGCGATAGCCACCGTCATCGAGATCGCGTCGCGATTCCAGCAGGATCGCGGAAAGCGTTGGCGGGTAGCCGAACTCGCCGATTCCTCGGCGTTGACCGCTGGATATCAGGTATCGGTGCCGCCCGGGCAACGACTGCTCGTCGGCGATACCACCCGCGGCCCGGTGGGCTGGATCGAACAGACCGGGGCCGATCCACGCGTCACGCTGGCGGCCGTCGTGCCCCTCGGCGTGCTGCCCGCCCGCACCGCGGAATTCGTGGCGGCAATCAGCGCACCGCTGGTGGTGACGCCGTGGCGTTCGATTCTCGTCTGCGATCTGCGGGAGGAGGTCGCGGACACCGCGCTGCGCGTGCTCGCGCCGCTGGGGCTGGTCTTCGACGAGGCCTCACCGTGGCTGACCGTGAGCGCCTGCGCAGGTAGCCCCGGCTGTGAGCGCTCCAGGACCGATGTCCGCGCAGATGCGCTCGCCGCGGTCAACTCCGGTCCCGCGGCACCGTCGGGCGCCCATCGGCACTTCGTGGGCTGCGAGCGCGGATGCGGCGCGCCGGCGGGCGCCCAGGTGTTGGTTGCCTCCGCAGACGGATACCGACCGCGCCACACGTAGGGTGAGCGGGTGCTCGAATACATCCGCGACGCCGCGGAGATCTACCGTGAGTCCTTCGCGACGATCCGTGCCGAAGCCGATCTGGCGCGCTTTCCCGACGACGTCGCCCGGGTTGTCGTCCGCCTGATCCACACCTGCGGGCAGACCGATGTCACCGATCACGTGGCCTTCAGTCCCGACGTCGTGGCCAGGGCGAGCGCGGCGCTCGCCGCGGGCGCGCCGGTGCTGTGCGACTCGTCGATGGTGGCGGCCGGTATCACCCGGTCTCGACTGCCCGCCGACAACGAGGTGATATCGCTGGTCGCCGATCCCCGCGCCCCTGAGGTGGCGGCGCAGCTGGGCAGCACGCGCTCGGCCGCGGGCGTGGACATCTGGGCCGACCGCCTCGATGGTGCGGTGCTCGCGATCGGTAACGCACCGACGGCCCTGTTCCGGCTTCTCGAGCTTCTCGACGACGGCGCCGCCGTCCCGGCGGCGGTGCTCGGCGGACCGGTCGGCTTCGTCGGGTCCGCGCAGTCCAAGGATGAGCTGATAGCCCGTCCGCGCGGGATGGACTACTTGGTGGTGACAGGCCGTCGTGGCGGGAGTGCGATGGCGGCGGCAGCGGTGAATGCGATTGCGAGTGAACGCGAATGAGTCAAGGAACGCTCTACGGTGTGGGGTTGGGTCCCGGTGACCCCGAGCTGGTGACGGTCAAGGCGGCCCGGGTGATCGGCGAGGCCGACGTGGTGGCCTATCACAGCGCCAGGCACGGCCGCAGTATCGCGCGCCGGATCGCCGAGCCCTATCTGCGTGCGGGGCAGATCGAAGAACACCTGGTGTATCCGGTGACCACCGAGACCACCGAGCATCCCGGTGGCTACGACGGCGCCATGGAGGACTTCTACGCCGAGTCGGCCGAGCGTATCGCCACTCATCTGCGGGCGGGTCGCGATGTCGCCCTGCTTGCCGAGGGCGATCCGCTGTTCTACAGCTCCTACATGCACATGCACACCCGGTTGACCGAACAGTTCCGTGCCGTGATCGTGCCCGGTGTCACCTCGGTCAGCGCGGCCTCGGCCGCCAACGGTATGCCGCTGGTGCAGGGCGACGAGGTGTTGACCATCCTGCCGGGAACCCTGCCGGGCGCCGAGCTGGCCCGTCGGCTGGCCGATACCGACGCCGCGGTGATCATGAAGTTGGGCAAGTCCTATCCCGAAGTGCGGCAGGCACTCTCGGAGACCGGACGACTCGAGCGGGCCTTCTATGTGGAGCGTGCCAGCACCGACCAGGAGCGGGTGCTCGCCGCCGCCGATGTCGACGCGGACTCGGTGCCCTATTTCTCCATCGTGATGCTCCCCGGCGAGGCGGCGGTGGCGCGCAGCGGCGGCAGCGTGGCGGTGGTGGGACTCGGTCCCGGCGACCTGGACTGGATCACTCCGCAGGCGCGCCGCGAGCTGGCCGCGGCCACCGACCTGATCGGCTACTTCCCGTATCTGGACCGGGTCGGTGTGCGCACCGGACAGACCCGCCACGCCAGCGACAACACCGACGAGCCCGCACGGGCTCGGCTGGCCTGTGAGCTCGCCAGCCAGGGCCGCTCGGTGGTCGTGGTGTCCTCGGGAGACCCCGGCGTCTTCGCGATGGCCACCGCGGTCCTGGAAGAGGCCGTGCACTGGCCCGACGTCCCGGTCCGGGTGATCCCGGCGATGACCGCGGCCAATGCGGTGGCCAGCCGCGTCGGTGCGCCGCTCGGACACGACTATGCCGTGATCTCGTTGTCCGACCGGCTCAAGCCGTGGGACATCATCGCCAAACGGATCAGCGCGGCCGCCGCCGCCGATCTGGCCATCGCGGTGTACAACCCGGCGTCGAAGACGCGGACGTGGCAGGTCGGCGCCATGCGAGATCTTCTGCTCGAGCACCGATCCCCCGACACGCCCGTGGTGATCGGACGGGATGTGGCCGGACCGCAGGAAAACGTGCGGGTGGTGACACTCGGGGAGTTGAACCCCGACGAGGTCGACATGCGGTGCCTGCTGATCATCGGATCCTCGCAGACCCGGGTGCACGGTGACATCGTGTTCACCCCGCGCACCTACCCGGAGCTGACCTCGGCCGAGCATCGTTGACAGCCCCTGGCATCACGTCTAGTTTTCGCTGGTGATCCCGCGTACTCCCGATGACGTGACGGCGGACTGGCTGACCGGTGTGCTCGGCACCCCCGTCGACAGTGTCGACATCAGCCCGATCGGTACGGGCCAGACCGGTGCGACCTACCGCGTGCAACTGGGCTACGCCGATGCCGCCGAGCTGCCGGCCACCTTTGCCGTCAAGTTGTCCGCACAGGACGATGCCGTCCGCGATCGGGTGGCCCTTGGCTATCGATCCGAGCACGCGTTCTACACCGGGATCGCCGACCGGGTGCGGGTGCCGGTCCCGCGCCACTACCACTGCGAAATCGGCCCCGACGGCGGCGATTTCGTCCTCCTGCTGGCGGACCTGGCACCGGCAGAACAGGGCGACCAGATCGCCGGCTGCAGCGCGGCCGAGGCCATACTGGGGGTGCGCGCGCTGGCCGGCCTGCACGCACCGACCTGGTGCAATCCCGAGCTGACGGGGTTGCCAGGAATCCCGATGCCCAAGCCCGACGACGCGATGGCCGCGGGTATGGGCGATATCGCCACGATGGCCGCCGAGGCCACCCTGGAACGGCTCGGGGACCGGATGACCGCCGATGATCGCGCCACCATGGCGGCGGCGCTGTCGATGGTGACGCCGTGGCTGCTGACCGAACCGCACAGGTTCGGGTTGTTGCACGGCGACTACCGGCTGGACAACATGCTCTTCGACCCCGCCCGCACGACCGTCACGATCGTCGACTGGCAGACCCTCGCGGTGGGACTGCCCGCCCGCGATCTGGCGTACTTCACCGGAACCAGCCTGGATCCCGAGGTGCGCGCGGCGTCCGAGCAGGATCTGGTCGCCGAATACCACGCCGCACTGACCGGGCTCGGGGTGACCGAGTACGACGTCGAAACCTGTTGGCGTGATTACCGTCTGGGCATGCTGCAGGCACCGCTGATCATCGCGTTCGGGGTCGCCTTCGCCACGACCACCGACCGCGGCGACGAGATGATGCTGGCCATGGCCCAGCGGTCCTGCCGCGCCATCCGCGAACTGGACACCCTGGAGCTGATCTAGCGCCGGCTCCGCACCCAGTCGACCGCCGCGTCGACGGTGTGCACACTGGCCACCCCGTCGGGCAGGGCCGGTCGGTCCACCATGATCACCGGCACTCCCTCCTGCCCGGCGGCATCGAGTTTGGCCTGCGTCATCGCACCGCCGCTGTTCTTGGTGACCAATGCGTCGATCCCGTTGTCGCGCAAAAGCTTCAGTTCATCGGCGAGATGGTAGGGCCCGCGCGATAGCACCAGCAGGTGCCGGTCCGGGAGCAGCTCGGGTTCGGGCGGGGTGACCGCGCGGATCAGGAACCACGCGTCGACGCCGCGGAACGCTGCGGTCCCCGACCGTCCGGTGGTGAGGAACACCCGCCGGTATCCGTGCGAGGACACCGTCTGCGCCGCCGCGGTGTCGGTGGGCACGACGATGGCATCACCGTGCGGCCACGCGGGGCGGGCCAGGACCACATGCGGCACACCCACCCGTGCCGCGGCGCGCGCGGCATTCGCGGTGATGGTGGCCGCGAACGGATGGGTGGCGTCCACGACGGCGGTGATGGCGTTGGCGGTCAGCCAATCGGCCAATCCGTCCGCACCGCCGAATCCGCCGATGCGCACCTCGCCCACCGGTAACGCGGGGTCGGGCACCCGGCCGGCCAACGAGCTGATGACCGTGATCCCGGGATGCAGTCGCGCAGCCAGGTCCCTGGCCTCCCCGGTCCCACCGAGCAACAGAACCCGCACTAGTGCCGACTCCCCCGCCGCCGCCCCGTCGAGTACAGGTAGCTGTCGGTGAACCCCTGCGCACCGAGGACATCTCCGACGATGATCACCGCGGTCTTGGTGATGCCTGCCGCACGCAACTCCTCGGCCAACTCCCCGAGCTCGCAACGCACCACCTGCTCGGCCGGCCAGCTGGCGTATGCCACCACCGCACATGGCGTTTCGGCGGTGTACCCGGCACCGGGGCCGGTGAGCTCGGCGACGATGGCCTCGGCCTGGGCGGCGGCCAGATGGAGCACCAGGGTGGCACCGGGCGCCGACAGCGCGGCCAGCGACTCACCCTCGGGCATGGCGGTCGACAGCGTGGCGACCCGGCTCAAGGTGACCGTCTGCGCCACCCCGGGCACCGTCAACTCCCGCCCGAGCGCCGCGGCGGCGGCAGCGAACGCGGGCACCCCCGGCACGACCTCGTAGCCGATGCCGAGCGCATCCAGTCTGCGGCACTGTTCGGCCATGGCCGAGTACAGCGACGGATCGCCAGAATGCAGCCGGGCCACATCGTGGCCGGCGCCGTCGGCGGCGGCGATCTCGTCGATGATCTGGTCCAGCGTCAACGGCCCGGTGTCGATCACCCGCGCACCCGCGGGGCAGAACGCCAGCAGGTCCGGCGGCATGATCGAGCCGGCATACAGGCATACCGGGCTCTGGCCGAGCAGTCGCTGCCCGCGCACGGTGATCAGGTCGGCCGCCCCAGGGCCGGCCCCGATGAAGTACACAGTCACGGTTTCACCCACGCCCACTGGGTGACCGGCAGCGCCGGGCGCCATGCGGTGAACCCGCCCACCGGCCCGCCCTGATAGTGCTGAAAACGTCGCAACTCGCCACCCTTCTGTGCGTACCACTGTGCCAGTGCCGCTTCGGACTCCACCGTGACGGCATTGACCACCAGCCTGCCCTGGCGCGGTAATCGGTCGACACACGCCTCGATGAGCCCGGGCTGCGTCACGCCGCCGCCGACGAAGACCGCCGCCGGGGGCGCCACGTCGCCGAAGGGCTCCGGAGCCGCGGACCGCACATCGATCCGGACCCCGAATGCGCGGGCGTTCATCGCGATCCGGTTGCGGCGGTCGGCATCTCGTTCGAAGGACACCGCCCGGCACCCCGGCGAGCTGCGGCACCATTCGACCGCGACGCTACCCGATCCCGACCCCACGTCCCAGAGCAGCTCACCGGGCCGCGGCCCGAGCGTGGCCAGCGTGACCGCCCGGATGGACTGCTTGGTGATCTGCCCATCGTGGGCGAACGATTCATCGGGCAGCGCGTGTGCGCGCCGCACATCGGGTAGGTAACGCACGGCGATCACATTGAGGTCGCCGACCCGCGTGCAGAAGGTGCCCGCCGTGCTCCGGGTGATGCGTTCGTCCGCGCCACCGAGATTTTCCAGCACGGTGAATTCGGAGTCGCCGCGGCCGGATTCGGTCAACAACCGGGCCAGTGCGGCGGGTGTGCCTGCGTCGCGGCTGAGCACCACTGCCTGACCACCCCGGCGCACCGCGGTCACCGGGTCTGCGGTGACCAGACTGATCACCTCGGTCTCGTGCGCAGGCCAGCCGAGCCGGGCGCAGGCCAGCGTCACCGACGACACGTGGGGCAGAACCCGGACGGCATCGGTGCCGAACACCCGGATCAACGTCGCCCCGATGCCGTGCAGCATCGGGTCACCCGAGGCGATCACGTGCACGATGCCCAGACCGTCGAACATCGTGGGCAACGCGTCCAACAGGGGCGAGGGCCACTGCCTGCGCTGGGCGCCGATGCTCGAATCCAACATATCGAGCTGCCGTCCGGATCCGAAAACGACTGTGGCCCTGCGCAACTCGGCCGTCGATGCGGGCGAGAGCCCGGCCATGCCATCGGCACCGATGCCGACCACCACGATGCGCGCGCTCATCGTGGCAGCCTCCGCCAGATCGGGCCGGGAAGAAGGCGGAAGACCGCGGCGATACCGCCCACCTGCCAGGGCACCCAGACCCGCGGGCGCCGGCCGGACAGTGCGCGGACCGCGGCATCGGCGACCTGCGCCGGGGTGCTGGAGAACGGTGCCGGCGCCATCCCCTCGGTCATCCGGCCGATGACGAATCCGGGACGGATGACCAGCAGCCGGACTCCCGAACCGCGTAATGCCTGCGCCAGGCCGGAGCAGAAGCCGTCCAGGCCGGCCTTGGCCGAGCCGTAGACGTAGTTCGCGCGACGCACCCGGACACCGGCGATCGAGGAAAAGGTCACGATGGTCCCCGCACCGGCCGCGCGCATGGTGGTGGCGAGTTCGGTCAACAGACCGACCTGGGCGACGTAATCGGTGTGGGCGATCTGTGCCGCGTGCGCGGAATCGCGTTCGGCGCGGCGCTGATCGCCGAGGATGCCGAAAGCCAGCACCGCGACGTCGATGGGCCCGTGTTCGGCGACCAATGCCGCGATGAGCCCGGGGTGCGAACCGAGATCGTCGGCATCGAACTCGACGGTATGCACCTGTGCCGCCCCGGCCGCCCGCACCGCGTCGGCCTCCACGGTCAGGGTGGCCGACCGCCGGGCGGCCAGCACCACCGTCCTGGCAGGTGCCAACCGCGTCGCGATCTCGAGGCCGATCTCGCTGCGCCCGCCGAAAATCACGACGAGCCCCGTGTCCTTCATGGCTGTGATTATGTCCTGCGCTAGCGTGGACCCCGATGGGCAAGGCAACGACACGACTGACCAATGACGCGCTGGCATTCCTGACCGAGCGTCATCTGGCCATGCTGACCACCCTGCGAAGCGACAACTCGCCGCATGTGGTGGCCGTCGGGTTCACCTTCGACCCGACGACCCATCTGGCGCGTGTCATCACCACCGGCGGATCCCAGAAGGCCGTCAACGCCAAGGAACGCGGCGTGGCCGTGCTGAGTCAGGTCGACGGTGCACGCTGGTTGTCGCTGGAGGGTACGGCCACCGTCAGCGGTGATCCCGACGATGTCCGGGATGCCGAGTTGCGGTACGCGCAGCGCTACCGGACCCCGCGGGTGAATCCGCGCCGAGTGGTCATCACGGTGCGCATCGAACGGGTGCTCGGCTCGTCGACCCTGCTGGATCGCAGCGAGAGCTGAGCACCGCGCCGGGAGCTACACCGGCACGATGACGAGCTCGTGCGGCCGGTTGTTCACCGACTCGACCCCGTCCTCGGTGACGATCACGATGTCCTCGATGCGGGCTCCCCACTTCCCTGCGAAGTAGACGCCAGGCTCCACCGAAAACGCCATACCGGGTTCCAGGGTGATCTCGTTGCCCGTGACGATATAGGGCTCCTCGTGCACCGACAGGCCGATGCCGTGACCGGTGCGGTGCACGAACACCTCGGCAAGGCCCTCGGCGGCCAGCACATCGCGGGCGACGGCGTCGACCGACTCGGCACTGATGCCCGGACGCACCGCAGCGACCGCGGCGGCCTGCGCGCGCTGCAGCACCGCGTACTGCCGGGCCACCTCGGCATCCGGCTCACCGAGGCTGTAGGTGCGAGTGGAATCGGAGTTGTAGCCGGGCGCGTAGGGCCCGCCGATGTCGACGACGACGATATCGCCGGCGCACAGCACCCGATCGGAACATTCGTGATGCGGGTCGGCACCGTTGGGCCCGGAGCCGACGATGATGAATGCCACCTCCGAATGCCCCTCGGCGACAATGGCTTCGGCGATATCGGCGGCCACCTCGGCCTCGGTCCGACCGGGCACCAGGAAGCCCGGTACACGGGCATGCACCCGGTCGATGGCTGCGCCTGCCTTGCGCAGCGCGTCCATCTCGCTCTCATCCTTGATCATCCGCAGCCGACGCAACACCTCGGTGGCCAGCACCGGGACCCGGCCGAGGACATCGGCCAGCGGCAGCAGGTGCAGGGCCGGCATCGAGTCGGTGACCGCCGTCGCCGGTCGGTCACCCGTCACTGCGCCTGCCCCGAGAGCCGCGGCGACCAACGCGTAAGGGTCCTCACCGTCGACCCAGTCCCGTACCGTCACACCGAGTTCGGGAACGGCGGACTCGCGCAGCGCGGCCAGCTCCAGGCGTGGCACCACCACCGTCGGCGTCGACCCGTCGGCAGGCAGTACCAGCGCAGTCAGTCGTTCGAAGGTCTGCGCCCGTGATCCGGTCAGATACCGCAGGTCGTAGCCGGGTGTGATGATCAGACCGGAAAGTCCGGCCGCGGCGGCGCCCGCGGCGGCTTCACGCAGACGGTGGGCGTAGACATCGGTGCTGAAACGGGCGGTGTCCTCGGCGGTGGCCATACCCATAGGCTAGTGCGATGCCCGCCTCCGGATCTCACCGTGCCGCGACGCTCACCCAGGGGGACCGCCCCGTCCTGCTCCTCGACGGTGCCAGCATGTGGTTCCGGTCCTTCTTCGGGGTGCCGTCCTCGATCACCGCCCCCGACGGACGCCCGGTCAACGCGTTGCGCGGGTTCATCGACAACATCGCCGCGCTGGTCGGCACGCACCGGCCGGGTCGGCTGGTGGTGTGCCTGGACCTCGACTGGCGTCCGCAGTGGCGCGTGGACCGGATTCCGTCGTACAAGGCGCACCGCGTCGAGGAGGCGCTGCCCGCGGGCACCCCCGACGTCGAGGAAGTTCCCGACGATCTGACACCGCAGGTCGACATGATCATGGCGATGCTCGACGCGTTCGGGATCGCCACCGCCGGCGCCCCGGGATACGAGGCCGACGATGTGCTGGGCACGCTGGCCGCCGCCGAGAAGCAGGACCCGGTGGTGGTGGTCAGCGGTGACCGCGATCTGCTCCAGCTGGTTCGTGATGAACCGGTGCCGGTGCGGGTCTTCTATATCGGTCGCGGCTTGGCCAAGGCGGTGCTGTTCGGGCCTGCCGAGGTCGCCGAGACCTATCACGTGCCGGTCGACCGGGCCGGGCCCGCCTACGCCGAATTGGCACTGCTGCGTGGTGACCCCTCCGACGGGTTACCCGGTGTGGCCGGTATCGGTGAGAAGACCGCCGCGACGTTGTTGGCCCAGCACGGGTCGCTGGAGTCCATCATCAGGGCGGCGGCTGATCCGTCGTCGAGTGTGCCGACGGCACAACGCAAGAAGCTGTTGGCTGCCTCCGACTACATCGTCGCTGCCGAGCCGGTGGTCCGGGTGGCGCTCGATGCCCCGGTGACGCTGTCCGGGGACAGTGATGCGCTGCCGCTGGCCGCAGCCGACCCGGCGCGGGTGGTCGCGCTGGCCGAGGAGTTCGGTGTGCAGTCCTCGATCGCGCGGTTGCAGAAGGCGCTGGACAAGCTGCCCTCCTGAGTCGCCCCCGCCCGAAGGTCTACTTCGGGCGGCCGACCTCATAGGTGCCGTTGTCGTCCTGGAAGGTCACGGTCACCTGGCGCTTGGTGCCGTCGATGCTGACCTGGCAGGTGAAGGTGTCACCCTTGCGCACCTCGGGGCTGACACCACCGTTGCAGTTGACGTCCTTGACGTTCTTGGCGCCGTACCCGTTGGCCTCGTCGGTGAGGATCTGCTGCACGCCGGTCTGGGCGGCGTCCACATCCAGCGTGGTGGTCACGAAGAATCCGGGCTTCCAGAATCCGAGCACCAACACGGCGATGACGACCACCAGCGCAAGACCGCCGAGGACGCTGCCGATGACGGCCAGCGACTTCTTCGACCCCTCCTCGGAACCGGGCTGGCCGTAGGGCGGGTACTGCTGCTGGGGGTCGTACTGGCCGGGCTGCCCGTACTGGGGCTGCTGGCCGTAGGGCTGACCGGGTTGACCGTACTGCTGCGGGTAGCCCTGCGGCGCGTATGCCGTCGGCTGCTGGCCGTACTGATCGGGCTGCGGGTACTGCTGCGGCTGACCGTAAGCGGGCTGGCCGGGCTGCTGATACTGCGGATAACCCTGCGGCGGCTGGTAAGCCGGCGGTTGGCCCCAGGCCGGCGCGTCCTGGCCGGATTGTTCCGGGGTGGGAGGCGGCTGCCAGGCGGGTTGGTCACCGGAGGGCGGGTTTCCGCCGGACTGCGGCGGCTGACCCGACCACGCCTGCGTGGGGTCAGATCCCTGCGGTCCGCTCATCGTGTCTCCTTGATCCGAGCTCGTACTGGTCTGCGTGGCCCGCCGCCGCGGATCCACGCCGCCACACTACCCTGCATCAACTGCAACGACGCCGCGTCGAATGTCGTTGATGGCGCGTTTCGCCGATGCCCGCAGGGCCGGTTCCGGTGCGGTGATCCGAACCTGGTCGAGCAGATCGAGCACCTGACGGCACCACCGCACGAAATCGCCGGCGGACAACACCGATCCGTTGCCGTTGACATCGGAGGCGGCCAGCGCGGAGGCCAGATCACCGGTGGTGGCCCACTGGTGGATCGCCGCGACGAAGCCATCGTCGGGCTCGCGGCTCGCTGTGATGCGTTGGCGCTGTTCATCACTGCGGATATCGGCCGACAACCGGCGGGTCGCTGCCAGCGCCTTGCGCAGGTTCGCGGTCGGGATGCGCATGCCCTGCGGCCCGGCCCCGTCACCACGGGATTCGAACTGCACGGCCGAGAGGACTCCGGCCAACTCCGCGGGGCCGAGCCCGTCCCACGCCCCGCGGCGTAGACACTCGGCCACCAAAAGGTCGCTCTCGCTGTAGATCCGCGCCAGCAGCCGACCGTCCTCGGTCACCTTCGGCGTGTCGCCGGTGCGGTCGACGAAACCGCGTTCGCAGAGCAGCACCAGGATCCTGTCGAAGGTGCGGGCCAGCGAGTTGGTGGCGGCCGCGACCTTCTGGCGGATCTGTTCGTTGTCCCGCTCGATACGCAGATAGCGTTCGGCCAACCGAACCTTGTCCTCGCGGTCGCCGGCACCGTGCAGTGGGTGCCTGCGCAGCTGATCGCGCAGCGTCACCAGTTCGGGGTCGACATCGGGTTCACCACGACCGGCCCGGTGCCGGCTCGGCACATCGAGTCCGGCTGCCGCCGACAACAGCGCCGAGGCCAGGTCGCGGCGCACCCGGGGTTGGCGGTGCTCGACACGTTTGGGCAGCTGCATCGACCCCAGGGGGGCGGAGCCACCGGAGTAATCCGCCGACGAGATGCGCCCGGCCCAGCGGTGCTCGGTCAGCACCAGCGGCCGGGGATCTTCCTCGTCGCGCGCCGGTTCCAGCACGACGGCCAGCCCGCCGCGGCGCCCGTTGGTGATGTTGATGATGTCGCCGCGCCGCAATGCGGTCAGGGCGTCATCGGCGGCGCGCCGACGCTGCATCCTCGAGGCCCTCGACTGGGCGCGCTCACGCGCCGAGATCGCCGCGCGCAGGCGGGCGTACTCGAGCACCGGCGGTTCGGTCTTCGTTCCCGGCCGGGCCCCCATCTCGGCGGCCAGGTCGGTCAGCATCTTCTCCCCGCGCGACAGGCCGCGCACCAGACCGACGACCGACCGATTGGCCTGGAACTGGGCGAAGGATCGCTGCAACAGGCTGCGCGCCTGATCGGGTCCCAGCTGTCCGACCAGGTTGATGGTCATGTTGTAGGTGGGGGTGAACGAGCTCTTGAGCGGGAATGTCCGCGTCGAGGCCAGCCCGGCCACCTCGGCGGGGTCGGCGGCCGCGTCGTCGGGATGCCACAGCACCACCGCATGGCCCTCGACGTCGATCCCGCGCCGGCCCGCGCGGCCGGTCAGCTGGGTGTACTCCCCCGGAGTCAACGGAGCATGCTGCTCGCCGTTGTACTTGACCAGGCGCTCGAGCACCACGGTGCGGGCCGGCATGTTGATGCCCAGCGCCAGTGTCTCGGTGGCGAAGACCGCCTTGGTCAAGCCTGCGGTGAACAGCTCCTCCACGGTGTGCCGGAACACCGGCAGCATGCCGGCGTGATGTGCGGCCAGCCCGCGCAACAGACCCTCGCGCCATTCGTAGTAGCCGAGCACCGACAGATCCGAGTCCTGCAGATCGGCGCAGCGCCGGTCGATGACCTCGGCGATCCGGGCGCGGTCTTCGTCGGTGGTCAACCGCAGCGGTGAGCGCAGGCACTGCTTGACCGCGGCATCACAACCCGCCCGCGAGAAGACGAAGGTGATGGCGGGTAGCAGACCTTCGGCATCGAGCGTGGTGATGACATCGGGCCGGGACGGTGGCCGGTTCAACCTCGGCCTGCCCTGACCGCGACCGCGGCCGCGCGGGGAGAAGTCGGTCAGTCGGTCGGCTTCGCGCCGGTGGGCGATGTGGCGTACCAGATCCTTGTCGACCAGGGTGTGATCCGAACCTGCGAACAGGTCGAACAACCGCTTGCCCACCATCATGTGCTGGGACAGCGGCACCGGGCGGTGCTCGTCGACCACCACCGTGGTGTCGCCGCGCACGGTCTGGATCCAACCACCGAACTCCTCGGCATTGCTCACCGTGGCCGACAGACTGACCAGCCGGACCTCCTCCGGAAGGTGCAGGATCACCTCCTCCCACACCGCGCCACGCATCCGGTCGGCAAGGAAGTGCACCTCATCCATGACCACATGCGAAAGACCATGCAGGGCATCGGAATCGGCATAGAGCATATTGCGCAACACCTCGGTGGTCATCACCACGACGGGGGCGTCACCGTTGACGGACTGGTCACCGGTCAGCAGACCGATCTTCTCCGGGCCATAGCGACGCACCAGGTCGGCGTGTTTCTGGTTGCTCAGCGCCTTGATCGGGGTGGTGTAGAAGCATTTGCGGCCGGCGGCCAGCGCCAGGTGCACGGCGAACTCCCCGACCACCGTCTTGCCGGCGCCGGTGGGGGCGCACACCAGAACCCCATGTCCGCCCTCCAGCGCGGCACAGCCCCGCACCTGGAATCCGTCGAGACCGAACGGGAGCTGCGCGGCGAAGGCCCGCAGCTCCGGTCCCGCCTCAGGTGGCGTCGTCATCGATCAGCGTCTGTGCCGATACGGGTGCGGGCCGATCGATCGGCTCGGCCGCGGGGATGGGTGCCGCCTCGTCCTCGGGCACGTCGGCCAGTGCTTCCCGCCTGGCCTTGCGCTTGTCGTGGACGCGGGCGACCTGGATGGCGAACTCCAGCAGCAGCGACAGCGCCAACGCCAGCGCCAACATCGAGAACGGATCCGAGCCGGGGGTGGCGAAGGCGGCGAACACGAACAGCGCGAAGATCAGACCGCGCCGCCATTCCTTCAGACGCGCATAGGTCAGGACACCGATCAGGTTCAGCATGATGATCAGCAGCGGGAACTCGAAACTGATCCCGAACACCAACAGCAGGTTGATCAGGAACCCGAAGTATTGCTCACCGGACAACGCCGTCACCTGGACATCGCTGCCGACCGTCAACAGGAAGCTCAACGCGGTGGAGAGCACGACATAGGCCAGCACGGCCCCGCCGATGAACAGCACACCGCCGACGGTGACGAAGGCGATCCCGAACCGGCGTTCCTTCTTGTACAGACCAGGGGTGATGAACGCCCAGAGTTGGTAGAGCCAGACCGGGCAGGCCAGCACGATGCCTGCGGTCAAGGCCACCTTCAACCGCAGCATGAACTGGTCGAAGGGGCCGGTCGCCAGCAGCCGGCACTGCCCGTCGGGGGCAATCGTGGCGCGGGCGGATTCGGGCAGAGAACAGTACGGTCCACGCAGCCATTCACCGAGGCTGTGGAATCCGAAGACGCCGTGGGTGTACCAGAAGAAGCCGATGATGGTGGTCAGCAGCACCGCGACCACCGCGATCAGGAGCCTGTTACGCAGCTCGGCGAGATGGTCGACCAACGACATCGTGCCGTCGGGGTTGGCGCGCTTGCGCCCCGGCATGCGGCCGTTGCGCGGGTTGAGCCTTGAGAAGAATCCGGGGGTCGGCACGGGCAGCCTTAACGTCGGTGCAGGCGAGATCCGCCCGCGACATCATGGCGACGTCGCGCCGCGGGTGGGACGTACTGCAGCTGTCTAGGCCGGTCGTTTGTCGCTGGACTGCTCGGCGGTGTCGACCCGCTCCGAGCTGACCGGGGTGGCCGGGCCGCTGCTCTCGGGCAGCGGGGTGCTCGGCTTGTCGCCGTCCGACTGCATCTCCTTGATCTCGGACTTGAAGATGCGCATCGACTTACCCAGCGAGCGCGCCGCGTCCGGGAGCTTCTTGGCACCGAAAAGCAGGATGAACGCTGCAATCACGATGAGCCAGTGCCACGGTTGAAGACCGCCCAATTCAAACACCTCCAGAGATTGTGGTCGAGTCTACTCGTCTTCGTACGCGAGCACCGCCGCTGCGGCAGTCTGGCGTACCCGGTCGGCGAGCTCGGGCGGGTGCAGCACGCGCACCGCGGACCCGAAGCCCAGTACGAAACGGGCCATCCATTCCAGCGAAGCGTAGGTCATGGCCGCTTCGCAGGCACCGTCGGCAAGCTCGGTCAGCACGCGCAGCGGGTAGTAGTCGAACATCCACCCCGCCGACCTGTCGATCAGCAGCGTCGCCGAGGGCAGCGCCGGATCGGCGTCGAACAATGCGGTGTCGGGGCCCGCGGCGACGGCCGGGGCCGGCGGCCTGGACGGTTCGTCGAGAACCCGCGCCGAGACGATCCGGTCGAAGCGGAACAGCCGCACCCCCTCGGCGCTGCGGCACCAGGCCTCCAGATAGCTGCGATCACTGATCAGCACGACGCGGATCGGATCCACCGTGCGGCTGGACACCGTGTCGTGGGAAGCCGAGTGATACTCCAGTTGCAGCGCCCGACCGGCGCGGGTCGCCTCCCGGACCGCCGCTGCCGATGCACTCTCGGGTTCGGCGGGGGCGACGGTATCCGTCGCGGCTGCCGCGCCGGCCGCCGATTCGATCTTGGCGATGGCGCTGCGGGCCGCTTGGGGGTCGACCATTCCCGGCACATCGAGCAGGGCACGCAGTGCGACCAGCACGCCGGTCGCCTCGGTCGAGGTCAGCCGCAACGGGTGGTCGACACCGGCGGCGAAGGTCACCTCGATGGTGTCCCCGGTGAAGTCGAAATCGATGAGGTCACCGGGGCCGTACCCGGGCAGCCCGCACAGCCAGAGCTGCTCGAGATCGGCGTCGAGTTGTTTGCGGGTGACACCCAACGCCGCCGCCGCCTCATCGCGGGTGACCCGCGGGTTGGCCTTGAAATACGGGACCATGTTCAACAGCCGGACCAGCCGGGTGGACACCTGCGTCGTCATACCGCCTCCCCGCTCGGCGCGCCCGCATGGGCGCGCAACCGGGCCAGCACATCCTCGCGCAGCGAGGCCGGGTCGAGTGCGACGGCATCGGTGCCGTAACTGGCGATCTCACGGCCGAGGCGGTCGAACATCCCGATATCGACGGTGATCTCCTCGCCCGCCCGCCCGCGCCACGCCATGGGGCGAGCGGCGGTGGCCTGCCTGCGCAGCGCCGTGGCCCGCCCCTGCGCGATCCACACCCGTGCCCGCTCGCCGGTCGGGACATCGGCGACCGCCCGCGCCACGATCTCACGCAGGTTCGCCCCGTCGGGGACGGTGACCGCACCCGCAGGGCCGACAGCCTTGGCGCCGGGTCCGATGCGTGACAGCCGGAACGTCCGGGTATCGGCGCGATCCCGGTCGTGGCCGACGACGTACCAGCGGCCACGGTGGGTCACCACGCCCCAGGGTTCCAGCGTGCGGGTCCGGTAGGGGTCGTTGCGGCTCTGCCGATGCTCGAACTGCACCACCCGCCCCGAGTTCGTGGCCGAGAGCAGCACACCGAGCGCCTCCTCCGAACCGCGCAGGCCGGGCAGCGTCGCAGTCGAGCTGATCGCCACGCCGACATCCTCGGAGTCCACCTCGACGCCGGCCGCCCGCAGCTTCAGCAGCGCGCTCTGGGTCGCCGTGACCAACTCCGGGGACTGCCACAGCTGCGTCGCGACCGCCACCGCGGCCGACTCCTCCGCCGTCAACTCGACCGGCGGCAGCGCGTAGGCCTGCCGGTTGATCCGGTACCCCTCGGTGGCGTCGAAGGACGACACCTTGCCCGTCTCCAGCGGGATGCCCAGATCACGCAGTTCGTTCTTGTCCCGTTCGAACATCCGGGAGAACGCCTCGTCCGACGGGCTGTCGGAGTATCCGGCCACGTTCTTGCGGATCTTCTCCGCCGTCAGATACGAACTGGTCGACAGCAGCGCGATCACCAGGTTCATCAGTCTCTCGACCTTGGACGTCGCCACCTCAAGCAGCTTAGGGGGTACCGCCCGCCGCGACGGTGCGCGACGTGCCCATCACATGCTGGCGATGAGTCGCTTGACCCGTTCGTCGACAGACCGGAACGGGTCCTTGCACAGCACGGTGCGCTGCGCCTGGTCGTTGAGTTTGAGGTGCACCCAGTCGACGGTGAAGTCGCGGCCCGCTTCCTGTGCGGCGGTGATGAATTCGCCACGCAACTTGGCGCGGGTGGTCTGCGGCGGGGTGTTGACCGCGGCATCGATGTCCTCGTCGGTGGTGATCCGTGCCGCCAGCCCCTTGCGCTGCAGCAGGTCGAACACACCGCGTCCGCGCTTGATGTCGTGGTACGCCAGATCCAGCTGTGCGATCTTCGGATCGGAAAGCTCCATGTTGTAGCGATCCTGGTAGCGCTGGAACAGTTTGCGCTTGATCACCCAATCGATCTCGGTGTCGACCTTGGCGAAGTCCTGGCTCTCGACCGCATCGAGCTGTCGGCCCCACAGGTCGACGACCTGCTCGATCTGGGTATTGGGCTCGCGGGTCTGCAGATACTCCACCGCCCGGCCGTAGTACTCGCGCTGGATGTCCAGGGCGCTGGCCTGCCTACCGCCGGCGAGGCGCACCGGGCGGCGCCCGGTCAGATCGTGGCTCACCTCGCGGATGGCACGGATCGGGTTGTCCAGCGAGAAGTCGCGGAATGCCACCCCCGCCTCGATCATCTCCAACACCAATGACGCGGTACCGACCTTCAACATGGTGGTCGACTCGCTCATGTTGGAATCGCCGACGATCACATGCAGCCTGCGGTACTTCTCGGCGTCGGCATGCGGCTCGTCACGGGTGTTGATGATGGGCCGGGAACGGGTCGTCGCACTCGAGACGCCCTCCCAGATGTGCTCGGCGCGCTGGGACAGGCAGAAGGTGGCCGACTTGGGGGTCTGGAGCACCTTGCCTGCGCCGCAGATCAGCTGCCGGGTCACCAGGAACGGCAAGAGCACATCGGAGATGCGGGAGAACTCGCCGGCGCGCACGATCAGATAGTTCTCGTGGCAGCCGTAGGAGTTCCCGGCCGAGTCGGTGTTGTTCTTGAACAGGTAGATGTCGCCGCCGATGCCCTCGTCGGCCAAGCGCTGCTCGGCGTCGATGAGCAGGTCCTCGAGCACCCGTTCACCGGCGCGGTCGTGGGTGACCAGCTGGGCGAGGTTGTCACACTCGGCGGTGGCGTACTCCGGATGCGACCCGACATCGAGGTACAACCGGGCTCCGTTGCGGAGAAAGACGTTGGAACTGCGGCCCCAGGACACCACCCGCCGGAAGAGATAGCGTGCCACCTCGTCGGGGCTGAGCCGGCGGTGACCATGAAAGGTGCAGGTCACGCCGAATTCGGTCTCGATTCCCATGATCCGTCGCTGCACACGATCGAGCTTACGGGGTGGGTCCGGGTATCGGTGGGCAAGGCTGGCCAGCGGTTCGTTTTCGGTGTGCGTGCCCGACCCGCGAGTTGCGGCCTAGCCGACCGGCTGTTCGGATTGCCCGTCACCGGGCTCGCCCCCACCGGCGTCCCCTGCGGGCTCCTCGCCGATACTGGGCACCAACGCCTCCAGCGCCGCACCGGTGATCCGCCGGAACGCCCGGCGAGGCCGGTTGGCGTCGAGGATCGCGACCTCCATGGTCGACGGCTCCAACACCCGCGGTTCGGCCCCGTTGCCACCGCCCCGCAGCGCGTTCACCGCGATCGTGACGGCCTCGGCGAGGGTGGCGTTCTCGATGTAGGACTCCCCCAGCGCCGTGGCGATCGGCTCGGTGGTGCCGCCCATGACCACGAAATGCGGTTCGTCGGCGATCGATCCGTCGTAGGTGATGCGGTACAGCTCAGGAGCTTTCGTCTCACCGAAATGGGCCACCTCGGCCACGCACAGCTCCACCTCGAAGGGTTTGGCCTGCTCGGTGAAGATGGTGCCCAGCGCCTGGGCGTAGACGTTGGCCAGCTGCCTGCCGGTCACATCGCGCCGGTCATAGGCATAGCCGCGGGTATCGGCGAACTGGATGCCCGCCACCCGCAGCTTGTCGAATTCGTTGAACCGGCCGACCGCGGCGAACCCGACCCGGTCGTAGAGCTCGCTGACCTTCTGCAGTGAGCGGGACGGGTTCTCGGCGACGAAGAGCACGCCACTGTCGTAGGTCAGCACCACCACGCTGCGTCCGCGTGAAATACCTTTGCGCGCAAGCTCGGAACGCTCACGCATCGCCTGTTCGGGCGAGATGAAATACGGAAAACTCATCAGCCGTTACCGCCCGCGCGTGTCCTCTTGTCGATGACCTGTCGGGCCAGATCGGCGATCCGGGCCTCGGCCACTTCCTCAGCTCCGTCGGCGCCGATCAGCACCGCGGTCGGATAGATGCCGCGCACCAGATCCGGACCACCGGTGGCCGAATCGTCGTCGGCGGCGTCGTAGAGCGCCTCGATGGCGGCCATCAACGCCGAGTCGGCATCGCTGACCTGCGGGTAGAGCTTCTTGATCGAGGATTTCGCGAACAGCGAACCCGAGCCCACCGACTGGAAGCCCTCCTCCTCGATGTTCCACCCGCCGGCGGCATCGAAAGAGACGATGCGCCCGGCGTGGGTCGGATCGACGGCGTCCACATCAAAGGCGACCAGCAGCGGCAGCGCCACGAAACCCTGCAGCGCGGCACCCAGGTTGCCACGCACCATGGTGGCCAGCCGGTTCACCTTGCCGCGGAAGGTCAGTGGGACACCCTCGACCTTCTCGTAATGCTCAAGTTCGACGGCATAGAGCCGGGCGAACTCCACCGCGATGGCCGCGGTACCGGCGATCCCGGTAGCCGCGTAATCGTCGGCGATATGCACCTTTTGGACATCGCGGCTGGCGATCATGTGGCCCTGGGTGGCACGCCGGTCACCCGCGATCAACACTCCACCGGGGTACTTGATCGCCACGATCGTCGTGCCGTGCGGCAGATCCGTCCCGGGTCCGCCGGGCACCTCGCGTCCACTCGGGAGCAGCTGCGGTGCCTGCCGACTCAGAAAATCCGAGAACGACGACAGGTTCAGATGCGTAGCGGTGATATCGAGACTGGTGGGAACCGGCTTATTCGACCACGCCGTCACTGGCCGCCCTTTTGGACATAGGCACGCACGAAATCCTCGGCGTTCTCCTCGAGGACATCGTCGATCTCGTCGAGCAGATCGTCGGTGTCCTCGGCAAGCTTCTCGCGACGCTCCTGCCCGGCCGCGGATGCGCCGGCGACGTCATCGTCCTCACCGCCGCCACCGCCACGCTTGGTCTGCTCCTGAGCCATCGCTGCCTCCTGATTGCTCTGTCCGGTTCTTTCACATTACCGGTCGGCACCGGTATTACTCGGGTTAGCCGGAGTTAACGGCCGTCACGTCGTGAGCTGCTCGACCAGTTCGGCGGCGCTGTCCACCGAATCCAGCAGTGCACCCACGTGCGCCTTGCTGCCGCGCAGCGGCTCCAGGGTCGGGATGCGCACCAGCGAATCCCCGCCGAGGTCGAAGATCACCGAGTCCCAGCTGGCCGCCGCGATATCGGCACCGAACCGGCGCAGACATTCGCCGCGGAAGTACGCCCTGGTGTCGGTGGGCGGATTGTCCACGGCATCGAGCACCTGTTGCTCGCTGACCAGCCGTTGCATCGATCCACGGGCGACCAGGCGGTTGTACAGGCCCTTGTCCAGGCGGACATCGGAATACTGCAGATCCACCAGCTGCAGGCGCGGCGCGGACCACGTCAGGTTCTCGCGGTTACGGAAGCCTTCGAGCAGTCTGAGCTTGGCGGGCCAGTCCAGGATCTCGGCGCATTCCATCGGATCGCGCTCCAGCAGGTCCAGCACATGCGCCCAGGTGTCGATGACGTGGCTGGCCCGTGCGTCTGGCTCGCGGGCGTCGACCAGTTTGGCCACCCGGTCGAGGTAGATGCGTTGCAGCGCAAGCGCTGTCAACTCCCGCCCGTCGGCGAGTGCGACCGTCGCCCGCAGCGAGGGATCGCGGCTGATGACATGGACCGCGTGCACCGGCCGGGCCAACGCGAGATCGGACAGGTCGATACCGTGCGCCGGCCCCTCCTCGATGAGGTCGAGAACCAGTGAGCTGGTGCCGACCTTGAGATAGGTCGACGTCTCGGCCAGGTTCGCGTCGCCGATGATGACGTGCAGGCGGCGGTACTTGTCCGCGTCGGCGTGCGGCTCGTCGCGGGTGTTGATGATGCCGCGCTTGAGCGTGGTCTCCAAGCCGACCTCGACCTCGATGTAGTCCGCACGCTGGGACAGCTGGAAGCCAGGCTCGTCACCGGAGGGTCCGATCCCCACCCGGCCGGAGCCGGTGACGACCTGACGGGACACCAGGAACGGGGTGAATCCGGCGATCACCGAGGAGAACGGCGTCTGCCGGGACATCAGATAGTTCTCGTGCGTGCCGTAGGACGCGCCCTTGCCGTCCACATTGTTCTTGTAGAGCTGCAGTTTCACCGCCCCGGGCACGCTGGCCACATGGCGCGCCGCCGCCTCCATGACCCGTTCGCCGGCCTTGTCCCAGATGACCGCGTCCAGCGGATCGGTCACCTCCGGCGCGGAGTACTCCGGGTGGGCGTGATCGACATAGAGCCGAGCGCCGTTGGTCAGGATCATGTTGGCGGCACCGACCTCGTCGGCGTCGACGATGGGCGCCGGGCCGGTGCCGCGGGACAGGTCGAAGCCGCGGGCATCGCGCAGCGGCGATTCCACCTCGTAGTCCCACCGCGTGCGCTTGGCCCGCTGTAACCCGGCGGCCGCGGCGTAGGCCAGCACCGCCTGGGTCGAGGTCAGGATCGGATTCGCCGTGGGGTCCGACGGCGAGGAGATGCCGTATTCGACCTCGGTCCCGATAATCCGTTGCATGACCAGAGCCTAGGCGACGTGCCCCGTCGCGACGTCGGCGCGTCTATCGGCGGATGGGTGCGGTCGCGGCGCGTGCGGCCAGGTGTTCGGGCCTGCACCGCTGCGCGGCGTACGGCGCCACGAGCCGGTTCTCCACGGAGTTGAACACCAGGAACACATTCGACCTCGGCAGCGGGGTGATGTTGGAACCCGAACCGTGCAGCAGATTGCAGTCGAACCACAGTGCGCTGCCCGCCGCGCCGGTGAACTGGTCGATGCCGTATGCATCGACGGCCTTGGTCAGCGTGTCGCGGTCGGGAACACCGAACTGCTGGGCCACCAACGATTTCTCGTGGTGGTTGTCGGGCGTGGCGCCCACGCAGGGATAGAAGGTGTGGTGCGATCCCGGGATCACCATCAACGAGCCGTTGTAGGGGTAGTTGGGCGTCAGCGCGATCGAGCAGGACACCGCGCGCATGCGGGGCATCCCGTCCTCGGCATGCCAGGTCTCGAAATCGGAATGCCAATAGAAACCGGACCCGGTGAACCCGGGCATCAGATTGATCCGGGCCTGATGGATGTAGACATCGCCGCCGAGCAGCTGCCGGGCGATCGGTAGCACGGTGTCCGAGCGCACCACATCGGCGATCAACCCGCTCAGTAGATGGGGCGCGAAGATCGACCGGATCGCACCACCCGGTTCGCGGATCAGCCGCCGGTCACCGGGTGCCAGATCGGCGGCCAGCCGCTCGATCTCGGTACCGATCGGCCCCACTGCCTCGGTGCCGATGGTGTCGGGGCGGATAAGGTAGCCACGCTCATCGAAGCGATCGAGATCGTCGGCGCTCAACGGTCCCGATGCGCCCGTCCGGTCACACCACACGGCGGGATCTCGGCGCTCGATCGGTGAGATCGCGTGGTCCAACCGGCTCGGGTACGGATCGTGCAGTGCGTGCAGAACAGCGGAACTCATGCCGTCTCCACCTGCTGCGGCGCCGGGTAGGCGCCGGTGGCGTCGTGGACCTCGGCGCCGGTCACCGGCGGATTGAACACACAGAGCATCCGCAACTGCTCGACACAGGTGACGCGATGCCGTTCGTGCCCGTTCAGCAGATACATGGTTCCCGGTCCCAGCTGATGGTCCTCCCCGGTCTCCAGATTGGTCAGGGTGCCGCGGCCCTCGGTCACCCAGACCGCCTCGACATGATGCTGATAGTGGAATTCGCTGACCGAATCGGATTCGATGACGGTCTCGTGGAAGGAAAATCCGACCCCGTCGCCGGCCAGGATGATCCGCTTGGATCGCCAGGCGCCTGCTGCCACGTCGCGTTCGGTGCCGGTGATCTCGGCGGTGGTGCGCACGATCATGAAATCAACTCCTCGTTGCGGGTGCGGTGGATTCTTCTCAGACGGCGGCGGTGACCGATTCGGCGAGGATCTGCAGTCCCGATTCCAGATCGTCACGCGAAGTCGTCAGCGGCGGAAGCAGTTTGACGACCTCATCGGACGGCCCGCTGGTCTCGATCAAGGCACCGCGGTCGAAGGCGGCCCGGCAGACCCGTCCGGCCGCCTCGGCCTCCTCGAAACGCAGTCCCTGCGCCATGCCGCGGCCGCGGGCCGACACACCGTGGTGATTCGCCGCGATACGGTCGAGCCCATCGCGCATCATCGCGCCCTTCTGGGCCGTCTCGGTGGCGAATTGTTGACTCGACCAATATGTTTCGAGCGCCTTGGCGGCCGTCACGAAGGCCGGGTTGTGGCCGCGGAACGTGCCGTTGTGTTCACCGGGCGCCCACACGTCCAGATCCCGACGCAACAGGGTCAGCGCCATGGGCAGTCCGTAACCGCTGATGGATTTCGACAGCGTGACGATATCGGGCACGATGCCTGCGGCCTCGAAGGAGAAGAACTCCCCGGTGCGACCGCACCCCATCTGCACATCGTCGACGATCAGCAGGATGTCGCGGTCGCGACAGAGGTCGGCAAGGGCGCGTAGCCATTCCACGCGCGCCACGTTGAGTCCGCCCTCCCCCTGGACGGTCTCGACGATCACGGCGGCGGGGCGATTCAGGCCGCTGCCGGAGTCGTCGAGCACGCGCTCGAACCAGCCGAAGTCCTCGGTGACGCCGCCGAAATAGTTGTCATAGGGCATCGGGGTGGCATGTACCAGCGGGATGCCCGCACCAGCGCGCTTCATGGAGTTGCCGGTGACCGACAGTGCGCCGAGGGTCATCCCGTGAAAGGCATTGGTGAAGCTGATGATCGACTCGCGACCGGTGACCTTCCTGGCCAGCTTCAAGGCCGCCTCGACCGAGTTCGCACCGGTGGGACCGGGGAACTGCACCTTGTAGTCGAGTCCGCGCGGGGTGAGGATCAAGCGCTCGAATGTCTCCAGGAACTGCTGCTTGGCGGTCGTCGCGATATCCAGTGAGTGCACGATCCCGTCCGCGGCGAGGTAGTCCAGCAAGGCGCGCTTGAGGATCGGATTGTTGTGTCCGTAGTTCAGCGCACCCGCTCCGGCGAACATGTCGAGGAAGGTGCGCCCCTCGGTATCGGTGACCCAGGAGTCACGGGCCGTTGCCAGGGTGGTCGGCCAGGCCCGACAGTAGCTGCGGACCTCGGACTCCACCGACGCGTACACCGCGGGAAGGTCGGCCTCGCTCAGCGATGAGGCACCGTGAAGCAGGGTTGGTTCGAGCAGCAAGAAACTATCCTCCATTGGATATCGACCATCTTCAACGAGATGGTTTGGTGCACTGTGTTTTTGCGGGGGAAGAGCGCGTGATCAGGTGGTTGCCGGAGCGACGACGGGTCCGATGCGCAGCAGCGGTTCGTCGGCATGGGTCAGATCGGGGTCGAGTTGCGCAGCGGTGAAATGCGGTTGCTCCGCCATCGGCACACCGTGGCGTCGGGCAAATGCCGCGAAGAACGCCCGCGACGGCGCGTTGTCGGGGGCGACGGTGGCTTCCACCATGAGCGGTCGGCCACCACCGTCTCGTGCGACGCGGTGCACCAGGTTGTCGAGCATCGCGGCGGCGATCCCCCTGCCCTGCATGGCCGTTGCGACGGCGACCTGCCAGACGAACAACACCGCGCGCCGGTTCGGCGGCGAGTAGCCGGTGATGACTCCCGTCACCCGACCGTCGACCTCGGCAACGACCGAGGTGTCGGCGAAGTCGGTGGCGAACAAGAGATACGCGTATGTCGAATTGAGGTCCAGCACATCGGTTTCGGCGACCAGGCGCCGGATGGCGATCGCATCGCTACCGCGCGGCCGGCGCAGCACGGGCGCCGGGATCTCGCCGTTTCCATCTTGCGGGACAGGGGTTTTGGTCGTGCCGTTCATCTTCAGTAAAAGTCACCACCGAGCAGTTATCGATCATTGGGGAGTTTCGTATCTTCGGTGAGATGAACGTAATCAGAAGGCTGCGCGGCGATCAACCACCACCACCCACGAAGCGTCGACCGTGACATCACCCCAACCTGGGGAAAGCCTGACAATCCCCAGCGCCGCACACCAGAGGGTGTCGTTACCGAATTGTGACCTTGGTTTCGATGCTGTGACCGCGCTCACGTGCACCGATGATGTCGGCCGGCAGTATGTTCGATTCCGCCGCCCATGCCGCGGCCGACGGCTATCGTCGACTGCAGCCATAGCAGAAAGCAGCTGGTCGAGACGTCGCATGACGCGCCAGACCGTCGGCGCGCCACGCGTGGCCACACCGTCATGCTCATCGTTGACAGCGGGGCGTGGGGGCCGGTGCACACGTGACGCGCCGACCTCGCGCTCGACCGGTGCGCCCCGCGCATCCCGGGCCGACCACCAAGCCGGTAGACATAGAGGTCTATGAGAGTGCTGATCGTCGAGGACGAACCTCGGCTGAGTTCCACCCTGGCCATCGGTCTGCGGGCCGAGGGGTTCGTCGTCGTCGAGGCCGCCAATGGCGTCGACGGTCTGTGGCAGGCCACCGAGAACGATTTCGACGTCGTGGTGCTCGACATCATGCTGCCCGGCCTCAACGGCTACGAGGTGCTGCGCCGGATGCGCGCCAAATCGGTCTGGACCCCGGTGCTGATGCTGACCGCCAAGGATGGTGAGTACGACCAGACCGACGCCTTTGACCTCGGCGCCGACGACTACCTGACCAAGCCGTTCTCCTTCATCGTGCTGGTCGCCCGGCTGAAGGCCCTGGTTCGGCGTGCCGCACCCCACCAGCCACCTGTGCTGACCGCCGGAACACTGTCGGTCGACCCGGGTCGGCGCACGGTGCAGCGCGGCGACAAGGCGCTCTCGCTCACCCCACGCGAGTTCGGCCTACTGGAGTACCTGATGCGCAACAAGAACGTCGCGGTCACGAAGGCCGATATCCTGCACAACGTCTGGGACGCGCATTACGACGGTCCGGACAATGTCGTCGAGGTCTACATCGGTTATGTCCGACGGAAGATCGACATCCCCTTCGGCACCAGCACCATCGAAACCATCCGCGGCGTCGGCTACCGGTTGACCGCCGACGACAACTGAACCACCGCGCGGGTACCGCCGCCGGGGCGGTCCTCGATGCTCACCCGACCGCGGTGCGCCGCGACGATCTCGGCGACGATGGCCAGCCCGAGGCCGGTACCGCCGGCATCCCGCGAGCGCCCTTCGTCCAGCCGCACGAAACGATCGAACACCCGCTGCCGGTCCGCAGGCGGGATTCCCGGCCCGTCATCGCCGATGCTGAGCACCGCGGTGTCACCGGTGGTGCGGAGTTCGACCTCGACCGACGAGACGGCGTGGCGCGCGGCGTTGTCGACGAGGTTGCGCAGCACCCTGGCCAGCGCGGCCGGATCGCCGCTGACGCGCACCGGCTCGATGACGGACCGCACCTCGATACGCGCTCCCGCATCGGTCGATCCGTCGATCTCGCGCCGCATCCGACGCACCGCGTCGGCGGCCAGGTCGTCGAGATCGACATCATCGCGACGCAGATTCCACCCCCGCTCATCGGCGCGGGCCAATAACAGCAGGTCGTCGATCAGCGAGCGCATGCGTTGCGCCTCCGGCATCAGAGTGTGCTCGGCAAGCTCGGCATTGAGCAGTTCCGGATGGGCCTGAGCGACTTCGAGAGCGGAGATGATCGTGGCCAGCGGACTGCGCAACTCGTGAGAGGCATCGCCGACGAAGCGCTGCTGGGCGGCGTGGCCGGCCTCGACACGCGCGAGCATCTGGTTCATCGTCAGCGCAAGCGCCGCTATCTCGTCACGCCCCTCGGGCACCGGGACCCGACCGGTGAGATCGGATGTGGTGATCTCGGCGACCCGGGACCGGATATCGTCCACCGATCGCATCGATCGGCGCACCAACAGATACGTTGCCGCGGCGGAGACCCCGATCACCACCGGCGCCGCCACCGCAAGCGCACCGACCACGGTGGCGACCGTCGAGATGACCACACGGCTGCCCTCACCGACCACGACGGTGTAGCGATCCCCGTCGGGCCCCACCACCGACTGGGCGCTGAACCGAATCTGACCCACTGCCGAATCATGTTCTGGCATACCGATCAACGGGCCGGGACCGATCTGGTCGATGGGGATCAACGGGGTATCCGGTGCGCCCGGCGACCGACGCACCACGGTGGACTGGCCGTCGATCACCTGGACGGACAGGATCCTGGTATCGGTCGACAACAGTTCGGCATCCAGCGCGGCCGGGCCACCGGTGGCGACCGCTGCGGCCACCCGGGCCACGCGCGCGGCCGCGGCGTTGTCGACGCCGGTGAGCATCGATTGGTAGAGCACCCAGGACACCACGACCGCGGTGACGGCCAGCGCGCCGAGCACCACGCTCGCCGCGACGAATGCCGACCGTGCCGAGATCCCCCATTCGCCGGGGCGGGTCAGCACGGGTCTCATGCGTCCACTGTGCCAAACAACCGGCCACCGATACCGCACAATATGGCGGTGTCCGAGTCCAGCCCACGAGCGAGCGACGAGCAGGTGCACGAGTGGTTCCTGCACAGAGGTTTGCCGCTGGTGCTCACCCGGCGCGTGCGATCGCGTGCATTGATCGAGCGCTCCGCCCCGATGATCAGCTCGGTCGGAGCCTTGACGGCGGTGACGATGCTGCTTGCCGAGATCACCGGCGCGGAACCGAACTACGGATACGCGCTGCGCCTCGGCATCATCGCCGTGGTTCTGCTGGCCGCGCCCTTCGCGCTGTATGTGCTGCATCGCCGCGACACCACGCTCGGCGAGGTGGTGCGCCGGTGGGGCGCCTGGTTGGTCATGGCGATCTTCGTCATCGTCATGCCCGTGACGGTCAACGGCGCGACCGCCGCGGCGGCCGCCGAAGTTCCGCTCTTCGTGCTGATCTCGCTCATCGCGATCTGGTTGACCTACCTGGGTTTCGGATCGATCGCGTCATGGGCATTTCGCTTCGCCTGGGTCCAGCTCGGTGCGCTCGGCAATCTGATGAGCCGTGCACTGCCGCTGCTGATGCTCACCGTGGTGGTCTACTTCACCGGTGAGCTGTGGCAGCTCGCCGCCCGCATGACCCGGCAACGCCTCTGGCAGACAATCGGTTTCCTGGCTCTGATCGCCCTGCTGTTCATGGTCACGACGATCCGCGACGAGGTCAAGGCACTGCGCGAGGATCGGGCCGGGCAAACCGATCCGGCAAGCCTGCTTGCCGGGACCCCGCTGGCCCCGCCCGCCGGCCACCAGCCCACCCGCACGCCACTGTCGCGCGCCGAACAGGTCAACGTGGTGGCCGTGATGGTGGTGTCGCAGGCCATCCAGGTGGTGCTGTTCACCGCGGGCCTGTTCGCCTTCTTCCTTGCGTTGGGCATCATCGCGGTCCCCTATGAGGTGACGGTGCTGTGGGCCGGTGAGCAGACCTGCGCGGTCGGCGAACCCCCCTGCGCGGGAACCTGGTTCGGAATTCACATTCCGATTCCGCAGACGGTGGTGCACACCTCGCTGTTCGTCGCGGTGCTCTCGGGCCTGTACTTCACGGTGAGCACGAGTGTCGACCCGCTGTACCGCGAGCGGTTCTTCGATCCACTGGTCGCCGACGTTGCCGTCAGCCTCGCCGGCCGTGACGCCTACCTGGACATGGAGTCTGCCAGCTGAGTCTCGGAGTTTGCACTGCAAATTGTCAGACTCGGACATAGAATCCCTACGCTGCGCATCACCGGCGACCGTCCTGTGAGTGTCGATTACTGCGCAACACGGGATGAAGGGAAATCATCATGGCTAAATTCGTGCTGCCCGCCGTCGCTGGTTTGTTCGCAGCCGGGCTCGCATTCGCCGCGCCTGCCTATGCCGACGAGGCAGGCTATTTCACCGCTTTGACCGAATACGGATACGGCGACACCTCCCAGGATGTCGCCCTGGATCTCGGGTACTCGGTTTGCAAGGACCTGGCCAACGGGGTGCCCATGCAGGTCACGCTCGATGCCATCTACGAGAACACCAACGAGAACGTCAACCACGAAGACGCCACCTTCATCTACAAGACCGCCATCGTCCACCTCTGCTGAGCATCGGCGAACGCATGCCCGGGCCCGCGGGTAGCGGCGCAGGCGCGGGTGCGGCGGGCCGGGACTGAACCGCGCGCCCCCATTGGGTGCCCGCGAGAACCATTGCCGCGCCCAGCAATCCGACCGGTGTCAGCGACTCCCCCGCGAGACAGACCGCGATCAGGACCGCCCATACGGGCTCGGTGCCGAGCATCAGCGCCACCCGGGCCGGCGAGCTGCGCCGTACCGCCCAGACCTGGAGCCCGAACGCGAACACCGTGCAGGCGATGGCGAGATACCCGGTCAGGGCCCACTGGCACAGCGACATGTCCAGCACCGCGCCGGACTGACCGAGCAGCACCGCCGGTACCGCGGTCAGCACCGACACGGTGCACAGCTGGATCAGGGTCACCGCCGCCGGATCGACGATGCCCGGACGTCGCGCCATCACCGTGATGTGGAGTGCGCGCACCACCGCAGCCAGCGCGATCAGAGCATCACCGGCCCCTGGCGCGGTGAAGCCACCGGACTGGGTGAGCAGCGCACACCCCAGCACCACCATCGCCGCGGGCACGTAGAACAGCGCAGGGGTTCCGCCGCGCGCCAGCAGCGGCGTCACGACCACGGTGAGCGCCATGATGAGTCCGGCGTTGGACGCCGATGTCTGCGTCACTCCGTAGGTCTCGGCGATGCAGATGACGGCAAGGATCACCCCGAAGAGCGAGCCCGAAGCGAGCTCGGCGCGCGTGATACGCCGCAATCGCCGCCCCATCAGCACGGCCAGCACGACGGCGGCAAGGGTGAAGCGCACCGCCAGGAAGCCGAACACCCCTGAGGGAACGGCGGATTCCTTGATGGCCAGGTAACTCGAACCCCAGACTGCCGCCACGGCCAGCAGAGCGAGGTCGACGCGGTAACGGGTCACCGGGACAGCGTGGCCGCTCGACAACCATGCAGTCCAGCTACAGATTCTTAACGATAGAAGTAGCATCACTACATGGATGTGCATCGGTTGCGGATGCTGCGCGAACTCGCCGACCACGGCACGGTCGCCGCGGTCGCCGACGTGCTGTCGATGACACCATCGGCGGTCTCCCAGCAGTTGAAGACGTTGCAGCGCGAAGCCGGTGTCACCCTGCTCGAGCCTGCGGGCCGCCGTGTCCGGCTCACCGATGCCGGACGGGTATTGGTCGGTCACGCCGACCACGTGCTGGCAGCGCTGGAGCGGGCGCACGCGGACATGGACAGCTATCGCAGCACACCACGCGGTCAGGTGACGGTCTCGTTCTTCCCGTCCGGTGCCGCGATGTTGTTGGCGCCGTTGATCGGCGACGCCGGCGCACACGGTGTCGAGGTACTCGGCCGAGATATCGACGTTCCGGCGGCCCACGCACCCCAGCAGCTCACGGAGTTCGACGTGGTCGTCGTGCACCGCGACGACCGCGATACGAGCTCATGGGGACCGAGGTTCAGCTCGACGGTGCTCCTGCGCGAACCGCTCGATGTGCTGCTGTGGCCGACGCACTCGCTGGCAACGCGGCCCCGGGTCGATCTCTCCGAACTCGCCGGCCAGGACTGGGTCGGTGTGGCGGGCGGCCTGATGGTCGACGATGCGTTCAAGTCGATGGCCACCCTGACCGGATCCAGCCCGCGAATCATTCAACGAGTGAACGACTTTCGCGTCGCCGAAGAACTGGTTGCCGCCCGGATCGGTATCGCCCTGCTACCCCGCTACGTCACGCTGGCACGCGATCTGGTCCGCGTGCCGATCGGCGATGTGCGGCTGGCCAGGCGGATCGAGGCCGTCACCCGTGCCGGCGCCGAGTCGCGCCCTGCGATCGCACTGGTGCTTGCTCAGCTCCGTGCGATCGCAGCGGGGATCGTGTCCACCAGCGAATAGGTGTTGGCCAGATCGTCCTGGGTGACGATCGCCTCGGCGCCGGTGGTGTCGACGACGACCGGCACATCGGGGACATACGAGTGGAAACCCCAGCCCGCGGGCAGGGACAACCGCGCAGCCAGATCGCTGAGGTCGGCCATCTCCAGGTCCTTGTCGACGGTCTGACTGTAGGTCTGCATGATCCATCGGCGACCGTCGGGATCGCTGAGTTCATACACGCGGCGTCCGGCGTCGAACACGAACACCGCCCGCCGATCCACCCGATTCTCGCCGTAGGGCGACGGGTTCATCGCCGACAGTCTGACCGTCGCCTGGCGCAGCATGTCCAGGCCGCCGAACGTGGCACGCGGCATGGCCTCACCGGGTGCCTTCTCGATGCGGCTCATCAGCCAGTACCTCGGACCGTTCAGATGCGCCGCGAGCACACCATGCTCGGCCGCGATCGCCGTGGCGTCCAGGGCATCCCACAGCCGCGCCGGACAATCGTTGAGCCCGAAGGTGTTGTAGACCGTCGCCTGCAGCCCGCCCTCGGCTGCCTCCACCAACAAGACCTCGCCGTAGCGCTTGCCGAAAACGTCGACACCGGCTGACTGCACCGCAGGATTCTAAACCGCGATCTACAGGTACTGACCCAGATTCGACTCGGTATCGATGGCCCGGCTGGCCGACGAACTCTTGCCGGTGACGAGCGTGCGGATGTAGACGATCCGCTCGCCCTTCTTCCCCGAGATCCTGGCCCAGTCGTCCGGATTCGTGGTGTTGGGCAGATCCTCGTTCTCGGCGAACTCGTCGACGATCGAGTCGAGCAGGTGCTGGATACGCAGACCCTTCGACCCCGTCTCCAGCACCGACTTGATCGCGTACTTCTTGGCCCGATCGACCACGTTCTGGATCATCGCGCCGGAGTTGAAGTCCTTGAAGTACATGACTTCCTTGTCACCATTGGCATAGGTGACCTCCAGGAATCGGTTGTCGTCGATCTCGGCGTACATCCGGTCGACGACCTTCTCGATCATCGACTTGATGGTCAGCGCGCGGTCGCCGCCGAACTCGTCGAGATCGTCGGAGTTGACCGGCAGATCCTCGGTGAGGTATTTGCTGAAGATGTCCTGTGCCGCTTCGGCATCGGGCCGTTCGATCTTGATCTTCACGTCGAGGCGGCCGGGCCGCAGGATGGCCGGGTCGATCATGTCCTCACGGTTGGAGGCGCCGATCACGATGACGTTCTCCAGGCCCTCGACACCGTCGATCTCGGAGAGCAGCTGAGGCACGACCGTGGTCTCCACGTCCGAACTCACACCGGTGCCACGGGTCCGGAAGATCGAGTCCATCTCGTCGAAGAACACGATCACCGGGGTGCCCTCAGAGGCCTTCTCGCGGGCCCGCTGGAAGATCAACCGGATGTGCCGCTCGGTCTCACCGACGAACTTGTTGAGCAGCTCCGGGCCCTTGATGTTGAGAAAGTAGCTCTTGGCCTCGCGGGACTCCTCGCCACGCAGTTCGGCCATCTTCTTGGCCAGCGAATTGGCGACAGCCTTGGCGATCAGCGTCTTGCCGCACCCGGGCGGGCCATAGAGCAACACACCCTTGGGCGGCCGCAACGCGTACTCGCGGTAGAGGTCCTTGTGTAGGAACGGAAGCTCGACGGCATCGCGGATCTGCTCGATCTGGCGGGTGAGGCCGCCGATATCGCCGTAGCTGACATCGGGCACCTCCTCCAGGACCAGATCCTCCACCTCGGCCTTGGGGATGCGCTCGAAGGCGTAACCGGCCTTGGTGTCGACCAGCAGCGAGTCACCGGGGCGCAGCTTGCGTGGCTGCCCGTCATCGAGGTCGGTCTCGTCGACCTCGACGCCCTCGGGCAGGAACTCGGCGGCGATCAGCGGTTCGGCCAGCCACACGATGCGCTCCTCGTCGGCGTGGCCGACGACCAGGGCGCGGTGACCGTCGTCCAGGATCTCCCGCAGGGTGCTGATCTCGCCGACAGCCTCGAAGGTGCCTGCCTCCACGACGGTCAACGCCTCGTTCAACCGGACCGTCTGCCCCTGCTTCAGACCGGCGACCTCGATATTGGGCGACAGCGTCAGCCGCATCTTGCGGCCGGAGGTGAAGACATCGACGGTCTCGTCCTCGTGTGTGGCCAACAACACCCCGTAGCCGCTGGGCGGCTGACCGAGACGATCGACCTCCTCGCGCAGCGCGAGCAGCTGCTGACGGGCCTCCTTGAGGGTGTCCATCAGTTTCGCGTTGCGCGCGGCCAACGAATCGATGCGCGCCTCGAGTTGCTGGATGTCACGGGCGCTGCGCAGGCCGCTGCCCGCTCCCACCGTCTGCTCGAGTTGTTCACGAAGTGCCGCAGCTTCGCGGCGCAACCTCTCCAGTTCGGCGGCATCCTCGGCGGACAAGCCCGAACGCTCGGAATCAGTCATGTTGCGCTCCCTCCCGCACCGAATGTTGGCGCAGTAACAACTTCAACGCTACCGGCGATTCAGCCTTTGTGTGCGGTCTAGGAATTCGACACACCAGCAACGCTGTTAACCTCACTGAATACTTGGCCCGTTGGAAAGGACCACTGTGCTCATCAAAACCCTCGTTACCGGCGTAGTGACCAGTGCCGCAGCAGCCGGTCTGGTGACCGCCGCAGCTGCGGGCGTGTCGTCGGTGACGGCGAGCAACGCGCCGGCAATCGTTCCTGTGGTGTGGGATACCCCGCTGCCACAGTCACCCGCCCCCGATCTGGCCGCGCCGTTGACGCAAACGCTCACCGCGCTCGCCAGCCCAGGATCGTTCGCCGGTAAGGCGCCCTATATCCAGGGCGGCGTCGGGCGGTTCGAGTCCATCGCGGCCGACCGCGCGTACAGCAACGCGGCACGCGAGGGCAAGTTCCCGCTCACCTTCAACGTCGCCGACATCGACGTCAACGGTCCGGTCGCCACCGCCAACGTCACCGCGACCGCGGCCACCGGCGGCACCGCCACCCAGCCGGTCACGTTCATCGCAGGGCCCAGCCCCACCGGCTGGCAGGTCACCAAGCAGTCCGCGCTGTCGCTGCTCTCGGCGGCAGGCTGACCGTACGGCAATGCGCCGCACCGGGGGTGTGCCCCTCACCACGAAGCAGGCATTGAGCGCCGTCACCTCGGTGGCGGCGCTCTTGCTGTCCGGATGCGCCGACCAGCCCGGCGGCGGGCCCGCCGCACAGTCCCCGGCGACAGCTCCCACCAGCACTTCCTCGATACCATTCCAGCCGCCCGCGGCGGCGCTGCCGGCACCGGAGGCGCTCACCGAGGTACTGGGAAAGCTGGCCGACCCTTCGATTCCCGGCGCGCAAAAGGTGCCGCTGGTGCAATTCGCCACCCCGGAGGACGCCGCGGCGCTCGATCGTTTCGCCAAGGCCACCGTCGATGCCGGCCTGGCTCCGCTGGCGTTTCAGGCGGCCGATCTGACGTGGGCGGACGGCGCGGGCGGCGAGGGCCGAGATGCCGGGGATGTCGTGGCGACAGTCACGGTCGCACCCGCCAATCCGATTCCCGGCGCCGCACCATTCACCTTCCCGATGCAGTTCACCCTGCACGACGGCGCTTGGCAGTTGACCAGGGAAACCGCCGATGAACTGCTCGAGTTGCAGGCGCAGAACCCGCTTCCCGCCGCGCCACAGACGCCGCCGCGCTAGACCTGTTGCTTGCGCCGTTTGAGCAGCGTCGGGGTGATGGTGCCCGGGGCAAGCTTGCGCGCCGATATCAGGAACGCCGTGTGCCCACGCATATTGTGCTGGGGCCGCACCGCCAGACCGACGACGTTCCAGCCCCGCTGCATGGTCTCCCAGGACCGCGGCTCGGTCCAGCACTGCTGTTCGCGCAGCGCCTCGACCGTGCGGGACAGCTGCGTGACGGTGGCGACATAGATGATGAGCACCCCGCCGGCCACCAGGGCGCCGGCGACCGTATCGAGTACCTCCCACGGCGCGAGCATGTCCAGCACCACCCGGTCGATCTCCCGATCGGGCTCGGCCTTTCCGTCAGCGACCGGATACTCGTTGAGGTCGGCGATGCGCAGATCCCAGTTGGCCGGCCGCTCGCCGAAGAAGGTCTCGACATTGCGGATGGCATGCACGGCATGGTCGTCGCGGACCTCGTAGGAGATCACCTGCCCGGCCGGCCCGACCGCGCGCAGCAGCGAGCACGTCAGCGCACCCGATCCGGCGCCCGCCTCCAGCACCCTGGCACCGGGGAAGATATCGCCCTCGTGGACGATCTGCGCGGCATCCTTGGGGTAGATCACCTGGGCGCCACGCGGCATCGAGAGCACATAGTCGATCAACAGTGGGCGCAGCACCAGGAACGGGTCGCCGTTGGTGGACTTCACGACGCTGCCCTCGGGCAGGCCGATCACACCATCGTGCGGGATCGCCCCGCGATGAGTGTGGAACTCGGCACCAGGGCTGAGCACCACCGTGTAGTGCCGCCCCTTGGCGTCGGTGAGTTGCACGCGATCGCCGACGACGAACGGACCAGTGATTGCCACGGGGCCCTAGCCTGCCAGACGCGCCGCGGAAGACCGCCGAGGGCATGCGCTGATTGTCGGGACCCCGACATGCGCTGATTGTCGGGACCCCGACATGCGCTGATTGTCGGGACCCCGACATAGGCTTCCGGACATGAGCGTCGCCACCACGACAGGAACGGCAACCGCTCGGCGCCCTGCGTTGTCCCCATCGCGCGCCGGCGATTTCAAACAGTGCCCGTTGTTGTACCGTTTCCGAGCCATCGACCGCCTGCCCGAGCCGGTGTCCGCGGCTCAGCTACGGGGATCGGTGGTGCACGCCGCGCTCGAGGACCTCTACGCCCTGCCTGCCGCCGAGCGCGACCACGACACCGCACTGGCACTGGTCGATCCCGCGCTGGAACGGGTCGCCGCCGAGCAGGCCGCCGGAGGCCAGGAACTCGATGCCGAACTGCGCCCCGCACTCGTGCGCGATGCGCGCAAGCTGCTCTCGGGTTACTACCGGCTGGAGGATCCGACCCGGTTCGACCCGCACAGCTGCGAACAGCGGGTCGAGGTCGAGCTCGATGACGGCACGCTGCTGCGCGGGTTCGTCGACCGCATCGACGTTGCCCCCACCGGCGAGATGCGCGTGGTCGACTACAAGACCGGCAAGGCACCGTCGGAGCTGTGGGCGCTGGCCGAAGCCAAAGCGCTGTTCCAGATGAAGTTCTATGCGGTGGCGCTGTGGCGATCTCGCGGCGTGTTACCCGCCCGGTTGCGGCTGATCTATCTGGCCGACGGCCAGGTGCTGGACTACTCCCCCGATCCGGAGGAGTTGGTCCGGTTCGAGCGCACCCTGACCGCCATCTGGCGCGCCATCCAATCGGCCGGGCGCACCGGCGATTTCCGGGCCAAGCGATCCAAGCTGTGTGATTGGTGCGCACACCAGGCGCGGTGTCCCGAATTCGGTGGCGCGCCGCCGCCGTACCCGGGCTGGCCGGAGGCGCCCGCCGAATGACGGCCGCCAGCGCCGACGCCTCGTTGGCACCGCACTACCGTCGGCTCGGATCCGATGGCGGGGTTCAGCTGTTCGAATCGACCATCAGCACGGCCAGCAACTGGGGTACCGCCATCCAGCACGGCTCCCCGCCGCTTGCCCTGCTGACCAAGGCCATCGAGGAGCTGTACCTCGACCGGCCCCAGCTGCGGGTGGGGCGTCTCCTGCTCGACATCCTCGGCGCCGTCCCGGTCGCACCCGTGCGGGTGCGCGCGTGGGTGCAACGGCCGGGTGCACGGATCAGTCTGGCGGTCGCCGAGATGTGTCCGGCCGACGCGCCGGACCGTCCGGTCGCCCGGGTGAGCGCATGGCTACTGGCCACCGGTGACACCGCCGACGTCCGCACCGACCGATACACCCCGCTGACCGAGGGGGTGGCCGTGGACAGCGCACACGGTTGGCTCGGTGCTCCCGGCTATCTGGAGACCGTGAGTTGGCGCAACCAGGCCACCGAACCGGGCGCGGCCGCCCAGGCCTGGATGAGTCCGCTGGTGCCGCTGGTCGATGACGAGCCGACGACCCCGTTGCAGCGGTTGGCCCAGGTGGTCGACTCGGCCAATGGGATCGGCGCCGTGCTGGAGCCCGCCGACTTCGCCTTCATGAACACCGATACCGCCGTGCACCTGCACCGCGTACCGCGCGGGAACGATTTCGGCCTGCGCGCACGGGCGTCCATCGGTCCGGACGGTATCGGCGTGACAACGGCCGAGATCTTCGACCGGGACGGTTTCATCGGGACCTCGGCGCAGACCCTGCTGGTACAGCGCACCCACTGACCCCCCCAAATATCGCATTGCGTCTATATAGATGAACTGCAATACTGACGGACGTGGATGTCTTCGAGGCGGTCGCCGAACCCAGCCGCCGGGTGCTGCTGGACGCGTTACGTGAAGGTGAGCGCTCGGCAGGCGAACTGGTCGCCAGCCTGCCCGAGCTGACGCAGCCGACGGTATCGCGCCACCTCCGCGTATTGCGCGAGGTCGGCCTTGTCGAGGTGCGTTCGGATGCGCAGCGCCGGATCTACGCGTTGCGCGCCGACGGCCTGGTCCAGATGGACGAGTGGCTGGACCGTTACCGCCACTTCTGGACGGCCCACCTGGACGCGCTCGAGCGCCATCTCGACAACCCGGAGCAGTCATGAGCGACACCGCAGGCGATCTCATCGTCGACGGGGACCGTGCCACGCTGCGCTTCGATCGCTGGCTGGCGCATCCACCGGCCACGGTCTGGGCGGCGCTCACCGAACCCGCGCAGCGCGCGCGGTGGATGGGCCCCACCGTCATCGAACCGCGTGTCGGCGGACACATCGACATGGTTCCCACCGATCCCCCGACCCCCGAAGTCGCCAAGCGGATGACCGGCCGGATCACCGTCTGGGACCCACCGCACGTGCTCGAACACGAGTGGCACCAGCGGATCGCCGAACCGGGATACGTGCGCTACGAACTGCACCCCGAGAACGCCGGCACGCGTTTGGTGCTCACCCACCGCGGCCTCGGCGTGCGTAACGCCGGCGGCTTCCGGCCGGGCACCCACGCGTTCCTGGACCGACTCGCCGCACTACTGGACGGAGCGCCGCTCCCGCCCTGGCGCCACCGCTATCGCCAACTGGCACAGACGATTTACCACGGAGGAGATCACCATGATGTCTGATACCCCGCCCACCGTCGCGGTGGCCTACCACTCCGGCTTCGGCCACACCGCCACGTTGGCCGACGCCGTCGCCGACGGTGCCCGCGCGGCGGGTGCCCACGTCGACATGGTCGACCTCGGCGAGCTGACCGACACCGCATGGGCCACCCTCGACAACGCCGATGCCATCATCTTCGGCGCACCCACCTACATGGGCAACATATCGGCAGGTTTCCAGGCATTCGCCGAGCAGACCGGACGGCGCTGCACCACCGGGGCCTGGCGGGACAAGGTGGCCGCCGGATTCACCAACTCCGGGGCCAAGAGCGGTGACAAGCTCACCGCGTTGATCTCGCTGTCCGTCTTCGCCGCCCAGCACCACATGCATTGGGTCAACCTGGGTTTGGGTCCGGGCTGGAACAGCTCCGCGGGCAGCGAGCACGACCTCAATCGGCTGGGCTTCTGGCTGGGCGCCGGCGCCCAGACCGATGTCGACGCAGATCGCCACGATGTGCATGCCGCCGATCTCGCGACCTTCACCCATCTCGGCGGGCGCGTCGCGCAGGTGACCGCCCAGCTCACCGCGGGGCGCGCGGTCACGTCAGCGGCTTGAGATCTTGTAACAGCGTCGGACTCGACTCGCACAGCGATTCCATGTCACGCATACCCCGTCCGACGTATCCACTCGCTTGATTGCGCCCGGCGAGTGCTAAAAAGCACCGCATCCTCGTTAAGCGTCGAAAAGCTCGAGTTGAGCAACAACTCCTCCGATTCAATGGTGTCCCAATGCTCATGGACAACTTCGCCTGGACCAGCACCACATCGTCCTGGGTGCACTTCATTCGGAGCGAATCCGCAAGCGGGCGGAGAGCGAGCCGCCGGACCCGCTCGCGCCGGCGGGCACGCTCAATCCAGCACGGGGTATGCGCTTCTGCGCCGAAAGCGTTCACCGGTCAACACCCGGTAGGACAAATCCGCCTCGGCGTCCATCGGGTCCGCCCCACGGTGTTCGACGGTGCGACTTCGGTCCAGATCGATGACCACTTCCCTACTGGCAAAGCGCCATTGCCCATCTTCTCGCCGGTATCGGTCCAGATAGCGCACACCGACGAACGACTCGATCGGTCGACTGTCGGCGATGGGCAGGATGTGATAGCCGAGCGCGTAGACCTCACCGCTGGCCTCATCACCATCCAGTTCGATCAGATGATTGCAGACATAGTGCGCGCCGATCTGGATGAACTGAAACGACGACTCCAGAAACTCGACGTAGGCACTGGCGCTGCCCCGAAAGATGTTGGCGTGGTTGTCGATACCGTCACTGGTATAGAGTGACCGCAACAAGGCCGGATCCTTGCGATCGACACCGCGGCAATACCGCAGCGCCAATTCCCGGATCTCATCCTTGTCGATCAGGGCCTGCAGTCGCTCGTCCGCATTCACCGAATGTCCTCGATAGCCGCCGCGCTATCGAGATCGCGATATGCAGTGAGGATGCGAATATGATTGGCCACGTTCACTTCCCACCCGTAGTTGGCTACCGGGCAGGTCAACCAACCGATGTAGGCGTTCCACGCCTGGGCGCGCCGATGCTCGTCGAATGCCTCGGCCGGCGTCGGAAGATCATCAACACCGTGTTGGCGGAGCAGATCACGGTGCAGTTCGACGAGCCGCCTTTCGTGCTCGCGCCGAACGTTCACGTCGAGCGCGGTGGTGATCAAATAGGAGAGATCGTGCATGTAGTGGCCGCGGACGCTCAGCTGCCAGTCGACGAAACCCATCGTCTGGTCTGGGAGCACAAAAGTGTTGCCCACGTGGCAATCTCCGTGCACGAGCGTCTGTTGCAGTCCCGACTGGTGCTGTTGGACCAGCCGAACCTTGTCGAACAGGGAATCCGCGCTCTCGCCGGCCGATTGCACCAGCTCGCGCTTGTGACCGGTGTTGGCCACCTCGTCGGCGATCATCGCAGGCACCAGATCGGGATGGTTGAACAGGTCGTGCAACTCGCCCGCCAGATGCGTTTGCGCCCAATCCAGTTCCGAGGATGACCAATCGGCACCACTGCCCCAGTTCCGGGCGTGCAGCGCTGCCAGCTGCGCGATGGCGTCTTCGATGCTCGCCACCGACGGTGAGACAACGGCCGAAGCGAATCGAGCACCCGAAGTGGTCAGGTCGTCGAGGGCCAACCCGAAGCTCCCGGTGCGCTCGTCGAACCAGGCGCCGAGGCATCGCGGCGTTCGGATGAATCGCCAGGGCCGCAGCCGACTGTATGCGGCAACTTCGTTGCGGTACAGCGGGAAAGCGGGTAGCTCCGGACGCGCCACCTTGAGCACGACGTTGGTGGGCAGTCCATTCCCATCCGCGCCGTAGGTCAGCTCCAGATCCACTCGTCCCGCGGTGGAGACTGCGTCCCCCTCACCCCATTGCCACACTCGGCGCACCCTGACATCGCGCACCGAAACCCCGGGATTGAGGGTGCCGATCAGCCGCTCCAGCAGATCGGGGGTCAATTCTCTCGCATCAGCGGGTATCGCACCCAAACCAGACATCGCACCTCCACATGTTCACGCCAACTATCCCACCGAAGCTAATACAAATGGGTTATTCATACAATACGTTCGTGATACTCTTGGCGCATGGACGATGGCGGTCAGCGGCACGGACGCGCCGCGCTCATCGATGCCGCTGAACGTCTGATCGCCACGCAGGGACCTGCGGTGTCGTTGCGACAAGTGGTCACCGAGGCAGGCCAGCGCAACAGTGCCGCCATCCGGTATCACTTCGGCACTCGCGAGGATTTGATCGCAGCGGTCATCGACGCACGGCAGAAGATCTTCGAACCCCGACGCCTGGAACGGCTCGCCGCGCTTGAGGCGACGGCGGACCCCACCGCGCGCGGACTCCTCGAGGCACTGCTTGAACCGGTCTTCGAATACCAGCGCGCGAATCCGGACAGCTACCACGCTCGCTTCATGGAGAAGGTCCGCGACTACCCCGGCATCGAACTCGTCGGTCGCCCCGATTGGGCTGCAACGACTTTGATCGTCGGTCGCCTCACCGCCACCGCACCAGAACCCGGCGTGGATCGATCACTTCGCATTCGCGGTTTGATCACCGTCGTGTTCGCCCTGCTTGCCGATCTGGAACGCCATGAACACCAGTCACCCGAGCTGCGCCTTGCCGCCGAACAGGCAACCCTCGACATGATCCTCGGCGTGCTCAGCACGTTCTCGACCGCGGACCCTTGAGGCCGATGCCGTGCTGGTTTCGGCTACGTCAGTGGCCTGAGATCCTGCAACAGCGTCGGAATCAACTCGCTGACCGTGGGATGGATATGCATGGTGCGCGATATCGCGGTGTAGGGCAGTTTCGCGGTCATCACGTCCAGGATCGAGTGCACCACCTCATCGCCACCGACGCCGAGGATCGAGGCACCGAGGATCTGCTGTGTCTCGGCGTCCACCACCACCTTCATGAAGCCCTGGGTCTCACCCTTTTCCACTGCCCGACCGACCCTGGTCATCGGACGCGTGCCCACCAACGCCTTTCGGCCCGAGCGCAGCACCTCGTCCGCGGTCATCCCGGCCCGGCCCAGCGGCGGGTCGATGTAGAGCGCATAGGTCGGCACCCGGTCACTGACCCGGCGTGGATCATCGTCGAGCAGATTGGCCGCGACGATTTCGAAATCGTTGTAGGAGGTGTGGGTGAACGCGCCCTTGCCGTTGCAGTCCCCCATCGCCCAGATGTGCCCGACGGACGTACATAGCCGGTCGTCGACCTCGATATAACCGCGGTGATCTGTGCGCACTCCGGCCTTGTCCAGGCCCAGATCGTCGGTGTTGGGTGTTCGCCCCACGGCGATCAGCGCGTGGCTGCCCCTGATGGGTTCGGCGCCGGCCCGTGGCGTCACCTCGAACCCGTTGTCATGCTTGGTGAACCGGATATCGTCGGCGCCTGTGTGGACGACGATCCCCTCGGCCTCCAGGATGCCGCGGATGGCGGCGGACACATCCTCGTCCTCGCGCGAGGTCAGTCTCGGCCCACGTTCGATGACGGTGACCGCTGCACCGAATCGGCGGTACATCTGCGCGAACTCCAGCGCGATGTAGCTGCCGCCGATCACCACCAGGTGTTCGGGAACGGTATCGAGTTCCAGCACAGACACATTCGTCAGATAGTCGATATCGGACAGGCCAGGAAGGTCGGGCACCACCGCCCGGCCACCGACATTGAGGAAGATCCGGTCCGCGCTGATGAGCTTGCCGTCGACGTCCATGGTGCGCGGGTCGACGAAACGGGCGTGTCCGCGCAGCAATGTCGCGCCGTTCATCCCCTCGATCCAGGATTCCACCCCATGGCGGTCGGACTCGACGATGCCGTCCTTACGCGCCTTCACCTTGGCCATATCGACGGTGACCGTGCCGGTATCAATACCGAAATCCGCTCCGCGGCGCGCGATATGGGCAGCATGCGCACTGGCCACCAGCGTCTTGGTGGGGATGCAACCGGAGTTCACGCAGGTGCCGCCGACCAGCTTGCGCTCGATCACCGCGACGCGTTGGCCGGCGTCGGTGAGCCGGCCGGCCAGCGGAGGACCGGCCTGCCCCGCGCCCACGATGATGGCGTCGAAGGCTGTTGTCTGCGGCATCAGATCAGCGACGCGAGGTAGACCACTACACATCCGCCCGCCACGGCGATCACGTCTTCGACGAGGGCCACCGGGAGATCCTTGCCGCCGTTGCGTTCGACCAGTGCCTTGCGGGCGCGATAGCCGCCCATCGTGCCCAGCACCGCGCCGACGAGGCCTGCACCGATACCGGAGATGACGTTGCCCGCGGAGGCATCACCGATGACGCCGCTGACCAGCACCGCACCGGCGAGGGCGCCGGTGAACAGGCGCGCGGCGAACTGCATGGTGACCGTGCGGGGCGGTGTGGCGGGCAGCTGATCGGTGACCAGTTCGACCACCAGCAGGATGGTGAGCACCGTGACCGTGATCGGGTGAGCCAGCCACTGCGCCCAGGTCCCGTCGAGTTCGATCCAGCCGAGCAGACCGCCCCAGGCCACCACGGCCGGTGGCGTGAGTGCGCGCAGACCGGCCACCACGCCGATCAACAGCGCCAGCAGCAGAACCAGGACCACCGTCATGAGCACCTCCGCGCTGGACCAGCTGACACTCGGACGCTAACACGCATGACGCTGGTGAGCCGGGTGATCCGGCAGCCGATCAGAACCGGCAGAAGCGGATATCGGAGGCGAGGATCGCCTTGGCCCCGATCGCGGCGAGCTGATCCATGATGGTGTTGACCGTCCGGCGCGGCACCAGCGCGCGCACCGCCACCCAATCAGGGTCGGCCAACGGCGCGATGGTGGGCGATTCCAGACCCGGTGTGACCGCGGTCGCCTGGTCCAGAACCGTGCGCGGACAGTCATAGTCGAGCATCAGGTATTGCTGGCCGAAGACCACGCCCTGCACCCGGGCCGCCAACTGGTCGCGCGCCGGGTCGGCTTCGGAGTCCGACCGTTCGATCAGGATTGCCTCCGAGTCGCACAGCGACTCACCGAAGGCGACCAGATTGTGCAACCGCAGCGTGCGTCCGGATCCGACGATATCGGCGATCACATCGGCCACCCCGAGCTGAATCGAGATCTCCACCGCACCATCGAGCCGGATCACCGTCGCTTCGATTCCCTTGGCGGCCAGATCACGACGGACCAGATTCGGATAGGCGGTGGCGATCCGCTTGCCCGCGAGGTCGGCCACCTGCCAGTCCTGGCCCGCCGGGGCCGCGTAGCGGAACGTCGACGAACCGAAGCCCAACGCGAGCCGTTCCTTGACCGGCGCATCGGCGTCGGCGGCCAGATCACGGCCGGTGATGCCGAGATCCAGCTCCCCCGAGCCCACATAGATCGCGATGTCCTTGGGTCGCAAGAAGAAGAATTCGACGTTGTTCGCCGGATCGACGACGGTCAGATCCTTGGGATCGGTGCGGCGGCGGTAGCCGGCCTCCGAGAGGATCTCCGACGCCGATTCACTGAGTGCACCCTTGTTCGGCACCGCGACGCGCAACATGGTCACAGGTTCCGGTAGACGTCGTCGAGCTTCAGCCCCCGCGACAGCATCAGCACCTGGGTCCAATACAGCAGCTGGCTGATCTCCTCGGCCAGTGCCGCGTCGCTCTCGTGCTCGGCCGCCAGCCACACCTCGCCGGCCTCCTCGAGGATCTTCTTGCCAAGGCCGTGGACGCCGGAATCCAGTGCGGCGACCGTCCCGCTCCCGGCGGGACGGGTCTTGGCTTTCTCACTGAGCTCGGCGAACAGGGCCTCGAAGGTCTTCACGGACAGCGATTGTTTCATGCGCCGAACTCAACCCCCAACGGGATTGCGCCCCGGCGGCACGTGCGCCTCGCTGATTCAACCCCGAAAGGTCACTTCCCCACCGCGTCGTCGGTACTCAACAGCTCGGCATGCATGTCCTCCAGAGACACTCCCTTGGTCTCACGCACCCACTTGGACACGAACACGAAGGAGAGCACCGCGCACAGCGCGTAGAAGCCGTAGGCCAGCCCCAGGTGGTTGCGCAGCTCCGGGAAGGTCACGGTGATCGCCCAGTTGGCGGCCCATTGCCCCGCGGCGGCAAGGCCCAGCGCGGCGGCACGGATGCGGTTGGGGAACATCTCTCCGAGCAGCACCCAGACCACCGGCCCCCAGGACATGCCGAACGCGACCACGAACAGATTGGCCGCGACGAGCGCGATCACGCCGGAAGCTCCCGGGAGGCTGGGGGTGCCGTCGGCGTTGACCGCGGCATTGGCGAAGATGACCGCCATGGTCGCCAGGGTGACCGCCATCCCGGCCGACCCGATGAGCAGCAGCGGTTTGCGGCCGATCTTGTCGATGAGGGCAATGGCGATCAGGGTGGTCAGCACGTTGATCACCGAGGTGATCACGGTGTAGACCGCCGACTCGTCGGCGCTGAATCCGACGGCCTGCCACAGCACATTGGAGTAGTAGAAGATCACGTTGATGCCGACGAACTGCTGGAAGATCGACAGGCCCAGACCCACCCAGACGATGCCGTAGACACCACCGGTGGGTTTGCGCAGGTCGCGCCACGACGGTTTGTCCTCGCGTTCCAGGGTGTCCTGGATGCGGGTGATGGTGATCTCCAGATTCTTCTGGCCGAGCAACATGCTCAAGACCCGGCGGGCTTCCGGAATCTTGTGGCTGGCAACGAGATAGCGCGGCGACTCCGGAATGGTGAAGGCCAGCGCACCGTAGAGCACCGCGGGCACGGCCATCGCCAGGAACATCCAGCGCCACGCGTCGAGGCCGAGCCACAGCACCTCGTTGGGTCCGCCCGCGGCCCACTGCAGCAGCCAGTTGATGACGAACGAGGCGAAGATGCCCAACACGATGGCCAGTTGCTGCAGCGAACCCAACCGGCCACGAATCTGCGGCGGTGAGGTCTCGGCGATATAGGCCGGTGCGATCACCGAGGCCACGCCCACCCCGATGCCACCGACGATGCGGAACAGCACCACCGTCCACACATCGTGCGCCAGGCCGGTACCGAACGCGCTGATCAAAAACAGGACGGCGGCGATCTTCATGACCGCGATCCGGCCTATCCGATCGGCGATACGTCCGGCCGTCATCGCGCCCGCCGCGGCACCCAGGAGCGCGGAGGCGACCGCGAATCCCAGTTCGGCATTGCCGATCCCGAAATCCTCCTGGATGGAGCTCACCGCGCCGTTGATCACCGCGCTGTCGTAACCGAACAACAGACCGCCGAGGGCGGCCACCGCCGCGATCCGCACCGCAGTGCGGCCCGAGTTGAAACTCGCGTCGCCATCGAACAACGAGGCTTCATCGCCTCCGACCGGACCGTGCGTCATCGAGATCGTCCTTCCCCGGCACCGTGATGCGTGTCACTTCACGATGGCACAGACGCGGCCGTGGCGGGTCGATAATCCGCGGCGTTTCGGCATCGGTGCCGCAATCGGCCGATGGCGCCGCCGGGTGATCTTGAGCGATATCCGATTGGGCGTGCCGCAGCAGGGGTAATGCGGAAAGATCTTCGGTTCGGTTCGGATCAGCCCGCAGGGAGACCCATGTTCGGCAAACTGTCCATCCTCGCGCTCGCCGGACTGCTATGGGTCCCGCTGAGCCCGGCCGGGGCCGAGCCCGACGATATCGACGAACGGGTACAGATGGCCACCAGCGAGGCCGCCTCCTCCGGTGCCGATCTCGAGCTCGCCATACTCGACCGAGACACCGGCCGGCTCGTGTCCAACGGCAACACCTCCTTTCCCATCGCATCGGTGGTCAAGCTGTTCATCGCCGACGATGCGCTGTACCGCGAGTCGACCGGATCATCGACCTTGTCCGAGTCCGATCACGCCGCGCTGGACGCGATGTTGCGATCATCCGAAGATGGTGCGGCCCAGATGTTCTGGGACCGCGGTGGCCGCAACGCCGTGATCGACCGCGTCACACGGCGATACGGACTGGCGGCAACGACCGCGCCTGCCAACGGACACTGGGATGTCACCCAGAGCACGGCCGCCGATCTCGTGCACTACTACGACATGCTGCTCAACGGTTCCGGCGGGCTCCCGCCGGAGCAGACCGAGATCATCATCGGCAATCTGGCCGGCTTCACACCACAGGGGGCCGATGGTTACCCGCAACGGTTCGGGCTGCCCGACGGGTTGTCGGGCACCCCGCTGGCCGTCAAGCAGGGCTGGTTCTGCTGCTGGAACGGGGACAACCAACTCCACGTCTCCACCGGCATCGTGGGCGCCGACCACCGCTACGTGCTGGCGATCAGCTCGTTGGATCCCAATGGCGCCGCCGGCGCCAGGGACACCATGACGCGCGCCGTGCGCACGCTGTTCCCATCGGGAACGCCGTGATCAGGCGCTGCGCTCGTCGCTGACCACGCCGAGCTCGGTGTGGATATCGCGCAGTGCGTGCACATCGAGGTCCGCCAGCGATGCGGCGTGCCGACGCCGCGGCCCACCGGGCACCGCGACCTCGTTGGGTACGACCAGCACTGCGCACCCGGCCGCCTCCGCGGCGGCCGCCCCGGTGACGGAGTCCTCGACGGCCAGGCACGCGCCCGGTTCCAGGCCCAGCAGCGTGGCGGCGCGCAGATAGGGATCCGGTGCGGGCTTGCCACTGGGCACCTCGTCACCGCATACGGTCACCGCGAAGTAGTCCCGCCCGATGCTGTCCAGAGCCTTCTCGGTGAGCACACGGCGTGTGTTGGTCACCAACGCCATCGTGACGTCGGCGACGGTCAGCGCGTCGAGCATCTCCCGGGCGCCGGCACACCACGGCAGGCCCTCGGCGAAGAGCTCACCGACGTAATCGTGCATCCAGTCCGCGGTGCGCGCCATGTCCTCGGGATCGGGTGGCAAACCCAGATCGGCGTAGACGATCGCCAAGACGTTCTCGCTCGACCCGCCGATGGTGCTGGTACGCACCTCGGCGGTGAGTTCACGACCGTGCTTGCGGTACAGGTCCTGGATTGCGATGTCCCAGAGCTTTTCGGAGTCGACGAGCGTTCCGTCCATATCCCACAACACCGCACGCATGACACCAGTGTCTCATCGACGCCGATGCGGCCCGAACTGTCGGATCCCGTGGATACGGTGTCGGTATGACAATTCTGGTGACGGGCGCAACGGGCAATATCGGCAGGCAGGTGGTCGATGAGCTGATCGCGCTGGGCGCCAACGATATCCGCGCGCTGACGGTCAACCCGGCGAAGGCCGCACTGCCCGATTCGGTGACCGCCGTCACCGGCTACCTGGGAAAGCCTGATTCGTTACCCGCGGCGTTGGACGGTGTCGAGCGGGTCTATCTGGCACCGCATCCCCCGACATTGGCGGCAACCCTGGAGCACCTCACCGCTGCCGGGGTGCGCTACGTGGTGGCGCTCACCGGCGGCGCGCACTGGCAGCAGCACGCCGATGCCGTCACCGCATCCGGGCTAGGCCAGACCCAATTGGGTCCCGGCGAGTTCAGCGACAACTTCATGATGTGGGCACCCCAGATCATGACCGGGGTGGTGCACGACATCGCGCCTGATGCAGTGCAATCTCCGGTGTCCATGCGCGATATCGCCCGGGTGGCCGCTCATCTGCTCGCCGATCTGCGGGACGCCCACCTGGGCACGATGTACGAGCTGACCGGACCACGCGCGCTGACCCGCGCCGAGATCGCCCGTGAGATCGGCATCGGGCTCGGCATCGACGTCGAGATGCGGCGCTGCAGCCGTGCCGAGGCCGACGCGTTACTGCGCCCCCTCATGGGCGATGGCGTTGACTGGTACCTCGACCTCTTCGACGGCAAGACCGGCGACGAACAGATCGCCAATGACCAGATCGCCAATGACAATGTCGAGCGGATCACCGGCACACCCGCGGAATCGATGGCCCAGTGGGCCGCCCGCAACCGCGAGGCGTTCGGCTGATCGGTGCCGACCGCTGATCGGTGCGGACCTCCGCGGTCAGTCCTCCGGGTTGTAGCCCAGGTTGGGCGCCAGCCAGCGCTCGGCCTCGGCCAGCGTCCACCCCTTGCGCTTGGCGTAGTCGGCCACCTGGTCCTGCGCCAGCCGACCGACCACGAAGTACTGCGACTGCGGGTGCGAGAAATACCACCCGCTGACCGCCGCACCCGGCCACATCGCCATGGACTCGGTCAGCTCGATACCGGTCCGCTTCGTGACGTCCAGCAGCTCGAACAGGGTCGTTTTCTCGGTGTGCTCGGGGCACGCCGGGTAGCCGGGGGCCGGGCGGATGCCGACGTACTTCTCGCCGATCAGCGCCTCGTTGGGAAGATCCTCATCGGGTTGGTAACCCCAGAACTCGGTGCGGACGCGCTGATGCATGCGTTCGGCGAACGCCTCGGCAAGCCGGTCGGCGAGCGATTCCAGCAGGATGGCGCTGTAATCGTCGTGATCGGCCTTGAACTCGGTGATCTTGTCCGCGCTGCCCAGGCCCGCCGTCACGGCGAATGCGCCGACATGGTCGGCCAGCCCGGTCTGCTTGGGCGCGACAAAATCGCCGAGTGACCGGTTCGGGATACCGTCCCGGTGCTCGCCCTGCTGACGCAGGTTGTGCAACGTGGTGAGCACCTCGCCGCGGGTCTCGTCGGTGTAGACCTCGACGTCGTCACCGACCGCGTTGGCCGGGAAGAAACCGATGACACCGTTGGCGGTCAGCCACTTCTCCTTGATCAACGTGTCGAGCATCTGCTGCGCGTCGTCGTAGAGCTTGCGGGCGGCCTCACCCGATGCCGGATTGTTGAGGATGTCCGGGAATCGGCCCTTCATCTCCCAGGCGTTGAAGAACGGCTGCCAGTCGATGTACTCCCGCAGCTCGGCCAGGTCGTAGTCGAGAAATTCGCGCACCCCGAGGCCCTGGGCAGGCACCGGCGGCGTGTAGCCCTCCCATTCGATCGGAGTGCGGTTGGCCCGAGCCTTCTCCAGGGGCAACGTGGGGCGTTCGTTCTTCTGGGCGTGCCGTTCCCGCAGCGAGGCGTAGTCCTTGGCGGTGGCCTCGAGCAGGGCCGGCCGCTGCTTGTCGTCGAGCAGCGCGGCGGCCACCGGCACCGAGCGGGAGGCGTCCTTGACCCACACCACCGGACCCTTGCGGCGCGGCGCGACCTTGACCGCGGTGTGTGCGCGCGAGGTCGTCGCACCGCCGATCAGCAGCGGAATCTCCAGGCCCTCGCGTTCCATCTCCACCGCGAAATTCACCATCTCGTCCAGCGACGGGGTGATCAGGCCGCTCAACCCGATGATATCGGCGTCGTGCTCCTTGGCGGCGTCCAGAATCTTCTGCGCGGGCACCATCACACCCAGGTCGATCACCTCGAAGTTGTTGCACTGCAACACAACACCGACGATGTTCTTACCGATATCGTGTACATCGCCCTTGACGGTCGCCATGATGATGGTGCCGTTGGTGTCCTTCGTAGAGGCCGTACCGTTGGCTTCCTTCTCGGCCTCGATGTACGGCAGCAGGTAGGCCACCGCCTTCTTCATGACGCGCGCCGATTTCACCACCTGGGGCAGGAACATCTTGCCCGAACCGAACAGGTCGCCGACGACGTTCATGCCATCCATCAGCGGTCCCTCGATGACCTCGATCGGCCGTCCGCCGGCGGCCTCGATCTCGGCGCGCAGCTCCTCGGTGTCGGCGTCGACGTTGGCATCGATTCCCTTGACCAGCGCATGTGTGATGCGCTCACGGACCGGCAGTGATCGCCACTCGGCCGCGGCGGGATCCTCGGACTTCTCGGTCTTGTTGAACCGTTCGGCGATCTCGAGCAGTCGTTCGGCGGCATCCTCGCGCCGGTTGAGGACCACGTCTTCGATCCGGTCCCGCAGCTCGGGGTCGATCGAGTCATACGGCACCAGCGCGCCCGCGTTGACGATGCCCATGTCCAGGCCGGCCTTGATGGCGTGGAAGAGGAACACCGCGTGGATGGCCTCGCGGACCGGATTGTTGCCGCGGAACGAGAACGACACGTTGGAGATGCCCCCGGAGATGTGCACACCCGGCAGGTTCTCCTTGATCCAGGCGCAGGCCTCGATGAAGTCGATCCCGTAGGTGGCGTGCTCCTCGATGCCGGTGGCCAACGCAAAGCAGTTCGGGTCGAAGATGATGTCCTCGGCGGGGAATCCGACCTCTTCGGTGAGCACCCGGTAGGCCCGCCCGCAGATTTCCTTGCGGCGCTCGAGGTTGTCGGCCTGGCCCTGCTCGTCGAAGGCCATCACGACCACGGCGGCGCCGTATTTGCGGCACAACCGGGCCTCCCGGATGAACTTCTCCTCGCCTTCCTTCAGCGAGATCGAGTTCACGATCGGCTTGCCCTGCACGTTTTTCAGGCCCGCCTCGATGACCTCCCACTTCGAGGAGTCGATCATCACCGGGACCTTGCTGATATCCGGCTCGGCAGCGATCAGCTTGGTGAACCGGTCCATCGCGGCGACGCCGTCGATCATGCCCTCGTCCATGTTGATGTCGATGACCTGGGCACCGACCTCGACCTGCTGCAACGCCACCGACAGCGCGGTGTCGTAGTCCTCGGCCTTGATGAGATTGCGGAACCGCGCCGATCCGGTGATGTTGGTGCGCTCGCCGATGTTCACGAACAGCGAATCGTCGGTGATGTTGAGCGGCTCCAGACCCGACAGCCGGGTGGCCACCCCGATGGTGGGCAGTTCGCGCGGCGGCTTGCCCTCCACGGTCTTGGCGATCTCGGCGATGTGCGGCGGCGCGGTGCCACAGCAACCGCCGACCAGGTTCACCAGCCCGGCATCGGCGAACTCGGCGATATAGCCGGCCTGGCGCTCCGGGGACTCGTCGTACTCACCGAAGGCGTTGGGCAGCCCGGCGTTGGGATAGCAGGACACGTAGGTGTCCGCGATGCGCGCCATCTCGGCGATGTAGGGCCGCATCTCGGGCGCGCCCAGCGCGCAGTTCAGACCGATGGCGAGCGGTTTGGCGTGCCGGATTGCGTTCCAGAACGCCTCGGTGACCTGCCCGGAGAGGGTACGGCCGGAGGCATCGGTGATGGTGCCGGAGATGATCACCGGCCACCGGCGTCCGCGCTGCTCGAACAGGGTCTCGATGGCGAACACCGCGGCCTTGGCGTTCAGCGAGTCGAAGATGGTCTCGACGATGAGCAGGTCGGAGCCACCGTCGACCAGACCGTTGGCAGCCTCCAGATAGGCCGCGACCAACTGGTCGTAGGACACGTTGCGGGCACCGGGATCGTTGACGTCCGGTGAGATCGACGCCGTCCGGGTGGTGGGCCCGATGGCCCCGGCGACGTAGCGGGGCTTTTCGGGCGTGCTGAACTCGTCGGCGGCCGTGCGCGCCAGCGCGGCACCGGCGTAGTTGAGCTCGTAAGCCAGCGCGGCCATATCGTAGTCGGCCAACGAGACCGCGTTCGCGTTGAACGTGTTGGTCTCAAGGATGTCCGCACCGGCCTGCAGGTATTCGCGGTGGATGCCCTCGATGATCTGCGGCTGGGTCAGGTTGAGCAGGTCATTGTTGCCCTGCAGCGCCGTCGGCCATTCGGTGAACCGGTCGCCGCGGTAGCCGGCCTCGTCGGGGCGGTCACGTTGGATTGCCGTACCCATCGCGCCGTCGATCACCATGATCCGCTGGTTGAGTGCGGCCGTCAGCTCGGCGGTGCAGTCGGGCCGGATGTTCGGCGGGAACCCGGTCGTTCCAGTTCCGGTCGTTCCAGTGCCGGTCGGCGTCGCTGAGGTGCCAGATGTCGCAGCGGTCACATGCACTCCTTCCATGACGGAAGGCGTCCTTGACTCTGCCGAGCGTGGCGGATACCCGGGCTTTCGACCCCCTGGTAGCCGTTGCAACGCCTCTCGACGGAGAAAAGTCTACGTCGTCCCCCAAACGACGTCCGGACGCCCATGATGTCGCCGGCACCGACCCTGACCAGGGCCTTGTCGGCAACCACACGGCAATCATGATCAACGCGATTGCCGCCGAACATATTTCGTCTCGACGGGCTCGCCGACGACGGTGTCGGCAACCATGGGAACAGGGTAATCGGGCCCGTCAACCGGGTTTGCCGCCCGCCCGAGCGCACACAGGCGACCGATGCCCGTTCGCCACGCGGCCCGGCAGGACTCACGACCGCCGGTCAGGGCTTACGCTGGCAGAGTGACACCGTCGGATGCGAGTGGCCCCCGCCTGCCGAACCTGCAGAACACCGTCATCGTCGCAGCCTTCGAGGGCTGGAACGACGCCGGTGATGCGGCCAGCGGTGCGCTCGAACACCTCGACTCGATCTGGGAGGCCGAGACCATCGTCGAGATCGACGACGAGACGTATTACGACTACCAGGTCAATCGCCCGGTGATCCGGCAGATCGACGGCGTGACCAGGGAGCTCGTCTGGCCGTCGATGCGCATCTCGCACTGCCGCCCGCCCGGCAGTGACCGCGATATCGTGCTCATGCACGGCGTCGAACCCAATATGCGGTGGCGCACGTTCTGCGCCGAGTTGCTGGCGATCGCCGACAAGCTGAACGTCGACACCGTGGTGATCCTGGGTGCGCTGCTGGCCGATACCCCGCACACCCGTCCGGTCCCGGTCTCCGGTGCCGCCTATTCCGCCGACTCGGCCAAGTTCTTCGGGCTGGAAGAGACCCGCTATGAGGGACCTACCGGGATCGCCGGAGTGTTCCAGGACGCCTGCGTGCAGGCCGGGATACCCGCGGTGACGTTCTGGGCGGCGGTGCCGCACTACGTGTCACAACCGCCGAACCCCAAGGCCACCGTGGCGCTGTTGCGCCGCGTCGAGGATGTGCTCGACATCGAGGTGCCGCTGGCCGACCTGCCCAGTGCGGCCGAGGAATGGGAACAGGCCGTGACCGAGATGACCGCCGAGGACGACGAGATCGCCGAGTACGTGCAGTCCCTTGAGGAACGCGGGGATGCCGAGGTCGATATGAACGACGCGCTCGGCAAGATCGACGGGGATGCGCTGGCCGCGGAGTTCGAGCGGTACCTACGGCGCCGAGGCCGGTAGGCCGAGCCCGACCAGCACCGCGGTCGTCAGGGCTTCTCCAGCGCCTCGATCCGCGCGCTGACCGACCGTCCCAGTGCGGCGGCCTCGGCATCCAGGCGTGGCAGCAGTTCCGGGGTGAATGTGCGGATGTCGCGTTCGGCGAGCGGGGTGGACACCAGTGGCCGGATCCAGCGGAACGCACCCACCCACCGTGGGCAGTAGATCCGTTTCTTGCGGCCCTCGATGCCCTTGACGAAGGCTGCCCCGCACGCCTCGACGGTGGTGGTCCGATTCAGCGGTGGCATCAGTTTGGACAGCATCTCCCGGAACGCCGACAGGTCGGCCTTGGCGTCCTGCACCAGCGGGGTGTCGATCCAGCTCATGTGCGCCGAGCCGACGTCCACGCCGTGATGGGCGACCTCCAGGCGCAGGGTGTTCGCGAAGTACTCCGCACCGGCCTTGGAGGTGTGATAGGCCGCGAGGCCGGGCGCCGAGGTGAACGCGGCCAGTGAGGACACCACGAGGACGTAGCCCCGCCGCTCGATGATCGAGGGCAGCGTCGCCCGCACCGTGTTGAACACGCCCATGATGTTGATGTCGATGACGCGTCTGAATGCCTCGGGATCGACGGCCAGCACCGAGCCGAAGCTGGCGATACCCGCGTTGGCGAGCACGATGTCGATACCGCCGAAATGCGCCACGGCGGCATCGGCGGCGCTCTGCATGGCCGCCAGATCGCGGACGTCCGCCAGCACCGTCAATACGTGGGCGTCACCACCAAGTTCGGTGGCCAGGTCGTCCAGCGGCGCCGCATCGAGATCGGTGAGCACCAATTTGGCGCCCTTGCGGCGCAACCTGCGGGCCACTTCGGCGCCCACCCCGCGCGCTCCCCCGGTGATGAAGACGACCTTGCCGTGCAGTGAGCTCATGGCCGTCAACCTACTCGGCGGTTACAACCGCACTCCCAGCAATGCATCGACCAGGTCCGCGACCAGTCCCGGTGCCGTCGGGTCGCTACCGCCGTAGGTCGATGCGTCGGTACACCAACCATCAATGGCGGCAAGAGCTTTCGGGGTGTTCAGGTCATCGGCGAGGTAGCCGCGGACGCGGCTCAGCAGATCGGTGGCATCGGGCCCCGCCGGCAGCGCGGCGGCCGCCCGCCACTGCTCCAGCCGGGTCTGGGCCTGGGCCAGGACGTCGTCGCTCCAGAACCGGTCCTGCCGGTAATGACCGGCGAACAGGCCCAGCCGCACCGCGGAGGGATCCACCCCGTCGGCGCGCAACCGCGAGACCAGCACCAGGTTGCCGCGGCTCTTGCTCATCTTGTGGCCGTCCCAGCCGATCATCCCGGCGTGCACATAGTGCCGGGCGAAGCGCCGCTCGCCGCTCACGGATTCGGCGTGTGCGGCGGAGAACTCGTGGTGCGGGAAGATCAGGTCCGATCCACCGCCCTGGATGTCCAGGCCGGTACCGATACGGGTCAGTGCGATCGCGGCGCACTCCACGTGCCATCCGGGCCTGCCCGCGCCGAATGGTGACGGCCAGCTGGGCTCCCCGGGACGTTCTGCACGCCACAGCAGCGCGTCGAGCGGATCGGCCTTGCCGGGGCGCTCCGGGTCACCGCCACGCTCGGCGAACAGCCGGGACATGGTCTCGTGGTCGTAGCCGGACTCGTAGCCGAACTGCCGGGTCGCGTCGGCACGGAAGTACACGTCGGGATACTGCGCGTCGTCGACGACATAGGCGGCCCCGGCGGCCAGCATCTTCTCGACGAGCTCGACCACCTCGGCAATGGCATCGGTGGCCGCCACATAATCGCGCGGCGGCAGCACCCGAAGGGCGGTCATGTCCTCGCGGAACAGCTGAGTCTCGCGGTCGCCGAGTTCGCGCCAGTCGATACCGTCGCGCTCGGCCCGCTCGAACAGCGGGTCGTCGACATCGGTGATGTTCTGGACGTAGTGCACCTCGTGGCCGCCGTCCCGCCACACCCGGTTGACCAGGTCGAAGGTCAGATAGGTGGCGGCGTGCCCCAGGTGGGTGGCGTCGTAGGGGGTGATCCCGCAGACGTACATGGTCGCTGTGGGCCCCGGGGAAACCGGCCGCACCTGGCGGTCGGCGGTGTCGTAGAGCCGCAGCGCGACACCGGCGCCCGGCAATGTGGGAACGGTCGGCGCCGGCCAGGACTGCATGACGTCGACTCTAGGTTGTTGGCTCACCGGTGCCCTCCGTTGGATCTGCCTTTCGCCAGGAACCGACAAGTTGACGGGTCGGTTCATTCCCCGGCCGCATCCTCTAGAAGGCCGACCGGATGGTGTCCAGCAAGGGGCCTGCCAGCTCGGGCCGGCACATCAGCAGATCCGGCAGGTAGGGATCGCGCCGGTTGTAGACCAGCGGCGCCCCGCCCAGTCGGGTGGCGTGCAGGCCGGCGGCCCAGAGCACGCCGGCCGGGGCGGCCGAATCCCACTCCCACTGGCCTCCCGCGTGGATGTAGGCGTCGACGTCGCCGCGCACCACGGCCATCGCCTTCGCGCCCGCCGAGCCGATCCGGACGACCTCGACGTCCATCTGTTCACGCAACCACCACAGCACGGCCGGTGGGCGGTAGGTGCTGGCAGTGATCCGGATGGGCCCGTCGCGTCGCGGTGGCGGCGGGGTGACGGTGTCGGTGCGATACACCTGGTGCAGCGCGGGCAGGGCGACGGCGGCGTCGGTGATGGCACCCTGATCATCGGTCGCCGCCGGGGCGGCTCCGGCAGGGCCGTTGCGTTGCCACAGCGCGATGTGCACGGCCCAGTCGGCGTGTCCCGCCATCGAGTACTCGCGGGTGCCGTCGACGGGATCGACGATCCACACCCGGTCGGCATGCACCCGGGACAGGTCGTCGACGGCCTCTTCGGACAGCACGGCGTCACCCGGGCGGAGTTCGGCCAGGCGTTTCAGGATGAAGGTGTTGGCCCGGCGGTCGCCGGCATCACCGAGTTCGTAGGAGTCGTAGAAACCGACCTCCTCGCGGACGGCCAGCAGCAGCTCCCCGGCTTCGGCGGCCACCATCGCGGCCACCTCGGCGTCGGTATGCGCGGCGAGAGTCACCGGACAAGTATCGCGGTGGGGCCAGGGCGCTGCCGGGTCGGGTACCCGTGGCTAGAAGGCGGGCCACGGGATCGGGCGGTGTCGATCCGGTGACGGCATCACCGGATCGTCAAGCAGCGCAGTGATTCTCGCGCCCAGTGCGGCCACTTCGGCGGGGGTCAGGTGTTCTTGCAGCTGGTCGGCCAGCCCATCGCGCAAACGGACTCGCAACTGGTCGACGGCGGTCAGCGCGTCGTCGGGGACCGGCTTGCCCGCCCACCCCCACAGCACGGTGCGCAGCTTGTCCTCGGTGTGCAGGGTCACACCGTGGTCGACGCCACGAACCCGGCCGTCCACACCGGCCAGGATGTGCCCGCCCTTGCGGTCGGCATTGTTGATCAGCACGTCGAATACGGCCATCCGCCGCAGCCGGTCATCGTCGGCGTGCACCAACACGACGGCGTCACCGGACTGGTCATAGGCCTGCAGGACCGGCAGATAACCGGCGGGCACCTTGCCCGCAGGCACCAGGTCCACCAGGTCCGGACCAGCGTCGCGGTCATCATCGGGCGGGTCGTCGGTCAAACCGTCGCCTGGCTGGTCGACCCACACCTGCGCCATCCCGATACCGGCAGGACCGCCTCGAATGACGGTGTGCGGCACAATATCCCAGCCGAGTGCTGCCGAGATCTGATACGCCGCACGCTCGCGGCCCGCCAGAGTTCCGTCCGGGAAGTCCCATAGTGGCGCCTCGCCGGCAACCGGCTTGTACACGCAATGCACCGTCCGCTCGCCGAGGGTGGACTCGCACAGGAACGTCGCGTTGCTCGCCGAGCGGATGCGCCCGAGAACGTTCAGCTCGCCGGAGGCAAGCAGTTCCGCGAGATCGGCATCAGAAGGGCGGTTCATCATCTGTCCCGCCGAAGGCACCGCGCCGATATCCGTTGGTGCGCACGCAGATGTGGCCTTCGGGATCGAGCGGTTCGTCACACAGCGGGCATGGAGGCCGCCCGGCCGAGATGACCCGGTTGGACCGCGTCGCGAACTCCCGTGCCGATTCCGGGGTCAGGAAGACCCGGACCGCGTCGGGGCCCTCCTCGGCATCGTCGAGCACCACCGAGGCGTCGAACTCGGTGTCGGAGACCGCGAGCAGTTCGACCACGACGGTCTGTGCCTCGGCGTCCCAGCCCAGCCCCATCGTGCCCACCCGGAACTCGGCATCCACCGGCATCTCGAGCGGTTGCAGGTCGTCGATCTCGCCGGTGTCGGGCGGGATGGGGGTGCCGAACCGGCGATTGATCTCCACCAACAGGGCGGTGATGCGCTCGGCGAGAACGGCCACCTGCTGTTTCTCCAGCATCACCGACACGATGCGTTTGTCGTGGACGGCCTGCAGGTAGAACGTGCGGTTCCCGGGCTGCCCGACGGTCCCGGCCACGAAACGGTCGGGTGAGCGGAAGACATGAATTGCGCGGGCCATGGCACCTTTCAAAATAGCCGGTAGCGGCCGGACTCAAGCGGTCGAGCCACCGACGACCGCGTCACCGGTGGGGGCGGCGTCCGGGGCGGCGTTCAGCGCGGCGGTCAATCCGTTGCCGGTGTGATTGACATGCAGCACGAACGGCCGCGTCTCGGTGTAGCGGATGACGCTCATCGACGCGGGGTCTGCCGTGATGCGCTGGAAGCTGTCAAGATGGGTGCCGAGCGCATCGGCAAGCACCGACTTGATGACATCGCCGTGGGTGCAGGCGATCCACAGCACATCGCCGCCATGCGTTTCCGACAGCCGCCGGTCGTGTTCGCGGATCGCCGCGACGGCGCGCGACTGCACCTGGGCCAGGCCCTCACCGTCGGGGAAGACTGCCGCGCTCGGTTGAGCTTGCACCACCTTCCACAGCGGCTCTTTGAACAGTTCGGAGATCTTGCGCCCGGTCCAGCTGCCGTAGTCCACCTCGATGATCCGGTCCTCGACCACCGGCTCGATACCAAGGGCGGCGGCCAGCGGCGCGACGGTGTTCGCACAGCGCAGCAGCGGTGAGCGCACGATCGCCTTGACCGGCAGTGTTCCGATCCGGGCGACGACCGCCTCTGCCTGCTCGCGCCCGGTGTCGTCGAGGTCGACGCCTGCCGAGCGACCGGCCAGGGTGTGCGCGGTATTGGAGGTGGATCTGCCGTGCCGCAGCAGGATGACGGTCACGGGCGGGCCCTTCGGGTCGGCGGGGTCATTTCGCGGCGAGTACCCCGGTGCCCAGCAGGATCATCACGACGACGCCGAGGGTGATCCGGTACCCCACGAACCAGTACATGCTGTGGTTGACCAGGAACTTCAGGAACCATGCGACGGCGGCGTACCCGACAACGAAGGCGATGACGGTGCCCAGCACGATCTGCGTGACGGTGGCGCTCATACCGGTGTCCCCCGGCTCGAACACGTGGCTCAGTTCGTAGAGCCCGGAGCCCAATACCGCCGGGATGGCCAGCAGGAAACCGAACCGCGCCGCGGCCTCGCGCTTCTGTCCCAGGAAGAGCCCCGTGCTGATCGTCACCCCGGAACGCGACACGCCCGGGATCAACGCGAGCGCCTGGGCCGAACCGATGAGCAGACTGTCGCGGAGCGTGAACTGTTCGATGGGACGGGTCTGTTTCCCGAAGTACTCCGCCGCGGCGATGACGAAGGAGAACACGATCAGCGCGGTGGCGATGACCCAGAGATTGCGGACGTCATCACGGATGAAATGTTGCAGCGTGAAACCGAAGATCCCGATGGGGATGGTGCCGATGATGACCCACCAGCCCAGCCAGTAGTCCGGGGTCCGCCGGTCGGGGTGTCGTAATCCGCCGAACCAGGCCGTCACGATGCGCCCGATATCGCGCGCGAAATAGAGCAGGACGGCCACCTCGGTACCGATCTGCACCACGGCGGTGAACGACGCGCCGGCGTCGGCGCCGAAGAACGCCTCGGACACTATCGCGAGATGACCGGAGGAGGACACCGGAAGGAACTCGGTCAGCCCCTGGACGATCGCAAGCACGACGACCTGCAACCAGGACATGTCAGACATGGACGTCTCTCATCACGCGCACGACCGTACCGTGGGGGTCGAGTCAGCGCGTCGCGCGCACCGGCTCCGCTCCGGCGACGGCATCGCGCACGGTGGCCGCTACGCTGCGCTCATCGGCGAGATCGATATCTTTCAGACTGCGGGACGTGCGGGCGATGATGTCTTCGCTCTGCGGAACGGGACCACTCAGCCGGGGCCGGTACACCTCGACGACCAGGTTCTGCCGGTCCGCGACGTGAAAGGAGAAGCTGCGGCCATCACCCAGGGTTCCGAACCCGCTGGCGTGCACGCCGGTCGAGACGTGCTCGATGGCAAACTCGTCTGCCGACAGTTCGGTCTCCGGAGCCAGTGCCATAGCACGCACCATACCCACAAATTGACGGTTACGTCCCCATTGGCAAACTTTGCGCAAACTGCGAACACGAATGCAGACGGAATGCGGAATCAGGAGTTTTGAAGGCCCATGACCACGAAATCCGCATTCCGGGTGCGTTCCCTCTCGGCATTGACCCTGGCCGTCGGCGTCGTTTCCGCGTGCTCGTCGACGCCCGCCGATTCGCCACCACCGACCATTCCGGTCGCGACACCGGCCGTGTCGCCACAGGTCAGCGGTGCCGTCGACGGCGTCGTCAAGCCACTGTCGGCACCGGGAATCGCCGCCGTCTTCGATATCCGCACCTCCTCGGCGGTCGTGCTGGGCCCCGCCGACCGCCTCACCGTTGTGCCCGCCGACGGGCCCGCGCGCACCATCGCGCTGCCCGCGGCGGCCACCGCGATCACCGGTGACGGTTCCGGGGAAGTCTGGTTGTCCATCCGTGGTGGGTATGTGCGAGCGAACGTCGCCGCCGGCGCCGCCACCCCGGTGGAGGTCAAGGACCATGCCGACACCGACTTCACCGCGATCGGCCGGAATGCCGACGGGACGCTGGTGCTCGGCAGCGCCGACGGCACGGTGTTCACACTGCGCTCCGACACCGAGGTCGGCACGAGTCTGAAGAACTTCGCACGCGTCGATACCCTTGTCGCCCAAAATGATTCGATCATCGTGCTGGACCGCGGCCAGACCTCGGTCACCGAGATCGACGAGGACGGGACCAAGCCCGAGCAGGCGTTGCGCGCCGGTGAGGGGGCCACGTCGATGACCGTCGACCCCGCCGGACGAGTGCTCGTCACCGATACCCGCGGCGGAGCACTGCTGGTCTTCGGCACCGATCCGCTGATCCTGCGGCAGCGGTACCCGGTGGGCGAGGCCCCTTATGGCGTGACCGGGTCGACGAAGATGACCTGGGTGTCACAGACGGCGACCAACACCGTCATTGGCTACGATCTGGCTACCGGAATACCCGTTGAAAAGGTGCGTTATAGGACAGTGCAGCAACCCAATACCCTGGCCTTCGACGATGCCGGCGACACCCTGTACGTGGTCTCCGGTTCCGGCGCCGGGGTACAGGTGATCAAGGGGGCGAGTAGGTCATGACGACGGTGGCACGCAGCCGGATGCCCGCGGGCTGGGCCGGTGACCTTTCCGAGGATTACGAATGGGTGCCGCTGCGCCTGCCCCCCGATGTCACGCGGTTGTCGGCGTCGGTGCGTTTGTCCATCGAGGCGCAGTATCGCGGCTGGGAGTTGACCAAGGTGCGGCTCTATACCGACGGGAGCCGGCGCGTGTTGTTGCGTCGCAAGAAGACCGCACTCGGAGAGCAGCCGGCCCTGTGATCTACCGCTTGATGCGGCGCGCGTTCTTCCTCGTCGCGCCCGAACGTATTCATGCCGTCGTGTTCGCGATACTGCGGCTGGCCACCTCGACCGGGTGGAGCCGTCGCGTCCTGTCGGGCAGGTTGGGCGCGTCGGACCCGATCCTGGCCAGCACGGTCGCCGGTGTGCGCTTTCCGGCGCCACTCGGGCTGGCCGCGGGTTTCGACAAGGACGGTCACGGATTGCAGACCTGGGGCGCGCTCGGCTTCGGGTATGCCGAGATCGGCACGGTCACGGCCCAGGGTCAACCGGGAAATCCGGCACCGCGGATGTTCCGGCTGCCCGCCGACCGCGGTCTGCTCAACCGGATGGGCTTCAACAACCGCGGGGCGGCGGCGCTGGCCCGGCAGCTCGGCACGCACCGATCCGATGTACCGATCGGGGTGAACATCGGCAAGACCAAGACCACCCCCGCCGAGCAGGCGGTCGACGATTACGTCACCAGCGCACGACTGGTCGGCCCGCTGGCGTCCTATCTGGTGGTCAACGTCAGCTCACCGAACACCCCGGGGCTGCGCGATCTTCAGGCGGTCGAGTCGCTGCGGCCCATCCTGGCCGCCGTCCGCGAGGTCGTCACGGTGCCGGTGTTGGTCAAGATAGCGCCCGACCTGTCGGACTCCGATATCGACGATATCGCCGATCTGGCCGTCGAATTGGGCCTGGCCGGCATCGTCGCGACCAACACCACGATCTCCCGGGACGGCTTGCGGACCCCTGGCGTGGACGAGCTCGGCGCCGGCGGGGTGTCCGGTCCGCCGGTCTCCCGACGCGCCCTTGAGGTGTTGCGTCGGCTCTACGTGCGCGTGGGCGATCACCTGGTGCTGGTCAGCGTCGGCGGTATCGAGACCGCCGAGGACGCCTGGGAACGCATCCTGGCCGGCGCCTCGCTGCTGCAGGGCTACACCGGTTTCGTCTACGGCGGTGGGCTGTACGCCAAGCAGATCCACGACGGTCTGGCACGCCGACTGCGCGAGGGCGGGTTCGCCTCGCTGTCGGAGGCAGTCGGCGCGGAGACCCGCTTCTAGTTCTGTTCGTAGGTGAAATGCAGCACGGCGCGAGCGATGGCCTGACCGAAGAGATTGAACCCGAGGAAGGCCGGCGTGGCGCCCTCGGGCAATTCGAGTGACTCCACCGGGAGCGCGTGCACGGCCACGTAGTAGCGGTGCGGGCCATGTCCGGCGGGCGGCGCCGCACCGAGGAAGCGCTTGAGTCCCGCATCGTTGGTCAGCGTCACCGCGTTGCCGGGCAACGGATCGCCGTTACCGGCGTCGGCGGGCAGCGAGCTGACCGTCGCGGGCAGATCGGCGACGGCCCAGTGCCAGAACCCCGACAATGTCGGAGCGTCCGGGTCGTACACGGTGACCGCGAAGCTGCGGGTCTCCTCGGGGAAGCCCGACCAGCTCAGCTGGGGTGAGACATCCTTGCCGCCCGCGCCCATGATGCCGCTGACCTGATCGTTGCCTGCTGGCTGGCCGTCGGTGAAGGTCTCCGAGGTCAGCTCGAAGGTCGGCAGTTTCGGCAGGTTGGCGTAGGGATCTGCGGGTGTTGCGGTCATATCGCCCCTCTTCTGGTCAGCAGTTGGTGAGGAAATGCTCGAGCACCTCGGTGCCGAACTGTAATGCGTCCACGGGTACCCGTTCATCGACGCCGTGGAACAACGCGGCGAAGTCCAGATCCGCCGGCAACCGCAGCGGGGCAAAGCCGAAGCAGCGAATGCCCAACCGTGAGAATGCTTTTGCATCGGTTCCGCCGGAGAGCATGTACGGCACGATCCGCGCCTCGGGATCGACAGCCAGCAGCGCGGCGTTCATCGCATCGACGAGATCACCGTCGAAGGTGGTCTCGACAGACGGCAGATCGCGTTCCCAGGTGCGCACCACGTCGGGGCCGATGAGCTCGTCGACCTCGCGTTCGAAGGCCTCCCGACGCCCGGGCAGCACCCGGCAGTCGATGACGGCCTCGGCCGTTGCCGGGATCACGTTGGCCTTATAGCCGGCCTTGAGCATCGTCGGGTTGGCGGTATCGCGCAGTGTGGCCCCGACAATGCGGGCGATATCACCGAGTTTGGCGATGGTGCCGTCGAGATCGGGTGAGTCGATGTCGAATTCGTAGCCGGTCTCCTCGGCGACCGCCGCCAGGAACTGCGCCACCGGTTCGGTGAGCACCAGCGGGAACTGGTGCCTGCCCAGCTTGGCGACGGCTTCGGCGACGGCGGTGACGGCGTTGTCCTGGTGCACCATCGAGCCGTGTCCGGCGCGGCCCCGGGCCGACAACCGCATCCAGGCGATGCCCTTCTCGGCGGTCTCCACCAGATAGAGCCTGCGCTCGCCGCCGTGCCGCGAGGGCACGGTCAGCGAGAAACCGCCGACCTCACCGATCGCCTCGGTGACACCGTCGAAGAGGTCGGGCCGGTTGTCGACGAGCCACTGGGCGCCGTAGGTGCCGCCGTGCTCCTCGTCGGAGACGAAGGCGAAGATCAGATCGCGTGGGGGCACGATGCCCGCGCGTTTGAAGTGGCGTGCGACGGCGATCATCATGCCGACCATGTCCTTCATGTCGACCGCGCCGCGGCCCCAGACATAGCCGTCTTTCACCGCACCCGAGAACGGGTGCACGCTCCAGTCGGCGGGCTCGGCGGGCACGACGTCCAGATGGCCGTGGATCAGCAGGGCGCCGCGTGAACGGTCCGCACCCGGCAACCGGGCGAACAGGTTGCCGCGGCCGGGGGCGGCCTCGATGTACTCGGTGCTGTAGCCGACCTCGCGGAGGCGGTCACCCACCCACTGCGCGCAGTCCGCCTCGCCCCGCGTCGTCGCCGGATCTCCGGTGTTGGAGGTGTCGAAACGGATGAGGGTGCTGACGAGGTCGACCACCTCGTCGGCGGCGCTGGGCTGGACGGTCACAACCCCATTCGTACCATCGCCGGTGCCCGCCCGGACAGAGTGGCGCACCGGCGCCGACGGGCTGGTTTGGGTCCGACCGCCCCTATCCGTTAGCCTTAGTCGCTCCTCGCCGACGGCGCGGAGCGATGTCCGAGTGGCGGAATGGCAGACGCGCTAGCTTGAGGTGCTAGTGCCCTATTAACGGGCGTGGGGGTTCAAGTCCCCCCTCGGACACAGTTTCTCGATAGGACCCCGGTTGCTCAACCGGGGTCGTATCGGTTCATCCGGCGCCGGCCACCAGCGTGGCCAGCCGTTCGGCCGCCCCGCTGTCGGGCACCGGCAGGTAGGCCACGATCTGGATGTTCGGCACATCCACCGGCGCCAGCTGGTGGTGTTCCAGGCGCATCTCCCCTATCCCGGCGCGGAAGAAACGCCGCTCCCGCGAGGTGAACCGCTGCACGCTGCGCCTGCGCCACTGCGACTCGAAATGGTCGCTGGCCGCGCGAAGCCGGTCGACCAAGGTCGAGTAAGCCGGTTCGCCCGCCCGTGATCCCGCCTCGGCCCGGAACTCGGCCAGGAAGCGGCTGCTGTCGTTTTCCCAGTCCGGCAACAACTCCCGGATCGCGGGGTCCATGAACATCAGCCAGAGCAGGTTACGGTCGGCCTCGGCGGTCACCGCGATGTTCGGATACAGCGCGGCGTAGGCACTGTTCCACGCGGTGATATCCCAGAACGGCCCGATCGCGAACGCCGGGTACCCGCCCAGCGCGTCCAGGAAGCGCTGCACATGCGGCGGCGTCGGCACGTCGGTCGGAACCGGCTCCGGGGCATGCCCGCCGAGGCTGCGCACGTAGTCACGTTCAGCCGGGGTCAGCCGCAGGGCCGTGCTGACCGCATCGAGAACCTGGCGCGAGGGGTTGATCTCGCGGCCCTGCTCCAGCCACGTGTACCAGGTGACGCTCACCCCGGCCGCCAGAGCGACCTCCTCACGCCGCAGGCCGCTGGTGCGCATCCGCGGCATCGGGGCATAGCCCAGGTCGGCGCGCGCGGCGGCCTCCCGGCGAGCCCGCAGGAACTCCCCGAGCGCCCGGCGCTGCCTGCTACGTGTGTCCATCCTTCGATGGTAGTAGTGCCAGTACTGGTATCAGCACCGTCTTCCCACGTAGATGTCCCGGATGCCACGCTGTGTGTTATGGCAGAACTGCGGTCCCGCACGGTCACCCACGGTCGCAACATGGCGGGAGCACGCTCGCTGTTGCGGGCCGCCGGAGTCGCCGGCTCCGATATCGGCAAGCCCATCGTGGCGGTGGCCAACAGCTTCACCGAGTTCGTGCCGGGGCACACGCACCTGCAGCCCGTCGGCCGCATCGTCTCCGAGGCCATCTCGGCCGCCGGTGGGGTGCCGCGCGAGTTCAACACCATCGCCGTCGACGACGGCATCGCGATGGGTCACGGCGGAATGCTCTACTCGTTGCCGTCCCGCGAGCTCATCGCCGACTCGGTGGAGTACATGGTCAACGCGCACTGCGCGGACGCGTTGGTGTGTATCTCGAACTGCGACAAGATCACTCCCGGCATGCTGATGGCCGCACTGCGCCTGAACATCCCGACCGTCTTCGTCTCCGGCGGCCCGATGGAGGGTGGCACCGCCGTCTTGGTCGACGGCACGGTCAAGACCCGGCTCAATCTGGTGTCGGCCATCGCCGATGCGGTGAACACCGACGTCTCCGATGACGACATCTCGCGCATCGAGGAGGCCGCCTGCCCGACCTGCGGCTCATGCTCGGGCATGTTCACCGCCAACTCGATGAACTGCCTCACCGAGGCGCTCGGGCTGGCCCTGCCCGGCAACGGTTCGGTGTTGGCCACCCACACCGCGCGGCGCGCCCTCTACGAAAAGGCTGGGAGCACGGTGATGGACATCGTGCGGGCCTACTACGACGACGATGACGCCTCCGTCCTGCCCCGCAACATCGCCACGCGCGACGCGTTCGACAACGCCATGGCACTCGACATCGCGATGGGCGGGTCGACCAACACCGTGCTGCACCTGCTGGCCGCCGCCCGGGAGGCCGAGCTGGATTACACCCTGGAAGACATCGAGAAGCGCAGCCGGCTGATCCCGTGCCTGTGCAAGGTCGCCCCCAATGGTCACTACCTGATGGAGGATGTGCACCGCGCCGGAGGTATCCCGGCCATCCTCGGCGAGCTGTGGCGCGGCGGTCATCTGCACGAGACGGTGCACACCGTGCACTCGGGCTCGATGGCGGAATGGCTGCGCGCATGGGACATCCGCGGCGGATCGCCGTCGGCCGAGGCCGTCGAACTCTTCCACGCCGCACCGGGGTGCGTGCGGTCGGCATCGGCGTTCTCGCAGTCCGAGCGGTGGGACAGCCTGGACACCGACGCCGAGAACGGCTGCATCCGCGATGTGGCCCACGCCTATTCCGCCGACGGCGGGCTGGCGGTACTGCGCGGCAACCTGTCGGTGGACGGCTGCATCGTCAAGACCGCGGGCGTCGACGAATCCATCTGGACGTTCTCCGGTCCGGCCGTGGTGCTGGAATCACAGGAGGACGCGGTGGACGCCATCCTGTCCGGCCGGGTGCAGCCCGGCGATGTGGTGGTGATCCGTTACGAGGGACCGAGGGGCGGACCGGGCATGCAGGAAATGCTCTATCCGACAGCCTATTTGAAGGGCCGCGGGCTGGGCACGCAATGCGCGCTGATCACCGACGGTCGGTTCTCCGGCGGTACGTCGGGCCTGTCCATCGGCCACGTCTCCCCCGAGGCAGCCGCCGGCGGCACCATCGCGTTGGTGGCCGACGGTGACCTGATCACCATCGACATCCCGCGCCGCAGCATCGAGGTCGAGGTGCCACGCGAGGAACTGGAGCGTCGACGCGCGGCCCTGGAGGCCGCCGGCGGATACCGGCCCAGGGATCGGCGCCGCACGGTGTCGGCGGCGTTGCGTGCGTACGCCGCGTTGGCGCTCTCGGCAGACAAGGGTGCGGCCCGAGACATCGATGCGGTGTAGCTCACCCTGCTAGCCTGTGCGGGCCAGTCACCTCCGCAGGGAGTAGGGAACCCGGTGCGAATCCGGGACTGACGCGCAGCGGTGAGGGGATGACGAGGCGGGCCACATGCCACTGGGAGTGCATGCTCCCGGGAAGGCGGCCTGCCGAGGACGACCCCCGAGTCCGAATACCTGCTGGCATCCGCGACGGTGTGTCGCGGCTTGTCACCGGGTCTCGCTGATCAGGCCCCTGATGCCGAAGGAATCCCTCATGTCCGCATCCATGCGCGGCGATCTCGCCGATCCCGACTTCCTCGTACAGGCGTGGGACGACCAACAATCGGCCTATATCGCGGGCCGTGAATCCCGCTTTCGCGCCATCACCGACATCATCGGACTAGCCTGCGGTGACGAGCCCGTGGTCGTCGATCTCGCCTGCGGGCCGGGATCGCTGAGCGCCCGCATCCTCGACGCACTTCCCGGTGCCCGGGTGATCGCCCTCGATTTCGATCCATTGCTGCTCGACCTGGCCACCCGGACGCTCGGCGCCCACGACCGGTTCGGTGTGGTCGAGGCAGACCTTGCCGAGGACACCTGGCCGGATGCGGTGGCAGCCGCCACGGCGGGCGCACCGATATCGGCTTTCGTCTCCACCACCGCGCTGCACTGGCTGACCCCGCAGACCTTGTTGGGCGTGTACACCGCCGCGGCAGAGCTGCTGTCCGACAACGGCATCCTGCTCAATGGCGATCACTTCCGGTTCGACGGGCGCCAGCCGACCCTGCGCAGACTGTCCGCCGCACACGACGCCGCCACCCAGGCACGGGCGCACGCCGCCGGATCGGCCACCTGGGATCAGTGGTGGGCCGCAGCGACGTCCCGCGACGGCGTGGCCGATCTGGCGGTGCTGCGTGATCAGCGGTTCGCGCACCGAAATCCGCCGCCCACCACCGCGGTGGACTTCCATCTCGCCGCCCTGGCACAGGCCGGATTCTCCGAGGTGGGCACGGTCTGGCAACTGCTCGACGACTACGTGGTCATGGGGGTCAAGTGATGTCGTGGCAGCGCGTCATCGGCGCTCTGGGCGCGGTGTCGATATTGGTCTCGGGATGCGGCACCCAGACTCCCGACCAGGTCGGCACCTCGGCGACGCCGACCGCCGGCGCGGGATTCCCGGTCGTACTGAAGAACTGCGGTATCGACGTCGAGATGGCCGCAGCGCCCGCACGCGCCATCTCGGTCAATCAACCCGCCACCGAGCTGATGCTCACTCTCGGCTTGGCCGATCGGATGGTCGGCACCGCATCGTGGAACGAACCGGTGCCGGCGCACCTGGCCGAGGCCAACGCGAAGGTCCCCGAACTGAGCGCCGATTTCCCCTCGCTGGAAACCGTTCTGGACACCGAACCCGACTTCGTCTACGCCACATTCGCCTACACGTTCTCCGACCAGGGCATCGCGTCGCGCGAACGCTTTGCCGAGTTGGGCATTCCCACCTACCTGTCGGCGAGCGAGTGCAGCGGGCAGCAGGCAGAACAGCACCGCGCGTTGACCTTCGAGGACATCTATGCCGAAATCGGGGACATCGCACGGATATTCGGGGTCGAGGAGAACGCGGCCCGACTCGTGACATCGCTGAAGGATCGAGTACGGTCCGCGACCGCCGGCCTGAACACCTCCGACACCAGCCTGATGTACTGGTACTCGGCCACCCGGGCGCCGTATATCGCCGGGTGCTGCGGCGCCCCAGGGTTGATCACGCAGGCTGTCGGGGCGCGAAACGCGTTCGCCGACAGCCGTCAGCTGTGGCCGGAAACCTCGTGGGAGGCGATTCTGGACCGCGATCCCGACGTGTTGGTGCTGGCCGACCTGACGCGCGGTGACGACGGTGACACCGCGGCCGCCAAGATCGAATTCCTGGAAAACGATCCGCTGGCACGTCAGCTCACCGCCGTCCGCGAACAGCGTTATGTCGTGGTGCCCGGCACCGCGTTGGACCCGTCACTGCGCAATGTCGACGCCGTCGAGATGATCGCCGACGTCCTGCGTCAGGACAGCTGACCGGGCATCAGCCGGCCAGTTCCACATCGCCGCGGTGTACGTGCACGCAGGCGCGCTTGGGCCCCCACACCGTCGGGACGGTGAAGCAGACCACCTTGGGCTTCCCGAAGACCGTGGTCTCGGCCACCGTGCCGACGGCACCTTCCGGCACCGTCTGAACATCCATCTCGTCGATCTCGCGGCTGGCGGTCACAAAGTCACCGGTCTGCCAACTCATGTTGCGTGTCTCCTGATCCAAGTTCTGGTTCGTACGTGAGATGCAACGCCCGTGAGTGGATTTTTATTCACGGTGATCGATCAATACACGTCTCGCACATATCGCTTGGTGGCGACGAGCTCCTTCTTGTAATCGTTGGCGGCCTCGGCGGACAGCGATCCGTGCTTGCGGATGATCGCCAGCAGCGCCGCGTCGACATCGGCGGCCATCCGGGTCGCATCACCGCAGACGTAGAAATGCGCACCGTCCTGCAGCCAGCGCCACAGGTCGGCACCGCGTTCGGTCATCTTGTGCTGGACATACACCCGCCGTGACTGGTCGCGCGAGAAGGCGAGGTCCAGCCGGCTGAGGAAGCCGTCGTCGACCATGGCCTGCACCTCGTCGCGGTAGTAGAAGTTCTGGTCGCGGTGCTGGTCACCGAAGAACAACCAGTTGCGGCCGCGGTGGCCTTGCGCGCGACGCTCCTGCAGGAACGCCCGGAACGGTGCGATCCCGGTACCCGGGCCGACCATGATCATCGGTGTGGCCGAGTCCTCGGGCGGGCGGAAGTTCGGTGAGCGCTGCACGAACACCGGCGCGGCCTGCGCCCGGTCGGCCAGGAATGTGGAGGCGACGCCACCGCGCGCCATGCCACGGGCGGTGCGGTAGCGCAGCACCGAGACCGTCAGCTGCACCTCGTGTGGGCTCACCAACGGACTCGACGAGATGGAGTACTGCCGCGGTGTGAGCCGGACGAGCGCGTCCAGCCATTCGGCAGGATCGGCCCGGACGGCGAACTCCTCGACGATGTCCAGCCCATTGCGGCCGGCGAGCCAGCTGTCGAGTTTCGCACCGGACCGTCGCAACACCTTCGCCTGAGGGCACCGTTCGGTGACGAACCCGAGCAGGTTCGGGGTCACCTTGCACAGGTCGTAGGAACGCGTCAGGGCGGTCCGCAGGTCGACCTCGGCACCGTCGACCTCGACGATCTCATCGCCGGACAGGGCCGTGGCGGCCAGCCAGGCCCGCACCGAGTCGGCATCGTTGCCGACGAACACCCCCAGGGAATCCCCGGCGGCATAGCTCACGCCGTGTTCGGCGACGTGTTCGGTGATGTCGAACCCGATCTGACGCACCTCCTTGGCGGCCACCACCGGGGTCAGGCGAGTGTTGCGGCTCACCGGCGCCGACAGCGGATTGCCCCGGGTCAGCGGTGCGGCGGGCCGGGGTGGTGTGGTCGTTCGCGCGGGTCCGGGTGCGGTCGCGGTGGTTGCGATGTCGGCGGGCTCGGTGGTGACCGCCGCGGCCCAGGCGGCCATCGGTGCGTCGTCGTGCGATTCGCATTCGACCAGTTCGTGTGTCCGGACGGCACCCAGCTCGGCCAGGCGGGCATCCAGAGACTTCGCGTGACCACAGAAATTGGCGTACGCCTTGTCCCCTATCCCGAGCACCGCGTATCGCACCCCGGTCAGCGCCGGCGCGTCGGCGCGGCACAGCCGGTCCCAGAAGTCCGCGCCGTTGTCCGGTGGCCCGCCGTCACCGAAGGTGCTGGTGATCACCAACACCTCGGTCGCCGCGGCGACATCGTCCAACGATGCCTCGTCCATGGTGACCGATCGGGCACCGGTGATGCGTGCGGCCAGCCCGATCGCGAACTCCTCGGCATTGCCGGTCTGGGAAGCCCACAGCACCAGTGGTCCGGTGGCGGGTTGCTCGGTTGCGCGTGAGTAGGTGCCCGCCAGGAGTCCGTCGACCCACAGGCGGACCGCCGGGCGCACCGGCGCCGAGAGCGGCAGGACCGGGACGCCGCCCGGTGTCGCGTCCAACCCGGTGAAGAACCCGGACAGATAGAGCTTCTCGTCATCGGTGAATTGTGGTCCGGCCGTGCGCAGATCGAGCGGATCTGGTGCGGCCACCTCGATGGCCCGTAGCCGTACGGCGCACACTTTCAGTTCGGGTTGCAGGGAGTACGCGTCGACGGCGTCGTTGGTGACGGCGTTGATTGCGAGGTACTCACCGTGCTCGTCGTTCCAGTGAAACGGCGCCCATACACTGCCCCGGCGTACCCGGTCGGTGAGGGATGCAGGCAGCACGGCGCGACCGCGCCGGGAGGTGAGCTCGACGTGGTGGGCGGCGGTGATGCCTAGCGCCGCAGCATCATCGGGGTGGATCTCGACGAACGGCGAGGCATCGAGTTTGTTGAGTTTGGCCACCCGACCGGTCTTGGTCATGGTGTGCCACTGATGTTGCAGCCGACCGGTGTTGAGCACCATCGGATAATCGTCGTCGGGCAGTTCGTGCGGGTCCATATGCGGCCGGGCGAGGAACTGCGCCCGCCGCGATGGTGTCGGAAACGCCAGCCGGGGACGGTGCCCGTCGGCGTCGACGTGCAGGGTCTGCGACACACCGTCGTTGACGTAACGGATGGGGTGGCGGTCATCGGGATCGGCGGGTGGGCAGGGCCACTGCACGGGCGTCTCGCGCAGCCGGTCATAGCTGACTCCGCGCAGGTCGTATCCCGTGCGGGGATTGGCGAAGCGACGGATCTCGTCAAAGATCTGCGCGCTGGACTTGTAGGCGAAATCGTCACCGAAACCCAGATACTCGGCGACACCACAGATCAACTCCCAGTCCGGCCGCGCCTGGCCCACCGGCGTGACGGACTGCTGCAGCAGGGTGATGTTGCGCTCGGAGTTGACCATCACCGCGTCACTCTCGGACCACAGTGCGGCCGGCAGCACGATATCGGCGTAGCGGTTCGTCGCGGTGTCGATGTAGGCGTCCTGGGTGATGACGAGCTCGGCCGCTTCCAGGGCGGCGATGACTGTCGCTCGGTTCGGCACGGAGACAACGGGATTGGTGCAGATTATCCAGCAGGCCTTGATCTCACCGGCGGCGGCCTGTTCGAACATGGCCACCGTGCCCGGACCGACCTCGGATCGGATGGTGCCCGGCTCCAGCCCCCACTGTTCCTCGCAGAACGCCCGGTCCTCGGCCGAGAGGACCACACGCTGGCCGGGTAGACCCGGTCCCATGTACCCCATCTCGCGGCCGCCCATCGCGTTGGGTTGTCCGGTCAGTGACATCGGCCCACTACCCGGCCGGCAGATCGCACCGGTGGCCAGATGCAGGTTGCAGATGGCGTTGGTGTTCCAGGTGCCGTGGGTGCTCTGGTTCAGGCCCATGGTCCAGCACGTCATCCACTCCCCCGCCTCGGCGATCATCGATGCGGCGGTTCGGATGTCGGCCTCGTCCAGTCCGGTGATGGCGGCCACCCGGGCGGGCGGGTAATCGGCGAGGAACGCAGGCATGTCCTGCCAGCCCTCGGTGTGTTCGGCGATGAACTCCTCGTCGATGTCGCCGTTGACGACGAGCAGATGCAACAGCCCGTTGAGCAGTGCGAGGTCGGTACCCGGAGCGATCGGCAGGTACAGGTCGGCCTTGTCGGCGGTGGCGGTGCGCCGTGGGTCCACCACGATCATCTTGGCGCCGGCCTTGAGCCGGTCAGCCATGCGCAGGAACAGGATCGGATGGCAATCGGCCATGTTCGCGCCGATGACGAAGAACAGGTTCGCCGAATCGAAATCGGTGTAGGAGCCGGGCGGGCCGTCGGCGCCGAGGGACTGCTTGTAGCCGGTGCCCGCGCTGGCCATGCACAGCCGAGAGTTCGATTCGATGTGCACGGTGCGCAGATAACCCTTGGCCAGCTTGGTCGCCAGATACTGCGCCTCCAGCGACATCTGGCCCGATACGTACAGCGCGACCGCGTCGGGCCCGTGTTCGTCGACGATGGCCCGCAGCCGGTTCCCGGCCTGCGCCACGGCCTCCTCGACCGGGGTTTCCACAAGCTGCGCGCCGCGCTCGGGGCGCACCAGCGCGGCGGTCATCCTGCCCTCGGTCGCGGCCATCAGCTCGGCGTGGGTGGCGCCCTTGGTGCACAATCTGCCGCGGTTGGTCGGATGCAGCTTGTCGCCGCTGATCTTGGCGATCACCGGCAGCCCGGTGTCCTGATCGGTCTCGGTGGCGACCTCGATACCGCAGCCCACACCACAGTACGAGCAGGCGGTCCGCGTGGTCACCGACATGCCACCATCGTGTGCTGGCACTGTTCCGGCTCCTTTGAGGCGACGTTATGGCAAGGAAAACTCGACCTCACAAGACGCCCATCCCCGCGGTGAGCACCTCGTGAGGCCGAGTTCGTCCGGTTACGCGGTGACCACCGATTCCGGTAGAGCCGCCGGGCTGGCTGCTGCCTTCGACGACGACAACCGCAGGAACACGAACCAGGTGACGATGGCGCAGATCACGTAGAAGCCGAGGAAGACCCAGAACGCGTTGGTCGCCGACTTCGCATCGCTGACATAGGACATCCGCAGCACGATGTTGATGAACACCCCGCCCAGTGCGCCGACCGCGCCGGCGAAGCCGATGAGGGCACCGGACATGCTCCGCGACCAGGCCGCCTTCTCCTCACGGCTCCACTCGTCGTGGCCCTGTGCCTTGGCCTCGAAGATCGACGGGATCATCTTGTAGGTCGAACCGTTGCCCAGACCCGACAGGATGAACAGCAGGATGAAACCGGCCACATAGGCGATCATTTGACCACCGGTGGGCGCACCGGCCGCGCTGTCGTCGAGAACGCCTGCGGCGACAAGGATTCCGGCAGCGAAGATCATGGCGACGAACACGTACAGCGTGATCTTTCCGCCGCCGATCTTGTCGGCGAGCTTACCGCCGATCGGACGCGAGATGGATCCGAGCAACGGGCCGAGGAAGGCGATCTGCGCGGCGTGCAGCGATGCCTGCGCCGGGGTGTCACCGCCGGCGAGGAAGTTGATCTGCAGCACCTGGCCGAATGCGAAGCTGAATCCGATGAACGAGCCGAACGTGCCGATGTAGAGGAAGCTCATCACCCAGGAGTGTGAGAATCGCATCGCCTCGACCATGGCGCCCAGATTGGAGCGCTGGTTGCCGAGGTTGTCCATGAAGAACGCGGCACCGAGGGCCGCGAGACCGACGAGCACGAGGTAGATCGCGCAGACCAGATAGGGCGCCGTGTTGCTCACGGTGGCGATGATCAGCAGGCCGATCAGCTGGATGACCGGCACACCGATGTTGCCACCGCCGGCGTTGAGCCCGAGCGCCCAGCCCTTGAGACGCTGCGGGTAGAACGCATTGATGTTCGTCATGGAGGAGGCAAAGTTGCCGCCGCCGAGGCCGGCGAACGCCGCCACCAGCATGAACGTGGTGTAGGACGTGCCGGGCTGCGACATCACCCACAGCGTCAGCGCCAGCGGGATCAGCAACAGCAGGGCGCTGACGATGGTCCAGTTGCGACCGCCGAATCGGGCCGGGGCGATGGTGTACGGGATGCGCATGAAGGCGCCGACCAGTGTCGGCATCGCCACCAGATAGAACTTGCCCGCGGCGTCGATGCCGTAGACGTCCTGTGGCATGAACAACACCATCACCGACCAGATCGACCACACCGAAAAGCCCACGTGCTCAGCGAAGATCGACCAGATCAGGTTGCGCTTGGCGATGTCTTTCCCACCGGATTCCCAGGCGTCGGCGTCTTCGGCATCCCAGTGCGCGATATCGCGGTTGCGGCGTGTGTTGAGCACGGATTCCTCCCAGCAATGGAAACGGTTGAGACAGAAGTTATGGCTCGGCCATTCCGCACCGGTTGCCCCACCATGTCGGGGTTGTCAACACCTACTCACATCGAGTCCGATGGTGCTGGTGCGCCCAGGGTTTCACGACCGCAGCATCGACGAAACGGAGCGGAAACAATCGACATGTGTTTTCGGTGACCAGCCGCACGCGATGCCGCCGGGGTGATTCACGCGCCGAACGGCTTGCTTGTACCCCTGAAACCGGTTGGGCGCCAGTAGTTTTTCTCTATCTGTGGATGGCTTCGCAACCTGTGGACAACGCCCTGTCATGTCAGACCCCGGCGTTAGAATTCGAACATGTTGGCGAACGGGGTGGCGGATCGAGAGGTCGTGTTGGCGGCCTTCGATGCCTACGACTCCGCTTGTGAGCAGCTGGCCGCCCTCGACGTCACCCGCCTGTCGCCGGCGGATCTGTTGACGCTGCAATCTCAGCGCGAGCACCGCGCCCGCACCACCGCCGCGCTCGACCACCGCATCATGGCTGCGCTACAGGCCCAGAGCACGCCCAAAGAAATCGGTGCCCGCACCTGGGCCCAGATCTTGACCATCCGGCTGCGGATCTCGGAGGCCGAGGCCGCCCACCGGCTACGCGATGCCGCCGACCTCGGGCCACGCCACAGCCTAGACGGGCAGGTGTTGTTGCCGACCCTGCCCGCATGTGCCGCGGCATTGGCCGAGGGCACCATCAACCTCGAGCATGTGCAGGAGATCCGCACCGCGGTGGAGCGGGCCGGCCGCTACGCCGCCCGGCAGCGGTGCGGACAACTGGAGGCCGATCTGGTCGAGGCGGCTACCCGGATCACCCCGCGCACCTTGCGTGAGGTCGCCGACTACGCGGTGTGCGCGCTCAACCCCGATGGCGATGGTCCTGATATCGCCGCCCACGAACGCGGAATCACCTTGGGACGCCAGGATCCCGACGGGTTGATCCGCATCTCGGGGTGGGTCGATCCGGAGCTGGGCGCCTACCTCAAGACGGTGAATCAGGTATGGGGCGCTCCGGGGATCAACAATCCCGCCGACGAAGCGCCGGTTTCCAATCCCTCGCCGAACCCGTTGGACCATACAGACGGTCTGCCTGCACCGGCACCCGCTGTGCCCATTCAGCCCGCTACGCCGACCGTTGCGGCCCACGGCCGAACCGTTCGAGCAGCGCCGTGCCGACTTGGACGCGGCGCTGGCCGACCCGAGCCCCGCGCCGGTACCGTTCGACGAATTGCAGGGGCGCCGTGCCGCACTGGATGTCGACCCCCGCAGCGCGGCCGGTCGTGATACCTGTGGCGCCTCCCAGCGCTATCACGATGCACTCAAGGCGGTCGTCCGCAACGCGTTGATGTCCAGAGAATTGGTCCAGCACAACGGGTTACCGGTCACCGTGGTGGTGTCCACCACCTTGGCCGAGCTACACGCCGCGGCGGGGATCGCCCACACCTCGGTGGGCACCACGATGCCGATGCGCGACCTCATCCGCCTCGCCGCGCACGCGCACCACTACCTGCTGATCTACCGTGAGCACACCGCCGAACCGCTCTACCTCGCCCGCTCCAAACGCCTGGCCTCCAAAGCTCAACGACTGGTCATGATCAGCCGCGACCGAGGCTGCACCATGCCCAACTGCCCGGTCAGTGGAGCGGGTTGCCAGGGCATGCACGCCGAACAAGACTGGAGCGCAGGCGGGCAGACCGATATCACGGGACTCGGATTGGGTTGTGCCGCAGATAATCAGATGGCGTTCGATACCGGGTGGACCACCAGCATCGGCCCGGACGGCCGCGTGCACTGGCATCCGCCGCCGTTGCTCGATATCGGGCAGGACACTGTCAACCACTACCACCATCCCGAAGAACTCCTACGACGGCGAGAGGACGACTCCGGTGAGGAGCGGTAGGGGTACTCAGCGCCGGCGCTGCCAGAACCTTTTGCGGGGTTCGCGAGCTGTGAGTGGGGTTGTCGAAAAAGGGGTGTGGTCCGGCGCAGCGGCAGCTTCGGCTTCGGCGCTGTCGTCCGCTTTTGTGCTGTCCTCGGATTCCGACTCTGTGGCTTCCCCGGCCTCGGTGGCCGGCTCTTCAGCGGCAGCCTCGGCTGCATCGGAGTCGGATTCCGCCGGTTCAGCCTCCGAAGGCTCCGACTCATCATCCTCGGTGGGCTCGACAACCTCGACCTCACCCGCGGTATCGGGCTCGACATCGGTCACCGCCAGCAGCTCGGCCTCGGGACCGCTCGGCAACGCATCGTCTTCATCCGCTGCCGCAGCATCATCGGCTGCCGCCTCGTCCTCAGCAGTCTCGACCGCTTCAGCCTCAGCCTCGGCTCCGTCAGCGTCATCGACAACTTCGCCCTCACCCGCAGAATCGGGCTCGACATCGGTCACCGCCAGCAGCTCGGCCTCCGGACCGCTCGGCAAAGCATCGTCTTCATCGGCTGCCGTCTCGGCCACAGGCTCACCCTCGTCGGCGGACTCGGAAACCGGCTCAGGCACGGAATCGGCCTCGGCCGACTCAGTCTCCGACGACTCGGAAACCGACGCCTCCGACGTCTTGTCCTCAGCAGTCTCGACCGCCTCAGCCTCAGCCGCGGCTCCGTCAGCTTCATCGACAACCTCGACCTCACCCGCAGAATCGGGCTCGACACCGGTCACCGCCAGCAACTCGGCCTCCGGACCGCTCGGCAACGCATCGTCTTCATCGACCGCCGCAGCATCATCGGCTGCCGCCTCGGCCGCAGGCTCACCCTCTTCGAACGCTGAGTCCTCAACGGACATGTCCTCGACCGCTTCAGCCTCGACCTCGAACTCATCGGCCGCCTCGGCCTCGGCCGACCCTTCGACGTCGACGCCCTCGACCTCGTCATCGGTCTGTTCCGGCTCACCGTCGGGCTCGGCGATCTCCAGCACCGCGGTCTCGACGGCCACCTCGTCGACATCGGCACGATCGGCGGCTTCGGCGACCTCGGTCTCCTGCTCGTCGAGAGCCACCTTCGTGTCCGGCGGATCCGCCACCGCCACCGCGGCGGTAGCACCACCTGCGGCACCTGCCGTCGCGATCACCGTGGTGTCCAGGTCGTCCACCGACACCTGCTGTGCCTGTTTACCCACCAGCGTCTCGGGCGCCTCGCGTCCCTTGGGCGCGACCATGATGTAGACCACCGCGCCGATGAACACGAACGTCGAGGTGAACGAATTGATCCGGATCCCGGCGATCAGGGTCGCGGTATCGCTGCGCAACAGCTCGACACAGAACCGACCGACGCAGTACCCGGCCACATACAGCGCGAACAACCGGCCATGGCCGAGATTGAACCGACGGTCGGCCCAGATGAGCAGCGCGAACACCAGCAGGTTCCACAACAGCTCGTACAGGAACGTCGGGTGCACCACACCGATGACCTGTCCGGTCGACACACCGTTGAGCGTGTCCCGGAAGCCGGCCGCATCACGGCGCTCGTAGATCTCCAGGCCCCACGGCACGGTCGTCGCGCGACCGTACAGCTCCTGATTGAAGTAGTTACCGAGCCGACCGATGGCCTGGGCCAGGATGATGCCCGGTGCGATCGCATCACCGAACGCCGGCAACGGAATCCCCCGCTGACGGCACCCGATCCACGCGCCCACCGCACCCAACGCGACCGCGCCCCAGATCCCCAGACCGCCGTCCCAGATTCGGAAGGCAGCGACCAGACCGGCGCCACCCTCACCGAAATAGGTAGGCCAGTCGGTCATCACGTGATAGAGCCGTCCACCGACCAGACCGAACGGCACCGCCCACAGCGCGATGTCGTAGATGACGCCGCGTTCACCACCGCGCGCGGCCCAGCGGCGATCACCGATCACCAGCGCGGCGACGATGCCGGCGATGATGCACAGCGCGTACGCCCGCAGCGGCACGCTGCCGATGAACCACACACCCTGATCCGGACTGGGGATATAGGCCAGCGTGGTCACCGTCATGCGCGAACCGCCTGCCGCACACCATCGGCCAACTCGGCGGTCAACGTTCGCAGCGCATCGACGCCGTCATCCAGTGCCGACACCAGCGCCGAGCCCACGATGACACCGTCGGCATAGGCCGCGATCTCGGCGGCTTGCTGTCCGGAACGCACGCCGAGCCCGACCCCCACCGGGATATCCGAGATGGCCTTGACCCGACTCACCAGCTCCGGTGCGGCGTTGGACACCGCGTCACGCGCGCCGGTGACGCCCATCGTCGAAGCGGCATAGACGAATCCGCTGGAGGCCTGCACGGTCGCGGCCAGCCGCTCCGGTGTCGAGGACGGCGCCACGAGAAATATCCGATCCAGGCCGTTGGACTCCGACGCCGCGATCCAGTCATCGGCCTCGTCCGGAATCAGGTCCGGGGTGATCAGACCGAGCCCGCCGGCGTTGGCCAGGTCGCGGGCAAACGTCTCGACGCCCTTGCGCAGCACCGGATTCCAGTAGGTCATCACCACCGCAGCACCACCGGCGTTGCTGATCGCCTCGACGGCTCGCAACGCATCGTGCACACGCACCCCGCCGGCCAGTGCCACCTCGGTGGCGCGGGCGATCGTCGGTCCGTCCATCCCGGGATCGGAGTACGCCACGCCGACTTCGACGATGTCGCAACCGGATTCGACCAGCGCTGTCATCGCTTCGATCGAGGTGTCCACATCGGGAAATCCCGTGGGGAGATAACCGATCAGTGCCGCGCGACCCTCGGCGCGGCAGGTCTCGAACACCGACGACAATCGGCTCACGCGTCATCCCCCAGCAATCCGAACCACTTTGCGGCCGTCTCGACATCCTTGTCGCCGCGGCCCGACACATTCACCAGGATGATCGCCGACGGACCGAGCTCGGCGGCAAGCTTGACCGCACCCGCCACCGCATGGGCCGACTCGATGGCCGGGATGATCCCCTCGGTGCGACACAACAGCGAAAAGGCGTCCATCGCTTCGGTATCGGTGATCGGCCGGTACTCGGCGCGCCCGACATCCTTGAGCAGCGCGTGCTCGGGCCCCACGCCCGGATAGTCCAGGCCCGCGGAGATCGAGTGCGACTCGATGGTCTGGCCGTCCTCGTCCTGCAACAGGTAGGAGAACGATCCCTGGAACGCACCGGGGGAACCACCGGCGAAGGTCGCCGCATGCCGCCCGGTCTCCACACCGTCACCGGCGGCCTCGAAACCGATCAGCCGCACGCCAGGGTCATCGAGGAAGGCGTGGAAGATGCCGATGGCGTTGGAACCGCCGCCCACGCACGCGGCGATCGCGTCGGGCAACCTGCCGGCCTGCTCCTGGATCTGGACGCGGGATTCCAAACCGATGATCCGCTGGAAATCACGGACCATGAGGGGGAACGGGTGCGGTCCGGCGGCGGTGCCGAACGCGTAATAGGTGTTGTCCGCGTTGGCCACCCAGTCACGGAAGGTCTCGTTGATGGCGTCCTTCAGCGTGGCCGAACCCGACTCCACCGCGACCACCCGTGCACCCAGCAGGCGCATCCGGGCCACGTTGAGCGCCTGTCGAGCGGTGTCGACCGCGCCCATGTAGATGACGCACTCCAACCCCAGCAGCGCACACGCCGTCGCGGTCGCGACCCCGTGCTGACCGGCCCCGGTCTCGGCGATCACCCGGGTCTTGCCCATCTGGCGGGCCAACAGCGCCTGCCCGAGAACATTGTTGATCTTGTGAGATCCGGTGTGGTTGAGGTCTTCTCGCTTGAGGAAGATCCGCGCGCCACCGACGTGGCGGCTCAGGTTCTCCGCTTCGTACATCGGCGAGGGACGTCCACTGTAGTGACGCTGCAGCCGGTCCAACTCGTCGAGGAATGTCTGATCGCTGCGCGCCTTCTCATACGCGGCGGTGACCTCCTCGATGACGGCCATCAGCGCCTCGGGTACCAGTCGGCCCCCGTAGGCACCGAAATGACCCCTGGCATCGGGATCGTGGCTGGTCGGTTCGGCCAGTGCAGCACTGGTGTTCGGCAATCCGGAGATATCGCCCATGTTCACAACGCCTCTTCGAGTGAGCGGCTCATCGGTTGAGTCAGCGGGAAGGTTTCGGGCATGACGGGTGGGCACCCGCGGTGACCAGCTCTGATACCGCCCCGCGCGGGTCGCCGCTGGTCACCAGCCCCTCGCCGACCAGTACCGCATCGGCACCTGCACCGGCATAGGCCAGCAGATCGGCGGTACCGCGGACGCCCGATTCGGCGATCCGGATCACATCGGTCGGCAGACCGGGGGCGATCCGGGCAAAGCAGTCCCTGTCGACCTCGAGGGTCTTCAGGTCACGGGCATTGACACCGATGACGGTGGCCCCGGCATCGAGCGCGCGGTTGGCCTCTTCCTCGGTGTGCACCTCGACAAGGGCGGTCATCCCGAGCGATTCGGTGCGATCGAGCATCGATTCCAGTGCCCGCTGCTCCAACGCCGCGACGATCAGCAGCAGCATGTCCGCGCCGTGGGCGCGCGCCTCGTGAATCTGGTACGGCCCGACGATGAAATCCTTGCGCAGCACCGGGATCGACACCGCGGCACGGACCGCGTCCAGATCGTCGAGCGAGCCGTGGAAACGCCGTTCCTCGGTCAGCACGCTGATGATGCGAGCGCCGCCGTCCTCATAGGCCGTCGCGAGCTGCGCCGGATCCGCGATGGAGGCAAGCTCCCCGCGCGACGGGCTGGCCCGCTTGACCTCGGCGATCACCGCGATACCCGGCGCCCGCAGCGCCGCCATCACATCCAGCGCCGGGCGCGCATCCTTGGCCCGCTGCTTGATATCGGCGAAGCTGACCACGGCTTCCCGGGTGGCAACGTCGGCGCGGACTCCTTCGATGATGGAGTCGAGCACGGTCGCCGTCATTGGCCTTGGTCCTTTGCGATCGGTCGGAGCGTTCCCATGAAGGTTAGTCGCCATCGCTGCACCTGCCATCACCGACCCTTGTTGTCCGGTTCGCCGCCCGGTTCGTTGTGCTCATCCGCCGGTGCCGGTGCCGGCGCCACCGTGGGATCGGCCCCCTCGTCGATGGCGTCCCACATGGTCCGCTCTGACATGCCCGCGGTACCGTCGGCAGCCTCACCGCGTACGGCCTCGCGACGCGCTGCCGGCGCCGCGTAGCGCGCCCCGGCCGCCGTGCCGGTACCCGCCGAGCGCATCAAGATCACGGCTGCGACCAGCGTGATCACCGCCGCGAGCAGCGCCGTGCCCGCGCCGGCATGGAACCGCTGCGATCCCACCAGGTCCGCCACCTGCACCCCGGCCAGCCCGGCGGCGCGCACCGCGATGTCGTGGATCACCCACTGACTGACCCCCAGGTAGCCGATCCCGGCACTACAGGCGGCCACCAGCACCGCCACCGCCCGCAGCAGCCGTCCCCGCACCGCCAGCGCGACGACGGCGGCGGCCAGCAGCACCAGCGCCAGCGGCACCAGCGCGGTCGACCAGGCGGCGCCGTTGAGCGTCGTGGTCTTCGGCTGGCCGAGACCGTCGGCCGAACTGATCTGCACCCACGGCAACCGCGAGGCCACCCACAGTGCGAGAGCGCCCAGAACCAGCAACCCCTGTGCGGCCCTGATCATGACGACTCGGTCTGCAGCGGCTCGCGCAGCGTCTCGGCGGCGGCGACGGCCGCCAGCACCGCCTTGGCCTTGTTGGTCGCCTCGTTGTACTCGTAGGGGCCGTTGGAGTCGGCGACGACTCCCCCGCCGGCCTGGACATAGGCGGTGCCGTTGCGCATCAGCGCGGTCCGGATGGCGATGGCGAAGTCGGCGTTCCCGGCGAAGTCCAGATATCCCAGCACCCCGCCGTAGAGGCCGCGCCGGGTCAGCTCGACCTCCTCGATGAGCTCCATGGCCCGCACCTTGGGCGCGCCGGACAGGGTGCCCGCCGGAAAGCACGCGGTGACGGCGTCGAGCGCGGTGCTGCCCTCGGCGAGCTGCCCGGTGACCGTGGACACCAAGTGCATGACGTGGCTGTAGCGCTCGATATGGCTGTAATCCTCGACGCGAACCGTGCCCGGTTCCGACACCCGCCCGAGGTCATTGCGGCCCAGGTCCACCAGCATCAGATGCTCGGCGCGTTCCTTCTCGTCGGCGAGCAGCTCCTTTTCCAGCAGCAGGTCCTCTTCCTCGGTGTCCCCGCGCCACCGGGTGCCGGCGATCGGATGAGTGGTCGCCTTGCCGTCGGCGACGGTGACCAGTGCCTCCGGACTGGACCCGACCACCGAAAAGTCAAGCCCGCCTTGCGCGTCGGGCACATTGAGCAGGTACATGTACGGACTGGGGTTGGTGGCGCGCAGCATCCGGTAGACGTCGAGTGGGTCAGCGGAGGTGGTCATCTCGAAACGCTGCGAGGGCACCACCTGAAAGGCCTCACCGGCCTCGATATCGCCGACCAGCTTCTCGACGATGGCGGTGTACTCCTCGACGCTGCGCTGGGCCCGGTACTGCGGGACCGGCCTGCTGAAGGTAGCGACGCTGGATCCCAGCGGCTCGGCCAGCGCGGCGGTCATCACATCGAGGCGCCGCACCGCATCGTCGTAGGCCTCGTCGACGCGTTCGTCGGTGCCGTTCCAGTTCACCGCGTTGGCGATCAGGGTGATGGTGCCCTCGTGGTGGTCGACGGCGGCGATATCGGTGGCCAGCAACAGCAGCATGTCCGGCAAGCCGAGGTCGTCGGTGGCCAGCTCGGGCAGCCGTTCCAACCGCCGCACCAGGTCATAGGCGAAGAACCCGACCAGGCCGGAGGACAACGGCGGCAGCCCGGGCAGTGCCGCGGTGGCCAGCAGATCCAGCGTCGTCCGCAGCGCCGCCAGCGGGTCACCACCCGACGGCGCCCCCTGCGGGGTGGTGCCCAGCCAGACGGCCTCGCCGTCGCGCACCGTCAGCGCCGACGGCGCACCTGCTCCGATGAACGACCAACGCGACCAAGACCGGCCGTTCTCCGCCGATTCCAGCAGGAAGGTGCCCGGCCGGTTGGCGGCCAGCTTCCGGTAGGCCGACAGCGGGGTCTCGCTGTCGGCGAGCACCTTGCGGGTCACCGGCACCACACGATGGCCGGCGGCAAGGTCCCGGAAGTCCGCGCGCGCGGTCGTGACGGCCAGGGTGTCGGCGGGCGTTGGTCGTTGCACGCGGCCAATCCTCCCAGACGCCGAACCCGCACCGGGCGTAGCGTGGGCAGCCGTGACTCATCTGAAGACCGGCGACCAGGTGGCCGAGTTCGAACTGCCCGACCAGACCGGTACTGCCCGCAGTCTGACCGCGCTGCTGGCCGACGGTCCGATCGTGCTGTTCTTCTACCCCGCAGCCATGACGCCGGGGTGCACCAAGGAGGCCTGTCACTTCCGCGACCTGGCCAGCGAGTTCGCCGCCATCGGCGCCTCCCGGGTGGGCATCAGTACCGATCCGGTCGACAAACAGGCCAAGTTCGCCGAACAGCAGCGTTTCGACTACCCGCTGCTCTCCGATGCCGACGGCGCCGTCGCCACCGCCTTCGGCGTCAAGCGCGGGCTGCTGGGCAAGTTCATGCCGGTGAAGCGCACGACCTTCGTGATCGACACCGACCGCCGGATACTCGACGTCATCTCCAGCGAGCTCAGCATGGACACCCACGCCGACAAGGCACTGGAGGTGCTCAGGTCGCGTTGACCGCGTGCAGAACCGCGGCCATCGACGCGCCCAGCACCGAATCGCTGCGCCCGCACGACCAGCCGGCCCGGTGCTCCAGATAGCTGACGGCCGTGGCGCCGATCGACTGCTGGGTCAGGCTCAGGATGTCGACGCGACGACCCACGGTGGCCAGCGTCCGAGTGAGCGCCTCGACCGGCCCGATGCCGGTGTGCGTCCCGGTGCGCACGCACCCGTCGACGACGAGGGTGATCGCGGTATTGCCGTCGGCGCCGGTGTGCCAGTCCTTCAGCTGTACCGGACCATCCGCCCGCAGGTAGGCATCCTCGAACAACTCCAGCAATTCATCGGAGTCGATCTCCACCCCGCTCTGTTCGGTGCGTATCTGCACGCGGCGGGCGAAATCCATCTGCAGCCGGCGCGGCAGGTCCAGCCCGTGGTCTGCCTGCAGCAGATAGGCGATACCGCCCTTGCCCGACTGTGAGTTGACCCGGATCACCGCCTCGTAGGTGCGCCCGATATCGGCCGGGTCGATCGGCAGATACGGCACCCGCCACTCGATGTCGCCTTCCGGCCGGCCGGTCGCCGCGGCCCTGTCCCGGTGCTCGGCCAGCCCCTTCTTGATGGCGTCCTGGTGGGTGCCGGAGAACGCCGTGTGCACCAGATCGCCCACGTACGGGTGCCGCTCGTGGATCGGCATCCGGGTGCAATGGACGACCGTGCGGGCGATCTCGTCGATATCGGAGAAATCGATCTCGGGGTCGACACCCTGGGCGTAGAGATTGAGCGCCAGCGTGGCGATGTCGACATTGCCGGTGCGCTCGCCGTTGCCGAAAACGCACCCCTCCACCCGCTGCGCGCCGGCCAGAACCGCGAGTTCGGCACAGGCAACGCCGGTTCCGCGATCGTTGTGCGGGTGCACCGAGAGGATGACGCTGTCCCGGCGGGCGATATTTCGGTGCATGTATTCGATCTGATCGGCATAGACGTTGGGCGAGGCGACCTCGACGGTGGCCGGCAGGTTCAGGATCACCGGGCGATCGGGGGTCGCCGACCACAATTGCGTCATGGCATCGCAGATCTCCAGGACGTAGTCCGGTTCGGTCAGGTTGAACACCTCCGGGGAGAACTCGAAGCGAATCCCGGGGTGTTCTCCGGCCAGCTCGAGCACATCGCGACCGCCGGAGAGGATCAACTCACGCAGTTCGGCACGGTCCTTGCCCAGCACGGTGGTCCGCCACGTCGGCGCGGTCGCGGTGTACAGGTGGATGACCACATCGTTGCCGATACCGCGCACCGATTCCACGGTGCGCTCGATGAGGTCGCGCCTGGCCGGGGTGAACACCACGATGGTGACGTCCGAGGGCGCTATATCGGATTCGGCGATGAGCCGGACAAAGTCGTAATCGGTCTGCGACGCCGACGGATACCCCACCTCGATTTCCTTGTATCCCATGGCGACCAGCAGTTCGAAGAACCGTTTCTTGCGCGCGGGGTCCATGGGTTCGGCGAGCGCCTGATTGCCGTCACGCAGATCCACGGGCACCCACAGCGGCGCCTGAACCAGCCTGGCGTCGGGCCAGTGACGTTGCCGCAGTGGCACTTCCGCACGATCGTAGATGTCGGTGTAGCGGTGCCACGGCATCGGAGAGGGTTGTTGACGGTTCCAGTTCACGAGCGTTTTCCTTGTCGGTCGGGCGAAGTTCCGACCGGCGCGACGAAGCCCCACGACAGGGGGCCGGTCGGTCAGACCCTGTCGAGGCGGCGAAGGAGAAGCTGGCGCGTCATGATGGCTAGACTGTACACGACTCCTCAGACAAGTAGAGAGGTCACCATGATGGTGAGCCAGGTGCAACGACACCCGCTGGCGGCGCAGGCCGCCGAATTGCTGTTGAACCGGATCCGCGACGGCGAATGGCCGCTCGGGCACCGGATACCAGGTGAGACGACGCTGGCCGCCCAGCTGGGCGTGGGGCGCTCCACCGTGCGCGAGGCCATCCGAGAACTCGCCGGCCGTGGTGTCGTCGAAAGCAGGCAGGGTGCCGGCGTGTTCGTCACCGCACTGGACACCGCCGAGGACTGGGACGTCGTCCTGCGTCGCGCCACCATCGCGACCGTCGTCGAGGCGCGCATCGCCATCGAGTCCGAGGCCGCCGCGCTGGCCGCCGACCGTCGGACACCGGCGGATCTGCGGGAGATCCGCCGCACGCTGGCCGCCCGCGGCGTCGAGGGCCGATCGATCCCCAACCACGTCGATGCCGATATGGCGTTTCACCGTGCGGTCATCGCGGCCGCTCACAACGAGGTGCTGCTCGGCCTGTTCGACGCCTTCCTGCCGCGACTTCGCGCCGCCATGATCGACATGCTCAAGATCGCACCCGTCGCCAGCGCGGCCGCCGACCACGATTGCCACCGGGAACTGGCCGACGCCATCACCGCACGCTCGGCCGCTGCCGCATCCGCGGCCAGCCGAACCCACCTGAGCACACTGCGGGAGACCTTCTCATGACGCCCGTCCTCGAGCTCGCCGATGTCACCTTCCGCCGGGACGGTAAGCAGATCATCGACGGCATCTCGCTGACGGTGCAGGCCGGCGAGCACTGGGCACTGCTCGGTCCGAACGGGGCGGGTAAGAGCACCCTGCTGGGTTTCTGTGCGGCAGTGACGTTTCCGAGCAGCGGTACGGTCACCATCCTGGGGGCGCGGATGGGCACCACCGATCTGACAGTCCTGCGTCGCTCGATCGGCCACGTCAACCCCCGGCACCGGCTGCAGTACCCGCTGACCGTGCGTGAGGTGGTGCTGACCGGTGTGACCGCCACCGTCGACACCGCGGCGCGCTGGACCCCGAGCGCCGAACAGATCCGCCGCGCCGACGAACTGATCGACACCGTCGGGCTCATCGCCCGCGCCGACGCGGTGTGGCCGACGTTGTCCCATGGTGAGCGCGGCCGCACGTTGATCGCGCGCGCCCTGATCGCCGATCCGAAGCTCCTGCTGCTCGACGAACCCAGCACCGGCCTGGACGTCGCGGCGCGCGAACAGCTGCTGGAGACCATCGACACGCTCGCCCACACGCATCCGGAGATGGCGTCGATCCTGGTCACCCACCACCTCGAGGAATTGCCGATCAGCACCACCCACGCCGTGCTGATCGGTCAGGGTCGCACCGTGGCCAGCGGGCCTGCCGTCACGACGTTGACCACCGAGCATGTCAGCGCGGCTTTCCGACATCCGGTGACCGTCGGGTTCGAGGACGGCCGCTGGAGCGCACGGGCCACCCGCGCACGGGCGCGACGCTAGTTCTGCGCGGCGGCGTTGCGGCGGCGCCGCGCCTCACGGTGGCGCGTCACGGGCGCGGTGTCGATGACCCGATGGGCCATCGTCGCCAGGAAACGCGAGGGCTGCAGGTTGGCGGGCACCGCATCGTGGCGGATCACGACATTGGGCAGCGCCGCCACAGCCTGATCGACGGCCGCCGTCTCGACATCGACGATCTCGAACAGGACGTCGGGGTCCGCCTTCTCGATGCTGTCGACCTCATCGCCGGGGGTCTCCCCGATGGCGGATACCCCGTCGTCATAGTCGATCATCACCAACGCGACCGCGTGGTACGCGTCATCCTCGGTACCGAGCTTGCCGAGCAGATCGACCATCCATTCCGCCTTGTCGGGCTCGGAGGTCAGGATCGTCGAGCGCAACCCGTAGACGAACCCGAGCGCCGCCAGCGGGTGCCGTAACCGCAGGTTCTTGGCATCGCCGTAGCTCTCCTCGACGCGGTTCGCGGCGTTCTTGCCGAAGCTGGAATCCATCCGCTTGGTGCTGATCAGCAGTTCGGGACCGGTATCCCAGTCGGACATGATGACATCGACCTGCTTCATGTAATGCTTGCCCAAAACACTTGCGCTGGAAGCGGATACGCCCTTCATCGAGCGCCGCAACCGCTGCTCGATCAGCTGCCGCTCCCGCACCGGCAGCGCCTGCAGCAGATGGGAGATCGCACCGGGCATGATGCGCGGGTCGGTCGCGCGCGGCCAGACCGCGTCGGGATCGAAGCCGGCACGGCGCAACTCGTAGGCCATCCACACATCCAGCGCCAAGGCGGGCACGCCGGTGGTCGACGGTGCACCCAGGTACAACGGCACACCCAGCAGCTTGCGCAACACCCGGAAGTCGGGCTCGAAGCTCAACGCGTCACCGGTGCGGATCCACGGGTTGGTGTACTGGCCATCGGGCGCGGCATCGGCGACGATCCGGTCGAAAATGGCCCACGCGGTGGCCTTCGTGGACGGTTCAGCGGGCACGGCGCGACCTTACCGCCCGGCGAGTTGCCAGCGAATGACGAGCCGCCCGAACAGATTCCAGATCGGCTTCCAGAGCCAGCGCGTCGTCGACCAGTGCCACCGCATCGAGCAGCCTGCCGCGCGACAGCAGAGCGGCCACGCTGCGCCGCACCGCCCGAAGCTCGGCCGCTCGCCCCGCCACGACCTCGGGCGCGGGCACCAACCAGCGGTCCGCTTCTCGCGGTTCGATCTTGAGCACGCCGCCGCCATAGGCGCGCCCCACCATCTCTGCGTGCAACACCGTCACCGAGTTCAACGCGGCCAGCGGTAACAGGTCGCGGCCGAGAGCGGCGTGTTCGGCGCGCAGGTACACCCCGTGCACCGAATTCAGGTGATGCGCGTGCGCGCGATTGGTGACCAGCCGCGGCGTGTCGGCGTTCATACAGGTCAGCAGCAGGTCCGCCGGGGCGAGCAACGGCACGCGATACCACGGTGTGCGAACCCGACATTTGTACGCGAGGTGCACCCCGGCGGCCTGGCCCGCCGCGATGTACCGCTGCGCGGCGGTCGAGGGTCGGTCACCGGGCCGGAACAGGTGCACCGCACGCCCTTCGGCGCCGAGGGCGCTGAGGTGCTGGGCCGAGAGCGCCAGCCCGCGCAGATGTGCGCTGCCCGGCGGCGACAGCGTCAGCAGGTCAGCGTCGTCGAGACCGAGTTCGGCGACGCGCTCCGGCGATAATGCGAAGTAGCCGTTGTTGCCGGTGACCATGCCGAGCGTGGTCTCACCCCAGCGTTCCAACACGTCGAAGTGCCCCGCGGCCTGCAGGCCATGCAACACCTCGACGGGGCGTTGCCCGATCAGGCCGCTGACCCATTTATCCGAGGGATCTTCGGGTGACCAGTGTCGTTGTACCAGTTTGGTATTCAGCGAATCCGCGTTGCGGGCACGGTGGATGACGGCGTGCCCGGAGGGGCCCGCGTCGAACCCGTCGGCAAGCAGCAGCACCACATCGGCCTCCGCCCCGGGGAATACCTGCTCGTCGAACATCACCAGCTCGACGCTGGCGAACCGGTCGAACAGGAACTTGCGGACCGCGGCGGCATAGTTGACGCTGAGCAGTTCCGCAGGCAGCACCAGCGCCATCCGGCCACCGGGAGCCAGGAACAGCGCGGAATGCACCGTGAACGCCGCCCAGCTGGACGCCAATGCCGAGAGGGTCACCCCCGCGTGCAGCGCCGCGCGGCGCGACTGGGCCCGCTGCTTACCGCGGAAATCCTGATACCGGATATAGGGCGGGTTGCCCAGTACCGCGGTGTAGGTGGGCCGCGGGGTGACATCGAAGAAATCGGCGGTGCGGACCGTCGCCCTGCCACCGGCCTGGGCCACCCGGCGCCGGGCGGTGGCCGCGCTGGCCGCGTGGATCTCGACACCGTGCAACTCGGGGGTTTCGACCCCCAGACCGCGCAACCGTTCGGTGGCGGCGACCAGGAAGGCCGCATCGCCGGCGGAGGGCTCGAATACCGTGTCGGCGGGGCCCCGGACGGCCCAGTCGGCCAGGTACCGGGTGATCGACGTCGGGGTGAAGAACGCGCCACGCGCCTTGCGTGCGGCAGCGCTGTCTTCGGTCACCCCGTCATTCTCAACGATGGCACCGACAAAACCGGTCAGCCGTCCCCGAGCAAACGGTCGGCGTCGAAACAACTGTGGTCACCGGTGTGGCACGCGCCGCCCACCTGATCGACCTCCAGCAGCACGCTGTCCCCGTCACAATCCAGCCGAACCGAATGTACGTACTGGGTGTGGCCGGACGTGGCGCCCTTGATCCACTGCTCGCCGCGCGAGCGGGAGAAGTAGGTCGCCTCGCGAGTTTCCAGCGTGCGGGCCAACGCATCGTCGTCCATCCAGGCCACCATAAGGACGTCACCGCTGCCCCGCTCCTGGACGACCGCAGTGAACAGTCCGTCGGCGTTGCGTTTGAGCCGCGATGCGATGGCGGGGTCGAGAGCCATCAGCTCAGTCCTCGGCTCTTCGCGCAAGCGCTCATCGCACCTCGATGCCGTCGGCGGCCATCGCGGCCTTCACCTCACCGATCGTCAGCTCACCGAAATGGAAGACGCTGGCCGCGAGCACCGCGTCGGCACCGGCGTGCACGGCGGGGGCGAAATGATCCACCGCACCGGCTCCACCGCTGGCGATCACCGGCACCGAGACGGCCTCGCGGACCGCGTGCAGCATCGGCAGATCGAAACCCGCCTTGGTGCCATCGGCATCCATCGAGTTCAGCAGGATCTCCCCCACACCCAGCTCGGCACCGCGGCGAGCCCATTCGACGGCGTCGATCCCGGTACCCCGGCGCCCACCGTGGGTGGTCACCTCCCAGCCCGACGGCGTCGGCTCCTGGTCCGGGGGCACCGTCCTGGCATCCACGCTCAGCACGATGCACTGCGAGCCGAACTGACGGGACAACTCGGCGAGCAGTTCGGGCCGGGCGATGGCGGCGGTGTTGACCGACACCTTGTCCGCGCCGGCGCGCAGCAGGATGTCGACATCGGCGACCGACCGGACCCCGCCGCCCACTGTCAGCGGGATGAAGACCTGCTCGGCGGTGCGACGCACCACCTCGAGCATGGTGCTGCGTCCCGACGAGGACGCGGTGACATCCAGGAAGGTCAGCTCGTCGGCCCCGGCCGCGTCGTAGGCCGCGGCCAGCTCGACCGGATCACCGGCATCCCGGAGGTTCTCGAAGTTGACACCCTTGACCACCCGGCCGTCGTCGACGTCCAGGCACGGGATCACCCTGACTGCAATCGCCATTTCAGTAATCCTCCGGTGCCCCGGCGGCGGCCACCAGCTCCAGGATGTCCTGGTGGATACCGGGCGCGGCGGCCAACGCCGATTTGGATTCGATGGTCCACGGTTGCCCGGCCAGGTCGGTGACGATCCCACCGGCTGCCCGCACCAACGCCACACCGGCCGCGTGGTCCCAGACATGGTGACCGAAACTGATGGCACCACCCAGGATTCCGGATGCCACATAGGCCAGGTCGACCCCGGTGGCCCCGTGCATGCGGATCCGCGAGGACACCCGGCTCAGGTTGGCGAGCACCTCGACGCGGTAGCGGCCGGGGAACCGGCCCTGCGAGTCGATGTTGAAGGTCTGGATACCGATGATGGATTCGGCAAGCCCGGTGGTGCCCAGGGTGGGCAGCTCGGTGCCGTTGTCGCGCAACGGCTCACCGACGATGGCGGTGTATCGGTTACCGACGAACGGCAGCCACGTCAGCCCGGCCACCGGAGTCCCCTTGTACAGCAGCCCGAGCAGGATCGCGGCCATCGGTGAGCCTGCCGCGTAGTTGAACGTGCCGTCGATCGGGTCGAGCACCCAGACCAGCTCGGAATCCAGCGGTTCCCCGCCGAACTCCTCGCCGTGCACCCCGATGCCGGTGCGCTCGGTCAGCGCCGCGACGACCTGCCGCTCGATGGCCAGGTCCACCTCGGTGGCGAAATCGTTGCCCTGCTTGCGCACCGCCGAGTCGGCGCGATGACCTACCACGAACTGGCCCGACGCCTCGTCGAGGATCTGGGTGGCCGTCGCGACCAGGCCGGCCAACTGCTCGGATTCGAGCATCAGCCGCTGACCGCGCCGAGTGCCTCGGGAAGGGTGAATCGCCCTGCGTAGAGCGCCTTTCCGACGATGGCGCCCTCGACCCCGCGGTCGGTCAGGGTGGCGATGGCCCGCAGGTCATCGAGGCTGGACACGCCACCGGAGGCGATCACCGGCGCGTCGGTGCGCTCGGTCACCGACGCCAGCAGCTCCAGGTTGGGACCGTTGAGGGTGCCATCCTTGGTGACATCGGTGACGACGAAGCGCGAACAGCCCTCGCCGACAAGGCGATCCAGCACCGGCCACAGATCGCCGCCGTCGGTCTCCCAACCGCGGCCGCGCAGCCGGTACTCGCCGTTCTCCAGTTTCACGTCCAGACCGACGGCGACCTTGTCACCGTGCTCGGCGATCGCCGCGGCGCACCACTGTGGGTTCTCCAGCGCTGCGGTCCCGAGGTTCACCCGCCGGCACCCGGTGGCCAGCGCGGCGCGCAGCGATTCGTCGTCGCGGATACCGCCCGACAGTTCCACGGCAACGTCGAGTTTTCCGACGACCTCGGCGAGCAGTTCACGATTGGAACCGCGGCCGAAGGCCGCGTCCAGATCGACCAGATGGATCCACTCGGCGCCGTCGCGCTGCCAGCCCAGTGCCGCGTCCAGGGCCGAGCCGTATTCGGTCTCGCTGCCGGCCACGCCCTGAACGAGGCGTACCGCCCGTCCCTCGACGACATCGACGGCGGGAAGAAGAATCAATGACACGTGCGGTTACCTTACTTGTCGTCTCAATCGAGGCTGTCGACCCAGTTGCGCAGCAGCGTCGCACCGGCGTCGCCGCTCTTCTCGGGGTGGAATTGGGTGGCCGAGAGCGCGCCGTTCTCGACGGCCGCCAGGAATGGCACCTCATGTGTCGCCCAGGTCAGCGTCGCGTCGGCGGAGCCGGTCCAGGTCTGTGCCGCATAGGAGTGCACGAAGTAGAACCGGGTGTCGGGGTCGAGGCCCTTGAACAGGGTGCTCTCCGATGGTGCGTCGACGGTGTTCCACCCCATGTGCGGGATGACGGGCGCGTCCAGGCGCGTCACCGCACCGGGCCATTGGGCGCAGCCGCGGGTCTGCACCCCGAACTCGACGCCCTCGGTGAACATGATCTGCATTCCCACGCAGATTCCCAACACCGGCCGCCCGGCCGCCACACGCTCGTCGATGAGGCGCTCACCGTCGATCGCACGCAGCCCGGCCATGCACGCCTCGTACGCGCCGACGCCGGGCACCACCAGACCATCGGCCTGCAGCGCCGCGGCGGGGTCGGCGGTGACCTCGACCTCGGCGCCGGTGCGCTCCAGGGCGCGCTGCGCCGAGCGCAGGTTCCCGGAGCCGTAGTCGAGGATGGTCACCTTCTTCGAAAGTCCCACGGTTACAACGTGCCCTTGGTCGAGGGCACACCGGTGACCCGCGGATCGAACTCGACGGCCTGGCGCAGCGCGCGGGCGACGGCCTTGAACTCGGCCTCGGTGATGTGGTGCGGGTCGCGACCGTAGAGGGTGCGCACGTGCAGCGCGATGCGGGCGTTGAAGGCCAGCGACTCGAACACGTGCCGGTTGATCACGGTGTGATAGGGCGCGGTCGCACCGGCACCGGATCCGGCAATGGTGAACTCCACCATGTAATCGGGTTCGCCGGTGTGCACGAAGTACGGTCGGCCGGATACGTCCACCGCGGCATGGGCCAGCGTCTCGTCCATCGGGATGAAGGCGTCACCGAAGCGGCGGATACCCCGCTTGTCGCCGAGGGCCTGCCCGAGTGCCTGGCCCAGCACGATGGCGGTGTCCTCGATGGTGTGATGGCCTTCGATCTCGGTGTCACCCTTGGCGTGCACCGTGAGATCGAAGCTGGCGTGACTGCCCAGCGCGGTCAGCATGTGGTCGAAGAACGGCACGCCGGTGGTGATGTCGACCTGACCGCTGCCGTCCAGGTCGATCTCGACGACGATGTCCGATTCGCGGGTCTTGCGTTCGACCTTGGCCCGGCGGCTCATGAGACTCCTTGGTTCTGCGTTAGGACGCCGGATTCGGCGATCGTGGCACTCACATCGAGGAACACATCGTTCTCTTCGGCGAGGCCGACGGTGGTCCGCAGGTAGCCGGGCACGCCGACATCGCGGATCAGCACGCCGGCATCGAGATAGCGCTGCCAGACGGCCGGGGCATCGGCGAAGCCACCGAAGAGCACGAAGTTGGCGTCGCTGGGGATCACGCGGTAACCCATGCCGGACAACGCCGCCGCGATCCGGACACGCTCGGCGATCAGCGTCCGCACACTGCCCAGGGTTTCGTCGGCATGGCGCAGCGCGGCGCGCGCGCCGGCCTGCGTCAGTACCGACAGGTGATACGGCAGCCGGACCAGCAGGATCGCGTCGACGACGGCGGGATCGGCGATCAGGTAACCCAGCCGGCCGCCGGCGAAGGCGAATGCCTTGCTCATGGTGCGGGTGACGATGAGCTTGGCCGGATGGTCCGCGATGAACCCGATGGCGCTGGGCTGGGAGGAGAACTCTCCGTATGCCTCGTCGACGATGACCACACCGGGCGCGGCGTCGAGCACCCGGCGCAGCTCGTCCGGGGTGACGCTCTGGCCCGAGGGGTTGTTCGGGCTGGCCAGGAACACCACGTCGGGGCGGTGCTCGGTGATCGCCGCGACGGCACGATCGATGTCCAGGCCGAAATCCTCGGCGCGGGCGGCCTCCAGCCATTGGGTCTGGGTGCCGTCGGAGATGATGGGGTGCATCGAATAGGACGGCACGAAACCGATGGCGCGCCGGCCAGGCCCGCCGAACGCCTGCAGCAGCTGCTGCAGGATCTCATTCGATCCGTTGGCCGCCCAGACGTTGTCGACGCCGACGTCGACGCCGGTCTGGGTGCGCAGGTACTCGGCGAGATCGGTGCGCAGTGCCACCGCATCGCGATCGGGATAGCGGTGCAGTTCGGCGGCGGCATCACGCACGGACTCGGCGACGTCGTCGACGAGCGCCTGGGTGGGCGGGTGCGGGTTCTCGTTGGTGTTCAACCGCACGGGTACCGCCAATTGCGGTGCACCGTAGGGAGATTTGCCGCGCAGACTGTCCCGCAGCGGCAGGTCCTCGAGGGTGATCTTGGCCGCGCTCACTGCTCGAACCTCCGTCGGACGGCCTCGCCGTGGGCGGGCAGATTCTCCGCCTTGGACAGCGTGATCACATGACCGGCAACATCTTTGAGCGCGGCCTCGTCGTATTCGACGACGTGGATACCGCGCAGGAACGTCTGCACCGACAATCCGCTGGAGTGCCGGGCGCACCCGGCGGTGGGCAGCACATGGTTGGACCCGGCGCAGTAGTCGCCGAGGCTCACCGGGGACCATGCCCCGACGAAGATCGCACCGGCCGAGCGCACCCGGGCTGCGACCGCTGCGGCATCCTCGGTCTGGATCTCCAGGTGCTCGGCGGCGTAGGCGTTGACGACCTTCAACCCGGCCTCGACATCGTCGACGAGCACGATCGCGGACTGTGCACCGGTCAGCGCGACGGTGACCCGCTCGCGGTGCACAGTGGTCTCCAGCTGGGCGGCCACCTCGGCATCGGCGGCGTCGGCCAGCGCCACGCTGTCGGTCACCAGCACGCTGGCGGCCATCTCGTCGTGCTCGGCCTGGCTGATCAGATCGGCGGCGACATGCCGCGGGTCGGCGGTGTGATCGGCCAGGATCGCGATCTCGGTGGGGCCCGCCTCGGCGTCGATACCGACCTGGGAGCGACAGATGCGCTTGGCCGCGGTCACGTAGATGTTGCCGGGTCCGGTGATCATGTCGACCGGATCCAGCTCTTCACCCGAGGTGTCGGTACCGCCGTAGGCCAGCAGCGCCACCGCCTGCGCGCCGCCGACCGCCCACACCTCGTCGACGCCCAGCAGCGCTGCCGCGGCCAGGATGGTCGGGTGCGGCAGACCCTGGAACGCCGGCGGGTTCGACGCCTGGGGCGGGCTCGCGATCACGAGGGAGTCGACACCGGCGGTCTGGGCCGGCACGACGTTCATCACCACGCTCGACGGGTAGACGGCGTTACCGCCGGGGACATAGAGCCCGACGCGCTCGACCGGCACCCAGCGTTCGGTGACGACGGCGCCGGGACCGAGTGTCGTCGTCGTGTCGGTGCGGCGCTGGTCGGCGTGCACGATCCGGGTGCGCTCGATGGCGACCTCGAGCGCGGCCCGCACATCGGCATCCAGGACCCGAAGCGCCTCATCCAGTTTGTCGGCGGGCACCCGGACGGAGTCGGGCCGCACGCCATCGAAGGACTGACCGTATTCCAGCGCGGCCACCGCGCCGCGGGCCATGACATCGTCGACGATGGGACGGACCCGGGGAACCACGGCGTCGACGTCGACCCCACCGCGCGGCAGGGTGGTGCGTAGCCGGGCCACGGAAAGGTCCGCACCGCGCAGGTCGATGCGGGACATGAGCGATCCTGATGACGTCACGGGACTATTGTCCCAGAGCAGGCCAAATCGAATTCGGGAGCCGTCATGTCCGCGTCACCTTCACGAAAAGAACATCCCAATAACGCCGCCGGTGTGCCGATGCTGGTACCGCCCGCGCTGGAGAACTTCCAGATCAAATACATCAATCCGCTGATGACGCCGCTGAGCCGCAAGCTGCCGGGGATGAGTGTCATCCGGCACACCGGGCGCACCTCCGGGACCGCCTATGAGACGCCGGTCACCGCGTACCGCAAGGGCGACGTCCTGGCGATCGGGCTGATCCACGGCAAGACCAACTGGGTCAAGAACGTACTGGCCGCCGGATCCGCAGACATCAAGGTCTCGGGCAAGGACCTGCATGTGGTCAACCCGCGGGTCCTGCCCGCAGGCACGGTCGACCGCTCGCTGCCGCTCATCGCCAGGGTGATGCTGCGCAAGACCGGGGTGTTCGTCGCCGATATCGCCTGATACTGCCGTCAGAAACCGGTTGCGCTCTCCTGGAACAATCTGAGGCCATGACCTGGCAGGTATGGCTGGCGTTCCTCGGCGCCGCGATCGCGATCAGCATCGTTCCCGGACCCGGCGCGGTGCAGTCGATGGCCACCGGGATGTCCGAAGGCCTACGGCGCGGCTGGTACAGCGTGCTCGGGCTGCAGATCGGCCTGATGCTGCAACTGGTGTTGGTCGCCGCCGGTGTCGGTGCCATCGTTGCCAATTCGGCGATCGCGTTCACGGTCGTCAAATGGCTCGGCGTTGCCTACCTGGCCTACCTGGCGATCCGGCAATGGCGCACGGCGCCGCGGGATCTGCGCGAGGAGATGGACGCGGTGACACCGGGCAGCCGGCGCGCTCTGGTGCTGCGCGGATTCCTGGTCAACGCGACCAACCCCAAGGGGCTGGTCTTCTTCCTGGCCGCACTCCCCCAGTTCGTCACTCCGGCCATGCCGCTGCTGCCCCAGTATCTGGCGATCGGGCTGACGATGCTCGCCGTCGACATCGCGGTCATGGGCACCTACACCGGCCTGGCCGGGCGGATGGTCGGCTGGCTGCACAATGCCCGGCAGCAGACCATCCTCAACCGCGCCATCTCGACGATGTTCGCTCTGGCTGCCGTCGTGCTGTCACTGGTCCGCCGGGCCGCACCCGCCTGAGCCAGCAAATCCCATTTGGGCGCATTTTGTTGCCCAAGGAAGCCCTTTCCGCGCCGATGAATCGCCACAGCGATGACATCCGCTGGGCAGTCCCCGCTCGCCGTAAACTGACAACACCGTAAATACGCGCAGAAACCGCTGGTGTGCCGTAACTTCTGGCGCATGGCCGATCCCACAGCGCCGCCACGCCGGCGTCGATTGACCCAGAAACCCGCTGCTTTCGCACTCGGCATCGGCATCCTCGCGGTGCCGCTCATCCCGGTGACAGCTAATGCGGTCCTACCCGAGCGGGACTGGTCGGCCGATGCCGAAGAAGTCACGCCGGTGGAGTTGGTCACCGACGACGGAGAGCGCATCGCAATCGGCGCCATGGACGGCTGGCAGATCATCGATCGAGGATCGTCGGTGATCATGCGCGAGGACGGCAACCTCGTCCTGATCCAGGCCTACGACCGGATGGACCGTGACCCCGCGGCGGTGGCCCAGCGACTGATGCGGGCCAACCGCGTGGACGGGGTCAGCGCCGCGCTCGACGGCGGGGTGATCAGCGGCAACGGTGCCACGCTCTCCGGCGACACGTGCGTCGCGGTGACCACCGACACCACCGGAACCTGCGCCTTCCTCTACGACGACGATGTCGTCGTATCGGTGATCGCCCTCACCGATCCGGCCAGCCAGGGCCCCGACATCGAGACCATCGCCGGCCTGATCACCAGGGAGAAGCAGCAGTGACCCAGACCGAGGCACCCGCCACGTCGACGCCGAATGTCGTACCGGGCCCGGCCGGGCCTGCCCGGGTGCCGGTGGTGTACCGGCCACGTTCAGCGGTGTTCTGGCTGTACGTGATCACCCTGGTGGTGAGCACCTACCTGCTGCTGAGCGCCAACGGCAGCGCCTTCGGCATGGTGATGGACGCACAGCTTTGGTTGGCGCCCCTGTGGATCGGCTTCATCGTCGTTCTGTTCTGGTTGATGTTCAAATTCGACCCGTACCGCAGCGCGCGGCGCTACCCGCAGGCGCTGCTCGCCGGAACCGCACTCGGTGGCACCACCGCATTGGTGATGGCCGTCAACGGCAACACCGCCCTCGCCGGCGTCTGGTCGCGGTATCTGTCGCCGGAGACGATGGCCGCCTGGGAAGCGTCCCTCACCGCGCCGATCATCGAGGAGGCATCCAAGGGCATGTGCGCGGCGGTCATCCTGGTGCTGTGTTCGTCGGTGTTCCACCGGATTTCCCACGCGTTGCTGGTCGGGATGTTCGTCGGGTTCGGCTTCGACGTCATGGAAGATCTGACCTACGCCACCCGGGAAGCGATCTACAGCCTGGACTCCGATCTCGCCGGTGCCGGCCCCCAACTTCTGGTGCGGGTGCTGACCGCCGTTCCCGCGCACTGGGCGTACACGGGGCTGTTCGCGGTGGGCGTCATGCTGCTGTTGCCGACCTTCACCGGTCCGCCGCAGTGGTCCTATGCACGTCGGGTGCTGCTCGCTCTGCCGCTGATGGCGGCGGCCTCCTTCATGCATTTCTTCTGGGACTCACCCATCGGCGGCGCGTTGGTCAAGATCGCGGTCACCCTGGTGGTGTTCCTGATTCCGGTGTTGTGGTTGCTGCGTTTCGAACGCCAGTGGGTGACCGAGCGCATCGCGGCCGGACGCGCCGACGGGACCCTTGCCGCGGTGCCCGACGAGGTACTCGACTCACTGGCGACGGCCAAGGCACGGCGCCGGCTGCGCAAGCAGGCTCGGCGCAGCGGCGGACGGCGCGCCAAGAAGGCCATGCGACACGCGCAGAACGACGCGCTCGAGCTGCTGCAGTCCTCGGGCTGACTGCACTGAACTGGCAGGTCAGGCACGCGGCGGCTGGTAGCTGACCACCGGGCCCGTCGGTCTGGTCGATCAGGGAGCGCACCGCCTCGACGCCATAGCCGAGTCGGCGGGCCACCCCGGGTGAGCGTGCCCTGCTCGCTGCCCAGATCCTCTCGCAGCGTACGAATCATAGGCACCGCGGTGGTCTTTTTCTTCAGAGCTGTCACTGCGGGTGGAGCACATCGAAATCGGAGTTCTACAACCCATACAACTGGCCGACGAGGACTGCCGCGGGGCTCGCCGCCGGACCGTCGACGACACTCGAAGATCGGCATGATCAGCCCAGTCGAGTTTCCGTCGCACTCAGCCGACACATGCCGCCCGGCCGGTGTCCACCATCCCGGGGGCCGTGGTCAATACGTTCCAGCAGGCAGCACCATGCCACTCGCGATGGCTACCGCACCCCGTGAACTGCCGTCATCCGCATGTACCTGAACACCGCCTCGGCCCGGTTCGACGCCTTCAACTTGCGCAGAATGTGCTTGACGTGCGTCTTGACCGTGCCCTCCGAGATCACCAGATGAGTGGCGATCGCACCATTGCTCATACCTTCTGCCATCAGCGAGACGACCTCGATCTCCCTGCGCGACAACAGCATTTCGATGCTCGAATTGGCCGCCAGCGATGCCGCCACCGGCGGCGTCGCGTGGTCCGCGAGGTGCCCGCGCGGGCGTCCGAGGGTCGTGCGGGCCGAACAGAGGTCGTCAGCGGACGTGGCGATATCACGCGCCATCCGCTGGATCTCGTCGCGTGCGCCGCGGAGTCGCTCGCTGAGCGCTGTGCGCTGGAAGGCGTAACCGAACCCCTCGGTGAACATCCACAGGACGGCGAGGTCCTCCTCGTCGACGTGCCGACGGCTGAGGTAACAGTCTGCGTGCAACATCCCGATGACGCGTCCATCGGGCATGATCGGTGCGGCGACGTAGGACCGCGACAGCGAGGCCGCACCGATGGCCGCGTTGATGCGCGGGGCGTGCTGCGCATCGCGAACAAGGACCGGCGCGCGGCGCCGCATGATCTCGCTTTCGACCAGTAGGTGATCGATGCGCGCCGGGTTCGCGCGACCGGCCTCGGCAATCTCGTTGGCCCACTGCGGGTCTGCCCGGACGTGGACGTTCTCCACCCACCATGTCGACTCTTCGACCCGGGACACGATCACCCGGTCGAAACCGCACCTGGCCAATTCGGCGGGCGCCCGTTCCAACATCTGTTCGACCGAGTCGACTCCGTGCAGACGCGAGAGCGCGTTGCGGGTGGCGGCGTACCGTTCGTTGCGCTGCGCCGCTCGCACCTCCGCCAGTTGCACGCGCAGGTCGGCCAACTCGGTCAGCAATGCGACACAGCGCGCCGTGGCCGGACCGATCACGGCGACATGGTTCGAGCCGGCCAGACCCGACAGTTGCGTGCGCGCCGAGTCCAGCGCCGACTCGATCGTGGCGAAGTCGCGCTCGTCGTCGATGACAGTGGTGCCACCGAAGCCTGGCAGCGCGGCCACTCGGTGTAGCACAGCGGAGATCCGCGCACGCAGCGCGTGATCGCGCAGTGGCGCGCCGACCACCGACCAGTCATCCAGCGGGGTCCCACCGACCTCCGGAGGCGTCGACGCATCCGTCGGATCGACGTCGAGAAGCGGGACAAAGCTGCTCAGATCGGGAACCTCAAGGGTGGCGGTAGTCACATCCACAACGGTAGAGAGACCCATCCCACTAACCTATGGAAGCCGGTTCCAAATCCTGTCCGTTCATCTGGAAGTTACTTCCAGTCGTCCTGGCAAACGTCGCGCTCCGGCTGACCCGAACCCGCAAGACCGCCTGGACTGAGGTTGGCGCTGACTTCGGCCAACCGCAACGCCGCCTCCAACTCCAGCCGTCGTTCGGACAGCGAGCACGAGAGGAGCTCTTTTGCCTGCTGAACGCGGTACATGACGGTGTTCTGATGCACACCCAGCCGCTCCGCGGTCCTGCTCCAGCTCATGTTCTCGTGGAAGTAGACCACCAGCGTCGCCCTCAACCTGCGATTGCGTTCGGTATCAGAGCTAAGCTCGCCGAGCTCGTCCTCGACGAATTCCCGTGATGCCGACAGATCGTGGGTGAGCAGCGCGGCCAGCGCCACCTGGCGGTGATGCGTCACCGTTCCGGCTGCGTGCGCGAACACGCCGGCCATGCGGCGCGCCTCCTTGGCATGCCGGTGGGACCGGGCAAATCCGTCCACCCCCGGGCTGGGCCCACCGATCGAGGCGAGCAGCGGGCCGTCGATCGTCAGCTCACCGGCAAGCTCGTCGGCGAGTGCCGGCCCGCTTGTCCATGCCCAGACCATGGCCGAACCCGCGGGCACCACCAGTAGCTCCATGCCCTTGAGTTGATGAGCCAACTGTGCGGCCGTTCTCTTCAAAGCCTGCAGCGGTGGCTTGTCCGGGTTGCGCGGATCAGCCCACACCATCAGGCCCATATGCGGTCGATCGAGGTTGTAGCCCAGCGCAGCGCTGGTGGCGTGCAGGTCCACGGGACGCCCAGCGAGGATGGCGAGGACGAGCTCGGCACGCACCGAGTCGGCACCGCGCACCCATAACTCGCGTTCCCGCTGGTAGTGATCGACGAGATCACCGGTGATCTTCTCGCAGTACTCGTAGAGGTAGTTCAGCGCCGCATTGGTGAGATTCCACTTCACGTCCTCCGAAGCGGCGAGGCCGTGCACCGCTTTCCGCAGCGCCGCATCACACAGGCCCATCCCGATCACATAGCAACGCGGTATCGCGGCAACGCTGATACCGCGCTGGGCCATGGTGGCCACCCAGCTGAGCGTCAGCTCCGGTGGCTGCACGAACGCCGGGTCTTCGGCTCCGGCAAAGCCACGCAACACGGCGTGCACGTTGCTCAGGGCGGCCTCGACGGTCAGTTGCTCCAGGTCCTTGTCCTGGGCGTTGTGCAGATCGGCGATCACCTCGACGGCCCGCAGACCGATCCGCTCGGCGAGGTCGTTCACATCGATCTTGGCAGCCACCGCGGCGGCGTCGTCGGGCGTCATCTGCACGAGTTCTTGAGCCAACTGCGCCCCCAATATGTGCTCAGCGATCGAGTGACGGTAGCACCAAGCCTGTGCTGCAAAGGTTCATTGATCAACGTTGCCGAGTCAGCCGAAGGCAACGACGGGCTTGATCACGGCGCCACTTGTCGATGCCGCGATTGCTTCGTTGATCTGAGCCAGCGGAAACGTCTCGATCAGTCGGTCGAACGGGAACTTGCCGTCGCGATACAGCTCGATGAGCACCGGCACGAACTCGCGTGGGTCGGCGTCACCCTCGATGACTCCGGACAGCCGCCGGCCCAGCAGCAGATGGCCCTGATCGATCGTGATGTCGTGCTGGAGCCCGTGGAACCCCACGGTGGCGCAGTGGCCGGGTGAGCTGAGAATTTCCAGCGCCTGACGTATCACCAGATTCGAACCGACCGCGTCCAGCGAACAGTTGACCCCATTCGGCACCAGGTTCATCACGTCCCAGACGAGGTCTTTGGTCTCCGCCGGGTTGATGCAGTGGGTGGCACCCAGTTCGCGGGCCAGTTCGAGACGCGCCGGGTTCATGTCGATGGCGATGATGGGCTCGCAATTGACCGCCTTACCCGCCATCACCGCGGCCAGACCGACTGCGCCCAGCCCGAATACCGCAAGGCTGTCACCCGGGCTCGGACGCAACACGTTCATGACGCTGCCCGCTCCGGTCTGCAGACCGCAACCGAGGGGCCCCAGCAGGTGCAGCGGCAGATCCGTGGGGACCTTGACCGCGTTGCGTTCGTTGGCGATGGCCAGGCTTGCAAACGACGACTGGCCAAACCAGTTGCCATGCACGTCCTCGTCGCCAGACCGCATGGTCACGGTGCCGTCGAGCCGCTCTCCGAAGTAGTTGAGCGGTGCGAACAGTTCGCAGTACGCCGGGGTCTTGGTGGTGCAGGTCCGGCATTCCCCACAGAAGTCGTAGCTCAACACCACGTGGTCACCCACTGCGAGGGTGCGCACACTCGGACCGACCGCCATCACGACACCGGCCCCTTCGTGACCGAGGACGGCGGGCAGCGGCAGCGGGACGAGTCCTTCTGCCGCCGAGATATCGGTGTGGCAGATGCCCACCCCGGCAATCTGGACCAGCACCTCGTCGCTCACCAACTCGGCGAGCTCGACGTCCTCCAACGACAGGGGCCGGCCCTCTTCGCGAAGCACGGCCACCTGTGCGGTACGGACGGTGTGTGCACGGTGGTCCAGCGTGCTCACCGGGGAAGTGGTGTCAGTCAACGGATTCTCCTGTCAGAAGTCTTTTTTTCAGGCCGAGGCGTCTTTTCCGGCGACCAGTTCGCGGTAGATCGGGAACAGCGGCTTGGTCAGGGGGACCAGCTTGAGGATCTTGTTGACCGGCCCCTTGGCCTTGACCTGACCTTTGGCCAGGCCCACCCCGAGGTTGTACTCACCGCGCCAGAACTTGTTGCCGATATCGGCCGTCATGTAGAGCTTCACGTCGGCTTCTTCGTTGTCGGCGCCATCGAAGACCTCGATCTTGGGTTCCCGCAGACGCACCGTCATCGCGGCATCCGGATCGGTGTAGTACACCTGCAAGTCGATGTCCGCGCCCATAAGTTTGGGGCCGACCTCGGTGTCGTTGGCGGCACGGAACACGCCGCCGAGGTACTGGTAGATCTCTTCGGCGCTGTTGTAGTAGGACATGAGTTCCTCTCCGAGGGTGGATGTTTCGATGTGAATACGGATGTCAGCGTGCGGTCGGTGTCCAGCGCACCGGCAGGGCGTGCACCCCATGGATGAAATTGTTGACCTGGAAGTCGGGCTCCCCGACCACGGTGATGTCGGGAATGCGGGTGTAGATCTCGGTGAGCACCGACCGCATCATCTGACGCGCCATCGCGTTACCCAGGCAGAAGTGCGGACCTCCGGCACCGAAACCCAAGTGGTCGTTGGGATTACGCATGATGTCAAATTTTGCCGGGTCATCGAACTGCTGGGGATCACGGTTACCCGAGCAATACCACAGGACCACGTGTTCGCCCGCCTTGATCTCCGTGTCGCCGATCATCACGTCCTCGGTGGCGGTGCGGCGAAAGTGCATCACCGGACTGGCATGTCGAACGATCTCCTCGACGGCACCCCCGACCCGGCCCGGGATGTCCTCCAGGAGCAGTGCCCGCTGGTCGGGGTTATCCGACAGCAGCCGGACCGCATGCGCGATCGAGTGCCGGGTGGTGTCGTTGGCCGCCGAGCCCAGCAGCGAGAAGAATGCCGCGATCTCCCACTCTTCGAGGGTCTTTCCTTCGAACTCCGCATTGACGACCCAGGTCATCAGATCGTCCTTGGGATCCTTACGCCGCTTCTCCGCCTGGGCCAGCGCCACGTCCTGGATGCGCTCGGCCTCCTCGGCGTGCGTCGTGAGCGCATCGCGGCCGAGCGACATGCGTGGGTCGTCCCAGGCAAGCATCCGTTCGGCGGCTTCCATCACGATGTGCTGTTCTTCGCTGTCGCGGTCCAGGCCGAAGAAGTGCGCGAAGATGCGTCCGGGCACGTACTTTGCGTAGTCCTCGGAGAAGTTGCCCTCCCCTCGTTCGATGATCTCGTCGAGCCGCTCGCGTGCGTGCTGGGCGATCCATTCGGAGATCTTGCGCACGTTGCGCGGAGTGAACGCCTTCTCGACGACGCCACGCATCTTGCGGTGATCTTCGCCGTCCATCACCAGGAAGGACGCCGTTGCGGTGAGGACGATCTCGGGCATGTCCTCCATCAGCACGCCCTTGCCCGAGCAGAAGAGCTTGGGGTTGCGGGACACGTAGCGGCAATCCTCGTGCCGGGTCACCGACCAGAACCCGGGGGTGTTCTCGTCGGGCGGCAACAGCGTCGACTCGAACGCCCGGTGGTAGGGCACCGGGTTCTCGGCACGGAAGTGCGCGAAGGCCTTCTCGCGATCCTCGAAGTTGCGGCTCCAGAACGACCGGGCGGACAGGTCGAGGGCGGGATCGGTGATGACTGGGTGCTGGGCGGTGCTCGTCATGACCAGAACGTTGCCACCAGCGAAAACTCCTGACGATCCGGCGCATGGGGCAGGTGTATCTCTCGTTGGGGGTGCCTACGGTGCACCCCGAGATCGATCACGCTCCCGCCGCCGGTGCGGAGCACCGCTGTCATACGTCGAGCACCAATGTCGGCGAGAGCGACCGTGACACGCAGATCATCATGTAATCGTTCTCAGCCTGCTCGTCGGCGCTCAACACCGAGTCACGGTGATCGGGCGTGCCTTCCAGCACCCGGGTCTCGCACGTGCCGCAGATGCCTTCCATGCAGGACGCCAGCATGTTGATACCGTTCTCCCGCAACGTCTCCAGGATCGACTCACCGCGGCCGATGGTGACCGTGACGCCGGATGTGCGGCACACCACGTCGAAAGTGTCCAGCGCGCCCTCCGCTGGTGCCAGCGCGTCTGGCCTGGCCGCGAACCGTTCGACGTGCAATGCCGAAGCCGGCCAGTGCGAACAGGCCTGTTCGACAGCGCAGAGCAGGCCTTCGGGCCCGCAGCAATACACCAGGGTGTCGTCGCGACTTTCCCTGAGAACGCTGTTCAGATCGAGCATCCCGAGCTCGTCCTGCGGCCAGAAGGTGACCCGGTCACCGTAGCCGGCCAGCACGTCGGCGAACGCCATGGACGATCGCTGCCGACCGCCGTACAACAAGTGCCAGTCGGCGCCGTCCGCTTCGGCCCGTTCGATCATGGGGATGATCGGCGTGATACCGATGCCACCGGCGATGAACTGGTATCGGTCGGCGGGCTGCAACGGAAAATGGTTGCGCGGTCCACCCACCCGAATTCGACTGCCCTGGACGACGCTATCGTGCACGTGCCGGGACCCGCCGCGCCCGCCGCGCTCCAGGAGCACCGCCACCCTCCACCGGTGGCGGTCATCCGGGCTGGAACACAGCGAGTACTGCCGCACGAGCACATCGGTCAGCTCGAGATCGATATGCGCGCCCGCAGTCCATTCCGGCAGCGGTCCACCCGCCGGATCCTCCAAGACCAGTCCCACCACACCGTCGGCCAGATCAGCACGATGGGCGACGACGAGTTCGAGCGCGTCCTTCCGCGCCGGGTCCGTGTCGGTCACAGACACCCTTCCTTCCACGACTTCTGATCCCTCCGAGACTTCTGACTGCATCTCACGAGCGTTCGTCACCCCTGTCATCGGCGACAGCCACCGCAAGGTGGAACGCCATACCCCGAATGGGGCATCCGCGTCGTCAGCCCGGCAGACCTCCAGGCACGCAGACCCGTTCGGCCTATGTGCATCCCGCCAACGGGAGATCGTGGGGGTACCCCCAGTGTTCCTAGCGTCTACCGGGACAGGTTCAACGGTGCGTGATCGCACGGGCAGGTTCGGAACAGGGAGAACTCATGGTCGAATCACTGGTACAGAACGACTTCGAGATCACCCTCCAGCACGTGATGCGCCGGATGCGAACCATGAATGCCCACGTCGAAGTCGTCACGCTGATCGACGACGAGGGCACCGTCAGCCGCAGCACCTACGGCAACGTGGTGCGCCGGGCCGACAAACTGGCCAACGCGCTGCACCGCCTCGGCATCCGGGAAGGCGACCGAGTCGCCACCTTCGCATGGAACACCCAGCAGCACTTGGAGATCTATCTGGCGGTGCCCTGCATGGGCGCGGTGCTACACACCCTCAACATCCGGCTCACCGACGAGCAACTCGTCTACATCATCAACCATGCCGAAGACCGCGTCCTCATCGTCGATGAGACGCTGGTGCCGCAGGTAGAGCGGATCCTGTCCAGGATCCCGGCGATCGAACATTTCGTCGTGATCGGCGATGCCGGCCGCGCGCAGATGCTGACCGATGCGCTGGCCTATGAGGCGCTGATCGCCGATGAGCCCGAGCACTACGACTATCCGGACATCGACGGATCGGCCGCGGCCAGCCTGTGCTACACGAGCGGAACCACCGGTAATCCGAAAGGCGTTCTCTACGGCCACCGCTCGACGGTGCTGCACGCCATGGCCGAGTGTCTGAACGACACCCTCGATGTCCGGTCCGGCGACCGGGTGCTGCCGGTCGTTCCCATGTTCCACGCCAACGCGTGGGGCTTGCCGTACACCTGCGGGCTGCTGGGCGCCGCGCTGATCATGCCCGGGAGATTCCTTCAGGCCGATCCGCTGGTTCGCCTGATCGCCGCCGAGAAGGTCACGTTCGCCGCGGCTGTCCCCACCATCTGGAATGACGTGCTGCGCACGTCGGCGTCCGCTCCCCAGGCGCTGGCATCCCTGCGTCGTGTCACCTGCGGTGGTGCCGCGGTACCGCTGTCGCTCATGCAGCGGTTCGAAGCGGCCTTCGGTACACCGCTCGTGCAGGGTTTCGGCATGACCGAAACCAGTCCTCTCGTGGCCATCGCCGAAGCCCCGGCCGGCACCGAGGGTGACGAATTCTGGCGGTACCGTTCCAAGACCGGCCGTATCTCACCGCTCGTCGAAGTGCGCATCGTGGACCCGGACGGCACGGAACTGCCGTGGGATGGCGAGCAGGCCGGCGAGCTCGAGCTGTGCGGACCGTGGATCGCGTCGGGTTACTACCTGGATGAGGCGGCCAGCGCAGAGGCCTTCCGCGATGGCTGGCTGCGCACCGGCGATGTCGCTACCATCGACCCCCTCGGTTATCTCCAGATCACCGACCGGGTCAAGGATGTCATCAAGTCCGGCGGTGAATGGATCTCCTCGATCGAGATGGAGAACGCCCTGATGTCCCATCCGGCGGTCGTCGAGGCGGCGGTGATTGCCAAACCCGACGAACACTGGACGGAGCGGCCGCTCCCCTGCGTCGTCGTCGACACCGCGGAAACCACCAGCCCCGAGGCGCTCAACTCCCACCTCCAGGATCAGTTCGCCCGGTGGCAGCTGCCGGACGAATACGCCTACATCGCCGAGGTACCCAAGACCAGCGTCGGCAAATTCGACAAGAAGGTGCTGCGGGCAATGCTCGCCGATGGCCGACTGTCCGGGAGGCAACGTGTTGAGACCGAGACCGCGAGCGGGCCTGCGCTACGGGATCAGGCGGCAATCCGATGAGCACTGCCGAGGCACGGGTGGGCAAGAAGAATTCCCACCTCTACTGCGGGATCTGTGAGGCGGCATGCGGATTGGTCGCCACTGTGGGCGACGACGACACGGTGACCTTGCGGCCCGACCCCACGCACCCGAATTCCCATGGATTCGCCTGCTCGAAGGGCATCGCCTTTCCCGCGGTCCGTGAGGATCCCGACCGGATTCTGCACCCTATGCGCAGACAACCCGATGGCACCTTCACCGCGGTCGGGTGGGATGAGGCGCTCGATGACATCGGCCGACGTCTGCGTGCAGTCGTGGCCGAACACGGACGTGAGTCGATCGGGCTGTATCTGGGTAACGCAGGCGCGTTCAACTACTCGGCGTTCCTCTGGATCTTCGGCTTCGCGGCAGCGTTGAAGACCAAACACTTCTACACCGCGGCCTCGATCGATATCAACAACTACTGGGTCGTCGGTGAGTCCGTCTACGGCCACAACCTCGTCAACCCGGTCCCCGATGTCGACCGCACCGATTTCTTCCTCTGTCTCGGCGCCAACCCGGTGGTCTCACACGGCAGCATGCTGAACGTCGGGCACATCCGAACGTCCTTGCTCAGGATTCCCGAACGGGGCGGTCGTGTGGTCATCGTGGACCCGCGGCGCTCCGAAACGGCCCAGCTGTTCGAGCACCAGCCAATTCTTCCAGGGGCGGACCCGTGGCTACTGGCCGCGATGCTGCATGTCATTCTGCGTGAACGCTTGGAAGACACAAAAGTACTGGCATCGTCCCGCGGCGGCCGAGACGCCCTGTGGGCGGTCGTGGGTGACGTCGACATGGAGCGGGCCGCTGCCGAAACGGCCATACCCGTTGCGACGATCGAGAAGCTGGCGCGGGACTTCGTCGCGGCACCGGCCGCGTGCGTGTATGGACGGTGCGGAGCATCGCTGGGCCCCTTCTCCACGTTGACGAAGTTCCTTATCGACGCGATCAACATCGCAACCGGCAACTTCGACCGGGCCGGCGGCATGGTCTTCGGGATCCCCGCCTTGGACACCGAACAGTTCACAAAGCTATTCCGCCTCAACGGATATGACCGTTGGCGTACCCGCGTCGACGGGCATCCGGAGGTGCTCGGCACGTCACCGGCCGCGACGATGGCCACCGAGATGCTGACCCCGGGAAAAGGCCAGCTACGCGCGCTGATCAACTGCTTCGGCAACCCCGCGATGTCCATACCCAACAGCGGCGAAGTCGAACGCGGCCTGGCGAGCCTCGACCTCCTCGTCTGCGTCGACCCTTACCTCACCGACACGTCACGATTGGCGGACTACATCCTGCCGCCGGCCTTGTGGCTGGAGCGCGAAGGAATGCCCATCTTCACCCAGCCGCACAGTAATGTGCCCTATGCGCAGTGGGTTTCGCCGACGGTACCGCCGCGGGGACAGGCCCGAGAGGACTGGTGGATCGTTGACCAGATCGCCAAACGCATCGGTCTCGCGCCGTCCCCGGCCCCGGGCGCGCAGCTGGCCGCCACACTCGGTATCCGCCTGAAGCCGTCATTCGTCGCCGACGCATTCATGCGTATCGGTCCACACGGAGACCTGTTCGGGTTGCGGCGACGCGGCATCAGTCGCAAGAAACTGCTCCGCCACCCGGGCGGCGTCAAACTTGCCGACCGACTCCCCACCGGAGTTGCACGCCACCGCCTGCACCACAAGGACCGACGTGTGCATCTCGACGATTCGCGGTTTGTCCGCGAAATGGGCCGGATGGCCGCCCGCATCGTTCACGACGTCGACGCATATCCGCTGCGGCTGTTCAGCATCCGCGAACTGCGGTCGCACAACACCTGGATGCTCAACGTGCCCAAACTGATGGCCGGTGATCGTGTCCAGCGGTTGCGCATCCACCCGGCCGACGCCGCGGTGCGGGGCATCGACACCGGTGACCACGTCGTCGTGACGTCACCGCAAGGTGCCATCACGGTCGAAGCGCAGGTCACCGATGACATCATCCGCGGCGCGATCGGGCTCCCCCACGGCTGGGGGCATCGCGGCGGGTGGCGTCGCGCGACGGCCGCCGGGGGCGCCAACTACAACATCCTGACACCCGATGCACCCGATGCTGTCGACGTGCTCAGCGGCAACGCCGTGTACAACGGCGTCTCCGTCGAGGTGACCAGAGCCGCGGTGACCGCCACCGTCGGCGCCGAAAGGGAACTCTGATGGCCTTTGTGATCGCCGCACCCTGTGTGGCCGACTACTCCTGCGTGGAGGTCTGCCCCGTCGACTGCATTCACCCCACCCCCGACGAAGCCGGGTTCGATACCGCCGAGCAGCTGTTCATCGACCCCGAGAGTTGCATCGACTGCGAAGCCTGTGTGCAGGCCTGCCCGGTCGACGCGATCTTCGACGCGGCGCGCATACCGGCGCGCTACACGGACTACGTCGAGCACAACGCGCAGTACTACCGGAGTGTCACACCATGACCGAACGCCGGCCCCTGCGCATCGCCATCGTCGGCTCCGGTCCCGCCGGCCTCTATGCCGCGGGGCATCTCCTCAGTGGCCCCCATGGCACCTACCTCCACGGCGAAGTGGTCGACCTGCACGACGAGCAGATCGAGGTCGATGTCTATGAACGGCTTCCCACGCCGTGGGGGCTCGTCCGTGGTGGCGTCGCCCCGGATCACGCCGAGAAGAAACTCGTGTCGACCGTTTTCAACGCCATCGCCGCCCGCAAGGGGTTTCGGTTCTTCGGCAACGTGGAGCTGGGCAGCGATGTCCATCACGACGAGCTCGCTGCGTGGTACGACGGCGTCATCTACGCCGTGGGCGCGGCCGGCGACAACCGGATGGGCATCGACGGCGAAGAGCTACCCGGTAGCCATTCGGCCCGAGAGTTCGTCTCCTGGTACAACGGTCACCCGGACCAGGCCGAGATGCAGTTCGATCTGAGCGCCGAGCGCGCCGTGGTGATCGGCAACGGCAATGTCGCACTCGACATCGCCCGGATACTCACCCTGCCCGACGACGAACTCCGCCGCACCGATATCGCCGACCATGCGCTGGAAGTTCTGCGGCACAGCAGTATCCGCGAAGTGATCGTGCTCGGCCGGCGAGGCCTGAACCAGGCGGCGTTCAACAATCCCGAACTCGAGGGACTCGGTGAACTCAAGGACGTCGACATCGCCGTCGAAGGCGTCGACCTCGGTTCGGCCACCACCACCGACGTCGATGTCCGCAAGCTCACCACGATCCGCAGCTACCTCGAACGCCCACGGACGGGCGCGGGCAAGCGAATCGTGCTGCACTTCATGGCCTCCCCGATTCAGATCCACGGGACTACCCGCGTCGATTCCGTCACGATCGCCCGCAACGAGCTGATCGCGGGACCCGATGGGTCGCTGCGTGCGCGAAGCACGACGGACACCACCACCCTGCCGGCAGGTCTGGTCCTGCGGGCCGTCGGCTACCGCGGCGCTCCTGTCGCCGGGCTGCCCTTCGACCAGCACACCGGCACCATTCCGAACGAGGGTGGACGTGTCGTGGGATCACCTGGTGTCTACGTGACGGGCTGGATCAAACGCGGTCCGAGCGGCATCATCGGCACGAACAAGAAGTGCGCTCGCGACACGGTCCGCGCGCTACTCGAGGACCACCGGACCGGGAACCTCCCGACTGCCGACACGCTGAGCAGTGCCCAGGTCACCGCCGAATTGGCTCGTCGGCAGGTGGCGGTCGTCACCGACGAGCAGTGGAAGGCGATCGATCGCCACGAACGGCGGGCCGGCGCATATTTCGGCCGGCCCCGGATCAAACTGACCAGCCGATCCGCACTACTCGATCGCGCGAACTCGGCGAGCGCGGCTGGCGAGCGCTGAGCGAGCCGACACCAGCCAGAGCTACACCGGGTCGAATTGCGAGATGAGCCAACGCCCGTCGACCTTCTCCAACCCGACCCGGACACTCGAGGCGGAGTTGGTCGGTGCATCCTTGCCGACGGTGACGGTCTGGTTGACGAAAAGCAGGACCACGGCGCGGTCAGCCGAGACGGAGACCGCGGCCGCCGCGGGCACGGTGGCCGTTGCTGCGATCTGCTTCTGCTGGGCGCCCGGGATCACGACATCATGCGTCAGCGATCCGTAGGTGTCACTGAACGGGCCGGTCAACCTGCTCCGGGCGGCCTGTAGATCCTGCTCGACGGTCTCGGGACGATAGGACAGCAGCGCGACAGTGCCATCGGTGGCCGCGCGCACCGTGTCACCGCTGGCTGCCTGGACCTGCCGGAGCACCGCCGACTGCCACGCGACGTAGCCGGCGCCGGCGGCCAGCAGCACGGCCAACGCCGGTAGCAGGACGTAAGCCGCCAGCGAGATCCAGTTGACACGGCGAACCCGAGCGGCGCGGGCCGATTGGACCGATTCTTCTGCCGCCGCCGCCGCCGCGGCGGTCGGCTCGAGCTGATTCATGCCACGAACTCCACCCGTGAGACCTTGAACTGACCATCGATTCTCTGCACCGCGATCCGCATCCGCCAGGCGCGCGGGACAGGTTCGGCGCCGGCGGAACTGGAGGTCTTCACCGACACCGCGACCAGGGCCTGGGCTTCGTCACCGGTCCACGATTCCAGGCCGGCCTCGGTGACCGTCCCCACCGAAACCGATTTGGCCTGCTTCACGACATCGACGAACGGTTGTGATCGCGTGGCGAAGTCGTCGTAAAAGGTACCGGTGGCGCCGTCCATGATCCGTTGCACGTCGGCATCGGCCTGCTCCCAGTCGATGGTGGTGAGGTTCAGCGCACCTTGCCGCGCCGCCTGCAGGAACTCACCCTCTGCCTGCCGGTTCTGCAGCTGCTTGTAATAGCCGTAGCCCAACCCGCCCAGCAGCCCGGACAGCACCACGACCAGGAGCAGTACGAGCACCAGTAGCCGCCGTCTCGTGGGATTGACTGCCGGAGTGGGTGACTCGGTGTCGTCGAGTTCCATCAGCTGCCCGGGGGCAGGAGAAGTGTCTCCCATGTCGAATCCTTCTGTGCGTTCTGGGCAAGATCGGACTGCGTGTACTGCTTGCCGTCCGGTCCGATGTAGGCACCGGTTGCCGGGTCGTAGTACGCCACGGCGATCGGCGGTGGCGTCGCCGGAGGTGGCGGCAACTGCGGGATGGCCTGCCCGGTACCGGTGGCGTTGGGATCGCCTTTCCAGTTGAAGCCGTCGTTGAGCGGCACGAACTCGGTATCGCTCTCGCATTCACGTACGGTGGCCGCCCTCTTACCCGGTCGTGTGACGCACGGGGTGTTGCGTACACCACGCACGTTGAACGGAGAATCCTGCGGGACACGGCAATACAGGTCGCCGGGAGCCCGGTCGGGATAGTCCACGAGTGCGGCGTTGCGCGCCTGCTGGGTCGGCAGGTATCCGGTCGTGCATGGCGGTGGCAGGTTCAGATTCAGGTTGAAACTGAGGTAGGCACCCTTGTAGTCCTGCTTGGTGTTGACGTTCGCGGCCAGCGATCCCTGCTCGATGGCGACGAGTTGCGGCAGCAGCACCAGAATCTGTTCGAGACTGTCCTGATAGGTCAGCCCCACCTGCCCGACACTGGCCAGGTTGGCCATCACGACCGGCAGCGTGGGTTGCACCCGATCGACAAGTTGGCGGACCTCGTTCAGCGCCGGGCCGCCCTGGTCGATGACGCCGGCGACATCCCGATCGTGTTCCTGTAGTTCGCGTGTCACCGTGGCGACGTGAGACGCCCAGCCTTGGATCGCATCCGAGGTCTCGGTCTGGGAATCCAGGACCGGCTTCGCGTTGTCGATCAGGGCCAACATGGGATCGAGATTGTCCCTGGCGTCGTTCGACAGGGTGATCGCGCCGGACACGATTTTGGTCAGTTCCGGGCCCAGACCGCCCACCGCGGTGTAGGACTCGTCGATCACCGTCTTGAGGTTGTCCCGCGGGACCGCTTCCAGTCCTGTCTTCACCGCGTCCAGGACGTCATTGATGTTCTGCGGTACCGAGGTGTCGGCCAGCGCGATCACATCGCCGTCCTTGAGCGGCGGTGCGGAAGCGCTGCGCGGCAGCAGTTCCACGTACTGTTCCCCGATCGCCGATTGGGAATGCACCTCCGCCCGCAGATCGCTGGGGATGGGGATGTCCGAATTCAGCGTCATCTCGGCGACCACACCGTTGTCGGTCAGCCGCACGGCGTCGACCCGCCCCACTTCGGTGCCGCGATAGGTGACATTGCTGCTGCCATACAGACCGCCGGTCACCGGTAGCTGCATCGTCACCGAATAGTGGCCGATGCCGAAGAGTTTGACGGGCAGCTTCATGTAGTGGACGCCCATCAGGATCAGCGCCACCAGGGCGATCACCGTGAAGATCGCCAGCTGGATCCGGGTTTGCTTGTTCAGGTGCATGTCATCGCCCCTGGTCGAATCGGTAGGGCGCGGTGAGCGGATTGCCAGGACCATTCGGCCCGCCCGCCAGGCAGGGACTCGGGAACTGCCCGATGGTGCGTCCCCACTGCAGTTCCAGCTGGGTCAGGTCGCACTCCCACCGGGTGCCGGTGAAGAACCCGGCGTCGATACGGCTCAATGTCAGGTCGATCACGGCAGTCAGGTTCGCGTAGTCACCGCGCTGCCATTTCTCGATATCCGCGTTGGGGAAGGGGTAGGTCGGTAGCAGCCCCAACGACCGGGTCAGGCTGGGACCGGCATTGGCCAGCGACTCCAGCACCGGGCCGACCTGCTGCAACTCCTTGACCAGATTCTCCTTGCTCTGGTTGACCGTGTCGGTGGTCAGCGCACTGAACTGGCCGAGTTGGTCCGCGGCCCGCACCAGGTTGTCGCGTTGGTCGTTGAGGACCGCCAACGCGTCCGGCAGCGTGCGGACCGCACGGTCCAGTACGGGTTCCTGCGCGGCGAACTTTCCGGCCAGGCCGTTCAGGCTCTCCGTCGCGGCAATGATGTCGCCGCTCTGGTCGTTGAGGTTCTCGGCGAAGCGGCTGGACTGCTGAATCAGGCTGCGCAGATCATCTTCTCGGCCCTCGAAGGCGGTGCTGAGGGCCTCGGTGATATCGCCGGCCTGACCGAGACCACCGCCGTTGAGCACCAACGACAGCGCCGCCAGAGTCTGCTCGGGGGTCGGATACGCGCCGGCACGCGCCAGCGGAATCAACGAACCGTCGTGCAGTCGGCCCTCCGCAGGCTGATCGGCCGGTTCCGCCAACTCGATGTGCAGTGAACCGAAGATGGTGGTCATGCCGATCTTCACGGTGGCGTTGGCCGGCAACTGCACGTCACCGTTGAGCCGCATCGTCACCAGCGCGTGGCCGCCCTGCAGCTCGATCTTGGAGACGTGACCGACCGTCACATCGGCCACCCGCACACGGGAATTCGGCTGAATGTTACTGACATCGGGCATCTGGGCTTGAATGCTGTACGCACCGGGGCCATCGCCTTCGGTACCAGGAAGCGGCAGGGAGTTGACGCCACGCCAGCCACAGCCCGACAGCACGGTGACGGCAACACAGACGAGTAGGCCCGACACCAGTGGGCGCCAACGGCGGGACGTCATGAGCCACCTCCGGGAGGAGTCATCATGCCGGGCAGTCCGGCGGTGGGGTCGGTGGCCACCACCGGGGCCGGCGGCGCCTCCGCGGCCAGCGGTGCCGCCGGCAGCGCGTTCGGATCGCCGGCGGCGGGGCCTGTTTCGGGCAGCGGCGGCACATAGTCCGGGCGCATCCACTCCTCGCTGTAGGTGACCTCGTTGGGCCGCGCCTGGGTGCCCACCAACAGGTTCTCGCCGAGCGGGAGAAAGTTGTACTGCCGGTTCTTCACGATCGGCGCGAGGTACTGGGCGCACAGTTTGGACGCCTGTTCGGCGCCCAGACGGGAAGCCGCCTCGATGGCGCCGCACAGGAACGACACGGGGTTGGCGAAGTTGCTGACCATCAGTTGCCCCGTCAGCGATCCGTTGGCAGGCTCGTAGATGTTGTTGAAGTTCGCCATGACCGTGGGCAGTACGTGCAGGGTCTGTTCGAGGTCACCGAGGCTGCCCACCACCGCGGCAGAGATCGAGGCCAGTTTGTCCGATGCGGTACCGATCGGTTCGCGGTTCTCCGCGACGAACGTCTGCACTTCGCCGACAACGGCATTCAGGTCCTGGACTGCCTGACCGACCTCATGCGGGTTGTCGGCGAGAAGTCCGGATACCTGGGAGAGATTGACGTTCAGCTGACTGAGCAGGTCACTGCTGTCGCGCAGCGCGGTCACCAGTGTTGCCAGATTGCGTACTGTCCCGAAAATGTCCTTGCTGTGGTCACCGAGCGCGGACATCGTCTGCGACAGTTTGATGACGCTGTCCCGGATGGTCGCACCCTGACCGCGCAGGTTGTCGGCGGCGGTGTCGATGACCGCGCCGAGGGTGCTGACCCCACCGGGTTCGGTGGGCTGCAGCATGTCGGTGAGCCGTTCCAGCTGGGCTCGGACATCGTCCCATTCCACCGGGACCGCGGTGCGGTCCTGCGGGATGACAGCTCCCCCTGCCATCGTCGGACCGCCGGAATAGGGCGGTGTCAACTGGATTGCACGCCCGGTCACCAGTTGTGGGGACAGGATCACGGCCTTCGCCTCGGCCGGCACGTTGAACTTGCGGTCGATCCAGAAAGTGATCTTGGCGCGCTGTGCCTCTGGTTCGATCTTGTCGACCTTGCCGACCGTCACCCCACGGATGCGGACGTCGTCGCCGGCGAACAGACCGGTGCTGTTGTCGAAGTAGCCGACGATCGACATCCTGTTGATGTGGTCGTCGACCTTCACCGCGACCATCGTGCCCGCGGCGAGAACCGCAACCAGGACGGCCGCCAGGATGGCACGCGGGTTGCGTATCGCCGTGATCACGGTTGTCCTCCATGCGGTGTGGGCTCTCCCGGCGCCGGTACGTAGACCGGCTCCGGCGTCGGCGCAGCGGGCGGCTGCGCACCATTGGGCGGTAGTGCCGGCGGCCCGGGCGGCGGTCCGCCCGGCGCGGGCGCCGGCGGCGGCTCCCGGTAGGGGTAGCAGCCGGTGGGGCCGGGCAGCGGTAGGCCCGGGGGGCCGCATCCCTGATCGCCCGGATTCCCGGTGATCGCGTCCGGCAGGGTCATTCGCGGTGCACCACCCTGTCCGGTGCGGGGGAACGGTACCGGCAATGCCGGCGTGCCGGGCTGGCCGATCTGCGGATCGGACAGCTGTGAGGGTGGCAGCGTCGACGGGTCCAGACCGAGGTCGGAGAAGGCAGCATCGACGAACGGCTGCACGAACTGCCCCGGGAGGAGGTTGACGACGTAGGCCTTGAAGAAGGGGCCCGATCCGATGGTTTCCCCGAGCGCCATGGCGTAAGTGCTGAGTCCCTTGATCGCCTCCCGGACACGGTCCTTCCGGCTGTCCACGATTGCGAGCACCCCGTTGAGTTTGTCCAGGGCGGGTTTCAACTGCTGACGATTCTCGGCGATGAACGCCTTCAGCTGCGTCGATACCGCAGATATGTTGCCGGCCAATTGATCGAGCGCCGCGCTCTGGGTCTGCAACTGCGCCAGCAGCGCGTTGGTGTCGCGGATCAGACTGACGATCCGGTCCGTGCGCTGGGCCAGCACCCCGGTGGCCTTGGCCGCGTTGTCGAGCAGGTTGCGCAACTGGTCGTCGCGGTTGTTCAGCGTATCGGCAAAGCGTGCAACGCCTTTGACGGCATCACGCAACTGTGGCGGGGTATCGGCGAAGGTCTCTGCCAGCGTGGCCAACGAGTCCGAGAGCTGATGGGTGTCGAGCCCGCTGATCGTGGTGGCCAACTCACCCAGCGCCTCGGGTAGCTGATAAGGCGATGTCGTCCGGTCCATCGGGATCGGTTCGGTCAGCTCGCCGTCGCCGTGCGGAACCACATCGAGTTGCTTGGTGCCCAACAGGCCCTTTGTCCTGATCGCGGCCTCGGTCCGATCACCCATGTGAATGTCATCGGGGACATCGAAGGTGACCAGCACACCGGGTCCCTCCAGTTCGATCGAGGCCACCTTGCCTACCGGATAGCCCGAAACCTGGACCATCGCACCGGTGTACAGGCCACCGGCGTCCTCGAAGTACGCCGAGTAGCTCTTGTTCTGGTTGAGGAACGGCAGCATCTGGTTACCCAGTGCCGCCGCCACCACCACGACGACCGCCAGCAGGCCGACCGCGCCGAGTACCAACGGATTGCGCTCCGAAAAGGGTCGTGTCGCTCTCATTTCGGTGCGCACCGTCCCGTGCTCTGACCGGCCGCCTTGACGAAGACCGGCTGTCCGCCTTTACCGTTGAGCTTGAGAATCACATCGCAGAAGTAGAAGCCGAAGTAGTCCCCGTAGATACCTTGCCGATTGAGCATCCGGTACTTGTCGGGCAGGGTGTCGAGGAGTTGATCGAAGTACTCCCGGTCCGCCAGGATCGTCCCGGCAACCCGGTCGGTGTCGGTCACCACCTTCTGGATCGGTTGGCGTGTCTGCGCCAGCAGGTCGGCGATCGATCCGGTCGCCGCATTGGTGTGAGCGACCGCGTTGGCGATATCGGTCTTGCGCTCGGCCAGACCGTGTACGAGTTCGGACACGTTGGTCACTGCCTTGTCGAGCTGGTCGCTCTGACCGCCGAGCGTGCCGAGCACCACGTTCAGGTTGTCGATCACCTCGCCGATGAGAAGGTCGCGGTCGGCGAGCGTATTGGTCACTGCGGCAGCCTGATTCAGAAACGAAGCGATGGTGGGACCCTCCCCTTGTATTGCGTGTAGGAGTTGACCGCTCAGGTCATTGATCTGATCGGGCTGCAACGCGCGGAACAGTGGGCGGAACCCGCCGGTCACCGAGTCCAGATCCAGCGCGGGTTGTGTCCGGGCCAACGGGATCGTCTGCCCGGGGTTCAGCACCTGGGCGCTCCCAGCGCCTTCGACCAGCGCCATGTACCGACCGCCGATGAGGTCGTCGTAGCGGATCTCCGCGCGGGTGCCTTCGGTGAGAACCGCGGCCTGATCAGCGCTGAACTCGACCCGCACCGTGGCATCGGGGTTGACGTTGATGCTCGTGACCTTGCCGACTTCGACGCCGGCGACGCGCACCATGTTGCCCTCGCGCAAACCGGACACATTGCTGAACTCGGCGCTGTAGTCGTGGGCGCTGCCGCCGAAGCGGAACTGTGAGAAAACCACCATGGTCGCGGCCAAGGCGAGCGCACACACCGTCATGAACAGACCGAGGCGGATGATGATGCCTTTGAGGTTGTCGGTCACGAGGTTTCTCCTTTCCTGGGTGAGCCCTCGGTCATCACGGCGGACCGCCCTGCCCGGCCGTGGCCGGTGAGGTGGCGGCGGGTGCCGCCGGTGGTATCCCCGGCCACAGCGGCACGCCTCCCGGTCCGTACAGCGCGGCACCGTAGGGCGGTGCACCGGGGTAGGGCTGCGGTCCCGGCGCCGGGCCGGGCAGGCACTGCCGGATGCTGGGCGGTTCGGGGACGGCGCGGGTCACCGGAAGATAGTTCGCGTAGCACGGGCGCCCGATGCCCGGGTTGGGCCGGATATCCAGCCCGGTACCCCATCCGGTGTTCGTGATGAGTTGGCGCACCGGGAAGTTCTTGGTCGCATCCGGTAGGGAGCCGCATCCGGGCCGACCTCCGGGACCGCCCTTGGCGGCGACGACCGGAAGATTCTCCGGAAAGGAGTACGGGTCGTTGCCAGGTAGTAACGCCACATCCACGACGAACGTCCGGCCATCGCCGCCGAAGACACCCTTGCCGTTGTCGATGATCCATTGCGCGCCTTGGAGTGTGCACGCGTAGGCGGGGCTGTACATGTTCAACAGTTCGATGGTCGGTTCCAGGCTGTTGATCGCGGTGACCAGGTTGTCCTTGCTGGAGACCAACAGATTCGAACCGGCCTCCGATACGCCGATGGCGTTGAGCAGCAGGGTATCCAGCGCATCCTTGTGGTCGACGACGGTGGTGCCGGTGGTGCTCACCGCGTCCAGGATGGAGACGATGTCCTCGGCAGCCGCGCTATAGGTGTCACCCAGATTCTTCAGGGCCCGGATGTCCTCCCGGAAGATGTCGCTGCGGGAGTTCAGCGCCGTCAGCACCTCGTTGAGGTCGGTGGTCGCCGCACCGATCTTTTCGCCCTTGCCGCGCACGGCGTCAGCCACCGCGGTCAGGACGGCGTTCAGCTTCAGCGGATCCACCATGTCCAACAGATCGACGACGTTCTCGAAGACGGTGTTCACCTCGGTGGTGACATTCGTGGAGCGCAGGGCGGCACCGGCGGCCAATCGCTGCCCACTGGGATTCGACGGGTAGACGAGATCGACGAACTTGGCACCGAAGATCGTGGTGACGGCGATCCTTGCCTCGATGTTTTCCGGGATGTAGCGGATCTGATCGGAGTCGATGTCCAGCTTCAACTGCGCACCGGCGCCTTTGCTGCTGATCTGGCTGACGCGGCCGACGTCGATACCGCGCAGTTTGACCTTTGCGCCGGTCTCCATGACCAGTCCGGTGCGATCCGCGGTGAGCGTCACCGGCACGACCGAACGGAACGTGCCGCGAAACGAGGTGACCGTGACGAACACCAACGCGACCACCGCGAAGAACAGGATGAGTGACCACCAGGCGTTGGCGATACGGGGCTTCCCGCGAACGACATCCACGGTTCAGCCCGCCAGGTGAAAGTTGCCGGACTGCCCATAGACGGCCAGCGTGACCGCCACCAGCACCACGGCGCCCACGACCATGGATGCGCGCACCGCACGACCGACGGCCTCCCCCACACCCGCAGGTCCACCGGTGGCGGTGTAGCCGTAGTAGGTGCACACCAGCATCACCACGACGATCATCACGATCGTCTGCAGGAATGACACCACCAGATCCGTGGTGTTGAGGAACGTGTTGAAGTAGTGGTCGTACACGCCCGAGGCCTGACCGTAGATCAGGGTCGTGCCGTACCGCGCTGCGACGAATCCCATCATCAATGCCACTGCGTACAAAGGAATCACCACGATGGTTCCAGCCAGCACCCGGGTCGCGGCGAGGTAGGTGACGGTGCGGATACCGATCACTTCCAACGCATCGACCTCCTCGTTGATGCGCATCGCTCCCATCTGTGCGGTGGCCCCGGCGCCGACGGTTGCCGTCAGCGTGACCTGCGCCGTACCCGGGACGATCAACCGGGGAATGAAGAACGCCGAGGCAAACCCGGTGAATGCCTCCACACCCACCGACTGGAACTGGGTGTAGCCCTGGGCTGCCACGACCGCGCCCGTCGTCATCGTCATGAACCCGACGATCACGACGGTTCCACCGATGGATGCCAGCGCGCCCGAACCCAGCCCCATCTGCGCTATCAGGCGCAGCAATTCCGGGCGATAGTTGATCACCGCATCCGGAATCCGGGCGAGCGTGAGGAAGTAGAAGCGCGTCTGGGCACCGATCTGGTCCAGCTCCGCCAGGATGCGGTTTCGGGTGCGAGCCAGCCGCGGATACCGTCCCGCCGGCCGGCCACTGGTCGCGGTGTGTGACATGTTTTATCCCAACCTATTTCAGGGTGAACTGAACGCCGATGACGGTGACGACGATGTTGACGGTGAACAGGACCATGAACGCGAAGACCACCGTCTCGTTCACGGCGTTGCCGACGCCGGCAGGTCCGCCACCGACCGAGATGCCCTTGTAGCAGGCGATCAACCCGGCTCCCAGCCCGAACAGGAATGCCTTCACCAAAGACACGATGACGTCGCTGAGTCCGGTCACGACCGTCATGCCCGAGACGAAGACTCCCGCGGAGACATCCAGTGCGAAGACACAGAACATGAACGACGCCACCATCCCGACGAGCACGACCAGGCCCATCAGCGCCACCGAGACCGTGGTGGCTGCCAGTACCCGCGGGATGACCAGTGTCTGGATCGGGTCGATGCCCATCACCCGCTGAGCATCCAGTTCCTCGCGAATGGTGCGTGCTCCAAGGTCTGCGCACATCGCGGTGGCGCTCGCACCCGCGGTCACGAGAACTGTTACCAGCGGCCCGATCTGGTTGACATTGAAGAACGCCGCGCCGGCTCCGGAGAAATCTGCGGCACCGAACTCGCTGAGCAGGATGTTGAAGATGAAGGTGTTGATCAGCGCGTACGGAATGATCATCAGCACTGCCGGCAGGACGGAGACCCGCGCCACGAACCACGATTGGGCCAGGTATTCGCGCCAGGCCAGGGGCGAGGTGAAGATCCCGACGAAGACATCCAGGGTCATGCCGAAGAACCCGCCGATCGCGCGCACGGGTTTGGCGAGCGGGCCCGCGGTCAGCAGCATGTCTGCCGGTGTGCTCGTTCGGTCCCGCTGTATGCGACCGGATGGTGAAGGCCAGATGCCACGTGTGCTCCCAGATGCAAAGTCGGTGTGAACCAGTCACGATGGTGGTGCCTCGCTGACGAAGCACACGCCGACGCGGACCGCGAGTTTCTCGATGAGCCGACGTCCCGACGTGTTGTGACCGCTGACACAGAAAACCATCCCCGGTCTGTCGGCGTCAGCCCCCAAAGGAGATAAGTCGCTACCCCGAACGGGGCGTTGAAATTGACGTGCCCGCAAACTTCACCCGGGCCGCACCGACGCGGTGCATCGATCTAAATGTCCTGATGGGCAATGGAAATAGCCATATGGCCGAAAAAGGAGGCCGCCTGCCCGCGAAAGCGTCAGCGGGCAGGCGGTCCGGTTTCCGGCGCCCTCACGGGCGCATGGGTAGGTGCGAGAGCGTGCTAGTGGGGCGGCTCTGACAACAGTGCACCGAAGATGTGGCGTTCCACCTTCTGGGTCAGGTCGATGTGCACATGCTTGGTCTCGGTGTATTCGTCGAGTGCGTGCGGGCCCAACTCACGCCCCAGTCCGCTCTGCTTGTAGCCGCCGAACGGCAGGGCCGGATCGATCTGGTGCCAGTTGTTGATCCAGACCGTGCCGGCACGCAGCTGGTCCGCGATCTCCACGGCGCGTTCGTAATCCGTGCTCCATACGCCCGCGCTCAACCCGTACTGCGAGTCGTTGGCCTGCCGGACGGCGTCGGCCTCATCGGTGTAGCGCAGCACGCACAGCACCGGACCGAAGATCTCCTCGCGCGCGATCTCCATGTCGTTGGTCACTTCGGTGACGATGGTCGGCTCGACCCAGTAGCCCTTCTCGAAAGCTGCGCCCTGGGGCGCACCGCCGCCGAGCACGACCTTGGCGCCGTCACTGCGGGCGCTGTCCAGGAAGCTGAGCACCCGGTCGCGTTGCCGTGCCGAGATCACCGGACCCACATCGGTGTCGAAATCGGTGGTGTCGCCGATCTTCAGCGCCGACGCACGATCCACCAGCCGGTCCACCACGAGGTCGTACATGTCCTCGGGCACCAGCAGTCGTGTTCCCGACTCGCAGATCTGGCCGGAATAGAGCATGCACCCGAACAGGGCGCCGTCGATTGCGACATCGAGATCGGCGTCGTCGAGCAGCACCTGAGCGCCCTTGCCGCCCAGCTCGAGTGACACCTTCTTCACCGTCGCCGAGGCCAGGCGCATGATCTCCCGGCCCACCGGCGTCGATCCGGTGAACGCCACCTTGTCGACATCGGGGTGCTCGGCCAGCCGGGCGCCCACGGTCGGGCCGGGACCGGTGACGAGATTGAGGACGCCGTCGGGCAGGCCGCATTCCTTGGCGATCTCGCAGAGCCGCAGCAACGTCAAGGGGGTCTTCTCGTCGGGCTTGATGACCACCGAGTTGCCGGCGGCGAGCGCCGGCCCGACCTTCCAGATCCCCAGCAGCAGTGGGAAATTCCACGGCACGATGGCCGCACACACACCGAGCGGTTCATGACGGATGATGTTGGTGGACATCGTCGGATACGCCTGGGTGCCGACCTGTTGTTCCCATTGGTAGGTGGCCGCGAGCTCGGCGAAGTACAGGAAGTGTGTCGGCGCGTAGCCGATGTGGAATCCCGTGGCCTGACGCACGGTGGCACCGTTGGCATGGATTTCCAGCTCCACGAGCTCGTCGAGTTCCTGCCCCATCCGGTCGGCGATCTTCACCAGTACCGCTGACCGATCGGCGGGCGCCATCTTTGACCACGACCCGGACTCGAACGCTGCCCGCGCCGCCGCCACCGCGGCATCGGCGTGCTCGACGCTCCCGCGCGCGATCGTGGCGACCACCTCTTCGGTCGCCGGATCGCGGATCTCATCGACCTCCGCGGCATCCACGTGCTTTCCATCGATGAACATGGCGTAATGCTTGACGTCCGCTGCCACGGCGCCTCCTTCGACTCGGTCCCCTGGCAGTCAACCGCGAGGGCGATACCCCGCACCATCGCCCGAAAGAGGTGAACGCGTCGCCCCATCAGTCAGGTAATCCAACAAACCGGTCGCGCTGTCGGCCGCGCGGGCAAGAGCCTATTGGCCAGTTTTGCAATCCGATTGCACGACCGATGACATTATGTGAGGCATGGGATTGCACCAGTTCAGCAGCCTCACTCGGCTGTCCTGAATTGGTGCTGCACTCGATGTCGTCATCAGGAAAGTCGATTGTCGGCACCGCACACACCGCGAGCCAGCCGACCTAGGCCCTCGCAACCAGGTAGGAACAAAACCTGGGGTACGTCACTGCGGCAGGCTTGCCGGTCGCCGGCTAACTGTCCAGGCCGATGTCGAGCACCCGGACCGAATGGGTGAGCGCGCCGACGGCCAGATAGTCGACGCCGGTGGCGGCGTAGGCCGCCGCCGACTCCAGCGAAAGCCCGCCAGAGGACTCCAGTTTGGTGGCCGGTGAGCGACTGTCGCGGCGCTGCACGGCGATCTGGGTCTGCCACACCGGGAAGTTGTCCAGCAGCACCAGTTCGACGCCGGCCCCGAGGACGTCATCGAGTTGTTCGAGCGAATCGACCTCGACCTCGCACGCGATATCCGGCGCCGCCGCCCGCACCGCCGCAAGGGCGGCCAGCACCGACCCGGCCGCGGCGACATGGTTGTCCTTGATCAACGCGGCGTCACCGAGCCCCATCCGATGGTTGACGCCGCCGCCGACCCGCACGGCGTACTTCTGCAGGGCGCGCATGCCGGGCAGGGTTTTCCGGGTGTCACGGATGTGCGTGCCGGTACCGTCCACCGCGTTGACCCAGTGGGCGGTCGCGGTGGCGATACCGGATAAATGACAGACCAGGTTGAGCATCGTGCGCTCGGCCGTCAGCAGTCCCCTGGTGGGCGCCTGCACCCGCAACAGCGCCTGACCGGGCTGCACCCGGGCACCGTCGGCCAGCCGCTCCAGCACGGAGTAGCCGTCGGAGCCCAACACGGCGTCGAGCACCAGGACGGCCACGTCGATACCGGCGGCGACACCGTGCTCACGCGAGGCCATGACCGCGGTGGTGACCGCGTCCGGAGGCACGGTGGCCTCGGTCGTGACATCCGGGCCGTAGCGCAGGTCCTCGTCCAGCGCTCGCTCGATCAGCGCGCGCGCCTCGGTACGTTCGGTATCGGTCAGTGCGTGCACCTGCACTCCGTTCATCAGCTTGCTCCCAACGGTGCGACCGCCTGCGGCACACCGGAATCGTCGAGTCGCACGGTGGTGCCGTGCGCCTGGGCGGCATCGGTATCGGGATGGTCCGCGCGGTGGTGACAACCGCGGGATTCGGTGCGCGCCGACGCCGCCGCGGCCACGGCACGTGCCGTCAGGGTGAGCGCCGCGTCTTCGACACCGATCCGATCGGTCAGTGGCCGTTCGACGGCACCGGACAGGGTCGCGGTGAGCCGCTGCAACCCCGCGGCGTCGCGCACGACCGAGGCGTCGCGGCTCATCGCGTGTTGCAGGGCTGTGCGCTCCAGCATCGGTGCGCGCGGCGCGTCGTCGAATACCGCGCGGGTGACTCCCGCCCGCCCGGCGTGCGCAGCTGCCGCCCGTCCGGCGCGCCCGCCCACCACGAGCCCCTCCAACAAGCTGTTGGAGGCCAACCTGTTGGCGCCGTGCATACCGGTGCGGGCGACCTCGCCCGCGGCGAACAGGCCCGCCAGTTCGGTGCGGCCGTGCACATCGGTGCGCACTCCCCCGCAGCTGTAATGCGCACCGGGAACCACCGGGATCGGTTGGCGGACCGGATCGATGCCCGCGGCCCGACAGGCCGCCGTGACGGTCGGAAAGCGTTCTGCGACACCGTGCACGCCGGTCGCGTCGAGGTAGACGCAGGCGTCCCCGGTGGCGCGCAGCCGGTCGTCGATCGCGGCCGCGACCACATCCCGCGGCGCCAGATCGCCGAGCGGATGCGCACCCGCCGTCACCGAGTCACCGTGGCTGTCGACGAGGATCGCGCCCTCACCCCGCAGGGCCTCGGTGACCAGCGGTCGACGTCCACCGGCCGCGCCGGTGAACAGCATCGTCGGGTGGAACTGCACGAACTCGATATCGCCGACCGCGACGCCGGCCCGCAACGCCAGGGCCACACCATCGCCCGTGGAGCCCACCGGGTTGGTGGTGGCGGCATAGAGATGACCCAGCCCACCGGTGGCCAGGACGACAGCGGGCGCGTGCAACAGTCCGGGCCCGGCCTCGCTGTGCACCAGCACACCGGTGACACCGGCACCGTCCCGGCAGATCTGGACCGCCACATGGTGGTGACGGATATCCAGCTGCGCCGCAGCAGCATTGAGGGCGCGCTGCACCTCGGCCCCGGTGGCATCACCGCCGGCGTGGATGATGCGGCGCCGGGTGTGCCCACCCTCGCGGGTCAGCGACCACTGCCCGGGCCGGGACTCGTCGAACCGGGCGCCGTCGGCGACCAGCTCGGACACCGCCGCATACCCGTCGGCGACGATGGACGCCACCGCGTCGGCATCACACAGCCCGCCGCCGGCGGCCACCGTGTCGGCCACATGCGCCTGCACCGAATCCTCGGTGCTCGGCAGGACCACGGCGATACCGCCCTGGGCATAGAAGGTGGCCGTCTCTCCGACCTTGCTGAGCACCACGACCTTTCGGCCCGTACGCGCCGCGGCCAGGGCCGCGACCAGTCCGGCGACCCCGGTCCCGATGACGACGACGTCAGCGCGCTGCTGCCAGAAGCCGGCACCACCGCACGTGATCATTCCCCGCCGCCGGGCTGCCCGATCTCGATCATGCGCTGGACACTCTTACGCCCGGCCGCGGCGACATCGGCATCGACGTGCACCTCGTCGGCGCCCTCGACGAGGCAGCGCAGCAACGCGGCGGGCGTGATCATCTTCATGTAGCTGCACGACGCCCGGTCATTGACCGCGAGGAAGTCGACTTCCGGTGCAGCCCTGCGTAACTGGTGCAGCATGCCGACCTCGGTGGCGACCAGCACCTGGTGGGCGCGGGTCTCACGCGCGGCATCGAGCATGCCGCCGGTGGACAGGATCTTCACCCGCTCCTCGGGCACGGCACCCTCACCGGCGAGGTACAACGCCGAGGTGGCACAACCACACTCGGGATGCACGAACAGCTCGGCATCCGGATGCGATCGGGCCTGCGCGGCCAGCTCGTCGCCGTTGATACCGGCGTGCACATGGCACTCACCGGCCCAGACGTGCAGGTTCTTGCGGCCGGTGACCCGGCGGACATGTGCACCCAGGAACTGATCGGGGCAGAACAGCACGGTGCGGTCCTCGGGGATGGAGGCCACCACCTCGACCGCGTTCGAGGAGGTACAGCAGATGTCGGTGAGCGCCTTGACCGCGGCGGTGGTGTTCACATACGACACCACGACGGCGTCGGGGTACTCGTCCTTCCACGCCCGCAATTCCTCGGCGGTGATGGAGTCGGCCAATGAGCAGCCGGCGCGCTGATCGGGAATGAGCACGGTCTTGTCGGGGCTGAGGATCTTCGCGGTCTCGGCCATGAAGTGCACCCCGCAGAACACGATCGTGTCCTCGGATGCCTCGGCCGCGATGCGCGACAGCGCGAGCGAGTCACCGACGTGGTCGGCGACATCCTGGATGGCCGGCAGCTGGTAGTTGTGCGCCAGCAGCGTCGCGTTGCGCAGATCGGCGAGTCTGCGCACCTCCGCGGCCCACTGCCCGTCGGGCACGATGCCGCCGTATCCGCCGGCGCCGTCGACGATGCGTGCAGCCAGCACGCTGTTGAGTGCGCCGGTGCGATCCAGGACCGTCATGGCAGTCTCCTTTTTGCCTACCGAGGTTTTCGACTTATGATCGAAAACATGGCTCATCGTAGCACCGCGCACGAAGTGCTCGCCGTCGTGCTCCAGGTTCGCCGGCTGGACACCAAAAACCCGCAGCTCAGCGTGCTGTTATGGGAGCGCGCAATGGATCCCGAACGCGGCGCCTGGGCACTACCCGGCGGTCAGCTCCGGCACGACGAGGACATGATCAGTTCAGTTCGGCGTCAACTCGCCGAGAAGGTCGACCTGCGCGAACTGGCACACCTGGAGCAGCTGGCGGTGTTCTCCGACCCGGCCCGGGTGCCGGGGGCGCGCACCATCGCATCGACCTTCCTCGGCCTGGTGCCCTCCCCCGCCACCCCCGAGTTACCACCGGACACCCGCTGGCACCCGGTGTCGAACCTTCCGCCGATGGCCTTCGACCACGGCACCATGGTCGAGAACGCCTGCGCCCGGCTGATCGCCAAGCTGTCGTACACCAATATCGGTTTCGCCTTGGCACCAAAGGAATTCGCGTTGTCCACGTTGCGAGACATCTACAGCGCGGCACTGGGCCACCCGGTCGACGTGACCAATCTGCAGCGTGTGCTCGAGCGTCGGCAGGTGATCACCAGGACCGGAACGACGGCGCGTTCCGGCCGCAGCGGCGGGCGGCCCGCGGCGCTGTACCGGTTCACCGAGGACAGGTATCGGGTGACCGACGAGTTCGCGGCGTTACGGCCACCCGGGTGAGTCGGACTGGATTCTTAGACGGTTCTTAAGTAACAATGCCCGGATGGACTTTGGCAGCTCCGCCCTATCGGACGCCGAGTGGATCGGCGCCGTCCCGCATGAGGCGCTCGACCGACGCGCCCGCCCGCAGCTGCCCGAGGACGATCCGTTCTACGTGGCCCCCGAGGGCTTCCAGCACGCCACCCCGGGCACCGTGCTGCGCAGCAGGGACGTCGAGCTGGCCTTCCTCGGCCTGATCCCGCAGCAGATCCGGGCGGTGCAGTTGCTCTACCGGACCACCGATATGAACGGCAGGCCTGAGGCCGCCGCCACGACGATCGTCGTCCCGGCAGAGCGTGGTCCCGAGCAGATCTGCCCGGTGGTCTCCTACCAGTGCGCGATCGACGCGATCACCTCGCGGTGCTTCCCGTCCTACGCCCTGCGCCGCCACGCCGTGGCGCCCGGCTCGGTGCCGCAGTTCGAGATGCTACTGGTGGCCGCCGCGATCGCCGAGGGCTGGGCGGTCTCGGTACCCGACCATGAGGGGGTCAACGGCAGCTGGGGCACGCCCTACGAGCCCGGGTACCGCATCCTGGACGGGTTGCGTGCGGCCATCGGCTCCGAACAGCTCGACCTCTCTCCCGAGGCGCCGATCGGCCTGTGGGGATACTCCGGCGGCGGACTTGCCAGCGCCTGGGCCGCCGAGATGAGCGGAACCTACGCCCCCGAGCTCAATATCGTCGGCGCGGTGCTCGGCTCCCCGGTCGGCGATCTGGGCCGCACGTTCCGCAAGCTCAACGGCACGTTCGCCGCGGCCCTTCCCGCGCTGGTGGTCGCCGCACTGGCCGACGTCTACCCCGGTCTGCAGCGGATCATCGCCGAACACACCAGCGAATACGGCCGTGACCTGCTGGACCGGTTGCACCACATGACGACGGTGGAAGCCATCGTGCGGTTCTGGCGCACGGATATGGGCGACCTGCTGGATCAACCGCTGGAACAGATCCTGTCCGCACCCGAGGTGCAGCACGTCTTCGACGACATCAAGCTCGGTGCCGCGGTGCCGACCCCGCCGGTGCTGATCATCCAGGCCGTGCACGACGAGATCATCTCGGTGGACGGTATCGACGAGCTCGCCGACACCTACTCATCCGGTGGCGCACATGTCACCTACCACCGGGACATGTTCAGCGAGCATCTGCTGTTGCACCCGATGTCTGCTCCCATGGCGTTGCGCTGGCTGTCCGACCGCTTCGCGGGCCGGCCGCTCGGCGCCAACCTGGCGCGCACCACATGGCCGACGCTGTTCAACCCGTCGACCTACCGCGGTATGGCGCGGTTGGCGGTCATCACGGCGAAGGTGCTGACCGGACGGCGTCTTCGCCGGCTGCCGCTGTCGGTCCTGGACCGCTGACCGGCGCGACCGGCGGGTAGATCCCGGGATAGCGCGCCGGCGGCCACGCGCCGAGATCGTCACGAGAGGCCGACACGGCCAGCAGCGCGTACGTCATCGCGGCCACCGCGGCGGGCAGCAAGACGGTCGCGGCCACCACCAGCGGACCATGCCCGAAGAACACCGCGGGCGCCTCCAACACGTAGTGGACGCGGTCGGTCTCGCTGACCGGAGCGGTGTTCACGTCGATGGTGCCGTAGCGCCAGTGGACCAGCACCGCACCGATTCCGGCCGCGACCCCCAGCGCGCCCGCCGACCCGGCCGCCAGCGCGACCAGCAGCACGGGACCGCGATGGGCCCGCCATTGCCAGACCGCCACGGCGGCGACGACGGCGACCACGCCCGCAAAGCCGACGAGCAGGAACGCCCCGAGGAACAGCTGGTCGGAGTCGTTGCCCAGGTAGGCCTTGACCCGGTCGCCGGACCGGGTCAGCGCGACGATGCCCCGGGCGGGCGGTGCCAGCCATGCCCACAACGCGCCGATCGGCACGCCGGTCGCCAGCAGTGCGAGGAAGACCCGCGACGCGGCCGTCCGCCGGCCGGTACGCGGCGGCGCCACCTGTTCGGCCACGATCATCGGCGCGCGTCGAGATCGATGGAGTCGACCGCACCGTGCCGCGAGCATTTTGCCCACCAGCCGGTGGGGCGCACCTGAACGATCATCCGGCGCCCACACGCTGCGCAGAACCGCGGCGGTTCCAGACCCAACGCGGCCGCGGTCGGGACGGCCGCGCCCGCCTCGTCGCCGAGCTCGACGCCGGTGTAGAGGTTGTAGACACCCGCGGCCACCGGTGCCGGCAGCGCCTGGGATTCGTCGATCATCACGTGTCAGTTCTACAGCGCGCCCTAGAGCGTCGCGTTGAGAGCCTTGATGGGCATCTGCAGATCGTCGAGCAGTTCCAGATCGGCCTCGGCGGGCCTGCCCAGTGTCGTGAGGTAGTTGCCGACGATCACGGCGTTGATGCCGCCCAGGATGCCCTGCTTGGCGCCGAGGTCACCGAGGGTGATCTCGCGTCCGCCGGCGAAGCGCAGCATGGTGCGGGGCAACGCCAGCCGGAACGCGGCGACGGCCTTGAGGGCCTCGGCGGCCGGCAGCACCTCAAGATCACCGAACGGCGTGCCCGGCCGCGGGTTGAGGAAGTTCAGCGGCACCTCGTGCGGATCCAGTTCGGCGAGGTTCGCGGCGAATTCGGCGCGCTGCTCCAGCGTCTCACCCATCCCGAGGATGCCGCCGCAGCAGACCTCCATACCGGCCTCGCGCACCATCCGCAGGGTGTCCCAGCGCTCTTCCCAGCTGTGGGTGGTCACCACATTGGTGAAGAAGGAGCGCGCGGTTTCCAGATTGTGGTTGTAGCGGTGTACGCCCATATCGGCCAGGCGTTGCACCTGCTCTTCGGTGAGCATGCCCAGCGAACAGGCGATCTGGATGTCGACCTCGTTGCGGATGGCCTCGATACCGGCGGCGACCTGGGCGAGCAGTCGCTCGTCGGGACCGCGCACGGCGGCCACGATGCAGAACTCGGTGGCCCCGGTCTTGGCGGTCTGCTTGGCCGCTTCCACCAGGCTTGGGATGTCCAGCCAGGCGCTGCGCACCGGGGAGGCGAACAGTCCGGACTGCGAACAGAAGTGGCAATCTTCGGGGCACCCGCCGGTCTTGAGGCTGATGATGCCCTCGACCTCGACGTCCGGACCGCACCACTTCATCCGGACCTCATGGGCCAGTTCGAGCAGATCGTCGAGTCGATCATCGGGCAGCTGCAGCACCTGCAGGGTCTGATCCTGGTCGAGACCGACTCCGCGATCGAGTACCTGCTCACGCGCCACAGCCAGAATGTCGGTCATCGGTGAACCTCCGTCGGGGATGCCTTGAACACCGTTCAAGCCTGAACGGTGTTCAGGTTAAGGTAAGGGGGTGCAGCTCCACAAACGGGATGTCGTCGACGCGGCGACAGCACTGCTGGACGACTTCGGTATCGCCGATCTGACGATGCGCAGGTTGGCCCGTGAGCTCAACGTCAGCCCCGGCGCGCTGTACTGGCATTTCGCCAACAAGCAGGAACTGCTCGGCGCCGTTGCCGACCGGATCCTGCAGCCCGCCCTGGAGCAGCCCACCAGCGGCACCTGGCGCGAGCAGCTGGACACGGCGTGCCGCCGGCTGCGCGACGCCCTGCTGTCGCATACCGACGGCGCCGAACTGGTGTCGGCGAGTTTCGCGGCCGGCCAGTCGGCGGCGATGGCGGAGATCGTCTCCTGGCTGAGCACCGCGGCAACCGAGGCCGGCGTGGCGGGGACGCATTCCGAACTCGCCGCCCGCACCGTCGTCTACTACGTGCTGGGATTCACCGTCGACGAACAGTCCCGGCTGCAGTGGGACGCCGCGGGTGCCGACCTTCCCGAAAGCCAGTCCGCGCTGGCCGGTGATGCCGGCCAGCGCTTCGGATTCGGCCTGACCCTGCTGATCGACGGGATGGCGGCCTACAAGTCCCTCAGCCGGTGATCGGCTGGACGATGCGGGCATTGCCGTCCCAGTGACGCAGGCCGGCGAACCCGCCCTCGATCTCCCGTCCCGCCGCGGCGATCTCGCACACCGCGGCCAGCTGCTCGGCCCCGACCCGACGGGCCACCGTCACGTGCGGTGTCCAGCTACCGGGACCGGTATGCCCTAACGCGCCGGAAGCCATGTGCGGCAAGCAGATTCGATGCACCTGTGCATGCAGGTCCAGCAGTTCGACGGAGGGCACCACCAGCAGCGCCACCGTATAGCGACCCTGACCGAACACCACCGGCGCGCCGAGCCGGCACGGCATCGGGAGGCGCGGGAGCGCCGCGACCAGATCGGGGTCGGCCGCGCGCGAGATGTCCTCGGCAACGGTCAGCGTCGTATGTGGTCGGTTGCTCGCGCCGGTGTGGTCGGCCTGACTGGGCAGGCCGGCATCCCGCAGCGCGGTCCAGATCCGGCGCACCGCGGCATCGCCGGCGTCGTCGAGGGTCAACTCCACCGAATGCACCACGCGCTAGGCCAATCCCGCGAGCCAGGGGCGGTCGAAGGACTGCGCGGCGATCGTCTCGAACTCCCGCGGAGTCACTCGCCCCGCGCCGGCGGGTAGCACCGCCCGGATCTTCCCGAGTTCTGCCAGCGCGGCCCGGTTCCCCTGCTCGGCGATACCGGGCTGCGACGGCCACGACCCGACGACCAGTCCGGCGCTGTCCAGCCCGTGCCCGGCGAGGGCTTCCAGGGTCAGCGCGGTGTGGTTGAGGGTGCCGAGGCCGGGCGCGACGACCACCAGCACCGGTGCGCCCAGCGCTCTGGCCAGATCGCGCAGCGTCACCCCGTCGGCACCCAGTTCGACAAGCAGACCGCCGGCGCCTTCCACGATGGTCAGCCGCCCGGGAGCATCGGCGGCCCGCACCGCGTCGAGCAGTTCCGGCGCGGTCGGCAGTGCCAGCCCGGCCCGGTCCGCCGCCGCGACCGGAGCCAGCGGTTCGGGATAACGCCAACCGCCGTGGAGCGCCGTGATGCCGGCGAGCCTGCCGACCTCGCCGAGGTCGTCGTCGCCGTCGACGGTTCCGGTCTGCACCGGTTTGCACACCGCCACATCGAGGCCGGCCAACCGCGCCGCGCACGCCAATCCCGCGGTCGTGACCGTCTTGCCGACCCCGGTGTCGGTGCCGGTGACCATGACGATGCTCATCTGTTCTCGCTCACCCGAGAACCTCGGTCAGCACATCACGGGCCAGCGCCATCTCCTCCGCGGTAAGGGCGGCCCTGGCCGTCAACCGCAATCGCGATGTCCCGGCAGGCACCGTCGGCGGACGGAAGCACCCGACCCGCACGCCACGATCCAGGCATGCCGCCGCCGCGGCGACGGCGACCTCGGGGTCACCGAGGATGACCGAGACGACGGCCGAGGTGGGTTCCTCGGCGACATCGCAGATCCGGGCCAACTCGGCCGCCCTGGCCAGCACCGCACCCGCCAGCTGCGGCTGCGCGACCAGCACCTGCAGCGCAGCGAGCGCCGCACCGACGGCGGCCGGGGCCAGCCCGGTGTCGAAGATGAAGGTGCGCGCGGTGTCGATGAGGTGGGCCCGCACGGCGGCCGGGCCGAGCACCGCGCCGCCCTGACTGCCGAGCGCCTTGGACAGCGTCGTGGTCATCACCACATCCGGCGCGCCGGCCAACCCGACTTCGTTCAGCAGACCTTGCCCGCCCGTACCGCGCACCCCGAGACCGTGCGCCTCATCGACCACCAGCAGCGCGCCGAATCGGCGGCACACCTCGTGCAGTTCGCGCAGCGGGGCCAACACCCCGTCGGTGCTGAACACCGACTCGGTGACCACGACGGCACGCTCCTCGGACCGGGCCGACAGCGCATCGGCGACCGCCGCGATATCGCGGTGCGGGGTCACCGCGATGCGGGCCCGCGACAGCCGGCACGCGTCGACGATCGAGGCATGGGTCAACGCGTCGGACACCAGCAGCGAGCCGGCACCGGTCAGCGATACCAGCGCCCCGATATTCGCGGCGTAGCCCGAGGAGAACACCAGGGCCGACTCGAATCCGGCGAAATCGGCGAGTGCGGCCTCGAACTGCTCATGCAGTTCGGTGTTACCGGTGACCAGGCGCGAGCCCCCGGCGCCGGCACCCCAGGTGCGCAGCGCCTGCACGCCGCCGGCCAGCACATCGGGGTGCTGGGACAGCCCGAGATAGTCGTTGGAGGCCAGATCGAGCTCGGTGCCGACGGGCGGGCGGGCCCGCAACGTGCGGCGCAGCCCCTGGGCGCGGCGGCGCTCCTCGACACCGGCCAGCCAGGCCAGTGGGGAAAGACCGGTGCGTGTCACTGGACGTCCTTTCGACACTTGAACACCGTTCAGGTTAATGCACGCGCGACCGCCACCATGCCCGCACCGATCTGACTCACCTCGTCGGGCGTACAGATGAAGGGCGGCATGGCGTAGACCAGCCTGCCGAACGGCCGCAACCACAAGCCGTGCTCCAGCGCGGTCTCGGTGGCCACCGCCATATCGACCGGTTCGGCCATCTCGATGACACCGATGCCACCGAGCACCCGCACATCGGCCACCGAGGCCAGCTCGCGCGCCGGTTCCAGACCGGTCCGCAGTCCCGCCTCGATTGCACCGACAGCGCCGCGCCAGTCCCCCTCCAGCAGCAGCTCGACGGCGGCCACCGACACCGCGCAGGCCAGGGCGTTGGCCATGAAGGTCGGTCCGTGCATCAACGCGCCCGGGTCTCCGTTGCTGATCGTCGTGGCGATCTCCGCGGTGCACAATGTCGCAGCCAAGGTGACATAACCGCCCGTCAACGCCTTGCCTACACACATGATGTCGGGGCTGACACCGGCGTGGTCGGCGGCGAACAACTCCCCGGTGCGGCCGAATCCGGTGGCGATCTCGTCGAAGATCAGCAGCACCTCGTTCTCGTCGCAGATCCGGCGCAGTTCGACCAGGTACCGCGGATCGTGGAAGCGCATCCCGCCGGCGCCCTGCACAACCGGTTCGACGATCACCGCGGCGAGCTCGTCGGCATGTTCGGTCAACTGTGCCTCGAACGCGGCGACATAGGAGGTATCGAACGGACCGGGCACCGCGGGCGCGAAGACCTGGCGGACCAGCACATCGCTCCAGATGGCGTGCATACCGCCCGCGGGATCGCACACGCTCATCGGAGTGAAGGTGTCACCGTGATACCCGCCCCGCCAGGTCATCAGCCGGTGCTTGCCGGGCCGGCCGCGGCTGCGCCAGTACTGCAGCGCCATCTTGACGGCCACCTCCACCGAGACCGAGCCCGAATCGCTGAAGAACACCGTCTCCAGCCCGACCGGGGTGATGTCGACGAGCAATCGGGCCAGCCGGGCGGCGGGCTCGTGGGTCAGACCGCCGAACATGACGTGGTTCATGGTGGCCAGTTGCGCACTCAGCGCCGCGTCCAGGCGGGGGTGTCCGTGCCCGTGCACCGCGGTCCACCACGAGCTCATCGCGTCCAGCGCGTCGATGCGGCGTCCGCGGTGATGTAGTTCGAGCCAGGCGCCGCGGGCGGCGGTCGCCACCACCGGCGGTAACGCCGCGGGGCCGATGGTGCTGTAGGGGTGCCAGATGTGCGCGGAGTCGATCGCGCCGATCTCGGCCGGCGTCAACGCGGGCATGGATCCGGACACTATCGCCTCGCCCGGCAGGTGTGACGCCGCGCCCGTGGCCTGAGGCACCCAGGATAATTGGGTAGATTGACTCCCCGACCATGATGACCCTCGCTCCAGCCCGACCTGCGCGTACCGACGGCCCGGTGACCACGACCGGTACCACGACCGGCACCCGCACCTCGGGCTTCTATCGGCATGACCTCGACGGACTTCGCGGTGTCGCCATCGCACTCGTCGCGGTGTTCCATGTCTGGTTCGGACGGGTCTCCGGCGGCGTGGACGTCTTCCTGGCGCTGTCGGGCTTCTTCTTCGGCGGACGACTGCTGCGCTCGGCACTGGACGAGGCGGCCGCCATCCGGCCGGTATCCGAGGTCATCCGGCTGGTGCGGCGGCTGTTGCCCGCGCTCATCGTCGTGCTTGCCGCCGCCGCGGTACTGACCATCCTGATCCAACCCGAGACACGCTGGGAGACGTTCGCCGACCAGAGCCTGGCGAGCCTCGGTTATTACCAGAACTGGGAACTGGCCAACACCGCGGCCGACTATCTGCGCGCGGGTGAGACCGTCAGCCCGCTGCAGCACATCTGGTCGATGTCGGTGCAGGGCCAGTTCTACATCGCCTTCCTCGCCCTGATCCTGGCGCTGGCCTATGCGTTGCGCGGCAGGCTGGGCAGGCATCTGCGCACCGTGTTCATCGTGGTGCTTGCCGCCGTCACCATCGCCTCGTTCGTGTACGCGATCCACGCCCACAACACCGACCAGGCCACCGCCTACTACGACAGCTTCGCCAGGGCGTGGGAGTTGACGCTCGGGGCGTTGGTCGGCGCCCTGGTCCCCTACGTGCGGTGGCCGATGTGGCTGCGGACCATCATCGCGACCGTTGCCCTGGCGGCCATCCTGTCCTGCGGTTGGCTCATCGACGGTGTGCGCGAGTTCCCCGGACCGTGGACGCTGGTACCGGTCGGGGCGACCGTGCTGTTCATCCTGTCGGCGGCCAATCGCGCCGCCGACCCGCGCACCGACGGCGCACTGCCGGCCCCGAACCGGCTGCTGGCGACCCGGCCGTTCGTCTGGCTGGGTTCGATCGCCTATTCGCTGTACTTGTGGCACTGGCCGCTGCTGATCTTTTGGCTGGCCTACAGCGGCAAGGAACATGTCGATTTCGTCGACGGCGCCGTGGTGCTGTTGGTCTCCGGTGTGCTGGCCTGGCTGACGATGCGCTATGTCGAAACCCCGCTGCGCTACCGGGCACCGGCCCGGTCGAGCGCCGCGGTGGTGATTCCGTGGCGCCGGCGACTGCGACGCCCGACCATCGTGCTGGGTTCCTTCGTCACGCTGCTGGGCGTCACGCTGACCGCGACATCGTTCACCTGGCGCGAGCACGTGACCGTCGAGCGCGCCAGCGGTAAGGAGCTGTCGGGACTGTCGGCCAGGGACTACCCCGGGGCGCGGGCACTGATCAACCATGCGAAGGTCCCCAAGCTCCCGATGCGCCCGACGGTGCTGGAGGCCAAGAACGATATCCCCGAATCGACGCCGGCCGGGTGCATCAGCGATTTCGACAATGTCGACGTCATCAACTGCACTTACGGGGACAAGGACGCCTCCCGCACGATCGCCCTGGCGGGTGGTTCACACGCCGAGCACTGGATCACCGCCCTCGACCTGCTGGGCCGGCTCCACGATTTCAAGGTCGTCACCTACCTGAAGATGGGCTGCCCGCTGACCACCGAGCAGAAGCCGCTGGTGATGGGTGACAACCGCCCCTACCCGAAGTGCCGGGAGTGGAACGAGAAGGTCATGCCCAAGCTGCTGGCCGACAAACCCGATTACGTCTTCACCACCTCCACCCGGCCGTGGAACATCAAACCCGGTGACGTGATGCCCAGCCAGTATCTCGGAATCTGGCAGGAGTTCCTGGACGCGGGTATCGACGTACTGGCCATGCGTGACACGCCGTGGCTGACACGTAACAACAAGCCCTATTTCCCGGCCGACTGCCTTGCCAGCGGCGGCGACGCCATCTCCTGCGGTATCGATCGGGCTGAGGTACTGTCCGACGTCAATCCCACCCTCGACTATGTGGATCGGTTCCCCAATCTCAAACCGCTCGATATGACCGACGCCGTGTGCCGACCGGAATTCTGCCGAGTAGTGGAGGGAAATGTGTTGGTCTATCACGACTCTCACCATCTGTCGACGACCTACGTGCGCTCCATGACCAACGAACTCGGTCGGCAGCTCGCGGCCGCGACCGGCTGGTGGTGACGTGGCCACGACGGTCTGGCCCGGTACGCCCTACCCCCTGGGCGCCACCTATGACGGTGCGGGAACCAACTTTTCGTTGTTCTCCGAGGTCGCAACGCTGGTCGAACTCTGCCTGATCGCCAAGGACGGCACCGAACAGCGGATTCCGCTCGACGAGGTCGACGGCTACGTCTGGCACGCCTATCTGCCGACGGTGAGTCCCGGCCAGCGCTACGGCTTCCGGGTGCACGGACCGTGGGATCCCACCGCCGGACAGCGTTGCGATCCGAGCAAACTGCTGCTCGATCCCTACGGTAAGGCGTTCTACGGCAACTTCACCTTCGGTCAGGCACTGTTCTCCTACGATCTGGAGTCCGACCATCCGGCCGTGACACCGGCCGACCCCGCGGTGGACTCCCTGGGTCACACCATGACCAGCGTGGTGATCAATCCGTTCTTCGACTGGGGATCGGACCGGGCACCCAAGACGCCCTACCACGAGACCGTCATCTACGAGGCCCACGTCAAGGGCCTGACCCAGTGCCATCCCGACATCCCCGAGGAGTTGCGCGGCACCTACGCCGGGCTGGCCCACCCGGCGATCATCGAACATCTCAAGGCGCTCAACGTGACCGCGATCGAACTGATGCCGGTGCACCAGTTCCTACACGACCATCGGCTGCTCGATCTCGGGCTGCGAAACTATTGGGGCTACAACACTTTCGGCTTCTTCGCACCCCATTCGGAGTACGCGTCCAACCGCCACGCGGGCGGCGCGGTCGCCGAGTTCAAGGCGATGGTGCGCTCCTTCCACGCCGCGGGTATCGAGGTGATCCTCGACGTGGTCTACAACCACACGGCCGAGGGCAACCACCTGGGGCCGACCCTGAACTTCCGCGGGATAGACAACGCCGCCTACTACCGGTTGCTCGACGGCGAAGAGCAGTTCTACAAGGACTTCACCGGCACCGGCAACAGCCTCAACGCAAGACATCCGCACACGCTGCAGCTGATCATGGACTCGCTGCGGTACTGGGTACTGGAGATGCACGTCGACGGTTTCCGTTTCGACCTGGCCTCCACGCTGGCGCGCGAGTTCTACGATGTGGACCGGCTTTCGGCGTTCTTCGATCTGGTGCAACAGGACCCGGTGATCAGTCAGGTCAAGCTGATCGCCGAACCATGGGATATCGGCGAGGGCGGGTACCAGGTCGGCAACTTCCCCGGTCTGTGGACCGAATGGAACGGTAAGTACCGCGATACGGTGCGCGATTATTGGCGCGGCGAGCCGGCCACCCTCGGCGAGTTCGCCTCCCGTCTGACCGGCTCCTCGGATCTCTACGAGCACACCGGGCGCCGCCCCGGCGCGAGCATCAACTTCGTCACCTGTCACGACGGGTTCACCCTTGCCGACCTGGTCTCCTACAACGAGAAGCACAACGAGGCCAACGGTGAGGACAACCGGGACGGCGAAAGCCACAACCGGTCCTGGAACTGCGGGGTGGAGGGACCGACCGACGATCCCGACATCATCGGCCTGCGGTCCCGGCAGATGCGCAACATGATCGCCACCCTGATGGTGTCCCAGGGCACTCCGATGATCAGCCACGGCGATGAGATCGGCCGAACCCAGGGCGGCAACAACAACGCCTACTGCCAGGACTCGCCGATTGCGTGGGTGGACTGGTCCAAACTCGACGAGAACGCCGAACTGCTGGAGTTCGCCCGCAAGGCGGTGGCCCTGCGCAAGAAGCACCCGGTGTTCCGGCGCCGCCGATTCCTGGCGGGCAACCCGATCCGCAGCGGTGAGCAGGTGCGCGATATCGCCTGGCTGACCCCGGCCGGTGCGGAGATGACGCCGCAGGACTGGGGATCGGGGTTCGGTAAGAGCATCGCGGTGTTCCTCAACGGTGACGCCATCCCAGAACCCAACGCGCGTGGTGAGCGGGTCCGCGACGATTCGTTCCTGCTGTGCTTCAACGCACACGACGAGGAGCTCGATTTCGTGCTGCCGCCCGATGATTACGCCGAAAAGTGGGTAACCGCCTTGGACACCGGCGACCCCGCCGGTGCCGTCGAGGTGACCATATCTGCCGGTGAGAAGATCTCGCTGCAGCCACGATCACTTCGGGTGCTCAAGAAAACGACCTAGGCGGTAACGGCTGATGGGTGTCCCGGTCTCCACATATCGACTCCAGATGCGCGGGGACGCGTTCACTTTCGCCGACGCACTCGCCCTGCTCGACTATCTGGACGAGTTGGGGGTCAGCCATCTGTACCTGTCCCCCATCCTGACCGCCGCAGAAGGGTCGACGCACGGCTACGACGTCACCGATCCCACCACCGTGTCGGCGGCCCTCGGCGGTCCCGACGCGCTGCGTGGCCTTTCGGAGGCGGCGCGCGAACGGGGGCTGGGCCTGATCGTCGATATCGTGCCCAACCACGTCGGTGTGGAGGATCCGCAGGCCAACCCGTGGTGGTGGGATGTGCTCACGCACGGTAGGGATTCGGCGTACGGGGCATTTTTCGACATCGACTGGGACCTGGCGGACGGGCGAATCGTGTTGCCGGTGCTTGGTTCTGACGACGACATAGCCGGGCTGGCGGTGGACGGCGACGTGCTGCGCCTCGGCGACCGGGCGTGGCCGATCGCGCCGGGCACCGGAGCCGGCACCGCCGAGCAGGTCTACGCACGCCAGCATTACACGCTGATCGGCTGGCGGAACAACGTGTGTGGGTACCGCCGTTTCTTCTCCATCACCTCGCTGGCAGGGCTGCGCCAGGAGGACCCCGAGGTGTTCGCCGCATCGCATGCCGAAGTGGCGCGCTGGTTCGCCGAGGGACTGGTCGACGGGCTGCGCATCGACCACCCCGACGGATTGACCGACCCCGCCGACTACCTCACGCGGCTACGTGAACTCGTGGGTCCCGACGCCTGGATCGTGATCGAGAAGATCCTGGCACCCGACGAGGCGCTGGACACGTCGCTGCCGGTCGACGGTGCCACCGGTTACGACGCGTTGCGCGAGGTGGGTGGCGTCTTCCTCGATCCTTCCGCCCAGTCCGACCTCGATGGGCTCTACGGCGGGACATCGGAATACGAGACCCAGATCGCCGAACTCAAGACGACCGCGGCCACCGTGACGCTGGCCAGCGAGCTGGCCCGCGTGCGCCGGACCATCGTCGCCGAGACCGGGACCGATCACCCACAGCTGCCCGAATCGATGACCGCATTGCTGACCCATATCGGCGTGTACCGGTTCGACTATCCCGCCCTTGCCGCGCTGGGCCCGGTGGCGATCGCCGAAACCATCTCCGTCCGTCCGGATCTCGCCGCCCCACTGCAGATCGTGGCCGCGGCGCTGGCCGGAGCCGGAGAATCGGCCAAACGCATCCAGCAGCTGTGCGGTGCCGTCACCGCCAAGGCCGTCGAAGACTGCCAGTTCTACCGGGATGCCCGATTGGTCACCCTCAACGAGGTCGGTGGCGAACCCGACCTGTTCGGTGTCAGCGCCGCCGAGTTCCATGCGCGCAACGCCACCAGGGCGGCGCTGTGGCCGCGCGCGATGGTGACCACCTCCACCCACGACACCAAGCGCAGCGAAGACGTCCGGGCACGCATCGGCGTGTTGTCCCAGGTGCCTGCGCTCTGGGCCGACCGGGTGGCACGCTGGTCCCAGGTGGTGATCGCACCCGATGCAGATACCGCACTGTTCCTGTGGCAGAACATCTTCGGCGTCTGGCCGGTGCATGGCGAGGTGACCGACGAGCTACGAACCCGTCTGCATGCCTATGCCGAGAAAGCGATCCGCGAAGCCGGTGTGCACACCACCTGGAACGACCCGGACACGGAGTTCGAATCGGCGGTACACGATTGGCTGGACGCGGTGCTCGACGGGCCGGTGGGCACGGAACTGACCGCTCTGGTCGGCCAGCTCCATCCGCACGCCCTCAACGACGCCATCGGCCAGAAGCTGCTCGCACTCACCGTGCCCGGCATTCCCGATGTCTACCAGGGCACCGAACTTCTCGACGACAGCCTGGTCGACCCGGACAACAGGCGGCCGGTCGACTACGCGGTTCGCCGCAAGGCGCTCGCCGATCTCGCCGACCCGAAGATCCGGATCGTCCATGCCGCGTTGCGATCACGCCGCGAACGGCCCGAAACCTTCCTGAGCGGCGGATACCGCCCACTACTGGCCGGCGGTCCGGCCGCCGATCACGTCCTCGCCTACGGCAGGGGCACCGACATCGTGGTGGCGGTCGGCAGATGGACCGCCCGACTCGAGGACACCGGTTGGGGTGAGACGACTGTGACGCTGCCCGAGGGCACTTGGACCGACCGCTTGACCGGTCGTACGTTCGACGGCGCGACCGCTGCCGCCGACCTGTTCGCCGAGCTGCCCGGTGTGCTGCTGGAGCGTGTGTGATGGCGACATTCGACGTATGGGCACCTCGCCCTGACCGGGTGACCTTGGAGCTCGACGGGGCGCGGTACCCGATGCAGCGCGACGAGGCCAACTGGTGGCATGTCGACGTCGACGCCCGTCCGGACAGTCGGTACGGATTCGTGCTCGATGACGACGACACGGTGCTGCCCGACCCGCGCTCACCGCGGCAACCCGATGGGGTGCACGGATCCTCGCAGCGCTGGCAGCCGCCCACTGCGCCGGCACCGTGGGCGGGCCGCTCGGTCGAGGGTGCCACCATCTACGAACTGCACATCGGGACCTTCACCCCGGCCGGCACCCTCGACGCGGCCACCGAGAAGCTGGATCACCTGGTCGATCTGGGTGTCGACTTCGTGGAACTGATGCCCGTCAACGCGTTCAGCGGCAGCCACGGCTGGGGTTATGACGGTGTGCTCTGGTACGCCGTCCACGAACCCTACGGCGGACCGGACGCACTGCTGCGCTTCGTCGACGCCTGCCATGCCCGCGGTCTCGGTGTGCTGATCGACGCCGTGTTCAACCACCTCGGACCGTCCGGGAACTACCTGCCGCGCTTCGGCCCGTACCTGTCCAGCGGCAGCAATCCGTGGGGCGAGTCGATCAACATCGCCGACGACGGTGCCGACGAGGTGCGCCGCTACATCATCGACTGCGCGCTGCGCTGGATGCGCGATTTCGGCGCCGATGGTCTGCGCCTGGACGCCGTTCATGCGCTGGTGGACACCACGGCCATCCACATCCTGGAGGAGCTCTCGGCCGAAACCGAGAAGCTGGCAACGCACTTGGGGCGGCCGCTGGCGCTGATCGCCGAGAGCGACATGAACGATCCGCGGACCATCACACCACGTGATCAGGGTGGGCTCGGGATGACGGCCCAATGGGACGACGATATCCACCACGCCATCCACACCGCGGTCTCCGGCGAACGGCAGGGCTACTACGCCGATTTCGGCTCCCTGCAGACGCTGGCGCAGACACTGGCCCACGGCTTCTTCCATGCGGGCACCTATTCGTCGTTCCGCGGCCGGCGGCACGGCCGTCCGCTGGACATCGCCACGGTCCCCGCGACGCGACTGGTGGCCTACACGCTGACCCACGATCAGGTCGGCAACCGGGCGGTCGGCGATCGGCCCTCACAGAATCTGACGCCCGGGCAGCTCGCGGTCAAGGCCGCGCTCGCGTTGGGATCGCCGTACACCGCCATGCTGTTCATGGGCGAGGAATGGGGTGCCGGCAGCCCGTTCCAATTCTTCAGTTCCCATCCCGAACCGGAATTGGCCCGCGCCACCGCCGAGGGCCGCAAGGCCGAATTCGCCGCGCACGGGTGGGATGCCGACGAGATCCCCGACCCGCAGGACCCGGCCACCTTCGAACGGTCCAAGCTGAACTGGGACGAGGTCGACCAGGGTGTGCACGCCCGCCTGCGCGAGACGTATCGCGGACTGATCGCGCTGCGACGCAACGAGCCCGACTTCGCCGATCCGTGGTTGACCCGGCTGCGCATCGACTACGACGAGTCGGCACGCTGGATCGTCATGTATCGCGGCACCTTCGCGGTGATCTGCAACCTCGGCGAGGCGGCGGTCACCGTGCCGGTCGACGGTGAGGTGGTGCTGGCCTGGGAACCGCCCTCCTCTTCCGGCGACGGTGGCACCGAGATCCCCGCGCAGTCGTTCGCGGTCTTGCGGGGAGCCCGCGCTACTCAGGTCAGGTAGCGATACGTCGGGGAACCCGGCTCGAGCAGTTCGACATGAGCATCGGAGGCCTCCATGCGGGCACGAAGGCCGTCCAGGTCACTTGCCGAGCCCATCTCGATGCCGACAAGGGCCTCGCCCGTCTCCCGGTTGTTGCGCTTGACGTACTCGAAGAGGGTGATGTCGTCATTGGGCCCGAGCACCGTGTCCAGGAAGCCGCGCAGCGCCCCGGGCTCCTGCGGGAAGTCGACCAGGAAGTAGTGCTTGAGCCCGCGGTGCACCAGGGAGCGTTCCAGGATCTCGCCGTAGCGCGACACATCGTTGTTACCGCCGGAGATGATGCACACCACCGTCGATCCGGGGGTGATGTCGGCCTCCAGCAGCGCGGCCACCGACAGCGCGCCCGCGGGCTCGGCGATGATGCCCTCGTTCTGGTACAGATCGAGCATCGTCGAGCAGACCGCGCCCTCGTCGACCGCGGTGACCGACACCATGTCACCGGCGGCTGCCAAGGCGGCGTAGGTGTGCGTGCCCGCCCGGGCCACCGCCGCCCCGTCGACGAATTGATCGACATGCTCCAGCGTCACCGGTGCGCCCGCCGCCAGCGCGGCCAGCATCGAGGCGGCCCCGGCCGGTTCGGCACCGAGCACCGCGGTGCCGGTGGTGCGCTCGGCCAGATAGGTGGTGATCCCGGCGATGCATCCGCCGCCGCCGATGGGGACGATCACCAGGTCTGGTTCACCGGGCAGCTGGTCGAGCAGTTCGACGGCGATGGTGCCCTGGCCGGCCATGGTGCGCGGGTCATCGTAGGGCGGTACCAGCGTGGCTCCGGTGCGGGCCACATCATCGAGGGCGGCCTGGGCGGCCATGTCGTAGGTCTTGCCGCCGACGATCAGCTCGATGAACTCACCACCGTGATAACGGATGCGGTCCCGCTTCTGCTTGGGCGTCTTGGCAGGCACGTAGACGCGTCCGTGCACGCCCATCGACCGGCACGCCAACGCGAAGCCCTGAGCATGGTTGCCCGCCGAGGAACACACCACCCCGGCGGCCAGCTCGTCGGGCGTCAGCTGCATCAACATGTTGTAGGCGCCGCGCAGCTTGTAGGAGCGGACCGCCTGCAGATCCTCGCGCTTGAGATAGACCTGCGCACCGGTGATCTGGGACAGCCGATCACTGAACTGCAGCGGGCTCACCGTGACCACACCCGAAATTCGCTCGGCAGCCTCGTCCACATCGGTGGCGGTCAGCGGCGAGGTGCTCTGGTTCAGATCGGTGGACACCCCGACAATGGTGCCACCACCTGGGCCGTCCGTGAAAATTGACCACCGGGCGTGACACGCCCAATACAGAGTTTCGGTTGCCCGAACTCTGGGTTGCGAGTTATCGTGGTGAGGTGACGACCCAGACCGAATTCGCCATCGCCGGGGTGCCCTGGCCGATGCACAAGCTGCTCGCGTTGATCGTGGGCGTGCTGGTCCTGGCATCGGTCGGCATGACGACCGCGAGCATGGGCACCGCCGTCCTCACCGCTGCCGGTATCGCCACCGTGATCTGGGTGGCCGGCGGCATGACGGCGCGCCGCTAGGTATCGCGCTACGCCGGTTGCAGATCGATGCCGCACGCGCAGGCGTCGATCGACGGGCATTGGCATTCCATCCCCCGACGGATGGTTTCCTTGGCGCGTAGCAACGAGGCGATGGTGACGTCGATCTCGGCCAGCTTCGCCTGGGCCAAAGCCCGCGAGGCGGGTCGGCCCGGCGCATCGTCTCCGATCAGCACCGCAATGTCCTCGAGTGCAAAGCCCGCCGTCTTGCATGCGCGAATGATCTCCAGTCGAACCAGCACCGCCTCCTTGTAACGACGTTGGCCGCCGACCCGGTTCGGGGCGGGCAACAAACCGATCTGCTCGTAGTACCGCAGGGTGGTCTGGGCGATCCCGGTGCGACGCGACACCTCGCCGATGGTCAGCACTCCCGTCATCATCACCGCCCCTCTCGACGCACACCGCTTGACTTGAAGCCAACTCTAAGTTGTTCACTGGCGTCATGCCAAAAACAGACACCGACCTGACCGCCCTCAGCCGCTCCCGGTACGCCATGCTGCGCACGTACCGCCGCGATGGTAGGTGCGTCGATACGCCGATGTGGTTCGCTTTGGACGGGCGAACCATGCTGCTGCGCACCAAGATCGGCCCCAAGACCCGTCGACTGCAGGCACATTCCGACGTCGAGGTGGCGATCTGCGATCACCGCGGCGAACGGGTGGGCACCTTCCGTCCCGGCCGGGCCCGGTTGCTCACCGGCGAGGCGGCCGAGCAGGCCAACACCGCGCTACACCGCCGCTACGGGTGGCAGTACAACATCCTGCCGATGGTGACGATCCCCGGTGTCACCAGCGTGCACCGCGACCTCCCGCTGCGCGAAAAGCTGCGCCGGGCAACGCATCGCACGCTGTGGCCCGACAGCGCGATGGTGGCCATCGAACTGTAGAACCGATCGGGGGCGCCGTGGGCGGACCTCAGCCGCCCAGACAACCGGGGCCGAGCAGCGCCTTCAGATCACCCATCAACGCCGAGGACGGGGTGACCCGCAGCGACTGGTCGAGCTCCAGGGTGGTGATCCGTTCACCGCTGATAAGCCGCAGATGCACCTGCGAGGTGCCGGGGTGCCGCGCGAGCACCTGCTTGAGCGCGGTCACCTTGTCCACCGTGCACTGCCGCGTCGGCAGGCTCACCGCAACCGGCCGGTCACCCTGGGCATTCGAGAAGTCCGGCACCACAAGGTCGTTGGCGATCAGCGAGATCCGGTCGTCACGGATGGCCACCTTCGCACCGACGATGACCACCGCGTCATCGGCGATATCGGCACCGAACGCCGAATAGGTCTGCGGGAAGAACAGCACCTCGATACCGCCGGTCAGGTCCTCCACCTGCGCCGAGGCCCACGGCAGACCGTTCTTGTTGACCCGGCGGTTCACCGAGGCGAGGATTCCGCCGATGCGCACCTGGGTGTCGTTGGCGATATCGCCTTCCAGGATCGACGGGATCTGGGTGTCGACATGCGCGGCGAGCAGGTGGGCGACACCGTCGAGGGGATGGCCGGACACGTAGAGACCCAACATCTCTCGTTCCAATGCCAGCTTGTGCTTGTCCTCCCACTCACCCTCGGGCACCGGGATGGTGAACACCGACTCCATCCCGGTGTCGGCGTCCCCGCCGCCGAACAGATCGAACTGGCCGATGGCCTCGGCCTTCTTGGTACCGAGCACCGAATCCACCGCATCGGCGTGCACCAGGAACAGGCCCTTGCGGGGATGCCCCAGCGAGTCGAAGGCGCCCGCCTTGATCAGGGACTCGGTCACCTTCTTGTTGCATGCCGTTATGTCGATCTTGTTCAGATAATCCGAGAAGTCGGTGTACTTCCCTTTTTCATTGCGGCCGTTGATGATCGACTGGACCACGTTGGCGCCGACATTGCGCACCCCGCCGAGGCCGTAGCGGATATCGTCGCCGACCGAGGCGAAGTTGTGCACGGATTCGTTGACGTCGGGCGGCAGCACGGTGATGCCGAGCCGGCGGCAGTCCGACAGGTAGATGGCGGCCTTGTCCTTGTCGTCACCGACCGAGGTCAGCAGACCTGCCATGTACTCGGCCTGGTAGTTGGCCTTGAGATAGGCAGTCCAGAACGACACCAGCCCGTAACCGGCGGCGTGCGACTTGTTGAACGCGTACCCGGCGAACGGCAGGATGGTGTCCCACAGCGCCTTCACCGCGGCCTCGGAGAACCCGTTGGCCGTCATGCCCTCCTTGAAGCCCTTGTACTCGGCCTCGAGCACCTCGAGCTTCTTCTTGCCCATGGCTTTTCGCAGCGCATCGGCCTTGCCCATGGTGTAGGACGCGACCTTCTGGGCGATGAACATGATCTGCTCTTGGTAGACGATCAGGCCATAGGTCTCGGCCAGGATCTCCTTGAGCGGCTCTTCGAGCTCTGGATGGATCGGCTTGATCGGCTGGCGACCGTTCTTCCGGTCGGCGTAGTCGTTGTGCGCGTTCATGCCCATCGGGCCCGGCCGGTACAGCGCCAGCACGGCCACGATGTCGTTGAATCCGGTCGGCTGCATACGGCGCAGCAGGTCACGCATCGGCCCGCCGTCGAGCTGGAACACCCCGAGGGTGTCACCGCGGGACAGCAGCTCATAGGTCGCCGGATCATCGAGCGGGAGATGATCCATGTCCAGATCGATACCGCGGTTGGCCTTGATGTTCTCCAGCGCGTCACCGATGACGGTGAGGTTGCGCAGACCGAGGAAGTCCATCTTCAGCAGGCCGATGGACTCACACGAGGGGTAATCCCAGCCGGTGATGATGGCGCCGTCCTGCGGGCGCTTCCACAGCGGGATCGCGTCGACGAGGGGTTCGGAGCTCATGATCACCGCGCAGGCGTGCACGCCGGCGTTGCGGACCAGACCCTCCAGGCCGCGGGCGGTCTCGTAGATGGTGCGCACATCGGGATCGGTGTCGATGAGCCCCCGTACCTCGGCGGCCTCCTTGTACCGCTCGTGCTTGGGGTCGGTGATACCCGACAGCGGGATGTCCTTGGCCATGATCGGCGGCGGCAGCGCCTTGGTGATGCGGTCGGCGATGGCGAAACCGGGCTGGCCGTAGTTGACCCGAGCCGAGTCCTTCAGCGCGGCCTTGGTCTTGATGGTGCCGAAGGTGATGACCTGCGCGACCCGGTCGCTACCCCACTTTTCGCTGGCGTAGCGCACCATCTCACCGCGGCGGCGGTCGTCGAAGTCGATATCGATATCGGGTGCCGACGGACGCTCGGGGTTGAGGAACCGCTCGAAGAGCAGGCCGTGCGGGATCGGGTCGATGTTCGTGATGCCCATGGCGTAGGCCACCAGCGAACCGGCCGCCGACCCACGGCCGGGCCCGACCCGGATGTTGACCGAGCGGGCGTAGTTGATCAGGTCGGCGACGATCAGGAAGTACGCCGGGAAGCCCTTGTCACAGATGACCTTGATCTCGTAGTCGGCGCGGTCGATGTACTCCTGGGGAACCTGCGCACCCGGGAACCGTCGCTCCGCCAGCCCGGTCATCACCTCGTGGGTCAGCCAGGACTGCTGATCGTGGCCGTCGGGAACCGGGAAGACCGGCATCCGGTCACGGGGGGTCCACACATCGGCGTAGGACTGCACGCGCTCGCCGATCAGCAGGGTCGAATCGCAGGCACCGGGCACCTGCGGATCCCACAGCGCCCGCATGTCCGCGGCCGACTTCAGGTAGTAGCCGTCACCGTCGAACTTGAACCGGGTGGGATCCGACAGCGTCTTGCCGGTCTGCACGCACAGCAGCGCCTCGTGGGTTTGCGAGGCCTCGCGGGTGACGTAGTGGCAGTCGTTGGTGGCCAACGGCGGGATGCCGAGCTTGCGGCCCACCTCGAGCAGCCCGTCGCGGACCCGGCGCTCGATCTCGATGCCGTGGTCCATCAGCTCCAGGAAGAAATTCTCCTTACCGAAGATGTCCTGCCATTTGGCGGCGGCTTCCAGCGCCTCGTCGACGTGCCCGAGCCGCAACCGGGTCTGCACCTCACCGGAGGGGCACCCGGTCGTGGCGATGATGCCCTCGGCGTGCTCGGCGATCAGCTCGGCGTCCATCCGCGACCACTTGCCCAGCTGGCCCTCGAACGAGGCCAGCGAGGACAGCTTGAACAGGTTGCGCAGACCGGTCGCATTCTCGGCGACCATCGTCATGTGGGTGTAGGCACCACTACCGGAGACGTCGTCACCCTTCTGGCTGCGATCACCCCACTGCACGCGCTTGGTATCGAATCGAGAAGCGGGGGCGATGTAGGCCTCGATACCGATGATCGGCTTGATCCCGGCATCGGTGGCGACGTTGTAGAACTCGCTGGCCCCGAACATGTTGCCGTGGTCGGTCATTCCGATGGCCGGCATCTCGAGGCGTTGCGCCTCGGCGATCATCGGCTTGACCTTGGCCGCGCCGTCGAGCATCGAGTATTCGGTGTGGTTATGCAGATGCACGAACGAGGAGCCCATAGGACGACGATTCTATGGGTGCCGACCGACATCCCCGGGCGTGTCGCGGGGACGTGTCCGGCACACCCGCGCCCAGCTGCGGCGCGACCGGCCTTCTCGCCCGGCAACGACCCCCGGCCGCCGGTTGTATCGTGGGATTTTGTGATCGAGCTCAACGGTGTCGCCAAGACGTTCGGCGGCGGCATCACCGCTCTGCGGGACGTGAGCTTCGCGGTCCCCACCGGTTCGGTCTGCGCCCTGCTCGGCCACAACGGCGCCGGGAAGACCACCGCCGTCAACATCCTCTCGACGCTGGTACGGCCGTCGGCGGGGTCGGCGACGGTGGCCGGGTACGACGTGGTCGCCGACGCCGCGCAGGTGCGCCGCGCGATCGGGGTCACCGGCCAGGACGCCGCACTGGACCTGCGTCTGACCGGAAGGGAGAACCTGGTGCTCTTCGCCCGCCTGCGCGGGCTTTCCAAGAGCCGGGCCCGCGCCAGGGCCGACGAGCTGATCACCAGGTTCGACATGCGCGGGGCCGCCGACCGGCAGGTGAGCGGATACTCCGGCGGCATGCGCCGCCGGATCGACATCGCCGTGTCGCTGGTGGTGTCGCCCACGGTGCTGTTCCTCGACGAGCCGACGACCGGTCTGGACCCGCGCAGTCGCCGAGACGTGTGGGATCTGGTGTCGGAAATGTCCGCACAGGACATCACCGTTCTGCTGACCACCCAATATCTCGAGGAGGCCGACGTGCTCAGCGACTCCGTCGTGATCCTCGACTCGGGCCGCGTGGTGGCCAGCGGCACGGCCGACGAACTCAAGCGCCGGGCCGGGCCGGGCTACTGCCAGATGACGGCGATGCACGCCGAGGACCTGCCGCGGATCGCCGCGGCGCTCAGCGACTTCGACGAGGTCGAGGTGGACGCCAAGGCCATGCGCGTCTCGGTGCCCGCTCCCCGTGGCACCGCCACGCTGTCGGAGGTGTTCCGCAGGCTGGAGGACATCGGCGTCGAACTGCTCGACATCTCGTTGCGGCGCCCGACGCTCGACGAGGTGTTCCTGCACCTGACCGCCCCCTCCGCCGCGTCGTGAGCGCGCCGGTCATCCTGACCGCGCGGTTGATGCGACGCAATCGGGTGGATCTGGCCTTCGCCATCGTCGCTCCCCTGGTCGGCATCATCGGCCTGGTGTTCCTGTTGCAGGACGTCATCGTGACCGACGGGATGACCTACGCGCAGTACGTACTCCCGGCGGTCGTGGTGCAGGCGATGTTCTTCGGAGCGTTGACCACCACCGACCGCGCCGCGGCGGACAACGCCGACGGGATGAGCAGGCGGCTGCAGACGCTGCCGATCTCACGCTTGGCTCCGCTGACGGCACGCATGTACTACTGCCTTGTCCGCGGCCTACTGGCAATCATGGCCTCGACGCTGGGCGCACTGTTGTTCGGTTTCCGGTTTACCGGCGGAATCGGTTATGCCACAGCATTTTTCGGACTCGCCCTGGTGTTGACCCTGGCGCTGTCGCTGGGCGCCGATGCCGTGGGTGCGCGCGCCAAGCGCAGCGAGGTCGCCGGCCAGCTACTGCTGATCCCCCAGTTACTGCTGGTGCTGTTGTCGACCGGATTGGCGCCGACGGAGTCCTTCCCCACCGCCCTGCAACCGTTCGTCTCCAGCCAACCGGTCTCCCAGATCACCGAGGCCCTGCGCGATTTCACCGACGGCCGGGTCGATGCGCCCAACGCATGGGCCAGCGTGGGCTGGTGCCTCCTGTTCCTCGGCCTTTTCGGCTACGCCGCCCTGCGAGAACAGCGGCGAACCCGATGACCCGCCCGCAGGCGCAGCCACCGCGTCGTGGCGCCGCGCGAGAGGTGGCCGACGAGGTCTGGATCTTCGCCGTCAGGTTGCTCGTGCAGTGGTGCCGGTATCCCACGGTGCCACTGCAGGCGCTGATGTTCCCCGCGGTTCTGCTGCTCACCTACAGCGTGCTGGTGGGCAAGTCGATGACCAGGATCACCGGCAACAGCGGACTCGACCTGCTCATCCCGGTGTGCGCGCTGGTCGGTGCGATGTCGGGGTCGGCGGCGTCGGGGTCGATGATGTCCCATGACCGCGAGAACGGGTTGCTCACCCGCCTGTGGATCATGCCGGTGCGCCGCGGCAGCGCCCTTGCCGGCATCGTGCTGGCCGAGGCCCTTCGCACCGTGCTGGGCACTGTGCTGGTCGCCGCGATCGGCTACGGTCTCGGGTTCCGCTTCCACGGCAACATCGTCGCGCTGGCGGGCTATCTGGTCATCCCCAGCGTGATCGTGGCGGTCTACACGCTGATCGTCATCATCCTGGGTCTACGCGGTGAGGGCCGCACCATCTTGGCCTGGTTCGGCACCGTGAGCGTCGGACTGGCTTTCGCCGCCGTCGTCCCGGTCGACAAGACCCCGGCAACGCTGCGCCCGTTGGCCGAGTACCAACCCGTCGCCGCGGCGGTCGAGACGATGCGACTGCTGTCGGTGGGCGATGCGAACATCGGACTACCGCTGGCCGTCACCGCGGTCTGGGTCATCCTGCTCGGGAGCATCTTCGGTCCCGCGGCGGTGCGCGGTTACCGGCGGGCGGCCGAGTCCGGGCCCGTCGGCGGCTGAGCCATCCGGGTAGTCGGCGCGCCGTCCCGCCACGATCATCCAGACCAGCGTCGCGACGGCGGCGACGAGGTAGACCAGTCCCGCCCACGCCAGATACCACGGCTGGCTGATGTCGTGGATGCTGGACTGCGCCGAGGACAGCAGGGTCGGGACGCTGAGGACCATCAGGGCGAACCACACACAACCCAGCAGGCGGGCACCGGGTTTCGCGCGCCACGGCCCATGGAACAACCAGATCATCAGGGGCACCACCCGCACCCAGTGGTGGGTCCAGGCCACCGGCGAGGCCACCAGCCCGAAGATCTGGATCACCAGCAGCGAAGCCAACCGGTCGCGTGCACCGCCCACCGATCCGAGCGCCCGCCACGCCAACACCGAGATCAGCGCGGTGACCAGCAAGGCACCGATCAGCAGCGCACCGGTCCCCACATCGTGGCCCACGATTCGGGACAGGCCGCCGCGCCAGGACTGATTCCAGACCGACCCGACGGGAAGATCATGGCCGGCCTCGCTCATGCGCCCGGGAAAGTAGCGTCGTGTCTCGTCGGGCAGCAGCAGATAACCGATGCCGACGGTCGCGAAGAACACCACCGCGGAGAAGAGGGCGGTACCCCAGCGGCGGACCCCCACAAAGTACAACCCGGTGATGGCCGGGGTCAGTTTGATGCCCGCCGTCACGCCGATCAGTAGGCCGGACACCCACCAGCGCGTGCTGTAGGCGGCGTAGAGCACCGCGAGCATGAGAAAGATGCCGATCTGTCCGACCTGGATGCTGCCGCCGGGCGGCTCCATCCAGATCGCGACCGCGGTCCACAGCATGGCGATCCGCCGGCTCCCGCCACCGACGAAACGCTGGCTCAGTCGTACGGTGGCATAGACCGCACCCACCAGGGCCAGCTGCCACAAAAGCGCCGTGAGGCCGAAGGGCAGCAGGTGCAGCGGATAGAACAGGATCGCCGCGAACGGTGGATAGGTGAACGGAAGCTGCTCGTTCTTCAGCGGATCGGTATAGAAGAACTCGTAGAGCGTGCCCGGATTGTTCAGCGCGGCGCCGCCGAGAACGTAGATGCGCAAATCGAAGAAGGCGTCGCCCTCGACGAGGTAATACCCCATCGTCGACGCCACCCGCAGGACCACACTGAGCGCGAAAATTGCCGGAGCCAGCGCTTTTAGACGCGCGAACCGATCTCGCGCCGACGGAACAGAATCCGTACTCACCAGGGCGACTATAAGGCACCGCGACCGGCTCACGCTCGGGTGCACGGGTGCCATCGCGCGGGTGGCTGATCGGCCCGGCTGTCGTAGCGGGTCCGAGTACCGGGTCCGAGCGGTCCACGAGACGACCGATGCCCCGAATTCGCTACGAAATCCGGTGAATCGCCGCAATGGCGCACTCCGATGCGCTTGTATGACAGCGATGACGTCGTTAGGTTGACGCTGCGACAGGGCGGTTTTCGGGGTTGAATTCAGCCAGGGCCGCATTCTCGGTGTCAGTCACAGACCGACGAAAATCGATGATTGGAGTGCTGTGAAGCGTTTGGGGGAACGCGCGATAACGCTGGCGCCGTGGTTGCTGGTCGTCAGCATCGCCATCCGGTCGATCGGTACCACCAACATCCCGGACATGTTCGTCGATTTGCGTGTGTACATCGCCGGCGGGGCCGCGCTGGACCACCCCGGCACGCTGTACCAGCTCAGTTACACCGATTTGCTGGGCGAGCAGTTGCCGTTCATCTATCCGCCGTTCGCGGCCATGCTCTTCTACCCGCTGCAATGGCTTCCGTTCTTCGTTGTTGCCTGGCTGTGGCAGTTCGCGACCATTGCATGCCTGTACGGAATCGTGCGAATAAGTCAACGAATGATCGGCAGGGGCGGACACCGGGTTGCCATGCTGTGGACCGCCGCAGCAATCTGGTTGGAGCCGATTCGCCTGCTGCTCAACTACTCCCAGGTCGGAGTGTTCCTCACCTTCGCGGCGTTGTACGCGGCGTACACATCGAGATCATGGCTGGCGGGTTTGCTGGTCGGCCTTGCCGCGGGAGTCAAGATCACCCCGGCGATCACGGGTCTGTACTTCCTGGCGATGCGGCGATGGGCGGCCGCGGCCTTTGCCGTCGCCGCGTTCTTCGCCACCGTCGGCATCACCGCGCTGATCGCGCCGGGTGAAACGCGGGAGTTCTTCGTCGCGCTGTTCCGTCGGGTTCCGGTTTCCACGGGGACCAGCAACAACCAGTCGTGGCTGGGCACCGTGTCGCGGATTGTCGGGTACGACGCCGGGCACACGGTGCTGGTACCCCTGGCCATCGCCGCCACCGCCGTGCTTTCGATATGTGCCTGGCGAGCGCTCGGTAAGACGGGAAACCGTGACGTCCTCGGGTCGCTGCTGGTGGTCCAACTGTTCGGGCTGATGGCCTCGCCCATCTCGTGGACCCACCACTGGGTCTGGTTGATCCCGCTGATGATCTGGCTGATCAACGGCCCATGGCGCGACCAGCCGGGGGCCCGTGTCCTCGGCTGGGTGTGGTTCGCGGTGTTGCTGATCGGGATACCGTCTGCCCTGTCGCTGTTGCAGTCCAGCGTGTGGACCTTCTCGCGCCCGTGGTATCTCGCGTGGGGTGCCGCCGTGTACGTCCCGATGACGCTGGCGACACTGGGCTGGATGATCTTCGCCGGTCGGCGGATCACTCGCCGGACGCCACACCAGTGCGATGGTCCCGTCGCACTGGATATCGACGCCGAGGTATCGGCCGATCGTGTGGTCCAGGTGCCGGTCGACCCGCAGCCGGTGGGCCGGGCCGTCAGCTCAGCGGTGCCTCAGACCAGGTAGTTCCATCCGCACTTGATCCACCATTCCTTGTCCAGGCAGAGCCTGCCGTCGATCACCGTTTTGTTCCGCACGATCGCGCTGAGATCGGACGGGTTGATGGCGACGAATTCCGACCACTCCGTCAGCACCATGACCAGGTCGGCGTTCTCGCAGGCGTCGTCGACCGATGCCGCATAGGACAGCGTCGGGAACACCGCACGGGCGTTCTCGATCGCCTTGGGGTCATACACCGTCACCGATGCGCCCTGCAGTTGGAGCTGGCCGGCCACGTTGAGGGCGGGTGAGTCGCGGACATCGTCGGAATCCGGTTTGAAGGCAGCACCGAGGATGGCGATGTTGGCGCTCTGCAACCCGACCGGACAGGCCTTACGGGCCACCTCCACCATCCGGGTGCGGCGGCGCATGTTGACGTTGTCGACCTCGCGAAGGAAGGTCAGCGCCTCCGAGGCACCCAGTTCACCGGCGCGGGCCATGAACGCCCGGATATCCTTGGGCAGGCAGCCGCCGCCGAAGCCGATACCGGCGTTGAGGAAGCGGCGGCCGATGCGCGCGTCGTAGCCGATCGCATCGGCGACGGCGGCCACATCGGCACCGACCGCGTCGCAGACCTCGGCGATCGCATTGATGAACGAGATCTTCGTCGCCAGAAAGGCATTGGCGGAAACCTTGACCAGCTCCGCGGTCTCCGGATCGGTGAGGATGAACGGGGTCTGACGCTCCAGGATCTGCGCGTACACCTCGCGGGTCACCGCTTCGGCACGGCCGCCACCGTGGCAACCCAGGACCACCCGGTCGGGTGTGATGGTGTCCTGTACGGCGTAGCCCTCGCGCAGGAATTCCGGATTCCAGGCGATCTCCACGGTGACGCCATCGGCCAATTCCGTTGCGCGCGTTGTCAAATTCGCACACGTGCCGACGGGCACCGTGGACTTACCCAGCACGACCACATCGCGGCGCAACAACGGCACCAAGGTGTCGATGACAGCGTTGACGTAGCGCAGATCGGCCGCGGATTCGCCCTTCTTCTGCGGGGTTCCGACCGCGATGAAGTACAGCTCGCTCCATTCGGCGGCCTGGGCGTAGTCGGCCGTGATGGTCAGCTTGCCCGTCTGCAGGTGTTTGCGCAGTAGCTCGGCAACGCCCGGCTCGTAGAACGGCACCTCACCGTTGCCCAACTTGGCGATCCGCTTCGGATCGGTCTCCACCCCGAGCACATCGTGGCCGAGTTCGGCCATACACACCGCGTGGGTGAGCCCGAGATATCCCAGACCGAACACTGTCAGACGCACATCGACCTCTCTGCCGCACACTGGTCACGCCGGACGCGCCGACGGCTGACCTGGCCCCGTCGACATGCCGGATAGCTGCGTCGATCCTAAGCGATCACCCTCACCGCGAACACCGCGAACACATGAACATCGAGAAACGCAGAAGCGCTCCGACAGGCCTGCCCCTCGGCCCTGCCGCTAACGATCCCGCCATGCCGCGGTGACCATGGAGGCCTTTGCGACAGCGACGCCGTAGCCGACATCGGTGTCGTCGTCGACCGGATCATCGTCGACGGGGAAGGCGATCGGCGCGGTCTTCACCGGCGCATCCCTGACCACACCACGGCGGTTCTGCAGGAACGAGAGGTGGCTGCGCAACTCGTTGGGCACCCGGTTGGGCCACCAGTTCTTCTCCCCCAACAGCACCGCGATCGCCGGCACCGTGATGGTGCGCACCACGAAGGTGTCCAGCAGCAACCCGACACCGATGATGAAACCGGTCTGCACGATCGCCGCGATACTGCTGACCGTGAGCGCGAGCATCGACGCGGCGAAGATGAGACCCGCGGAGGTGATCACGCCGCCCGTCGCGCCGATCGTGCGGATGATCGCGACCTTGGTGCCCCGATGGGCCTCCTCCCGGATCCGGGATATCAGCAGCAGGTTGTAGTCCGCGCCGACGGCCACCAGCACCAGGAACGTCATACCGGGGATGTTCCAGAAGATGGGTTGGCCGAGGATGAACTGGAAGAAGATCACCGCGATGCCGATCGCGGATGCGTAGGACAAGACCACCGAGATCACCAGGTAGATCGGCGCGATGATCGCCTTCAGCAGGAAGGTCAGGATCAGGAACACCACGATCAACGTCACCAACACGATGTACTGAAAATCGCCGTTGTAGTAGCCGCGGACATCGTTCTGCACCGCGCTCAGGCCGACCATCGTGATCTCGGCGTCTTCCAACGTGGTGTTGGGCCGGGCATTCTGCGCCGTCTCCACGATGTCGTCGACCTGATCCATCGCATCGGTACTCAGCGGATCCAGGGCGGTCTGGATGAGATAGCGCGCGGTGTGTCCGTCGGGCGAGATGAACAGCTGGGCGGCCTTCTCGAATTCCGGGCGGGTGAGGATCTGCGGCGGGATGTAGAAGCCGGACATCGACGGGTCGCCGGCATCACGCTTCATCGCCAGCAGGAAGTCCGATGCCTGCGTCAGTCCCCCGCCCATCTGCCGGGTCTGGTCGACGAGCAACTGCACGCCCTGAGCGAGCAAAGCACTGGAATCGGCCAGTTTGTTGATGCCGTCGACCAATTCGTCGACCTGCTTTTCTACCGCCGCCGGGCTGTCCAGCCCCAGATCCTCCACGGCGGTCAGTGACCGCTCGAGGTTGTCGGTGACGCCGCTGACCGACTTCGACAGGCTGTCACCGGGCTGGGTGTTCTCCATCTGCTTGGACAGCTCGTAGAGCTGCTGGATGGTGCCGTCATCGTAGGCGGCCATGATGTCGCCCATATCCGAGCGCACCGCGCGGCACACCGGGTCCATGGTGCACAGCGGGCTGGAGTTCAGCAGCGCCACCATCGGACCGAGCCAGATCGTGTGCAGCACAACCTGTTCGATGCCGCCGCCCATGGCGCGGCCGACACCGCGCAACAGGTCGATCATCCGGGCGCTGGCGTCGATGCTGCGCAGCGTCTCGACCCCGCCGAAGTCCTGCTGGGTCTGGGCCAGCGACACCAGGATGGTCTTGATCGGGCCCGCCGACCCGACCACCTCGTCACGGATCTTGTCCAGGGCGTCGGCAAGCGCGTGCGCGCCCTCGGACAGCTGGGTCAGCCGGGAATCGTTCTCGTCGATGAGGTTGGTCGCCTCGCCGAGCTTGTCACCGACCTCACCGGCCTGATGGGTCGCCCGCGCCTCGGCCAACATCTCACCGTTGGGTCGGGTGATGCCCCGGATGGCGTCGATGTTGGGGATCTGGCTGATCCGGAAGGCCATCTGCTCCATATCGGCGAGCGCCCGCGGAGACCGCAGATCCTGGGTCGGTGAATGGATCACGATGAACTGCTGCAACGAGTTGCTGATCGGGAAGTGCTCGTTCATCCGCTCGTAGGCCTGGTTGCTGGCCGAGTCCTCGGGGAGATTTCGCCGGTCGTCGTAGTTGAAGTCGATGAGCAGTGTGCATGCCGCCAGACCGACGAGCAGGAGCAGGCTGACGGTCAGGTTCAACACGGGACGACGCACCACGTTGACGCCGGACCGGCGCCAGAACCGACCGGTGACGTCCTTGCGGGGATTGACCCAGCCACGGCGCCCGGCCAGCACGATGAAAGCGGGCAGCAGCGTGATCGACCCGAGGAAGCCGATCGTGATCGTCGCCGCCAGCGCCGGCCCCACGCTGGAGAACACACTCAACGTGGCGAACGACAGGCCCAGGAAGGTGATGGCCACCGTGCCCGCCGAACCGGCGATCACCTCCCCGATCGACACCATCGAGGCGACGATCGCCGCATCGGTCTTCATGCCGCCGCGCAGATGCTCCTGATAGCGACTGAAATAGAAGACCGCGTAATCGACACCGGCGCCGATCATCATGCCGGTGATCAGCACGATCGTCTGGGGTGCCAGACCCAGCCCCAGCAGGCCGAGGCCGGCAACCACCTGTTGGGCGACAGCCAGTGAGATACCGATGCTGACCAGCGGGATGAGCATCGCGACGATATTGCGATAGACGATGATCAAGATCAGCAGCACCGTGACCACGGTGGAGACCTCGATGATGAACTGATCGCGCAGCGCGATGTCGGTGACATCGTCCATGGTGGCCGCGGCGCCCACGATGACGGGCTCCAGCGTCGTCCCGGCTGTGGTCTCGTTGATGATCGCCAGCGCTTCGCGATAGGCCGCGAGACCGTCGGCGCCGCCCATCGCGCCGTTCAGGCCCACCGGCAGGTTGAAGGCCTTGTTGTCCTTGCTGACCATGCCGGCCCGCAACTCGGGGATCTCGACGAAGTTCTGGGTCGCCGACACCGCCGGGGATGCGCCGAGCTTGGCCACCAGCTGCCGGTAGGTCTGCTCGTCGGCGTCGGTCAGCCCGTCCTCGTTGACCAGGACGACCGCGATGAGGTTGCCCATGTCATTGCCTTCTTCACCCTCTTTGGTGAAGGCCTCTGTCATTTGCTGGTTGGCGACGACAACGGGCGAGTCCGAAGGCACGAAGTCCGGCGGATTCTTCTGCGCGACCACCGCCAACGGCGGGATGGCCGCGAACAGGGAACCGGCGATGACCAGCCATGTGGCGATCATGAGTACCGGATGACGCACGATCATCTTGCCGTTGGCGGCAAGCAGACCGTGGATGGTCACCTTAGGACGTCTGGGCATTGGCGACTAGGCTACATGGTGTTGCTGTTAACTCGTCCCGCCACGATCATCCGGCGCGGTGGCCGGTTGGTCCAGGGCGCCACCGTGGACGTCCCGGCGGACGTTCCGGCGGGCACGAGACCGCAGCACGGAATCGGCGGTGAAAATGGCCAACGCCACCCAGATCAGCCCGAATCCGACCCAGCGGGCCGGTGGCATCGGTTCGCCACCCACCGCGATACCCCAGGACAGTTGCATCACCGGTGTCAGGTAGAACAGCAGCCCCATGGTCACCAGGGCCAACCGCTGGGCCGCCGCGGCGAACAGCAGCAGCGGCAGGGCGGTGAGCACGCCGGCGACGATCAACAGCACACTGTGCCCGGCACCGGAGCCGAGGAACGTGCCGGTGCCGTCATGCTGCAGGAACACCAGGTAGCCCAGCGCGAACGGGGTGGCCAGACCCGCCTCGACACCGACGCTGACCCGCGGGTCGACCGGCACCACCTTCTTGACCGCGCCGTACAGCGCGAAGGACAGCGCCAGCCCCAACCCGATATACGGCGGCGCGCCCAACTGCCAGGTCAGCACCACCACCCCACCGACCGCGACGGCCAAGGCCACCCACTGCGCCCCGGCGAGCCGTTCGCGGAACACCAGCAGCCCCAGCAGGACGGTCACCAGCGGATTGATGAAATAGCCCAGCGCCGCATCGACGACGTGACCGTTGTTCACGGCGTACACGTAGATCGCCCAGTTGGCCGAGATCAGCGCCGACGCGATCGCCAGCAGGCCCCAGGTGCGGGCGGTGATGGCGCGCAGATCCGCCACCCGGCGCACCAGCACGACGACGATCGCCAGGAACGCGGCGCTCCAGACGATGCGATGCGCCAGGATCTCCACCGCGCCCGCGGGTTTGAGCAGCGGGAAAAACGCCGGGAACAGACCCCACATCCCGTAGGCGCCGATACCGAACACCCACCCGCTGCGCTGCCGATCGGCGGCGCGCACCGTCACCGGTCGTAGCCGCGCACGCGGTCCAGTGCCGCCTGCAGATCCGCCGGATAGGGACTGGTGATCTCCAGCCATCGTCCGTCGCTCGGGTGCGCGAAGCCCAACGAGCGGGCATGGAGCCACTGCCGCTCCAGGCCGAGCTTCTTGGCCAGGGTCGGGTCGGCCCCGTAGGTGAGGTCACCACAGCAGGGGTGGTGCAGCGCCGCGAAATGGACCCGGATCTGGTGGGTACGCCCGGTCTCCAGATGGATGTCGAGCAGACTGGCCGCGACGTGCGCCTCGATGGTGTCGTAGTGGGTGACGCTGTCGCGGCCGCTCTCGGTGACCGCGAACTTCCAATCCTGGCCGCGGTGCCTGCCGATCGGTGCATCGATGGTTCCGCTGGACGGATCGGGGTGACCCTGCACCAGCGCGTGGTAGCGCTTCTCCACCGTGCGTTCCTTGAACGCCCGCTTGAGCACCGTGTAGGCCCGCTCGGAGATCGCCACCACCATCACACCCGATGTCCCGACGTCCAGCCGCGACACGATGCCCTTGCGCTCGGCCACGCCGGACGTGGTGATCCGGAAGCCGGCCGCGGCCAAGCCGCCCAACACCGTGGGCCCGGTCCACCCCACCGATGCGTGCGCGGCCACGCCGGCCGGCTTGTCGACGACGACGATGTCGGCATCGGAGTACAGAATCGACATGCCCTCGATATCGACGGGCGTGTTCTCCACCGGCGCGGGTGGTTCGGGCAGCCGCACCTCCAGCCAGGCACCGGCGACGAGTTTGTCCGACTTACCCGCCGCGGTCCCGTCGAGCTCGACACCGCCCTCCTCGGCGATGGCGGCGGCCGCGGTCCGGGACAGGCCCAGCAGGCGGGCCAGGCCCGCGTCGACGCGCATGCCGGCCAGGCCTTCGGGAACGGGCATCGAGCGAGTGGTCATCAGCTCTGGGTGTTCGGTTGGTCGTTGGGCTTGTCGGCCACCGTCGCCGGGGCGGGCACGTCGTTCTCCGACACCGGGTTCTCCGACACCGGGTTCTCCGACACCGGGTTCTCCGGCGCCGGGTTCTCCTGCCCGACGGGCTCGGCCTCGGCGCTTTCCGGGCGCTGGCGGCCGGTGGTGTCGTAATCGAAACCGAACAACGACAGCACCACCAGCAGGATCGCCCCGCCCACCACGGCCGGGTCGGCGACATTGAACACCGGCCACCACCCGATGGACAGAAAATCGACCACGTGCCCGCGCAGCGGACCGGGGGAACGGAAGAAGCGATCGACCAGGTTGCCCAGCGCGCCGCCGAGGATCATGCCCAGCCCGAGCGCCCACCACGGCGACACCAGCCGACGGCCCATCCAGATGATGCCGACGACCACCCCGGTGGCGACCAGCGTCAGGACCCAGGTGTAGCCGGTGGCCATCGAGAAGGCCGCACCGGAGTTGCGCACCAGCGTCCAGGTGACGGTGTCACCGATGATCGACACGGGCTGTCCGGGCACCAACAGCCGAACCGCCAACACCTTGGTGACGATATCGAGGAGCAACACCACACCGGCGATGGCGAGCAGCAGGCGCAACCTCTTTCGGGGTGGCGGTGGTGCTGCGTCGTGCGCGCTCGCCGGTGGGACGGCGCCCGTCGATTCTTCGGTCACCGGACCATCATCCCAAACAGTGGGGCCGACGCCGCCATGCCGTCCTGATCTGCCGTGACGATGGTGGACAATCGCAGCCATGCCCGCCATCACCGTCATCAGCACCGGCGGCACCATCGCGACCAGTGCCGGGACCGACGGGGTGGCGCGTCCCACCCGCAGCGGTGCCGATCTGACGACCGGTCTCGACGTACGGGTGCGTGAGTTGATGGCCGTGGACAGCTCGGCGCTCGGTCCGGCCGACTGGGACCGGATGGCCGCCGCGGTCCGGGAGGAGGGCACGCGGCCCGACTGCGGCGGCATCGTCATCACCCACGGCACCGACACCATGGAGGAGACGGCTCTGTGGCTGCAGCTGACCCATGACGGTCCGGTGCCGGTGGTGTTGACCGGGGCTCAGCGCAGTGCCGATGCCCCCGATGCCGACGGTCCGGCCAATCTGCGCGACGCCATCACCGTCGCGCGGTCCGGCCCGGCAGCGGTCCTGGTCAGCTTCGCCGGGACCATCTGGCAACCGTTGGGGTTGTACAAGTCCGCCACCGAGGACCTGTCCGGGTTCACCGGGATCGCGGTGGGCTCGGTGCGCGACGGGCGCGTCGAGATGTCCGGGCCGTCGCGTGGCCCGCGGTTCGTGGCGTCGAGCGCGGCCGCCGCGCCGCGGGTGGACATCGTCGCCGCCTATCCGGGCGCGGACGCTGTCGGCATCGAGGCCTGCGTGGCGGCCGGGGCGCGCGGGATCGTCCTGGAGGCCCTCGGCGCGGGCAACGCCGGGGCCGCCGTGATCGACGGGGTCCGCCGCGCGGTGCGCGCCGGGGTCACCGTCGCCGTCGGCACCAGGGTCCCCGGCGGCCGGGTGCGCCCGGTGTACGGGCCGGGCCGCGAGCTGACCGACGCCGGGGCCGTGCCGGTGCCCGGTCTGCGCCCGGCCCAGGCGCGGGTGCTGCTGATGGCCGCGCTGGCCGCCGGCGCAGCGGTCGACGATGTCTTCGCCCGGTGGGGCTGATGGTCAGGCCGGGTCGAGGGTGTCCAGATAGGCGCGCCAGTCCAGGCTGTCGATCGGGTCGGCCCGGCTGAGATCGGGCAGATCTGCCGGGAACGTGCGCGCGATCCCCGGCCCGGATGCCCGGGTCTCGAAGCGCACCGTCATCACCCCGTGCCCGGCACCCTGCACCCACCCGTGACCGTGCTCGGTGTGCCGCACGTCGTCACCGACGCGCCACGGCTCCGGCCCGGCGCGCACCGGCGCCGGGGTGCGGCTGTCGGGCACCTCCTCGTCGACGAGATCCAGATCGGGAAACAGCGATTCCTGCTGTACCTCGGAAAGCCCCGAAAAGCCTATGCCGACGAGGCGGATGGGCCCCACCTCGATCGGATCGAGCAGGAGCCGACGGGCGGTGGCCACCAGGGTCGCGGCGTCGGTGCTGGCATACGGCAGCGTCGCCGAGCGGGTCAGGGTCGCCATATCGGACTTCTTGAGCTTCACCGTCACGGTGCGCGCACCCCGGCCGTCCTTGATCAGGCGCCGGTGCGCGTGCTCACCGATCGTGGTGATCGCGTCGCGGAGTTGATCGAGGGTGCGCAGATCCTCGGCGAAGGTGGACTCGGCGCTGATCTGCTTGGCCGGGGCGTTCTCGGCCACCGGGCGGTCGTCGATGCCGCGGGCCAGCCGGTGCAGCGCCGGGCCGACCGTGGCGCCCAGGACATCGGCGACCTCACCGTCGCTGAGCGCGGCGAACGCCCCGATGGTCTCGATACCGAGCCTGCGCAGCCGGTCCTCGGCCACCGGGCCGATACCCCAGAGTTTGCGGACCGGCAGGGCCGAGAGCAGAGCCCGCTCGTCGGCACTCCCGACGACCCGGATACCGTCCGGTTTGGCCAGCCCGGAGGCGATCTTGGCGAGCTGTTTACCCGAGCCCGCCCCCACCGATGCGATCAGCCCGGTCTCGGCCAGCACCCGGGAACGCAGGGCCTCGCAGAATTCCTCGACCTCGGCCACGGCGGCGCCGGCCAGTTCGGCCGGTTCGCCGAACGCCTCGTCGAAGGACAGCTGTTCCAGCACCGGCACGACCGACCGGACGGTGGCGAAGACCCGCCGGCTGGCGGTCCCGTACACCGCGCCGCGAGGGGGCAGGACCACGGCGCCGGCCCCGACGAGCCTGCGTGCCTGATGCATGGGCATCGCCGAGCGCGCCCCGAAGACCCGCGCCTGATAGCTGGCGCCGGCCACGACGCCGCGGCCGCCGAGGCCACCGACCAGAACCGGACGATGGCGCAGGGTGGGCCTGGTCAACTGTTCGACCGAGGCGAAGAACGCATCCATGTCCAGATGCAGAACCCACCGATGCACACCTGGATGCTAGGCGCATGGTCCGACGGCGCGACCACACGCCACTACCCTGGCGGCATGGACAACGTGCCGATCCGCGACGGGTCGATCCGACTGGGGCAGTTCCTCAAGCTGGCCGGATTGATCGACAGCGGCGCGGATGCCAAATCGGTGATCGCCGAGGGCCTGGTCACGGTCAACGGTGAGGTCGATCTGCGCCGCGGGCGTCAGCTGCGACCCGGTGACGAGGTGTCCTTCGCCGACAGGTCGGCCCGGGTCACGGCGGACTGAGCCAGATCACGCCTTGGCGATGGTCACCAGGACGCCCTCGCCGACATCATGGCCGTCGACGACCTCGCCGAAATCGAAGTCCGTTGCCAGGATCTCACCGGCGATCAGATCGCGGTGGGTGGCCGCCCATTCGGCGAATTCCGCAGGCACCGACATGCGCACCGTGATGCGGTCGGAGACGTCGAGACCGGTGGTCTTGCGCAGTTCCTGCAGCTCACGGATGCGGTCCTTGGCCCAGCCTTCGGCCTCCAGTTCCGGGGTCACATTGCCGTCCAACACCACCAGGCCGGCACCGTCGGGCAACGCCGCGGTCCATTCCGGATCCGCGGCAACGAGTTTGGAGGTGAACTCGGTGGGCAGCAGGGTCGCGGGCCCGGCGGTGAGCGTGCCATCGGCGTTGAGCACGCCCTGGCCGGCCTTGACCGCCTTGATGGCCGCCTGCACGTCCTTGCCGATCCGCGGGCCCGCGGCGCGGGCGTTGACCGCCAACTCGAATCGGCCGTAGGTGTCGATCTCATCGCTGAGCTCGACCGCCTTGACGTTCAGCTCGTCGGCGATCAGATCCACGAACGGCTGCAGGCTGTCCGGATTCTGAACCGCGACCGTCAGTTTGGGAAGCGGCAGCCGCACCCGCAGCTTCTTGGCCTTGCGCAGCGAGGAGCCCGTCGAGCACACCTCGCGCACCTGGTCCATGGCGGCCACCAGATCGGGATCGGCGGGCAGCTCATCGGCCGACGGCCAGTCCGTCAGGTGCACCGACCGCTGTCCCGTCACCCCGCGCCAGATGACCTCCGACACCAGCGGCAGCAGCGGAGCGGCCAACCGCCCGGTGATCTCCAGCACTGTGTGCAGGGTGTCGATCGCGTCGGCATCCTCCTCCCAGAACCGCGAACGCGACCGTCGCACATACCAATTGGTCAGCGCCTCGGTGAACTGCCGGAGCTGGTCACACGCGCCGGAGATATCGCAGACATCCAGCGAGGCGGTCAACTCGTCACGCAGGGCGGCGAGCTTGGCCAGGATGTAACGGTCCAGCACATGGGTCGAATCGGTACGCCAGGTGCCCTTGGCCGGGGCGTACAGGGTAAGGAAGGTGTAGGCGTTCCAGAACGGCAACTGCACCTGCCGCACACCCTCGCGGATGCCCTGCTCGGTGACGATCAGGTTCCCGCCGCGCAGGATCGGTGAGGCCATCAGGAACCAGCGCATAGCATCAGAGCCGTCGCGGTCGAAAACCTCCGACACGTCCGGGTAGTTGCGCAGCGACTTGCTCATCTTCTGACCGTCGTTGCCCAGCACGATGCCGTGCGAGACACAGGTTTTGAACGCCGGCCGGTCGAACAAGGCGGTGGAGAGCACATGCATGGTGTAGAACCAGCCGCGGGTCTGCCCGATGTACTCGACGATGAAATCGCCGGGGAAATGGGCTTCTTCGGTGCCGTCCGGACCACTGGCGCCGTCGAACCACTGCTGGTTCTCGAACGGGTAGTGCACCTGCGCATAGGGCATCGACCCGGAGTCGAACCAGACGTCGAGCACGTCCTCGATGCGCCGCATGGTCGATTTGCCGGTCGGGTCATCGGGATTGGGGCGGGTCAGCTCGTCGATGAACGGTCGATGCAGGTTGTCCGGGCGTACCCCGAAATCGCGTTCGAGCTCGTCGAGGCTGCCGTACACGTCGGTGCGCGGGTAGGCGGGGTCATCGGAAACCCACACCGGGATGGGTGTGCCCCAGTAGCGGTTTCGCGAGATGGACCAGTCCCGCGCGTTCGAGAGCCACTTGCCGAACTGGCCGTCCTTGACATGTTCGGGGTACCAGGTGATCTGCTGGTTGAGCTCCACCATCCGGTCCCGGAACTGCGTCACCTTGACAAACCAGGACGACACCGCCCGGTAGATCAGCGGGTTACGGCAGCGCCAGCAGTGCGGATAGGAGTGTTCGTAGGTCTCGTGCCGCAGCAGCACCGGCGCATTCACCGCCGCGGGCCCGGTGCCGTTCTTGAGGTCCTTGATGATCTGCGGGTTCGCCTCGAACACCTGAAGGCCTGCGTAATCGGGCACGCTGGCGTCGAACCGGCCCTTGGAATCGACCGGGGTGACCGCCACGATATCGGCGGTATCGGCGGTCGCCTTGTCGTCCTCGCCATAGGCCGGGGCCATGTGCACCAGCCCGGTGCCGTCCTCGGTGCTGACGAAATCGGCGCCGAGCACCTGGAAGGAGTTCCGCGCGGCATCGGAGTCGACAAAGTAGGCGAACGGGGGCAGGTAGCGCGTGCCGAGCAGCTGTTCACCCAGGAAGGTCGCGACGACGACCGGTTCTTCACCCAGTTCGCGGGCGTAGGCACCCAACCGGGCTTCGGCGAGGACGAAACGGTGCCCGTCGGGACCGTCGACCACCACGTAGGAGACGCCGGGATTGACCGCCACGGCCTGATTCGACGGCAGCGTCCACGGCGTGGTGGTCCAGATCAGCAGGTAGGCGCCGGCCAAGGCGGATTCGGCATCGTCGGTGATCCGAAATCCGACGGTCAGCGCGGGGTCCTGGCGACTCTGGTAGACGTCGTCGTCCATCCGCAGCTCGTGGTTGGACAACGGGGTCTCGTCATTCCAGCAGTACGGCAACACGCGGTTGCCCTGGTAGGCAAGACCCTTGTCCCACAACTGTTTGAACGCCCAGATGGTGGACTCCATGAAGTCCGGGTCCATCGTCTTGTAGTCGTTGTCGAAGTCGACCCAGCGGGCCTGGCGGGTGACGTAGGCGCGCCACTCGCCCGCATACTTCATCACCGAGGCGCGGCAGGCGTCGTTGAATTTCTCGATGCCGAGCTCTTCGATCTGGCTCTTGTCGGTGATCCCGAGCTGGCGTTGCACCTCCAACTCGGCGGGCAGGCCGTGGGTATCCCAGCCGAACCGCCGATCCACCTTGTATCCGCGCATGGTGCGGTAACGCGGGACGATGTCCTTGACGTAGCCGGTGAGCAGGTGGCCGTAGTGCGGAAGGCCGTTGGCGAACGGTGGACCGTCGTAGAACACATATTCCGGCGCGCCGTCTCGGCGGGCGATACTGGCCCGGAAGGTGTCGTCGGCACCCCAGTAGTCGAGAACTTCGGCTTCCAGCGCCGGGAAGTTGGGGGTTCCGGCGGCCGGCTTGGGATAAGCGGCCGAATTCGGGTCAGCGGTCACTGCGTCTCCTGTGTGCCCAGCGATTCAGGCACGGGGACGAACGTCGCGCCGGTGCGCGAGCCCGCGGTACCACCCCGCTTGCGGACCACGCGGATCCGCCGCTCAACTACAGGCGATGACGGGCCTGCCCGTCCGGTTCTACTAGGGCGGGACCGCAGCGGATCCAGCCCGTTCTTCCGGAGACTCCCCGGTGATGGCCGGATCTGCGTCGTTGACTACGGAGTCTAACGCTCAGGCGGCGTCGATCTCCTCCGGGACCGCCTCCGAGGTGATCTCGATGAGGGCCAGCGGGAACTGCTCGGTCAGCTCCTCGATCGTGTACGCCTCGAAGCGCCGGGTGTCGTACCAGAAGTCGATCTGCACCAGCCCGTTGCAGCGGTAGGCGCGCAGTTCCAGCGCATGTCCGGCCAGCGGCTCGTCGGCCGAGACGGGGCCGGCGCACCGGAAGGACAGGTCGGCCGGCTGCTGCTCATGATGCCGCCCGGTCGAAGCGACCAGCGCCGAGCAAACGTGCGCGATCATCTCGGTGGCGTCTAGCTCGGCGGGCATCACGCAGTCCAGGGCGATGATGTGCGCATCGACGTCCACGGCGAGGACGCCGCGACCGATGGTGCGCGCCACTGCCCTGCCGAGTGCGGCGATCAGGATCTTGCCGTTGAGGATGCCCAGGTGGGCCGCCGCGCCGTCGAGTTCGGCGCTGAGCACCGGCGGCAGTTCCAGGCCGACACGGCACAGATCCGATTCGGCGGGCAGTCCGTGGGCCTCGTAGTCGGTCAGCGTCAGGGTCGCCGCGATATCACGCGCGTGACCGACAACCAGATCGAAGCCGGCGGTCGATATGTCCGGCGTCGACGGCAGCGATGCCGAGAACTGGGACGCGTCGGGTGCAGCGAGGACGTCGACAGCAAGAACATCTGCACCGAAAGAGTCGACGCGAACCCGATCCTGGAACAGCGGAGCAACCATGTGACAGAGACTACAGCCGGAGTCCCAGAATTGGGACATCACTCCCGAAAGTCTGACACCCCTGTCAATTAACGGCCATATGTCCACCGAACGGTTGCTGGCCCTCAACTATGGGAAAGGGTTATTGTCGGTGGGTGCCCCGTACCGATGAGAACGGCCGCCAACTGAAAGCCCTGCTTGATTACCTGCTGGACGGCGATGTCGAAGCCAAGGACATCTATGACGCGTTGGACATCTCCAGCAGCACCTATTACCGCCGCATCAAAGAGGTCAGCTACCCCGACGCCGAAGAACTGCGCCGCATCGCCGACCGGTTCGCGCTGAGTTATCCCGACCTTCAGATCCGATTCGGCCTGATGAGCAGGCAAGAGGTCTGGAACTACATCGAGTCGACGCCGTTCACCGTCACCGCGGTCGCCGAGTCCGTCCGCGAGCAGACCACCACCCAGCAACACGCACGCCCGAAAAAGATCTCCGAATTACGCCCACGTAGCGACGCGCCGCCCCTCTAACGGTTAGAATTTGCTGGCAAGTTGTCCGGTGTCACGTACGTGATACCGGCTTCTACGGCCGCTTTCTACGTCCATAAAGGCGCACGATGGAAATCACCGCACTGATCGCGATCACGCTGATGTGTATCGCGTGGAGCCTGTGGATCCGCCGCGTCACCTGGTCGTGTCGCTGGGAGGTGGCCGCCACCCTCAACATCGCGCTCCAGGGCGGTGCCATCCTGCTGATGTCGCCGTGGGCGTCGGAGACCATCGGCAGAGTCCTGCACTCGTGGACCGGAATGTGGAATCTGGAAGATTTCATCGGCCACGACATGTACATCGTGGCCGCATCGGCCATCGTCTACAACGCGCTGGGCCGTTTGCAGGACGACCACTCCATGCAACGCGCCTTCAAGCAATACGTCGAATATCCCGCCACGCTCTGCATCCCGCTGCTGCTCGCCACGTTCGCCATGAGCAGCGCCCACGACGCCTACGCCCGCGACTTCTTCGCCTCGCCCACCGACGGGTGGCTGGCCGCCTACTGGACCATGCTCTGCGGCCTGCTGATCTACCTGTTGGTCTACGGTGCGCGCGCACTGCTGGTGCTGCGCAAGGATCCGCGGTCGCGCCGGGTCGCCAACATCTACCTGGCCGCCTGCGCCAGCGGCATCATCGCGTGCACGATCCGCATCGCCACCGCGATCTGGCCGGCGGCGCTCGATCTGGAGCGCGGTGTGCTGGTGTGGATCTTCGCCTGCGGCTGCGGCGCCGGTTTCGCGATCTCCTCGGCGCATTCCTGGCGCATCAAGACGAAATGGTTCAGCAAGGCCAACCGCTGAGGCCTCGGATCACATCGGTACGGATCACATCGGTACCGGCGCACCGAATCCCGGGATGATGCCGATCGGCACCAACGCCAGCACGAGGGCGAACACCGTGAGCACCTTCACCGAGCGAGGCGTCGCGGGTTGGTCGATCTCGGCTCGGCGACTCACGAACAGCAGGAACACGATGGCGAGGTCGAAGGCGATGATGACCCACCATCGGATCCAGTCCACGCCGGTCAGGAACACCGGCAGGATCAGTACCAGCCCGACGGCGACCGCGGCTCGCTGCGCCGACAAGGCGTCGCGGAACCGTGCCACCGATACGCCGGACACCTCGGCGATGAGGCCCATCGACACCGCAAGCACCACGACGCCGTAGATGGTCGATCCCACCAGCGCCACCGCCCCGATGCTGGCGACGAAGCCCAGCGCATCTCCGAAGCTCTGGTCGAACAGCGGCAGGATCGCCCGGCACATCCAGTCGTGATAATCGACCTCGTAGCGGAATCCACGCAGCAGCTGACCCGGTGTCGGATTACCGGCCAGCGGATGGTTCATCACGCCGTGCGGCACCACCTCGCACAGCGCCGCCGACTTCCCACGGGCACCGAACAACGACACCGTCAGAGCCGCGACGATGCCGGGACCCAGGGCCAGCGCCGCACACAGGCGCAGGGCGCCGGTACCGAGGTGCGCCGCCAGCACCACCAGCGCCACGATCGCGCCGAGCCCGAACAGGAAGACGGTTGCCTCGTGGATCAGGGTCAGCACCACGGTGACCGCGCCGTATACCGCCGCGCTGATGATCACCGCGCGACGGGTGGTGACCGCGGCCAGGACGACCGCGAACACGGCCAGCGCCGCGGCGCCGAGCAGATCTGTCCGCGCCGAGAACACACCGAAGGCAAAACCGAAGGGCAGCAAGGGAATCAGGAGCGCCAGCAACCACCTGCGATCGGATCGGCCGCTGCGCACCGCGACGAACCAGGCCACCGCGGCAAGGCCGAGGGCGAACACCACCGTCGGCACCCAGCGCAGCACCGCCAACGCGCCGAAGTACCGCTCGTCGGGGAACAGGTTGACGATCTCGCCGGCCAAGCCGCGTCGGATGAAGCCCTGCGAATAGTCGACGGAGAAATAGGAGTACCAATAACCGTCCGGGACGAACCTCGCCGCGACCAGCACCAAAATCGTGGCCCACACGAACAGCAGGACACCGAACGTCAGGTAGTAGCGGCGGCTGGGGCCGGTGCTGACCGCGCTGCTCGTCATCTGGCCCCTTCTGAAATTATGGCGGCCCGTGCCGCCTGACGCGGCGAGTATATAGTCTGTCGGCGTGCCGACCGGATGCCACGGTGCGCCGCTCGACGACGGCGACCGATGAAGATCGCGATCACCATCCACGGCACCCGCGGCGACGTAGAACCGTGTGCGGCCGTGGCTCTTGAGCTTCAGCGCCGCGGACACGACGTGCCGATGGCGGTGCCACCGAATCTGGTCGGGTTCGTCGAGTCGGTCGGGCTGCCCGCCGTCGGCTACGGCCCCGATTCCCAGAAGCAGCTCGAGGGCGATGTCTTCGAACGCCCCGACGCGCTCACCGCGGCCACCCCGGCGGACTGGATGCGGCTGGGTAATCCCCTCGACGCGGTGCGTAGGGCAAGGGCAGCGGCCACCCGCGGTTGGGACGAGATGAGCCGGACACTGCTGTCGCTGGCCGGCGACGCGGATCTGATCGTGACCGGTACCGCTTATCAGGAGATCGCCGCCAACATCGCCGAGGCCCGCGGGCTTCCGCTCGCCGAGGTGCACTACTTCCCGGTGCGCGCCAACAGCCAACTGCTGCCGGTGCGCGTACCGAAGGCGATCCTCGCCGCGGGGTATGCGGCCGGCTCATGGGTGCATTGGCAGCTGTTGCGACCGGCCGAGGCCCGCCAGCGTGCGGAGTTGGGTCTGGCACCGGCGAAGAACTCACCGGTGACCCGCATCGTCTCCGGTGGCGCGCTGGAGATCCAGGCCTACGATCCGGTGTTCTTCCCCGGGCTGGCCGCCGAATGGGGCGAACGGCGCCCTCTCATCGGGTCCATGACATTGCAGAAGTCCACCGGGGTGGACCAGGAGGTGATGTCGTGGATCGCGGGCGGCAGCCCGCCGATCTACTTCGGGTTCGGCAGTATGCCGCTGGACTCCCCCGCCGAGGCGGTGCGCATGATCACCGATGTCTGCGCCGAGCTGGGTGAGCGCGCGCTTATCTGCGCGGGTTTCTCGGCGTTCGACGAGACCGCGCCCACCGATGCCGTCCTGGTCGTGCCCGCGGTCAACCATTCGGCGGTGTTCCCGTCGTGTCGCGCCGTCGTCCACCACGGTGGTGCCGGCACGACCGCTGCCGGCCTGCGCGCCGGGATCCCCACCCTGGTGTTGTGGGTGGCCGCCGAACAACCACTGTGGGGCAAACAGGTCGCGCGTCTCGGCGTCGGCGCCTACCGTCGATTCTCGGCCACCGCCCGGGACTCCCTGCTCGCCGACCTGCGCACCGTGCTGGCGCCGGGTGTCGCCGAGAGCGCGCGTTTGCTCGCCGGAAGGATGCGCCCGGCATCGCAGAGCGTCGGGACTGCCGCCGACCTGCTCGAGGAGGCGGCGCGCACCGGCGGGTGACGCAAGTTGCCGACGGCGAACCCAAACGGTACCGTTTGCGCTCGTGTGGACGACCGTTGTGCTGCTCGGCCTCACCGTCAGCATCGAACCCACACGCCTCGGGTTGATCGCCCTGTTGCTGACCAGACGGCATCCCATCCGACACCTCATCGTCTTCCAGTGCACCGGGCTGACGATCAGCCTCAGCGTCGGACTGACCGTCCTGTTCGTCTTCCACCGCAGTTTCCTGGGCGACAGCAACATTCACCCCGCGCCACTCCAGATCGCCTTCGGCGCGGTGCTGGTGCTGCTGGGCGCGGTACTGGCCTCGAAAATCCCGCTGGACCGGTTCCGGCCGAAGGACAAGATTCCGGCCGGTGGTGGCGAGGCCGCCGCGGTCGACGGCGCAGGCAATCACGGTGCGGGCACTGATCGTTCGGACACTGATGGTGCGGGCCATGAGGAGCACGTGGCCGATCTGGTCGCCGAAACCACACCGCCGCGCCGGCGGACGCGTTTCCTCGCGCGGATCCGCCGGTTCCTCAAGAGTGAGTCGCCGGTGTTCGCGGCGTCCATCGGTGCCGCGACGGCGATGCCGAGTATCGACTATTTCGCGTTGCTCGCGATCATCATCGCGTCCCAAACCCCGCCGCTGGAGCAGGGATTGGCGCTGCTGACCTTCCTGCTGCTGGCCGGGTGGGCCGCGACGTTGCCGATGCTGAGCTTCATCGTGGCGCCGGAGAAGACCCGGACCTGGGTGCAGCAGATGAACTCGTGGGTGCGCAGCCGAACCCGCAAGCAGGCAGGTGTTTTCGTCGCGATCGCCGGCTTGATCCTGATCGGGCTCGGTATCACCGGCCTGTGACCGGTCGGACTACAGCTCGACCAGCCCGGTGAGTCCGAAGTCCGCGTAAGCCGCCGAGACCAGTTCGCGCAGCGCTGCTTTCGAGTTCGGCCCGCGCACCGACCAGGCTGATACCGAGACCCCGAACCGTCCCCTGGCCCGGATTCCGCCCAACACGAGTTGGCCACCGATCCGGTTGAGCTCCCTGCTGGTCACGTTGGGCTCCACACCGCGCATCAACACGAAATCTGCGGGAGTACCGTCGGGCCGGCTGAACGCGTCCTCGGGCTCGCCGAGATTCGAGCAGCCGATCGGATCGTTGACCGCGAGCACCATGCCCTCCAGCCGTCGCAGGACGACCTTGGGGGTGAACGGGGTGAGTGGCAGCGGGCCGGTCAGTTTCACCGAGGTCTGCGCGGACTCCGCGAGTGCCTGCCGCATGGCGGCGCGGACCCCGCCCAGATCGCCGAGCACCTCGTCCGGGTCGGCTGTCATCGATACCGACACCAGCGCATTGGCCCTGGTATCACCGGCAGTACGCTCGCTCACCGGCCAGGACAGATTCGCCCGGCCTGCCGAGTTCAACCGGCCCAGGCGTGCACCGATTCGGGCCGCGAGTCCGGCGAACAGCGAATTACTACTGCCGCCAAGCCGTTTCGCGCAGGCATCCCACTGATCGAGATCGACGAAGGTGATCACCGACGGCGGAACCATCGGCACGTCGTCGCCGGGCGGCACGTCCCCGGCGGCCTTGATCGACGTCGTGAGGTCTGCGCGCTCAGCCCTGGCGACCCGCGCCGAGGCCACCACCGCGGCGGCCAGCTCCGGTACAGCGGCCAGCGTCTGGCGGGCGTCCTGAGCGAAAGCCCTTCGACGCGGCCGAGATCCGGGCGGTGGGTAACCCAGATCGTGCCGCACACCGTTCACGCCGTCGGTGACGGCAGAGATGAACCCGAGGCCGTCGACCAGGGAGTGCGAGGCGGTGAGGCTGACCGCCCCGCCACCGTCGACCAACGGCTGAACCGCCAGCCGCCATCCCGGGCCGCGTTCCGGATCGATCGGCACCGCGAGCCGGCTGTTGGCCCAGTCCCCCACCTCGCTGCGGGATATCTCCTGTACCGAGAGGTCGAGTGTCGGCGCGCTGGTGTCGGCCACCCACCGGTGCCTGCCGAACGGCAGGACCGATCGTTCGATCCGCCTGCCCAGCAGGCCGTGGCCCAGTTCGCGGCGCAACCGCCGCAGACCGTCGATGTCGACCGGCCGGTCATACACCCAGACCGTCTGGACGATCGGGCCGCGGCCGAGGGCCCGCAGCCCCAGGAACGACGCCTGGTCGATATAGGCCAGGGTGTTGTCACCCACCGGTCACACCGTTTGCAGGTTTTCGTCGAGCCGCGCGAACTCGCCGTCACGGTACTTCTGCACACAGGATTGGCGGCGGATCTTGCCGCTGGTGGTGATCGGGATGGCCCCGCGCGGCACCAGCACCAGGTCGGCGGCAGCGATACCGTGCGTCTGCGATACCGCCGATGCCACGGAGCGTTTGATGTTGAGGAGGTTCTCCATCACCTCGGCCTCGGAGTCACCGCGCTTCTTGACCTCGATGATCGCGACGAGCTGCTCGCTGCGGTCCCCGTCTACCGCGATCGCCGCCACCCGGCCACCGGTGATCTCCTGGATGGTCGCCTCGATATCGTCGGGATAGTGGTTGCTGCCGCGCACGATCAGCAGATCCTTGATCCGGCCGATGATGAACAGCTCACCGTCTGAGAGGAAGCCGAGGTCACCGGTGCGCAACCAGGGGCCCGCGGGCGTGCCCTCGGACGGGTTGGTGATCATCCCGCCGAAGGTGTGCTCGGTCTGTTCGGGCTTGTCCCAGTAGCCGAGGCAGTTGTTCTCGCCGTGGGACCAGATCTCGCCGATACCGCCGGCAGGCACCTCGATCAGCGTCTCCGCATCGACGATGCGCACCACGGGGTCCTCCGGGCGGCCGTATCCGACCAGTTTCGTTCCGCTGCCGTCGGCGGTGCGCTCGGCCACCCCGGCGGACAACTTCTCCGGATCGAAGGACACCACGCTGGGCGGGCCGGGAACGCCGGTGCCGACGAACAGCGTTGCCTCGGCCAGGCCGTACGAGGGCCGGATGACCCCCTCGTCGAAGTTGAACTTGGCGAACCGCTGCGAGAACCGCTTCAGGGTCGCTTCGTGCACCCGCTCGGCGCCGCTGTACACGGCGATCACGTCACTGAGGTCGATACCGTCGAGATCCTCGTCGGTGGTCCGACCGGCGGCCAGTTCGAAGGCGAAGTTCGGGCCGCCGGTGACGACGCGCGGGTAGCTGCCCATCAGCTGGATCCAGCGGGCGGGGCGAGCCAGGAACGACAACGGGGTGGTGAACACGGTGCTCCAGCCGCCGAGCACCGGGGCGACGATGCCGAGCAGCAGACCCATGTCGTGATAGAAGGGCAACCACGACACCACGTGGGCGCCCGAGGGCGGCACCTTGCCGAAGTGCGGGAAGAACGCGCACATCATCTGCTCGAAGTTCGAGGTGAGGTTGCGGTGGGTGACCATCACCCCGGCCGGGGTCCGCGTCGAGCCGGACGTGTACTGCAGATACGCGGTCTCGGGCTTCTGCTCGCGGCTGGACAGCGACTTGCGGCGGGCCTCCAGATCCAAGGCGTCGACCTCGATGACGGTGGCCGCGGCGGCACCGTCATCGGTCTTGGCGTACTCGGCGACGGTCGCGGCCACCGACGAGGTGGTCAGGATGATCGCGGGCGTGGAGTCCTTGATCACCGCGGACACCCGCTCGTCATGCTGGCCGACCATCGGCACCGACAGCGGCACCGCGATGATGCCCGCCTCCAGCGAGGCCAGGAAACCGATCACGTACTCCAGGCTCTGCGGTGCCAGGATGACGGCACGGTCGCCGAGCTGACCGATCTGGCGCATCTCGGAGGCCAGATTGCGGACCCTGCGATACAGCTGGGACCACGTCAGGGTGGTGGCCACGCCATCCCATTCATGGTCGTAGTCCATGAAGGTGTACGCGATGTCCTCAGGCTGCAGGCTCGCACGCTCGCGCAGCACGCCGATGAGGTTGGTGTCGGACACGGTGATGCCTTTCTCGGCAATTCTCTTTCGAGAACCAGCTCAATCGGTAAGCAGTATTAAACGAACACGCCGGTGAGGTCGAATTCAGCCAGCGCCTCGGTGGTGAGCGTGCGCAACCGGGACTTCGAGTTCTCCGCCCCGGCCTCATAGGCGACGATGCCGATGATGACCTTGCCATTGAGCCGACCGGACACGACGACCAACTGACCGTCTCCACTTTCGAGCTCGACCCGCGGGGTGGCCTGGTCGATGCCGAAGAACGATGTGTACTCGGCCTCGGTGCCATCGACGCTGGCCAGCATCGAGGGCAGATCGCCCATGTTGGAGCAGACCACCGGCTTGTCGTCGGAGGCGATCATGATGTCGGCGACCTTCTTCACCAGTCGCTTGGGAACCAGCGGCGTCAGCGGCATCAGCTCGAGGATCTCGTCGGGCTGGTCCTTGGCGGACTTCAGCGCGTTGCGCAGCGTGGCGCGGGTGCCGCTGAGGTCCTTGGTCAGATCCGTCGGATCGATCTTGGCGTTGACCAAGGACATCGCGTTGGCCCGGACGTCGGTCTGGGCGGTGCGGTCGCTGATGGCGATCAGCAGCGAGATGTTGCCGTCCGGGTTACGCCTGCCCATCCGTTCACCGAGCTTGGCGCAGATCGCGGCGAGCATCGAATAACCGTTGCCGCCGAGGGACTCGGCCCTGGCGTCCCACTCCGCCAGATCGACATAGGCGGTGATGGCGGGCACGATGACGCGCTCGTGCGGATCGGCGATGGCCGGGCGGGCGGGGGCGCCCTTCGGCGCGGCCTCCTGGGCGGCCTCCTGGGCTCCGGCGCGCAGCACCTTGACCGCCTTACGCGCGGCGCGGGCGATGGTCGGGAGTTCGCGGACGGTCTCGCGCAGGTCCTCGACGATCGCGCGACCGGTCCGCCGCGACAGCGGCGGCGGATAGCCGATGTCGATGTTGGCACCGGCCACCGCCGTGCCCACCGCCAGCAGCGCGGCCACCCCGTCACCCAGGCAGTGCGAACCCACCACCGAGATGGCCGTCACGCCGTCGGTGAAGGACTGCACGGCCATCTGCCACCCCGGTCCGTCCTCCGGATCGACCGTGACCTGCGCCCACCGGTCGGCCCAGTCCCCGATCTCCGCGCGCGGCAACGGATCGGTGTTGACGTGCAGCGGTGCGGCCGGGCCGAGCGCGGCCACCCACCGGTATCTGCCGAACGGCAACGGGGATCGTTCGACCCGGCGGCCCGCCATCCCGTAACCGAAGTTGCGGTGGAATCGGCGCACCTGGTCCATGTTCACCGGGTGCTCGTAGACCCAGACCACCTGGATCATCTGCACCCGGCCGGTCGCGCGGTTGGCGCGCACCATCGCCTCGTCCCACAGCGTCAGCCGATTGCCCACGGCGTCGCCGTTGGTGAACTCCACAGACTGTCCCCTCTTTACTCGATCACACCGGACAGCTCGAAGGCGGCCAGCGTCTTGTCCAATTCGGCCCGCAACCAGGCGGTGGTGTTCTCCGCGCCCGGCGCATACGCGGCGAACGTCAACACCTCGGCACCGTTGATCCGGCCCGCGACCACGGTGAGCAGCCCGCACCGCTGCTCCAACGCATGCCGGGTGGCCACCCGGTCGATACCGCGCAGGAACACCACATCGGCCGGTGTGCCGTCGATATTCGGCAGGTCCGGGGGCACATCACCCATGTTCGAGCACGACACCGGTAGCTCGGTGGAAAAGCCGAAGGCCACGTCGGCCATCTTGCGCACCACCCGCTTCGGGATGAACGGGGTCAGCGGAAGCAGCTTGAGATCGTCGTTGGGCACCTCGCGGGCCACCCGCAGACCCTCTCTCAGGGCCGCGCGCGCGTCGGCGAGGTCGACGGTGACCTTGGCCGGGTCGATGGCCAGATTGACCAGGATCACCGCGTTGGCCCGGGTGTCGTCGTCGCCGGGCCTGCGGTCGCCCTGCGGGATGTTGAGGGTCACCATGCCGTCGGGCCCCACCCGGCCGATCTGCTCGGCGAGTTTGGCGACGAACCCGGCCACCAGCGAATGACCGTTGCCGCCGAGTTCGCCGGCCCGGCGGTCCCAGTCGGTAAGTGCGATGCGGACCGTCGCCGATGGGGTGAAGACCTGCTCGTCAGGGCCGCTGACCGCGGATTTGGTGGACCCCGATGCGGTGAGTTCGTCGCGTCGGCGCAGCGCCTGGCGAGCCGCCTCGACCACGGTGCGACCCACCTCGGGAAGACCGCGCACGGTATCGCGCAGATCGGCGCGCAGCGCCCGGGCACGGGTCCGTGACCCCGGCGGCGGGTAGCCGAAGTCCAGGCGTCGGCGATGGATGGCGTTGACCATCGCCGCCAGGGCACCGCCCCCGTCGCTGACACAGTGCGATATGACGATGCTGACCGCGGTCGCGCCGTCGGTCATGGGCAGCACACCGACATGCCAGGCGGGCCCGTACTCGGGGTCCAGCGGCATGGCCGACCGCTCGTCGATCCAGCGGCCCAGTTCCGCGCGCGGACGCGGTGCGGCGAAGTCGAGCTCGGACTGCGGGCCCAGCGCCGACACCCAGCGGTGCCGACCGAATCGCAGCGCGGACCGTTCGATACGCCTACCCAGCAGCCCGTACCCGATGTGGGCATGGAATCCGCGGATGGCGTCGAGATCGACGGGACGTTCGTAGATCCACACGATCTGCATGACGGCCTCCTGGCCGGTGGCACGCAGGCCGAGGAACATCGCCTGATCGGTGAAGTCGATCCGGTCGTCCCGCTGCGCCGGCCGTGTGGCGGCACGACTCATCGCGTCGACACCTCCGATGCGAACAGGGCGATCAGGCCGTCTTGAGGTTCAGGCTCGCGGCGTCGGCACCGATCGGCAGGATCGCGAGATCGCGACCTTCGACGACGCTGACATATACGGCCTTCATCGCCTCCAGATAGCGCAGGACCGATTCGCGGGCGATCGGGTTCGCCGGGAACGCCGCGGTGACGGTGGTCTCGTGTTCGACCCGGTTGACCCACATTCCCACCTGATAGGCGGCGCGGGAGTCGCTCCAGATGGTGCCGTTGAGCCGCTGCCATTCGGCGATCACACCGGGCGAGAGCAGCCCGACGTCGAGGTAGGACAGCATCGGCACACCACCGTTGGGTGCGCGCAGGCCGTGTGATTCCGCACCCAGCTCCAGCACCCGCTCGACCGGGACGTGGGCCAGGTCCAGCCCGCCGTCGAAGGACTCCTGCGCGGCGCGGGCGGTGTTGCCGAAGGTCTCGGTGTCCACCGGGACGGTGATCGGCACCAGGCCGGTGAACCAGCCGGTGGTCATGAACTCCGCGGGCGTGCGCCGGGTCGTGGTCGGCGTGATCACGCGGTAGACGTCGTCGCCGGTCAGGGCGGCATGCGCGATGGCACCACAGGCGAAGACGCCACCGCTGAAGCGGGCGCCGGCCGCGATGCACATGGCCTCGAACCGGTCGCCCTGTTCCTTGTCCAACAGCGGCAGGGTGATGACATCGCCGGTGTAGGCGACCGAGGGGTCACCCAACGGCAGGGGGAACGTCGGCAACGAGCCGCCACTGCTCTCCAGGAAGTCGATCCAGCCCGCCACCTCGGGAGAATCCGTGGTCAGCGCCGAGACGTACTCGTGCTGTTCGCGGCAGTAGGTGTCATAGCTGCCCGGCTCGGGCAGCTTGAGCGGGGCAGCACCTTCGACGAGGGCGTTGTACATCATGTGGATCTCGACGAAGGCCAGGCCCATGAACATGGCGTCGGTGTGCACGTGGTCGACGCTGATGTACACCGTGAAGTGGTCGGCGCGCTGGATCACGCCGACGTGGAAGCAGTCCCATTCCCACGGGCTGGCGGTGGCCAGGATGTGCTCACGCCACTGCTGGGAGGTCATCTCACCCTGCTCGGTGGCGACGAACTTGATATCGCGCGGATTGGTGAGCGTATGGCGCAGGATCTCGCCCGATTCGGTGTACTCGAACCAGCTGTGGAACGTGTCGTGCCTGCGCAGGTACGCGTTGATGACATGCGTCATGGCACGGACGTCACAGCGTCCGGGGATATCCCAGGACGGGATGTTCAGCCTGGCCATATCGGTGCCCGCGGCCGAATGCTTGCGGTAGGCCAGCAGGTGCTGTGCCTGCTGGTAGCTGACCGGGACATCACTGACCGGGGCGTCCTTGACCTTGGCCAGGGTCGACCGCGAGGGATGCCAGGAAATCACGGCACCTGGTTCGCCGACCCAGTCATGGATCGGTTTCATCGCTACCACAATCTGTCTCCTGCTTCGACGACGTCGGATCGGGGTTCGAGCGACGTTGCACGACCTTCGATCATGACGGAACCGATACTTCTTCGGGGGCGAGAACGTCACACAGACGATCGGCGAGCACCCGAATGGTCGAAATATCCGTGGATCCGATGCGTATACCTGTCTCCGCCTCGATGCGGGTTCGTACTTCGAGCGTGCCCAGCGAGTCCAGCCCGTACTCCGCAAGCGGACGGTCGGGATCAACCGACCGCCGCAAGATCAGGCTGATCTGCTCGGAGATCATGCGACGCATCCGGGCCGGCCACTCGTCACGCGGCAGTTCGTGCAGCTCCGCGAGGAAGGCGCTGCCGGTACTGCGCTGACCCGTCGACCGGAACGCTTCGGCGAACTTACTGCTCTGCGCGAACGCCGCCAGCCACGGGGTGCCGACCACGGGTGCATACCCACTGTACGGCCTATCGTGGCGAAGTAGCGTCTCGAACGCGTACGCGCCTTCCTCCGGCTCGATCGCCGCCTCGCCGGATTCCGCCAGTGCCGTGCCTGCACCGATCTGCGACCAGGGCCCCCACGCGATCGATGTCGCGGGCAGGCCCTGACCGCGACGCCAGTGGGTGAAGGCGTCGAGCCAGCTGTTGGCCGCGGCGTAGGCGCCCTGGCCGGGCGAACCGACCAATGCCGCCGCCGACGAGAACACGCAGAACCAGTCCAGCGCCTGCTTGGCGGTCGCGCGGTGCAGGTTGAGCGCACCGTAAACCTTTGGCGCCCAGTCGCGTTCGATGAGTTCGTCGGTGATGTTGGCCAACACCGCGTCCTCGATGACCGCCGCTCCGTGCAACACGCCGCGCAGCGGGAAACCGGTTGCACACGCCGCCTCGACCAGCCGGTCGGCGGTCTCGGGATCGGCGATGTCCCCGCGCTGCACCTCGACCTCGGTCCCGCCGCGGCGGATGCGATCGATGACCTCGGTGGCCGCCTCCGACGGTGCCGACCGGCCGTTGAGCACGATCCGTCCGGCACCGGAGTCGGCCAACTTCTCGGCGAGGAAAAGTCCGAGCCCGGTGAGGCCGCCGGTGACGATGTATGCCGAATCGGACCGCGCCGCCCGAAACTCACCGGGCGGCACCACGGCGTCGATCTGGCCACCGTGCGGGATGTCCAGGACGAGCTTGCCGGTGTGCTCGGCGGCACCCATGACGCGGATGGCCGTGGCGCCGTCCTGCAGCGGGTAATGCGTGGTCTCCGGCAGCGGCAGCACCCCGTCGGCGATCTGCTGGTAGCAGACCTCCAGCAGGCGACGCAGCGTGTCGGAATCGGTCAGCGACAGCAGCGCGAGGTCGACGGCGTAGAACGACAGGTTGCGACGGAACGGGAACAGACCCATCCGGGTATCGCCGTAGATGTCGCGCTTGCCGATCTCGACGAACCGGCCGCCGAACGACAACAGCTCGAGGCCGGCCTTCTGGGAGGCCCCGGTCAGCGAGTTGAGCACGATATCGACGCCGTAGCCGTCCGTATCCACGCGGATCTGGTCGGCGAACGCGGTGCTGCGCGAATCGTAGACATGTTCGATGCCCATGCCCCGCAACAGCTCGCGACGGGCCTCGCTGCCCGCGGTGGCGAAGATCTCGGCCCCGGCGGCCCGCGCGATGGCGACGGCCGCCTGGCCGACACCACCGGTGGCGGAGTGGATCAACACCTTGTCACCGGCGCTGATGCGGGCCAGGTCGTGCAGGCTGTACCAGGCGGTCGCGTGCGCACTCGGCACCGCTGCTGCCCGATTGGTGGGCAGCCCCGGCGGCAGCGTGACGGCCAGGTTGGCATCACAGGTCACGAAGGTGGCCCAGGCGCCGTCGGCGGAGATGCCGCCGACGCGGTCACCGACCTTGTGCCCGGTGACCCCCGGCGCGACCGCGGTGACGACACCGGCGAAATCGGCGCCCAGCTTGGGCAACCGGCCCTCGAAGGACGGGTAACGCCCGAAGGCCACCAGCACATCGGCGAAGTTCAGGTTCGACGCGGTGACCGAGACCTCGATCTGACCGGGCCCTGGTGCCACCCGCTCGAAGGCCGCCAGCTCGAGGGACTGGATATCCCCCGGCGTGCGGATCTGCAGACGCATCCCGTCGCGGGCCGGATTGACCACCGTCGTGCGGCGGTCCTCGGGCCGCAGCGCGCCGGGCGTCAGCCGGGCCACGTACCACAGGCTGGAACGCCAGGCGGTCTCGTCCTCATCGGAACCGGACAGCAGCTGCGCGGCGATCTGGGTGGCATCGGTGTAGTCGTCGACGTCGATATGCGCGGTCTTGAGCTGCGGGTACTCCGTGCCGATCACGCGGATCAGCCCACGCAGTCCGGCCTCGTCCAGGTTCGCGGAATCCTCACCCGACACCGTCTGGGCGTTACGCGTCAGCACGTGCAGCCGCGGCGCCTCGCCCGGTGCCTCCGGGAGCTCGCGGACGATCTTGACCAGGTGCCGGACGTTGTCGCCGCCGCGGACGCCGGACTGTTCGTCGGCCACCCCGTGCCGCGGCGGGGTCACCACCAGAACGTGGCCGAAGGACTGCGCCTCCAGCTGCTCACGCAGCCGGGCGGCATGGGTGTCGTGATCGGAATGCTGCGGCCACACCATGGTGGTGACGTCCGCCTCGTGGCTCTTGAGCGCATCGGAAAGCCTGGTGGCCAGCAGATCGGCCGCGTCCGAGGTGCTGATCAGCAACCACCGACCGCCGCCGTGGTAGTCGACCTCGGGCAGCTCCTGCTGACGCCACTCGACGGTGAGCAACCGGTCGTTGAAGGTGCGCTCGCGCTGCCCGCTGTCGGAAACCCCGGTGCCCAACCGCAAACCGCCGACGGCCAGCAGCACGGTGCCTGCCTCGTCGAGCAGGTCGAGGTCGACCTCGACGGCGTTGGCGGTGATACCGATGATCGTGGCGCGGCAGTAGTGCGCGTTGCGGGTGGAGCCGAATGCGCGCATCCGGCGCACCCCCAGCGGCAGCATCAGGGTGCCGGTCGTATCGCCGCGCAGTGCGGGATGGGCGCCGACGGCCTGGAAGCAGGCGTCCAGCAGCGCCGGGTGCACGCCGTAGGCGCCCTGCTGGGAGCGGATCGACCCCGGCAGCGCCACCTCGGCCAGCACCGAGTCCGACTGCACATCGGATCCATCGTTGACGTAGACGGCGACCAACCCGGCGAACGCGGGGCCGTACTGGATGCCGCGCTGGTTGTACCAGGCGCGCATCTCGGCACCGTCGACACGCACCGTGTGCGCGGCCAGCTCGCCATCGATGTCGACGGCGGCGGGAACGGTATCGGCATCGGCGGCCCGCAGCGTGGCCGACGCCCGCTTGACCTGCTCGCCGTCGAGATAGGTCTCGACCGCGAAATCGGCGGATCCCTCGCGGGTCACGGTCGCGGCCGCCGTCACCTCGGTGCTCTCCTGCAGCAGCAACATCTGGTCGAAGCTGATATCGCGGACCTCGGCGTCCTCGCCGAGGACGTTGCGGGCTGCGGCCAACGCCATCTCGCAATACGCCGCACCCGGCAGTGCCGCCACGTTGTGCACCTGGTGATCCCCCAGCCACGGCTGGATCTCGGTGCCGACATCGGCCTGCCAGGCGTGCCGTTCGGGCTCCTCGGGCAGCCGAACGTGCGCGCCAAGGAGCGGATGCACGGCCAGCGTCGCACCGCCGGGGGCCAGTTCCAGCGGGTCGCGCACCAGGATCAGCTCGCGGTGCGTCCAGGTCGGCAGCGGGGCGTCGACGAGGTTGCCGGTCGGATAGAGCGCCGAGAAGTCCACCCTGGCGCCGGCGTTGTGCAGATCGGCGAGCACGGCCCGCAACCCGTGCGGCAGCTCCTGCTCACGCCGCACACTGGCCAGCGCCGCGTGCGCGATGTCCAGGCTGCTTGCGGTCTGGTCGACCGCATGGGTGAGCAACGGGTGCGGCGACAGCTCGGTGAAGACGCGGTAACCGTCCTCGAGGGCCGCTTGCACGGCCGCGGCGAACCGCACCGCGTGGCGCAGGTTGTCGACCCAGTAGTCGGCGTCGAAGTCGGCGATATCGCGCGGGTCGTACAGGGTCGCCGAGTAGTAGTCGATCTCGGGCTCGGACGGATCGAGGTCCTCCAGCGCGTCGGCCAGGTCGTCGAGGATCGGGTCGACCTGCGGAGAGTGCGAGGCCACGTCGACGGCGACCTCACGGGCCATCACATCGCGGCTCTCCCATTCGGCGATCAGCTCACGCACCGACTCCTTCGCGCCGCCGACGACGGTCGAGCGCGGCGATGCGACCACCGACAGCACGACGTCGTTGACACCGCGCGCCGCGAGTTCGGAGAGCACCTGCTGGGCGGGCAGTTCGACCGAGGCCATCGCACCGGATCCGGCGATGGTGGCCATCAGCTTGGAGCGGCGGCAGATGACCTTGACACCGTCGGCGAGGGTCAGCACACCGGAGACCACCGACGCGGCGACCTCGCCCATCGAGTGGCCGATCACCGCACCGGGAGTCACCCCGTAGGCCTTCAGGGTGGCGGCGAGGCCCACCTGGACGGCGAACACGGTCGGCTGCACCTTGTCGATACCGGTGACGGTCTGCGCGGATGTCAACTCATCGGTGACCGAGAAACCGGACTCCGCGGCGATCAGCGGCTCGAGTTCGGCGATGGCGGCGGCGAAGGCCGGCTCACCGTCGAGCAGCCCGGCACCCATGCGGGCCCACTGCGAGCCCTGACCGGAGAACACCCAGACCGGACCGCGTTCACCATCGCCCACGGCCCGCTGGTAGGGCGTCTCGCCGTCGGCGACCTCACGCAACGCGGCGATCAATCCCGCACGGTCGTCGGCGAGCACCGTGGTGCGCACCGGCCGGTGCGCACGGCGACGCGCCAGCGTGTAGGCGAGGTCGTGCAGGCTGAGGTCCTCGCCCTGGGCCGCCACCCAGTCGGCCAGCCTGCCCGCGGTGCGGCGCAGTTCCTCGGCCGAGGTCGAGGACAGCGCGAAGACGTGACCGGCCGCGTCGGTATCGGTGGCGGCTGCCGGGACGGCGGGTGCCTCTTCGAGCACGGCGTGCACGTTGGTGCCGGACAGTCCGTAGGCCGAGACCGCGGCGCGCCGCGGTGCATCGGTGACGGGCCACGGGGTGATCTCGGCGGGCACGAAGAGGTCGGTCTTGATCTTGGCGAGCTCGTCGGGGAGCCGGTTGAAGTTGGCGTTCGGCGGCACCGTCGCGTGCTGCAGAGCCAGCACGCTCTTGATGATGCCGATGGTGCCCGCTGCGGACTGGGCGTGGCCGAAGTTGGTCTTCGACGAGCCGAGCGCGACGGGGCCCGCGGTGCCGTACACCGCGGCCAGGCCGGCGAACTCGATCGGGTCACCGACCGGAGTTCCGGTGCCGTGCGCCTCGATCATGCCGACGGTGGTCGGGTCGATACCGCCGGACGCCAGCGCCGCGCGGTAGACGGCCTCCTGGGCGTCGCGCGAGGGCGTGGCGATGTTGACGGTGTGACCGTCCTGGTTGACCGCGCTACCCCGCACGACCGCGAGGATGCGGTCGCCGTCGCGTTCGGCATCGGCGAGCCGCTTGAGCAGCACGACGCCGGTGGCCTCCCCCGGCACGAAACCGTCGGCGGCCGCATCGAACGCGTGGCACTGACCGGTGGGCGACAACATGCCCTGCGCGGAACCCGAGGACAACTTGCGGGGCTCCAGGACGAGGTTCACCCCACCGGCGAGCACCAGGTCGCTGTCGCCGTCGTGCAGGCTGCGGCACCCGAGGTGCAGGGCGAGCAGACCGGAGGAGCATGCGGAATCCACCGAGTAGGCCGGTCCGTGCACGCCGAGGTGATAGGCGATGCGGCCCGAGGCCATGCTGAAATTGTTGCCGGTGAATCCGTAGGGGCCCTCGATCGAGTGCGCGTCGGCGGCCAGCAGCTGGTAGTCGCCGTGGGTGAGGCCCATGAACACACCGGTGCGCGATCCCTGCAGCGTCGCGGGGTCGATGCCCGCGTGCTCGATGGCCTCCCACGCGGTCTCCAGCAGCAGCCGGTGCTGCGGGTCCACGGCGGTGGCCTCACGGTCGCTGATACCGAAGAAGTCGGCGTCGAAACCGGCTACGTCGTCGAGGAAGGCACCCCATTTGGAGACCGACCGGCCGGGCACACCGGGCTCGGGATCGTAGAACTCGTCGGCATCCCAGCGGTCCGCCGGGATGACGGTGACGTGGTCCTCGCCACCGAGCAACGCCTGCCACATACGGTCAGGTGAGTCGATTCCGCCAGGCAACCGGCACGCCATCCCGATGACGGCGACAGTTGTGACAGGTGTATCAACCACGAAGTTCAAACCTCTTCCAAACGGGTAGTACGAGACTGAGTGGGCGCGCTGGCTACTGCCGGGTCAACCGGGCTGCCGGTCTGACAGGAGCACAAAACCGTTGCGCACTCTTCCTCACCCTCTCCGGACCTCGCTTCAACTCGCCTCCGAGTCGGAGCGTAGTCGTCCCCGTTGACGACGGCGTTAAAAATCGAGCAAATCCACTGCGAACTCTACAGCGTCAAGAGCGCCGTTGCGCAGGCTACACCAGCTACGTCTTGTGATTCCAGCAACTGCGCATCGGGCCTTCCACCTGCGAATGAACATCCATATTGACGTCCAAGTAAATGTGATTCGAGTCACCTTGTCAAGCGATGGATTAGCCAACGGATTTGCCAGCAAACACATTGGACCGACCATGCAGCATGTCGACACGTGCGTCGAAACTGTGAAGAAGCTGTCGGCCGAGGACGCGAACAGCCCGCTCAACACGCACTAGCTGAGTAAACAGCAGTCACAATGATCACACTGGCATGGGCAACGCGATATCGCGGGGGTTCGGCGACGCGCATCCCGGCGAGTTCGCCAGAGAGGTTGGCAACCTTTGACTGGGTAACGGAATCTGCACGTTCGGAATGGGGCCGGTCCGGCGCTGCGACAGCGGCAAAATGCCCTTGCACGGCGCCGTATATCCATTCATCCAGCCAACTGCCGAGGTCACCAGCAATATCGTGTTACCCGCGGTATCGCGTGATGATCGCCGCGGCAAGCAAAACTTCGGGCGACCGAAACAAGGACCGGCCGGGGCGTTCAGACAGCCGTCGCGGCCGGCCCCGCGGATCCCGCACCGAAGCGCGGAACCGCGGCGAATCCCCGTTGCCTGGCACGCGCGGCGCCCCGGCGGATGAGCGCCGCCATCGCCACGAACCCGGCCTGATCGGCGACCACCAGAGGGGTCAGCAGCCGATTGTGCACGTAACCGAATGCCAGCCCGGCGGCCGGATCAGCCCAGCCCAGCGAGCCCCCCAGCCCGACATGGCCGAACCCCGGGAGCACACCGGGCAGCGGCAATCCGTGGTAGCCGAGGTGAAAGGACATCGGCATACCCAGTGACCCATCGGGATGCAGGCTGCGCGGGCCGGTCAGACCCGCCACCACCGAACCGGACAGGAACCGGGTGCCGTCGATCTCGCCGCCGTTGGCGATCGCGCCGTACACCCGCGCCAAGCCGCGCGCGGTCGACACACCGTTGGCCGATGCCATCTCGCCGTCCAACAGCGGGGTCTCCCCCTGCACCACGGACTTCATCCCGGGGAAGTAGAGCGCGCCCAGGCCCCCCGAGACCGGCAGCGCCGCCAGCCGTGGGGTGAGCAGGTTGACGATCGGGTTCTGCAGATGCCGCTGCGGACCGATGATCTGGGCGGGCCGGGTCGGTGCCGAGACCGGCGGCCGACCCAAATGGATACCGTCGACGTCGAGCGGGCGCGCCAGCTCGGTCCGGAAGAGCTCACGCATACCCAGCCCGGTGACGGACCGGGCCAGTCCCGAGACCAGCCAGCCGTAGGTCAGAGCATGGTAGGCGGGCCGACCACGCAACAACCCCGGCGGCGCGGCGGCGATGCGCTCCTCCATCCGGACATGGTCGAGCAGATCTGCCATGGTGACACCGTTGAGCTGGGACAAACCCGCCCGGTGCCGCATGACGTCGCGGACCGTGATGGCACCCTTACCTCTGGCGCCGAATTCCGGCCAGTACTCGGCGACCGGCGCCTCGTAATCGACGAGTCCGCGGTCCACCAGCCGGTGGATGACGGTGGAAGCCAGCCCCTTGGTCGCGGAGAAGACCATGGCGCCGGTATCGGCCGACCAGCGTCGCCGGCCCGCGCGATCGGCCCAGCCGGTCCAGACGTCGACGACGGGAACCCCGTCCAGGTACACCGTCAGCGCGCCGCCGCCGAACCGGCGCGGACCGAACAGCCGGGAGAAGGCCTGTACCGCGAGCGCGAAGCTGGGATCGGCGGCACCGCGCACGCCGCGCGGCAGGACGCCGGCGCGGACGCCCCCGGTCTGCTCGGCGAACGCGTCGTTGCGCTCACCATCTATTGCGTAGGTCACAGTCGCCACAATGTACTCCGCCGGCTGGCTAACTACCGAGGACTGTTACCTAACCGTGAGGACGTCGGGGTTTGCCGAAAAGCGGCATCCCGCCAGCCATAACGCTGTCCGCGCCGACTCAGTCGGCGGCGTCGAGGATCCGCTGGGCCGCCAGGGCCGCGGTCAGCTCGCCATCGCGCACCTGACGCTCGACATCGGCACGTATCCGCTTGACCTCCGGGTTGCTCAGCACCCGGTCCAACACCGTGTCACGGACCATGGACCAGGTCCAGTTCACCTGCTGGGCGCGTCGGCGCGACTCGAACTCCCCCGCCTCGGTCAGCACCCTGCGGTGTTCCTCCACGGTCTGCCACAGCTGTTCCAGCCCGTCGCCGGTCAACGCACTCATGGTGAGAACCGGTGGCCGCCAAAGAGTTTCGCGCGGATAGATCAACCGCAAGGCGCCGGCCAGCTCGCGCGCGGCGGCTCGCGCCTCGACGGCGTGCGGACCGTCGGCCTTGTTGACCACCACGATGTCGGCCAGCTCCAGGACGCCCTTCTTGATGCCCTGCAACTGATCTCCGGTGCGGGCCAGGGTCAGGAACACGAAGGTGTCCACCATGTCCGACACCGTCACCTCGGATTGGCCCACCCCGACGGTCTCGACAAGGATCACGTCGAAGCCTGCCGCCTCCAGCAGCACGATGGTCTCGCGGGTGGCCCGGGCCACCCCACCGAGGGTTCCCGATGTCGGAGAAGGCCGGATGTAGGCGTCGGGGTGGACGGCCAACTTCGCCATCCGGGTCTTGTCCCCGAGGATCGATCCGCCGGTGCGCGTCGAGGACGGATCGACGGCCAGCACCGCCACCCGATGTCCGGCCTCGATCAGGTGCATGCCCAGCGCCTCGATTGTCGTCGACTTGCCGACCCCGGGCACCCCGGTGATGCCCACGTGGACGGCGCTGCCCGCGTCCGGCATCAGCTCCAGCAGCAGCTCCTGTGCCCGCTGCCGGTGGTCGGCGCGCGTCGACTCGACAAGGGTGATCGCGCGGGCCAGCGCCGCGCGATCCCCGCTGCGCAGTGCCGACGCCAATTCTGCGGGCGCAAGATCCGGGCGGCTCATCAAGCCAGGCTGTACCCGAGTCGCTCGGCCAGCTTGTGCAGCAGGCCGATCGCTGCATCGGCGATCACGGTTCCCGGCGGGAAGATCGCGGTGGCACCCGCGGCATACAACTCGTCGAAGTCGCCGGGCGGGATGACCCCGCCCACCACGACCATGATGTCCGGGCGACCCACCTCGGCCAGCGCGTCGCGCAGTGCGGGCACCAACGTGAGGTGACCGGCAGCCAGCGAGGACACCCCGACGACGTGCACGTCGTTGTCGGCGGCCTGGCGGGCCACCTCGTCCGGAGTGGAGAACAGCGAACCGACGTCCACGTCGAAGCCGATATCGGCGAATGCCGTCGCGATCACCTTCTGTCCGCGGTCGTGTCCGTCCTGGCCCATCTTGGCCACCAGGATGCGCGGACGTCGTCCGTCGGCCTCGGCGAAGCGCTCCACCAGATCCGTCGCGGTACTCACGTTGCCAGCCTTCCCGACCTCGTCGCGATACACGCCGGAGATGGTGCGGATCTCCGCGACATGACGGCCGTACACCTTCTCCAACGCATCGGATATCTCACCGACGGTGGCGTGGGCGCGGGCCGCGTTGATGGCCAGCGCCATCAGGTTGTTGCCGAGACCATCCTCCCCGGTGGCCACGTTCTCCCCAGCGGCACGGGTCAATTCGGCAAGCGCGGCCTGGGTGGCGTGCTCATCTCTTTCCGAACGGAGGCGCTCCAGCTTGGCCAGCTGTTCGGCGCGCACCCGGCTGTTCTCGACCTTGAGGACCTCGATCTCCTGATCCTCGGCGACCTGGTACTTGTTCACACCGATCAGTGCCTGCACACCGGAGTCGATGCGTGCCTGGGTGCGCGCGGCGGCCTCCTCGATGCGCATCTTGGGGATGCCCGCGTCGATGGCCTGGGCCATGCCGCCGTATTCGGCGACCTCCTCGATATGTGCCCTGGCCCGGTCGGCGAGCTGATGGGTCAGCCACTCGACGTAATACGAGCCACCCCACGGATCGATCGGCCGCGTCGTGCCCGACTCCTGCTGCAGCAACAGCTGGGTGTTGCGGGCGATCCGAGCGGAGAAGTCGGTCGGCAGCGCCAGCGCCTCGTCGAGGGCGTTGGTGTGCAACGACTGGGTGTGCCCCTGGGTGGCGGCCATCGCCTCCACACAGGTGCGCGCGACGTTGTTGAAGACGTCCTGCGCGGTCAACGACCAACCCGAGGTCTGCGAATGGGTGCGCAGGGAAAGCGATTTGGAGCTCTTCGGGTCGAATTGCGAAACCAGCTCACTCCACAGCAGCCGGCCGGCACGCAGCTTGGCCACCTCCATGAAGAAGTTCATCCCGATGCCCCAGAAGAAGGACAGCCGCGGTGCGAACTTGTCGATGTCCAGGCCGGCGTCCAGGCCCGCCTTGATGTACTCGACGCCGTCGGCCAGCGTGTAGGCCAGCTCCAGATCGGCCGTCGCGCCCGCCTCCTGGATGTGGTAACCCGAGATCGAGATGCTGTTGAACTTCGGCATCTTGGCGCTGGTGTAGCCGAAGATGTCGGAGATGATCCGCATCGACGGTTTGGGCGGGTAGATGTAGGTGTTGCGGACCATGAACTCTTTGAGGATGTCGTTCTGGATGGTCCCGGCCAGTTTCTCCGGAGCCACCCCCTGCTCCTCGGCGGCCACCACGTAGAGCGCCAGGATCGGCAGCACCGCGCCGTTCATCGTCATCGAGACCGACACGCTGCCCAGGTCGATACCGTCGAAGAGTTGGCGCATGTCCAGGATCGAATCGATGGCCACACCCGCCATACCGACATCGCCGGCGACCCGCGGATGGTCGGAGTCGTAACCGCGGTGGGTGGCCAGATCGAAGGCGACCGACAGACCCTTCTGACCGGCGGCCAGGTTGCGCCGGTAGAAGGCGTTGGACTCGGCCGCGGTGGAGAAACCGGCGTACTGGCGGATCGTCCATGGCTGGTTGACGTACATCGTCGGGTAGGGCCCGCGGATGAACGGCGGGTCGCCGGGGAAGCTGTCCACCGGATATCCGGCGGCGGCGGCCTGGTCACGGTCGGCGGCGATGTAGACCGGCTTGACGTCGATGCCCTCCGGCGTCGCCCACACCAGTTGTTCGGGGGTGTAGCCGTGTGCCGCGGCGGCCCCGGCGGCCAGCTCGGCGACACCTTCGGCGGTGGCTGCGGCCGGGGTGGTGTCCCCCTGCAGCGGCACATCGGCGAAGCTGGCGATGGCCGCCGTTTCGGTCTTCTCCGTTGACGTCATGTCACGCTCCCAATCGGGTGAGCAGGGTCGAGAGAGCCTCGACGGCGTTGATCTTGGCGGTGAGGTACTCGTCGGGCTTGGCGGTCGCCTCGGCGACCGATTTCTCCGGTCCGGCCAGGTACAGGTGCGTGATCCCGGCCGCGCGCGCGGCCGCCGCGATATCGGAGACCTCGGTGCCGTAGCGGGCGTCCGTACCGCAGATGACGGCCACGGTGTGCGTACCGACCGCGGCGGCCACACCGGCGGGATCCACGGTGCCCGGGTTGACCGTCTCGATGCCACCGGAGGCCAGCAGGTTGGCCGCGAAGGTCGTGCGGATGTTGTGCTCGGCCAACGGGCCCAGCGGTAGCAGGACGGCCTGCGGGCGCGTCCCGTGCTCGGCCAGATAGGCATCGGACCGGTCGCGCAGGGCCTCGAATTCCGCGGCGTAGCGGTAGATCCGGGCGGATTCCTCGGCGCGCGACCCCGCCGGTAGCGGTTTCTCGGCGAGGTTGGGGAACTCGTTCACACCGGTCAGCGAGGTCCGCCGGTGCGCGATGTCCGCGGCGCGCTGCCCGCGCACGGTGGCGATCTGCTCGTCGAGGTGATCGCGCGCGGCGGTGAGCCCGCCGCGGCTCTCCAGATCCTGGAAGTGCGCCCAGGCGTGTTCGGCCAGCTGCACGGTCAGGTCCTCGATGAACCAGGAGCCCGCTCCCGGGTCGAGCACCTTGCCCAGGTGCGATTCTTCGAGCAGCAGCAGTTGGGTGTTGCGCGCCATCCGCCGGGTGAAGCTCGTCGCCGTTCCCGGCAGCCCGCCGGGGATCGCGGCGTCGAAGGGCTGCACCAGCACGGTGTCGGCACCGCCGACGCCGGCACCGAATGCCGCCAGCGTGGTGCGCAACATGTTCACCCACGGGTCACGCTGGCTCATCATCGGCGCCGAGGTCACCGCATGCACGGTGACCGCGCCGGCCTCGGGGGCGCCGATCACCTCGGCGACCCGCGCCCACAGCCGGCGCACCGCGCGCATCTTGGCGATCGTCGTGAACTGATCGTCATCGGCCGCCAGCCGGAGGCTGATCTGTCCGAGGGCCTGTGCGGGGCTGAGGCCCGCGGCGACGAGCGCCCGCAGATACTCGACACCCGCGGCCACCACGGCGGCCAGCTCCCACACCGCGCTGGCACCGAGATTGTGCAGTGCGGGACCATCCACCGTGATCGCCCGGACGCCCTGCCTGCCGGCGATTCCGGTCGCCACCGTCACCACGTCGGCGAGCGCCGGTGCGGCCCGACCGCTCAGCGGGGCGGTCAACGGGTCGGCACCCAGATCCACCGAGAGTCGCGAATTCTGGTCGTCGTCGAAGTCGGCCAACAGTGGGAGCAGCGCGGCGGCGGCATCCGCGTAATCGGCTCCGGCGTCGACGACCACCGGAACCAGATCCAGGTAGATGCCCTGTACCAGCTGGGCGAACTCTTCGGCGGCCACGCCATGGGCCCCCACCTTGAGCACCAGTGCGCTGGCGCCCTCGGTCAGTGCCAGCAGCGCGGCGTTGTTGGCGTCGGCCGCGGAGGTGTGCCCGGCCGGAAACTCCTCGGCCACCTTCCATCCGCTGAGCACATCGCGGCGGGCGTCACCGCCACGGACGAATGGCCACTGACCCGGAAGCGCGGGTTCGGAATGTCCGTCGAGACTCGTGTAGAGGGGCCGCACCGGGAAGCCCTCGTAGGTGGGTGAGTCGAGCAGCCGCTCGGGCTCCTCGGGGAGGTCGGCCACCTCGCGGCGCAGGCTTTTCGCCAGCACGGCCGCCACCCCGGAGCGCCAGCGCTCGCGGTCCGATTCCATCACGCTCGAGGACATGTGACTCCTGTTTTCGCAGTGTGGGGCGGGTGAACTCCTCATGAGGCTAAATGATCGTTACCACCACTTCGTGCAGTGGGCGGGCTCGCCCGCCGGATCGCCGACCGTGGTGCGCACCGTCCCTGCGGCGCGCCCCGTAGGGTTGGAACACGTGAAACCCGTCGTCAGCACGCTGCGCACCGTCGCAGCCACGGTGGCGGGCACCGCGGCCCAACTGCCGCACCGGCGCGTCCTCGGCATCGCCGCCACGATTGTGATTCTTGTCGCAGTGGCATTGCTGGTGCCGCTGCCGACCGCGATGCAGATGCGGGAATGGGCCACCGCGGCCGGCCCGTGGTTTCCCCTGGTGTTCTTCGCCGCGCACACCGTGATGACGGTCTTCCCTTTTCCCCGAACCGCTTTCACGCTGTCGGCTGGTTTGTTGTTCGGACCGTTGCTCGGTATCGGGCTTGCGGTGGTGGCCAGCACCGTGAGCGCCGTGATCGCCGTGGTGCTGGTGCGCGCGGCCGGTTGGCAGTTGAGCCGGTTGGTGAGCCATCCGCGGGTGGACACGCTCGATGCCCGCCTGCGTGAACGGGGCTGGGTGACGGTGCTGTCGATGCGGATGATCCCGGCGGTGCCATTCGCGGTGCTCAACTACGCCGCCGGCGCGTCCGCGGTCCGACTGCTGCCCTATGCGGTCGCCACACTGGTCGGTGTGATCCCGGGGACCGCCGCCGTGGTGATCCTCGGCGACGCGCTGACGGGCAACATCAGCCCGCTGCTGTTCCTGGTTTCGGCCTGCACCGCCGCTGTCGGCATCGCCGGTCTGATCTACGAGATCCGGGCGCATCGTCACCACCACGACGGCGATCGACAGCCTGCCGTCGAGGACAGTGCGGCGCAGAACGGCTGAGTCAGGCGGCCTTGTCGGAGCGGTCCAGGAACCGCACCACGGCGGGGCTTCCACCGGCCGCCTTGCTGCGGATGCCGCGCGGGATGTGCAGCGCGACCATCGAACCGGACCGGACCACACCGAGCGGTCCTGCCCCGGCGAAACGTCCGAAGCCGGCCACGTGAACGGCCCATCCCGCCTTCGCCTGCCGGTACCCGATGCGGATGCCGAGTGCCAGGATCACCAGCAGGCCGCCCACCCCGGGCAGCGCCACCGCGGCAAGCGCGGCCAGCGACAGCGGCAGCAGGACCTCGCTGACCGCCCGGTCGAGGAACGAATCCGGCGTCGACGAGGTGGCGATACCGCGTAGTCCGACGGGAATCGGGACCGCGGGGGCGGCTGTCCGCAGGCTGACGGTCGTCGGCGACGCGAGCAGCGACGGCTGCGCCGGCATCTCGGCGAGCAGTGCACCGGCGGGATCGGCGGCCTGCACGGGCGCCAGCATCATCTCGGACAGGTCGGTCGAGGGTGCTGCCTGGAACGTTCGCGGCGTGGCGGCCGGCGGGGCGCCCGGACTCGGCGCGATGGGCACGCCCATCAGCGCGCTGAGGTCGGCGGGCAGCGTGATGATCGCGCTGACCGAGGTGTTCACCGAGGTCAGCATCGACTCCATGGTGGAGATGACGTCGGCGACGGGATCCTTCGACGTCGGCAGCAGGGCCAGCAGCGCCGGTACCGCCGCCACCGTGTCGTGGGTGGAGCCCAGCACGGTGGTCATCGTGTTGCCGAAGGTCGCGATGACATCGGGCACCTTGGCGAACGGGAGCGGACGAACAGGGGTCGAGGTCTTGGTTTCCGGCGCGCTGGGTCGCGGGTTGGTGCCAGCCGACGGGGTGGGCGCAGGTTCGGGATCGCTGGTGGGCTGCGGCGCCGGGGTGACCGGTGGCACCGATACGGCGACGGTATCGGTCGCTGCGACGGTCGGCGCCACGATCCCGATGGCGATCTCGGGGGTGACGTCGGGAGTCGCGTCGGGAAGTGCGTCGGAATCGGCGGGATGCAGGATCAGCTCGTTCTGCTGCTCGATGTCGGTGCCCGAGGTGCCGGTTCCCGGCTGCGGCTTTGTATTGGGCGAGCCCAGCGTGCCGAGGGTGTTGCGGACATCGCGGAGGGTGTCGCGGATCGAATCCCGCACCGTCGAACCGAAATCGGTCTGGGTGCGCGTCCCGGGCGTCGGCGCGGTCCCGGTGGAACCACCCGAGCCCACCGACGACGTACCTCCCGTGCCACCGCCGGAGGGTCCGTCGTCGGCCAACGCGATGGCGGCCGGCCCACCGATGAGCAGTGCCCCCGAAAGCAGGCATGCACCCAGCGCGCCGGGTACGCACACTCTCGTCATAGCGCCGCCATTTCGTCCTCTGACCGGCACGGGGCCAGCTTCATCGTCAGCAACCAGTCAATATGCCATTAGACCACGCACGCGGCCCTTAAGCAGCAAAAATTGTACGCGGGCGTCAACTATCGGCTCGGGGTGTGGTCATGGCGCGCGATGGGCGCCGTCCTGCTGCTGTGGTTGCGACGCGACGTCCGCCGCGGGTCCGCCGAGTGCCGGCGACGGTGTCGGCGCGCCCAGCGGCGGCACCGGATTCCGGGCCTCGGCTTCGGCCTTGGCGACCGCCTGGGCGATCGCCGGATCGGTCTCGGTGGAGAACCAGTCGGCGACCTCCTCGGCCTCCTCCTCGTCGGACTTCGTCGGGCCGTCGTCCACCGGCGACGGGGTGTAGCGGAACACGCCGTCCTCACCGGGCGCGCCGAGCATCTTGGTGAATCCCTGCAGCGCGGAGCCGAAGTCGCTGGGCACCAGCCACACCTTGTTGGCCTCCCCCTTCGCCATCTGCGGCAACGTCTGCAGGTACTGGTAGGCCAGCATCTCCGGGGTCGGGCGGCCCTTCTTGATCGCCGCGAAGGTCTTCTCGATGGCCTTGGCCTGCCCCTGCGCTTGTAGGTAGGCCGCGGCGCGCTCACCCTGGGCGCGCAGCATCCGGGATTGCCGGTCGGCCTCGGCGGCCAGGATCGCGGCCTGCTTGGCGCCCTCGGCCGCCAGGATCTGTGCCTGCTTCTGCCCCTCTGCAGCCTTGATGGCCGCCTCGCGGCTGCCCTCTGCGGTGAGGATCATGGCGCGCTTCTCGCGATCGGCACGCATCTGCTTTTCCATCGAATCCTGGATCGACGGCGGCGGATCGATGCTGCGCAACTCGACGCGGGCGACGCGCAGACCCCAGCGGCCGGTGGCCTCGTCGAGCACGCCCCGCAACTGCCCGTTGATCGAGTCACGGGAGGTCAACGTCTGCTCCAGGGTCATCCCGCCGACGACGTTGCGCAATGTGGTGGTGGCCAGCTGCTCCACGCCGACGATGTAGTTGCTGATCTGGTAGACCGCCTTGGCAGGGTCGGTGACCTGGAAGTAGACGACGGTGTCGATGTTGACGGTCAGGTTGTCCTCGGTGATCACCGGCTGTGGCGGGAAGGACACCACCCGCTCGCGAAGATCGACCCGGGCCCTGATCTTGTCGACGAACGGCAGCAGCAGCGTGAGCTGACCCGACACCGTCTTGCTGTAGCGGCCGAGGCGTTCGATGACCGCCGCCTCCGCCTGTGGGATCAGAGCCACCGATTTGGCGACGATGATCACCGCGAAGATCACCAGCACCGCCAGTAGTACCAATCCGGTAATCGCACCGTCCATCAGATCCCCCTCCGGGTTCGACTCTTCGGTCCAGACGACGTGACGGCCCGGACCGGGTGTTGCGGTCTAGATCTTGGAGACCACCGCGGTGGCACCGTCGATGTGCACGACGGTCACCTGGTCCCCGCTTTCGAACACATCGTTGTCGTTGAGCGGACGCGCCGTCCACACCTCGCCGTCCAGCTTGACCTGGCCGGCATCCCGAGAGACCGGGGCGAGCACCAGTGCGGCGCGACCCTCCAAGGCCTTCGCCGGATCCGGCAGGCCCACCCCGGACAGCATCCGGCGCTTGAGCGCCGGGCGCACCAGCGCCAGCAGCAGCACCGAGACGACGAGGAACACCGCGCCGTCGGCCCAGATCGGCCAGTCGAACACGAAGCTCGCCCCGGCCGCGGCCAGCGCACCGCCACTGAGCATGAGCAGGAACATGTCACCGGTGAGGGCTTCTGCTCCTGCCAGTCCCAGGGCCGCGACCAGCCAGATCCATGCAGGCATGTTCCCAGCCTAGCGAATCCGGCCGTTCCGGCAGGCGACAACTACACTGCGGAAACTATGTGGTGCCCGAGTGCTTCGCTGACGGTATGGGTCAACGCCTGGCTTGCGGGCGTCGCCGCCCCCGATGATGTCCTCGATGCGTTATCGCAATGGGCGCCAAAGCATTCCGTTACGGCCTACGATTCGGTCGCGGCCGGCACCACCGGGCTTCCGTGGCCGGACCTGAATCATTCCGGCACCATGTCGCTGCTGCAGAGCATGCGCACCGCGGCCGGCCCGGCCGCCGGTACTCCCGCGGTGGCGTTGGTGCTGCCGGTTCCCGGCGATGTGCGCGGCCTTCCGCCGGACACCCAGTTCCAGCGTGATGCGGTCACGATGGGCGAGGCGATGATCGTCGGCACGCATCCCGGCCGGTCGGTGGGGATGGTGCCCGAATACGCCTACGAGGACATCGACGATCCCGATTACGAACCCGATCCGGTGTCGCTGGCGTGGACGCTCTACTCCGTGCCCGGACCCGTCGTGCTCGAGCATCACGATCTCGGCGAGGCCGAGTACACGCTGCGCTCGGCGGTGCGCTCGGCGGCCGACGCCCTGAGCGCGTTGAGTGCCGGTATCGGCGTCGCCGACATCGACGATCCGCGGGGCATGGTCGAGCAGTTACTGGAGGCGACACGTTTGCACCGGTTGCCCGATCACACCCCCGAGCGGGCGCTGCGGGTGTTGGAGAACGCGGCACATATCGACGCCATCATCACGGCGAGTTCCGGCCTGATCCCTATCGGGCTGCAGACCAGCTCGGAGGTTCAGATCGCCTCGGACACCCTGCGGCCGTTGGCCTCGGTGGTGCGCACGGCCAGGCTGGCCGCGATCAACGCGATCCTCTACTCGGCCTGGCGGCGCTGATCGCCGGTCCCCTACCGCTCAGCGGGTGGCCGGACCCGAGCCGGGCCGACCCGCCTGCGCGGGCGCCGGGACGCACGCAGGGGTGCAGAAGGACCCGTTGAGACTGTTTCCGTAACCGGGAACCTGTTGCGGTCCAACGACCCTGGCCGGAGCCTGCTCCGACTGCAGCTCGTCGATCAGGCCGATCACCAGTTCGGCGAAACGGCGCTGTGCGTTGGGGGTCGTCGCCCGGGCCAGTGCCACGCCCGCGGCGTCGGCCTGCTCGGCCAGTTCACTGTCCAGATCCCAGATGACCTCGATGTGGTCGGCGACGAAACCGATCGGACAGACGATCACCGCGTCGACCCCACGCTCGACGAGCACCTCGAGGTGATCCCCGACGTCGGGTTCCAGCCACGGCACCTGCGGCGGGCCCGACCGGGACTGCCAGACCAGATCGAAATCGTCGTAACCGGCCGCGGCCGCCACCAACCGCGACGCGTATCCCACCTGCCGCTCGTAGAGGTCCTGGCCGCACCGGTCGGCCGCCCGCAACGGGATGGAATGCGCGGTGAACACCAGTCGCGCCCCCGCGCGCCGCTCGGCGGGCAGGGTCCCTGCGGCGTCGGCGATGGCGTCGGCGAACATCGCCACGAACAGCGGATGATCGAAGTACTGGCGCAGTTTCACCAGTTCGGGTGGCGGACCGTTGCCATCGTCGGGGACCGCGGACCGGGCCCGGGCGATGTCCTCCTGGTACTGCGCGCATCCCGAGTAACCGCCCCATGCCGACGTCGAGAACACCGCGGCCCGGCGAACGCCGTTGTCGCGCATCGCCGTGACGGTGTCTTCGACGAACGGCTCCCAGTTGCGGTTGCCGAAGTACACCGGCAGATCGCGGCCCTGATCGGCGAGCACGCCCTCGATCTGCTCGATGAGCGCCCGGTTGATGCCGTTGATCGGCGAGACACCACCGAAGTGGTGGTAGTGCTCGGCGACCGCCGCCAGCCGCTCGGGCGGGATCCCGCGACCGCGGGTGACGTTCTCCAGGAACGGCATCACCTGGTCATGCCCCTCGGGTCCACCGAAGGACAGCAGCAGCAGCGCGTCAAAGTGCATGGGGTTGCACGCCTTCCTACAGCAGCTGGGTGCTGGCGCCGCCGTCGGCGTAGATGATGGTGCCGGTGGTCGCCGGCAGCCAGTCCGAGAGCAGGGCACAGACGGTCTTGGCCACCGGGGTCGGGTCCTTCATGTTCCAGCCGATAGGAGCGCGCTGGTCCCAGCCCTCTTCGAGCAGCCGCATCTGGTCACCGGCCTCGGCGCCGAGCGCACCACCGACGATGGCGCTCATCGCCAGCGTGCGGATCGGTCCTGCGGCAACAAGATTCGAGCGGACACCGAACGGTCCTGCTTCTCGCGCGACGAACCTGTTGACCGATTCCAGGGCGCTCTTGGCGACGGTCATCCAGTTGTAGGCGGGCATCGCGCGCGTCGGGTCGAAGTCCATGCCCACGATGCTGCCGCCGCTGTTCATGACGGGCAGGGTGGCCTTGGCCAGCGACGCGTATGAGTAGGCCGAGATGTGGATGCCCTTGGCGACATCCTCGTAGGGCGCATCGAAGAACGGGTTGACGCCCATCCCGGTCTGCGGCATGAAACCGATCGAGTGCACCACACCGTCGAGCTTGTTGCCCTCGCCGATCACCTCGGCGATCCGGCCGGCCAGCGAATCGAGGTGCTCGCTGTTCTGCACATCGAGTTCCAGCAGCGGTGCCGGATTGGGCAGCCGGTCGGCGATGCGCTGGATCAGCTTCATCCGGTCGAACCCGGTCAGCACCAGCTCGGCGCCGGCCTCCTGGGCCTGCTTGGCGATGTGGAACGCGATCGAACTGTCGGTGATGATCCCCGTGACGAGGATGCGCTTACCGTGCAGAAGTCCTGACATGTCCTGGTTTCCTTTCTCGTGGCGCTGCCGCGGCGGTGGGTCTAGTGACCCATTCCCATGCCGCCGTCGACGGGGATGACCGCTCCGGCGATGTATCCCGCGTCCTCGGACGCCAGGAAGCTGACCGCGCCCGCGACATCGGCGGCGGTGCCGACCCGCTTGGCGGGAATGAACTCCAATGCCCCGGCCTGGATGCGCTCATCGAGCGCGCGGGTCATCTCGGTGTCGATATAGCCAGGGGCGACGACATTGGCGGTCACGCCGGCCTTGGACAGCTCACGCGAGATCGACCGCGCCATTCCGATCAGGCCGGCCTTGGCGGCCGCGTAGTTCGCCTGGTTGCCGATGCCCCACATGCCCGACACCGAGCCGATGTAGATGATGCGGCCGAAACGGTTGCGCTGCATGCTGCGAGACGCACGCTGGGTAACCCGGAACGCGCCGGTCAGGTTGGCGTTGATGACCTCGGTGAAACGCTCCTCGGTCATCCGCATCAGGAACGCGTCCTTGGAGATACCGGCGTTGGACACCAGCACCTCGACGGGCCCCTGGTGCTCCTCGACCTCCTTGAAGGCCCGGTCGATCGCGTCGTTGTCGGTCACGTCACAGACCACACCGAACAACCCCTCGGGGGCACCGGATCCGCGGTGGGTGACCGCCACCTTGTGGCCGTCGGCGGCCAGCCGCTGGGCGATGGCCAGACCGATACCGCGGTTACCGCCGGTGACCAGCACCGAGCGGGAGACGAATGGGGGACGGCCGACCGGGGTCGCTTCGGTAGCAGCGCTCTCACTCATGTAGGCCAACTTAGTGCCTGACTTGCACAGTCCCGAAATCGCATCAGCATGGCCGATCACGGCAGCAGCGGGGCGGGCGCACTCCCCCGGGCCGCATCGCGTCGCGGCGGCGCACCGAACATCCTGCGGTATTCCCGGCTGAACTGGGTCGGGCTGTCGTAGCCGACGAGGTGGCCGACTCCGGCGACATCGCCGGCGTCGGCCGCCAGCAACGCTCGTGCCTGCTGAAGCCTGATCTGCTTCTGGAACTGCAACGGGCTCATCGCCGCGACGGCCCGAAAGTGCCGGTGAAACGACGAGGGACTCATCCCGGCCCGCGCGGCCAGGTCGGCGATGCGCAGTGGCTCGGCGTAATTGTCGCGAATCCAGCGGATGGTCCGGTTGATATGTGCCGAGACCCCGCCGGTGGTGCCGATACGGGCCACCAGTGCCCCGTGCGGACCGGTGAGCAGCCGCCACAGGATCTCCTTTTCGACGAGCGGGGCAAGTACCGCGGCATCGTCGGGATGCTCCACCAACCGGGTCAGCCGCAGCACCGCGTCGAGCAGCGCGGGTTCGGCGGGTCCGCTGGCCATGGCCGGGCCAGCCGGCCCGCCCACGTTTGCCGGATGGAGTCTGCCGCGAGCGGCGAGCAGCAGTTCGGCGATCGCGGTCGGGCGTAGCACGATGCCGACCCCGAGCGCCGGAGTGGCGGCATCGGCACCGACGAAGTGCCCGCTCACGGGCAGTTCGGCGGCCACCACGAGCAGGTCGCCGCTGCGGTAATCGAACATCTGGTCACCGAGCAGGATCCGTTTGGCACCCTGCGCCATGATCACGAGCAGCGGCTCGGTCAGTGAGTACTCCGGCTCCGATGTGTCGACACGGGACAGCAGCAGCCCGTCGATCACCGTCGTCATCGACGCCACCGCATGCGTGTCCACCAGCCGGCGCAGCTCGGACAGCGTGGCCGCGGTGGTGCTCTCGGATGTCATGTGCTCGGCGGTCATGTGCTCAGCGAATCACGAACAGCACGATTCATCCATCGTTGAGCGGATCAGGCAGGAATCAGATCGGATCGGCCTACCGCTGGACCCGGCCGCCACGGTTGCATGAAACGAGTAACCACCAGCCCGATCAAGGAGACATCCGATGTCGCTCGACCATTACGTCACCCTCGGCCGTTCCGGCCTCCGTGTCAGCCCATTCGCCTTGGGCGCCATGACCTTCGGCGAAGACGCCGGCGGCGCCGGCTGCAGCCCCGACGAGGCCTCGGCGATCATCTCGAGCTATCTCGACCACGGCGGAAACTTCATCGACACCGCCAACTTCTACACCAACGGACACTCCGAGAAGATCCTCGGTGACTACTTCGCCGCTCACCCGAATCGACGCGATCGTGTCATTCTGGCCACCAAGTTCTTCACGAACATGTTCCCCGGCGACCCCAACGGTGGCGGTGCGGGCAGACGCTCGATCATCGCCCAGCTCGAGGAGAGCATGCGCAGGCTGCGCACCGATCACATCGACCTGTACTGGTTGCACAACTGGGACCGGCACACCCCGATCGAAGAGACCATGCGCACCCTCGACGATCTCGTTCGCGCGGGCAAGATCCGGTATGTGGGGTTCTCCAACATCCCGGCCTGGGTGACCGCGCAAGCCCAGACGCGGGCACTGCTGCAGGGCTGGACGCCGCTGGTGGCCCTGCAGATCGGCTATTCACTGCTCAACCGCGGTGTCGAGGCCGAGGTGGCGCCGCTCGCACTCGACCAGGGCCTGGCGCTGGTGCCATGGAGCCCACTGCAGAACGGCTTCCTGTCCGGCAAGTACCGCCGCGGGGCGCAGGTTCACGACTCGGCCCGCGCCGCCTTCGTCGGCGGGCCGACCGAGGACGAGTTCGACGTCATCGAGGCGGTCGGCGAGATCGCCGACCAACTGGGCACCACCTCGGCCGCCGTCGCGCTGGCCTGGCTGCGTGCCCGGCCCGGGACCGTCGTGCCGATCCTCGGTGCACGCCGACTCGACCATCTGCAGACCAACCTGGCCGGGCTCGATATCGAGCTGGCGCAGGCACAGCTGCAGCGGCTGGACGCGGTGTCCGATCCCGGTCTGCGGCCGGCGGTGGAACCGGATCTACTGGCCGCGCTGCAGTTCGCCGGCGCAACGGTCGACGGTCACCGCTCGGGTGAGTACCCGCCGCTGTCGGCGGGCACCGCCCGTTACTAGCCGGGCAGGCGGCGGTTGATCAGCAGCGCAGCCAGCGCCGCCAGCGCGAGCACCAGTGCGCCCAGACGCAGCCAGCCGACACTGGCATCGCCCTTCATGGTCTCGTAGCCGATCTGCTCCTGAAGGGAGCTGAACACCGCCTTGAGCTGTTCCAGGCTGGAGGCGGTGAAGGCCTCGCCCCCGGAGAGTTCGGCGATCTTGGCCAGCATCTCGTCGTCGACCGGCACCGGCTGCCGCTGTTCGTTGATCTCGACATACCCGTACGGCGTGCCGAAGGACACCGTCGAGATCGGCACACCCTGGTCCTTGGCGGTGCGCGCGGCGGTATAGGCGCCCTTGGGGTTGTCCGGATTCGACGGCACCGTCTCCTTGCCGTCGGACATCAGCACGATGCGCGCGGGCGGGGGCTCGTCACCGCCGCCGATCACCGCGCCGACGGTGGCGATGGCCTGCAGGGCGGTGAAGATGCCCTCGCCGGTGGCGGTGCGATCGGCCAGCTGCAGCTTGTCGATCCCGTTCTTGGTGGCCTCCCGATTGGTCGTCGGGGACACCAGGACCGTGGCGGTACCTGCATAGGCGATGAGGCCGAGGTTGATCCCGGGTGTCAGCTGATCGGCGAACTGCTTGGCCGCCTCCTGGGCGGCGACGAGCCGGCTGGGCGCCACGTCGGTGGCCCGCATGGACTGCGAGACGTCGATGACGAGCATGACGACGGCACGGTTACGCGGGATGCGTACGTCATTGGTCGGTCCGGCCATCGCGACGGTCAGCAGGGTCAGCGCGGCGATGAGCAGGATGGCGGGTAGATGGCGCCACCGGCTCGGCTGCTTGGGCGCCACCCGCTCCAGCAGTTCCATATTGGCGAATCGCAGGATCCGCTGTTTCCGCGCCCGCTGCACCACGATGTAGAGGACGACGAGCCCCAGCACCGCGAGCAGGAACAGAAAGAACCATTTGTGTTCGAAACCCGACAGGCTCATCGGCCCGAGCAATGGCAATGTCATGTGTGCCTAGTCATTTCGGTATCGATTGCCCCAACCACGCTCATCGGGGCTTGTCTGCTCTTCGCGCAAGCGCTCATCGGGGCTTGTCTGCTCTTCGCGCAAGCGCTCATCGGGGCTTGTCTGCTCTTCGCGCAAGCGCTCATCGCCCACCCGCCATGGCACCCCGGCGCCGGTCCGCGACGAAGCGCACCACGTCGGCAATCCAGTCCCGGTCGGTGCGCAAGGTGAGCAGCGGCGCATCGCAGCGCCGCAGGGTGCGGGCGACCTCGGCGCGGTGAGCGGCCGAGGCCCTCGCGAAATCATCGCGCAGCTTCTCGTCGATGGTGAATTCGCGGGTCACCCCGGACTCGGTGTCCTGCAGGACTACATCGCCGACATCGGGTAGCTCGACATCGCGGGGATCGATGATCTCGATGCCCAGCACCTCATGGCGGCCCGCGATGGCCCGCAGCGGCCGCATCCAGTCGATGGGTCCGAGGAAGTCACTGATGATGACGGCCATCCCCCGCCGGCGCTCCGGGCGGCGCAGCGCGTCGATGGCACCGGCCAGGTCACCGCGCACACCCAGCGGCGCCTGCGGCGTTGTCGCTATGGCGCGCAACAACTCCTGCTCGTGCAGTCGACCCGACAGCGCGGGCACCCGTTTCATCGTCTCGCCGTTGGAGATCACCGCCCCGATGCGGTTGCCACCCCCGCTGTTGAGGAAGGTGATGGCCGCCGCCGCGGCGACCGCGAGATCCCGCTTCTCACAGCCGGTGGTGCCGAAGTCCAGGCTGGACGAGACGTCCACGACCAACCAGGTTTCCAGCTCGCGGTCGGCGATCATCTGCCGCACGTGGGGGTGGGTGGTGCGAGCGGTGACCGACCAGTCCATCCGGCGGACATCATCGCCGGGCTGATACATCCGGGACTCCCCCGGCTCTGAGCCGGGACCCGGGATCAGACCGAGATGATCACCGTGCAGGACACCGTCGAGCTTGCGGCGCACCGTGAGCTCGAGTTTGCGCAGCGCCGCACTCAGTGCGGGGTCGCGGATCTCGCCGCGCTTGAGCGAGGGCAGGTCGACCGCGCGCCTGCCGGTCCCCGTCACCGACCGCCGGCCGCCGCCGCGGCGGGCACCCCGGGAGGCGCCGAGTTACCCTGCTGCGGAATGGCATTGACCTGCGGCAGACCGACGGTCTGCATGATCCGGTTGATCACGGTCTCGGCCGAGACCTCGTCGGCCAGGGCGTCATAGGTGAGCACCAGACGATGCCGCAGCACATCCGGGATCACCTCGACGACATCCTGGGGGATCACGTAGTCGCGTCCACGCACCAGCGCCAGCGCCCGCGAGGCCGAGATGATGCCCAGCGAGGCGCGCGGCGAGGCACCGTAGGCGATCCAGGCCTTGGCGTCGGGCATGCCGAACTTCTCCGGCTCACGGGTCGCGGTGACGATGCGCACCACGTAGTCGACCAGCGCGTGGTGCACGAAGTTGTTGGCGGCCACCTCCTGCAGCCGCAGCAGGTCCCCGGTGTTCAGGATCTGCTTGGGCTCAGGCGGTTTGACGCCCATGCGATAGATGATCTCGCGTTCTTCCTCCGGCGACGGGTAGTCGACGTTGAGTTTGAACAGGAAGCGGTCGCGCTGCGCCTCGGGCAGCTGGTACACGCCCTCCTGCTCGATCGGGTTCTGGGTGGCCATCACCAGGAACGGCGTCGGCAGCGGGAAGGTCTTTCCGCCGATGGAGATCTTGCGCTCGGCCATGACCTCGAGCAGCGCGGACTGCACCTTGGCGGGCGCGCGGTTGATCTCGTCGGCGAGCAGGAAGTTCACCACCACCGGACCGAGTTCGATATCGAACTCTTCCTGGCCCTGCCGGTAGATGCGGGTACCGACGATATCGGTGGGCACCAGGTCGGGGGTGAACTGGATGCGGGCGAAGGTACCGCCGACCACCTTGGCGAAGGTCTCCACGGCGAGGGTCTTGGCCACACCGGGCACGCCCTCCAGCAGCACGTGTCCCTTGGCGAGCAGACCGACGAGCATGCGCTCCACGAGGCGGTCCTGACCGACGATGATGCGCTTGACCTCGAAGATCGCGCGCTCGAGGGTGTGTACCTCCTGCTGCAGGCCGGAACCCGCGGGTGGTGCACTCTGCGTGCCGGGCGGGTAGCCCTGCGTCGGGGCCGGGCCTTGATAGCCTCCGGCGCCCTGCGGCGGCCCACTCGGTGACGTCATCTAGCTTCCTCCCACGGTCGATCTGCAACAAACTCGCTGGACTTCGGTGGCGACCGCCGAGCTGGCCGGGCGTCCGCCGTCAACTATTCCAGGCAGTCCGGAATCCGTCGACGTCGCCCGCCCGGCGTGCCGTGGGCTCAGGACTCGATGACGCGAACCAGGTGCGGGGACATCCCCGCGGTGCGCAGCGGGCTGACGGTCACCTTGCCTGCCGAACCGGAGGCCTCCAGCATCTTGCCGCCACCCAGATAGATGGCCACGTGCTGGCTGCCGCCCGGGCCCCAGAAGATCAGGTCGCCGCGTTTGGCCTGCGACGGGGAGACGGCGCGACCACCCGAGGTGTACTGATCGCCGGAGTACTTGGGGATCTGCACACCGACACCGGCGAACGCGTACCGGGTGAAGCCCGAGCAGTCGTAACCGATCTTGCCGTCGTCGTAGTCGACACCGGGGCCGGGACCGGTCAGGGTGCCCCCACCCCACGAGTACGGAACGCCGATCTGGGAACCGCCACGGCGGATGACGTACTCGATGGCCTGCGGGCCGCGCACCCGGGCGCCGGGCAGCAGGCCGCCAGTCGACGCGGCCGGCGCTGGTGCCAGGCCGATGGACTGCAGGAACTTCGAGCCGAGGCTCTGGGTGGTCTCCAGCGCGATCTTGCTGACCTGGAAGGAGGCGTTGGCGATGGCCACCGGGTCACCGGGGGCACCCGAGCTCGGCCGCGCGGGCAGCGTCGGGTCCCACTCGCCGGGGTCGGCGGTGGCGGGTGCGGCGGCACCGATGGCCATCGCGGCGGCCACCGCCAGTGCTGCCAGCACCCGGGTCAATGTACGAAAGCGTGTGGAGTTCAAGGAATTCCCTACGTAGTCAGTGCTTCTAGTACTCGATGTAACGGACGGCGTACGGGGTCATCCCGCTGGTGCGCACCGGCGAGATCTTGACGGTCGAACCGGTGTAGGGGGCTTCGAGCATCTGGTTGTTGCCCAGGTAGATCGCGACGTGCTGACTGCCGCCGGGACCCCAGAACAGGACGTCGCCGCGGCGCATCTGCGAGGTCGGGATCTTGCGGCCCATGTCGTACTGCGCGCCGGAGTAGTGCGGCAGCTTGATACCAACGCCGGCGAAGGCGTAGAGCACCAGACCCGAGCAGTCGAAACCGACTGTCCCTGCGCCTCCGTCGATACCGTTGCTCTTGCCTGCGGCATTGCCGCCACCCCAGGAGTACGGCACACCGATCTGCGACATCCCCCGCTTGATGACGTACTCCGACGCCGCCTGGCCGTTCACCCGGGGAATGGCCCCGTTGTTGGTGAAACCGGTCGGGGTGGGCAGGATGCCGAGCTTCTGCAGGAAGTTGCGCCCCATGTCGGCGGTCAGTTGGGCCGATGTCTGCATGATGCCCAGGATCGCGTTGATGATGGCGATGGGATCACCGCTGACGAAGGCGCTGGGAATCGCGGGCAGCGTCAGATCCCACTGGCTGGCCTGCGCCGGGGCCGGGGCTCCGCCGGGGGCCCGATCCCAGTCCGCAGTGGCGCCGGGCGCGGCCGGACCGGGTGTACCCGGGGCCCGTCCGGCCGGTGCCGTCGCGGCCGGCGCCGAGGGGGCCGCCAGCGGGCGCGCGGCGTCCAGCTTCGCTTGTGCGGCAGCACGTTCGGCGGTCAGCCGGTCGAGCTCACCCTGCTGGGACCCGAATGTCTGCTGCGCCTGGGTCAAGCTGGCCACGGCGGCGTCCTGACTGGACTGCGCGTCGGCGGCGGCCTTGTCGGCGTTCTGTTTGGCCAGCCTGGCCGCGGACTCGCGGTTGACCTGCTCGGTGCGCGCCTTCTGCAGATCGCCCATGACCTGCTGGGAGTTGACGGCCAGCGCCTGGCCGGCGGCGGCGGTCTGCAATGCGGCTTCGGGATCGGTGGCGGTCAGATAGGAGGCCGACGGACCGTTGACGTAGGCGGCCACCGCGTAGGTGTCGACACGGCGCTGCGCATCGGCGATGGCGGTGTTGGCATCGTCGACACCGCGCCGACTGGCCTCCACCTCGGCGGCCGCGGCGGCGGCGTTGTCGCGTGCGTTCTGCACGTCGAGCAGCGCCTTGTTGACGCTCTCCTGCTGGAGCTGCACGGCGGCACCGAGATCCTGCAGCTTCTGGTTGGCGTCGGCGACGGCGGCCACCAAGGCGGCGATGCCCTCGGGTTTGGCCGGATCGGCGATCGCGATCGGTGCGGCGATCGGGCCGTCGGGCAGAACGCCGGCGCACAACAGGCCGACGGTCACCGGGACTGCGCAGATCCGTCCGTAGAAACGGGACGCGGAGGCGCCTGGGGTGCGTCTCATGGGACTCAGGTCTCCTAGGGCTCAACGCGGACTACACGGCACTGCGGCTGAGTGTCAGCAGTCACATCAACCACAGCTGCAACACCAAACACTGTTTGCACCGTACGTCACATCACGCCCTAAAGAAACTTTAGTCACAAATTACATGAATGTAATTGGAAACGGCGTTATCGAATAGTGATATTCGAATTCGAGAAAGGGGTTGCGGCGTTTACTCCGCCGACGGAGGAGGTGCCGTGTCAGCAACGGCCCTCTTGGCACGAACCTGCATTACACGGGTCAAAACCGCGGCTGCGGCAACGGCCAGCACAAGTACTGCGGTAAACGGCGTCCAGGGAAAGTCCGGGGTCTGCAACTCAGTGACGAAATTCTTCGAAGATTGGACGGGATCGCCCGTTTTCGCGAGGTCCTGACCCGCCTCGAGGGTGACCCTGTCGAATTCCTGACTGTAGGTACCCGCATAGAACGGGCTGATGGCCAGCACGGTCGATCCCGGGAAGTCCTGACCCACCTCGGTGGCGATATCGCGCAACGGGGTATCGATGGGCGGGTTCTGGTCGATCACCACGATCTTGAGGTCGATCCCCTCGGCCTTGGCCGTCGAGACCACCTCGCGCAGACCGGCGATATCGGCTCCGGCCGGAGCGCTGACGCCGCCGTCGCGCACCTGATCCTTGACCAGGTTCATGTCGATCCCCGGCGGGATGTAAGCGGGAAGGTGTGGCACAACGTGCGGTCCGGTCACCACCGCACCGTACCGCCGCGCATCCGGGGCCCGAACATCCGACTCACCGGTCGGCGTGTGGGGAGAAATTCTGCCCGACGGGCTCGCATCGAGCCGAGTACTGGACAAGACTGGACCCGACCCTCCCCGCCTTGCAGGACAAGCGTACTGTTAGGGTCAGCATGCCGCCGACACAGCCCGTCGCCGGCAGGATCTAACCGGGAGTTGATGTGAGCAACGACAACACGGCCAATTCATCCTTGAACTCTTTTGGTGCCCGCGACACGCTGACCGTCGGGGCCAACAGTTACGAGATCTACCGTCTCGACGCAGTACCCGGAACCGAGAAACTGCCCTACAGCCTCAAGGTGCTCGCGGAGAACCTGCTGCGCACCGAGGACGGCGCGAACATCACCAAAGAACACATCGAGGCCATCGCGAACTGGGATCCCTCGGCAGAGCCGAGCATCGAGATCCAGTTCACCCCCGCCCGCGTGCTGATGCAGGACTTCACCGGCGTCCCCTGCATCGTCGACCTCGCCACCATGCGTGAGGCCGTCGCGACCCTCGGCGGCGACCCGAACAAGGTAAACCCGCTGTCCCCCGCCGAGATGGTCATCGACCACTCCGTCATCCTCGACGTCTTCGGCAATGCCGGCGCCTTCGAGCGCAATGTCGAGCTGGAGTACGAACGCAACGGCGAGCGCTATCAGTTCCTGCGGTGGGGTCAGGGCGCCTTCGACGACTTCAAGGTCGTCCCCCCGGGCACCGGCATCGTGCACCAGGTCAACATCGAGTACCTGGCCCGCGTCGTGATGACCCGTAACGGTGTGGCCTACCCGGACACCTGTGTGGGCACCGACAGCCACACCACGATGGAGAACGGCCTCGGCGTGCTGGGTTGGGGCGTCGGCGGTATCGAGGCCGAAGCCGCCATGCTGGGCCAACCCGTCTCGATGCTGATCCCGCGTGTCGTCGGGTTCAAGCTGACCGGCGAGATCAAGCCGGGCGTCACCGCGACCGATGTGGTGCTGACCGTCACCGACATGCTGCGCAAGCACGGCGTGGTCGGCAAGTTCGTCGAGTTCTACGGCAAGGGCGTCGCCGAGGTACCGCTGGCCAACCGCGCCACCCTGGGCAATATGAGCCCCGAGTTCGGTTCCACCGCCGCGATGTTCCCGATCGACGAGGAGACCATCAACTATCTGCGACTGACCGGGCGCACCGAGGAGCAGCTGGCGCTGGTCGAGGCGTACGCCAAGGAACAGGGCATGTGGCACAACCCGGACAAAGAGCCGGTCTTCTCCGAGTACATGGAGCTCGACCTGTCCACCGTGGTGCCCTCGATCTCCGGCCCGAAGCGTCCGCAGGACCGCATCGAACTCACCGATGCCAAGAACGCGTTCCGCAAGGACATCCACAACTACGTGGAGGAGAACCACCCCGCGCCGGAGACCAAGCTCGACGAGGCGATCGAAGAGTCCTTCCCCGCAAGCGATTCGGCGACGCTGTCGTTCGCCGACGACGGCGCGGTCATCCCGAACGCGTCCAACGGCGCCGAGGGACGGCCGTCCAAGCCGGTCACCGTGCGCTCCGAGGAACGGGGCGAGTTCGTGCTCGATCACGGCGCCGTCGTGGTCGCGGGCATCACCTCGTGCACCAACACCTCCAACCCGTCGGTCATGATCGGCGCCGCACTGCTGGCCAAGAAGGCCGTCGAGAAGGGCCTGACCTCCAAGCCGTGGGTCAAGACCAACATGGCGCCCGGCAGCCAGGTGGTCACCGACTACTACAACAAGGCCGGCCTGTGGCCCTACCTGGAGAAGCTGGGCTACTACCTGGGCGGTTACGGTTGCACCACCTGCATCGGCAACACCGGTCCGCTGCCCGACGAGATCTCGGCGGCCATCAACGACAACGACCTGTCGGTGACCGCGGTGCTGTCCGGTAACCGCAACTTCGAGGGCCGCATCTCCCCCGACGTCAAGATGAACTACCTGGCCTCCCCGCCGTTGGTCATCGCCTACGGCATCGCGGGCACCATGGACTTCGACTTCGAGACCGATCCGCTGGGCCAAGATCACGACGGCAACGACGTGTTCCTCAAAGACATCTGGCCGACGTCGCAGGAGATCCAGGAGACCATCGCCTCCTCGATCAACCGGGACATGTTCACCGAGTCCTACGCCGACGTGTTCAAGGGTGACGATCGGTGGCGTTCGCTGCCCACCCCGGAGGGCAACACCTTCGAATGGGACGACGCCTCGACCTATGTCCGCAAGGCCCCGTACTTCGACGGCATGCCGGCAGATCCCGAGCCGGTGAGCGATATCTCCGGCGCCAGAGTGCTTGCCCTGCTGGGTGATTCGGTGACCACCGATCACATCAGCCCGGCCGGCGCGATCAAGCCGGGCACCCCGGCCGCGCAGTACCTCGACGCCCACGGCGTGGAGCGCAAGGATTACAACTCGCTGGGGTCGCGACGCGGCAACCACGAGGTGATGATCCGCGGCACCTTCGCCAACATCCGCCTCAAGAACCAGCTCCTCGATGACGTCTCGGGCGGTTACACCCGCGACTTCACCCAAGATGGCGGTCCGCAGGCGTTCATCTACGACGCCTCGGTGAACTACCAGAAGGCCGGTATCCCGCTGGTCGTGCTGGGCGGCAAGGAATACGGTTCGGGTTCGTCCCGTGACTGGGCGGCCAAGGGCACCTCACTGCTCGGAGTGCGTGCCGTCATCACCGAATCCTTCGAGCGCATCCACCGGTCCAACCTGATCGGTATGGGCGTCATCCCGCTGCAGTTCCCGGCCGGAGAATCGGCGGCCAGCTTGAAGCTGGACGGCACCGAGACCTTCGACATCGCGGGCATCACCGAGCTGAACGAGGGCAAGACGCCGAAGACCGTGCATGTCACCGCCACCAAAGAAAATGGGCAGACGGTTGAATTCGACGCGGTGGTGCGTATCGACACCCCCGGTGAGGCCGACTACTACCGCAACGGCGGCATCCTGCAGTACGTGCTGCGCAACATGCTCAAGGCGAACTAGGAGATCGGAAGAAGTAGCGGGAATCACCCGTGCCACGGGTAACCGACGACCATCTGGCGGCGCGTCGTCGCCAGATCCTCGACGGCGCTCGGCGTTGTTTCGCCGAGTACGGCTACGAGAAGGCGACCGTGCGGCGGCTCGAACACACCATCGGGCTGTCGCGCGGCGCCATCTTCCACCACTTCAAGGACAAGGACACCCTGTTCTTCGAACTGGCCCGCGAGGATGCCGAGCGGATGGCCGATGTGGCCGCGCGCGAGGGTCTGATCCAGGTGATGCGTGACCTGTTGGCCGCGCCGGATCAGTTCGACTGGTTGGTGACGCGTCTGGAGATCGCGCGCAAGCTGCGCAACGACCCGGCCTTCCATCAGGGCTGGGCGGAGCGGTCGGCCGAGTTGTCGGCGGCCACCACGGAACGGCTGCGCAAGCAGAAACAGGCCGGCCGCCTGCGCGATGATGTGCCCGGGGCGGTGCTGCAGACCTATCTGGACCTCGTGCTCGATGGTCTGGTCGCCCGACTGGCCTCCGGCGAGGACACCGAGAACCTCAGCGCGGTGCTCGACCTCGTCGAGGAGTCGGTGCGCCAGCCCGGCTGAGGGATCGCCGAGGGGTCAGCTGGCGCGCCTGCGATGGTTTGGTCCGCCCCGGCTGCGCATCCGCGTGCCCGACTCGCGCAGCATGCTGTGCACGGATCCGTAGGACCGGCCGGTCTGGGCCACCAGCGAGCGGATACTCGCGCCGCGCTCGTAGGCGCTGCGCAAGTCGGACAGCACCTGCTCACGGGACTTGTCGGATTCAGTCATCGATTTCTCCCCACTCCCGATCCGTGTGCGCGAGTACCCAGACTAGGAACCGGTAAAACGCATGCGGGGGTGAATTGACGAAAAGCCTTGCAGAAGGCCCTATGCCAGCTCGATGAGGTCCCGGTATTCGGTCGACCAGAAGTCCTCGGTGCCATCCGGCAGCAGTACCACCCGCTGCGGGTCCAGGGCTTCGGCCGCGCCGGGATCGTGCGTCACCAGCACCACCGCGCCCTGATAACTGCGCAACGCGTCGAGAACCTGTTCGCGGGAAGCCGGATCGAGGTTGTTGGTCGGCTCGTCGAGCAGCAGCACATTGGCCGTGGAGGCCACCAGACCGGCCAACGCCAGCCGCGTCTTCTCACCGCCGGACAGGGTGCCGGCAGGCTGATCGAGCTGCGGCCCGGTGAACATGAAGGCGCCCAACAGACCTCGTAGTTCCTGCTCTCCGGTGTCCGGTGCGGCGTGCCGGATGTTCTCCCAGACGGTCGCGGCGTTGTCGAGTGTGTCGTGTTCCTGCGCGAAGTAGCCGATCTTGAGGCCATGGCCGGGGACAAGCCCACCGGCATCAGGAGTTTCGGTACCGGCCAGCAATCGCAGCAACGTCGTCTTGCCCGCGCCGTTGAGGCCCAACACCACCACGCGGGAGCCCCGGTCGATGGCCAGATCGACGCCGGTGAACACTTCCAGCGAACCGTAGGTCTTGGTCAGACCCTTCACCACCAAGGGCGTTTTACCGCACGGTGCAGGTACCGGAAACTTGATACGCGCCACCTTGTCGGCCACCCGCTCGTCATCGAGCTCGGCCATCATCCGCTCGGCGCGACGCAGCATGTTCTGCGCGGCAACGGCTTTGGTGGCCTTGGCGCCCATCTTCGCCGCCTGCGCCCGCAGCGCGCCCGCCTTCTTCTCGGCATTGGCACGTTCGCGTCGGCGCCGCTGTTCGTCGGTGGCGCGCGCATCGAGATAACGCTGCCAACCCATGTTGTAGACATCGGCCTCGCCGCGGACGGCGTCGAGGAACCACACCCGGTTGACCACATCGGCCAACAGCTCGACATCGTGACTGATGACCACCAGACCGCCCGTGTGGTTCTGCAGGAACGAGCGCAGCCAGCCGATCGAGTCCGCGTCGAGGTGGTTGGTGGGCTCGTCGAGCAGCAGTGTCGTGGCCGATCCCGAGCCTGTGTCACTCGCGGCGAACAGGATCCTGGCCAGCTCGACACGGCGGCGCTGACCGCCGGAGAGGGTGCGCAGCGGCTGGGTGAGCACCCGGTCGGGCAGGCCCAGGCTGGCGCAGATGCGGCCGGCTTCGCTCTCGGCCGCGTAGCCGCCGAGGGCGGCGAACCGCTCCTCCAGTTGGCCGTACCGGCGTACCGCCTTGTCCCTGGCCGCGTCGTCGGCGACCTCCGCCATCAGCACCTGCTGCTTCTCCAGATCCGACAGCAGGGTGTCCAGGCCGCGCGCGGACAACACCCGGTCGCGCGCCAGCACGTCGAGGTCGCCCTCCCTGGGGTCCTGCGGCAGATAGCCGATCTCGCCGATGCGCTCGATCTTGCCCGCATAGGGCTCACCCTCACCGGCCAGGATGCGCATCGTGGTGGTCTTACCTGCGCCGTTGCGCCCCACCAGGCCGATCCGGTCGCCGGGCTGGATGCGCAGCGCGGAACCCTCGATCGACAGCAGAGTGCGCGCCCCGGCGCGGACCTCCAGGTCCGTTGCGGTGATCACGCTGCTGCTCTCCTCGGGTTGTCGTCATCTGTCGTCGGTGAATACGGCCGACCGCTTATCTTTGCGCGCCGCGACCGCTTCTTCAAAGTTGGCGGTGAGCAGCCGCACATACAGCTGCCCCAGCCCCTCGGCCTGCATATGGCCTTCCAAGCTACCGGCGTCCAGTCCACTCCACAGCGTGCGCTTGGTCAACTCGATTCCCGGCCGGGAGAATGCGGCGATCCGCTGCGCGGTCTCGAAGCAGCGTGCCAACAGCTCGTCATCGGGGACCACACTGGACACCAACCCGATCCGTTCGGCCTCGGCCGCGTCGACATCGCGACCGGTGAGCATGATCTCGAAGGCCCGCGACGCCCCGATGGCGCGCGGCAGCAGATACGACAATCCCAGCTCGCTGGCCGTCAGCCCGTTGTTGATACCCGCCGCCCGAAAATACGCCCCACCCGCGGCGATTCGGATATCGCAGGCCAGCGCCAGGCACAGGCCTCCGCCGATGGCCGCACCGTTGACCGCGGCGATCACGGGCTGATGCAGCCGGCGCAAGGCCAGGATAACCCCGTCGAGGACCTCCATGGACCGCAGCGCGAACGCCGGCCTGGTGAGGCCCTCGACATGGGGCACGGAGCCGGCGGACTTGTGGTCGGCGCCGGAGGAGAATCCCCGGCCGGCGCCGGTCAGCACGACCACCCGGACCGAATTGTCATGGTGCAGATCGGCCAGCACGGCGCGCAGCGGCACCATGACGTCGAACGCCATCGAGTTCATCCGCTCGGGCCTGTTCAACGTGACCAACGCCACGCCGGGTGCCGGCTGGGAGACCTTTACGAATTCACTGTGCTCAGTCACGCCGTGCACGTTATCGCGGCACGGCCCGCCCGATGGCGCAGTCGACGATCGACCGTCAGTTCTGTTGCGACGCGATGGCCGCGTCGACGTCGAACTCCTTGATCTTGGTGATCAGCTCCTCGAGCTGAGCGGGACCGAGCGCGCCGGACTGGCGAAACACCTGGTGTCCCTTCTTGAAGGCCATCAGGGTCGGGATGGCCTGGATCTCGGCGGCCTGCGCCAACTCGGGCTCAGCCTCGGTGTCCACCTTGGCGTGCACGATATCGGGGTGCTTGTCCGCCGACGCTCCGAACGTCGGGGCGAAGGCGCGACACGGACCGCACCAGGTCGCCCAGAAGTCGACGATGACGATCTCGTTGTCATCGATGACCGACTTGAATTCGGCTGCGGTGATGTCCTTTGTACTCACACTTTTCCTAACGTCGGGGCGGCGATCCCAATTCCCGGTGCCAATTCCCAGTATGTCCCGCCCGCCATCAGGTTGCGACCGCGTCGAGTGAGTAGACGCGCACCCAATCCACCTTCATCTGCTGTTCGGGGAAGGCCGCCGTCGGATCGGGGTCACCGGTCCACGGATTACCCACCGCCACGTTCAGGATCAGGTAGTGCGGCCAGGCGCCGGAGAACGGCGTCCAGTCACCGCCCATCGCCTCGTACTCGGCCTTGGTCACCTGACCGGTCTGCACACCGTCGACATGCCAGACGATGCGGTCGGCGTACCAGTCGATGCCGTACTCGTGGAACCCCGCGGACAGGTCGGTGCCGATATCGGCGCCCACATCGTGCAGTTTGACGTCGACGGTGTTGTCGCCGGCCGCGGGTCCGTGGATGTTGCCCGTCCACTGCGTCCTGCCGTCGGCGGAGCCGAACCCGGGATACTCCGCGATGTCGACCTCACCTTGACGCGGCCAGTCGAACTCGTGACCGGGTTCCAGACCGACCATCCAGAAAGCAGGCAGCAGACCCTCGGCATACGGCATCTGGATGCGGGCCACGATCCTGCTGTTGGGCATGACGGACTGGTTTCCGTAGGACACCACCCGCGCCGACGTGTAATCGTGCGGGGCGGCCGCATTGTCCGGGGTGGCCTCGCGGCGCACACTGATCACCAGGTAGCCGTTCTCGTCGACGGTGACATTGGAGAAATCCGGTGTGTAGTACTGGTTCTCACCGGCCGACTGGCCCCACCGGCCGCTCTGCAGCGACCACGACTGCATCGCCTCGGCCAACGAGGTGAAATTCGTCTCCCACAACAACACCGGATCGGAGGTGCCTGCCGAGGGATTGCCCGGCGCGGTGTCGGGGGGCACCACCACCGGGTTGGCCGACGGCCCGAGGAAGAGCGTGCGGACCTGCGACCACGCGTGCTGGATCATCGCCGTGATCTCGGTACGGATATGGTCGAGCACCTGCATCACCGGAGTGAGGCCCAGGCGTGCCATCATCTCGTGCACCACGCTACCGAGTGCGGCGGGTTCGGCCGCCGCGGCCGAGGTGGCCACCTTGATCGAACTGCTCTGCGCAACAGCTGGTTCCGATGAACCCTGATCCTCGTCGGTCGACGGGGACCGGTCGCTCTGTTCGTCGACGGCGGGACGGCCGGCGGCATGGCCGTCGTCGCGACCGGTCTGCCCACGACGGATGTCGGACTCCGACCTGCGCCGGTCGTAGGGTTTGTCCGGCCACTCCTCGACAATCACCGCATCAGGTTCGGCCACTGTGTCTGTCACCGGAGCCGCTGTCTGCGACTCGGCCTCGGACCCGGCCTCGACGTCGATATCGGCGACCGCGACGGTCCGCGGTCGGCCGAACTCCGCCATGGTGTCGGACTCGTCGCCGCGGGTGGACGCCTCGTGCCGCGCCGCGGATCGGGTGGTCTCGCTCAGCCGTGACGGAACACGCTGCCCGCGGGTTCCGGTCGGCTCTGTCGAGTCCGCATCCGAGTCCGTATCGCCCGACACCACACCGGCCGAGACGGACTCGGACTGAGACGAGTCACGTCCGGCGTCAGTCGTCGCCGACGTGCCCGGCGCGGACGAGTCACCGGCCGAGCTACCGGCACTGGCACTGCTGGCGGTCGATCCTTCGTCGGCCGTCGCGGCGGCCATCCCCTGCCCGGAGGCGATGGCGGCGGCCAGACCGGCGGTCATCATCCCCGCTCCGAGCCATAGCCGCCGCTCACACCGCTTGCGGACCTCATCAGTCGTGGGCATAGCCGCTGTCCTCCTTCACCGAACGTAAAGGCGGGAGGGCGTGACATCGGCGGGCACCGCGGCGGCATACCACCATCCGCCGATAGTGCCCAGCACAAAATCAAATCGTCACACAGCAGACCGCTACCAGTGCGCCGAACCCGAAACGACGGTCGCCGCACTGAAACTCGTTTTGCCACCAAATGTTTGAACGTGCCTGCGGCGGCGGACCGTCGCATGCCGAACAATAACCGACACGAGACGGCCATATGGCGGAATGCGGGAGCGACATTGCGGCACCGCGGGCCCGAATTGGCCCGTGACACCGAACTTCTCGTCGCCGGCACGGAGTTCAGTTAACGACGACCGAGGACACCCGTCGGGATGGTCGTGCTGTTTCGGCGACAAAACTGGTGCGGTCGTACCGTTCCGACTGTTTGCTGGTCGACTCGCGCCGACCTCGCGTACACCGGGTCAGACGGTGAAGCCGAGCGCGCGCAACTGCTCGCGGCCGTCGTCGGTGATCTTGTCCGGACCCCACGGCGGATTCCACACCCAGTTGATCTTGATCTCGTCGACCAAGCCGGGACCCACCAACGCGTTACGGGACTGATCCTCGATGACGTCGGTCAGCGGACACGCCGCCGACGTCAGCGTCATATCGATCAGGGCGACGGTGCCGGCCTCACCATCTTCCACGTTCAGGCCGTACACCAGTCCGAGGTCGACGACGTTGATCCCCAGTTCGGGATCGACCACGTCACGCATCGCCTCTTCCAGATCGGCGAGAAACTCGTCGTTGCCGGCCTTGGGTTCACTCATCGCTTGTCCTCAACGTCCTCATGGCTGGCCTCGGCCAGCGCAGCTTTGAAAGCGGTCCACCCCAGCAGCGCGCACTTCACCCGTGCCGGATACTTGGCCACACCGGCGAAGGCGATACCGTCGCCGATCACGTCCTCATCACCGGAGATGTTCCCGCGCGAGGAGATCATCTCGGTGAACGCCGCGACCGTCTTGAGGGCATCCCCGACGGTCTGGCCGATCACCTGATCGGTGAGTACCGAGGTGGCGGCCTGGCTGATCGAGCAGCCCTGGCCGTCATAGGACACGTCGAGCACCGTGTCCGAATCGGCCGAGAGCTGCACCCGCAGGGTCACCTCGTCACCGCAGGTGGGGTTGACGTGGTGCACCTCGGCACCGAACGGCTCCCGCAGCCCACGGTGATGCGGGTGCTTGTAATGGTCCAGGATCACTTCCTGGTACATCTGTTCCATTCTCATCGGGCGAAGAACTCCACCGCCCGCTTCACACCGGCCACCAGCCGGTCCACCTCGTCGAGCGTGTTGTACACCGCGAACGAGGCGCGCGCGGTGGCGCTGATACCGAACCGACGGTGCAGCGGGGCCGCGCAGTGATGGCCTACCCGCACGGCGACCCCTTCGTCGTCGAGCACCTGGCCGACATCGTGGGCGTGGATACCCTCGACGACGAAGCTGACCGGCGATCCGCGGTGTTCGGTACCCGTGGGGCCGATGATGCGCACACCCGGCACGGTGGCCAGGCCGGCCAGCGCAGCGGCGACCAACTCGTTCTCGTGCGCCTGCACGTTCGCCATGCCGATCGCCGTCAGATACCGCGCCGCCGCAGCCAATCCGACAACCTGCGACGTCATCGGCGTGCCCGCCTCGAATCGCTGTGGCGCCGCGGCGTAGGTGGCCTTCTCCATGGTGACGGTTTCGATCATCGAACCGCCGGTCAGGAACGGCGGCAGCTGGTTCAACAGCTCGCGTCTGCCGTACAGGGCGCCGATCCCGGTGGGGCCCAACATCTTGTGCCCGGAGAACGCCGCGAAATCCACGTCGAGGGCGTGGAAGTCCACCGGCTGATGCGGAACCGACTGGCACGCATCCAGCACGGTCAGCGCACCCACCGCCTTGGCCCGTGCCACCAATTCGGCGACCGGAGCCACCGCGCCGGTGACGTTCGAGTGATGGGTGAAGGCAACCACTTTCACCCGCTCGTCGAGCTGGAGGCTGTCCAGATCGATCCGACCGTCCGCGGTGATGGCGTACCACTTCAGCGTTGCCCCGGTGCGCGCCGCCAGTTCCTGCCAGGGGATCAGGTTGGCGTGGTGCTCGAGCTCGGTGGTGACGATGACGTCACCGGGCCCGACCGCGTTCGCGAAGCGCCGGTCCCCCAACGTGTAGGCGACCAGGTTGATGGCCTCGGTGGCGTTCTTGGTGAACACCAGCTCATCGTCATCGGCACCGACGAACGCCGCGATATCGGCTCGACCCTGCTCGTAGGCATCGGTCGACTCCTCCATCAGCTGATGGGCACCGCGGTGCACCGCGCCGTTGGAGGTGGTCAGGAAGGTGCGTTCGGCATCGAGTACCTGCAGCGGCTTCTGCGAGGTCGCACCGGAGTCCAGATAGGCCAGCTGACACCCGCCGCGCATCACCCGGCTCAGGATGGGGAAGTCGGCCCGGATACGGGTGATCCCCTCCAGATCCAGTGCGCGGTCGACGGATGTCGTTGTCATGGTCGGGCTCCTCCTACGCGGTGGATGTGACTAGGTTGCCGCTGCCTGGGTGAATCGCTCGTAACCGTTCTCTTCGAGCTCGTCGGCCAGTTCCGGGCCTCCGGACTCGATGATCCGGCCGTCGTAGAACACGTGCACGAACTGCGGACGGATATAACGCAGGATCCGGGTGTAGTGCGTGATCAGCAGCAGGCCACCGTTCTCCGCCTCGGCATAACGGTTGACGCCCTCGCTGACGATGCGCAGCGCGTCCACGTCGAGCCCGGAGTCGGTCTCGTCGAGGATGGCGATCTTCGGCTTGAGCAGCGACAGCTGCAGGATCTCGTGGCGCTTCTTCTCACCGCCGGAAAAACCCTCGTTGACGCTGCGCTCGCTGAAGGTGGGATCGATGTCCAGGTCGGTCATCGCGCCCTTGACCTCCTTGACCCAGTGCCGCAGCTTCGGTGCCTCGCCGCGCACCGCGGTCGCCGCGGTCCGCAGGAAGTTCGACATCGACACACCGGGCACCTCGACCGGGTACTGCATGGCCAGGAAAAGTCCGGCGCGGGCCCGCTCGTCGACACTCATCTCGAGCACATCGGCACCGTCGAGGGTGATCGCACCGGAGGTCACCTTGTACTTGGGATGGCCGGCGATCGCGTAGGACAGCGTGGACTTACCGGATCCGTTGGGACCCATCACCGCGTGGGTCTCCCCCGACCGCACGGTCAGGTTCACCCCCTTGAGGATGGGGATGTCGTCCCCGCCTTCAGGATTGGCGACGGAGACGTTGAGGTCCTTGACTTCGAGCGTGGTCATTCTTGGGCTGCTTTCGATTCCGTGATGGCTAGTTCTCGTTCGATGGCTTCGGTCAGGCGTTCGCGCACGGCGGGCACCGCGATCTTGGCGATGATCTCGCCGAAGAAGCCGCGGACCACCAGACGGCGGGCCGCTTCCTCGGGAATACCCCGGGCACGCAGATAGAACAGCTGCTCGTCATCGAAACGGCCGGTGGCACTGGCGTGTCCGGCACCGGCGATCTCACCGGTCTCGATCTCCAGGTTGGGCACCGAATCGGCACGGGCGCCGTCGGTGAGCACCAGGTTGCGGTTCGCCTCGTAGGTCTCGGTGCCGGTGGCCGCGGCGCGGATCAGCACGTCGCCGATCCACACGGTGTGCGCATCCGGCTTGTCGGAGGCCGGATCGCCTTGCAGCGCACCCTTGTACAGCACGTCGGACTTGCAGTTCGGTACCGCGTGGTCGACGAGCAACCGCGACTCGAAGTGCTGACCGTCGTCGGCGAAGTAGGTGCCGAGCAACTGGGCTTCGCCGCCCTGAGCGGTGAACCGCACGGTGGCCGTGGTCCGCACCACATCGCCACCGAGGGTGACGTTGACGTGGCCGAGCACCGCATCCTTGCCGATCCGGGCATGATGCGAGCTGACGTGCACCATGTCGTCGGCCCAGTCGGCGATCCAGATGACGCCGAGTCGGGCCGAGTCACCGACGATGATCTCGACGTTGTCGGCGTACGTGCCGCTGCCGCGCAGGTCGACCACCACGGTCGCCCGGGACAGCTCTTCCACCCGGATCTGCAGGTGCCCGTAGGCGACATTGCCCTCACCGGGACCGGTGACGACGATCTCGATGGGCTCGGCGACCTCGGTGTCGCGGGCCACGGTCACCACGGTGGCATTGCCGAACGACGAGTACGCCTGGGCCGCAACGCGATCGGAGGGCACACCGGCCTGGCCGAGACGCACGTCGTCGCGCGGCACGGACTCGACCGTCACGCCGGGGCGCTCGGTCACCTCGACCAGTGCCGAACCCGTCGCCTGCGCCGAACCGTCGTGCAGGCCGCGCAGACGCTTGAGCGGGGTGAACCGCCACAGCTCGTCACGGCCACCGGGCACCTCGAACGCATCGACGTCGAACGAGGAGAACTGCTCGCCCTTGTTGGCGTTCAGAGCCGAACCGGTTTTGCGGCCACCTTCGACCGCGGTAGTCAGTTCACTCACTAGCCGACCGCGCCTTCCATCTGGAGTTCGATGAGCCGGTTGAGTTCCAGCGCGTACTCCATCGGGAGTTCCTTGGCGATGGGCTCGACGAAGCCACGCACCACCATGGCCATCGCCTCGTCCTCGGTCATGCCGCGGCTCATCAGGTAGAACATCTGATCCTCGCTGACCTTCGACACGGTGGCCTCATGGCCCATCGTGACGTCGTCCTCGCGGATGTCGACGTAGGGGTAGGTATCGCTGCGGCTGATCGTGTCGACCAGCAGCGCATCGCATTTCACGCTCGACTTCGAGCCGTGGGCACCCTTGTTGACCTGAACCAGTCCACGGTAGGAGGCACGGCCACCGCCGCGCGCCACCGACTTGGACACGATGTTGCTCGACGTGTGCGGAGCCAGGTGCAGCATCTTGGCGCCGGTGTCCTGGTGCTGGCCCTCACCGGCGAACGCCACCGAGAGCACCTCGCCCTTGGCGTACTCACCGGTCATCCACACGGCCGGGTACTTCATCGTCACCTTCGACCCGATGTTGCCGTCGACCCACTCCATGGTGGCGCCGGCCTCGGCACGGGCCCGTTTGGTGACCAGGTTGTAGACGTTGTTCGACCAGTTCTGGATGGTCGTGTAGCGCACCCGGGCACCGGGCTTGACCACGATCTCGACGACCGCCGAGTGCAGCGAGTCGGACTTGTAGATCGGTGCCGTGCAGCCCTCGACGTAGTGCACGTACGAGCCCTCGTCGGCGATGATGAGGGTGCGCTCGAACTGACCCATGTTCTCGGTGTTGATCCGGAAGTAGGCCTGCAGCGGGATGTCGACGTGCACGCCCGGCGGGACGTAGATGAACGACCCACCCGACCACACCGCGGTGTTGAGCGCGGAGAATTTGTTGTCCCCGGCCGGGATCACGGTGCCGAAGTACTTCCTGAACAGTTCCGGGTGCTCACGCAGACCCGAGTCGGTGTCCAGGAAGATGACGCCCTGCGCCTCCAGATCCTCACGGATCGAGTGGTAGACGACCTCGGACTCGTACTGGGCCGCGACACCGGAGACCAACCGTTGCTTCTCCGCCTCCGGGATGCCCAGCTTGTCGTAGGTGTTCTTGATATCGGCGGGCAGGTCGTCCCAGGTGGCGGCCTGCTTCTCACTGGAGCGCACGAAGTACTTGATGTTGTCGAAGTAGATGCCGTCCAGATCGGATCCCCAGTTGGGCATCGGCTTCTTGTCGAAGGTGCGCAGCGCCTTCAACCGGATGTCGAGCATCCATTCCGGCTCGTTCTTCTTGGCCGAGATGTCGCGGACCACCGCCTCGGACAGACCGCGCTGGGCACTGGCGCCGGCGACGTCGGAATCCGACCAGCCGTAACCGTAATTGCCCAGGGAGGCAATGGTTTCCTCCTGGGTCAATGGTGTCTCGGGGGTGAGGGTCATCGCGACACTCCTTGTGTGGTGGTGGAATCGGCGCGGGCTGCGTGCCGATCATCGGTGGGCTCGCCGGCGGCGGCCGGAGTCGAGCTCAGTGGAACGTGCGTGGTGCAGGCGAAGTCACCGTTGCTGATGGTGGCCAGCCGCTGGACATGGGTGCCGAGGATCTCCGCAAAGGCCTCTTGCTCGGCCTCACACAGCTCCGGAAACTCCTCCGCGACATGCGATACCGGGCAGTGATGCTGGCAGAGCTGTACGCCGGGCAGCGGCCCGGCCACCGGCGCCGTGGACGTCGCGTAACCCGCCTCGGTCAGCGCCGCGGCGACCTCGTTGGCAGTCTGCTCGACATCACCGGTCACGACGGCATCGTCGATCCCGGCCAGCAGATCGTCGATCCGGCGGCGCGCGAACGCGCGCACGGCGTCGTCGCCACCGATCTCCCGTAGCTGGCGCATGGCCGCCGCGGCGAGGTCGTCGTAGGCGTGGGTGAGCTTTCCGCGACCCGCGGCGGTGAGCCGATACCGCTTGGCGGGCCTGCCTCGACCGTTGTGCTGCCAGGCCGCCGGGGCACTGGCCTCGGCGTCACCGGCCTCGATGAGCGCGTCGAGGTGCCGACGGATGCCGGCCGCCGAGATGCCCAGCCGAGATCCGATATCCCCCGCGGTGACCGGCCCTTCGAGCAGCAGCTGGACGATGGCTCCGCGGGTATGCCCATCGGTGGAGACCGAAGACAGCGCGCCGCCAGTGGCGACGGAAGTCTCCGGACGTAATTTCACAACACCATTGTGACGGAATTCGATCAGCGGTTCCACCAAGGTAACCCTTACCCGGACGGGCCGCTTGCCGGCGGCCGTTACGCTGCTCGAATGACCGCCCTCGGGTCCTTCAGTTCCGCGGTCGCCCGTTGGCATGCCGACGAGCGAGCCGTCGGTTCGCCGCTGAACAATGCCGAGGTCGTCTCGCTGCGCCGGACCAGGGTTTTCGGCGCGACCGGGACGGTGCTGATGGCCATCGGCGCGCTCGGCGCGGGTGCTCGGCCCGTCGTCCAGGACCCGACCTTCGGCGTGCGACTGCTCAACCTGCCCTCCCGCATCCAGACCGTATCGCTGACGATGACGACGACCGGCGCGGTGATGATGGCGTTGGCGTGGCTGATGCTGGGGCGCTTCGCGCTCGGACCGCACAAGATGTCCCGCAGCCAGCTCGACCGCACCCTGCTGCTGTGGCTGCTGCCCCTGCTGTTCGCCCCGCCGATGTACAGCAAGGACGTCTACTCCTATCTGGCACAGAGTCAGATCGCCCGGATCGGGCTGGACCCCTACCAGGTCGGCCCGGCTCCCGGGCTCGGGCTCGACCATGTCTTCACCCTCTCGGTGCCCAGCCTGTGGCGCGAGACCCCGGCCCCCTACGGACCGCTGTTCCTGTGGATCGGTGAGGGCATCTCGGTGCTCACCGGCGACAACATCGTCGCCGCGGTGCTGTGCCACCGGCTGGTGGTGCTCGTCGGCGTCGGCCTGATCGTCTGGGCCACCCCTCGGCTGGCCCGGCGCTGCGGCGTCGCCGAGGTCAGCGCGCTCTGGCTGGGCCCGTGCAACCCGCTGTTGTTCATGCACCTGGTCGCCGGGATCCACAACGAGGCGCTGATGCTTGGCCTGATGCTGGCCGGCACCGAGTTCGCGCTGCGCGGGATCGACGGGGTGCGCGAACACAGCTGGCGGCTGCCACCACATGCCGCGGCGATGCTCGCCGCGGGCACCGTGCTCATCACGATGTCCTCCCAGGTGAAGCTGCCCGCACTGCTGGCGATGGGTTTCGTGGTGATGGCGCTGGCCTGGCACTGGGGTGGCACCGTGAAAGCATTCCTCGCCGCGAGCTTCTCGCTGGGCGCACTATCGCTGGCGGTGATGGCGATCATCGGTTGGGCCAGCGGCCTGGGCTTCGGCTGGGTGTTCACCCTCGGTACGGCGAACGTCGTCCGATCCTGGATGTCCCCGCCGACGCTGATCGCCCTGGGCACCGGCCAGGTCGGCATCCTGCTGGGCCTCGGTGACCACACGACATCGGTGCTGGGCCTCACGCGCGGTATCGGTGTGATCATCATCGCGGTCCTGGTGAGCTGGCTGTTGTTGGCCGTCCTGCGCGGCCGTCTGCATCCGGTCGGCGGCCTCGGCGTCGCGCTGGGCGCCAGCGTGTTGTTGTTCCCGGTGGTGCAGCCCTGGTATCTGCTGTGGGCGATCATCCCGCTGGCCACCTGGGCCACCCGACCGGGATTCCGCGGGTCGGCGATCGGTATCACGCTGGTGGTGGGCATCTTCGGGCCGACCGCCAACGGTGACCGGTTCGCGCTGTTCCAGATTCTGGATGCCACGCTGGCCAGCGCGGTGATCGTGCTGATCATCATCGCCATCACCTACCGGCATCTGCCGTGGCGCGCACTGGCACCGCCGGGCCCCGACGACCCGCGACCCGGACCAGAGCCACCGGCTGCCAGACCCGACGCCTACGCTGAATCTCCGTGACCACCGGTTCTGACGCTGTCGTACGCCTGCTCGGGGTGACCAAACGCTACGGACCGGCCTCGGCACCCGCCGCCGTCGACAATCTCGATCTGGAGGTGCGCCGGGCCGAGGTGTTCGCCCTGCTCGGACCCAACGGCGCCGGTAAGACCACCACCGTGGAGATGTGCGAGGGATTCCTGCGCCCGGATTCCGGTCGCATCGAGATCCTCGGCCTGGACCCGGCGGCGGACAACGCCCGGTTGCGCGAGCGGATCGGGGTCATGTTGCAGGGCGGCGGCGGCTACCCGGCCGCCCGCGCCGGCGAGATGCTGAACCTGGTGGCCTCCTATGCCGCCGATCCCCTCGACCCGCAGTGGCTGCTCGAGACCCTCGGTCTGACCGATGTCGCCCGCACCACCTACCGCAGGCTCTCGGGTGGCCAGCAGCAGCGCCTGGCGCTGGCCTGCGCCGTCGTGGGGCGGCCCGAGCTGGTGTTCCTCGACGAGCCGACCGCGGGCATGGACGCCCACGCCCGCATCGTGGTGTGGGAACTGATCGACGCGCTGCGCCGCGACGGCGTCACCGTCGTGCTGACCACCCACCATCTGAGCGAGGCCGAGGAGCTGGCCGACCGGCTGGTCATCATCGATCACGGCCGCACCGTCGCCGCGGGTACCCCGGCGGAGCTGATGCGCAGCGGCGCCGAGAACCAGCTGCGTTTCACCGCGCCGCCGCGGCTCGACCTGTCGTTGCTCGTCTCGGCGCTGCCGGAGAACTACCGGGCCGGTGAGACCACCGCCGGTGAGTACCTGGTGGAGGGACGGATAGATCCGCAGGTGCTTGCCACCGTCACCGCATGGTGCGCCCGGGTGAACGTGCTGGCCACCGACATGCGGGTGGAGCAACGCAGCCTGGAGGATGTCTTCCTCGATCTGACCGGCCGGGAGCTGAGATGAGCGCGAATCGTTTTGCCGCCGGGACCTTCTCCCCCGATCCCCGGCCCGCCGCCGTCGGTGCGATGCTGCGGGCCCAGTTCGGCCTTGAGCTCAAACTGCTGCTGCGCAACGGCGAACAGCTGCTGCTCACCATGTTCATCCCGATCACCCTGCTGGTCGGCCTCACCCTGTTGCCGCTCGGCGAGTTCGGGGCCAACAGGGCGGCGACCTTCACGCCGGCCATCATGGCGCTGGCGGTCATCTCCACGGCGTTCACCGGCCAGGCCATCGCCGTCGCGTTCGACCGCCGGTACGGGGCGCTCAAGCGGCTGGGTGCCACCGCCCTGCCGGTATGGGGGGTGATCGCCGGCAAGTCACTGGCCGTCGTCACCGTCGTCTTCCTGCAGTCGATCCTGTTGGGCGGCATCGGTATCGCGCTGGGCTGGCGGCCACCGGTCGCGGCGTTGGCGTTGGGCGCGGTCGTGATCGCGTTGGGTACGGCGACGTTCGCGGCGCTCGGTCTGCTGCTGGGTGGCACCTTGCGCTCGGAGATCGTGCTGGCGCTGGCGAACCTGCTGTGGTTCGTCTTCGCGGGGCTCGGGGCGCTGACCCTCGACGGCGGCCCGGTTCCGGCGGCGTTGCGCTGGGTGGCCCGGCTGACCCCGTCGGGGGCGCTGACCGAGGCGCTGACGCAGGCGATGACGCTGTCGGTGGATTGGTTCGGGGTCGCCGTGCTGGCCGGTTGGGGCGTGTTGTCGGCGCTGGCGGCGCTGCGCTGGTTCCGGTTCACCTGACGGCGGTGATCACCCTCGGTGTCGACGGCTGCAAGGGCGGCTGGGTCGGCATCGAACTGCGCGACGGTCGTTATCGCGCGGCCCATGTCGACCCGCGCCTGGCCGCGCTCGTCGCCGCGGTGCCCGATGCCCGGGTGGTCGGCGTGGACATTCCCCTCGGTCTGCTCGACGACGCGGTACGAACCTCCGACCGGACCGCTCAGCGTCGACTGGGCGCGCGGTCGTCGAGCCTGTTCCTGATGCCGCCGCGGCCGGTGTTCGATGCCCCCGATCACGCGGCCGCCTGCGTGACGGCCAGGGAACTCACCGGGTCCGGGATCAGCATCCAGACCTGGGGTCTGCGGCAGAAGTTCCTCGAAGCCGAGGCGCTGCATGCCGATTCCGCGCTACCGCTGTTCGAGGTGCATCCCGAGCTGTCCTTCCGCGAGATGGGCCTGACGCCCGACGACGGGAGGAAGAAGAGCTGGCGCGGCCAGCGGGCCCGGTTACGCGTACTGGCCGGGCACGGGATCGAGATCCCCGAAGATCTCGGCGCCGCGGCGGGAGTGCCCGCCGATGACGTCCTGGATGCCGCCGCCGCCGCGTGGAGCGCGCACCGCATCGCGACGGGGGCGGCGTTCAGCCTCCCGGACCCGCCGCAGGTCGACGCGCGGGGCCGGCGCCTGGCGATCTGGTGTTGAGGCCGGGCCGGGCTCACAACCCCTACTACATCGCGTAGTTAGCGCTGCTCTACCATCGGATCCGTGGCTGTCGGACGACTCTTCCTGCGACTCGTCGACGTGCTGCCGATGCCCAGCCTGCGAACCCAGCGCATCGTGGCCTTCCTGGTCATCCTGACCCAGGGCGGAATCGCGGTCACCGGTGCCATCGTGCGCGTCACGGCATCGGGTCTGGGCTGCCCGACCTGGCCGCAGTGCTTCCCCGGAAGTTTCACCCCGGTGCCACATCCCGAGGTGCCCGGCATCCACCAAGCGGTGGAGTTCGGCAACCGGATGCTGACCTTCCTGGTGGTGCTCACCGCGGCGGCCGCGGTCATCGCCGTGACCCGCGCCCGGCGCCGCCGTGACGTCCTCGTCTATGCGTGGCTGATGCCGGCCTCGACGGTCCTGCAGGCCGTCATCGGCGGCATCACCGTGCTCACCGGTCTGCTGTGGTGGACCGTCGCGATCCACCTGCTCGTGTCGATGGCGATGGTCTGGCTGGCGGTGTTGTTGTTCGCCAAGATCGGTGAACCCGACGACGGCACCCCGACCGCGGTGGTGCCCAGACCGCTGCGGCAGCTGACGGCACTGAGCGGGTTGGCGCTCTCGGCGGTCCTGGTGACCGGAACGATGGTCACCGGCGCGGGCCCGCACGCCGGCGACAAGAGTCCCGAGCGACCGGTCCCCCGCCTGGAGGTGGAGATCACCACGCTGGTGCACATGCACTCCACCCTGCTGATCGGTTATCTGTCGCTGGTGGTGGCGCTGGGCTTTGCGCTGCTTGCCGTCGGCGCTCCGCGGCCGGTGCGGATCCGGCTGGTCGCGGTCGTCGTGCTGGTGATCGCCCAGGGCGCACTCGGCGCCGTGCAGTTCTTCACCGGCGTTCCCGAGGCCCTCGTCGCACTGCACGTGGCCGGGGCGGGAGCCTGCACAGCCGCCACGGCCGCGCTGTGGGCGTCGATGCGGGAGCGGCGCACGACCCCGGCGCCGGAGCCCGTCGCCACCGCTGCCTGATCAGCCCAGATCAGCGATGTGTGTGATTGATTCACATCTTTCACATAGACTTCGGTGATGACCGCCGGCCTCAGCGCGCACGCCCGGCGGGCGGCCATCGCCGCCCGGATCCACACCGACCGTGAGGTCGACTTCGCCACGCTGGCGGGTGAATTCGACGTCTCCGAGATGACCATCCGGCGCGATATCGAGCGGTTGGAGGAGCAGGGCATCGCCCGCCGCGTTCTCGGTGGCGCCATCGCCTACGGCGGGAAGTCCACCGAACCGTCCTTCGATGCGCGCGCCGCCGACTCCGCCGACGAAAAATTGCACATCGCCCATGCGGTGGCCGATCTGCTGCGCCCCCGCGAGACGGTCATCCTCGACAGCGGCAGCACGGTGCTGGCGGTGGCCCGCGCCGTCAAGGGCCGCAATCTCGGCCTGACGGTGATCACTCCCAGCGTGCTGGTCGCCGTCGAACTGGCCGACGAACCGGAAACCACGATCCTGCTGACCGGCGGCAAGGTGCGCCCCGGCGAGCTGAGCCTGATCGGCGCCGAGGCCGAGGACTTCTACCTGCGCTACAACTGCGACACCTATGTCATGGGGATCGCCGGGGTGGACGGTAAGCGCGGCGCCTCCGAATACCACCGCGAAGAAGGCAACGTCAAGCAGGCGGCCATGCGGTCGGCGGACCGGGTGATCGTCGCCGCCGACGCATCCAAGCTCGGCCGCGTGCAGCTGATCAATGTCGCACCGGTATCGGCGATCTCGATCCTGGTCACCGACGGACCGTCGACCCATCCCGCCGTCGAGGCACTGCGCGCCTCTGGCGTCTCGGTGGTGTGCGTCAACGCCGAACGCTCAGCGTCGACGCGCTGAGACCCCGCCGTCCTCGGCCCGCGACACCGTCGCGCCGGCCTCCTCGGCGATGAGCGCACCGGCCGCCCAATCGTGCACTGCCAGATCATCTTCGATGAAGGCGTCGAGGCTGCCCTGGGCGAGGAGGCAGAGGTCCAGGGCGGCGGCCCCGAACCGGCGCATATCGGTATACTCGGTCATCACCGCCCCCAGATCGCGCAGCTGGCGCCGCCGGTGGCCCGGGTCATACGACAGCCCGGTGCCGAGCAGCCGCACCGAGGACTCCATCAGCGGTAACGGCAGCGAGACTTCGCCGTTGCCCGAGTCGAGCCGTGCGCCAAGCCCTTTGGCCGCACTCCAGGTGGTACCCAGGGCCGGCGCGCACACCGCGCCGGCCAACCAGGACCCGTCCACGCGTGAGCGCGCCGCCACCGAGGTGCCGAAGAACGGCAGCCGCCGCACGTAATTGGTCGTCCCGTCGAGCGGGTCGACCACCCACTGCACCGGTCCCGTCCCGAGTTGTTCGGCCAGCTCCTCACCGAGGACACCATCATCGGGGCGGGCCGCGAGCAGGATCTCCCGGACGGTCTGCTCGGCGGCGGTGTCCACCGCGGTCACCACGTCACCCGCGGTGGCCTTGGTGGCGATGGGAACCCGCTCACCCCAGTGCTGCATGCACACCGCCGCGCCGCGGCGCGCCGCCTCGATCGCCAATAGCCGCAAGTCCTCGCTCATAACGAGGTACGGAATTCCTTGACCGCGTCCATCAGTTCGGCGGCTCGCGAGGCCACGGCGCGGTTCTCGAACTTGCCGTCCTCCTTGAAGTACGTGCCGACAACCGCACCATCGGCGATCGACAGTTGCTCCGCGGCGTTGTGGGCGCGCACGCCGGTGTTGACGAAAACCGGTACCGCACCGGCATTGTCCTTGACCACGCGCAGCGCCTGGGTGTCGGTGGACGCGCCGGCGGTCAGGCCGGAGACGCAGATCGCGTCGGGCTTGGTCGCGAAGACGGTGGTGGCCGTGACCGAGGCCAGGTCACGCTGGGCCAGGTACACCGCGGACTCCGGCACGATATTGAACAGGAGCTTGACGCCCGCGCCGCCGATGCGGGCCCGGTGTCGGGCCACCTCACCGACGTTGGTGTCCCACAGCCCGAAATCGCTGGCGTAGACGCCGGTGAAGATCTCGCGCACCCACTGCGCGCCGGTGGCCACCGCCAGGTCGATCGACGCGCGCCCGTCCCACAGCACGTTGACACCGTAGGGCACCGCGAAATCGCCGAGCAGCTCGCCGATCACCCGGGCCATCGTGATCGCCGTGATCGGTTCGGTCTTGGTCAGATAGGGCAGGCTGAACTCGTTGGAGACCATGACGCCGTCGACACCGCCGGACTGCAGCGCATCCAGCTCCTGCTTCGCGCGCTCGACCACGGCCTTGATACCGGCCGCCGAATCGAATCCGGGGTCACCGGGCAGCGCGGCCAGGTGCAGCATGGCGATCACCGGCTTCTGCACACCGAATACGTCATCGAGCCAACTTGTCATGGGGATTGCCTCTCCGCTTCATGGGTTTTCAGAGCTTCACGGGGTGGAAGAACGTCGCGTTCAAGCGCGGTCGTGGGTTAAACCTATGTTACTTAATCACACAAATCCAGGACTATCCCGTGATTATTCGTGATTGACGCTCACCTATTGTGAGAATATAACAGAGTCAGTATTGTGGTCCCACCGCCAGGAATACGTAGCGATCGACCGAAGGGATGGCATGCCGGAGTTCACGATCGGCATCGATATCGGCACCACCGGCACCAAGACCGTGCTCGTCGACATCGCTCGCGCGCGCATCATCGCCCAGGCCACCCACGAGAGCCGCCTGTTCTCCGATGCGCCCGGCCACGCCGAGGCCGACCCCGCCCAATGGCTGCACAATGTCCACGCCGGTATCCGCGAGGTGCTCGCCGAATCCGGTGTCGGCAGCGACCGCATCGCCGCGTTGTCCACCACCGGCATGGTCCCGGCCGTCATCGCGGTCGATCGCGACGGCGCACCGGTGCGGCGTGCCCTGCTGCAGAACGACGCCCGCGCCACCGCCGAGATCGCCGAGCTGAAGAGCACCCTGGATGACACGGCCGTCCTGCGCGCCACCGGTTCGGCGATCACCCAGCAATCGGTGGCGCCGACGGCGCTGTGGCTGCAACATCACGAGCCGCAGCACTGGGCCGCCACCGCCCATCTGGTCGGCTCCTACGACTGGGTGTTGATGGCGCTCGGGGCCCCCGCCCACGTCGAGCTGAACTGGGCGCTGGAATCCGGGCTCGGCACCGTCGAGGGTGAGCGCTACGAACCGATGTACACCGCGGCGGGGTTGTCCGCCGAGCTGGTGCCCCCGGTGCTGGCGCCGGGTACCCAGGCCGGCGAACTGAGCGCCGCGGCTGCCGCGGCCACCGGACTGAAAGCCGGACTGCCGCTCATCGTCGGCGGCGCCGACCACGTCCTGTCGGCCTACGCCGCGGGCATCAACACCGCGGGCGACTGGCTGGTCAAACTCGGCGGCGCCGGGGATATCCTGGCCGCCGCCGATACGCCGGTCATCGACGCCCGGCTCTATCTCGATGCCCATCCGGTGCCGGGCCGGTGGCTACCCAACGGATGCATGGCCACCAGCGGCAGCCTGATCCGCTGGTTCCAGACGCTGTCCGGGGGCATCGACCTGGTCGCCCTCGATGACGAGGCGCAGACCCGTAATCCGGCCGACATCCTCTGTCTTCCTTACTTTCTCGGCGAGAAGAGCCCGCTGCATGATCCGGACCTGCGTGGCGCGTTCGTCGGCCTGGACCTGGCACACACCCGCGCCGACATGTACCGCTCGGTCCTGGAGGCCATCGCGTTCGGCTTCAAACACCACACCGAGGTCTTCGCCGCCATGGGAGTGCGGTTGCAGCGTGCGTTGGTGACCAACGGCGGCAGCAAATCGGTGCTGTGGAAGCAGATTCTCGCCGATGTCCTCGACACACCGCTGTCCCCCGTCGTCGGACACCCCGGTGCCTCGCTCGGCGCTGCCGTCATCGCCGCGGTCGGCACGGGACTGTTGGACGGCTGGGACAGCACCGCGAAGTTCCAGACCCTCGGCGAGCCCGTGGTCCCCAACCCGAAGAACGTCGACCGATACGCCGAGGCCTATGCCCAGTGGCGCGAACTCGGCGACGTGCTCACCCCGATATCCCACCGCATCGCCCGAAAGGCCCGGCCATGACCACAGTCGAGAACTCCCACCACCAGACCGCCGTCGTCACCGGCGCCGGATCGGGGATCGGCCGGGCCATCGCCACCACTCTTGCCGGGCGGGGATGGCGAGTGGTGGTCTCCGATATCGACGCCGCGGCCGCCGAGCAGACCCGTGCCGGTCTTACCGGATCCGGGCACGAGGCGGCCCGCCTCGATGTCACCGATGCCGCCGCCGCCACCGCACTGGCCGATGATGTGGCCGCCCGCCTCGGGCTGCACGCGTGGGTCAGCAATGCCGGCATCTCGGCGATGGCCCGCTTCGTCGACGTCTCGGTCGAACAGCTCGACCGCAGCCTGGACATCAATCTCAAAGGTGTGTTCCTGTGTGGGCAGGCCGCCGCCAGGGCGATGATCCGCACCGGAGTCCACGGCACGATCGTCAACACCGCGTCCATGGCCGCCAAACAGGGCCGGGTGCCCTTCCTCGCCGACTATGTGGCCTCCAAATTCGGCGTGCTCGGCCTCACCCAGGCGATGGCGTTCGAGCTGGCGGCCAACGACATCACGGTCAACTGCGTGTGTCCCGGTTTCGTCGCCACCCCGATGCAGAGTCGTGAACTGGAGTGGGAGGCCACCCTCAGCGGCTCCACCCCAGACGGTGTCCGGCAGTCCTGGATCGACGCCACCCCGCTGGGCCGCCTGCAAACCCCCGATGATGTGGCGCGCGCGGTGGCCTTCCTGGTCTCCGAGGATGCCCGGTTCATCACCGGAGAAGCACTGTCCGTCAACGGCGGTGCCTACATGGACTGAGTGCTTGCCGTCGCCTGGCAGATCCCCCTTCACGCTCTACCCCTCGGACAAAGAAAAGTGAGGACCATGAAAATACCGACCTCGCGCTGGTTGACGGCGATCATCGCCGCCACCAGCCTCACCCTCGCCGGCTGCGCAGGCAGCGGTGGTTCCGGCGAGCAGACCTCCTCCGGCGTGGGCGATGTGCCCACCGACACCAACGCCACCGTGCGGGTGCTGATGGAGAACGTGCCGGATACCGACATCGTCAAAGGCCTTGTCGGACAGTTCAACCAGAAGTACCCCGATATCAAGGTCGAGATCGAGACCATGACCTTCGATCAGATGCGCGACCGGCTGGTGTCCTCGTTCCAGGCATCCGAGCCCGCCTACGACCTGATCGTGGTGGACAACCCGTGGATGGACGATTTCGCCGACGCCGGCTTCCTTGAGCCACTGAACGACCGCATCGCCGCCACCACCGACTACCGGCCGGACGACTTCTTCGACTCGCTGACCGCGATCACCGATGTCGAGGGCACCACCTACGGTGTGCCGTTCTACAACTATGCCCTCGGCTACATCTACAACACCGGTGATCTCACCGCCGCCGGACTGAGCGCACCGACCGACCTGGATGCCCTGGTCTCCACGTCGCAGCGCCTGAAGACCCCCGAACGGGCCGGTATCGCGATGCAACCGCAGCGCGGTTACAAGATCTTCGAGGAATGGGCCAACTGGCTGTTCGCCGCGGGCGGCTCGATCTACGGCGCCGACGGCAAGCCCACCCTGGACACCCCCGAGGCCGCCCGGGCGCTGGAGGCCTATATCGAGACCTACCGGACCGCCGCACCGGCCAACAGCCTGTCCTGGGGCTTCGACGAGGCATTCCGTTCGGTCTCCGGCGGCAATGCCGCATCGATGATCGGGTACAACTGGAACCTGCCCGCGCTCAACGATCCCGAGGGTGCCTCCGGCCCGCGGGCCGGCCAATTCGCGCTGGCCCCCATCCCCGGCGGCAAATCCGCGCTCGGACTGTGGAGCTGGGCCATTCCGGCCAACTCCGGTGCCGCCGACGCGGCCTGGGCATTCGCGTCCTGGGTGACCTCGCCGGACATCGACGCCGAACGCGTCGCCAACGGTGGTGCGGTGGTCCGGCAGAGCTCGCTGACCAACCCGAAGGTGCTGTCCGACGGTTACGGTGCGGACTACTACAAGACCGTCGGCGAGATCCTGGCCGATGCGTCCCCGCTCACCCAGGGCAAGGGCGGCGAGGAGATGATCCAGGCCGTCGGCACCGAGCTCAACGATGCCGCCGCCGGGAACAAGAGCGTCGCCGACGCCCTGCGTGACGCGCAGGCAGCAGCGGAGCGGATCCAGCAGTGACCGTAGAGAATCCGGCGGTCACGACCGGCATGCGGCGGGGGTGGCAGCGATGAGTTTCACGCGTGGCATGTTGATGCCACTGCTCGCCCTGTTCGCCGTGGCCGTCGGGTTCCCGCTCTGCTACGCGGCGTATCTGTCAGTGACCGACTACAAGCTGACCGATCGCGGCCAACCCGACTTCGTCGGTACCGCCAACTTCACCTCCGCCCTGTCCAATTCGGCGTTCTGGGAGGCCTTCGCCACCACCGGCGGCTACGTGCTGATCGCCGTCAGTACCGAACTGGTGCTCGGTTTCGCCCTGGCCTTGGCCCTGCATCAGCAGCGCTGGGCCAAGGACCTGTCCCGGGCCATCGTGCTGGCACCGATGTTCATCACCCCCATCGCCGTCGGCCTGATCTTCCGTTTCCTGCTCAACGACCAGATCGGTGCGGTCCCGGCGCTGTTGCACGCCGTCGGTGCCGACTACGACTTCTTCGGCGCCGGAAAAGCCTTGCTGACACTGGCCTTCATCGATGTCTGGCAGTGGACGCCGTTCATGGTGCTACTGATCCTTGCCGGGCTGGAATCCATGCCCAAACAACCCATGGAGGCCGCCAAGGTGGACGGGGCCGGTCCGGTGTACCGGTTGCGCAGGGTGCTCATCCCCATGCTCGCCCCGGTACTCACGGTGGCGGTGCTGTTGCGGGGCCTGGACGCACTGCGGGTGTTCGAATACGTCTACGCCACCACGCGCGGCGGGCCGGGCACCGAAACCCAGACGCTGCAGTTCTACATGTACCTGGAGGGCATCCAGTTCTTCCGGCTGGCCCAGGCCAGCGCGATGGCCTTCATCGTGCTGGTGCTCGTGCTGGCCGTCATCGTGGTGGCCTTCCGCGCCATGGAGCGCAACCGCGCGGCCGAACGGAGCGCGGCCCGATGAGCACACACAGCCCCGCCCGTGCGAACGTGCGCCCCCTGGAGGTGCTGAGGCTGGCATTTCTCACCGCGGCCTTCATCTTCGTGCTCTTCCCCATCGCCTGGGTTGCGCTGGCCAGTTTCAAGACACCCGAGCAGATGTCGGAACCCTTCCTCATCGCCTTCACCCCCAACCTGGCCAACTGGCAGGCGGTGTTCGACTCCGGGGTGTTCGCCGCGGCGGGACGCAGCGCGCTGGTCGGTGTGATCACCGTGGCGATCAGCCTGGTGGTGGGCAGCATGGGCGCGTATGTGATCGCCAAGTACCGTGCGGGCGGATCACTGACCCGCTTCGGAATGCTTGCCGCGCAGGTGGTTCCGCCGGCGGTCATGGTGTTCCCGTTCCTGACCATGGCGCATGCCCTGCGGTTGACCGACACCATCGTCCCGGTCATCTTCGCGCATCTGTCCTTCGTGTTACCGCTGGTGACCTGGTTCCTGATCGGCTTCTTCGAGGCGGTGCCCGCCTCGTTGGAGGAGCAGGCCCGTGTCGACGGCTTCACCCGCTGGCAGGCCTTCCGGATGGTGGTCCTGCCGCAGGTGTACCCGGGAATCGGCGCGGCAGGAATCTTCGGTTTCACGCTGTCGTGGAACGACCTGTTCTACGGGTTGATCCTGGCCCCCGGGAACGCCGCGATCCTGCCGGTGGCGATCGCGAACTTCAACACGTTCCGCGGTGTTCAGATCGGCACCATGAGCGCGGCGATCATGATCGCGATCGTCCCGGTCGTGGTCGCGAGCTTCTTCATCCAGCGACGCCTGGTCCAGGGGATCAGCGGCGGCGCGGTCAAGTACTAGACAAGCGAGGTTGCATTTTCCATGGCATCGGTGACGTTCACAGGAGTCGGCAAGTCCTACGGGGCGGCCGCGGTGGTCTCGGATCTCGATCTGGAGTTGGCCGACGGCAGCATGACCGTCCTGGTCGGCCCGTCGGGGTGCGGTAAGACCACCTCGCTGCGCATGCTTGCCGGGCTGGAGCAGGTCAGCAGCGGCACCATCCACATCGGCGACCGGGACGTCACCCACCTGGAGCCCAAGGATCGCGATATCGCGATGGTGTTCCAGAACTATGCGCTCTACCCGCATCTGACGGTTCGGGAGAATATCGCGTTCCCGTTGCGTGCCAAGAAGATCGGTCGTGACGAGGCGCTGCGCCGGGCCGACGAGGTCGCCGAATCGCTCGGTCTGGGCAAGCTGGTCGAGCGCAAGCCCAAGGATTTGTCCGGCGGTCAGCAACAGCGCGTCGCCATCGGGCGGGCCATCATCCGCGAGCCCGCGGTGTTCCTGTTCGACGAGCCGCTGAGCAATCTCGATGCCAAGCTGCGGGTGGAGACCCGTACCGAATTACTGCGCCTGCAGCGCAAATTGGGTATCACCTCGCTCTATGTGACCCATGATCAGGAAGAGGCGATGACACTCTCGGACCGCATCGTGGTGATGCGCGAGGGTCGCATCGCCCAAGCCGGGCCGCCCGCCGAGGTCTACCGGCGACCGGCGGACACCTTCGTGGCCACCTTCGTCGGCAGCCCGAAGATGAACCTGATCGACGGCGCGGTGACCGGTGGACAACTGCGCACCGCTGCCGGTGTGCGAATCGATGTCGGCGGACCGGATGCGGCTGCGGTCACCATCGGGGTACGCGCCGACGATCTCGTCCTGACGCCGGACGCACAGGCCTCGGTGGTGGTCGAACTCGTCGAACTGCTCGGTCCCCGCGCCATCGTCACGCTGCGGGCGGCCGATCAGCAGTTGACCAGCGTGGTGGACGCGGCGGCCCTGAGCGCCATCCCGGTCGGCACGCCCGTCGCGTTGTCCGCCCGCGATGTGCACCGGTTCGACGTGCAGACCGGCGTACGCCTTGCCGACTCGGCGTGATCAGGAGTCCTCGGTATCGGTGAGCCTGCCGGGGGCCGCCTGACGCCAGGAATCGGTCAGGATGTCGTGCAGCTCCTGCGTGTCCTCCAGGGCGTCGAGGCGCACCCTGACCCAGGCCGACGCGGCTTCGTGCGGCGGCACCCAGAACTTGTGCGGTTCGGCGGCGATCAGCTCCTCGCGGTCGAACCGCGGGCAGCGCACCGCAATTGACGTCTGGTCGTCGGGGATGGTGAGAAACATCTTGCCCGCCACGTCGAAAGTCGGGTGCCCCCAGCGCTCCTTCTCCACGGTCTCGGGCAACGACAGCGCGGCGCGCTGCACATCATCGGCATCGAACACGGCGACCTGATCGCCGCTAGCGGTCCCGGTGGGACAGCGGACCGAGACCCAGCCGCTGCAACGCGGATTCGACACCGAGCGCGTATTCGCGTTCGGCACGCTGCTTGTCGGCCGCCGGGAGCTGACGGAAGCCCAGCGAGGGCTCGACCAGTTCCAATTCCAGCAGGCGAGGATCCTCGGCGCCACCGATGACGTCGACCCTGGCGTAGAGCAGTTCCCCGGCGGCGATGCCGAAGCGGCGGGTGGCCGCGGCCACCGCGCCATGTCCGAGCTCCCACACCTCATCGGCCGGGTCGGCGGACCCCAGCTTCTCTGCGGCGAACGTGCCGGTCTCCTCGAACTCGGGCTCCCGTCCGGCAGGCGGCAGGATCGGGCCCTTTGTGAACGCGTGGGAGGGTTGGCCGTTGAGGAAGACCAGCGCGGTCTCACCGACGGCGATGCGCGGGTCGTAGGGCTGCACGAGCACGGCGCGCCCATCGGCCTGCAAACGGGTCGCATGGGCACGTGCGGACTCGGCGTCGACGAACCGCTGAGCGCCCGCCGAGCCGGCACCGACGGCGGGTTTGACCACCACCTCGCCGTCTGGCACCCGGACCGTCTCGTCGGCGGCGAAGTAACGCGTCGGCACGATCGGCAGCCCGTCATCGGCCAGGTCCAGCAGATAGTGCTTATCGGTGTTCCAGGCGACCATGTCCGGCGGGTTCAGCAGATTGCGCACCGCACGGGTCCAGTTCAGGAACTCGGCGATGCGCTCGGTGTAGTCCCATGTGGCGCGCAGCACCACGAGGTCGGCCTCCAGGGCCGCCGGGTCGTCCCAGGCACACCACTGCACATGTAGGCCACGCCCGCGCAGCGCGCTGACCAGCCCGTCGTCATCGCTGTCCCCTTCGGGCAGGGCGGCACAGCTGGCGAGGACGATGCGCGGATGGAGGAGGTCAGGCCGGGCAAGCTTCACACGTGGATGATAGGGGGTATGCATGCCATCGAAGTCGCCCAGACCGGCGGACCTGAGGTCCTGACCTACGTCGAAAAGCCCCAGCCCTCCCCCGGCCCCGGTCAGGTGCTGATCCGCGCCGAGGCGATCGGTGTGAACTTCATCGACACCTACTTCCGCTCGGGCCTCTACCCGCGGGAGACGCCGTTCATCTCCGGCACCGAGGTGTGCGGCACCATCGCCGCCGTCGGCGATGACGTGGCCGCACTCAGTGTCGGCGACCGGGTGGTGACCGCCAACGCGGTCGGCGCCTATGCCGACTATTGCGTCGCCCCAGCCGATTTCGTGGCCTACGTGCCCGAGGGCGTGGCCCCCGACCAGGTCGCCTCGGCGCTGCTGAAGGGCATGACGGCGCACTATCTGCTCAAGTCGGTGTACGCCGTGCAGCCCGGCGACACCATCCTGGTGCACGCCGGCGCGGGCGGGGTCGGCCTGATCCTGACCCAGTGGGCCACCAGCCTGGGCACCAAGGTGATCACCACCGCCTCGACACCGGAGAAGGCCGAACTGTCCCGGCGGGCCGGTGCGATCGAGGTTCTCGACTATCCCGAGGATGCCGAGCAGTTCGGTGCGACCGTCAAGAAGCTCTCCGGCGGCGGGGTGGCCGCGGTGTACGACGGTGTCGGCGCGTCGACATTCGAGGCCAGCCTGGCCAGCCTTGCCGTGCGCGGCACGCTGGCACTGTTCGGCGCCGCCAGCGGCCCGGTGCCTCCGTTCGATCCGCAGCGCCTCAACGCCGCGGGCTCGGTGTTCCTGACCCGCCCCAGCCTCGGCGCCTACACCCGGACCGCCGACGAATTTTCTTGGCGGGCAGGCGAGCTCATCAATGCCATCGCCGACGGCTCGATCACCATCACCGTCAGCGAGCGTTATCCGCTGGCCGAGGCGGCGCGCGCGCACACCGATCTGCAGGGCCGCCGCACGGTCGGCTCGATCGTGCTGGTGCCCTAACGCCGCAGCCTGGCCAAACGGATCACCGCGTACACCACGACCAGCAACACCAGCGCCGCACCGACCCACGGCACCATCAGACCGACCAGCAGGAACATGTGGGTTCCGGTGTCCACCAGGGCATCCCAGCCCCGCTCGACCTGGCCGAAGAATCCCTGATACTGCCGCGGTGCGGGTCCGCCGGCGACCGGCGCGACGAGATCCACGGTGACGGTGCTCAGCGCGATCTGATCGCCGAGCGCCGCCCGCTGGGCACGCAGACTGTCCAGATCGGCCTGGCGCTGCGACAGGGCGTTCTCGGCCTCGATCAGCGCCGAGGGGTCACGTGCGTCACGCATGATCGCCAACAGCCGGTCCACCGAGGTCTGCAGGGCCTTGATCCGGGCGTCCAGATCGACACGCCGGCTGGTGACGTCCTCGGCCCGGACGTCCAGCGCGTCCACGCTGCCCAACCCCTTGAGGCCCTCGATCACCCCGTCCAGCTTGTCGGCGGGCACGCGCAACATCAGCGCGACGCGGGCCGGGTCCGACGCCGAGCCGCCGTACTCGGTGCGACTGTCGACCCGGCCGCCGGCGTCACCGGCGATGCCGGCCGCCTTGTCCGCGGCGGTGACCGGATCGCCCGAATCGGCCACTGTGACGGTCATGGTCGCGGTCTTGACGATGTCCCGCGAGACGATCGGAGGCACCTGCGGTGCCTGCGGTGGTGGCGCCTTCTGCGCCGGTCCGGTCAGCGGAGCCGGCGCCGCGGTGGCGCCGCCGGCGGCGAAGTCCTCGGCGGCGCCGGGTTGTGCGGGTGGTGCACCGCCCGCACACGCTGTCAGCGCCAGCAACACCAGAATCCCGGCCAGTCCCCGCACCGACCACCGCACTGTCATACCGCCAGATGGTAACCAGCGCTCAGTCCGCGGCGTCGGCGCGCGCCATCGCGTCCTGATACTGGTCGAGGTCGATCTCCTCTGCGGTCACGGTCTTCCTGCCGTAGTACACGTCGCGGTCGATCTCGTCGTCGGCGTCGGCCACCAGCATCGCGACGAAGGTGTCACCGTTGACATTGAGGAACGTGCGGAAGATCCCGGCGAACCAGTCCACCGCGATCAGCAGACCGACTGCCTGGAACGGCAACCCCAGCGATGTCGCGAGGAACATCGCCACCACCGGGAATCCGCCCGGAACGGTGATGGTGCCCATGTTGAGCAGGATTGCCAACCCCATGCCGAGCACGATCTGCCCGATGCTCAGCTCCATGTCACCGGCCTGGGCCAGGAACATCACCACGATCATGTAGTTGAGCACCGCACCGTAGGAGCCCATGGTCAGGCCCACCGACAGGGTGAAGTTGGCCACCTTCTGGCTCACCCCGACCTTCTCGACGGTGTTGCGCAGCACCGTGGGGAAGGTGACCGCCGAACTGGTGGTGGTGACGGCGATCGCGGTCTGTTCGGTGAGCTTTCCCGGCAGCAGCCACGGATTGAGCCGGGTCCGGGCGGTCACCACGACGACGAACAGCACGAACAGGATGAGCACTCCGGCGAGGTTGGCCCCCAGATACTTCAGCGCGGTGGTCACCACGGCGAATCCGATATCGCCGGCCAGCGCCGCCAGCAGGCAGAACACACCGATCGGCGCGATGTACATGACCAGCCGGATCATCGTCAGCACGATCTGCTGGATCTGGTCGACGAAGCTCAGGACCCGGGTGTCGCCGGTCCTGGTGACCTGAATGCGCAGCGCGATCCCGAACAGCAGCGAGAACACGATGATGGGCACCATGGTCGCCGTCGACATCGCGGCGAAGATGTTGGTGGAGACGAAGTTGAGCAGGGTGTCCTGCCAGCCCAGGGCCTCCTGCGCGGACTCCTGCAGACCGGCGTCGACGGGCCCGGTGAACTCGATGCCTGCCCCTGGCCGGATGAGCACGCTGAGTCCCCATGCCAGCAGCGCCGCGATCACCGAGAACCCCAGCATCCAGCCGAAGGTGCGGGCGGCGATCTTGCCGGTGCCGGTGCCGGTCATCGAACCGGTGGCCACGATCACCGAGGCCATCACCAACGGGACGATCGACATCTGGATCAGCCGGATGAACATGTCGCCGACGAACTTCAGATTGGCCGCCCAGTCACCGACCGCGAGACCGAACAGGATGCCGCCGATCGCGGCGACCCCGATCTGCATCGCCGGATGAGTCAGAATTTTCCGCATAGGTCCCAGACCGTAGGCCGGGACGGCTACCGCGATATTTCGCCCGAGTTACGGGCGGAACAGGACGGCCTAGAACAACTGCGGCAGCGCCAGCGCCGAGTCCACCGCCAGCGCGCAGAACACCACGGCGAGATAGTTGTTCGACTGCAGGAACAGCCGCAGCGGCTTCACCGGCTCGCCGCGCTTGACCCCGGAGTAGAGCTGATGGGCCATCACCAGGAACCAGACACCGGCCAGTGTGGCGACCGCGGCGTAGAGCCACCCGGTGGCCAGCACCAGGGTGAGCGTGGTGAGCACGGTCAACCAGGTGTAGATCAGGATCTGCCGGGTGACCTGGCGTTCGGTGGCCACCACGGGCAGCATCGGCACGCCGGCGGCTTTGTAATCTTCCTTGTACCGCATCGCGAGCGCCCAGGTGTGCGGCGGCGTCCAGAAGAAGATGATCAGGAACATCACCAACGCCGGCCACTGGATGGTGCCGGTGACGGCCGACCAGCCGATCATCACCGGCATGCAGCCGGCCGCTCCGCCCCACACGACGTTCTGCGAGGTGCGGCGTTTGAGCAGCAACGTGTAGACGAACACGTAGAACGCGATGGTCACCAGGCCGAGCACGCCCGAGAGCAGGTTGGTGGTCCACCACAGCCAGGCGAACGAGCCCACCGTGAGCACCAGTCCGAAGATCAGGGCGTTGCGGGTGGGCACCGAGGCCTTGGCCAGCGGCCGCAGCGCGGTGCGCTTCATGACCTTGTCGATATCGGCATCGGCCACGCAGTTGAGCGTGTTGGCTCCGGCCGCGGCCATCATTCCGCCGATCAAGGTGTTCAGGATGAGTACCGGATCGACGGTGCCACGGTTGGCCAACAACATCGCCGGGATGGCCGTCACCAGCAACAACTCGATGACGCGCGGCTTGGTCAACGCCACGTACGCCAACACCGTGGTGCGGATCCGACTCGGTTCCCTACTGACCGAACGGCGCTCGCGAATGCTCACGCAAATAACTCCTCGGGCAGCGGTCACGCGGGCTTCTACTACAGACGATGGTAGACCGCACCCCGATCGGCACGACACCGCAGGGTCGGTTCCCGGGTGAATCCCACGGTGAACACTGCCCCCGCGGGCCCTGACCGGCCTGCGCCGGATGATTCGACGGCATTAGGGTGGTTCAGGTAGCTAGTCCACCGTTTTGCGAAAGTAGGAGTGAAGGTAGTGACCACCGTCGAAGAAATCTCTGCCCTCACACAACCGAACCATCCCGACGACTGGACCGAGGTCGATTCGGCCGCCGTGGACACCGTGCGGGTACTGGCCGCCGACGCCGTCCAGAAGGTCGGTAACGGCCATCCCGGCACCGCCATGAGCCTGGCCCCGCTGGCCTACACGTTGTTCCAGCGCCAGCTGCGCCACGACCCGTCCGACACCCATTGGATCGGCCGCGACCGCTTCGTGCTGTCGTGCGGCCATTCCAGCCTGACCATCTACCTGCAGCTGTACTTGGGCGGGTTCGGTCTGGAACTGGAGGACATCGAGGCGCTGCGCACCTTCAAGTCCAAGACCCCCGGCCACCCGGAGTTCCGGCACACCAAGGGTGTGGAGATCACCACCGGCCCGCTCGGCCAGGGTCTGGCCTCGGCGGTCGGCATGGCGATGGCCGCCCGCTACGAGCGCGGCCTGTTCGATCCCGACGCTCCGGCGGGCACCAGCCCGTTCGACCACTACATCTATGTGATCGCCTCCGATGGTGACATCGAGGAGGGCGTCACCAGCGAGGCGTCGTCGCTGGCCGGTACCCAGCAGCTGGGCAACTTGATCGTCTTCTACGACAAGAACCACATCTCCATCGAGCACGACACCGATATCGCGCTCAGCGAGAACGTCGCCGACCGCTACCGCGCCTATGGCTGGCACGTGCAGGAGGTCGAGGGCGGCGAGAACGTCGTCGGGATCGAAAAGGCCATCGAGGAGGCCAAGAAGGTCACCGACAAGCCGTCGTTCATCTCGCTGCGGACCATCATCGGCTACCCCGCCCCCACCAAGATGAACACCGGCGGCGTGCACGGCTCGGCACTCGGTGATGACGAGGTCGCCGCGACCAAGAAGATCCTCGGCTTCGACCCGGAGAAGACTTTCGAGGTGCGGCCCGAGGTCATCGAGCACACCCGCAAGCTCGTCGACCGCGGCCGCGAGGCGCACGAGAAGTGGCAGACCGATTTCGACGCCTGGGCGCAGCGTGAGCCCGAGCGCAAGAAACTCCTGGACCGGCTCACCGCCGAGGAACTGCCCGAGGGGTGGGACGCCGACCTGACGTACTGGGAGCCCGGCTCCAAGGCGGTGGCCACCCGAGCCGCGTTCGGGCAGGTGCTCAACGACGTCGCCCCGAAGCTGCCCGAATTGTGGGGCGGCTCGGCCGATCTCGCCGGCAGCAACAACACCACCATCAAAGGTGTGAAGTCGTTCGGGCCGCCGAGCATCTCCACCGACGATTTCACCGCCGACTGGTATGGCCGAGTGCTGCACTTCGGCATCCGCGAGCACGCGATGGGCTCCATCCTGTCCGGCATCGTGTTGCACGGTCCCACGCGCGCGTTCGGTGGAACCTTCCTGCAGTTCTCCGATTACATGCGTCCCGCGGTGCGGTTGGCCTCGCTGATGGATATCGACACCATCTACATCTGGACGCACGATTCGATCGGCCTCGGTGAGGACGGCCCCACCCACCAGCCGATCGAGCACCTCGCGGCGTTGCGGGCCATCCCGAACCTGTCGGTGGTCCGTCCCGGTGACCCGAACGAGACCGCCTACGCCTGGCGCAGCATCATCGCCCGCGGCAACGGCAGCGGCCCGGTCGGTTTCATCCTGACCCGCCAGGGCATCCCGGTTCTGGAGGGCACCGATTCCGACGGTGTCGCCAAGGGCGGGTACGTGCTCGGCGGCGGTGACGCGACCGAGGCGGACGTCATCATCATCGCCACCGGTTCGGAGCTGCAGTTGGCCGTGGAGGCCAAGAAGTTGCTTGCCGAGAAGGATGTGGTGGCGGCCGTGGTCTCGATGCCGTGCGTGGAATGGTTCGAGAGCCAGCCCAAGGAATACCGCGATTCGGTGCTCCCCCCGGGTGTGTCGGCCCGCGTTGCCGTCGAGGCCGGGATCGCCCAGCCGTGGCACAAGCTCGTCGGGGACACCGGCGAGATCGTCTCGATCGAGCATTACGGCGAATCCGCCGACGACAAGACGCTGTTCCGTGAGTTCGGTTTCACCGCCGAGAACGTCGTCGCCGCCGCCGAACGCACCCTCGACAACTAAACGTAAGGCGAAAAACCATGTCTCAGAACGAAAATCTGGCCGCACTATCCGCCGCCGGGGTGTCCGTCTGGCTCGACGACCTGTCGCGTGAGCGGTTGCAGACCGGCAACCTCGCCGATCTGATCGCCACCAAGAGCGTCGTCGGCGTGACCACCAACCCGTCGATCTTCCAGGCCGCGCTGTCCAAGGGTGATGCCTATGACGAGCAGGTCAACGAGCTCGCCGCCCAGGGCGCCGATGTGGATGCCACCATCCGCACCGTCACCACCGACGATGTCCGCAATGCCTGCGATGTGCTGGCCAAGACCTACGAGGCCACCGATGGCGTTGACGGCCGGGTGTCCATCGAGGTCGACCCGCGCCTGGCGCATGACACCGACAAGACGATCCTGCAGGCGATCGAGCTGTGGAAGATCGTCGACCGGCCCAACCTGCTGATCAAGATCCCCGCCACGCAGGCAGGTCTGCCCGCGATCACCGCGGTCATCGCCGAGGGCATCTCGGTGAACGTCACGCTGATCTTCTCGGTGGAGCGTCACAAGGCGGTCATCGACGCCTACCTGGCGGGCCTGGAGAAGGCCAAGGAGGCCGGCCACGACCTGTCCAAGATCCATTCGGTCGCGTCCTTCTTCGTCTCGCGGGTGGATTCCGAGATCGACGCACGCCTGGAGAAGATCGGTTCGAAGGAGGCGCTCGACCTGCGCGGCAAGGCCGGTGTGGCCAACGCCCGCCTGGCCTACGCGGCGTATGAGGAGCTGTTCGGGGGCGAGCGTTTCGCCGCGCTCAAGGCCGACGGCGCCCGCGCCCAGCGTCCGCTGTGGGCGTCGACCGGGGTCAAGAACCCGGACTACTCCGACACCCTCTATGTCACCGAGCTGGTGGCGCCGAACACGGTGAACACCATGCCGGAGAAGACGCTGGACGCCGTCGCCGACCACGGTGTGGTCACCGGCGACACGGTCAGTGGCACGGCCGCCGAGGCGCAGGGTGTCTTCGATGCCCTGGTCGCGGTCGGCATCGACAAGGACGATGTGTTCATCACCCTCGAGGAAGAGGGCGTGGAGAAGTTCGAGAAGTCCTGGGCCGAGCTGATGGAGGCCACCCAGGGACAGCTCGACGCCGCCAAGAAATAGGCCGAGAAACCAGCCTCTCCGACGCGACAGCAGAGGACACGCGATGAGCACAGCCGAGGCATCGACATGGCACAACCCGCTGCGGGACAAGCGCGACAAGCGCATGCCCCGCATCGCGGGGCCGTGTGCGGTGGTGATCTTCGGGGTCACCGGCGATCTGGCCCGCAAGAAGCTGATGCCGGCGATCTACGATCTGGCCAACCGCGGACTGTTGCCGCCGAGCTTCGCCCTCGTCGGCTTCGCGCGGCGGGACTGGGCCGACGAGGATTTCGGCCAGGTCGTCTACGACGCGGTCAAGCAGCACGCGCGTACCCCGTTCCGGCAGGAGGTCTGGGACCGCCTGGCGGAGGGTTTCCGATTCGTCCAGGGCGCATTCGATGACGACGAGGCCTTCGGACACTTGGCCGAGACTTTGCACACCCTCGACGTCGAGCGCGGGACCAACGGCAATCACGCGTTCTACCTGTCGATTCCGCCGAAGGCGTTCCCGCAGGTACTGGAGCAGCTGTCCCGGTCGGGCCTGGCCGCCAAGGACGGCGACAGCTGGAGCCGGGTGGTCATCGAGAAGCCGTTCGGCCACGACCTGTCCAGCGCCGAGGAGCTCAACGGCCTGGTCAACAGCGTGTTCCCGGAGTCGTCGGTGTTCCGCATCGACCACTATCTGGGCAAGGAGACGGTGCAGAACATCTTGGCGTTGCGTTTTGCCAACGAGATGTTCGAGCCGATCTGGAACGCCCATTACGTCGACCATGTCCAGATCACCATGGCCGAGGACATCGGTCTGGGCGGTCGGGGCGGCTACTACGACGGTGTCGGTGCGGCCCGCGATGTGATCCAGAACCATCTGATCCAGCTGCTGGCGCTGACGGCGATGGAGGAGCCGGTGAGCTTCTCCCCCGCCGAACTGCAGGCCGAGAAGATCAAGGTGCTGGCCGCCAGCCGGTTGGCCGAACCGTTGGACCAGACCACCTCCCGCGGCCAGTACGCCGCGGGCTGGCAGGGCGGTGAGAAGGTGGTCGGGCTGCTCGACGAGGAGGGGTTCTCCCAGACCTCGACTACGGAGACGTTCGCCGCGATCACCGTCGATGTCGACACCCGCCGCTGGGCCGGTGTGCCGTTCTATCTGCGCACCGGAAAACGCTTGGGCCGCAGGGTCACCGAGATCGCGCTGGTCTTCAAGCGGGCGCCCCATCTGCCGTTCGACGCGACCATGACCGAGGAGCTGGGCAAGAACGCCCTGGTGATCCGGGTGCAGCCCGACGAGGGCATCACGCTGCGGTTCGGCTCGAAGGTACCGGGTAATGCCATGGAGGTCCGCGATGTCAGCATGGACTTCTCCTACGGTTCGGCGTTCGCCGAGGAGTCCCCGGAGGCCTACGAGCGGCTGATCCTGGATGTGTTGCTCGGCGAACCATCGCTGTTTCCGGTCAATGCCGAGGTCGAACTGTCCTGGAAGATCCTGGATCCCGCGCTGGAGTACTGGGCGTCACACGGCACACCCGACAGCTACGAGTCCGGTACCTGGGGCCCGGAGTCGGCATTCGAGATGTTGCGCCGCGTCGGACGCGAGTGGCGGCGGCCGTGACGCGTGCACGCGCGGAGAATCGAGGAGCTCAGCGATGATCATCGACCTGCCCGATACCAATACCGGTGCCATCAACAAGAAGATCGTTGCCCTGCGCGAGGAGGGTGGCGCGATCACACTCGGCCGGGTGCTGACACTCGTGATCGCTCCGGATACCGAAGCGGTGCTTGAGGATTCGATCGAGGCGGCCAATGCGGCGAGCCGTGAGCATCCGTGCCGGGTGATCGTGGTCATCCCCGGCGACCGGTTGAGCCTGGACGCACGCCTGGACGCCCAGTTGCGAATCGGCAGCGACGCCGGTGCCAACGAGGTGGTGGTACTCCGGTTGTCCGGCCCGTTGGCCAACCATGCCAGCAGTGTGGTCACCCCGTTCCTGCTGCCGGACACCCCCGTGGTCACCTGGTGGCCGGACCTCGCCCCGCCGGTGCCTGCGCAGGACCCGCTGGGCACGTTGGCGATTCGGCGTATCACCGATGCCACCAACGGTGAAGATCCGCTGGCGTGCATCAAGAGCAGGCTGTCGGGCTACACCCCCGGTGATACCGATCTCGCCTGGAGCCGCATCACGTACTGGCGGGCGCTACTGACCGCGGCGGTCGATCAGGCACCCCACGAACCGATCACGCAGGTGGTGGTGTCCGGACTCAAAGACGAACCCGCCCTGGACATTCTGGCCGGCTGGCTGGCCGGGCGGCTGGATTGCCCGGTGACCCGTGCCGTCGGCGAGCTCAAGGTGGAGCTCACCCGCGCCAGCGAGACGATCACGCTGAGCCGGCCACAGGACGGTGTCACGGCGACGCTGACCAGGACCGGCAAACCGGACGCCCAGATTCCGTTGGCCCGCCGGGAGACCCGCGACTGCCTGGCCGAGGACATGCGGCGCCTCGACGCCGACGAGATCTACTTCGAAGCACTTCAGGGAATCGATAGGGTGAGCTATGTCTGAGCAGGTGATCGAGACCTACCTCGATGCGCAGGAACTCGCCAAGGCCGCCGCCGCGCGTCTGGTGGGCGTCATCACGTCGGCCATCGTCAACCATGGCCGCGCCGACGTGGTGTTGACCGGCGGCACCGTCGGCATCGAGATGCTGCGCCAGGTCACCGGGTACAGCCCGGACATCGACTGGGCGAAGGTCCATCTCTATTGGGGCGACGAGCGTTTCGTGCCGCACGACGACACCGACCGCAACTTCCGGCAGGCCCGCGAAGCGCTGCTGGAGAGCATCTCGATTCCCACCGAGAATGTGCACGCCATGGCCGCATCCGACGGCGAGTTCGGTGATGATCCAGAACGTGCCGCGCGCGCCTACGAACGGCTGCTCCCCGACGAGTTCGACGTCCATCTGCTCGGCATGGGCGGCGAAGGACATGTCAACTCGCTGTTTCCCGACAGTCCCGCGGTGCGCGAAACCGAGCGGCTCGTGGTGGCCGTGACCGACTCCCCCAAACCCCCGCCGCGACGTATCACCCTGACCCTGCCCGCCGTGCGACGCGCCAAAGAGGTGTGGTTGGTGGTGGCCGGCGAGGAGAAGGCCGACGCGGTGGCCGCGGCGATCGGCGGGGCCGACCCGGTGGACATCCCGGCCGCGGGTGCGGTCGGCCGCGAGAAGACCGTGTGGCTGCTGGACAAGGCGTCGGCGAGCAAGCTGCCGGCCTGACCTCCGTTCTCCCCTGACCGGCGGGTCACCCTGATCTGCGGGCCGCGTGATCTCAGCGCACCTGATCTCGGAGCCGCCTGATCTCCGTCCGCACGATGTCAGCGTGCCCGATGTCAGTCCTCGGCCATCTGGTCTGGCGAGCAGTCCGACCGACTGTCCGCCAGCGCCTCGCCGTATCCGGCCAGGTAATCGGCCACCGCACGCGCCGATCCCGGTTCTGGGTGTAGCCGTGGGCTCCCGTAACAGAACTTCGCCATACAGAATCAGACGCACCTGCGCCCGATTCGGTTCCCTCGACCGCATACTGATTTCATGGCAGACGGAAGCGGTGGTCGGGCCCGCCCGGCTACCAGGCGAATCAGGACGTTGACGCAGGCAGCGCTGAACGCCGACGCCACTGTCGTGCAGGTGGAAACCCTGCTGACCGATCTCGACCGCACCGTCGTGACGCTGAACAATTCGATCGGCGAGCTCGATGTCACGCTGGACCGCTTCAATTCGACGATCAACAGCATCGACGAACTGGCTCCCCGGCTGATCGCAATGGTCGAACGCCTTGAGCTCATCGTCGCGCGGGTAGAAGCGATCGTCGAACTGGGTGAGGCCATTGCCACCCCGATCGCGGTAGTCGAGAGCGCGGTCCGCGGTCTGGTCTCCCAGCTGCGCCGGGCGGCACACATCTAGCTCGGCCCGCCGGTTCTCACTGTGTAGTTGTCAAGGTGCTTCGCAACGGCCTGGGTGACCCGGGCCTACGCGGTAAGCCGCTCACGCCGCCGCCGGTAGGTCGGTCATGGTGCGCCGGTTGTGGGAGCGCAGAGGCTCCGGTTCGGGCCCACCCAGCTCGTGGGGTGGAATGAACCACGGATGCCGGTCGCGGCCGAGGTAGACCCGCCAACCCCCGTGATGGATCAAGCTGTGGTGCAGTCGACACAGCAGCACCCCGTTGTCCACACCGGTTGCACCCCCAGCGCTCCAGGGTTGGATGTGGTGGGCATCGCACCAGGACACCGGCCGCCCGCACCCCGGATGGGCGCATCCGCCATCGCGGACGGCCAGCGCTTTACGGATGGCCGGGGTGAACAACCGCTGGGCGCGCCCGACATCCAACGGCACCCCGGTGTGGTCGACGATCACCGAGGTCAGCGTGGCATCACACGCAATCAGCTCGGCGGTCGCCCTGCTGACCGGTCCACCGAACCCCAACCGATCCACACCCGCATCACCCACCCCCGGGGCTACCGGTCGGATGAGGGTGACGTGCGGCAGTACCCCACCAGACATCGGACGCCTCGACTGCGACAAATAGGTGCGCAGCACCAGCCCGATCGCCTCAGCCCGACGGGTGGTGATCGGCCGGGGGTCCGGGGACCCGTCCGGTAGCGGTACCGGTCGGCACAACGGATCCAACGCCGCACACAGCTCTTCCCCAGTACCGACGTCCAGATCCAGGGTGGCCTCAAACCGACCCTCGGCGTTCTGCACCACGGTCATCTCGTTGAGCGCGGTGTCCTCGGCGACCGGCACCACCTGCTGCTCGACCGGTAGCGCCGCGACTCGGTCGATGGCGATCGTGCGGGCCTTGGCGGCCACCTCGGCCGGCGTGGTCTGCACCATCAACGCACGCACCACCGCCGCCCGATCCCCCTCGGACAACGGCACTCGAGACTCCACGTGCGCGACACCTCTGCCCACGGCATCGGCGAACTCGATACCGATACCGCCCAACCGCTGCGCGATCGTCAACGCCGGCAACGACGATGCGGCGCGTCCCACCCGTACCGCCCGGGCCGCCGCACCCGGGGACATCCCCAACAACCGGAGCAGATCAGCCCCGGTGCGCAGGTGCCGCCGCCCCGGCACACCGGCCCGCTCGGCCGCCACCACCGCCGAGGAGATCACCAAGTCCAACAGATTCCGCGCCGACACCGCAGCAGCCAACACACCCAACAAGACCTCGTCATCGACCACCGGCCGCGGACAATCCACCAACCGACCCAAACCCGCCCCGACATCATCGCCCGGTGACACCGGAACAAGCTCATCGATCAACGCATCAACAAACACATCAAGACAGCTGGCGTCCATCACGGATACCGACTTCCCCCACAGCGCCCACCAAGGGCACCATCAAACACACACAGCCCGCACGATCACCCGACAGGGACCGTCGAACCTCGCGGCGACCGAAGTCGCGGTCTGCGGCTCACCAAATCCCAGGATCGGGAACCGCGGCGCATTCGAACTTGTGTGCTACTCCTCAGGTTTTCGTGGGGAGCTTGATGTGGAGCCCGCCGAGGCACAGGTAGATCATCGAGGTCAGTGTTTCGGCTGAGTGATGTCCGTAGCCGCGTGCGTTGATGAGTCGGATCTTGGCGTTGATGCCTTCGGCGAGTGCGTTGGACAGTTTGAGTTCAATCGCAGCGAGGATGGGTTCGGTGTAGACCTCGAACCGTTTGCCCAGTGCGGCGAAGGCCGGGATGCGGGAGCGTTTGGCGGCGGTGATCCAGGCTCTGAGGAGTTGGCGTGCAGCGCCGGGTTCGTGGTCGTAGCGGTAGAGGTCGCGAGCTTGTTCTTTGAGTGCCCATGCCCGCCCGACGTGCCGGTTCTGTTTGGCGATCTCGTTGACCAGGGCGCGTTTGTCGTCGGGGAGTTTGTCCTCTCCGGTGCGCAGCGCCCAGCGGGTGGTCCGCCATTGCGTTGAGGACATGTGGACTCGGTCTGGCCCAGCGGCAGCCTCGGAGAAGACACGGTCCAGTGCACGGTTGACCCATTGCAGAATGTGGAATCCGTCGTAGCAGATCGTTGCCTGGGGCAGGTGCTCTTGGGTGGCTGCGGTGTAGACGCTGCTGACGTCCATGGTGACCGCTTGGATTCCGGCGAGGGTCGAATCTGGTTGGCTTGTATAGAATTTAGCGAGTGATTCGCGACTCTTTCCGGGTTGGACATCGATGACGGTGCCAGACGTGTGATCGCCGATGATGGTGAGATAGCGGTGCGGGTGGCGGTAACAGATCTCGTCGACACCGATCTGATACAGGGCCCTTAGTCGACGTTGGTCGAGCAGCTCAGCGACTCCGCGTTTGATGATCGAGGTGACCGATTCCCAGGCGCAGCGCATCAGTGTGGACACTGTCGTGCGGTCGGTGCGCTGGGCCAGCCACAGCACCGTGTCTTCGAAGTCTCGGCTGAACCTGGCTCCCGGGCGGGCCCAGGGCACCTCTTCGGTGGTCACACCGCAATCCGGGCAGTGCAGTCGGCGGATGTCGTAGGTCAGCCACAGTCGTTTGGTGCCCAGATCGAGGTGTCGCCATCGCCGCCGGCGGCGGTCATAGACTGACCGGACGCGTTTGCTGCAGGGGCACCTCAGCAGTCGGGCTGTGGGGCGCAGGGTGACTTCGACGTCGCGGTCGCCGATCGACACCTCGACCACGGATGCACCAGGAATCTGAAGAAGACGGTTAAATGCAGTACTGACGCGCACGCGGATCGATCCTCTGGTTGAGGTTGGTGTGGTAACCCCGAAACCTAGAGGCACGCCGCGTGCGCGTCCTTCATTTCACGAACGACCCGCTGAACCTCTTGCACTGCACTGCAAATCAACCCTCAACAGCACAAAGACGCCCACTAAAACACTAGGAGCGCCACTTGTGTTCGACACTACGCCGAGTGTCGCTCTGGTGCAAGGTGTTATTCCCCGAGATCGGCACCAGGACTCCTGAGGCCGCCGGCGACACGTCCGTGCAACTATCCCGAGTTGCGCAGAGCGCTGGCCAACCCGCTCATCGTCAGCAAGATGCCGCGTTGCACCAGTTCGTCATCGTCCCCGGACCGGTATCGGCGCAACAATTCCACCTGCAGGTGATTCAGCGGTTCCAGGTACGGGAACCGGTTGAACACCGACCTGGCCAACGCCGGGTTGTCGGCAAGCAGGTCATCCTGGCCGGTGATCAGTCCATGCATGCGGACGGTCCGCTCGTGCTCATCGACGATCTTGTCGAAAACCCTGGCCCGCAGCTCCTCATCGGCGACCAACTCCGAATAGCGGGCCGCCAGACCGAGATCCGATTTCGACAGCACCTGCGCCATATTCGACAGCACAGTGCGGAAGAACGGCCATCGGTTGTAGAGGTCGCGCAGGATCTCCAGCTTCGTATCGTCACCGGCGACGAACTGTTCGAAGGCGGTGCCGGTGCCGTACCAGCCCGGCAGCATCACCCGGGATTGGCTCCAGGCCAGCACCCACGGGATGGCCCGCAGATCCGAGATCGCGGTGGTCGGCTTGCGCGAGGTCGGCCGGCTGCCGATGTTGAGCGCGCCGATCTCACTCACCGGAGTCGAGGCCTTGAAGTACTCGACGAACCCCGGTGTCTCGTGCACCAATTCGGCGTAGGCGCGCTGGGCACGGGCCGCCAGGTCGTCGAGCACGCGGTAGGCGTCCTCGGCGTCCTCCCCCAACCCCTCGACATCCAGCAGGGTCGACTCCAGGGTGGCAGCCAGCAAGGTCTCCAGGTTGCGGTGGGCGATCCGCGGCTCGGCGTACTTGGCGGCGATCACCTCACCCTGTTCGGTGATGCGCAGAGATCCCTTCACCGCACCGGGCGGCTGGGCCAGGATGGCGTCGTAACTCGGGCCACCACCACGACCGACGGTGCCACCGCGACCGTGGAAGAGCCGCAACCGGATTCCGGTCCGCTGCGCCGAGTCCACCAGGTCCAGCTCGGCGCGGTAGAGCGCCCAGTTGGCCGCCAGGTATCCACCGTCCTTGTTGGAATCCGAATAGCCGAGCATGACCTCCTGTTGGTCACCGCGTGCGGTCACCAACGCCCGATAGACCGGGAGGTCCAACGCGGCCTCCAGAATGGCCGAGCCGCGCTGCAGGTCATCGATCGTCTCGAACAACGGGACGATGCCCACCGGTGCGTAGACGGCGCCGGCGGTGGCATCGAGCAGTCCGGCCTCTTTCAGCAGGACCGCGGCTTCCAGCATGTCCGATACCGACTGGCACATCGAGATGATGTAGTTCGGAATGGCTTGTGGCCCGAACACTTTCACCGCCCGGGCGGCGGCCCGGACGATGCCGAGCTCCTTGGCGGCCAGTTCGGACAACTCCGCGCCGGGCCCGACCAGCGGACGGCGGGTGCCGATCTCGGCGGCCAACAATTCGACCCGCGCCTCCTCGGGCAGCGAGGCATAGTCCGGATGGACACCCGCCCAGGCCAGCAACTCGGAGATCACCTGCTCGTGCACCTCGGAGTTCTGCCGCATGTCCAGACCGGACAGGTGAAAACCGAACACCCGCACCGCTTCCCGGAGCCGACCCAGCCGATCATCGGCCAGCACCGCGGAGCCGTTGTCACGCAACGACGCGTCCACGGTATCCAGATCTGCCAACAACTGCTCGGGAGTCTCGTAGGGCTCCAGACCGAGGTCGAGCTCGAGTGCGGGCTGGTCATCGAGGATGCGCATGGCGGTAGCGGTCAGCCGGGCGTGAATCACCCGCAGGGCCCGACGGTAGGGCTCGTCGCTGCGGGCGGGTTCGGCACAGGCATCGGCGAGCGCGGTCATCTCCTGGCTTGTTCGCACCAGCCGCGAGGACAACGACAGTTCCTGTTCCAGCGCGCAGATCTCGCCGAAGTAGTGGTCGAAGGCCGTGTAGGCGGCGCGCCCGGTGGCCAGCCGTACCACCTCGGCGGTGACGTTGGGGTTACCGTCGCGGTCGCCGCCGATCCAGGATCCCGGCCGCAGGATCGGTTGTGCCAGCACCTGTGTGCCCGGCCAACGTTGCTGCAGCGCGTCCCGCACCTCGGCGTTGACCCGTGGGATGACATCCAGGAACGCAGCCGGGTAGTACCGCAGCCCGGTTTCGATCTCGTCGGAGATCTTCAGGCGCGACAGCCGGACCAACGCCGTCTGCCACAACGTGAGGATGTGCCTGCGCAGTTCGGTTTCGATGTCCCGGCCACCGTCGGTGCGGGTGTGCCCGTGGAGCCGCAACCGCATCAGTTCGGTGATGTGGTGCTGGGTGTCGAAGACCGTGCGGCGGCGGGTCTCGGTGGGGTGCGCGGTGATCACCGGGGACACCAGCGCACCGGTCAATGCCGCGGTGACCACGCTCGCGTCCAGTTGGGCGCCATCGAGTTTGCGATAGGTGGCGGCCAGGCTGCTGTCCTGCGGTGGCTCCCCGGCGGCCTCGTGTACGGCGCGACGACGCTCACGGTGGATGTCCTCCGCGACATTGGCCAACAGGGCGAAGTGGGTGAACGCGCGGATGACCGGGATCGCCTGATGGACGTCGATATCGCGGAACAGATCGGCCAGCTCGGCACGGTCGATCTCGGAGCGCCGTATCCGGAAAGACTCGACCCGCGCCTTTTCGACGAGGTCGAAGATGTTGTCGCCGTTCTGTTCCCGGACCGTGTCACCGAGAATCGCGCCGAGCAGCCGGATATCTTCTCGCATCGGTTCGGTGGCTTCGCGACCGACGTTGGTGCGCTGCACCGAGCCGATGGGTTCCAGAGTGCTGTCGGTGCTGTCTGCCATCAGTCAATTATCGGTGCGCGGCGCCGATATCGCAGAGCCGGGGGTCACCACCCCACCGATCAGGCGTTGTATTTGATGCGCAGCGCCATGCCCACGATCGACACCAGCCAGATGCCGATGACGAAGAGGGTCAACCGGTCGAGGTTCTTCTCGACGATGGTCGACCCGGACAGGCTGGACTGCACGCCACCGCCGAAGAGGGTGGACAGGCCGCCGCCCTTGGCGCGGTGCAGCAGTACCAGCAACACCGTCAACAGACTGGTGATGACAAGCACGATCTGCAGGGCGAGTTCCATGCCGGTCAGCCTACACGGAGGTGATTTCGGTGCGAAAACGTGCTCCAGCCGCACGGAATCTCACCGAAATCACCTCGCGATCAGGGCAGATCAGGGCAGTGGCCCGCCGGCCGCGATGGCCGACAGGGTGGCGAACTGCTCACCGTCCAGTGAGGCACCGCCGACCAACGCGCCGTCGACGTCGGTCTGCCCGACGATCTCGCCGACGTTCTTGGCGTTGACGGAACCGCCGTAGAGCACCCGCACCGTCGCCGCGACCTCCTTGGAGGCCAGTTCGGCGAGCTCGGCCCGGATCGCGGCACATACTTCCTGCGCGTCGGCCGCGCTGGCCACCCGGCCGGTACCGATCGCCCAGACGGGCTCGTAGGCGATGACGACCTGGGCGATCTGGTCGGCCTTGAGCCCGGCCAGGGAGCCGCGCAGCGATTCCACGTTGAACTCGACGTGGTTGCCCGCCTCGCGGACATCCAGGGATTCACCGATGCACACGATCGGGGTGAGGCCGTGCTTGAGGGCGGCGGCCGCCTTGGCGGCCACCAACTCGTCGGTCTCACCGTGGTAGGTGCGCCGTTCGGAGTGTCCGACGACGGCGAAGGTGACACCCAGTTTGGCCAGGAACGCGCCGCTGATCTCACCGGTGTAGGCACCGGAGTCGTGCTGCGAGACGTCCTGCGCACCGTAGGTGAGGCGCAGTTTGTCCCCGTCGACCAGCGTCTGCACACTGCGCAGATCGGTGAACGGCGGGATGACGGTCACATCGACCTTGTCGAAGTACTTGTCCGGCAAGGCGAATGCGATCTTCTGCACCAGGGCGATGGCCTCGAAGTGATTGAGGTTCATCTTCCAGTTGCCGGCGATCAGCGGCTTACGTGCCATGTCTCACGCCTCCAGAACGTCGATGCCGGGGAGGGTCTTGCCCTCCAGATACTCCAGCGACGCCCCGCCGCCGGTCGAGATGTGCGAGAAGCCGTCCTCGGGCAGACCCAGCAGGCGCACCGCGGCCGCGGAATCGCCACCGCCGACGACGCTGAACGCACCCTTGCCGGTGGCCCCGATGATGGCCTCGGCGACACCCTTGGTGCCTGCCGAGAACGCCTCGAACTCGAAGACACCCATCGGGCCGTTCCAGAACACCGTCTTGGCGTTGGACAGCAGCGCGCTGAACCGCTTGACCGATTCGGGCCCGATGTCCAGGCCCATCTTCCCGTCGGGGATCTGGTCGGCGGGCACCGTCTCGGCCGCGGCATCGGCGGCGAACTTGTCCGCCGCCACGATGTCCACGGGCAGGTGGATCACGTCACCGTAGGTCTCCAGCAGCTTCTTGCAGGTGTCGATCATCTCCTCCTGCAACAGCGAGGAACCGACCGAAAGACCCTGTGCGGCAAGGAAGGTGAAGCACATGCCGCCACCGATGACAATGCTGTCGGCTTTGGTGGCCAGGTTCTCGATCACCGCGAGCTTGTCGGAGACCTTGGATCCGCCGAGCACCACGGCGTACGGCCGCTCGGTCGAGCTCGTCAGCTGTTCGAGCACCTTGACCTCGGTGTCGACCAGCGTGCCCGCGTAGTGCGGCAACAGCGTGGCGACGTCGTACACCGAGGCCTGCTTGCGATGCACGACACCGAATCCGTCGGAGACGAACGCGCCGGGGGTTCCGTCGGCGGCCTCGACCAGTCCGGCGAGCGCCTTGGCGAGCGCCAGCCGCTCGGCGTCGTCCTTGCTGGTCTCGCGGGCGTCGAAGCGGATGTTCTCCAGCAGCAGTACGTCACCGTCGGTGAGGCCCTCGGCGCGGGCCAGCGCATCGGTGCCGACGACATCGCCGGCCAGCTGGACGTGCCTGCCCAGCCGCTCCCCCAACGCCGCCGCGACGGGGGCGAGGGAGAACTTCGGATCCGGTTCGCCCTTGGGGCGGCCCAGGTGCGCGGTCACCACGACCTTGGCACCGGCCTCGGCGAGCGCCTTCAGCGTCGGGACCGAGGCGATGATGCGCCCCGGATCGGTGATGTTCCCGCTGTCGTCGAGGGGGACGTTGAGGTCGGAGCGCACCAGGACGCCCCGACCTTCAACACCTTCGGCGAGCAGGTCAGACAGTGATTTGATCGCCATGATCGCGAACTACAGCGACTTACCGACCAGCGCAACCAGATCGGCGAGGCGGTTGGAGTAGCCCCACTCGTTGTCGTACCAGGAGACGACCTTGGCCTGGTTGTCGATGACCTTGGTCAGTCCGGCGTCGAACAGCGAGCTGTGCGGGTCGGTGACGATATCGCTGGAGACGATCGGGGCGTCGTAGTACTTCAGGATGCCCTTGAGCTTGCCCTCGGCAGCGGCCTTCATGGCGGCGTTGATCTCGTCGGCGGTCGCCGACTTCTTCAGCTCGGCGGTCAGGTCGGTGACCGAGCCCGTGGGGATCGGCACCCGCAGGGCGTAGCCGTCCAGCTTGCCCTTCAGCTCGGGAAGCACCAGCCCGATGGCCTTGGCCGCACCGGTCGAGGTCGGCACGATGTTGATGGCGGCGGCGCGGGCACGGCGCAGATCGCTGTGCGGGCCGTCCTGCAGGTTCTGGTCCTGGGTGTAGGCGTGGATGGTGGTCATCAGGCCCTTGACGATGCCGAACTCGTCGTTGAGGACCTTGGCCAGCGGGCCGAGGCAGTTGGTGGTGCATGACGCGTTGGAGATGATGTTCTGGCTGCCGTCGTACTTGTCCTCGTTGACGCCGAGCACGATCGTGATGTCCTCGTCGCTGGCAGGCGCGGAGATGATGACCTTCTTGGCACCGGCGTCGAGGTGGCCCTGCGCCTTGTCACGCTTGGTGAAGATGCCGGTCGACTCGACCACGACGTCGACCCCGAGGTCGCCCCACGGCAGCGCCGACGGGCCTTCCTTGACCGAGAGCGCCTTGATCTTCTGGTCGCCGACGACGATCGTGTCCTCGCCCTCCAGGCTGACGTCGTAGGGCAGTCGGCCGAGGATCGAGTCGAACTTCAGCAGGTGCGCGAGCGTCGCGTTCGAGGTCAGGTCGTTGACAGCGACGATCTCGATGTCGGTGTTCTTGCCCGCCGCCTTCTGCGCGTCGAGGGCGCGGAAGAAGTTGCGTCCGATTCGACCGAAGCCGTTAACGCCTACCCGGATGGTCACGTGTCTCTCCTTGTTGTGGGGAAATCGCGGTTGTGGGGAAAATCGCGGTGAACTGCTCGCCCGCCAGCCTAGTGGTGCCGGTTCGAGCGTGTGCACGCTGGTCAGATGGGCGCTCGGTCCTCTGGTTCGTGCAGCGCCAGTTGACCGACATCGCGCGGGTCGCGGCCGGTCAGATCCGCGATCAGCCCGGCATCGCTCAGGTCCATCCGCTCGGAGTGTTTCCAGTCGTGGTGGGCCACCTCGTTGAGACGACTGGTGATCTGGTGGTCGGTTACCTCGATCGCCAGTTCGCGGCGGTGATCGAAGCTGCCCGGCGAGAAGTTGATGGAGCCGACGACGGCCCGTTCGTGATCCGCCAAAATCATCTTGGCGTGCAGTTTCATGTGTTTGAGGCGGTGGATCTTGATGCCGACATCGTCGAGGATCCGCATGCCGCTGACACCTTCGACCAGCTTGCCATCCTTGAGATGGTGTGCGGCGCGGGCCATGACATGCACCTTGACCCCGCGGCGTTTGGCGCGCACCAGCCGCTCGATGATGACGGGGTCCTGATACCGCTCGTTCTGCAGGAACAGGGTGTGCTGGGCGCTGTCGATGAAATCGGCGATGCGGTGCCTGCCGTTGGCGGGGCACCAGATCAGGTGAGCACCGTCGCCGGGATCGAAATCCTCCCGTGCCCAGTCTGCCTCGAAACAATCGATGATCTCGGCCACTTCGTAGGCGCTGGGGGTGACCACCGCGTAGTCGCGGGTGTGGGTGAAATTCTCGTGCGTCCAGTTCAGCGATTCGACGAATGCGTGCTCGTCATCGATGACCATCGACTTCTCATGGGTGAGGTCGAAGGCCGGGCTGCTGGCCCGGACCTCGATCCCGAACCGCTCCAAGGCCTCCCGGGCTGCGTCGTTGTCGGTTTCACCGTCGCGACGTTCGGGATTGAGCATCACCTTGACCTGCACGCCGCGACGGTGCGCGGCCACCACCGCCTGCAGGAGGGCGTCGTGGGTGAAGGCGAACATCTTGATCCGGACCGACCGGGTCGCGCCGTGTATCGCGTCGAGCACCGGCTGCGCCGAGTCGTCGGGCAGGATGATCAGCGAACGGTTCATGGTGCGTCGTCCTCGTACTGGATGCGGTGCAGGTCGGCGTAGCGACCACGCGCGGTGAGCAGTTCTTCGTGGGTGCCCTGTTCGACGACCCTGCCCTCTTCGAGCACCACGATCTTGTCCGAATCTCGAATGGTGCTGAGTCGGTGGGCGATCGTGATGACGGTGCGGTCCGCCATCAAGCGTTGCAGCGCCGTCATCACCAGCCGTTCGGACTCGGCGTCCAACGCCGCGGTCGGTTCATCGAGGATCAGTATCGGGCTGTCGCGGATCAGCGCGCGGGCGATACCGATGCGCTGACGCTGGCCGCCGGACAGGGTCATGCCGCGCTCCCCGACCGCGCTGTCGTACCCCTGCGGCATATCGGAGATGAACTCGTGGGCATTGGCCAGCTTCGCCGCCTCGACGATTTCGTCGTGGCCGGCGTCGGGCCTGCCGAAGGCGATGTTGTCCCGGATGGTTCCGCGGAACAACACCGTGTCCTGCAGGACGTAGGCGATCTGGCGGCGCAGTTCGTGCAGCTTGTAATCGCGCAGATCGACCCCGTCGATGCGCACGGTTCCCATGCTCGGGTCGTAGAACCGCGGGATGAGACTCACAAGACTGGACTTCCCGCTGCCGGTGTGCCCGACGACACCGACCAACTGTCCGGGCTGCACATCGAAGGTCACATCACGCAGGACGGGCGTTTCGGCGTCGTAGCTGAACGCGACCCGCTCGAAGGCGATCGCGCCACGGATGCGGGCGGGCTCGACCGCATCGGCCTTCTCTTCGACGGTGGCCTCCGCGGTCAGCAGCTCGTTGACGCGCTCCACGCCGACCGATGCCATGGCGATGGTATTGGTGAGCTTGGCCAGATCTTGTACGGGCTTGAAGAACGAAGCCAGGTAGGAGATGAACACGGTCAGCGTGCCTGCGGTCATGGCGCCGGCCAGGATGAGTGCCGATCCACGCCACAGCACCAGCGCTGTGCAGGCCGCCACGACCACCGCGACGATCGGCGAGACCACCGACTTCACCCGGCGGGCGTTGAGCGCGGCGTCCACCGCCTGCTGCCCGACGATGGCCAGCTGGCGCTCCTGCAATTCCTCGCGGTCGAACGCCTTCACCACCCGGATGGACTGCAGGCCTTCCTCGGCGACCGCTACGATGTCGGACTCCCGGCGACGTACCTCGTGGGTCGCCACCTTGACGGCCTTGCGGATCCGGGACACGAACAGCAGCAGCAGCGGCGCCACCGCGAGCGCCACCAGGGTGAAATCCCACTGTAGCCACAGCATCAGCGACAGCATGCCGACGATCGTCAGCAGGTCGGTGGCGATCCCGAGTGTGGATGCCGACGCGAAATCCTGAATGGTGTCGACATCGTCGGTGAGGGTGCTCAGAATGGGGCCCACGCGGTGGGTGTCGAAGTAGTTCAGCGACAACTGCTGCAGGTGATGGTAGGCGCGGGTGCGCAGATCATTGCCGATCCGCTGCCCCACGGTTTCGGTCAGGTAGTTCGCGATGTACGTGGCGACCGCGGCGATCACCGCGATGACGATGACCATGATCGCGGCCAGTCCGGCGATGTGCATCCTGCTCTCGCCGCCGAGCACGGGTTGCAGCAGCCCGTGTAGCCATCCGGGCAGCGGATGGTCGCCGATCACGCTGTCGAGGACGACCTTGAGCGGCCACGGCGCGGCCAGACCCATCGCGATCTGGATCAGCAGCACCCCGAAGATGCCCGCCACCATCCACCTGTAAGGGCGGACCAGCTCGACAATCAACTTCATCGCGGACGACGCCCCTTTGCCGGGATCGGGCCTTCACGGACCCAGGACTGGTCAGGCCTCGTCGAGCAGATCCGGCGTGACCGCGGACTCAGTATCGGGGATGCCGTCCTGTTTCGCCTTCCGATCCGCCATCGACAACAGCCGCCGAATCCGGCCTGCCACGGCGTCTTTGGTCATCGGCGGCTCGGCCAGGCGGCCCAGCTCCTCCAGGGATGCCTGCCTGTGCTCCACCCGGAGCCGGCCGGCCTGAGCCAGGTGGTCCGGCACGGTGTCACCGAGGATGTCCAGCGCGCGCTCCACCCGGGCGGCGGCGGCGACGGCGGCCCTGGCCGAGCGGCGCAGGTTGGCATCGTCGAAATTCGCGAGCCGGTTGGCGGTGGCCCGGACCTCACGGCGCATCCGCCGTTCCTCCCAGGTCAGCCTGGTGTCCTGCGCTCCCATCCTGGTGAGCAGGGCGCCGATCGCCTCGCCGTCGCGCACCACGACGCGGTCGCTGCCGCGCACCTCCCTGGCCTTGGCGCTGATCCCGAGACGACGGGCCGCGCCGACGAGAGCCAGGGCGGCCTCCGGGCCGGGGCAGCTGACTTCCAGCGCCGACGAACGCCCCGGCTCTGTCAGTGAACCGTGGGCCAAAAACGCTCCGCGCCAAGCGGCTTCGGCGTCGGCGACGCTGCCGCCGACCACCTGGGCCGGCAGCCCGCGCACCGGTCGGCCGCGCAGATCCAGCAGCCCGGTCTGGCGGGCCAGGGCCTCCCCGTCCTTGGCAACCCGCACCACATACCGGGTGCTCTTGCGGATGCCGCTGGCCGACAGGACGTGCACCACGGCGTTGTAGCCGTACAGGTCGTAGATGTCCTTGCGCAGGCGGCGGGCAATGATGCCGAGATCCACCTCGGCCTCCACCACGACCCGGCCCGCCACGATGTGCAGGCCCCCCGCGAACCGCAGCAGTGCCGACACCTCGGCGCGGCGTGCGCTGACCGAGCTCACGACCAGACGACTCAGCTCGTCCTTGACCTCGGCCGTCATCGCCACGAGTCGTCCCCCCTTGGTGCGTTCATTGATCGCTGCCCGTGTTCTCCGTGTCGCAGGTCGCCCGGCCGGACCGGCGCGGGGGTTGTCGGTTGTTCGCCGATGACGCCGGGCACCGGTCCGCGCACCCGCACACCTTCCAGCGCGGCGGCCAGCATCGACGGGTCATGTAACTGTGTACCAGGTCGGGAAACGTCGGCAAACTCTACTTGAGCACCCAAAAGTGCGGCGGTCCGCACCAGTTGCTCGCGCTCGCGATCGCTGGGCACCCGGCAGGCGTCGATGATGATCTCATCGACGCGGAAGCCCGGCGCGTGCTGGGCCAGGACATGGATGTGCCGCTCGGCGGAGAACCCGGCGGTCTCCCCCGGCTCGGCGACCAGGTTGAGCACCAGCGCCCGCCGCGCGGTGGTGGCATTGAGCGCCGCGGCCAGTCCGGGAACCAGCACGTGCGGGATGACGCTGGTGAACCACGAGCCGGGGCCGAGCACCACCAGGTCGGCGGCCATGATGGCGTCCACGGCCTGTCTGGTCGCCGGCGGGTCGCCGGGCAGCAGCCGCACCCGGCGCACCTGCCCGACGGTGGTCGCGACCGCCACCTGTCCGCGGATCACCCGGAACATGCGCGGGTCGGATTCCAGGCCCGCCACATCGGCCTCGATCTGCAGCGCCACCGGGCACATCGGCAGCACGCGACCCTTGAGGTCCAGGATGCGGCCCAGCTCGTCGAGCGCGGCCACCGGATCGGCGAGCACCTCACTGAGACCCGCGAGCAGCAGATTTCCGATGGGGTGTCCGGCCAACGCGCCGCTACCGCCGAACCGGTGTTGGATGATCGTCGCCCACAGGCGGCCATGCGGACTGTCGGAGGCCAACGCCGCCAACGCCATTCGCAGATCACCTGGCGGGATGACGTCCAGTTCGCTGCGTAACCGGCCCGACGACCCGCCGTCGTCGGCGACGGTGACGACGGCGGTCACGTGCGGACTGAGCCGTCTGGCAGCCGACAGCGTCGCATACAGACCGTGCCCTCCGCCGAGGGCGACGATGCGCGGTGAACTCATGACGTGACTCTCACTCGCGTCCCAGGTCCCGGTGCAGTGCCCGTACCGTCAAGTTCGCGTCACCCTCCTGCAGCAACCCGGCCAGCGCTTCGGCGATCGCCACGCTGCGATGCTTGCCCCCGGTGCAACCGATGGCCACCGTCATGTAGCGCTTTCCCTCCCGGCGGTAACCGTCGATGACGACGCCAAGCAGTCGATGGTAGGTGTCCAGGAACTCGCCGGCCCCGTCCTGCCCGAGCACGAAATCCCGAACGGCCGGATGTTGGCCCGTGTGCGGTCGCAACTCGTCCACCCAGTGCGGGTTGGGCAGGAACCGGACGTCCATGACGGTGTCGGCGTCCATCGGCAGGCCGTACTTGTAGCCGAAGGACTCGACGGTGACATTGGTCTCGGCGACGGTCTCGCCCCCGAACGCGCGCTCGATGCTCTCGCGTAGCGCGGGTACCGCCAGCTTCGAGGTGTCGATCACCAGATCCGCGCTCGCCCGGACCGGGGCCAGCATCGTGCGCTCGGCGGCGATACCTTCGGCAAGGGTCTGGTTGCCCTGCAACGGATGACTCCGTCGGTTCTGCTCGTACCGACGCACGAGGATATCGTCGGCGGCCTCCATGAACAGCACACGCGGGGTGATCCCCCGGGTCGCCAGTTCGTTGCGCACCGAATCGAGGTCACCGGTGAAACCACGCGAGCGGACATCCATCACCAGCGCCAGCTGGGTGATCCGCGACCCCGCGTCCAGCCCCAGATCGACCATCCGGGCGATCAGCTCCGGGGGCAGGTTGTCGGCGACATACCAGCCGAGGTCCTCGAGCACCTTGGCGGCGGTGCCCCGGCCGGCACCGGACAATCCGGTGACCAGGACGACGTCGATTCCTGATTCTTCGCTCATGCCCTGGTTCGTCACCCCGTAGTTGTATCTGACGCGGTCTGCCCGGTCGGCGCGGCCGCGTCATATGCCGTCTCGTCACGATCATTGTTCACATCGACTCCCGGTGGGTCCGAAACGACCGGGGCGTCACCGGCCGGAGTGGAGTCACCTGCCAGCGCCGCGAGGACGGCCTCGGCCGTGGCCACCCCGATACCTGGTACCGCGGTGATCTCCGCGACACTTGCCGCCCGCAGCCGCGCCACCGAACCGAAGTGCGTCACCAGCGCCTTACGACGGTGCTCCCCGAGTCCGCGCACCGAGTCCAGCGCCGAGGCCGTCATCCGCTTGGACCGCTTACTGCGATGGAAGGTGATGGCGAACCGGTGCGCCTCATCGCGGATGCGCTGGAGCAGATACAGCCCCTCGCTGGTGCGCGGCATGATCACCGGGTCGGGCTCGTTCGGGACCCAGACCTCCTCGAGCCGCTTGGCCAGCCCGATCACCGCGACATCGGTGATCCCGAGATCGTCGAGGACGGCCTGGGCGGCATTGACCTGCGGCGCGCCGCCGTCGACGACGAACAGGTTCGGCGGGTAGGCGAATCTGCGCGATTTACCTTCCGCCACCATCGGTTGTTCGATATCGGCGACGTGGCGGGCGAACCGGCGGCGGGTCACCTCGGCGATCGAGGCGACGTCATCGGATCTCCCGTCGCCGGCGGCCTCGCGGATGGCGTAGTGCCGGTAATCGGATTTGCGCGGCAGGCCGTCCTCGAACACGACGAGTGAGGCGACCACGTCGGTGCCCTGCACGTGGCTGATATCGACGCATTCGATGCGCAGCGGCGCGTCGGGCAGCTCCAAGAAGTCCTGAATGCTCTGCAGCGCAGCAGATCTCGCGTTGAAATCACCGGCGCGCTTGAGCTTGTGCTGGGCAAGCGCCTCCTTGGCGTTGCGGTGCACCGTCTCGGCGAGCGCCTTCTTGTCGCCGCGCACCGGGACACGCAACCGGACCCGCGAGCCACGCAGCTCGCTCAGCCAGGTGGTCAACTCTTCGGCGTTGTCCGGCAACACCGGCACCAGCACCTCGCGCGGCACCGGTGTGGTCGCCTCATCCGCGGACACGGTGCCGGCACCACCGGCACCCAATTCGGCCTGGTCACCGTAGAACTGGGTCAGGAACTGCTCGACGAGATACGCCTGCCCCGACGTACCCGGCTCCGTAACACCGGTCGCCTCCGGCTCCGAAGCCTTCTCCAGCACCCACCCCCGCTGCCCCCGCACCCGGCCGCCGCGCACGTGGAACACCTGCACGGCAGCTTCCAGCTCGTCGTCGGCGAAGGCCACCACATCCGCGTCGGTGCCGTCTCCGAACACGACGGTCTGCTTCTCCAGCGCCCGCCGGAGGGCCCCGATGTCATCACGCAATCTGGCCGCACGCTCGAAGTCCAGATCCTCTGCCGCGGAGTTCATCTGCTTTTCCAGATCACGCACCAACCGGTCGGTCTTACCGGCAAGGAAGTCGCAGAAGTCCTCGACGATCTTGCGGTGGGCGGCGGCATCCACCTTGCCCACGCACGGTGCCGAACACTTGTCGATGTACCCGAGCAAGCACGGCCGGTCGATCTGGCTATGTCGTTTGAAGACCCCGCCCGAGCAGGTGCGGGCGGGGAACACCCGGGTCAACAGGTCCAACGTTTCGCGGATCGCCCAGGCGTGTGCGTAGGGGCCGAAGTAGCGGACCCCCTTGCGGCGCGGGCCGCGGTAGACGAACAGCCGCGGGTACTCCTCGTTGAGTGTGACCGCCAGCACCGGATACGACTTGTCGTCGCGGTAGCGGATGTTGAACCGAGGATCGAACTCCTTGATCCAGTTGTACTCCAGCTGAAGCGCCTCGACTTCGGTGCTCACCACGGTCCACTCGACGCTGCCGGCGGTCGTGACCATCTGGCGCGTCCGCGGCGCCAGCGCCGACAGGTCGGCGAAGTAGGAGTTGAGGCGGCTGCGCAGGCTCTTGGCCTTGCCCACGTAGATCACCCGGCCGTGCGGGTCGCGGAACCGATAGACACCGGGTTCGACTGGAATCGAACCCGGTGCCGGGCGGTAGGTCGCGGGGTCTGGCACAGGTCCAGGTTAGAGGCTGTCGATGACAGCGCAGAATGCTGCGCCTTTGGCCTCGTAGTTGCGGTAGAGGTCGTAGCTGGCCGCCCCTGGTGACAGCAGGACGATGTCGACGCCGGGCAGTCCGGCGGCCAGCCGCACCGCCTCCTCCAGGCCCTCGACCCGGTGCACGCGGTCAGGGTGAGCCCCGGCGAAACCGGCCCCGATCAGTGCTCCGTTGGTGGGAGCCTGGATCAACGTGACATCGCGGGTACCCGCGCACAGGAACTCATCGACCTGCCGGTAGTCGAGCGACCTGTCCATCCCACCCACGATCAGCGCGATACGGTCGTCGGCAGGCATCGCCGACAATGCGGCCACCACGCTCTCCCCGGTGGTGGCCAGCGTGTCGTCGATCCAACGCCTGCCCGCGGCGGTGCGCACCGTCTGCAGCCGGTGTGGCAGCCCGGTGAAGTTGGCTGCCGCGGAGTCGATCTCGGCCTCGGTCACCGGCCTGCCGAGGACCTCGGCGGCCGCCGCAGCGGCCAGCGCGGCGTTGATCGCGTTGTGCGGGTACGCCAACACCGAGTCACCCGCCGGTCGATACACCCCCGTCGTCGACAGCTCGTGCACCGGCGGGAATTGCTCGATACCGACACCTCGCAACGCGGACGTCACCCCGGCAGTGGTGATCAGAACCCTTGCGCCGCCGGCGAACACGGCAGCCTTGGCCGAGTAGTAGGACGCAATGTCGCCGTGCCAGTCCAGATGGTCCTGGTAGAGGTTGGTGATCACGGCCACCGCGGGCGAGGTGCTCAGCAGCGCACATTGCTGGCTGGATAGTTCGGCCACCACCCATTGCCCGGACGCCGGGGACAGGTCCGAAAGCGGCGTCCCGATATTGCCGGCCGCCACGGCAGGCACACCGAGACCGGCCAGCAGGTGAGCCAGGAACGACGCCGTGGTGCTCTTGCCCTTGGTGCCGGTGACGCCGATGGTCTGTGCGCCGTGGCGGGTCATGTACCAGTCGGCCGCACTGGATACCGGCGGGCCGTTGCGCCGCATGTCCTCGAAGATCGGATGTTGCCATGGGACGCCGGGACTGACGAACACGATATCTGTGTCGCGCAGCGTGTTCGGCGCATCGGCACCGTAGCGGACGGTCAGCCGCTCGATATCCGGAGCGCTCCCGTCGATGGCCCGGTCATCCACCGCGATGATGCGTTCGGCACCGTGGGCGGACGCCGTCCGGGCCATCGAGAGCCCTTCCTTGCCCAGCCCCCAGATACCGACGGTGCGCCCGGAAAGCTCAATCATCGAGCAACGTCGCATACCGGTCGGGCACGTGATGGCGCGCGGGTCCGGTGTCGTGGTCGACGGCGACCGCGGCGAGGGCATCGCGCTGGCGGCCGAACTCGGCCACCAGCGGCAGATCCTGCCATTGCGGGTCGTCGAGCACCGCCAGCATCGCCTCAGCGGCCTCGTAGTACTCCCCCACGCATTCGAACGGTTTGTGCACCCCGATGCCGAGGATGTCCGCGAAACCGGCACGGTGGCCGGTGTCGGCGAACAGGTTGCGCCCGAAGATCCGTTCCATCGTGGGCCGGCCCAGTCGCGGAGCCAGCAGTACGAAGACGAACTGACATTTCGGGCAGATGCCGCACCAGGAGGTCGCCCGCTTGGCCGGGTCGAGTGCGAACAATCGGTTGCAGCTGGTGAACACGTCGAAGTATTCGGCGCAGCGGGCGAAGCGGTCGGCGATCTCGGATTCGGACAAGCCGCGTAGCAGCGAGAAGTAACGGTCGGGCGCGAAGCCGTGCTGCACCAGGGTGTCGCGCAGCAGTGTTTCGTAGGCCAGGCTCTTGGACCATTGGTGGTTGATATCGCGGCCAAGCCACTCGATGTTGCCGATGTTGGAGGACCGCTCGTTGGACAGCACGACGGGACCGAATCCGTTGGCCTGCGCGACGATCAGTCCGATCACACTGTTGATGGCCGTCACCGGCACATGGCCGTTGTGGGCACCGTTCGCGTTGGCCTCGATGAGCGCCCGATCGATGCGGCGCCGCACGTGCACGCTGTTCAGTCCGCTGACCTCGATGCACCGGTCGATGGGGTCATATCGGTTGACACTGAACAGCATCGGGGTCAGGCCGTGCCCACGCAACGCTTCGATGCTGACGACCGAATCCTTGCCGCCGCCGACCGGCACCAGCGGAGTGGCATCGACGTCGAAGCCGTCGGTGACCGGCACGTCACCCGCCGGAGGCCCGTCGACGTGTGGGGTCAGCGCCGCGGGAAGGTCATTTCGATACGCGAATTCCCCGAGTCCACCCTCGATCAGGGTGCGCAGATAGTGCTTCTCGAACTCGTGCGCGCCGAAGGCGATCTCGATCCGCGGGGGCGCGGCGGCCTTGTAGTAGCTCAGCGCACAGGTGAGGGCGAGCAGTCGGGCCAGCAGCGGATGCGGCTGGGCGCCGCCGAGGGCCTCGCCGAAGTCGATCACCTCGGCGAACGTCATCGGCTCCGGTCCGCGCAGGGTGTAGCCCAGCGAGAGCGTGCCCGCTGTGAACGAGTAACCGTCGATCACCAACGCGTCGAAGGACTCCGGCCGGAACGTCATGCATTCACCTCGAATCGGCGATCGCCGATGGCGGTCACCGGATGGATTTCGAATCGCGGCGAGACAAACCACGCAGCGACGGCATTGCCGATATCGACCGGCTCGTCGGCGCGGGGCAGCTCATCGGCCAGCCCGGCCGCGATCAACAGATCGAGCACGTCGGCACCGGTCCCGACGCGACCCCGCTCGGTGTCGAAGATCAGCGCACCGCATTGTGGCCGCCCGATCCGGTCCCCCTCCGCGTCGGCCACGTCGACGTATCCGGCGGCCGCCAGTTCCCGGGAGGCGAGATCATGTGCGGCCCGGCTGGTCGTGTCGACCGCGATCCGGCGCCATTGCGGCACCGGGCGGTAGGGTCGCACATCCAACGCAACGGATTCGTCGCGGTGGGGGGTGATCGTGGCGCCGGAGACCAGGAAGTGGGTTCGTCCGTGGATCGGCACGACCAGCACTTCGGCGGCAAGCACGGCACCGGCGTCGGCCCGGCCGAGCAGACCGTCCAGGGTGTCGGCCAAGACGTCCTCGGCGGGGATATCGGTGCCGTAGAAGTCGGCGACCGCAGCCAGTCTGCGCCAGATCAATGCGGTCGCCGGTGGACGTCCGACGATCAGCGGGGCCGTCAGAGCCGGGTGCGAGCCCAGGCCCGCGATCACTGTCGGTGCTGTGACGAGCGGCACGCCGGCATCGGCGATACCGTCAGCCGAGGCTGATACGAAAACCAAGGTACTCATCGACTTGTCGATCCTACCCGAGCGTCTGACTGTGATACTGGAGCCATGGGCATGGGGCAGGTGCGCGTGGCCCGGCTCACCGAGACGGACTGGCGCGCGTTCGCCGGTATGCGACTGCGGGCGCTCACCGATTCGTTGGGCGACCGTAGTCCGCACTACCGGCACGAGAGCACGTTCACCGCTGCGCAGTGGCGCCGCCGGCTACGCGCACACGCCCAGTTCGCGCTCGTCATCGACAATCGGGCGGTCGGCCTGATCGGTGCCCAGCGCCAGGGTCCGGAATCGGTGTACCTGTACTCGTTGTGGCTGGATCCGACGGCACGGGGCCGCGGGCTAGGTCGCACCCTGGTCTCCGGGGCGGTCGACTGGGCGCGCAGCCAGCGAGTGCACCGCGTCAACTTACGCGTCCACCGCGACAACGCCCCGGCCCTGGCGGTCTACGGCAGCCTCGGGTTCACCATGGTGTCCGGCGACGCCGACGCGGGTGATGACGCGCCAGAGGTCACGATGACGCTGACGGTGAATTGATCTCGTTCTGGTAGCGGCGCATGAGCGTGCGCACCTGATCCATGGCCACCACCGCGCGCTCCTTGTCGACGGCCTGGATCGCCATCGCCGCGGTGTACTCGTCGTCGGCCAAGTCGATACGCGCCCAGCGCGCACCGGGCGGGAAGGACACGTCCACGACGTCGGGCCAGGCAATCAGTTTGTAGCCCAACGCGTTACGCACAGCGATACCGGAGGGCCCGACGCGTAACCGAGGCCGCGCCAATAGCAGCACACAGCCTGCGATCACCAGACCCACCGCCGCGATGCCCACCTGATCGGCGGTACGGAACACCACACCGCTGGACCCGACCTTCAACAGGAACCCCACGGTGATGTGGGCCGCGGCGATCAAGAAGGCGGCGCCGTAGACGAAATACGGCGTCAGATGCGGTCGGACCTGGAGGTCCCATTTTTGGTCGTCGGTCGACCGGGTCATGACGCGAGGTCGCGCAGCACCAGCGCAGTCGACAGCGCCGCGGCGGCGGCCTGAGCCCCCTTGTCCTCGGTCGACTGCGGCAGTCCGGCTCGCGCCAGCGCCTGCTGCTCGGTGTTGGTGGTCAACACGCCGTTGGCCACCGGGGTGGACAGGTCCAGCGACACCCGCGTGAGGCCCTGGGTCACCGCATCACAGACATAGTCGAAATGCGGTGTCTCGCCCCTGATCACGACGCCCAGCGCAACGACGGCGTCGTACTTGGCAGCGAGGGCCTGCGCGACCACCGGAATCTCGATGGCGCCGTGCACCCGCACCACCGCCGGGTCGGTCACCCCGAGCTTGCCTGCGGCGCGCAGTGCGCCGTCGAGCAACGCATCACAGATGGTGGCGTGCCAGGTGCTCACCACGATGCCCAGCGACACCGTGGAGGCGTCCACATCCGGCAGGTCGGGGATGGCACCGGTATGCCCGCTCACAGCGCTCCACCGGGTTGAGCCTGGTCGTAATCCTCCAGACCGGTCAGGTCGTGGCCCATCCGGTCCCGCTTGGTCATCAGATAACGGATGTTCTCGGCGTTCGCCCGCACCGGTAGCGGCACCCGCTCGGTGATGTGCAGGCCGTACCCGTCCAGGCCCACCCGCTTGGCCGGATTGTTGGTCAACAAGCGCATCGACCGCACACCGAGGTCCACGAGGATCTGGGCACCGATGCCGTAGTCGCGAGCGTCGGCCGGCAGGCCGAGTTCCAGATTCGCGTCGACGGTGTCGGCGCCGGCATCCTGCAACTGGTAGGCCTGCAGCTTGTGCAGCAGGCCGATACCGCGGCCTTCGTGCCCGCGCATGTACAGCACGATGCCGCGCCCCTCCTGCGCCACCATGGCCATCGCGGCATCCAACTGGGGACCGCAATCGCAGCGCTGCGAGCCGAAAACGTCGCCGGTGAGGCACTCGGAGTGCACGCGGACCAGCACGTCGTGACCGTCGAATTCGGGCCCGGAGATGTCGCCGCGCACCAGCGCGACATGCTCGACATCCTCGTAGATGGAGGTGTAGCCGACCGCCCGGAACTCACCATGGCGGGTGGGGATGCGGGCCTCGGCGACGCGTTCGATGTGCTTTTCGTGCTTGCGCCGCCATTCGATGAGGTCGGCGATGGAGATCAGCGCGAGCCCGTGGTCGTCGGCGAAGACCCTCAGCTCGTCGGTCTGCGCCATCGAGCCTTCGTCCTTCTGGCTGACGATCTCGCAGATCGCGCCGGCGGGCTGCAGGCCTGCCAGCCTGGCCAGGTCGACGGCCGCCTCGGTGTGACCGGGACGGCGCAGCACGCCGCCGTCCTTGGCGCGCAGCGGCACCACGTGGCCGGGTTTGGTGAAGTCCTCGGCGACTGCCGTCGGATCGGCCAGCACACGCATCGTGGTGGCGCGGTCGGAGGCCGAGATACCGGTTCCGACGTCCTTCTTGGCATCGACGGTCACGGTGTAGGCGGTGCCGTGCTTGTCCTGGTTGACCGCATACATCGGCAACAGGCCCAGCCGGTCGCAGATGGCGCCGTCGAGGGGCACACAGAGGTACCCGGAGGTGTAGCGCACCATGAACGCCACGAGCTCGGGAGTGGCCTTCTCGGCGGCGAAGATCAGGTCGCCCTCGTTCTCGCGGTCTTCGTCATCGATGACCACGACCGCCTTACCCGCCGCGATGTCGGCTACCGCCCTTTCGACGGAATCCAGCCGTGTCATCGTCGCCTCGTCATCGCTGGCCGAAACATGTCTGTGCCACCTTCATCAGTTCGTCTGCGCCCACCCCGCGGCAACAGCTGCGCAGGACGGACAGTTACACCAGTATGAACCACGGCCCCCCAGCAGTTATTGCCCGCCGGTCCTCAGCGGGATCGACGGGCGACAACACGGGACCGAAGTCTCAGAACGTGTACGTAACGCTCACATAGGCCGGTGATCCGTCCGGACGGACGTGGCCGTCGAAGTACCGCACCGCGAAGGTCTCGCTCGGATGGAACCGGCCGCATTTGCCCGAGGTCGACGTGTAGTTCACCAGGAATGCGCCCGTCCGGGTGCGGTGCACCGAGACCGTGCCGCGGGGGTTGGCCTGGACAATGGTGAAAGTGATGTCGTCACCGTCGGGATCGGCCACGGTGGTGGTCCACGAAGCGGTCTTGAGCAGGCCGAGCCGTCCGCTGGCGCCGATGGTGGACTGCACGGGCGGCTGATTGTGCGGGAGCAGACGTACGGGCACCACCACCAGGGTGCCGTCCTTGGCGGTGACGGTGAAATGGTCGAGCTTGTCTGCCGCCAATGCCGTCACCGCGGCCGCGGCATGCCCGATCGCGGTGTTCAGGGCGGTGGAGTAGGTGAACGTGCCGTCCTCGTTCACCGTCACCGTGCTGCCCTTGGCCGAGATGACGGTGTTGCCGGGTAATCCCCCGCCGTCGACCCGCACCGGGCGCCCGTCGGCTGCCATCGCGACGATACGTCCGCGGGTGGTCTGCACACCGGCGGCGTTCACCGCCGACTCGGTGATCTGCGCACGGCCGGAGACGGGCGACATGTCGGCGAGCGGCGGGCACACCTCGACGGTTGCGACCGTGATGGAGCGTCCGAAGTCGTCGGTGCCGATGATGGTGAACGAGTCATCGGCGGTGATGCCGTGTCCCAGGCCGGGAGTGCGCGTGTAGACGTAGGAGCCGTCGACGTCGACCCGAGCGGCGCCCTTCTTAGGTGGCCGACCAAGGCTGAATCCGATGGGGCCGTTCGCGGCGGCAGCGATCGCGAGTCTTCCCCGCTGGACATCGGGCGCAGTGCCGACGGTTTCGGCTTGCAATCGCAAATGTGCCAGTGGCCGTACCACGATATCGGCGGTGCCGCCATGGGCATCGATCGCGGTGACGACGAACCTGTCGGTGTCCAGGCCGGGGATGGCAGCGGTGGAGATGCGGGGCACGAACGTGAACTGTCCACTGACGGTGTCGAGTCGAACCAGCCCGCCTTTTTCCGAGTACGCGGATTCGGCGGTGGAGTCAGCGGGATTCGAGGAATTCTTCAGGCTGAAGGTGAGCTTGCCACCGTCCCACGCGGCACCTTCGATCCAGCCGGTTACCACGCCACTCTCCGCGGGCAAGGACACGGTCGCCGCACCGGAGGGTGGCACGCCGGCAACGAGGATGCCCACGGTCACCTCGACATCGACGTGCCGTCCGTAGAGATCGGTGACGGTGACGGTGAACGTGTCGACCTGATCGGAGGGTTCCGCGCTGACCCGGGCCACCTGCCGCGCCTGAACCGACGGCGTATAGGTGAAGTGACCCGAGGTCGCACCGACCGACACCAGACCGCCCTTGGCGGTCGTGAACAGCGTGGGACCGTAGCTGATGGCACCGTTCCCCTGATCCACCGCGGTGACAGATCCGAAGATCGCCCCGGTGACCGGATGCGGGTTACCGACGTCCACCGTCGCTGTCGGTGGCTCGTTTGACCGTACGACAAACCCGGTGCTGATCACCTGTGATGTGACCCCGAGGTCAGGCACCGCGGTGATGCCGACGCCGTCGGACAGTCCCTTCGGCACATCGAAGATGCGGGGCAGATCGTCAATCGTCATGTGCGGGTTCCCTGGAGAGTGTCGGGTCGGAATGTGGTGGAAGCACCGGCTACACGGTGAACGTCCTTGACGAGCTGGACAGGGTCCCGACCTGCACGACACCATTGATGACCTGGTAATACTCGGTCTCGGTGGCCGTCACGGTCACCGTGTTCCCGGACGACTTCCCGCTGGTGTTCAGGGTGCCCCACGTCGAGTTGTAGCTCGCCGATCCACCCCCGGTCTGGGCGGTGACCGCGGTGTCGACCGAATCACCGTTGCTGCCCGAACCGAAGACACTGGTCCAGTTGTTCGTCAACCAGGTCCGCACTCCACCGCTGACACTCGGCGGATCATTGTGCGCATAGATGTTCACATTGACCGAATAGGTTGTGCTACCGCCGAACCCGTCGTTGACCGTCACGGAGAAGTTGTCGGCGAAGGCCGTTCCGCTGGCACCGACCTTGGCTGCACCGTGGAAGTACGAGTACCCCTTGTCGATGGTGTAGCTGAACGTTCCGTTCGCATTGACCACGACGGACCCGCCATTGGCCGTCGAGAACGTACCCGCCGTCCAACTGACCGCGTCGCCGTCGGAGTCCGAGGCAGCCAACGAGCCCGAGGTCCGCTGCTTCCAGGTGCCGATGCCGATCACGGTGTTGTCCTCCAGCGAGGAACTCGTGATCGTGACCGCACCGCCGATGGGCGCCGCATTCGGGATCGTCGGTGCGACGTTCACGGTGGCGATCGTCACCGTCTTGCCGCTGGCGTCGGTGCCGATGATGGTGAACGTGTCGTTGGGTGTCGTCGAATGCCCAAGGCCCGCGTTCCGGGTGTAGGTGTAGGTTCCGTCGGCATTACGGACGACGGTTCCCTTCGTGCCTTGCGCACCGACGCTGAAGGTCAGCAGTGACGCGTCGGCGCCCGGTACGTTCAGGGTCACGTTCTGGATGTTGGCTCCCCCGTTGGTGACCGTCACCGGCGACGGCGTTGCCTGCGCCACCGAGATGGTCGCCGTGGTGGTACCCCCATGGCCGTCGGAAACCGTCACCGTGAACGTATCCGTGGTCGATCCGGATTTGGTCGGGATGTAGGTGAACGAGTTGCCGGACAGCGTCACGATGCCACCGTTGGCGGTGTACGCCGAGCCTCCGGTGGCTCCGACGAGGTTGTAGGTCAACGCGTCGTCGTCGTTGTCTGACCCGTTCAACGTGCCACGCACCACGCCGAGTGCGTCCGAGCTGGCATTGGTCGACACACTCGACGAAGGCTTCGCGTTGAGCTTCTCGACCGGCACCTCGACCACGATCGTGGCGCTGGCGCCCAGCGCATCCGTGATGGTGATGGTGAAGGTGTCCTTGACCGCGAGGCCGCTGGCACCGACCGCGGCCGCACCGTGGAAGTAGCTGTTGGACTTGGTGATCGCGTAGGTGAAGGTGCCGTCCGAGTAGAAGGACACCGAGCCACCGTTGGCCGTGCTGTACATCGCCGGAATGATCGAGCCACCCGGATAGGTGATCGCATCGCCGTCGGCATCGGCCGCGGTGACCTTGCCCTTCGTGTTCTGCGTGCGGATTCCCAGGAAGTCACCACCCAGCGAGGATTCCGTGATCGTGGTCTGCCCGGCGGTCGGAGCGGCGTTGTTCAGGGTCGGCGTGACGGTGACCGTGGCGACGACGATGCTGACACCACCGACGGTGCCGAGGATCTCGAAACTGTCGGTCGGGCCGCCGGTGTGTCCCGCGACCGTCCGGGTGTAGGTGTAGGTGCCGTCAGCATTGATCGCCACGGTGCCCTTGCTCGGACCATTACCCACGCTGTAGGTGAGCACTCCCTGCTCGGCACCGGTCAACTGCACTGCACCGGTGACGATGCCGTTTCCACCCGACGTCGAGGTGGTGACGGGGAGATTCAAATCGTGGGTTGTGACGGTCACGAAAGTGGTTGTCTGACCGCCCTTTCCATCGGTGACGTACACCGTGAAGCTCGATCCGACGATCGCGCCGAGCACACCACTGTTCAGACCGGGCACGTAGGACCACTTGCCGTTGGCGTCCACGGTCACGATGGCTCCGTTGCCCAGCAGCTTGCTGGACCCACCGCCGTAGCCGGTGACGCTGTAGTGCAACGTGTCGTTGTCATCGTCGCTGGCGCCGACATTGCCGGTCGCAATGCCCGACCCGCCGGTAATCACCGCACCGTCGAGGGGCTTGGAGGAGGGCCCGCTGTTCACCTTGGGAACGAGCGACACTTCGGCGACGGTGATCGACTGACCGTTGATCGTGCCCACGATGGTGAACGTGTCGGACTCGTTCCAGCCCGCCGTGGTCGCCGTATAGGTGTACGTGCCATCGGCATTGACCGTGACCGTGCCCTTGGAGGGGCCGTTGCCCAGGCTGTAGGTCATCAGGCCCTGCTCACCGGCAGAAAGCCCCAACCCACCGGTCACCGTGCCATTACTGCCCGACTTGGTGACCGGGATATCGAGCTCATGGGTGTTGACCGTGATCAACGTGCTCGCCTCACCGCCCTTGCCGTCGGTGACATAAATCGTGAAGGTGGACAACGCGATCGAGGAGACCAAACCACCGAGGTCACCACTGTTCAGACCGGGGATGTAATGCCACTTGCCATTGGCATCCACGGTCACGATCGCACCGTTGGACAACACCTTCGTCGACGAACCGCCGGGGCCGTCGACGCTGTAATGCAGGGTGTCCCCGTCCGCATCCGAGGCATTCACCGTGCCCGAGGCGATACCCGAACCACCGATCACGGTGTCCCCACCCAACAGCGGCGCGGTGGGCGCGGTATTGGCCTTGGGCACCAGCGATACTTCGGCGACGGTGATCGACTGGCCGTTGATCGTGCCCACGATCGTGAAGGTGTCCGACTCGTTCCAGCCGGCCGAGGTTGCCGTATAGGTGTACGTACCATCGGCATTGACCGTCACGGTGCCCTTGCTCGGACCATTGCCCAAGCTGTAGGTCATCAAGCCCTGCTCGGCAGCGGTCAACGTCAAACCACCGGTCACCGTCCCATTACTGCCCGACTTGGTCACCGGGATATTCAGATCGTGGGTGGTGACCACCACCGGCGTGCTGGCCTCTCCCCCCTTGCCATCGGTGACGTACACCGTGAACGAGGAGGCCAGGATGACGCCGAGGACACCACTGTTCGGACCGGGGATGTAGGACCACTTGCCGTTCTGGTCGACCGAGACGATCGCACCGTTGGACAACACCTTCGTCGACGCACCGCCGTAGCCGGTGACGCTGTAATGCAGGGTGTCACCGTTGGCGTCATTGGCGCTGACGTTGCCGGTCGCGATACCCGACCCGCCCACCACGGTCACCAGATCGATCGGATCCACCGTCGGGGCGGCGTTGGACTTGGGCACCACCGATACTTCGGCGACGGTGATCGACTGGCCGTTGATCGTGCCCACGATGGTGAACGTGTCGGACTCGTTCCAGCCCGCCGTGGTCGCCGTATAGGTGTACGTGCCATCGGCATTGACCGTCACGGTGCCCTTGGAGGGGCCGTTGCCCAGGCTGTAGGTCATCAGGCCCTGCTCACCGGCAGAAAGCCCCAACCCACCGGTCACCGTGCCATTACTGCCCGACTTGGTGACCGGGATATCGAGCTCATGGGTGTTGACCGTGATCAACGTGCTCGCCTCACCGCCCTTGCCGTCGGTGACATAAATCGTGAAGGTGGACAACGCGATCGAGGAGACCAAACCACCGAGGTCACCACTGTTCAGACCGGGGATGTAATGCCACTTGCCATTGGCATCCACGGTCACGATCGCACCGTTGGACAACACCTTCGTCGACGAACCGCCGGGGCCGTCGACGCTGTAATGCAGGGTGTCCCCGTCGGCATCCGAGGCATTCACCGTGCCCGAGGCGATACCCGAACCACCGATCACGGTGTCCCCACCCAACAGCGGCGCGGTGGGCGCGGTATTGGCCTTGGGCACCAGCGATACTTCGGCGACGGTGATCGACTGGCCGTTGATCGTGCCCACGATCGTGAAGGTGTCCGACTCGTTCCAGCCGGCCGAGGTTGCCGTATAGGTGTACGTACCATCGGCATTGACCGTCACGGTGCCCTTGCTCGGACCATTGCCCAGGCTGTAGGTCATCAGGCCCTGCTCACCGGCAGACAGCCCCAACCCACCTGTCACCGTGCCATTACTGCCCGCCTTGGTCACCGGGATGTTCAGGTTGTGGGTGTTGACCGTGATCAGCGTGCTGGCCTCACCGCCCTTGCCATCGGTGACATAGATCGTGAAGGTGGACAACGCGATGGCGCCGAACACCGGATCTCCGCTGTCGAGGCCCGGGATGTAATGCCAGTTGCCGTTCTGGTCGACGGTCACGATCGCACCGTTGGACAGCACCTTCGTCGAGCTGCCACCGGGGCCGTCGACGCTGTAGTGCAGGGTGTCGCCGTTCTCGTCCGAGGCATTCACGGTGCCCGAGGCGATGCCGGAGCCGCCGATCACGGTGTCGCCGCCGATCAGCGGGGCGGTGGGCGCGACATTGGGCTTGGGGACCACCGTCACGGTCGCCACCGTGATCGATTGGCCGTCGACGGTGCCCACGATGGTGAACGTGTCGGACTCGTTCCAGCCCGCCGTGGTGGCCGTATAGGTGTACGTGCCATCGGCATTGACCGTGACCGTGCCCTTGCTCGGGCCGCTGCCCACGCTGTAGGTCAGCAGGCCGGTGTTGGCGTTGTTGCTGATCTGCAGCCCGCCCTTGACCACACCGTCGACGTTGGACGTGACCACCGGATCGATGTCCAGGTCGGCGGACAGCGTGACCGTGGTGGTCGTGGTGCCGCCGCGACCGTCGGAGACATGCACCTCGAACGAATCGAGGGTGAGGCCGCCGAGCAGACCGGCCGGCTTCGGGATGAACGTGAAGGTGCCGTCGGTGTTGATCAGCACGATGCCGCCATTGGCGCTGTGCCCGGAGGAGGCACCGTTGGCGAGCGTGAAAGTCAGGTCGTCACCGTCGAAGTCGGTGGCGGCGACGGTGCCGCGGACGACACCGTCGGAGTCCGGCAGCGCGACGGTGATGCCACCGATCGGGTTGGAATTGATGCGATTGATGGTCACCGTGACCGACACCTCGACGACACCGCCGTGCGCATCGTTGAGAGTGACGGTGAAGGTGTCGGTGCCGCCCTGCGACCGCGCCGCAAGGGTCGGGGTGTACATGTAGCCGAACGGCGTCACCACGACGACGCCGCCGCGCGGGGTCACCACGTCGCCGGTCACGATGACGAGGTCGTCGTCGTCATCCTTGACCTCGAAGGAGCCGGTGATGATGCCGGTGATCGGCTCGGTGGTGGCGGTGCCGACGGTGATCGTCGGCGGGGTGTTGGCGCTGACGATGTCGACGCTGACGACGGTCGGCAGCAGGGTGATGCCGCCGCGGCCGTCATTGGCCCAGATGGAGATCAGATCGCTCTTCACGCCGAGCAGTGCCGCGGCACCGTGGCGGGCGGCATCGGTCGGGGTGTAGGTGAACGTGCCGTCCTCGTTGCGAACGACGCTGCCCCACAAGGCGGAAGCCGTGTAGGTCAGCGGATCGCCGTCGGCGTCGGTGGCCTCCGCGGTGATGGTCACCTTGCCGGTGACGGGGTCGTAGCCGGTCACCTGTGCGTGTCCGCCCGAACCGAAGTACGGCAGGTTGTTGATGCCCAGGCCCGGATACCGGAAGGTCACCGTGTAGTAGGCATCGTTGCCGTCCGGGGTCAACGGATGGTCGAGGAAGCCCAGGCTGTCGTTGACCCGGACGGTGAACGTGACATCGGTGCCGTTGTTGAGGTCATCGAGCGAGCTGGGCACGAAGCTGAAGGTGCCGTCCGGGCTCATGGTGATGAGGCCGTTGCTCGGCTGTCCACTCAGGTCCACCGAGTAGACCAGCGGGTCGCCGTTGGGGTCGATGCTCTTGAGCTTCCAGGTCAACGGAAGCGGGCCGGCCGACACGGTCGGCTCACCCGGCAGCTGGTTTGTCGCCAGTCGCTCGTAGCGGCTGTAGGCCGCCGTCACCAGGACCAGTGCACCGAAGGTGAACGGGGTCGGCTCGCCGTTCCAATAGGTGCCCTGCAACCCGGCGAACAGCGTCATCACCCAACCGGCAGCGACCTGGGTCGGGTTGAGGATCGGATCGGCGGCATACGGCGGGAAGATGGCGTCGACGAACCCCGCCAGCGCATTGACGATTCCCATGAACGGTTCGAAGGCCGGGATGACCGGGGGCTTGGGGACGATGTCGATATCGAACAGCGCCGACGCCAGTGCCGGGGGTGTGGGCGTCGGATCCGAGCCGGCCAGCGATGCGTACTGAGCCGAGTGCCCGACCTCGGGCACGACGACCGGGGCGACGACCGGGGCATTGTCCGAGGGACTGTCGACGGTTCCGGGAGGCACCTCGGCGCCCTCGCCTCCGGGCACGGTGACCGGCGGTTGGGCTGCCGGTTCGGTCGTGGCGACGTCACCGCCGGTGGTGCCGGGTTGTTCGGTCGTGGTCGTCCCGGTGCCGGCCTCTCCCGTGATGGCGGTGCCGGTGCCCTCCCCGGTGGGCTGCTCCTCGACGATCGGGGTCGTACCCGCGCCGGCACCACCGCCTTCGGCACCGCTACCGTCGGTGCCCTCGAGGACCGTGCTGCCGACAGGCTCTTCGTCCTTGAGGCCTTCGTTCTTGACGCCGTCGTCCTTCAGTCCTTCGTTCTTCAGGCCGTCGTTGTCTTTCAGGCCGTCGTCGTCTTTGAGTTCATCGCGTTCTTTGAGGCCACCGGTCCGGGTACCGGACCCGCGGTCGTCGGAGTCATTCTCGGAAGTTCCGAGGCCACCGGTCTTGACGGTGCCCGAGCCACCGGCCCCGTTGGACGCGCCGCTGTTGCCACTGGCCTTGTGGTCGGAATCCGAGGCCGGTCCGGTCGACGGCCCGTCGGTCGTGTCCGCGGCGGCGACGGCAGGCGCGGCAGTGACCGCGAGACCGAGGAATGCCGCCACGGCGAACTCGCCGGCGCGCATCCGCTTCTTCGACGAATTCTTCCGATGGGTTGCCATAGTGCTCCTCGACATCGACCGCTGTGACGGGCCTTCGGCCAACCGCAAGGAGAAACCGAAGGGTATTGACTGCGGCGTAAGTTAACACGCTGGTCAATAACTGAAAGGCAACTTCGGCGGAAGTTTTGCCCGGGATTTCGTCGCCTGTCGGCACTACAGCGGACGCAATCGATCAGTCCGGGAGGCAAATTTCACGATCGGAAAGGTGCTGGTGGGCGCGCCAGCAACAAAGCCACAGCCAACCCACAGCCCATGCGGCGGAACCGTTGCGTACCAGCCGCGTCCGAACGGGCCGGAGAAGTACTGCCGGAACACCCCGAATCAGGCGCCCACGCTGGACTTTCGACATGCCGATACGCGCTGTCAAGTGACTCGACACGGCGGTCGAGGATTACGCGCATAGGTAAACACTTATTCACTTTTAACTACGCGGCAATCACGTGTCAGGAACGGTCACAATCGTGCGCGGCGACACCGCCGGAACCGTCGACCATCGAGAAAAATATTTCGCTTCCGGACCGGATCGCGACGTTCCGCCGGATGTTGTGGAGCTGACCTCGCGACGTTGCTGATTCCGCGTAGAGCGAAGCAAAAGCGTCAGCGCCCGCGTTCTCCCAGTAGCCGCTCGACGTACTTCGCAATCACATCAACCTCAAGATTCACAGGGGTGCCGACATCCGCGGAGCCGAGGGTGGTCAGACCCAGCGTCGTCGGAATCAGCGAAACCTCGAACCAATCCGGCCCCAACCCGGACACCGTCAGCGAGATGCCGTCGACCGTGATGGAACCCTTTTCCACGACATAGCGAGACAACGACGCCGGCAGCGACATCCGCACGACTTCCCAGTTCTCCGACGGCGACCGCGAGACCACCGTCCCGGTGCCATCGACATGTCCCTGGACTATGTGTCCTCCGAGTCTGCTGTTGACCGCGGCCGCCCGCTCCAGGTTGACCCGGCTGCCGACGCCGACGGCGGCCAGGCTCGACCTGTTCAGTGTCTCGGCCATCACATCGGCGGTGAAAGCACCGTCCGGGCGAACTTCGACCACCGTCAGACATACGCCGTTCACCGCGATGGAATCACCATGACCTGCATCGGAGGTGACCACCGGCCCCCGAATCACAAAGCGGGCGGCATCGGGCAAATCTTCCTTGCCGACCACTTCTCCGAGTTCTTCCACGATTCCGGTGAACATGCCCACAGGTTAGTGCGCTCCATGTATCGGACGTCCATCCAGAGCGCTCCACTACGATGCAGAACATGCAGACGCGCCCCCGTGCAGTCCGAATCCTTCTTCCCGTTCTCGCCGCGATCATGGCCCTCGCGTTCGTCGGCTGCTCGTCGAAGACCAACGACGCCCCACTCCCCGACGCCGCGACCTTGTTGACCGAGTCGGCGGCCACCACACGCGCCCAACAGAGCGTCCACCTCGAACTCGCCGTGGGCGGTGAGATCAAGGAACTGCCCATTGCCCACCTCAGCGGTGACCTGACCAATGCGCCCGCAGTCGCCGCGCAGGGCAGCGCCGATCTCATCTTCCTCGGCCAGAAGCTCACCGACGTCGGCTTCGTCGTCGTCGACGGCGATCTCTACGGTGCGATCACCAAGGGCGGCAACATGCAGAACTTCGGTCCTGCCGCCGATATCTATGACATCTCCGCGATCCTGAACCCCGACAACGGACTGGCCAACGTGCTGACGAGCTTCACCGACGCCAAGGCCGTCGGCCGCGAGGCCATCGGCGGCTCGGATGCGGTCAAGATCACCGGCACCGTCCCGCCCGAGGCGGTCAACAAGATCGCACCGCAGCTCAACGCGACCGCACCGGCCCCGGGCACCGCGTGGATTCGTGAGGACGGCGATCACCAGTTGGCTCAGGTGATGCTGGAGCCGTCCGCAGGCAACACCATCACGATGACCCTGTCGGATTGGGGTAAGCAGGTCACCGTCACGAAGCCCGCGACCTGATGTCGGCGGCCACCAGCCACCGAGCCGGGGGGCGCGCGGGTACCAACCGTCGCCTGGCGATAAGTGCGGGTGGCCTCGCGGTCACCCTCGGTGCGCTCGACACCTACGTCGTGATCACCATCATGACCGACATCATGCGCGACGTCGGCATACCGATAAACCAGATTCAGCAGGTCACGCCCATCGTGACGAGCTATCTGCTCGGCTATATCGCAGCGATGCCGCTGCTGGGCAAGGCCTCCGACCGGTTCGGCCGCAAGCTGATCCTGCAGGCCGGCCTGCTCGGCTTCATGGTCGGCTCGACGGTGACCGCGCTTGCCGGCGATCTGACGACCCTGGTCATCGGACGTACTCTGCTCGGTATCGCCAGTGGCGCGCTGCTGCCCGTGACCCTGGCGCTGGCGGCCGATCTGTGGTCCGACCGTGGCCGGGCGACCGTGCTCGGCGGTATCGGCGCGGCGCAGGAACTCGGCAGTGTGTTGGGTCCGCTGTACGGCATCGCCGTGGTGTGGGCGCTGAACACCTGGCGTGACATCTTCTGGATCAACATCCCCATGGCCGCAGTCGCGATGGTGATGATCCATTTCAGTGTTCCGGCCAGGGACAAGGATCAGCCACAGCAGAAGGTCGATGTCGTCGGCGGGGTACTGCTGGCGATCGCGCTCGGCGCGGCGGTCGTGGGCCTCTACAATCCGTCACCCGACGGCAAGAACCTGCTGCCGAGCTACGGCATGCCACTGCTGATCGTCGCCGTAGTGACCATCATCGGATTCTTCGTCTGGGAGAAGCGGGCCACCACGCGCCTCATGGAACCTGCGGGCGTGAAGTTCCGGCCGTTCCTTGCCGCTCTGGGGGCATCACTGTGCGCCGGCGCCGCTCTGATGGTGACGCTGGTGAATGTGGAGCTGTTCGGCCAGGGCGTGCTCGGCATGGACAAGAACGAAGCAGTCGTCCTGCTGCTGCGCTTCCTCATCGCGCTGCCGATCGGCGCGCTGCTCGGTGGATGGCTGGCCACCCGGATAGGTGACCGGCCGATCGCGGTGACCGGCCTGATCATCGCGGCCTTCGGGTACTGGCTGATCTCGCACTGGACCGTCGATGTGCTGTCGGCTCGTCACGATCTGGGTCTGTTCACGCTGCCCGCCTTCGATACCGACCTCGCCCTTGCCGGCTTCGGCCTCGGCCTGGTGATCGGTCCGCTGACGTCGGCGGCCCTGCGCGTCGTTCCGTCAGCCGAACACGGAATCGCCTCGGCCGCGGTGGTCGTCTCTCGGATGATCGGCATGCTCATCGGCATGGCGGCCCTATCGGCATGGGGCCTGTACCGCTTCAACCAGATCCTGGCATCGCTGCCGGTGGTCAACACCACCAACATGATGGACGCCGGTAGGCAACTCATGGAGAACACCCGGACCGCGTACACCATGCAGTACGGCGAGATCTTCGCCATCACCGCAGTCGTATGTCTGGTGGGTGCCCTGGCCGCGGTCTTCATCAGCAGCCGCGGCGAGGTCGTCGAGCCCGACCATGATGGCAGCGATATCGCGAAAACGGCTGGCAACGCCACATTTCCGGCATCTCCGCAGTCCTGACCGCTGAGCCCACCCGCCGCACACACTGTGACCGACTGGGTCACAAAAGGTAGACCCAACATCGGCGACCGACATTGCTAAGGTCGCTGCGTCATGTCTTATCTTGTTGCCGATCGAAGCGTGGCGCAGACGCCGCGCGTGCCGGTGGCGACGCTGGACGCGGCGCACAGCAGGCGTCGCTCGACCATCGTGGTCGGGCCGCTGGCGCTTCCCGCACCGGATCTACTCGCCGCACGACTCGATGCCATGACAGCGGCGGGACCGGTCGCCCGGCTCTGCCTGGTCCCGTCGCCGGCGAGTACCCGTTGGGGTCACGTCGATCCGGCCGATGCACCGCGACTGCACTCGATCGCGACGCCATCGGGCTCCGCAGACCCGGCAGAACTGCTGCACACCGTCCGCACCCTGGACGATCGCGCCGTCACGGTGGCCGCCGCCGGTCAGTGGTTGGCCATCGATTTCAGTCACGGACTCGGTGAGATACCGCTCATCCACACATTGCTCGACGTACTGTTCGGGCTCACCGATCCGGGTGATGCGGCAACCTGGCACCGCTATGCACGCACACCGCACCCGTTGCGCAGCGCAGCCATGAAGACGTTCGCCCTGCATCCGGTGCGCGTCGCCAAACTCCTGGCGGCAGACCGCCTGCGGCCGGTGAAGGCCGGGACCGCAAGGAGAACCGACCCCGGTCGCGATCCGGGGTCGGCCTACTCTCCCACCACCCGCGTGCTGGGACTGACCGCCGCGCAGCTCGGCGAGATGCGTGCGCGCCGCGATGCCGCACTGCCCGGTGTCAGCATGGTTGCGCTGTTCACCTACGCATTGCACCAGGCGTTCGACCGGGCCGGAGTCAGCGTGACCGACACGGTGAAGATCCCTTTCGACGTCCGCCGCTACCTGCCCAGCGGCAAAGACACGCTCGGATCATTCTCGGCGGGGCTGGATTTCACACTCGACCGGGCCGGCGGCCCGGCCGCACTGCAACGTGCGATGACACGGGCCGCCAGAACGGGCCGCCCGGTGGCGAATCTGTTGGTGGGTACGGCGAAAGCGCGCCGATACAAGGATCGAGACGTCATCGGCTCCCCCACCGTTGCACCGCCACCTCAACTGCTGCACTCCAATCTCGGCTGGGCGCAACGCAACGGTGCATGGCCGTTCACCGATCGGCGTCGCGCCTGCATGCTGGTCGCCAGTGATCCGGCAACCCCACGAGGCCTCACCGTCACATCGGTCGGTGTGGCCGAAAACCTGTGGTTCACTGTGGAATTCCACCGCTCGGCGCACGATCCGGACGCGGTCGCCGAGGCGCTGATCCTCCTTCCCCAGACCGTAGCCGACCTGACGGGCGCCGACTGAGATAGTCTGGCCTGAAACCATATTCACCACACTGCCGTGCCCCGTCGCGTTTCCCTGGAGTCGATGCCGTGCCGCCCGTACCAGCGCACGATGGTCTTGCCGTGTCCACGGTAGGCCTGTCGGTCGTCATCTGCTGCTATACCGCTGCTCGGCGCACCCAGGTGCTGCGGGGTATACAAGCCACACTCGACCAGATCGATGCTCGAGATGAGATCATCGTGGTGGTCGACCACAACGACGATCTGCTGGCCGACCTGCAGAGCACGCTGCCCGAACAGATCACCCTGATTGCCAACAGCTTTGAGCACGGGTTGTCCGGTGCGCGCAATACCGGCGTCGCCCGGTCCAGCGGCGAGGTCGTGGTCTTCGTCGACGACGACGCCGTGCTGGCGACCGGGGCGCTCGACCACGCGCGTGCCGCATTCGAGGATCGGAGCGTGGTCGCCATCGGCGGCGCGGTGCGGGCCGAGTGGGCTTGCGGATCAGCCCCCCGCTGGTTCCCCGACGAGTTCGGCTGGGTGGTCGGTTGCGACTACCGTGGACTTCCGGCCTGCGGCGAACAGATCCGTAACCCCATCGGCGCGGCGATGGCGGCACGACGGACGGCACTGGTCGAGATCGAGGGCTTCTCAACAGAACTCGGTCGAGTCGGCGATCTGCTCGCAGGTTGTGAGGAAACATTGATGGGTGTCCAGCTGCACGCCAGATTCCCCGGCCACCGCATCATCCGACACACCGGCTTCCTTGTCGATCATCACGTTCCGGCCGAGCGGGCCACCTTGGGGTACTTCACCCGCCGGTGCTACCAGGAGGGCAGATCCAAGGCCGTGCTGACCCGGATCTCCGGTCGACAAGCCGCCCTGTCCAGCGAGCGTAGTTACACCACCCGCATCCTGCCGTCCGGCGCCTGGCGGGCCCGCGGAAACCCCCGTCGTGTGCTCGCATTGGCCATCGGATTCGGCTACACCGCAGCGGGTTACGTGACAGGTCTGGCATTGAGTACACGATCCGCGAAGGCCGCAGCGTGAGACCGAGCCTATCGGCCCTCGGCAAGGGCTGCGCGCTGGTCGTCGTCGGCACGGTGGTAGGTGCCTGCGCTCTGCTGGGCACTGCCGACACGGCCGACGGTGCTCCGCGCATTCTGTTGAACTCCGAGTTCGACGGCCCCGCCGGCGCGCCGCCCGACGGGATCTGGCAGATCGCGACCGGCGGCGGCGGCTGGGGCAACAACGAGGCCCAGATCTACACCGACCATCCGGACAACATCGCGCTGGATGGCAATGGGCACCTGGCCCTGACCGCGCGTCGGGGCGCCGACGGACAGATCACCTCGGCACGGGTCGACACCAACGGCAGCTTCGCGTTCACCTTCGGCCGCGCCGAGGCACGGATCGCACTGCCCGCTGGCGCGGGGCTGCATCCCGCGTTCTGGCTGCTCGGGGCCAATCTCGACCAGGTCGGCTGGCCGGCCGCCGGTGAGATCGACGTCATCGAGACGCTCAACCAGGCCTCCGAATGGCATTCGGGCGTACATGCTCCGCAGAGCGGAACCGAACGCGGACAACAGATGTCGGCAACCGGTCCAGTACCCTTCCCGCTCGCCGGAGTATTCCGCACCTACTGGGTCGAACGCACACCTGGTCGTATCGTCACCGGCGTCGACGATACGACCCTGCTCACGGTCACGCCGTTGAACCTCGAAGAGGGTGCCACGTGGGTCTTCGACGCGCCGTTCCAGCTGTTACTCAACCTCGCCGTCGGTGGCGACTGGCCGGGCCCTGCCGATGAGTCGACACCATTCCCCACCACCATGCTCATCGACTGGGTAAGGGTCACCGAACTATGACTACCGCAGTGACAATCGGCCCCGTGATGGCACACGGCGGTGCGCCCGACGGCGCGCACGCGCGCTGGATCGGATGCCTCGATATCGACCGGGTGGGAGACCACAACGGTCGAGTCACCGTGAACATCACGCGATCGCACGGATATCGGCGGGCCCGGATCCTGTTGCGCGACCGGTCACAACCCATCGATTTCGTCGAGACCGATATCGTCGGCGACGCCGTCACCCTGGACCTTCCCGGGTCCACCCCGATGCTGGATGTGCCCGCAGCTGATCCAGCACCGCCGATATCGGTGGTGCTGTGCACCAGGGAACGGCCCGAGGATCTTGCCGGCGCCCTGGCATCACTGTCCGCCATCGACTATCCCGACTTCGAGATCATCGTGGTCGACAACGCGCCGGTGACGGATGCGACGGAACGGGTGGTCGCTGCGGCCGGGGATACCCGCATCCGACGCGTGCTGGAACCCATTGCCGGACTGTCCAACGCCCGCAACGCGGGTCTGCATGCTGCTCAGCATGACATCGTGGCGTTCACAGACGACGATGTCGTGGTCGACCCGTACTGGCTGCAGGGACTGGCTCGGGGCTTCGCCCGGTCCGCGGATGTCGCCTGCGTCTGCGGAATGGTTCCCAGTGGGGAACTCCGCACGGCGGCGCAGGTCTACTTCGACCAGCGGGTGTCCTGGGCCGGCACGTTGGCACCGCGGGCCTACTCGATGGCCGCACCGCCGCCGGACCTGCCACTGTTCCCCTTCCAGGTAGGCATTTACGGCACCGGAGCCAACTTCGCCATCAGACGCCGTGCGGCCTTCGAGATGGGCGGCTTCGACGAGGCGCTGGGTGCGGGCACCTCGACCAAGGGCGGCGAGGATATCGATATGTTCTTCCGGCTGGTGGCCGCCGGGCACACCCTGGTCAACGAACCGGCGGCCATCGTCTGGCACCGCCATCGCAGTGACAGCACTGCATTGCTGGCCCAGGCGCGCGGTTATGGTCTGGGCCTCGGCGCCTGGTTGACGAAGGTGTTCTGCGAACCGGCTCATCGCCGGCTGGCATTCTCCGTGGCGCGCAGACAGTTCGGGTCATCGGTGCGCGCCGGCGCAGGGTACGGCGCGATCATGATTCCGCCGGCGGACCTCGGCGACAGCATCCCTCGGGCGATCGGCCGGACGGAAGTCCTATCGGTTCTCGGCGGCCCGTTGGCGCTGTGGCGGGGCCGACGCCAGGGTCGCCGCCGTGATCCGATGCGCCGGGCCGGCTGAGCCGGTCCGGCTAGTCGGATGCCTTCTCCTGGTTGATACTCCGGAACACCAGGGTGGCACCGTCTTCGTAGAAGACCGTCCAGTTCGGCGACGCACGCAACGCGTCCTGCAGGATTTCGATGGCCTCCGGGCGGTAATCACCGTAGTAGCGCACCGCCTTGTTCGATTGTTCGCTGAACATCAGGTAGGCCATGTAAGCCTCGCGTGTCGCGTTGTCGTCCAAGGTGGCGATGTCGTCGTCGGCCGGGAAGTTCGCTTTCAGTTCCTGTAGCCGAGGATCGCGGCCATCCCACAGGTCGTAGGCGATCGACTCGTCGAAATAGGGGTTGAACAATGTCAGTTCGGCATAGTCCGCGTTGACCCGGGTGGGCATGCCGCTCGGCCGGATCATCACCAGCCGAGTGCGTGGATCGGCGCCCTCGGTGATCGAGTTCATCAGGTCGATCTGTGCGCGGGTCTCCACCACCATCGGCCACAGCGCCACATAACCGTGCAGGCCGGCCAAGGAGAGCCCGCTCAGGCAGAGTCCGGCGATCAGCCGACTCGCTGCCCCGCGCATGCCGACACGGCGGCGATCCACCGCACCGACCACGGCCGGTGCGATCAGGATCGCGCAACCCAGTATCGCGTAGAGGTAGACACGGAAGATCGCCTCGCCGCCGTAGTTCTGCCCGAGCAGCAGACCGAATGACGAGAACGCCACGATGCCCAGCGCCACCACCGGTTGCTTGCGCCGCCACCGCCACAATGCACAACCGAAGGCGGTGGCCACGACCACCAGTGACAAGGATCGGACCACGAGCGAGGTGAAATCCTTGGCAGGCATACCCGAACTCACGATATTGCTGGTGGCATTGCTCACCGGGCTGCTACCGGAGAACACCCCGTAGGGCAGCACCGCTTCGAGGTTGAGCAACAGGTAGCCGCCCACGATCGCGACCATCACCACCGAGATCCACCACGGTCGCGCGCGCCGCATCACACACAGCAGGCACACGACGGCGACAGCCCAGAACGGGGTCAGCTGGTGGGTGGGCACCGCGGCAGCGAACACGACGATTGCCAGGACGCCGGCCGATCGGCTGCGCGGTGAGGCCAGCAGTAGCACGATCATCCCGAAAGCCAACACCAACGACCATGCCTGTGGTGAGAAGTAGTCTTGACCAACCCAATTGACCACCTCGGCCAGAAACGCCGCGGTGAGGGCGGTGCGACGCGACTGCCCGATCACCCGCGCCGCGCAGTACACGGCAAGCGCGATCAGGACATGGATGATCGGCGCGAAGACATGGGCGATCGTGATCGGTTGCACACCGGTGACATCGCTGAACCAGGCGAACATGACGAAGAAGGCCGACCACTGGGCGTAGATATCGGTGCCGTCCGGCGCGATACGACCGTGCACGAGGATGTAGTCGACGACCGCCAGATGTTTGTAGGTCCAGTCGTAGAGCGGCACCTCGGTGGCCACGAATGTGGTCACACGGGAGACGATGATGGCTGCTGCGACGGCCACCGCCGCCGGGATCAGCCTTCGGTCGCGCACCGCGACCAGCAGCGCCGATGCGCACAGCACGATACACACCGCCAGCAGTGGCCCGGTGCCGGAGAACAGCAGCCCGTAGTAGCTCGCATCGACACCCGGCAGACCCGGTACGGCAATAACCCAGGTAAGGACCGCGGCAGCGCTGAGCACCAGCGAAAGGTGGGTGCGCACAACCGACCGGTGGGCCACCGTGGGGTTCGGGACCGTCCGCCAGCGCACGCCGGAGCCGGCGCAACCAGGATGGCGGTAGTACCAGTACCCGCTACTGACGCACACCGCGATGACCTCGGTCCACAAGATCTCGGGCGGATTCCAGCGGTAGGACCACATCGCCGCCATGGCCACCAGCGTGGTGATCGCGGCGCCGAGCACGGGAACCGTCGACAACAGCGCTCGCCGTGGAATCGGCACCCAGCTCAGCACAGCAGCGCCGGGACCTATCGCGATGAACACGAGCAGAGCGATCCCGCGCACCACATCGGGCAGGCCCGTCAGGGCGAGGACACCTGACACTGCGCCGGCCACCGCCAGATCGGCCATGCGCACCCGCAGCAATGGCACACGGCGCCTCACACCCGCCTCTGGTCCATCGGAACTCGAGGTCCCCGAACCAGCCTCCAGCGTGGCTGTCATCGACGAAATCCGTTGGCGATCATCGGGTGTACTCGGTTGGTTCGTGGATGCTGGCGGCCGGCGTCCTCGTCAATCCGACGGTGCCCACCGTGATGACGGTGACCAGGATTCCGTAGATGCACAACCGCTGCACCCCACCTGGTCCGACGATGTCCACACCACCGACATAGGCGAAGTACCCGACGAGACTGGCCAGCGACGCGAGCACGGCCACCAGGCGCCGCTCCCCCGTCATCCGGGTCGTCGAACTGGTCGCGATCAGAAACGCCCCCACCGACCCGAGGGTCATGAACACCATGATGGCGGTGAGATTGCCGGTGTAGCTGACGTTCTGCGTGATCGCACCGCTGACCGTCAGGCCGAGTCCCGCCGCCACGAGCAACAGCGCACCAGCCCGGTCGGACACCCGCTGGGCGAAGAGTCCGGCCGCAGTGAACACGACAGCCAAGCCGGCCACCACCAGGGCGATGTTCATCACCCGGTACAGCTCGCTGCACGGCCAGTTGCCCACCGGTCCACAGAAGGCCGTCCCGAGCGGGCCGAGCAGGTCCTCGTGATAGCCGTAGAAACCACGCCAGGACGCGGACACCACCCACTCGGCGGCGAAGAAGAGCAACGGCGCCAAGGACACCCATCCGGTGAACCGGGACAGAAAACTCGGACGCACTACCTCACCCTCCTCGGCCGCGGAGTCCTCGATTCGCCCCACGACGCCTCGCCGGTGACGAAAACACCGTCACGGCAATAGAGTTCGACTCAACTGCTGGAGACTAGCAACTACGCGTACGAAACTGGCCGCTACCTCTACCAGTATGATGAGCGTCACTACTTTGGGTAGGCTAACCAATTTGAAGACGACTCAGTATTGTCCTTCAGGTGGCGCTAACGCCTCATTCGACCTCCCGCTAGGAACTCCGCCACATGCCCACGATCGGCCGACCCGACACCCTGGAATCACGACAAAAGTCCTCGCCGGCAGCGGATCTGAGCGCCCCGACCCCATCTGTCGTCTCCGCGGCCCCGCGACGCGGCGGACTCAGCATCGACATCGCCGCGGTCATGACCTCCAGTGCGGCCACCGGCGTGCTGGGATTTGTGTTCTGGACCGTCGCCGCGCGCGGCTATGACACCGCCGAAGTCGGCCGCGCATCGGCCATCATCACCTCGGCGACGCTGATCGCCATTCTTGCCAATTTCAGCCTCGGCAGCCTGTACGAGCGCTTTCTCCCGCTCGCCGGCTACCGGACCAAGAGCATCGTCCGTCAAGGCATGATGTTCGTCGCCGCGACAGCTCTGGTGTTCGGCGCCGCCTTCACCGTCCTGGGACCGCGCGCCCAGTTGTTCCCGGATCCGGTTGACCTACTGTTCTTCCCATTGTTCGTGGTGATCCTGGCGATCTATGCGTTGCAGGACCAGATCCTGATCGGCCTGGGTCGGGCCCGTGCCATCGCCACCAAGAACATCAGTCAATCCATCGCCAAGCTGATCATCGTCGCGGCCATGATCCCGCTGGCGACGGGTTCGGCGATCGTCTGGTCATGGGTGCTGCCTGCGGCCGTCATCACCGGCGTCATCGCGATCGTCGTCATCCGCCGGGAGACGGGTGCCCGAACCGGAACGGCCGACCTGCCCGGCCGTCGCGAGTTGGTCAACTTCTTCGCCAGCTCCTACGCGATCAACGCCATCAACGTGATCGTGCCGCTGTTGGTACCGCTGATCGTGGTGGCACAGCTCGGCACCGAGATGAACGCGTACTTCTCGATGTGCTGGCTGGTGGTCAACACGCTGGGTGCGCTGATCGTGGCCACTGCGGCGCCATTCATCGCCACCGCATCCACCCCGGGCGCCGACGTGTGGGCGTGCACCAAGCGCTTTGTGCTGTTGTGCGGTGGATCGGCGGTCGCCGGCTGCGTGGTGCTGATGGCGGCCGCCCCGTTCATCCTGGGGATCCTCGGCCCACATTATGCGGCCAACGGCACCACGCTGATCAGAACGATGGCCCTGGTGTTGCCCGCGGTGGCATTGACGACCATCTACACCGCGCTGGCCCGGCTGCAGCGCAAGCTGCGGTTGGCCGTCATCTCCCAGGTGCTGCTCGGTGTGCTGGTGGTGGTCGGAGTCATCCTGACCACCCCCGAGTGGGGGATCGATGCGGTCGGATACACCTACGTCGCAGGCGAACTGCTCATCACACTCGTCGTTCTCGGACCGACGGTCGCATTGCTGCGCCGGGTGGCCGCGACCCCGAGCGGTCAGGCCCTCGACCGCCCGGTCCGCGCCATCCCCGTGAGGCCCGACCTGAGCTGTGTCGCGCCGATCGAGTTCGACTCGGTGAGTGAGCGATTCGCCGAGATTGCCGAACACAAGCGCGACAGCGTGGCAGTACGCACAGCGAATGCGGCCATCACCTATCGCGAGCTGAAAAGCGCCGCCGAGATGTGGACACACGCGTTGCGCCGGCGACACGATCCTGAGGCGCCAGTGGCCATGGTGGCTGATCTCAGTCCGCAGATCGCGGCGGTGGTTCTCGGCAGCTTCGCCGCCGGCGCACCGCTGGTGCCGTTGGATCCCGGCCTGCCCCCGGACCGGATCACCCATATTTTCGACGCCCTGCGGGAACACGGCCGCCACGTCGACACCGTCATCGTCGACGACTCGGGCCACGCACCGGCTCGGCAGATCGCCGACGGGTGCACCGTCTGGCCCGCACACACACCTCCGGAGCGAACACCCGATCCCGGGCCCCCTGCGACGCTTGGCCGGCAACGGGTCACCAGCATCCAGTTCACGTCGGGCTCCTCCGGCGAACCCAAGGCTGTGCTACACGTGCACGGAACCTGGTTGAGCGACTGGATTCTGCACCGCGACCGGTTCGGCATCATCGAGGACAGCCGCGTTGCGCTGTGTATGCCGGTCAGCTTCGCCGCCGGGATGAACGTCCTGATCGGTGCCCTGCTGTCGGGTGCTCAGGTCGTCGCGATCGACCCCCGCAACTGCACCCCGGAGTCGGCGATCGACCGACTCGCGGACGCGGATATCGTGATGTGCACGCCGTCGTTTCTGCAGTCGCTGACCGAGGCCGCCTCGGGTCGCACGCTGTCCGGTGTGCAGCGCATCGTGACCACGGGTGAGCCGGTGTACGGAAACGTCATACGACGCGCGCGGGAGCTCGCGCCGAATGCCGTAGTGACGAACTGGGCGGGATCCTCGGAGACACTGGGCATTGCGCATTTCGACATCTGGCCCGACGAGGACGTCCCCGCGGGCGTCATCCCGGCCGGCGTTGCAGTTCCGCACAAGGAACTCGGTATCGACGAACACGGCCGACTGACCGTCACCTCCCCCTATGTCGCCGCCGGATACCTCAGGGCAGACAGCGCGTCGACAACTTTCACGACCAATCCCGACGGCAGCCGCACATTCGTCACCAACGACCGGGCCAGGATCAACGACGACGGCACGCTCGTCGTGCTGGGGCGAATGGATGCCGCCGTCAAGATCCGTGGGTACCTGGTGGAGCCGGCCGAAGTGGAGGCCGCGCTGCTCGACTGCCCCGGGGTTCGCGAGGCGCTCGTCGTCGCCGACCAGCATTCCGGAACACCGGTGCTCACGGCCTACGTGGCCCCCGACCCAGAGCTGCGCAGTCCCGCGGTGGCCGATATCCGTGCCCAGTTACACACCAGGCTGCCGGCATGGATGGTGCCCACCAACGTGGTGATGCTGCAGGAGCTCCCCCGCAATGAGCGCGGCAAGGTCGACCGGCGGGCACTGCCGGCACCCACCCGCGGACCGATCACCGCACCCCAGGACGGCCTGGAGTCGGCCATCGCCACCGCCTGGGCCGAGGTGCTCAGGCTCGATCAGATCGGCCGGGACGAGAACTTCTATGCACTCGGCGGTGACTCGCTCAACGTCCAGCGCATGATCAGCCTCGTCGGAGGAGAGCACGACATCCGACTCACCGCGTCGGATCTGGCCGCGGCGCCGACCGTCGCGCAGTTCGCCGAGGTGGTGCGATCACGTCGGGCCGGCGAAGCGGTGTTGCGGGACAGGGGAATCCGACCCACCACCGTGGTGCTGCGCACCCCCGGCGAGCACACCCGATCGACGTTGTTCTGCTTCGCCGGTGCGGGCGCCTCGGCGCTGTCGTTCGTTCCACTGACCGACCGGCTGGGCGTCGACACCGCCGTGATCGCCTTTCAAGCGCAGGGTCTGGAAAATCGGGCCTTTCCGGACTGGACGATCGGGCGGGCCGCGCGGCGGCACCTGAGTGATCTGCTGTCCATGCAGCCGATGGGTCCGTACCGGTTGGCGGGCCACTCGCTCGGTGCATTCATCGCCATCGATGTGGCCAACCGGCTTCGGACGCTCGGCCACCAGGTGGAACTCGTCACCCTGCTGGACCCGTTCCTGCCCCCGCGGACCGTTCGCGCGGCGCGGCGGGAGCTACCCGGTGTCGGATCCACACTGCTGGAACAACCTCCGGCGGCGCCACGCGAACTCTGGCGGCAGCGACTGTGGTTGCCACTGGCCGGAATCCTCGACGGCACACCGGACGAGAAGGTGGCAGCGTTGCGTGAGGTGGGCGTGCGGGTCGGCCGGTTACACCGCCCCCGCCCCTACCCGGGCCGGACGCTGTTGATTCTCAGCAGCTTCAACCGCGACGACGAACGTGTGTGGCCGCAGCTGCTCACCGGGGAGTTGTCGGTACAGCGGATCAACTGCGACCACGATTCGGTGGTGCGAGAGCCGCACGTCGGACGGGTCGCCGAGATGATCCGCGCGCAGCGCTGACCTGGAGACGAGCACAAAAATACGGCCCCCTCGGGTGAGGGGGCCGTATTCTGTTCTGCGCTGGCCGAAGCCTCAGTCGCTGCTGGAGCTACCCGAGCTCGACGAGCTGCTGGATCCGGACGAGCTGCCGGCCGAGCTGCTGGAGGGCTTGCTGTCCGACGCCCCGGACTTCGCATCTGCCTTGTCAGCCTTGGCTGCCTTGCTGTCGGCCTTGTCAGCCTTATCGGCCTTGTCAGACTTGGCGTCCTTGTCGGCCTTGTCGGCCTTGGCATCCCTGATGTCAGCCTTGGCGTCCTTGTCAGCCTTATCGGCCTTATCAGACTTGCTGTCAGCCTTATCGGCCTTGGCGTCGGCCTTGTCCGCCTTGGCGTCGGTCGTGGCGTCTGCCTTCGCATCGGCCTTGCTGTCTGCCTCGGTATCGGCGTCCGCGCTCTCACCGGCGGCCGCATCGCCGGCGGTGGTCTCCTCAGAGACAGCCGGAGTGGTCGGATCGACCGCCGCGCCGGCATCGTCGGTGGCCGTCTCTTCCGCGGAACCGGCCTCTTCGGTCGGAACCGAGGTGCCCGGCTCGGCAGTCTCGCCACCGGTGGCCGATTCTTCGGTACCCGACGACACGGATTCGACGGGCGTTGCACCGGAGCCGGTCTCGACACTGAGCGTCACCGTGTCACCCTCGGCGGCCAGAGCGGTCGACGACACCTTGCTGAGCGTCTCAGCGCCGCTCTCCACGGCCGGCTGTCCGGTCAGCGCCTTGAGCGCATTGGCGATGAGCGATGGATACTGCACCAGGAACGAGTCGATCGGTCCGCCCGGCGTCAGCAAGCCGGGGAAGACATTCCAGTCCTCGGCGATGCTGGGGCTGTAACCGTTCAGGAAGGCGCCGAGCACCTTGATCGGCAGGTTGACCGTGTGGCTGATCGCCGTCACCACATCGCCGGCCTGTGCCGCGGCACGGATCTCGTCCAGGCTGTCGGTAAACCGGAAGATGGCGCTCACGAACGGAACCATGATGGCATGCGGGTAACCGGCCAGCGTGGTATCTCCCACCAGCAGCGCATCCAGGATGGCCGCGATGGCGGGAGCGCCGACATCATTGGCAACCTGGCCCGGCACCGCGAAGCTCGGGTACAGCGGCCAGCCCGCTGCGCCCAGACCGAAGATGAACCAGTCGTTGATATGAGCGAAGGCTTCGGTGAAGTTACCCGCCGCCAGTTCGCTGTTGGCCCGCTCCAGGACACCCGGCAGCAGCTCATTGTGCGCGGCCCAGCCGGCCTGCGACTGCTCCCACCCGGTCTGCAGGGTCGCCTGATGCTCGGCAAGCCGATCCTGCAACTGCTGCGCCACAGTCTCCGGACGGAACAGCAGCACCGACAACTCGCGCTGGAGCTCCTCGTTGCCGAGGATCGCCGACAGATTCGGCAGCAGGGTGGCCGAGATATCGGTACCACGGTTGTTCAGGTTCTCGAACGCCTTCGAGAACGTGGCACCGAGCACCGCGAAGGGATTCTCGAAGGCGACGAGCTCGACCGCGCGCTGTTGCGCGATCTCCAACGCCGGCAGGTTCTGCGCAACAGGCGTCACGGCGATGACCGACGCGCCCGTCATCGCGACGGATGCGATGAGCAGCCTCTTCTTCAGAGGCGTGGATGTCGATGGCGCAGACCAGAAGTCACGCCCCGAAGCCACGGGAACAGCGAGTGACACGGTTCTCCTAGATTGACTTGATTGATGATCGGTCAGATGTGACCGACGCGAATGTTATTGCAGCTCAACATCTCTTACAAGCCCTACCCCTCGGGGTACTACCATGCGCTGAGAGGCTTATCAGGAAGCGCCGCACCGCATGTGAGAACACCTAGGCGCACCACGGCTACTCTGCCGATGGCGCCAAAAACACTGCACTGCAAAGCATCAGAACAGTCAAAGGTGAACTTGTGTGTGACTGTGCGCCTCCAGCACCGCACAATCGAAGAGCATCAGCGTCTCGTCCCGGATAAGGGTGTCCATCTTCTTCCCTGCCACCGCGTCGTAGAGCGGTGCCAGGCCACCAGATCCGGGCAGCATCCAGTCATGTGGTTCGATCATGATGCAGGCGAACGAAGCGATGGCCTCCGGCGAGGCTTGGCACACTTCGGATTCGGCGCCCTCGATATCGAGTTTGACGATGAATGGCACTGCACCGGCAATGCCGTCGAGCAGCGCGTCCAGGGTCACCGACGGAGTGGCACCCCCGTCGGAGACCCGATTCGCCCACGATCCCTCGTCACCGGCGCTGAGATCGACCCCGTGGCCATGGCTCCACAACGCGGCGTGAACCGGCCTGATCCGCGGATGGTGCGTGCAGTTCCGCTCGATCAACCGCACGCAGGCGGGATCGGGTTCCACGGCCAGAATCACCGCGTCCGGGAAGTGTTCGGCCAGATACAGCGCGGAGTAGCCGACATTCGCGCCCGCATCGATGATCACCGGAACTCCTCCGGCGCGTGCGATCTCGGATGCCACCACATTCAGTCGCGTCACCCAGAACGGATGCGCGTCGTATTCGCGCGCGGTGAAAATCTGCGCCAGCACAAAGGGATCGCTGTCACACGGACGCACGGTCAGTCGGTGTGCGCCACACCGGACAGTCACGGGCCGTGACATGCCCACGGCCCGCCGCGCCACCAGGCTCACCGCAGCGGGCAGGCCGATACTCTGGCTCAACGCCAGCGTGTGACCCAGCTTCTCGCGCAACCTACTCATCGCGTGGAAGCAGCCGCTCGTGCCACCCCGGCACGGGTGGGACGGCGCCTGTGCTCCCGGCCGATCGTGCGCAGCACCCGCAACCCGTCGGTGACGGCATTGAGGTTGCTGCGTCCGTATATCCGCTTGCCTTCGAAGCTACTGACCTCTTCGATCGCGAGACCGTTGAGCGCGACTCGAACGTTGATGACGGTCTCGATCTCGAATCCGTCACCCCACTGCGCCTCGGTCACATCGGTTCGAGGCAGATCCAACACTTCCAGGTGAGTCCGCCAGAAGGCGTTGTAGCCGTAGCACAGGTCTGTGAAACTGGTGCCGAAAAGTCGATTCACCAGCCAGTTCAATCCCTTGTTGCCGAGCCTGCGCAGTTTGGTGATGTCATCGCTACCACCCGCCTCGGTGAAGCGACTGCCCTTGGCGAAGTCCGCGCCCGCGATCAGAGCGCCGACGAAGTCCGGGATCTCGGCGGGGTCGGTCGACCCGTCGGCATCGATCATCACCACGATGTCACCGGTGCTGACCTCGAACCCACAGGCCAGCGCGTTGCCCTTGCCGCCGCGACTCTGGTTGACGATCAAGGCCTCTGGCCACAGTTGCCGAGCGACGTCGACCGTGTTGTCCACGGAGTTGCCGTCGACCACCACGATCTGGTCCACCGCAGGCATCCGTTTCGCGACATATGGCAGGTTCCGCGCCTCGTTGCGAGTGGGGATGACCACGGTGACGGTGGGCCGAGCCGTCCCGCGGGCATCGTCGCCGATATCCGATACGCGCACACAGTCGTGATCATCGCGACGCTCCGCAAGTTTGCCGATCTCCACCTGTGGCCGCCTGGGCATCGATTTCATCATTTGCTCGACACCCGCTCCCTCCACCGTATCCGTCAAGGTGCTCTTTGCCTTTCGCATTCGGAAGACCCAGGCATGCAGAGTGCAGACATCGTGCACATGCGGGCCACCGCCAAGAAGTTTGATTGCGAGAACGACATTAGCGAGCACTCACATGAAATTGTCAGCTACCTCTTAGGTTATGACGCAGACCACACCGTACTGCTGATGCCAAATGTTCTGCACATCAACGAATCACAGCAGACGGCGGTATCAGGACGACGGAATCGTCTGGGCCACAGCCAGCGTGCTCAACACGCCCATGTGATCGGATCCCGGCAGCGCCAAGCGCTGAAACGACAGCGGCGTGAAACCGCGGGCCAGGATTCGGTCGATGGCCAGTACCGGCGGGATGAGGCGGCCGGCAGGAAACGTGGGAACCACGCCCGCGCCCACGTACTCGGCAGCATCCAGCAGCGGTGCGGTACCCGGACGGGATGAGTTGGCGATCAGTTCGCGGTACTGCTTGTGATCGTATGTTGAGTTGAAATCCGCCCCGACGAGAATCGGATGCTGTTCGTTCTCGAAGACCGGTCGCAGCCTCTTGAGCTCGAACACCCATTTCCAGGCCGGTTCCGGGTACGGCGGAAGTGGGTGCAGCGCATACACGGCGGTCGAGCCCGCACCCGGCATATCCGCTACTACCCGCACATTGTTCAACACGAATCCGTCGAGTTCGGCGCAGTCGCGCAACGGGTATCGCGAGTAGACCCCCGCCCCGCCGCCCCCGGCACGGGGTCGCTCGCACGCATACGGCAGCGCCTCGCGCAGGCCCGCGGCGACAAGGTTGGTCACGGCCTGGTCGGTCAATTCGATCACGGTCAGCAGATCGACGGCGCGCTCGGCCACCTCGTCACGCAGGGCCCTGGCATCCGCGCCGCCGAGTCGGATGTTGGCCTGCATCAACCGTATCTGCACACCCGATGTCCGCACATCCGCCGTCCCGCGGTACAGCGGTACCTGTGTTGCCACACCCGTCCCCAGCACGACCGCCGCCGCCAGCGCCATCCATCGCCTGCCGCCGACCACACAGGCGAGCAATGCCGCCACCGCGAGCAGCACGGCCACGGGTGTGAAAGAGGCCGCCCAGGCCACCAGCGTGCTGGTCAACCCGACGAAGTGTGCCCCCACCCCGATCGCCGCGATGAGGAGTAACAGCGCGCCACAGAGTGCGACCGCCCGGCGAAATGGTTGCACCGTTCTGCGATCCGCGATGTGTGCTCGACGATCCGTCAGGCGGACCGGTACAAGGGTGACCAACTACCGTCCGCGGCGAGCGCCAGCACATCCCGAGCGGACTTGGCCGCGAGCGCGGCACGCACCGTCGCCGGTGCGTCGCTGTGTAGCGGAGCCTCCACGCTCACCGGCACGTCGTCGGGTAGCGCCCGCAGCATGGACACCAGATCGATGCCACCGGCACCCGGCAACAGCCGCGCACAGCGGCCCTGATGGATGAGTTCGGTCATGGTCGCAGGCTGCTCGGCCGGTGCATCACAGATCTGGATGTACCGAATCCATTCGCGCGGCAGCGCTTCCAGTTCGCCAGGACCGGTCCCCGCCCGGTCGTAGTGGATGGCGTCGATCAACAATCCCGTGGGCACCGGGCACTGGGCCACGAGTGCGGCACCCTCGTGTACGTTGCGCACCGCGGTCCACGGCATCGGTTCCACGTTCGCCGTAATCCCGTATTCAGCTGCGAGCAAGGACAACTCGGCGAGATTGTCCGCAGTGCGCTGGTGATCTGGATCATACCCGGTCACCAGGACCTCACTGGCCCCGAGGAAGGCGCCGGTCTCCAGGATGCCCTCGAAATCGGATCGCACATCGGTATCGGGCACCAGTCGGACGACCTCGACATCGAGGAGTCGAAGACCCGAATCATCAAGGCGACGCCGGGTTTCCCTGATCAGTGCCGTCATGCCGATGGTCGGGCGCACCGGTTCCTGATCGGTGGCTGGAATGAGCCTGAGCCCGACCGCGTCGAAACCGGTCGCGGCGGCGCAGGTGACCAACTCGGCGGGGTCCAGTTCCAACACCGTCAGCGGCGCCAGCGAAAGAAGACGCCCCGTGTCCGATTCTCGATGCTGCGCCAACATCACCACCGCCCTCTCCCCTCCGACTCGAACGTTTCGAGCGGAAGTACCGTTACGCGAGTCATCATTGCGGATCGGGACAGAGATATGGGCGCTACCTTTTACGCCCCCGGCATTTCGGTCGGGGGTGCCTGCGCTACCGGATCGGTAGTTTCAGCAAATCAGCAGCGTTCCAGCCCGGGCCGCATGATCTTGGGCCCGTGACCGCACTGGGGGCGGTCGTTGCCCACCCGCAGCAGGTCCAGGAACAACGTCTTCACGGCGCGGGGATTCATCGGGCTGATGCTGAGCCAGTCCTGCAAAGCAGTCATGCTCACGTCCTTTACTAGTGCTCATCACGCGCAACTCGTCGGTGAAGGGCGCTGTCATGGATTCTACCGGCGCAGCCATCCGGCCGGCTCATCGCGACACTCGGCACACGCCTGCTACCAGGCAATTCTGCTGACATCACATTGTCGCCACGGTGTGGGGGCACTCACACACCCAGCGGTCAGTTGGGCACCAGGCTCAGGCGCACGTCGGGACCGACCGGCTCGATTGCGTCGAACCGCCAACGCTGCGCGCCCGCCATGTTCAAAACGCCGATGTCATCGACGGCGGTGATGGGACCGCCCAGCAGAATGGGCGCCACGTAAGCGAGTATCCGGTCGATGACCCCGGCCCGCAGGAACGCGCCCGCCAAGGTCGGTCCGCCCTCCAACAACACCGCTGTACGGTCGGACAGCGCCCTGATCACCTCGTGCGGGTCATGGGTTCGGATCACCATCGTGCGAGTGTCGTCGTTGAGAACGTTTGCCTCCGAGGAGATCTCGCGTTCACCGACCACCACGCGCAAGGGTTGACGATCGGCGAGACTGCCGTCCGGACGGCGGGCGGTCAATGTCGGGTCGTCGACGAAAACCGTTCCGGTGCCGACGATGATGGCCTCGATGGTGCCGCGATGCCGGTGAACGTCGGCACGGGCGGCCTCACTGGTGATCCACTGGCTACTGCCGTCGGCGGCGGCGCTGCGGCCGTCGACACTCGTCGCGAACTTCCAGGTGACATGTGGTAACCCGGTGCGCTGCTTGTGCAGCCACTCCCGCAACGGGCCACCGCCCACCGCGCCGGCCTCGACCCCCGATCGGACCACGACGCCGGCCTCACGCAGCCGTGCCGACCCGCCGGCGGCGATCGGATTGGGATCATCTACCGCGTAGACCACCTGTGCCACACCGGCAGCCAACAACCCGTCCACGCAGGGCGGGGTGCGACCGTGGTGATTGCACGGCTCCAATGTGACCACCGCCGTGCCGCCACGTGCCAGTTCGCCGGCTCGCCGCATGGCGATCACCTCGGCATGTGCACCACCGGTGGGTTCGGTCGCACCGACACCGACGACCTCTCCCCCGGCATCCAGGATGACCGCGCCCACCGGCGGATTGGGGTATGTCGCGCCTTTCACCCGCTCGGACTGCTCGATCGCCAGCCGCATAGCGGCTTCGGGGGTCACAGCGTCAGGTGCGGAGAGGATGCCGCGGCCTGCCTGCGCAGCCGGGCCACCGCGTCAGCAGGATCCTCGGCGCTGTACACCGCCGAACCCGCCACGAAGCAGTCCACCCCGGCCTCGGCGGCCTGTTCGATGGTGTCGGCATTGATACCGCCGTCGATCTCCACCACGATGGTCAGCTCACCGGCGTCGACCAACCGTCGGGCGGTGGCCACCTTGCCGAGTACCTCGGGGATGAACTTCTGTCCACCGAAGCCGGGCTCGACCGACATCACCAACAGGGTGTCGAACTCGCGCAGTATCTCCAGATAGGGCTCCAGCGGGGTGCCGGGCTTCACCGAGAGTCCGGCCTTGGCACCGGCGGCACGGATATCGCGCGCCACCCCGACGGGATTGTCGGTGGCTTCGGCGTGGAAGGTGACGTTGTATGCCCCTGCCTCGGCGTACGGCGGGGCCCAGCGCTCGGGCTGTTCGATCATCAGATGGCAGTCCATCGGGATATCGGTCGCCTTGAGCAGGCTCTCCACCACCGGCAGGCCGAGCGTCAGATTCGGCACGAAATGGTTGTCCATCACGTCCACGTGCAACCAGTCGGCTCCGGCCACCGCTGCAATCTCGTCGGAGAGCCTGGCGAAATCCGCGGACAGGATGGACGGGGCGATCAGCGGAGCGCTGGGAGTTTGACCTGCCATGCCGGTCAGCCTACTTTTTGCCAACCCCGTCGCTGCGCTCGCCCTACAAACCACCCCGTCGCTGCGCTCGCCCTCAATCCTTCGGGGCGCCGACACGCAGTGCCGCGGCGAACATCGCATCGGTGCCGTGCCGATGGGGCCAGAGCTGCACGTACGGTCCGTCACCCAAACCGTCCACCCCTGGGAAGAACTCCCGGGTGTCCAGCGCGGTCACCGGGTGTCTGCGCAGCGCATCGGCGACGACCCCGACCGTCTCTGCCAGGTGCGGAGAGCAGGTGGCGTACAACACCACTCCGCCGGGCCGGGTGAGGCCGATCGCCGAGCCCAGCAACTCCCGTTGCAACCGGCCCAGCGCGGGCACATCCCCGGGCTGACGCCGCCACCGCGCCTCGGGCCTGCGCCGCAACGCGCCGAGCCCGGTGCACGGCGCGTCGACCAGCACCCGGTCGAAACTCCCGGCCTCCAAGCCGGTCTCGCGCCCGTCGACCCGCAGCACATCGACGGGCAGGCCCGAGGTGTTCTGCACCACGAAATCGGCCCTGTGTTCGGCCGGTTCCACCGCGGTGACCCGGGCCGACGGCAAGCCCGACGACGACTGGACCAAGGCACCGAGCAGGGCAGTCTTGCCGCCCGGTCCGGAACACAGGTCGAGCCACCGGCCGCCGTCATCACCCTCGACCGTGGCGAGCGTCACCGCCCGCGCCACCAGCTGCGAGCCTTCGTCTTGCACCAGCGCGGCACGATCGCGCACCGCGGCGACATCGGACGGGTCGCCGCCGGGCAGATAGACCGCATAGGGCGAGTACCGGCCGACGGTGCCACCGGTCTGTTCGGCCAGCTCCGCCGCGGTCAGCACGCCCGGCCGAGCGACCAGGTGCACCACCGGGCGCTCGTCATCGCTGGCCAGCAAGGCATTCAACTCACCTGCTTGGGCGCCGAGCGCATCGACGAAGGCCTGCGCCACCCAGCGCGGGTGGGCGTGCACGAACGCGGCATGGCCGACCGGGTCGGCGCTCGTCGACGGCGCGAGCTCGGCCACCCAGGCGGCCTCGTCCTGACCCGCGATCTTGCGTAGCACTCCGTTGACGAAACCGGCACGCACCGAATCGAATTCGATTCCCGCCTGGTCGACGGTGGTGTCCACCGCCGCATGCGCATCGACCCGGGTACGCAACAGCTGATAGGCACCCAGCCGAAGCAGATCCAGCAGTACCGGGTCGATGCGGTCCACGTCCCGGCCCGCGGCAGCGGCGATGACCGCATCCAGCAGGCCACGGACCCGACAGGTGCCGTAGGTCAGCTCGGTGGCGAAAGCGGCGTCGCGACCGCTGATCCCGCGCTCGCGCAGCAATGCCGGAAGTGTCAGGTTGGCATAGGCATCCCGTTCGGTGACCGCACGCAGGGTGTCGAAGGCGGCCCGCCGGGCCGGGTCCAGCGGAGTGCGTTGCGGGCCCTTGCGCTGCGGACCACGCTGGCCCTGGCGATGCGGCGGGCGCCCGCCCCTGCCCTGTCCCGGGCGGCTCACAGCGCACGCACCGATGCGTCCGGCCGGGCCCCGCGCGCCCAATCCGCGGCGCTCATCGGCTTCTTACCCGGTGGCTGAATCCAGCTGAGTACCACCGCATTCGAGCCGGTGCCGATCCACACATCGCGCTTGCCCACCTCGATCTCGCCCACAGCGAGCTCCTTGTCCTCGTCGGCACGTACGGGTCCCACCTTCACCCGTACGTCGCCGATCATGGTCCACGCCCCCGGATTCGGCGTGACGGCCCGAATACGCCGGTCGACGACATGGGCGGGTAACTCCCAGCGCACCCGCGCCTCGTCCACGGTGATCTTCGGGGCCACGGTGATCCCTTCGGCAGGCTGACGCACCGGAGTCAGCGAGCCGTCGGCAATACCGTCCATCGTGGCCGCCAGCAATCCGGCGCCCGAAACCGACAGTCGGGCAAGCAGATCACCCGCGGTATCGGTGGGCGCAACGGTTTCGGTGACGACCCCGAAGATGGGTCCGGAGTCAAGGTCGCGTTCGATGCGGAAGGTGGTCGCCCCGGTGACGGTGTCACCGGCGGCGATCGCGGCCTGCACCGGTGCGGCACCGCGCCAGGCGGGCAGCAACGAGAAGTGCAGGTTCACCCAACCGTGGGTGGGTACGGCCAGGAGTTCGTCGCGCAGCAGCGCCCCGTAGGCCACCACGGCGCAGGCATCGGGGGCCAGCTCGACCAGTTCGGCCACGAACTCGGCGCTGTTGGGCCGCTCGGGCTTGAGCACCGGGATACCCCGCTCGGCGGCGAACTGCGCCACCGGAGAGGGCGTGGGCTTGCCCCGGCGTCCGGCCGCCGCATCCGGTCGGGTCAGCACCGCGATCACGTCGTGATTCTCGGAGTCCACGAGTGTGCGCAGCGAGGGCAACGCGGGTTCGGGGGTACCGGCAAAGAGAAGGCGCACCGCGCCAGTCTAGGTAAGACGTGGTGTCTGATAGAACTCGCGCTCGCTCACCCCGGCGATCGGCGCGACGAACATCCACGGCATGGTGGTGATCAGTCGATTCACTCCGGCCACCGCATCGTTGTAGTACTGACGCGCGAAGGCCAGCTTGTTCTCGGTATCGGTCAGATTCTGCTGCAGGTTCAGGAAATTGTTCGACGAGCCGAGTTGCGGATAGCTCTGCCCGAGCGCGAGCACCCGGCCGACCGCGCTGTCGAGCTGGCTCTCGGCCGCGCTGCGTTGGGTCACCGAGGCTCCACCGGCAGCGGCGTCCAGCGCCGCGCCGGCCCGGGCAACCCGGTCGAGGACGACCTGTTCGTGGGCGGCGAAGGTGCCGACGGTGTGCACCAGACTGGGGATCAGCGACGCCCGCCGGGTCAGTTCGACGTCGATACCCGAGAGCGCCTCCGACACCCGCAGATCGGCAGATTTGAGCTTGTTGTAGCCGACCACGATGACGACCAGCACCGCCACGGCGAGCAGCAACACCAGAACGAGCACAGCCCTCACCATGAGCCTCCCCCTCCTCCTCCGCCGCCACCGCCGCCTCCGCCACCACTGCTGCCTCCGCTGCTGCTACTGCTGCCGCCGGATGAGGAGGACGACTGCGATGCGGTATAGGCGCTGATCGACGACGACAACGCTGACTCGAAACTGTCGAAACTCGGTCCATCCGAGCTGAAACTCGATGAGCTGCCCGTCGATGACGACGAGTTGTACCAATCCGGCTGTGGTGCAACCACACCGGTACTCGCCTGGTACTTCTGCGCCCACAGGGCCGCGGTGCCCGCGGCCACCGCGAACGGGATGTAGGCGGTGTAGAGATCCTTGCGGGCGGCGAAATCGAATCGGCTTTCGGCCGAGTCCGTGGACAGCAGTCGGTGGAAGCCGCCGACCTGCGACCACAACACGCGGCCGGCCTCGGTCCGCCGGGTGCCGATACCGTCACCCCAGGAGGCGGCCGAGAACAGAAAGAAGGTCGCGAACGGCAGCCCCCACAACGTGGTCGGGAATCCCCACCGACAGAATCCACAGACCATCAGGATGGCGGCGACTGCATTGGCCGTGCGCAGCCAGAGCTCCTTGCGCCGTTTGACCAGCAAGCCGTGGTCGAAGGCCCACGCCTTCACCGTCTTGGTCATCCGTTCCTTGGCAGTGCTGAGTTTCTTACCGGACTTCGCCGACTTCTTGGCCTGGAACTCCGCCCCGACGCCGATGACCCCGAGCGCCGAGCCGACCTGATAGCTGACCTGGTCGGCGGCGGCCCAGGCCTCCGGGTTCGCGATACCGGTCACGTTCCACTGGTCGCTGTCGACCTGGCGTAGTTCGACGAGTTTGCGCTCGGCGAGGTAGAGCAGCGTCGCGGTGAGGCCGTGCTCGGGAACCGATTCGGTGCGGATGTATTCGACCTGTACCGGCCCCAGTCCTGGCGGTGGCGCGTACTGCAGCCCGAAGCCGGGCGCGGGTTCGACGGTGCTGCGGAACCACAGCAGCGCGACCGCCCCGGCGAGCGCCGAGAACCCGAGCAGCACGACCACCGGGGTGACCGATCGGCCGAGAACCCGGTCCCAGTGGTGGTTCCACGGCACCTCGGCACGTGCCGGCGTCGGCATGTCCACTCCGGCACGCACCGTCAGCGGGGTATGCGGCGCGAGGTCCTTTGCCGACAGTGTCACGGTCCGGCCCTGCGCGGTCAGTTCGGTGCATGCCCGGCCACGGCCGTAACCGACCGCGCACTGCGCGCCGGTGACCGGTGCGGGCAGCGTGACGGTGATCTCGGCGTTGTCGATGCGGTTGTTCCAGCCCGGAGCCACCACATTCCAGAAGAACACCGTCTCGGACTCGTCGCGCCCTGTCCCGGACGGGAATTCCCGGCCGGCGCCCGAGGATACCGGATCGAGCACGCCGGGCACCGAGTAGCGGATCTCGTAGACGTGGCTGCCGGGGTCCAGGGTCCAGTCCGGGTCGCCGATCTTGGCCACCCGGAACCGTTCCCGGCCCTCCCACAGCATCTGGTAGGGCTCGGGGTCACCGTCGAGGAGCACCGATTCGACATCGGGCACCTGCCGCACGTTCGGATCGTTGCGGTTGGTGATGTCCCAGTAGCGGAAGATGCCGTGCCTGCCGGACGGGAAGTCCCCGGTGATGGTCTCGACGGCGTGCAGATCGCCATCGGCGGCGACGGTGTAGTGCGCGCGGTAATCGGTGATGCGCACCGGATCCTCGCCTGCCCCGCCCTCGTCAGCGTCGGCGCCGTCGAACCCGGCACTGAACACCACCGGCCAGAGCACGCCAAACGCGATGAGCAGCAACGGGATCAGCATCTTGAACAGCCGTCCCATCACGCACCTCCCGCCGACGTCGTGGCTAGCCTATGTGCAACGGGTCGATTTGGACGCGAACCGGCTCGTGATCGTGGCGCAAGCTCAGCGAATTCACCGCCCGCCGCAGCGCCGCGGCCAGGTCAAGCCCGCCGGATCGCGGCACCCGCACCAGCATGCGCGCCACCGGGCTGTCCACCGCAAGGCCCGGCGGCCGGCGGGCCCCCGGCGGCAGGTCCACCGGCCCCAGTGGCTCCGCATCGTCGGGCAACCGAGCGGCATCGAGCAGGGCGTGCACCGCCTCGGGCACCCCGTCGAGCACCGCGAGGTGCACCGCGGGCGGCAGCGCGACCTCGTCGCGGGCAGCCAGTTCGGATTCGGCATGGCCCAGCGGATCCCAGCGGATCAAAGATTGCACGGTCGGGATCGCCGACTCGGCGATGACGGCCACCGTGCCACCGTCGGTGCGGCTGCGGACCAGCGCCGAGGCCGCCATCCAGCGGCGCAGGGTGTCCTCGGCGGCCCGTAGGTCCTGGCGGCCCAGCAGGGCCCAGCCGTCCAGCAACAGCGCCGCGCCGTACCCACCCTCGGCCACCGGTTCCGCACCGGGGGTCGACACCACGACGGCCGGCCTGGCGGGCACCGTCGAGATCACCGAATCTCCCCCGGAGGTGATGACGCTGGCACCCGGCAGCGCGCGACCGAGTTCCTCGGCGGTGCGCCGCGCACCCACCACGACGGCCCGCACGGCGTCGGAACCGCAGTTGGCGCAGCGCAGCATCAGATCGGTGCGGGCACACCAGCGACACACCGCGCCATGGGCGTCGCGCCCGGTGAGCTGCAGCGGGCCCGTGCAGTGCCGGCAGCGTGCCACGGTCCGGCACTTCGCACACGCCAGCGCCGGGATGTAACCGCGCCTGGGCACCTGCACCAGCACCGGGTGCCCGGCTTCCAGGGCCGTGCGTGCCGTCCGTAACGCCATCGACGGCAGCCGGGCGGTATGGGCGGCCGGATCGCGGGCGTGATCGAAGGCGTTGTCGTCCAGCGCGACCACCCGCGGCGCGTACTGGCGCACCACCGCCCGGGTGGCCACCAGGTCGTGGGCCCATCGACTGCGCACCAGCGCGTGCGCCTCGGCGGTGCGGGCATAGCCGCCGATAACTGCCGCACAACGCAATTGGTGGGCCCGCAGCATCGCGACATCGCGCGCGTGCGGATACGGTGCGCGCGGCTCGGACAGCGAGTCGTCGCCGTCGTCCCAGACGGCGATCAGGCTCAGCTCGGCGACGGGTGCGAACACCGCGCTGCGGGTGCCGATCACCAACCGGGACTGCCCGCGCAGCACCGAAAGCCAGCGGCGGTAGCGCTGCGCAGGCCCCAGCCCGGCCGACAGCGCCACCGCCTGGTCACCGACGAGGGCCGCCGCGGCGCGGTGCACGGCATCGACGTCACGCTGGTCGGGCACGATGATCAGTGCGCCGCGACCGGCCCGCACGGTCACCGCGCCGATCTCGGCGAGCCGGTCGGCCCAGTTCTCCCCTGGCAGCGCCTGCCACACCGCGCGCGCGGCCCGGCCGTCGCCCAAGGCGGCGACGAACTGCTCGCCGCGGCCGTACGCGCTCCACGCGGAGCTCTCGACAGGCGCGAGATCGGCCTGCTCCGATGGCGGCGCGGGTTTCTCGGCCCGGGCATGCCGTGGTGGCACCGCAAGGCGCAACACGTCGGGGCGGGTCCCGGCATAGCGTGCGGCCACCGCGTCGACCAGGCGGCGGATATCGGGCGTCAACACCGGCTCGGGTGAGATGACCCGGTCCAGCCAGCCCAACTTGCCGGCATGGTCGGTGTCTGAACGCCGTTCGAGGACGAAAGCGTCGACCAGGCGACCATGGAAACGCACCCGCACCCGGACCCCCGGCTGGGCATCATCGGACTGCTCGGCCGACACCAGATAGTCGAAGTCCCGGTCCAGGTGTGGAACCGACAGCATCGGGAGTACCCGCGCGATCGGTTCGTGCTCGGCGGGGTGTCGGGTCGTCGGGGTCACCGCACGCCCACTAGTCACGTGTCCCGCGTGCCCGACCGAAGAAGAATCCGGCGGTGATCAGGAACAGCGATGCCGCATAGGCCCACCAGATCGGCACCGCCAGCCGCTCGTCGCCGAGGACGAACTTGCTGATGCCGATCATCGAGTCCGATACCGCGAAACACAGCGCGCCGAGCGCGGTCCATGGCGTGGGCAGCCGGGCCAACAGCGCCGCGCAGACCATCGCGCCGAGCACGCCGATGTACACCGTGACCGGCAACGCCATGCCCTGTTCGAGCAGGGCCGGCCAGAACCACACCAGCAGCGCCAGACAGGCCAGCACGACCAGGCCGGCCGCGACCAACCGGGTCCGTTGCCGGGCCACCAGTGGGATCAGCGCGGCCAGGAAGCACAGGTGCGCGATGAGGAACGAGGCCAATCCCAGCACGAAGGACGGTTCCCACCAAGGCATGGCCAACAGGTAGTCCCCGGCGGCCGAACCGACCAACGCCGCGACCAACCAGCGCCGCTCCCTGGTCACCGGGTGCGTCCACGCCGCCAGCGCCAGCAGCACCGCGGCGGCCGCCTTGACCGCCGGTTGCAGGGCGAACTGCCCGGTGAGCTCGGCACCGGCGGGCATCCGCAGCGCGACGGTGATCAGGAAGATGCCGTAACCGGCGCCCACCGCCACCGCGAGAGCCCACAGCAGACGGGTCCGTCGCGCTGCGTACGGTGTTGCCATGCCTGAAACCGGTACCGACAGACCCGCCTTGGACCCCATCCTGGAGAAGGTACTGGAAGCGGTGCCGTTCCAATTGACCATGGACGGAGGCCCCGAGGCGGCCCGCGAGCGTTTCCGCGCACTGCCACGCCGGGAGGTGCACCCCGAGCTGCGCACCGAGGACCGCACCATCGCCGACGTCCCGGTGCGGGTGTACTGGCCGCCGACGCAGGACTCCTGCCCGCCGGTAATGCTGTTCCTGCACGGTGGTGGCTGGGTTGTCGGCGATCTGGACACCTATGACGGCACCGCGCGTGAGCACGCCGTCGGTGCCGGCGCGGTCGTGGTGTCCGT